>CACGUF010000037.1 GCA_902576125.1 uncultured Alphaproteobacteria bacterium | reverse complement strand
TCAATCATATAATGCAAGCCCCGAAACAATGATTGAGTGTATTAAAAATTTTTCAGTTATTAAAAATAATAAAAGAGTAAAATATTTAATTTTAGGGAATATGAATGAGTTAGGTTTAAAATCACGAGATCTACATATTAAAGTCTTTAAAGAAATTGAAAAATATCAATTTGATGAAGTTATTTTATGTGGCGACTTTTTTAAAAAAGCTCTAAGTATGTTTTCTAAATTAAAAAATAAATATGTTTATAAAAATAGTAGCCAAAATATAATGAGCTATTTAAATAAAAAGCTTCACAAAAATGCCATTATAATGGCTAAATGTTCAAATAAAACTGAAGTAAATAAGTTTGTAAAATTATTAAAATTAGAAAAGGATGGATAATATTTGTTTAAATTTGTAGCTCAATATTTTGCTGAACAATATAGTTTTTTGAACTTGTTTAATTTTATAACCTTTAGAGTAGGAGCTTCTATACTAACATCATTATTTTTTTCACTAATTTTTGGTCAATATTTAATTAACAAAATTTCAGCAATTCAACCAATTGGCCAACCCATAAGAAATGATGGTCCTACAAATCATATAATTCAAAAAGCAGGAACACCTACTATGGGAGGGGTTTTAATAATTTTAAGTGTCATAGTATCTTTAGCCTTATGGTCTGATTTACAAAATAGTTTTGTTTGGATTGGATTTTTAACGTTGTTTATATTTGGATTTATAGGATTTATTGATGATTATAATAAAATAAAATCTAATTCTAGTAATGGATTAAAAGCAAGAACAAGAATAGCATTTCAAATATTATTTGCTCTAATTATTTCCATACTCATTATAAATAATATTAATGATCAAATTAATACAACAATAGCATTTCCTTTTTTTAAAAATTTAATCTTAAATTTTGGATATTTTTATTTTTTAATATCATTGTTTATCATTGTTGGTTCGGCGAACGCTGTAAATTTGACTGATGGTTTAGATGGTTTAGCTATAGTTCCAGTAATGATAGTTGCCATGACTTTTGCTTTTATAGCTTATGTAACAGGAAATATTGTATTTTCTGAATATCTTCTAATTAGTTATATTCCAGGGACAGGTGAATTATCTGTTTTATGTGGAGCATTAATTGGAGCAGCTTTGGGCTTTCTTTGGTTCAATGCTCCACCTGCAAAAGTATTTATGGGTGATACTGGTTCTTTAGCTTTAGGGGCCACAATAGGATCAATAGCAATAATGGTTAAACATGAAATAGTTTTAGCAATTGCTGGCGGTCTGTTTGTTTTAGAGACCTTTTCAGTAATTATTCAAGTGATAAGTTTTAAATTAACTGGAAAAAGAGTTTTTATGATGGCACCTCTTCATCATCATTTTGAGAAAAAAGGATGGGCAGAGTCTACTATTGTAATTAGATTTTGGATTATAACAATAGTCCTTGCCTTGTTAAGTTTAGCAACATTAAAAATACGATAAATGAGTGAATATGTTTTTGGTTTAAACAAAAGTGGATTATCAGTTATTAAATTATTGAGAACTCAAAAAAAATCATTCGATTGTTGGGATGATAGTAAAAAAATAAGACAGTCATTAAAAAAAAAATTTTCAAATTTAAATTTTATTTCAAATAAAAATTCTAATTTAACAAAATATAATAATATTTATTTAACACCAGGTATATCTATTGATGATAAAAAATTTATAAAAGTTACAAAATCAAAGATTAAAAGAGATTTAAATTTATACTATCAAAATATAAAAAATGAAAAAATTATTGCTATTACTGGAACCAATGGAAAATCCACTACAACTAAATTAATTGGAGAAATATTAAAAATAAAATATAAAAATACTTTTGTAGGTGGAAATATTGGAGATGCACTTTGCAATTCAATATTAAAGAAAAAACGTTTTTCTTATCATGTAATTGAATTAAGTTCTTTTCAACTTGAAACTATAAAAAATTTTGAGCCAAGAATTTCTGTAATATTAAATCTCTCAAAGGATCATTTAGATAGATATAAAAA
>CACGUF010000036.1 GCA_902576125.1 uncultured Alphaproteobacteria bacterium | reverse complement strand
ATGCAGGCGGTGTTCCAGCTGTAATAAAACAACTTTTAGATAAAAATATTCTAAATAAAGATGCCCTAACAGTAAATGGCAAAACTATTGAGCAAAATAATAAAAATGCAGAATGTTGGAATAAGGATGTAATTAAAGACTTTGCATCACCGCTTGTTAATGATGGGGGTATAAAAATTTTAAAAGGCAATATTGCTCCTGATGGAGCTATTTTAAAACCTTCAGCTGCAAGTCCTAAATTAATGAAACACACGGGAAGAGCCGTAGTTTTTGAAAGTATAGAAGAATTTCATGAAAAAATTGATGATCCAAATTTAGCAGTTGATGAGAATTCTATTTTAGTTTTAAAAAACTGTGGACCTAAAGGATATCCAGGTATGGCAGAAGTAGGAAATATGAGACTACCACAAAAAATTCTCAAAAAAGGTATTAGAGATATGATACGAATTTCAGATGCAAGAATGAGCGGGACTGCTTTTGGTACTGTAATTCTTCATACAGCTCCTGAGGCTGCCATTAAAGGTCCTTTAGCAGCTGTACAGAATGGCGACTTTATTGAAGTTGATGTTAATAATGGTAAGCTACATTTAGACGTTTCAGATGAAATAATAGCTGAAAGATTAAAAAAATATCAACCTATTTTACCAGACATCAAAGGTGGATATCAAAAAATGTATATTGATCATGTAATGCAAGCTGACAAAGGAGCTGATTTAGATTTTTTAGTTGGTAAAAGGGGTTCAGAAGTTAAAAGACATAGTCACTGATATTATGTATGAGTAGTAACTTTGTTCCACTAACAGCTCAGGAGTTAGTTGCGAAAATTAACAAAATTCCAAGAGTTAGTTTAGCTTTATTACCGACTGTTTTAGAATTTGCACCCAATATTTCTAAAGAATTAGGAATAAAACTTTATATAAAAAGAGATGATTGTACAGCTCTTGCATTTGGAGGCAATAAAACTAGGCACTTAGAATTTATAATGGCAAAGGCCTTATCTGGAAACTATGATTGTATTTTAACTGGTGCCTCATCCCAATCTAATTTTTGTCGTCAGGCAGTCGCTGCAGCAAATAAATTAAACTTAGATAGCTTCTTAGTGTTAATGCACGGAATCAAAGGTAAGATGATGCAAGGTAATTTTTTATTATATAATATTTTAGGTGCAAATGTTAACGTTGTTGAAGGAGAAGATTTAGAGCAAATTCCTAAACATTTAGACCTAAAATATAATGAACTGATAAAAGAAGGAAGAAAGCCTTTACTAATTTATGGAGGTTTTGGAGAAGAAGATACTGTTCTTGCAGGAATTAGTTATGCTAACGCGATGGCTGAAATAGATTTACAAATGAAAGATCAAAATTTTATGGCTGATCATTTATTTGTTACTGCAGCTAACATGACTCAAGCTGGATGTGAGTTAGGAGCTAAAATTCTTAATTGGCCTACGCGAATACAAGGAGTCTCACCAGTCTATTGGGAAATGAATATTAAAAAGGATATAGCTAGAATTTGTAATGAAGGAGCAAAGATGCTTGATGTAAACATAGAGTTTACAGATAGTATGATTAACCATGACAATAATTATGTTGGTGAGAAATATGGAGCGCCCACAACAGATGGAATAAAAGCAATGAAACTTCTTGCAAAAAAAGAAGGAATAATTTTAGACCCTGTCTATACATCTAAAGGTTTTGCAGCCCTTTTAGATTACATTAAAAGAGGAATTATAAAAAAAGGTGAAAATGTAATATTTATGTTTACTGGTGGAAGCCCAGCCGTTTTTGCATATAATGAAGAATTATCAAAAAAAAATTCTTAAATGTATTTTAAAAAAAAATTTATCCACTTTATTATCAAAGATGAATAATCATGATTAAAGGTATTATCCCAATGACATATTGTTTTTTTAATAAAAACAATACAATTGATTTAAATATCATGCATGAACAAGTATCTTTAATTAAAAAACTAGGTTCAAACGGCATAGCTTGTTTGGGTTTGGCAACAGAAGTGAATAAACTTGATTTTGTAGAAAAGAAAAAAATTATTGAACTAGTAGCTAAAATTTCTAATGGTAGCTTACCTCTAGTTGTTACAATATCTGGTAAAAATGTAACAGAATATAAAAAATTAATTGAGATTGCTCATTTTTATGACGCCAGTTGGATAGTTTTTCAACCAATGTTAAAAAAAAATACTACAGATAAAGACTGTTTTGATTTTTTTAATAAAATTATCGGATTAGTTAACAAAA
>CACGUF010000035.1 GCA_902576125.1 uncultured Alphaproteobacteria bacterium | reverse complement strand
TACTAATTGAAATTTAGTCTCTAATTGAATATGCCATTACTCCAACTTCAGCTTTATCAGTTCCAAGCTTTTCTGCTTCTTCACTAATTCTTATTCCAAAACTTATTTTCATTAGATACCAAATAATAAAGGCAGCAACGAAAACAAAGATATTGATCCATAAGATTCCATAGAGCTGAGAACCAAAATTAGTACCAGAATTAGTAAGTGGGACTGCTAATGTTCCCCAAATACCAGCAAAACCGTGAACTGGTATAGCTCCAACAACATCATCTATTTTGAGTCTAATCAATAATAATGTTCCATAGTAGACAACTAATCCTCCGATACCACCAATAATTATTGCCATGATAGGAGAAGGTGTAAGAGGCTCTGCAGTAATAGCTACAAGTCCACCTAAAGCACCGTTAAGCATCATCACAACATCAGTTTTACCACCAACTAATCTTGAAACAGCGGCACAAACCATAACACCTGCGCAAGCGGCTAGATTAGTGTTAATAAAAATAGTTGCAATAGAAGTTGAGTCATCAAAAGATCCTAAAGCTAATTGTGAGCCACCGTTAAATCCAAACCATCCTAACCATAAAATAAATACACCCAATGTTGCTAAAGGTATTGAAGAACTAGCAAAAGGTTCCATTGCTTTAGGATCACCTTTATCAGTAAATCTACCAAGTCTTGGACCAAGAAGAATCGCGCCTGCAAGTGCCGCAGCACCTCCTGCACTATGTACTAATGTTGAACCAGCAAAATCTGAAAAACCAGCGGCTGCAAGATGACCTCCACCCCACTGCCATCCCATTTCGATTGGGTATATTATCCCAGCTAAAATTGCACAGAATAAAAAGAATGGCCAAATTTTAATTCTCTCAGCCATCGTACCTGATACTATTGAGCAAGTTGTTGCACAAAATACCATCTGGAAAAACCAATCTGATCCATCAGAATAACCAGTTTCAATTGAGCTTGCATCACTCCAAGGAAGAAATGTTCCTATAAAGCCTCCTTCTGGAATACCGTAAGCTAAATTGTATCCAATAAACCAAAACATCAAACCTGCTATAGAATATAGCCCTATATTTTTTGCAGCTATTGTTGCAACACTTTTAGATGTAACTAGTCCAGACTCTAACATGGCAAAACCAGCTGCCATCCACATGACTAAAAAGCCACCTATCAAAAATAAGAGTGTGTTTAATATATATGATACTTCAGGATCAACAGCTGCAAAAGCAGTTGAAGAAATTAAAGTAAATCCCAAAATTAAACCCGAAAAATAATATTTATTCATATAATTCTCCATAATAAGTTTATAACAGAACTCACCTGAGACCTGCTTAAATCATGCTTAGCTATGGAAATTAAAAATAAGTTCCGCGTTCCTTCGGTAAAACCTACTTCCGATCTACTTATGTAGATTGAACGATTTAATAACTTTGCATGCGTTCCTTCAGCTTTCGCCTACTTCCGTCATGTAAAACATGATGAACGTAATTATTTATTTAATTTAAATATTAAATTTTGTAAGTTTAAAATTTGTAAAATAGATATGCAAAATTTGCATACATTGATATGCACTTTTCAAATACATGATTTTTATATGATTTTAAATTTTTTATAAGATTTTTTTAAAGTTATTATATAAATTTTCAGCGTTGAAATTCATAGCATCCATATTATCTTTAGCTACTTTATCAAATTTTTTAAGTGCTCCCTTTCCAAGACTATCCTCAAGAGCTGATTCATACTCAGGGACACAAGCCCATTGTGATACTGTATTGTCTTTTATCTCTATATGAAATTGAATACCATATGCATGATTTTTGTATTTAAAAATTTGATATTTTGTTGTTGGTGAAGAGCCTAACAAAGTTACATTTGTATTTGATTCAAGATTTTGTACTTCATAGCTATGCCACTGCAACGCTTTAATAATGGAGTTAAACTCTCCAAATAATTTATCCGTGGAATAACCGTCATTCATATTTATATCCAAAATACCTATTTCAGGAGGTATTGATTTAACAACATCACCACCAACAACCTCTCCTAATAACTGACATCCTAAACAAAAACCTAGATATGGTTTTTCTAAATCAACAACAAACTCTCTTATTTTTTTCTTTTCTTCAATCAGCCAAGGATATTCTTTTTCCATCCAAGTATCCATTGGCCCTCCCATACAAAACATTCCATCAAATTGATCTAAATTTGATGGTATTTTTTCTCCCTCATCTAGTTCTATGGTTGTAAGATTAAATTTATCTTTTTTCATCAAATCTAAAATATAACCAGGAGTTTCAATATCAATATGTTGAAGTATGATGATGTTTTTATTCATGATTGCTCTAGTTTAAGAAGTTTTTGTTTTAATTTTATACCACCAAGTCCTGAGAAGCCTCCAA
>CACGUF010000034.1 GCA_902576125.1 uncultured Alphaproteobacteria bacterium | reverse complement strand
TTCTAGCAAGATCATAATCTATATTTTTTAAAATTATATTTTCAGTTAAATTTTCTTTTAATTTGACGTTTTTATTTGTAATTTCGTTAAATAAATTTTTAGTTTCTTTTTTTAAGATATTTTTAAGAAAATTGTTATTATTAACATATTCAAAAAATATCACTGACTTAAAATAATCATCAATTAATTCCATTTCTAAATTTGTGCTAAAATCTCTTGAATTTATTATTTCCAAATATTTAATACGGTTTTTAAGATCAATGCTTGTATATATTTTATCATTTACCTCGAATAATATTTTATTATCGTTCGCATAAATTGAATTGGAAAGAAAAATAAATACTATTAAAAATATTTTAATTAAATAATTCATTTTTAACTGAACTACTTTCCCATTGAATATCTTCCTTATTATTTTCAGAAACTGCAAGATTTCGTGATTTATAAGACCCTATATTTTTGAAAGAAAACATGATTGTTAATGTGTCTTGAGGTTTTAAAGTATCTTCTTTATAAGATTTTCTATTAAAGTCTATATTTATGCCAAAACATTCATCAAAATAACTGTAACCTAAACCATATTCAGTATTTATACTTGATTTTAAATTATATAAACCCTTTAAGCTAATCTCTGAAAACTTATTTATTTTTTTAGATTTATATTTGTAGTTTAATGTTTCAATGTCATCAGTAATTATTGATTCTGAGTCACTTTTTTGGTCTAAATAAGATAATTCGATTTTTCCTAATAAATTTGTATTTTCATAGTTTATATTTTGTTGTTTTAAATATTTAACTGCATGATCATATCTAAAATTATATTCAAGTTCATTATTAAGATTTAAATATTTAAACCCCCCTAATAAGTCTCCTAAATAATCTTCGTTGCCTGTATCTCTATGAAAATTACTATTATTAGTAAATTCATATGTTTGCGATAAATTCATGTTTAATTCATTATTATTTATGTTAAATGCAGTTACTAATCTCTTTGAATTATCTAATTTATCACTTCCTGTGTATCTATTTAATGATTTTTCATTATTAGCACTATATGTATGTAAAGATGAGTCTTCATTAGAAATTTTTTCTGAATTAGATTTTCCAGGACTAACAATCAATGAAAGACTTGGTTTATATGTAAAATCTAATAAATTTCTTTTAAATTTAAAAGGTGTATCAAGTTTTAATCCAAATATTGGGAAGGAACGAATAACATTTCCAGAATATATCTCGTTATTTTTAATATCTTTTTTTACTGTATTAAAAAATTGATTAAATAGCTGACCTTCTAAAATAATATTTGAATTAAAATCAATATATTTTTTTGACAAAATTAAATTATGGGATAATTTTTGTTGTTCTTTTGCATAGTCATTAGTTTTTTTATCTCTAAAAATATTATAAAATTCATACTTATTTTCTAAATTTATTTGATTATAATTATAAATTCCCGAATTATATTTAATAAATGGCAAAATTATTGGCACAGAACTATTATCATCTTCATTTTGATTGGTTTGATAAGTACTAAAATTTACAAGTAATTTATCATCAATTTTATTTAAATTATAACCTTTTAAATTAACTTTTGTAGCAAGGGAACTAGTGTAACTTAGATTATTATTTGGATTTGTAGATTGAATATAATTTTTTGATGTTTCCAAAGCTGATTCAAAATCTATTGAATATTTTGGATTAATTTTTTGTTGAAAAGTAGTTATCAAGCTAGCATCAGTTAACCATTTATTATTATTTTGTTCTTCAAATTTACTATCTAAACTTAAATTTGTACTTAAAGAACCACCTGAAATTAATTGATTATATTCAAATAAAAAACGTTGAGATGAATCAACACCTCCTCCATAATTTATTGTTGGAGTAAATGTTAATTCTTTATCTTCAGAAATATTAAAATAATATGGCAATGAAGTAGATTGAGAGACTTTGGTGTCAAAAAAATTAAAATTTACAGAAGGATTTAAAAAACCAGACTTTCGTTTTTTTCTAAGGGGAGAGGGCGTTACTATATAAGGTAGATAAAAAACTGGTAAGTTGAGAACTCTCATTTTAGAGTGTTTTTGATATAACAGTAAATTATTATTATCATGGAGTATTTTTTCTCCTTCAAGTTGCCAAGTAGGGCAAATAAAACTTCCAATTTTAATTCTTGATGAGCATGGTGAATAGACTCCTTTAGAAATTATATCAATATTATCTTCTCTTTGAAATTTATTACCAACAATTCTTGATCCATCATTTAATAGAATTTTAACATTATTAATATATCCTGTCGAAAAATTAGTATTAAATGATCCTTCAGTTCCATAAAAATAATTATTTTGATTATCTTTATATTTAAAACTCTTAGGTATTATTATTTTTTCAGAGCTCTTATTATATATAATTAAATCTGCAGAT
>CACGUF010000033.1 GCA_902576125.1 uncultured Alphaproteobacteria bacterium | reverse complement strand
CATTGTATTTTTTGAAAAAAGTTTTTCGATTTTTTTTAGTTCATAAACTGATATTTTAGACGATCTCTCAAATTTAGAATAAAAATTTCTTCTCTCTAATCTTCTTTTTCTTTCATTTGCATTTTGAAAAGTTAATATAACTCTTCCAGAAGACGTCTCAAGTAAATCAAAGCTAGCCCCAACAGAAACATGATAATTAAATGACGAAGGACTATCCTCTTGCGCAATAATTAAAATCTTTCCTTTTGTATATATTGCTAAATGAACAGATTGATTTGCTTTTGTTGTAATTTCTTTCATTATTGGAATTGCCCTTGTTGTAAGAGTTTTAACAGGCTCAAACTTTGCAGTCATATTTAAAATTTTAAAGGAAAGTCTGTAAACTTCTTTTTCATTATCAAAATCAACGTACTCTCTATTTTTTAATGTTGTTATCATCCTATAAATTTCATTTACTGATTTATTTAATTTAATTGCAATTTCTGCTTGGGTAAGCCCCTCTGAGAAATTCGATAATAATTCTAAAATATCTAGACCTTTTTCTAGTGCAGGAGCACTATAAATCTTAGATTGATTTTTTTGTTTCATAATTAAAAAAGTGAATTTTATTAACGTCTATTTGAAAATTAATTTTATCACCAACATTAATTGGTCTTGGATTGTACATCCTGCTGATTATTTCTTGATTTTGTAGTTTAAAAAATAGCTGTGTTTCTGTTCCTAGTGGTTCAGCAAGATTTATATCTTTACTGAAACTCCACAATAAATTTTTATTATCATTATTACTGTGTACGGGAACAATATCTTCAGCTCTTATTCCAACAATAACATTGTTTAAATTAGTTAGTTTTTTTATTTTATTTTCAGGACAATTAAAAAGAATATTATCATCTAATTTAATCATTAACTGATCTTGTTTTTTAATTACTTCACATTCAATAATATTCATAGGAGGGCTACCTATAAATGTTGCAACGAATACGTTTACTGGTTTGTTAAAAACTTCTATTGGAGAACCGATTTGTTCAATAAAACCATCCTTCATTATAATAATTCTATCAGCCAAAGTCATTGCCTCGACCTGATCATGAGTAACATATATAACTGTTGTTTTAAGTTTTTGATGTAGCTTTTTTATTTCTGTTCTCATCTGAGTTCTTAGTTTTGCATCTAGATTAGATAAAGGCTCATCAAATAAAAAAGCATCAGGTCTCCTTACAATAGCTCTACCCATTGCTACTCTTTGTCTTTGCCCTCCAGAAAGCTGGGAAGGTTTTCTTTTTCTTAAATCCTCTAAACCTAAAATATTAACTGCTTCTTTGACTTTTACTTCAATATCATTGGGATTAACTTTAGCAATTTTCAAACTAAAACCTAAATTCTCTTCAACTGTCATATGGGGATAAAGAGCATAATTTTGAAAAACCATTGAAACGTTTCTATCCTTTGGATCTTTATCATTAACTTTTTGATCACCTATATAAATTTCTCCTCCAGAAATTTCCTCTAAGCCTGCAATCATTCTTAAAGTAGTAGACTTTCCACACCCTGAAGGTCCAACCAATACAAGGAATTCATTGTGCGGGATTGTTAGATCCATATTTTGTACAGCTACAACATCTCCATATTTTTTAGTTAAGTTTTTTAATTCAACCTTAGCCATTAGCCTTTTACTCCTCCAAATGTTAATCCAGAAACTAAATGTTTTTGAACTATAAATGTTAATATTAAAGCAGGAATGATCATTACTACTGCTATAGCACACATTCCTGCCCAATTAATTGTAAACTCATCTAAATAATCCATCATACCAATTGGTAAGGTCTTTGAGTGTACAGTTCTAGTTAAAATAGAAGCTAATGCATATTCATTCCATGATAATAAAAATGCAAATATCGCAGCAGCACCTATACCAGGTCCTGCAAGTGGCAGTTCAACATTCCAAAAAGCTTGAAATCTCGTACAACCATCTGTTCTTGCCACTTCAGACATTTCTTTAGGTATTTGTCTAAAAAATCCGTCAGTTAACCAAATTGTGAAGGGAACGTTCATTGCAACATAAACTAAGATAACTCCAAAAGATGTATTAATTATTCCAAGCTTAGCAAATAATATGAATAAAGGTAAACTTAGAGATATACCTGGCACTGCTCTTGCTAACATTAAGCTTAAAAAGATTTTATTTTTACCTTTAAAATTGAATCTTGCAAAGGCGTATCCTCCCATCATACCTATAGTAATAGCAATTACTGTACTAACAGAAGAAATAATTACAGAATTCATTAAATACTTAAATGCAGGGACTGAAACATATCCATTTATACTGAACATCTGAGTAAATTGATGTATCGTCCATCTATCAGGTATCCAATTTGCAGGTTTTGATAATATCTCAGGATTGGGACGAAAGGCACTAACAAAAATCCAAATTCCTGGAAGACAAATTAATATTAAAAGGAAAAGAACTAGTAACCAAAATCCGATTTTTTTTATTTGTTTCATTATTGTTGACCCAAATCTTTTCTTGCAGCAACTAACTTAATAAAAAAGTAATAAGTAAATGCAATAGACAGTATAATTGATACATAAGACATTGCATTTGCAAAACCCATGTTAGCATCTTTATAGCCAATTCTTGCAATCATTGTCCAAAGCAACTCTGTTCGCATTGCTGGTCCACCACCAGTCATAATATGAACAATATCATAGGCTCTTCCA
>CACGUF010000032.1 GCA_902576125.1 uncultured Alphaproteobacteria bacterium | reverse complement strand
TATCTTCATTATTGGGAAAGGGATTAAAACAGTCGATCATTAATTTTGTCCATTTATCTACAATTGGAATTTTTTGCATCTTTTCCATATCTGTATTAAAATCACTTCCATCATATTCTAGATATCCAAACATAAAATCTTCTTTAAGATAAATACTATAATTTTTTACGCTAATTTTTTTTAATTCATCTAAAACTTCTGGCCATACATTGGCATGATTTTTAATATAAAATTCTCTTTTTTCTTCTTTAAGCCTTACTGCCATTGCAAATCTTTGTGTCATAATGTCCTCTTTTATCAAAAAAATAAAATTTATAAGTAAATACTATCTTCATATATAAAAATAACCAAATCTTTTTCCTTTTAAATTTGCAGATAGAGTGTAATATCTAGAAAAAAATTGGAGGAGAATATGAAATTATTCAAAAGCATTTTGACTGTAATATCTGTTTTCTCTCTCTCATTCAGTGCTTTTGCCGTTGATAAAAGTTTTCCAAACGACAAAGTAGCTATGTGGGGAGATTTTAGCGGTATTACACTTGATGTAAAACTAATTGGTGGAGCGCCTTACGATCCACTTTATGAGGAAATGATTCCTATCTGGGAAGAAAAAACAGGTGGTAAAGTATCAATCCTTTCTAAAAAAAGTCACTTTGAGTTAGATAAGGAAATAAAACAAGATATAGCAGCTGGTAACATTAGTTACTGTGTTGTTTCAAATCACACTAGTTTTGCTACTCAATATGGAGATATATACAGAGACCTTAATGGAATTGTGCCAGCAGATTTTCTTGCTGAATTTGTTCCATTAGTTCTTGACCACTCAACTGTTGATGGACGTCTTGTTCAATTGCCACAACATAGTGATGTCAGTAATTTATGGTACATAAAAAGTATATATGAAGATGAAGATAATAAAAAAAGGTTCAAAGCTGAATATGGTTATGATTTAGCACCACCTGAAACTTTAGAGCAATGGAAAGAACAAGCAATTTTCTGGTCAGACCCCCCTAATTTCTATGGAACACAGTATGTTGGCAAAGAAGAAGCTATTACAGGTCGTTTCTATGAACTAGTTATAGCCGAAGGTGGCGCTCTGTTTGATGAAAATTGGAAACCAACTTTTAATGATGAAGCTGGTCAAAGAGCTCTTCAGTGGTTTGTTGATCTTTACAATGCTCAAGCAGTGCCTGCAGGTGTTTTAAACTATCTTTGGGACGAAACTGGCCTTGGATTTGCAAGTGGAACAGTTGCTCTTAATCTTGATTGGGGCGGTTGGGGAGCTTACTTCAACAGTGAAGATTCTAAAATTGGTGGAGATGTTGGTTTAGTTAGATTTCCAATGGGATCTGGAGGAAAAAGAGGTGGCTGGTCAGGCTCACACACTTATTCTATCCTAAACGGATGCCCTGAAGAAAACTTAGAAGCAGCAGCTTCATTAATATGGATTTTAACAAATCATGAAGCACAAATGCATGAAGCAAGAGGTGGTAAACTTCCAACTATGACAAGAGTTTGGAATGATATTGCTTCAGAAATGGATGCAGCAGGTAATGAATTTATGAGTGATTTATTCTCTACTTTCTCTGCTTCTATGGCTGAAGATGCATTTACACCGCCACTTATTCCTGAGTGGATTCCTTTTTCAAATATTATATTCCCTGAATTGCAAGCTGCAATTGTAGGTGATAAATCTGTAAAGGAAGCTTTGGATGCGGCAGCTAAAGAAACTGATTATTTAATGCAGGACGCTGGTTATTACTAAGCAACTGTAAGACTACTCCTTATTAAATTAAGGAGTAGTCATTTTTTTATCAAAAATAAATTTTAAAATTATGAATGATCAAGAATCACAAATAAAAAACTTTAGTCAAACTTGGCCAAAGCCCTCAAAAAATAATCCCATTATAATAATAGGTACAGGAGGAATAGTTAAAGATGCCCATTTACCAGCATATAAAAAAGCTGGGTTTAACGTTCATGGATTATATGATGTTGATAAGCAAAAAGCAGAACAGTTAGCAAAAGAATATAAAATTGAAAACGTATATGACTCTTTAGAAAAAGCATTTGAAAATGAAAACTGCATTTTTGATTTAGCATTACCTCCAGCTACTCTTTTAGAGGTTGTTGATAAGCTTCCTCAAAACATTTATGCAATTTTTCAAAAACCACTTGGCAGATCACTTGAAGAAGGAAATAAAATCAGAAAAATTTGTCATCAAAAAAATATTAAAGCTTGTATGAATTTCCAATTAAGGTTTAGTCCGATAATGTTACCTGTTTACGAGGCAATAAAAAATGATTTGTTAGGTGATTTAGTTGAGTTGGAAGTTCATGTGAATGTTCATACCCCTTGGGAATTATGGCCTTTTTTAAAAACTTTAGATCGTGTTGAAGTTCCTTTGCATTCGATACATTATATTGATTGGATACGTTCAGTTTTAGGAAATCCTGAAAGCTTATATTGTCAGTCTGTAAAACATCCAAAAGTAAAAGAATTAGCTGATTGTAGAACAAGTGCAATTTTTAATTATGGAGATCAAATAAGATGTTGCATGACAATAAACCATTGCCATTCTTTTGGAAGAAAAAATCAGGATGCTTATATCAGACTCGAAGGAACAAAAGGTGCAGCAAAAATGACTTTAGGCCTTTTACTTGATTACCCAAATGGAGAACCTGAAGAATTAGAAATTAAAACAGAAAATACTGATTGGGTAAAATTTGATATAAAAGGGAAATGGTTTCCCGATGCTTTTATTGGTGTTATGTCTAATATGCAAAGATTTAAAAATGGAGAAGATGATAAATTAATTACAT
>CACGUF010000031.1 GCA_902576125.1 uncultured Alphaproteobacteria bacterium | reverse complement strand
AAAGAATTAATTGAAGAACAAGATTTCAATAATCAACAATCAGTTTTTGATACCGTAAGTCAAAGTCATAATGATGATAATTATTTTTTAGAGTCTGGAGATAAAATTCGTTTCTTTTTTGAGGAAAAGGCTCAGATTAATGAGGATAACTTAAAAAAAAATAAGCAATTTATTGTAAATAAAATTGGTCATGCACTGCACGACTTAGATCATAAATTTATAAAATTTTCTAAGAATGAAGACCTGAATGAAATAGCATTAGCTATTGGATTTAAAGATCCTCTTTTACTTCAATCAATGTATATTTTTAAGCAACCAAAAATAGGTGGCGAAGTAGTTTGTCATCAAGACTCTACATTTTTAATAACTGAACCTGAAAGCACTGTTGGTTTTTGGTTCGCCTTACAAGATGCAACAAAAGAAAATGGATGCTTACAAGTTGCAAGTGGAGGTCATAAAGGCCCACTTCGAAAATTATTTAAAAGGGAAAATAATAAAATGAAAATGGAAGAATTATCTAATGAGCCATTTCCTGAAACCGACACTTTTGTTGAGGTTAAAAAAGGCACTTTAGTACTTTTACATGGAAGATTGCCACATTATTCTTGCGAAAATACTAGTCTTCACTCAAGACATGCATATACCTTACATGTGATAGATGGAACAACAAAGTATATGGATTACAATTGGCTGCAAAGACCAAATTTAAAACTGAGTGGTTTTAAAAATGTCTAAAAAAATTATTTTGGATTGTGATCCTGGTCATGATGATGCTGTAGCTATAATGCTTGCAATAGCGAGTGATAATATTGATTTATTGGGCATTACATGTGTAGGAGGAAATGCAACATTAGAAAACACAAAATTAAACGCTCTTAAAATATGCTCTTTATTAAATAGACAAGATATACCGATTTTTGCAGGATCGAATAAACCATTAGTTTATGATTTAGTTACGGCAGAGCATGTACATGGAAAGAGTGGCTTAGATACAGATGGTGACCCAATAATTTTAGATCCTAGTCACAAAATTAAAGAAATGAACGCCATAGACTTTATTATTAAAGAATGTAAAAATACTAAAGAGCCTATTTATTTATGTCCTACAGGTCCATTAACAAATATAGCACTAAGTCTTCAAAAAGATTCATCCATAAAAGATAATATTAAAGAAATAGTTTTAATGGGTGGTGCAGCAATGTGTCTAGGTAACATAACTCCAGCTGCAGAATTTAATATATATGTTGACCCTCATGCAGCAAATGTTGTTCTTAATTCCGGTATTGAAATTACAATGATGGGATTAGATGTAACACATAAAGTAAATGTTAATGACGAAGTTATAAATTATATTAAATCAAATAATAATAAAGCATCTGTTTTCTTTGCCGATCTTATGGATTTTTATTCAAGATTTCATCGAGAATTGTATGAAACAGGTGATTGCCCACTTCATGATCCTTGCGTAATTGCTTACCTAATTGATAATAAAATTTTCAAAGGTAAAAAAGTTCATGTTCAAGTCGAAGAAGAATCAGATTTAACTAGAGGTGAAACAGTAGTAGATTGGTTAGGGGTTAAAAAACTTAATCCCAATTGTAATGTTATCACGGAAGCAGACTCTGATAAATTTTTTAAAATTTTAAAAAAAGAACTATCTAAACTAAACTAAATTTTTTAGCAATTTTACCTGCGAATAAAGCGTTATTAACAATTAAAGCTGTATTAGCATCTAAAGACTTATTTTGTGAAAGAGAGTTAATTTCAGAAATTAAAAATGGTGTTAAATCTTTTCCTGAAATGTTTAATTCTTTGGCCTTATGAATTGATATTTCTATCCAGTTTTGAATAAGATTTTTATCAATTGCTTTTTCCTTTGGAACTTTGTTAAAAATTAAAACAGATGATTTATGCTGAAAATTTTCAATAATTTTTAAATATTTTGAAATGTCAGTTATATTTTTAAAATTTTTATCTACTTTAAAGTTAGTTTCTTCATACCAAAATCCTGGCATGAAATCTGAATTGTATGCAATTCTAGGTATCCCAAGAGTTTCTAATTTTTCAAAAGTTTTTTCTAAATCTAAAATTGATTTTGCTCCACTAGATATAACGAACATTTTGTTGTTACTTAGTTCCGTTAAATCTGCTGAAACGTCACTATTTTTTTCTGCACCTAAATGCACGCCACCAATTCCACCCGTTGCAAAAAAATTAATTCCAATTTTTGAAGCTATATTTATAGATGTAGCAACTGTTGTTGCAGCATTCTTTTTTTCATAAATTGACAAAGCTATATTGTGTAAAGATACTTTTTCTACATTTTTGCTAGTTGCTAAAATATCTAAATCTTCATCATTCATACCTATTTTAATTTCACCCTTAATAATACCAATTGTAGCAGCAACAGAACCACTTTCTTCCACAGCCTTTATTGAGTCCTGAGCAACTTTAATATTTGATGGGTAGGGAAGACCATGACTTATTAGAGTGCTCTCTAGGGCTACTACACCTTTACCTTCATTTATGGCATTGCTTACTTTGGGATCTATTTTAAATTTACTTAACATTTAAATTTTCTTTTTGAATTTTAATTTTTTTAATAATATTTTTTATATCAACTGTCTTAAACTTAATATTTTTTCTCATTTTAGCATGTATAGTTCCAGTTGCCACACCTAATGATAAAGATTTTTCTAATGATAAATTTTTATATCGATAATAAATATAATTTCCAGCCATAGCATCTCCTGCGCCATTTTCATTTAAGACTTTGATTTTAGGAGGTTTAACTGAAACAAATTTGGATAATTCATATCCATATGTTCTATTAGAACCATTAGAAACTATT
>CACGUF010000030.1 GCA_902576125.1 uncultured Alphaproteobacteria bacterium | reverse complement strand
TTTTGGGCACCAATAGCGTTTAAGATTAAATACTGTCCCATGAATTATAGATGATCTAATATTTGCATTATTAGAAAAAGCCCATATTCCTTGAATATTTTCGTGTTGTGTCAATGTTTCGTTTAACTCATTTTGTTTTGTAGTTAATATATTAACTGAGCCAGCAGGAATGTCGGATGTTTCAAAAACTTGATACAAAGACGTTGCTATCAAAGATGTTTTTTCTGATGGCACAATGATACTAGAATTACCATTAGCAAATAATGAGGATATGATAGTTGATATACTTAAAAGAGGCTGATCATCACTCATAATACTTGCCATAATTCCAATTGGTTCTTTTACTGCTAACGTTAAACCTCTCATTGGAGGGTTGTGAATATTTCCTTCAAATTTATCCGCCATAGAAGCATAATAAAAAATTCTTTCACAAGCTTGTTCAAATTCTTTTGTGGCTTGGCTTCTATTAGTACCAACAATACTCATTAATAAATGAACAAATGTTTCTTTTCGTTGAGATAGATTTTCTGCTAAATAAAATAAAATTTGTGCACGATTAAAATTACTTAAAGTTCCTATCTTTGATTTAGAAGCAGCTTCAACAGTGTCTCTTACATCTTTCCTATTAGCTCTAGCAATATCACAAATAAATTCTTTTTGAGAAGATAGCTGATTAAAAGAATAACCACTATCAGGTCTTTTTTGTTTGCCGCCAATGTATAATTTAGGTGTCGCATCTATAGTAGAAAGTTCAACCTTACTTTTATTGACTTTCTTGCTAATTTTAACAGCCTCAGGCAAGGTATTATTTTGATATGCTCTAATTCCTTCAATACCCCCTTCTCTTCCAAATCCACTTTCTTTGTATCCACCAAATCCGCAAGCAGCATCAAATAAATTAGTTGAATTAATCCATATAACTCCAGCTTTTATTTTAGGAGCAATATCAAGAGCAAGGTTAATATTTTCTGACCATATACTTGCCGCTAAACCGTAAGGAGTATTGTTTGCAATAGTTGCTGCTTCACTAGGTGTTCTAAAACTAAGCACTGATAATACTGGTCCAAAAATCTCAACTTGAGCAATAAATGAAGACGGGGAAACATTGGTAAAAATAGAAGGAGGATAAAATAAGCCATCAGTTGGACAAGCCCAACTAGGTTGCCATAATTTAGAACCTTCCTTTTCTCCCTTTTTTACTATTGATTGTATTTTTTTTAATTGTACCGGTGCAACAATTGCGCCAATATCAATTGATTTATCGAGTGGATTTCCTACACGTAGTTTCTCCATGCGTGCTTTTAACTTTTTAATAAATAATTTTTCTACACTTTCTTGAATCAATAAGCGAGATCCTGCACAACACACCTGCCCTTGGTTAAACCATATGGCATCAACTACTCCTTCAACAGCACTGTCAAGATCAGCATCTTCAAATACTATAAATGGTGATTTGCCTCCTAACTCCATAGTTAGTTTTTTTTCATGCTTCGCAGTAGATTGAATAATTTTTTTTCCAACTTCTGTTGATCCTGTAAAAGCAATCTTTTTTGTATCAGGATGTGCAGTAAGAAGTTCTCCTGTACTACCATCACCAGTAATAATATTAATTACGCCTTTGGGAATTCTTGCCTTTTCACATAATTCAGCAAAATAAAGTGCTGTTAAAGACGTAAATTCTGCAGGTTTTAAAACAACAGTATTTCCTGCAGCAATTGCTGGAGCAATTTTCCAAGACAGCATTAACAAAGGAAAATTCCAAGGAATTATCTGACTAACAACACCAATTGGTTTATTTATTTTTGTATCAATTTTTTTTGCCCATCCAGCATGATAATAAAAATGTCTTGCTACTAAAGGAATATCTATATCTCTTGTCTCTCTTATCGGTTTTCCATTATCAATGGTCTCCAAGACAGATAAAAACCTAGAATGTTTTTGGATTAATCTTGCTAAAGCATAAAGATATTTTGCCCTAGTATCAGAGGAAGTTTTAGACCAAGAATTAAATGCTTTTTTTGCCGCTCCTACTGCCAGATTAACATCAGTTTTATTAGAAATGGAAAGTGTTGTAAGTTTTTTATTAGAAGCTGGATTAATGACTTGTAATTTTTTAGACGATTTAGATTTTACCCATACACCGTTTATAAATAAATGATTAGGATTATTAAGCGAATTTATCCAGGACATAACATCTTTACTGTCCTCTGGTGCTGGACCATAAGAAATGTTTTTAAAGTTCTGTATAATTTTACTCATTATCCAATTGCTAACTTTTCTTTATTTGCATATCTTCCTAATGCAAAGTGATAGAGTTGTCTCTCAATATCTATGAGAAGGCTGGAGGCACCAATTCGAAGATATTTTGGATTTATCCATTCATGCCCAAGCTCCTCCATAACGAGAATTAAAAACTCAATAACTGTTTTAGCAGTAGAAATACCTCCAGCTGGCTTAAATCCAATTTTTTTACCTGTCATTTGATAAAAATGTCTAATCATTCTAAGCATAACCAGACTATTATTTAGATTAGCATTGATAGATTCTTTACCAGTAGAAGTTTTAATAAAATCTGCGCCAGCCATCATACAAACCATAGATGCTTTAGCAACATTTCGTAAAGTCTCCAAATCACCTACACCTAATATTGCTTTTATGTGCTTGGTCTTTGCAGCTTTTTTAAAGTCTCGAACTTCTTCGTATAATTTTTTCCAATTATTTTGCAAAACAAAACCCCTATTAATAACAATATCTATTTCATCAGCACCATTTTTAATGGACTCTGTAATTTCTTGTTTTCTTGTTTTGAAAGATGATAATCCAGCAGGAAAACCAGTTGATACAGCTGCAACAGGAATATTATTTGGAAGATTTTTTTTAGCCTCTTTAATTAAATGATGATAAACGCATACTGCGCCAACGTTGATCTCTCCTTGCTTTAAACCTAATTTATCATGCAAATCAAGAGAGATTGGTCTTTTTGCTTTTTCACATAACCGTTCTACTTTTCCCGCTGTATCATCACCACTTAAAGTAGTTAAATCAATTAGAGAAATTGCTTTTAGTAGCCATGCCGCTTGATAATCTTTCTTAACAGAGCGTCTTTTTGTTAGAG
>CACGUF010000029.1 GCA_902576125.1 uncultured Alphaproteobacteria bacterium | reverse complement strand
ACTAAATTAAATAAAACACAAAACAAAAAAATTGTTACAATAAACAAAAATATGCTTAACAGTAATTTATCTGGTAATATTACTGTTTTAATATCACAAAAAGATGATAAAAAAATTGTTGATCAGTTTTTAAATATTGTAGAGTTGGCCACATATAATAAAAAAATAAAAAACCTTTCTTTCAAAATTTACTTTTATGAAGACAAAAACAGACTCAAAGAATATTTAGAAAATAATAACCAACCTGGTAAAATATATTTTGGCCCTATTAGTACAGGCGACTCAATGGAATTAAACAAATATTGTAACGACGGAGTTTTATTTTTTTCTTTTTCTTCAAATAAATCACTAGCCGGGGATTGTGTTTTTCTTCTAAATTTTTTTCCTAAAAACGAAATTGAAACAATTTTCAATTATTTACCCGAAAACTCTAAAGTTGCTTTAGTTTTTCCTGAAAATTCTTACGGATATAAAATTAATGAAATAGCCGATGTTGTGTCTCAAAAAAGTAATTCTGTAATAATTAGCAGAGCATCATATAAAGAAAATTTAGAAAATGTAAGAACCTCTATAAAAGAACTTGGAAAATATGAGTTAAGAAAGTTTGAGCTCAATAGGCAAAAAAAAATTCTTTCACTTAACAAAGATGAGGGTTCAAAAAAAAGATTAAAAAAACTTGAAAAATTTACTACAACAAATGACTATGAATTTACCCATGTTTTAATTGCTGATTATGGAATCAGGCTTTTGCAGGTTGCTCCTTTATTAGCTTATTATGATATAGACCCTAATATAGTTAGGTTTATTGGAACTGGTGCTTGGGATGATAAAATTTTTTTTAATGAGCCCACTCTTCAGAATGCAATATTCCCCGGGGTAGAGTACAATAAAAGACAAAAACTTATAACCAATTATTTTGCAAATTATGAAGAAGATTTAATGAGAATATCAACTTTGCCTTATGATTTAGTAGGGCTTTTAACTTATTTAATTGATAACAATTATAATTTAACGCAATTTTACCAACTCATGAATAATAATAATTCAAAATTTGATGGGGTGGATGGCAATTTTTATTTCAAAAATAATCTAATTGAAAGAGAATTAAAAATTCTGCAAATTAATACCGGAAAAGCTCTTCAGATTAATTAAATAAAAATGACTCCATTTTATCAAGTGCAATTTTTCTATGGCTTATTTTATTTTTTTCTTTACTATTCATTTCAGCAAATGTTTTTTTATAACCATCTGGTATAAAAATTGGATCATAGCCAAAACCATTTAAGCCTATAGGTTTTTCAGATATTCTTCCTGAAATTTTTCCCTCAAAAATAATATGATGGCCTTTTTTTATACTAAGGCAAATAGATGTTTTAAAATAGGCCCTGCTGTTTTTTGACTTAATTACTTTACCAATTATATATTCAAAAGCACTCAAATTTGTATTAAATTTCTTAAGAAATCTTTTTGATTTTATTCCTGGTTTATTTTTTAAAGCCTCAACACAAAGGCCGGAGTCATCGGCAAAACAAGGGATATTAAAATTTTTCAAACCAAAGGAAGATTTAATTTTTGCATTTTCTGAAAAACTTATGCCGTTTTCATTTGGCTCTTTAATTTTTTCAAATTCATTTAAATCATGTATTTTAATTTTTCTGGAATTAAAAATTTTTTTAACTTCAAAAATTTTTTTATTGTTATTGGAAAAAAATAATAAACTTTTCAATTTAGATTCAGTACTTTTTTTTGTTTAGTTATAAGCTTTTCAATACCTTGCTTTGCAAGTGCAAACATTTTTTGATATTGTTCTTCACTGAAAAAATACTCCTCTCCAGTCGCCTGAATTTCAGAAATTTTTCCATTATCACATATCACAAAATTAGCATCCACTTCTGCAGCAGAGTCCTCGTTGTAATCTAAATCAACACAAGCTTTATTTTCTATTATCCCAACAGATATAGCTGCAACAAAATTCTTAATTATAGGCTTTTCGATGTTGTAGTTTTTTTTAAGCTTATCAATTGCTAAATACAGAGCTACAAATCCACCAGTTATTGAGGCTGTTCTAGTTCCTCCATCTGCTTGAACTACATCACAATCTATTTTTATTTGCCTTTCCCCAAGATTTTCTAGATTTACAATTGATCTAAGGCTTCTACCAATTAATCTTTGAATTTCTTGTGTCCTGCCACCTTGTTTACCCTTGGCAGACTCTCTGTCTATTCTCGTATTTGTTGAGCGGGGAAGCATACCATATTCTGCTGTTACCCATCCTTTTCCAGAGCCTCTAAGCCACGGAGGGGTTTTCTCATCAATAGACGCTGTGCATATTACATGTGTATTCCCAAATTTGACTAAACAAGAACCTTCAGCATGCATATTTATATTTATTTCTAAAACAATTTCTCTAATTTCATTAAACGCTCTATCTTTTCTCATTATTAATATCTATTAATTGAATTTTATAACTATTACACCAATATATTGCTTATGAAAAATAATTTGTACTCAGAACTTAGCGAAAGAACTAAACAAATTTTTAAAAGTGTGGTTGAGAGTTATCTTGAAACCGGCTCACCATCCGGTTCTGAAACAGTTTTAAAGAGGGCGGGGCTAGACATCTCCTCAGCATCTGTTAGGACCATATTATCTAATCTTCAAAAAGACGGTTTGTTATTTTCGCCCCACACCTCTGCAGGGCGAGTTCCAACCGAAAAAGGTATGAGATTTTTTGTTGATGGATTGTTGGAGTTTGGCAGAATATCAAAATCTGAAAAAGAAAACATTGAACAACTAGGGTCCTCAAAAAGTAAATCATACCAACAGGTCTTAGATGAGGCATCTAGAGCAATTTCAGGGCTCTCAAACTATGCCGGCATAGTTATAGCTCCGAAGTACCAAAAAAATCTTAAACACCTTGAATTTATTAGGATTAATCAAAAACAGATTATGTCTATTTTAGCTTATGAAAATGGAGAGGTAGAAAACCGAATTATTGAAGACAGTGGAAAATTTACTAATACACAATTGCTTCAGGCCTCTAACTATCTCGATGATAAATTTAAAAACAAAAATATTTTTGAAATTAAAAAAATTATTGAGATTGAAATTACAAAATCAAGATCAAGCCTTGAAGAAATTTCTAAAAAACTTATAAAAAAGGGAATAGTAGAAATAGAACCAAAGGT
>CACGUF010000028.1 GCA_902576125.1 uncultured Alphaproteobacteria bacterium | reverse complement strand
CTCGATTGAAATGTACGATTTGCTATAAAAGTAAATAATGCTATTTTTAGCATATAAACAATAATAAAAATATACCCCCCTATCCAATACATCTCGCCCATTAGAGTAGGGCTTACACCTAATTTATAATTTTCATTGCCAATACCTGATTTTAGATAAAAATTATCAATCTCTATATTTCTTCCAAAATCAAATTTAATGTTTGTGTATTTTAGTATTGAATTTAAGTAAGTGTAGGTAATAATTTTATATTCATTTAAAATTTTTCTATCTTTAAGTTGATCTTTATTTAGTAAATTAAGTACACTATAGAGTGGTTGATAGTTATTTAATCTGACAGATAAATTATATATTGCATTACTTATAAAATTCATTTTTAGAGTATTATTAAAGGTTACCTCTATGAATTTGCCAGTATTTGGTATTTTTAAATTTTGAGTAATTTTTTTACTTTTAACACTGTAATCATTAAAGCCATAATTTTTACATTTATCGTATTTTGAATATTTGCTTCTATCTTTGTATTCCCCTAGATTTTTTTTACATTTGAAAAAAACTAAATTTTTACTAAGTATTACATCAATAATTTTTTTGTTTTTGTAATCTAAATCTTCAAAATAAATTTCTTTATTTAAATCTAAAACATGAATGCCTACGTATACTAATGATGTTGCATCTTTTTTTATAGTTAAAATATTAAAGAGCATAAAAAATATAATAAAAAATGAAAAAAATTTAATAAAAAAATTTTTAAAATTTGTAAAATTATAAATTTCAAATAAATATATAAACAATATGAGTATAATAAAATTAATTCTTCCACCATGTGAAAACAAAAGAAAGAAAATAAAGTATATAGTTGGTATTAAAAATAAATATATGTTTGTTTTTTTATTTTTAATATAGTAACCGGCTATAAAAAATAATAATGAAAGTAAACTTAATACATTCATTGATGAGAAATACTCAATATAAAATAAATTAGATTTAATATCGCTATATTCAAAATTTAGAACAGAGCCATTCATTATGTTTAAAAATTTTGAGAATAAGGAAGTAAAAAACAAAATATATGCAACAAAAATTATGTTTTTTTGTTTAATAAATTTGAACTGAAAATCTTTAAATATTTTATTAAAAAGAATATTAATGATTAGAAATATTGATTAGTTACATAAAAAATATACTTTGGATTTATTTGTGAAGACAAATAAGGGAATAGCAAATATGAAGATAATATATAAAAAATTGTTAAGTAAAAAAAGATATTTCGATAAATTGTATTAATCATCTTTTAATACTTATACTGGTTATTAATTTACTACAATTTTTAGCTCTTATAATTGATTTGATTAAAATAGGTTCTTTGCAAAGACGTATATAAGTAGATTTGTCATAAATATTATTATCAATAGTTTGCATTAAGTTTTTTTGTAATATTGAATCGTCCTTAATTAGAGAGATAATTATTTCATTAATTAAATAATCTTTATTTTTTATAATTGAATTTAAAGGATATTTTTTTATAAAAAAATTATTTTTATCTTCAAAGTATAGAAGTATATTTCCAAAATCATTTCTATCATGTTTTTGATTTTCTAGAAGAAATTTAGACTCGGATTCAAAATTATAAATAATTCCAATATCGCTTGGTTCTCTAATATTACTTAATAATCTTAGATCATTATTTAATTTATTATTATAAATTTTGGAGGAGTAGTTATTAATTAATTCAATAGAATTACTGTATGCTGGACCAACTGTAAAAATAAAAATAATAAAATAATTTATATAATTTTTTTTGTTAAATTGATTATAAGCTGATAAACTTAATGGAATTAGAATATAATATAGAGGAAGAACATATCTAAAAGCAAATAAATCTAAAAGGAGATAAACTCCTATATAACATATACCTGCAATGAAGTATATTTCTTCAATTGTGATTTTTTTATTTTTTTTTCTAAATAAATTTTTCAACAAATTAAAAGATAATAAAATTATACAAGCAAATAATAAAGGAAAAGAAACAATATAATTAATAGATATTTTAATTATCTCAACAAATTTATCTACATCATTTTTTTGGAGGCCATATAAATTATTTAAGTCTATATTAATAAAAGTAATTTTATAATAAACAATTAAATATATTAAAAGAATTAATATATAAATAATTTTAATTTGCATTCTTTCTGTTTTGTAAAAAAAAAATTTTAAAAAAGTATAAGCAAAAAAGAAAGCAAACATTGATTCTTTTAATCCTAATAAAAAAATCATTAATATAATTATTATAAAATTCTCATATATTTGAGCACCTGTGTTTTTATTTTTAATATCAATATAGAAAATTATGGTCACTAATAATGCGATATCACTTTCAAAAGATGTAAGATATTGACCATTCAAGAAAGCATGATTGTAACAAATTATGACTAGAGCCCATATATAGTATTTGGTTATATTTAATTCGTTAAATATTTTTTTTAAAAAATAGAAAGTTAGTAAAATGATAAATAGTCTTAATAAAGCAAAATATAAAATGCTGTCTGTTAAGTTAAATAAAAGAATATTAAAAGTATTTGAAAAGGGTACGAATCTCCCTGAAGTTACTACTGAACTTTCTAGCCATTTTATAAATTCTCCTCTAAACAAAATTTCTTCAGCTGATATGTGTCCATCAAATATACTCATTGATGAATTGAATATTAAAAAAAAATATGCTGAAATAAAAAAAAGAGAAATAAAATTGTTAAAGTAAATTTTCAAGGTATTCTATATAATTAATCCAGTAAAATCCAATATATCAAAATAAAAAGATATAAACATACAAAATAATTATCTCATATGTATATAAATATATACTATATACATTTTTTATGAATTTGAATAAAATTAATTTTTTTTACTATTTATTAGTAATCATATTACCACTTTTAGTTGTTACATTTTCAGCAAATTATAATTTTATAGATTCTTCTAATTATTTTTTTAAAACTTTGTTTTCTGGAGACTCTTTTTACATGTACTCTAAAAATTGGCCATATTACAATCCTGTCACACATGAAAACAGATTCCAGCCCTTTGTGGGAATATCACAAAATATCATTTTGTTTTTTGATTTAATTAAAAATGAAAAATCGATATATTGGATACAATTTATAATTTTTAGTATTGCATTATTTTTTGCAATTCTATCAACAAATAAAAATAATTTAATAGTTTATTTAGTATTTTTAATTTTTATATCTAGCCCTCCTTTTATTTTTTCTTTTTTTCAACCATTACTTGCTGAGACAGCATTACTTTT
>CACGUF010000027.1 GCA_902576125.1 uncultured Alphaproteobacteria bacterium | reverse complement strand
TGTTTTAGCTGCATCAATCGAATCAAAATCATTATCTGCCAGACCTAATCTAATAAATAATATTGATGTTCTGTCAAATAGATTAGAAAATATTTTAAATATTGATAAAGAAATAATTAAAAATAAACTACAAAGTGAAAAAAATTTTGTTTGGTTAAAAAGAAATATTACACCTTATGAGCATCAAAGAATTATTGATCTTGGTGAAATTAATTTAGAATTTCATAATGAAAGTAAAAGAATTTACCCATTTAAAAACACTTCTTCACATATTGTTGGTTTTGTAAATATAGATCAAATAGGTCAAAGAGGAATTGAAAGGTATTATAATAAATCATTATCAAATTCTAAAAATATTACTTTATCAATTGATATAAATCTTCAGCAATCAGTTAGAAATAATTTATTAGAAACTATAAATTCTTACAAAGCAGAGTCAGGTTTAGCAGTAGTGATGGATATATCAAATGGTGAAATTCTATCTTCTGTAAGTTATCCAGATTTTGATCCTAATAATAATAATAGTTTTAATGAATTTAATTTAATTAATAGAGTCATCCAATCAAATTATGAAATGGGATCAACTTTTAAACCTATAACAGTTGTAAATGGTTATGATTACGGAATTATTAATCCAACTATGGTTTTTGATGTTAAAAAAAGTATAAAAGGGGTTAAAGATCATGATAAGTATAAGGATAATGGGTTATACGATGTAGAAAAAATTGTTGTGGAGTCATCAAATATTGGTATTGCTCAAATAGCGCTTAAGATTGGAAAGAAAAATCAAAAAGAGTTTTTTAATAAATTAGGGTTTTTCGAAAAAATAAATACACAGCTTTCTGAAGTTGAAAAACCTCTCGGAAATCCTAATAATTGGAGAGAGCATGAGACTACTAGAATTGGTTTTGGCCACAGTTTTTCTGTAACACCACTTCATTTAGTAAAAGCTTATGCTTCATTGGCTAATAATGGTTATGTTGTTAATCCAACGTTTGTTTTAAACACAGAAAAAAAACCTGATCAAAATATTCTATTAAAAAAGGACTCATCTAATTATTTTTTAAGTTTATTGGATGCCGTTATTACTAAAACTAAGTTTACAGGCCCAAGAGTAAAAATTGATGGATATGCAATAGGAGGCAAAACTGGAACATCTGAATTATTGCATCCTAATGGAGGTTACTATAAAGATAGAAATAGAACATCTTTTATAGGAATATTCCCAATTAATAATCCAAGATATGTCGTTTATACTGCAATAAAATATCCTAAAAAAACTAGTGACTCTTCACAAAGAATGACTGGAGCTGTTGTAAATGCACCCCTTGTTAAAAAAATTATTTTTGAAATGATTAAAATATTGAACTTGCCTTCATATAGACATGATAATTTAATAAAAGCTTACTCAAAACAAATTCAAGAATCTACATATGCTTTTCTCTGATCTGAAAGATATCTTTAATAATGCAAAAATAATAGGAATATTACCTAAAAAAAAAATAAAATACGTAAGCGATCACTCTAACAATGTAAATGAAAGCACTCTTTTAGTAGTAAATCAAAATAAACATTTTAAATTATCATACCTAAAAAATGCAATTTCAAAAAATTTGAAGACTATTATATCTAATGATTTTATAAAAAATTCTTCTTTGAATCAAATTATTGTTAAAAAATTAGAAAAAGAAATTTTAAAATTAGTTAATCTCAGGCAACCTTTTTTACCAAAAGTTTCTGTTGCAATTACAGGAACTAATGGAAAAACTTCAACAACATGGTATTTAGCTCAAATTTGTAAAATAAATAATATTCCTACAAAATTAACTGGCACATTAGGATATTTTATTGATTTAAAAAAATACAAAAGTTCCGAATTAACTACGCCAAGTAATTTAAATCTTTTTCAATTTGCTAATTCAAATATAAAAAATAAATATAGCTTTATATCTGAAGCTTCTAGTCATGGATTACATCAGGGTCGTTTTGACAATTTTAATATAGATATTGCAGCAATCACGAATCTTACACATGATCATTTAGATTATCATAAAAATTTTACGTCTTATAAGAATAGCAAATTTATGTTATTTACTAAGATCCTAAATCATGATGGTATTGCGATAATAAATTCACGTTTGAAAAATTATCAAAGCTTAGTTAAGAAAATCAAAAAAAGAAAAATTAAAATTATTACATTTGGAGATAAAGATGTTTATTTTTGCAAAAAAAATTTTTTAAAAATATATATATTTGGCAAAAAATATAAAATAACAAATTTTAAACTATTAAACAATATTCAAAAGGAAAATATTGAATGTGCAATTGCCTGTGCATTAGCTATGAATATTAGTATAAAGAAAATAATTAATAGTTTACATAAATTAAAGTCTGCTCCAGGAAGATTTGAAATAATAAATTTAAGTAAACAAAAATCAAAGATCATAATAGATTATGCTCATACTCCTGATGCTCTTAAAAATATTTTAAAAACTTTTTCTTACAATAACTTTCAACCTTCTCTTGTTTTTGGTTGTGGAGGAAATAGAGACAAAGAAAAAAGAAAAAAAATGGCAATAATTGCAAAAAAATACGCAAATAAAGTTTATATAACTGATGATAATCCTAGATATGAAAATCCTAAAAGTATTAGGGAAAGTATAAAAAAATATTGCTCAAAAGGAGTTGAAATACCTAATAGAAGAAAAGCTATATATGAAGCAATTTTAAAGTTAGATACAAATGATATTCTTATAATTGCTGGAAAAGGACATGAAAAGTATCAAATAATTAAGGATAAAAAAATTGAATTTAATGATTATAAAATAGCAAAAAATTTTATTAAATAACCATGGTATTATTAGAGAGTGTAAAAAAGTATATAATTTCTTCAAAAAATAAAGTTAAAATAAATAGTAAAGATATTAAAAAAAATGATGTTTTTTTAGCTTTAAAAGGATCCAATATTCATGGAAGCAAATTTATAAATGATGCTCTTAATGCTGGTGCTAAATATTGCATAACAGATAAAGAAACTAAGATATCCAAAAAAAGTAAAAAAATATTATTAGTAGAAAATATTCAAGTATTTTTGCTTAATTTATCCGAAAATAAAAGATCATTATATAATGGTCAAGTTTTGGGCATAACAGGAAGTGCTGGAAAAACTTCTTTAAAAGAAAATTTGAAATTTTTTTTAGAAAAAAATTTTACGGTGTCGGCTTCAATTAAAAGTTATAATAATAATTTAGGGGTTATGATTTCAATTTTAAATATGAATTTAAAATCTGATTATGCAATATTTGAAATGGGAACAAATAATTTTACTGAAATTAGAGAATTAACAAAATTAGTAAAACCATCACAAATTTTTATTACCAATATTCTCTCAACTCATCTTGAAAACTTTAAAAATTTGAGGAATA
>CACGUF010000026.1 GCA_902576125.1 uncultured Alphaproteobacteria bacterium | reverse complement strand
ATCCTGAAACATCTCTTTTGATGGCATTATTAATTACAGCATCAGTAGGCACAGTTATGGGTTTAGTAAACGGAATAATTGTTACACGTTTTAATGTTCATTCTATTATTGTAACACTTGGTACGCTTAGTCTTTATAGAGGCCTTGTTTTTATAGTGAGTGGGGGCAGACAAATAGATAGAAATGATATTCCAGTTCATATAATTTCTTTTTCTCAAACATCTTTCCTTTTTTCAATTCCTGCAATTTTGATTTTATCTGTAATAATTGTTTTGATTACACATTTAATTATGCGTCACTCAGTTTTGGGAAGAGAAATTTATGCTACAGGAAGTAATCCTGAAGCTGCACATCTTAAGGGAATTAATGTTACTAAAGTTACTTTATTTTGTTTTGGGGTTTGCGGTATGCTCGCAGGTGTGGCTGGTTTATTTTATGCATCAAGATTTGGTTATGTTAATCCAGGCGTAACAGGTGTTGGTATTGAATTTATCGTAATTGCTGGAGTCATTATTGGTGGCACAAGTATAACCGGAGGTTCAGGAAGTGTTCTTGGTACTTTTTTAGGTATATTATTATTAGGTATTATAAATGTTGCTTTACCTGTTTTAAATATTCCGGGAGAGTTTCAGAAAGCTATATATGGTTTAATAATTGTACTCGCACTTTCATTAGATCAGCTTATCATATTTAGAATGAAAAAATTAAGTGGAGGCGCTAATGCTTAATAAAATTTCAATCTATTTAAGTGAAAATCCTACACTTCGTTATTGGATAATAAGACCAGAATGGGTGGCAGTTATTTTATTAATACTTTCTATTATTGCCTCACTTCAGTTATCTCCATTTTTTGCTGACTTGGCATTCATTATGGATTCGGCAACACCATATGTTGAATACGGGTTAATTGCAATTGTGCTGACATTAATCATTATTTCTGGAGAGATAGATTTATCAATTGCATCTATGATAGCCTTAACAGCAGTAATTTTTGGAACTGTTTATAATGCTGGTTTTGGAATGCCTATATCTGTTTTAATTGGAGTTTTATCAGGAGCTTTATGTGGATTGTTTAATGGAATTTTAGTAACGAAATTAAAAATTCCTTCTATCATTTTAACAATCGGAACATTAACTTTATATAGAGGTATTGCTCAAGCTTTAGCAAGTGATTTTTCACTTGGAGGTTATCCTTCCTGGTTTATTGGAATTGATTATCGTTACGTTGGTATAATTCCAATACCAGTAATTATATTTACAGTCTTTGCTATAGTAATTGGTTTTTTATTGAGCTCTACAATTTATGGTAAACAACTTTATCTAATTGGTACCAATCCTCAAACTGCAAAATATTCTGGTATTAAAGTTGATAAAATAAAATTACTATTATTTACTTTTTCAGGTGTAATTAGTGGAGTGGCCGGTGTTCTTACTACTTCAAGGCTGGCAGTAGCTCGTTTTAATATGGCTACGGGCGCTGAACTAGAAATTGTTTTAATGGTTATGTTAGGTGGGACTTATATTTTTGGGGGAAGAGGTAACATTTTTGGAACTTTTGTTGCTTTTTGGATTGTTGTTATATTACGAGCAGGATTTAATGTTGCGCGAATAAAAATTGAATCACAGTTAACTATTTTAGGTGCTATGTTAATTATAGCTATTATTTTAACAAATTATATTTATTCTAAATCACAAAAATAAATGGACACATATATTAACAAGATAGACATAGATAATATAACTTCATTAATAACTGGAGGAGCTCTAGGAAAATTGTTACGCACTAGATCTGTATTTGATTTAAGTATTGGTAGGGCAACTTATTATGAAAGGAAATAGTATGAAAAATTATGCATGGGTTTTAGAAGTAAGACCTGGATATGAACAAGAATATAAAAAAAGACATGATGAAATCTGGCCTGAAATGGTAGAAATGCTTAGTGAAGCTGGTTTAAGAAATTATAATATTTTTCGACATGGTTTAACTTTGTTTGGCTATTTCGAAACTGATGATTTACAAAAATCGATTGATCACATAGTTAAAAGTGATGTTAACAAGAAGTGGGGAGAATACATGTCTGATATTTTAAAGGCAGATATTGATCCAAAAACTAATTTTCCATATCTACTTCCCATTCAAATGCATTTGGATTGATTATGAGTAAAGCAAAAATTGGAGTTATTGGAGCAGGTTGGTGGGCAACAGAATTTCACATACCTGATTTAAAAAAGCGAGACGATGTAGAGTTAGTAAGTGTATGTAAATTAGAGCAAGATCAATTAGATTTTGTAAAAAATAAATTTGGTTTTAATTTTGCTTCAACTGATTTTAAGGAAATGTTAAATTTTAGTCCGCTAGATGGTGTAGTAATTGCCTCACCACATTTTGCTCATTTTGAAAATGCAAAAGCATCTCTAGAACAAGGATGCCATGTATTAATAGAAAAGCCTATGACTACAAACAGTCATGATGCAGAAATATTATATAAACTTGCTAAAGAACAAAACAAAGAAATCTTAGTTCCAAATGGATTTAATTTTACTCACTTTATGCCTAAAGCAGAAAAATATATAAGTGATGGAGTTATAGGTGAAGTAAGACACATTGATGCGGCCTTTTCTTCTTCTTTAGTTGATCTTTTTCAAGGAATAGCTTTAAGTGAATCAGAAGAACATACATTTCAACCTTTAGCATCTACCTGGTCAGATCCAAATAAAGGGGGAGGATATGGTTGGGGCCAACTCTCTCATATGTTTGGCGGTGTATTTAAAGTAACTAAATTAGAACCAGAAAAAGCATTTTGTTTTTCAGTGCCATCACCTACCAATGTGGATTATACGGATGCAATATCGGTTAAATTTTCAAATGGGGCTACAGGATCTTTTTCTGGATGTGCTTATGTGCCCAAGGGTTTTGGTGGCACTTTTTATATAACTGTGCATGGCACAAAAGGTACACTTTACCTAGACATGGAGATTAAAAGAGAGAGACTATTGATTCGGTTAAATGACGGAAGTGAAATTAATGATGAAATTAAAGAAGGAGATGGAACTATGGCTTATAGTACTAAGGCTCCACTAGATACTTTCGTCGATATATGTCTAAGTAAACAAGTTGAAAATCATGCTAATGCAGATATTGGACTTAAAACAGTTAAAGTTTTAGATGCAATTTATAGATCTATTAAAAGTGAAAAAGTAGAAAAAATATAAATTAATCAAAAATTTTTCCTGGGTTCATTATATTATTTGGATCAAAAGCTTTCTTTACTATTTTCATGTAAGGAACAGTTTTTGGATGCTCTTTAATTAAATATTCTTTTTTTTGCAGACCAACTCCATGTTCTCCAGTAATTGTGCCCTCTAATTCAAGAGCTTTATTTATGAGTTTATTACTAAAGTCTCTTATATATTTATATTCATTATCTTTTTTTGGATCATAAACAATTGTGACATGAAAATTACCATCCCCAACATGACCTACCATAGGTGCTTTTAAACCAGTACCTTGCAGTTCTTTTTCAGCAAATTGAATACACTCAACTAAATTTGAAATAGGCACACATACATCTGTAGCATAAACTCTCACATCGTTTCCTTGTGCTTTAACTGAATAATAAACATTATGC
>CACGUF010000025.1 GCA_902576125.1 uncultured Alphaproteobacteria bacterium | reverse complement strand
AAAATATATTAAAAATTTACCAACTTTTAATGAAGATGGAAAAAATACTAGAAATTTATCTTATGTTGAGGCAGTAAATGAAGCATTAAAATTAGCTATGGATTTTGATAAAAATGTATTTGTATTAGGTCAAGGAGTAAATGATCCAAAACCCTTTTTTGGAATAACAAAAGATCTACTAAATCTATTTGGCAATGAAAGAATTTTTGACACACCTTTATCTGAGGAGTCTATGACAGGTATTTGTGTAGGAGCTTCTATGCATGGAGCTCGACCAGTATATCTTCATAATAGACCTGATTTTATTTTACTCACATTTAATCAAATAGTTAATCATGCGTCTAAAATTCATTGGATGGATAATGGAAAAAGTAGGGTACCGATGGTGATATGGTCAGCAATTGGAAGAGGTTGGGGATCTGGCCCACAACACTCTCAGAGTGTTCATGGTATGCTTTTAGGAGTTCCAGGTTTAAAAATAATTATGCCTTCAAATCCTCATGATGCAAAAGGCCTAATGCTTTCAGCAATAGCAGATAATAATCCAGTTATAATCATAGAACATAGGTGGTTAATGAGATCTAGTGGCCATGTCCCAAAAGGATTTTATAAAGTTCCTATTGGAAAAGCTAATATAATAAAGAAAGGCAGAGATTTAACAATTATCTCTTCATCTTACTCATTAGAATTAGTAAAAAAGCATGTGCCAAGATTCAAAACAAAATAAATGCATCTATAGAAATAATTGATTTAAGAACAATTAAACCATATGACAAAAAAACTATTTTACAATCTGTAAGTAAGACTAGAAGAATTATGGTTGTTGATTATGATTGGCCTATGGGAGGTATAGCATCTGAGATTATATCATTTATTTCTGAAAAAATAGGAAATAAGTTAAAATGTAATCCTATAAAAATTACTTTGCCAGAAACGCCAGTTCCAGCAGGTTTTTATCTTGAAAAGAAATATTTTTTTGATGAAAATGATATTATTAATAAAGTGATTAAAATTTTTGAATAGTAAAATGAAATATAAGTTAGCTTCAGATAATTGGGATAAAAAAGAAATAAATGCCATTAAAGAAGTAATTAAATCAAATAGATTTACTTATGGACCTAAAGTAACAAAGTTTGAGAATTTATTTGCTAAATATTTTGGTTGTAAATATGCCATAATGACTAATTCAGGTTCTTCTGCAAATTTAATATCAATAGCTAGTTTATTTTTTACAAAAAAAAATAAATTAAAAAAAGGAGATGAAGTAATTGTGCCCGCAGTTTCATGGTCTACAACTTTTAATCCTCTACAGCAATATGGGTTAAAGCTTAAATTTGTTGATATAAATCTGAACACACTAAATGTGGATATTGAAAAATTTGAAAAATCTATAACAAAAAAAACTAAACTATGTGTAGCAGTCAGTATTTTAGGAAATCCTGCTCATTTAGATAAAATGAGAGAAATATGTAATAAAAAAAAGATAATATTTTTTGAAGACAATTGTGAGTCAATGGGAGCAAAAATAAATAAAAAATATTGTGGAACATTTGGAGATATTAGTACTCATAGCACTTTTTTTTCTCATCATATATCTACTATAGAAGGTGGTGTTATAATGACAAACAATAGAGAAATTTATGAGTTAGGCAAATCCTTAAGATCTCATGGGTGGACTAGAGATCTTCCAAAAAACAATTTACTTGTAAATAAATCAAAGAATTCTTTTTACGAAGCGTATAGATTTATTTTACCAGGATACAATTTAAGACCTACTGAAATTTCTGCTGCAATTGGTATTGTGCAACTAAAAAAATTAAAAAAATCAATCGATATAAGAAGAAGAAATGCTGCATACTTTAAAAAAATATTTTCTGATAATGATATGTTTATCATACAACAAGAAAATCATTACAGTTCATGGTTCAGTTTTACATTAATTTTAAGACCAAAATATAAAAAATTAAAAAATAAGATATTTAATTTATTAAAAAAATCTTCAATAGAATTTAGAATAATCACAGGTGGCAGTTTTTTAAGACATGAAGTTCGAAAGTATTTTAATTACTCAGTATATAAAAATATTAATAATGCAAATTATGCTCATGATTACGGTTTTTTTGTTGGAAACTACCCTCTAGATTTAAAAAAAGAAATTAAATATTTATACAGTGTATTAAGTAAGGTAAAAAGATGAATATTTTAATTACTGGAGGCGCAGGGTATATTGGTTCAATTCTAACACCTTTATTACTTACTAGTGGACACAGGGTTACAGTTATAGATAATTATAAATATAATCAGTCTTCATTATCAACTTTATTTTTAGACAAAAATTTTAGTTTAATTAAAGAAGATTGTAGAAATATAAATATTTTAGAAAATATAATTAAAGAATTTGATATAATAATTCCATTAGCTGCCTATGTAGGTGCACCATTATGCAACAAAGATCCTTGGGCTGCATCTAGTATAAATAAAGACAGCATACTCAGTCTGTTTAAAATATTATCAAAAAATCAATTAGTGATAATGCCAACAACTAATTCTGCGTATGGTTCTGGAAATAAAAATAATTATTGTGATGAAAATTCTGAATTAAACCCATTATCACTATACGCAAAAGAAAAAGTTGAAATTGAAAAAATCTTAATGGAAAGACAGAATTCAATTAGTTTTAGACTAGCTACAGTTTTTGGTATGTCGCCAAGAATGCGTTTGGATTTATTGGTTAATGATTTCACTTTCAAGGCACTAAATGAAAAATCAATAGTTTTATTTGAATCACATTTTAAAAGAAATTTTATACATGTAAGGGATGTGGCAGCGACTTTTAAAATAGCAATAGACAATCCAAAAAAATTCGTAGGAGAAATATTTAATGTAGGTCTTAGTGATGCAAATTTGTCAAAATATGAATTATGTGAATTAATTAAAAAATTTTTACCAGATTTTGAAATATATAAGTCCAATACAGGTAAGGATCCAGACCAGAGGAATTATCTAGTTTCTAATGAAAAAATAGAAAAAATGGGCTTCAAACCAGAAATTAGTATTGAAGATGGAATAAAAGAATTAATTGAGGGATTAAAAATATTTAATACCAAACCTTATACAAATTTACATTGAAAATTTTAATTGTAGTTCCAACATATTTTCCTGCATATGAATTTGGAGGACCAATATTTCAAATACATTATTTGTCAAAAAATTTAATTAAGCAAAATTACACAGTAGATGTATGTACAACAAATAAAGGTAATGAAAAAAATTTCAAATCTAATTTAAAACAAATAGTAAATGGAGTAAATGTGTTTTATTTTAGAAGACTATTCTCAAAATTTTATATTTCTATTAGTATGTTTTTTTTCTTATTTAGAAATATTAAAAATTATCAAATAGTACATATACATTCAGTGTTTAATTTTCCAACGGCTATTTCATTAATTTTGTCTTCAGTATATAATAAAAAAATTATTTTATCACCACGTGGAATTCTTGATAAAGAATTAATTAAAAATAAAAATACTTTATTAAAAAAACTATGGTTATTTTGCTTAAAAAGATACTTAAAAAAAGTTGATACTTTTCACGCAACTTCAAATTTAGAAAAAGAAAAAATAAAGTTTTATTTTAAAAATTGTAATATTAAATTAATCCC
>CACGUF010000024.1 GCA_902576125.1 uncultured Alphaproteobacteria bacterium | reverse complement strand
TCAAGAATAATAGCTAATCCTCAAAATAAGCTATCTTACAAAAAAGAAAAGGAAGTGGAATTCAAAGATACTGTTGTATCACTGTTAATTGATAATTCTGGTTCTATGAGAGGTAGGCCAATTACAGTTGCGGCCTTATGCAGTGATATTTTAGCAAAGACACTCGAGAGATGCCTAATTAAGACTGAAATTCTTGGTTTTACAACTAAAGCATGGAAAGGTGGAGAGTCTAGGGAAAAATGGATTAAAGATGGCAAACCAAGTAATCCTGGAAGATTAAATGACCTTAGACATATAGTTTATAAATCAGCTGAATCACCTTCAAGAAGATCAAAAAAAAATTTAGGTCTTCTTTTGAGAGAGGGAATCTTAAAAGAAAATATTGATGGAGAAGCTCTATTGTGGGCTAACAATAGATTAAAAAATAGACAGGAAAAAAGAAAAATACTTATAATTATTAGTGATGGTGCTCCTGTTGATGACTCAACATTATCTGTAAATCCAGGAAATTATCTAGAGAGAAATTTAAGAGATATAATAAACCAAATCGAAAATAAAAAAGATATTGAATTAATTGCTATTGGAATAGGTCATGATGTTTCTAGATATTATTCAAAGGCAGTTACTATAATGGATGTGGATCAACTAGGAGAAGTACTTCTTAACGAATTATCTGAAATATTTCAAATTAATTAAACCATTCTTTTTCAGCTTTATCCAGGCTATCATTTTCAATAGAATTTCTTATCAACTGCATCAAATGATTCATAAAATACATATTGTGTGCTGTAATAAGTTGCAAACCAAGTAATTCACCTGCTTTAAATAAATGATGGAGGTAAGCTATTGAATACTTTTTACAAGTATAGCAACTACAATTTATATCGATTGGAGATAAATCATTAGCAAATTCATTATTTTTAATATTTTTCTTTCCTAATGAGCCTTTAATTAATGCTGAGCCATGCCTAGCTAATCTAGTTGGACTCACACAATCAAACGTATCAATACCACTTTTAACTAATTTCCATATATCTCTTGGGTCTCCAATCCCCAAAAGATGTATTGGATGTTTATTACCTAATTTTGGTGCAGTAAAATTCACAACTTTGTACATTTCTTCCTTCGAAGATCCCAAACTTCCTCCAATTGCTATTCCAAATGTATCAATTTTATTTAAATTAAAATCTATACTTTCTTCACGAAGATCCTCATAAATACCTCCTTGAATTATGCCATATATTTTTTGCTCTCCTGCTGAACCATAACTAGGTTTATAAGTAATAAATGAATTGAAACGATTTAAAGATCTTATTGCCCATCTGTGACTTCTTCTCATTGAGATTTCAGTATAATTTTTATCTACATGGAAAGGAGTACATTCATCAAAAACTAATATTAAATCAGCTCCAAGGTTTCTTTGAATTTCTATAGATTTTTCAGGTGATAATAATTTCAAGGATCCGTTTAAATATGATTTGAATAAACATCCCTCTTCACTAATACTTAATAGTGTTTTGCTTCTCTTAGTATTTGTTCTTCCTTTAATCTCATCTGCAACAGAACCATGACCTAAAGAAAAAACTTGGAATCCGCCACTATCTGTAAGCATAGGACCATTCCAATTTAAAAATTTATGTAATCCACCATGATTTGCAATTAATTCACTGCCTGGTTGAAGCATTAAATGATAAGTATTAGATAATATAATTTGGGTATTATTGTCTTTAGCTAAATTAGTAGTTGATGATTTTAAAGCACCCTTAGTTGCACAAAAAATAAATGCAGGAGTTCTAATTTTACCATGAGGTGTAATTAATGTTCCAGTTCTTGCATTGTTATTTTTTGATTGATAGTCGATCTTCCATGAAAAGTTTGTCATTTTTTTGGAAGAAACGTTTTTGATAAATACAAAAAAGGTGTGTCAATTAGTGCGATAAATATTCTCAGCACATAAGTTCCCAGAATATAAATCATAATAACATTATAAAAAGTTTCTGGATTAGGATTTAAAACAATCCAAGCAAGAATACTAAACACAGTATTATCAACCAAAGAAGATAAAATTGTAGATAGATTATTTCTTAGCCATAAAAAATTATTTTTTGTAAATCTTTTAATAGTTGAGTAAATCCAAACATCAAAATATTGACTAACAAGATAAGCAATCATACTCGCAATAAAAAATCTAGACATAGGTGTAAATACATTTGCTAAACTATCTTGAGCCCAATCATTAGTTGATGGATTAAAACCAATAGTAATTAGCATAATAATTGTCATAAATAGAAAACCTACAAATCCAATTAATACATTTGTTTTGGCTTTTTCTTTACCAAAATATTCAGATAAAATATCTGTACATAGAAATGTAGAAGCAAATAATACGGTACCTAAAGCTACAGGCTCAGGGGAATAAAAAAAGTCTACTGTTTTTAAAACTTGAATATTACCAATTATAACAGCCAATGCGGAATATACATAAAGACCTGCATAACCAAATAATTTTAAAAAAATTAAAATTGATGAAAAGCAAAAAAACAACATTATAGCCCATAACACAAAAGTATTTAATGAACTTAAATATGACGTAAAGTTAATAAAGAAATCCATTTAAGGATTAGTTGATTTTACTTAGGATAGTTTTTTTTAATTTTTTAGCTTTCTCTGGTAACTTGCTATTAGGAGTAGAAACTAAAAAATCATCTAGTCCACCTTTTTTTTCGACAGTTCTTATAGTGCTAGCTGCTACTTTAAGTTGAATTTTCTGACCAAGTTTTTCACTTATGAAAGTAATTTTTTGTAAATTAGGCAAAAATCTTCTTTTTGTTCTATTTTTTGCATGACTTACATTATTTCCGGTTTGGAAAGTTTTGCCTGTTAGTTCACATTTCATTGTCATAATGGAAGGGGTTAGTAAATATAAATGATTATTTGTCAAGCAAAGTTAAAAAGAAAAATTTTCACACACATACGAAGGTTCAAATTTCCATTTCTTATTACTTTCTATGTTTTTTAGGCCTGTTTCTATATCATTTTCGAATAAATCTTTATGGATTCCAGTAGTAATCAGAACACTATCTATGCCAAAATTATGAGCACCTAAAATATCGTGATCCAATGAATCTCCTACAGCTAGTATTCTTGATAGATCAAGTTGATTAATTTTCTTAGTAGACTCTAAATATATTTGTTTGGATGGTTTACCTAAAATAACAACTTTTCCACCCATATGATCATATAAATCTGCAATAGTCCCCATGCAAAAAAATATTTTTGTCATTATTTTTTTCAATTGTTACAAAATCTGGGTTAGCACAAAACATAATTAGATTTTTATCTAAAGCATTATTTAAAATTGTAATATAATCTAAAGGTTCAGTATTTTCAAATGGAGTACAAGCAAGTATAAAGTCAGCCTCCTTAATATTTGATACGAATTCAAATTTTTCTAATCCAATTCTAAAATCCTTACCATCTTCCTTTGAAGTATCAAATATATGAAAACATTTTTTCATTTGAGCACCATATTTATCAGATGAGTTAAATAACTCCTGCCAAATCATTTCACCACTAGTCATGATTTCTATAAAATGATTTTTATCAAATCCAAGATATTTTAATCTATTAACTGAACTTATTTTTCTTTTTGAAGAATTTGAAATTATTATAAGTTTTTTATTTTCATCAATTAGTCTAGCTACTGCTTCAATTGCATGCTTGTATCCTTGTTGACCATCATGCATTACTCCCCATTGATCTAAAATAAAAAAATCATAGTTATTATAAATATCAGAAATACTATCTATTATTTTTGTCATTAAGAAGATTTGCCTATAGCTTCTGATATATTTTTATATCCGTCAATTGTAATTAATTCATTTAGCTCTTTTAAAATTTTATTAATTATTTTTGGCCCTTGATAAACTAAGGCTGAATATAATTGAACTAAACTAGCACCTGCTTTAATTTTTTCATAACATTCATGGCCACTTGAAATGCCTCCTACTCCAATAA
>CACGUF010000023.1 GCA_902576125.1 uncultured Alphaproteobacteria bacterium | reverse complement strand
AATTATTAGAGCTAAAAGAATGTTATTCTAAATTTGAGCACACTTATTGTTTAAATGATAAAATTCAATTAGATGAATATATGAAAAATAAAACATTTTTTATTACACATGCTGAGCGTAGTTTAAAACAATTAATAAATCTTTTTGAAGCTTTAATAATTTTATATAAAATCAAACCAAAAATTATTTTATCTACAGGCGCCAGTCCTATTGTTCCATTTTCTATATGGTGTAAATTGTTATTTCACAGTAAAATTATTTATATAGAAACAATTACAAGTGTGACCAAACCAAGTTTAACTGGAAAAATAATGTATTATTTGTCAGATACTTTTTATTTTAGATGGGATAGTCTAAAAAAATACTTTCCAAAAGGAATATTAGTGGAAAGATTTTGAACGGAACATTTTGTACAGTTGGAAATTTAAAAAAACCTTTTAAAAGGTTTTTTGATTTAATTTTTGACTCAATTGATTTGTTACCTAAGCCTATAATTATCCAGAGTGGTCATAATAAAATTAATAAATCAAGTTTATATGATTTTAAAACCTTTTACGATATCAATGAGCATCAACATAATATTTCGAATAGTCAAGTTGTGGTTGCGCATGCGGGAGCAGGTACCATATTTCAATGTCTACAAAGTAAAAAAAAACCAATTATAATACCTAGATCGGGCGATTTAAATGAGCACATAAATAATCATCAGTTGGATTTATTTAAAAAATTGAATAGCCTTGACTTGATTTATACTGCAAATTCTAGAGACGATTTTTATAATCTTATAAAAAAAAATATTTTTACACATAATAATAATTTAAAACCTGATCCTTTAATTAATATTATGAAAGATCAAATATTAAAATCAACCAAATGACATATAAAACAATAATTGGCATAAATGCTTTTCATGGGGACTCTTCTGCATGCCTGATTGAAGACAATAAACTAATTTTCGCTTCTGAAGAAGAAAGATTAAATAGAATTAAGCATTGGGCAGGATTTCCCATGCAATCTATTGAATTATGTATTTCTAAACAACATAAAAAAAATAAAAACATCACCCTTGCATTTAATTTTAACTTATACGGTAATTTATTTGAAAAATTTTCTTACTTATTTTTAAATCCTTCTAGAATAATAAAAATTAAGAGATCAAAAAAAAGATTAAATACTATACATAAGTATGTTTTTGAACTTCAAAATAAATACCCTGATATAAATTTTAATTGTAAATTTGTTGAACATCATAAATCACATATAAATTCATCATATTACTTGTCAGATTTTATAGACTCAGGATTTATTTCTATTGATGGTTTTGGTGATTTTATAAGTTCACAATGGGGTTATGTAAAATCAGGTAAATTTATAACAAAAGGAAAAACTCCTTTCCCTCATTCTTTAGGAATTTTTTATCAATCTATTACACAATTTTTAGGATTTAATAACTATGGTGATGAATATAAAGTCATGGGTTTAGCACCTTATGGAAGAGATTTATATAAAGAAGTTTTTGATAAAATAATAAAATACAAATATCCTGCTAGCTATGAGCTCAATTTAAAATATTTTAGACATCAAGATATAAATTTTAAATATGCATGGGAAAATGAGGAGCCAAAAATTGAAAAACTTTACTCAACAGAAATTTTTAATTTGTTTGGAGAGGCACGTAAATCAGATGAAGCTATATCTCAAAAACACAAAGATATAGCATGTTCACTTCAACTGAAATTTGAAGAAATTGTTTATGAGATGCTTAAAGATGTAAAAAAAATTACTAACATGAGTAAAATTTGTATTTCAGGTGGCTGTGCAATGAACTCAGTTATGAATGGCAAGATACATAGTTCAGAAAAATTTGAAGTATTTGTACCACCTGCTGCAGGTGATGCTGGTGGAGCTATCGGTTCCGCTCTTGAATGTATTGATATTATCAAAAAATCAAAAGCTAATACAAACTTCAATAACCCTTATTTAGGTATTAAATACAATATAAGTGATATTGAAAAAATTTTAATTAAATCACTTAAAAACTATAATAATATTTTTTATGAAAAATTTGATTTTAATTACATAAATGAAGAAATCTCCAAAGAAATATCAAATGGCAAAGTTATTGGATGGTTCCAAGGTTCATATGAATGGGGACCAAGAGCCCTTGGAAATAGATCAATTTTAATGGATCCAAGAAACAAAAACGCTAAGCAAATACTTAATGAAAAAATAAAAAGAAGAGAAACATTTAGACCTTTTGCTCCATCAATATTAGAAGATCATGCTGATGATTGGTTTGATAAGCCAGTTTATTCACCATATATGTCTTATGTAATTGATTTTAAAGAAGATAAAAAAGAATTAATACCTGCGGTATGCCATGTAGATGGGACAGGTAGGCTTCAAACAGTTTCAAAGGAACTTAATAATAAATATTATCAATTAATTCAGTGTTTTTATAATTTAACAGAAGTTCCTATTTTATTAAATACATCATTTAATGAAAATGAACCAATAGTTAACCATCCTACTGAAGCTATAAATTGTTTTTTAAGAACAAAAATGGATATTTTAGTTATAGAAAATTATATCATTTGCAGAAAATAATTAATGAAAATTTCAATTATTACAATTACTTTAAATTCAGAAGAGACAATTATTAAAAATCTAGAATCTGTTATTTCCCAAAGCTATAAAGATGTTGAGCATATTATAGTTGATGGAGGCTCGAATGATAATACAATGAAAATAATACGAGAAGAAAATTTTAATAAAATAGTAATTTCTAAATCAAAAATAATAGGAATATATGAATCATTTAATGAAGCTCTAAAATTAGTTAGTGGAGATTATTTTTGCTTTCTAAATTCTGATGATTATTTCGATAATAAAAATGTTCTAAAAAAAATAATTGATATAATAAAAAATGAAAAAAAACCTATTTATTATGGAAATATAAATTATGTAAATAAAAGTAATAAAATTATAAGAAGTTGGAAAAGCGGAATGTATAACAAAAAAAAATTAGATTTAGGATGGATGCCTCCCCATACTGGGACTTTCTTTTCTTCTAAACTTTTAGAAAAAGATCTGTCTTTTAATCAAAAATATAAAATTTCATCAGACTATGATTTTATGTTAAAATCTATATATTTATCAAATCATAAAATAAGTTATTTAAATTTCACGATAACTAACATGAGATTAGGTGGTGAAAGTAATAAAAATATAAAAAACTTAATAAAGGTATTTATAGAAGATTATAAAATTGCAAGTTTGTATTTTAGATATCCAATGATTACAGTATTAATGAAAAAATTTAGAAAAATTAATCAATATTTTTTTTAATAATTTTGTTAAAATAAATTTCCATTAATTTACAAAAGAAATAAAATATAACAAAACATACGAAGAGCTGATAACTGCCTGAAAGTATTTGTTTAAATGATAAATTTAAATTAACAACATGAATAATTAAAGACGCTCCTAAAAATTTTAATAAAATACTATTTGAGAATATTAATCCAACTATGGAAATATAAATTATACCCATTAAAAGACTAATAATAAATATCCCTTTATTTAAAAAATTAATCCATGCTTCAGTAAGAATACTTACAGATATTATGGTTCTATTTCTGTCATCTTTATTTTTTAAATTATTCATTAACTTCATATAAACCTCATCCGCATTATCTATTGGTTTATTTTTATAAAAAAATCTTGGTATAAATGTATACAAAATAGGAATATATGTCTTTCCCTTTATAGAATTTAATTCATTTACTTCACTGACAACTTGCACTAATGGAGAAAGAAAATCAATTCTGTGAACAAATCTAAAAAAAATATAGCAAGTTGAATTAGTTTTTAAATTTAAAAACTCTTTTATTTCAGGAAAATTTTCAAGAAAATCCAAATTTAGTTTTTCTTTTTTATACTTTCCATTTTCAAATACTAAACTGGTTATTAAATTTTCAATAATTTTATTTTTAAACTTATATCCATTACTACAAATATCTGAATACAAATAACTCTTATTGTAAACTAGAAATTCTAGCTTTTGTTTTATAAAAAAATCTTCTGTGTTTCTGTAATCTTGAACTTCAGCATAAGTTACATTTTCTTCCGAATATTGATAATTCAACTTATCCATTCCACCATAATGAACATAATCTCTATAAATTTTTTTTAAACCTAAGATAGTTATAGCTAATATAGTAGATAATAAAATTGCATATAAAAACTTTTTTAAGTTCAATTTAAAGAAAATAATAATTAAAAATATAATTAACGTAATTAAAAAAAATTTACTATCACC
>CACGUF010000022.1 GCA_902576125.1 uncultured Alphaproteobacteria bacterium | reverse complement strand
ACTGACTTCATTATCATCAGGAATTGGAAATGCTTGTGCTTTTAATGATAGAGTTAAAAAAGTTAAAATTAGAAATAATGAGAATATTTTCATGCTTTAATTCTTAGTGTAGATCTACCCCCATCAATATGAAATATTTGACCAGTAATCCAGTTATTTTTTTCACTTAAAAGAAAACTTGATAAATCGCCAAAATCATTACCTTCACCTATTTTTGGAATTGGATGCATGTTCTCTATCGCCTTTCTTATTGTGTCATTACTAAGCATTTTTTGTGACATTTTTGAGTCAGTCAGGCTTGGAGCTATACAATTTACTCTTATTTTGGGAGCAAACTCTGCAGCCAAACTGAGAGTTAAACCCTCAACTGCACCTTTTGATGATGAAACTATAGAATGATTTGTAAAACCCTGTTGAACTGCTATTGTTGAAAAAAGCAAAATAGAACCATTATTTTTTGTTAAGCCATTTAAATTAGATTTAATTACGTTTATAGCTCCTAAAGTATTTAATTTAAAACTCTCAATAAAATCATCATCCTTAGAAATTTTGATTGGTTTTAAGTTAATGGATCCAACACAGTAAGCCAAACCTATGACTGAATCATTATATTTTTTAGATATATCTTCAATTTGCTCATTTTTTAAGACATCGCATACTTCATATTCGCAGCCAATTTTTGAAGATTTTTCAATTAACTCTTCTTTGTTTCTGGATATAATTACTGCAGAATAACCTTCTTCAGTAATTTTTTTTGCAATAGAAAATCCAATGGAGCCTGTGCCACCAAAGATAAGTATTTTTTTGCTCATATTTACACTCCTATTTTTTTTGATTTGAAATAAGCTAATAATAAAATTGATAATAAAACTATTGAGTTTGTTTGATGCAAACTAGCATATTGTATAGATACATTTGATAATAATGTCATTACTCCTAATAAAAATTGTAAGCTCAAAATAAATAAAACAAAAAAGATTATTATATTATTTAACTCAATAAATTTGTTTATAATTAAATAAGTAAATAGCGAAAAAGTATATATAAAAGTTAGAGTAGCAATCCATCTGTGATTAAAATTAATAGCTACAGTATTCTCAAATAAATTTAATATTCCTAATTCTGTTAAATAAATATCATCAGGAATAAACTTCCCATTCATCAAGGGATAAGTATTAAATGATTGTCCAGCATTAGAGCCAGCCATGAAACCACCACTTATAATTGTTAAAAAAACAAGAAAAATTGATATTAATATTAATGATTTTTTTGATCTAAAATCTAGAAAGCTCAAACTTTTTAAATGATAGTATTCAATACTAGTCCATAGTAAAAAAGAATAAATTAAAATAGCATTAAACAAATGAAATGTTAATCTGTATGAACTTACGTACGGATCATTTTGAAGTCCACTTTTCACCATCCACCATCCAACGAAAGCTTGCAATAAACCCAAAATAAAAATTACAATAAATCTTTTATAAAAAAATATATTCAAATATTTTTTTAAATAGAAATATATAAAGGGAACTAAAAAAACAATACCAATCAATCTTGCGAAGAACCTGTGAAACCATTCCCACCAAAAAATATATTTAAATTCTTCTAAGTTCATATTTTTATTCACATATATAAACTCTGGAGATTGTTGATAATCATTAAAAACCTTAAGCCATTGACTTTTATTTAATGGAGGAATAGTGCCAAGTACCGGTCTCCAATCCACCATTGATAATCCTGAGTCAGTAAGTCTAGTTAGGCCTCCTATAATAATAATTAGAAATACCATTATGGTCAATGAAACTAACCATATCATGACTTGTTTATGGTAAATAAGGTCTACTTCAGTAATTTGCATAAATGTTAATATATTGTATAGAAATAGTAATAAAAGTTGTTATTTAAATCCCATGATTGAAAAAACTGATGTTATTATTATCGGAGCCGGACCTGTTGGTTTATTTGCTATTTTTGAGCTAGGATTACTAAATATTTCTTGTCATGTAATTGATAATTTAGACAGACCAGGTGGGCAGTGCGCAGAACTCTATCCAGAAAAACCAATTTATGACATACCATCGAGGGTTACTATTACTGGTCAGGAACTTACTGATGATTTATTGGCTCAAGCAAAGCCCTTTAATCCTGTATATCATTTAAATCAGCAAGTTGAAAAAATCGTTAAACTAGAATCAAATGAATGGCTGGTAGAAACAAGTCTCAATAAAACTCTACAAGCAAATTGTATTGTAATAGCAGCTGGAGCAGGCAGTTTTGTGCCCCGCAAAATTCCAATTAAAAATATTGAAGACTTGGAAGGAAAACAAATTTTATATGCAGTCAGAAATAAAAAAATTTTAGAAGGAAAAAATCTTCTCATTGCTGGAGGAGGTGACTCTGCTTTAGATTGGACAAATGAATTAGCAAAAATTGCCAATGTAACTCTAATGCATAGAAGAAAAGATTTTAGGGCAGCACCAGACTCTGTGTCTAAAATGCTTGAATTAGAGAAAGAAAAAAAGATAAATTTTTTATTAGGTCAAATTCATAATATAGAAAAGCTAAACAATGATAAAATAAATGTAGAAGTCAAAAATAAAGAAGAATTTAAAAGTGTAGAGGTTGATTATTTATTACCTTTCTTTGGATTAAAAATGGAGCTAGGTCCAATTGCAAACTGGGGTCTTAACTTAGAAGAAAATTTAATTAAAGTTGATACAAAGAAATTTGAAACTTCAGTGCCATCAATATTTGCTATTGGTGATATTAATACATATCCAGGAAAATTAAAATTAATTTTATCAGGTTTTCATGAAGCGGCTTTAATGGCACAAGAGTGCTTTAAATATTGCTTTCCAGATAAAAAAAATGTTTTTAGATACACTACATCATCTAAAGAACTTCAAAAAAAACTAAATGTTTTATGAAGATTAAAGTTACCGATAGAGATGGGAATAAGCACGAGTTAGAGGGTGATACTAGTTCAACACTCATGGAAATTATAAGAGATGCGAGTCTTGATATAGAAGCAGCTTGTGGTGGGTGTTGTGCTTGTGCTACGTGTCATGTGTATATTGATAAAAAATGGCTTAATAAAATAAATACTATGGATGATGATGAAGAATCCATGCTTGATCAAGCTTTTGATGTAAAAGATACTTCAAGGTTAAGTTGTCAAATAAATCTCACTGAAGATTTAGATGGAATTGAGTTAGAGCTAGCTCCCGAGTAAATATAAAAAAAATTAAAAAAAACCTTTACATTTGTAAATTGTTTGTATACAAATAGTTTGTATACAAATGGCAGACACTTCTCTAAATGAGAATAGGATAGGTTTATTAATTTGGCAGACATCAAATCTCTGGCAATCTAGAATACGTAGTCAAATTTCGGAGTTTGAAATTTCTTTCAATGAATATTTAATTTTAGAAACTGTATATAATTTATCAAAAATTTTGTCAGATATTAGTCAAATAGATATAGTTAAGCACTCTTTTATAGATAAGTCTGTAGTAAGTGCCAAATTGACTCAATTAGATAAAAAAAAATTAATAAAAAAAATGATACCAAATGATAATAGATCAAATAAATTAGCATTAACAAAACAAGGGAATATTATTGTTGAAAAAATTATTAAAGATGTGAATGAAGAAGAAAATCTTTTTTTTAGTAAACTAAATCACGAAACTTTTAATTTCATAAACTCTCTAAAATTGTTATTGGGTAAAAAAATTAGAATTAAAGCAAATTATAATGATTAAAATAGATAAAAAATATCATACTAATTTAAAATCCTGGCCTTTTAAGGAAGCAGCTCAGATTTTAAAAAAGAATGGTGGTTTGCAAAATTTTCAAATTCCTAAAAAGGGTCATATCTTGCTAGAAACTGGTTATGGCCCATCAGGTTTACCACATATAGGAACTTTTGGTGAAGTTGTTAGAACAACTATGGTTAGAAATGCATTTATGTCCTTAGTTCAATGTCCAACAAAGTTAATTGCATTTTCAGATGATATGGATGGATTAAGAAAGGTTCCAGATAACGTACCTAATAAAAAAATGTTAAGTGAAAATATTGGAAAACCTCTAACATCAATTCCTGATCCTTTTGAAAAATATGATAGTTTTGGTCAACATAATAACGCTAAACTTAAATCTTTTTTAGATGAATTTAAATTTGATTATAATTTTATAAGCTCTACAGAAAAATATAAAAGTGGTTTTTTTGACAAAACAATTCTTAAAATTTTGGAAAACTATGAAAAAATTCTTGAAATAATTTTACCAACTTTAAGAAAAGATAGAAAAGCAACTTACAGTCCTTTTCTTCCAATTAGTAAAGAGTCTGGGAAAGTATTACAAATAAAAATAGATGAATATAATCCTAAAAATGAAAGTATCATTTATACAGAACCAGAAAATAATAAAAAAGTAGAAGTTTTAGTCACAGGTGGGAATTGTAAGTTGCAATGGAAAGTTGACTGGGCAATGAGATGGATGGCGTTGGGAGTAGATTATGAAATGTGCGGAAAAGACCTAACTGAAAGTGTAGATTTAGCCTCTAAAATTTGCAAAGCAGTTGGAGAAAAATCTCCAATTAATTTAATCTATGAAATGTTTCTTGATGAAAAAGGTGAAAAAATTTCCAAATCTGTTGGTAATGGCATTAGTGTTGATGAGTGGTTACGTTACGGTTCACCTGAAAGTTTATCATTATATATGTATCAAAAACCAAAATCTGCAAAGAAGCTTTTTTTTGATGTAATTCCTAAAACAGTTGATGAATATATTTCTCATTGTAATAGCTACGATAATCTTGATGAGCAAAA
>CACGUF010000021.1 GCA_902576125.1 uncultured Alphaproteobacteria bacterium | reverse complement strand
CAATAAATTAAATATGAAAGATTATGATGAATTAATAATATTAATCCATCCTGGTTATGCTTCTGAAAATGAAAGAAAGTATTTCAAAAAAAGAAAAGAATGGTCTTATTTTAATTCAAAAAAAAGATTAGAAGAGCTTAACTTATCAATAGACATAAAAAATATTAACTTATAAGCAAATGAAAAATAATAAAATAATGATTATTGTAGATGAACTACCTCTACACCATCCAAAATACATAAATGAATTAATAGATTATTTTAATAAAAATAATTGGATAACAAATGTATGTATTATAAAAAAAAATAAAAATAAAAAATCATTAAATGATTTTTTTATCAAAAAATTTTTATTTTTATCGGTTAAAGATAAATTTAAATTAATATTATTAAAATCATTTATAACCCTTTTCAATATGGTTTGTAAAAAAGGTTACAATAATATTTTTTATTCTGTTGAATCAGTTCTAAAACATTACTCAATTAAATATTATAATATTTGTGATGATATAAATTTAAAAAAAAATATTGATTTAATTAAAAATTTTCAGCCAGATTTTATATTAAGTAGTAATTCTCAAATATTTTCTAATGATTTAATAAATATTCCAAAAATTGCATGCATTAATAGACACAGCTCATTGCTGCCATCTTATAAAGGTCTAATGCCAATATTTCATGCTATAAATAATAATGAGCAAAGCTTAGGAGTAACAATACATTTAATGACTGATAGAATAGATGATGGAGATATTGTAATTCAAAAAAAACTTGAAAATTTAAATTATAATAATCTTAATGATATTTATTCTAAAATTTTTAATTTATCAATTTCATGCACAATAGAAGCTATTGAGATTTTATTAAATAATAAAGAATATAAACAAATTACCGGGATAAAGGAAAGTTATTTTTCACGACCTGTAAATTTAGAAATTTCTGAATTTTATAAAAAAAAATATAGTTTTTTTTAATTTTAAATAAAAGGAAATATATAAATTTAATCGTAAAAATTTTTTATAATAAATCGTTGTCGTCCTTGCACTTGTCTAAATATATTCCCAATATATATTCCTAATAAACCTAAAGTAAAAAGAATCATTCCTCCAAAGAAAAGAATTGCTACCATAATTGCTGACCAGCCCGGCAGGTTTAAACCAAGTGATTTATTTAAAATTACAATTATTAAGAAAACAAATGAGATTAATGAAAAGATAACTCCAATGAATAAAGAAAAATATAATGGGACAAGAGAAAAAGATGTTATACCTCTTATGAATTCTTTATATGGGTTTAAATTATTAAAAAATCTAAATTTACTTTTTCCATACAGTCTGGGATGTCTTTCATATGAAACATATGTTTGTCTGTAACCTACCCAAACTGAGAGACCCCTTAGATATGGATCAACATCTTGCATCTCTAAAATTTCATTTAATGCTTTTCTGCTAATTAATTTAAAATCTCCTGCATTTTCTAATAATTTAATGTCTGAAAATAAACTTATCAATTTATAAGCTATTTTAGTAAAAAAAATTTTAAAAATACTTTCACCATATCTTTTTTTTCTAACAGTATGTACAACCTCATAACCTTCTTTATATTTTTGAATTAATGCATCGATTATTTCAGGAGGATCTTGTAAATCTGAGTCCATATATACAATAACATCACCCTTTGCTTTCTCAAAACCAGCCAAGACACAGGGGGATACTCCAAATGTTCTTGAAGTAGTTATTATTTTAATATTTTGATTTTCTTTTCTATGATTTAATAAAATTTCTAATGATTTATCAGTTGATGCATCGTCTACAAAAATAATTTCATATTTTTCATTTTTTTTTAGAACCTTAACACTTCTTTTAATTAGTTCATTTAGATTTTTTTCTTCATTTCTGAATGAGAATACTAGGGATACAAACATTAGTACTTGTATTCAACGCCAACTCTATTACAGCCTGCACATATTGGAATTGTTTTTCTTCCTGTTGTAGTGTGAATTTTTCTCATTTCTATAATTTTGGCTCCATTCCAAATTGATTTAATATTTGGAACAATATGTTTATTTTGATCTAAATTATTATTATCTGAGGCAATAGTCCCATATCCATATGTTTTACTCCAAACAACATAATCACAACATGGTAACAAATCGCCATTCCAATTTACAGTTAAAACTTTCCATAACCACTCACATGCAATTACAGAAGCATCAATTTCAGGTTGTTTTTTTTCTTTATAACCTAATTCTTTTAATTTAAATGGATTTCCAGGCCTAATACTAAAATTGAAATTTAAATTTTTAGCAAAATTTCTAAATAATTCTAATTCATGCTTGTTATGATCATATAGTATATAATCAATCATAACTACAATTCTTGATTTCTGTTGTTTTATTTTATTTGATAAATTTATTAAATTATTTTTTATTTCCTCTACATCACCCATTCTGTGCTCGATTTGATGAATAGGATTAGTGAAGCCAGAAACATGTATTTTTATTTGGTCTAATTTTTCATCTAAAATTAAATTAATATGCTTTTCATTTAGTAATATGCCATTGGTTGAGAGTATTGAGCCACTTTTATTTTTATTCAACAATTTTAAAACTTTATCAATATGTTTATAAATAAAGGGCTCACCATTTACATATGGTATTATAAGAAGACTATGATTCTTTACTTCATTGACAATTTTACTAAAAATATCAAACTCCATTCTTCCTTTTTTGATAAATTCATCAGGTTTTTCTTTATCAGGATTTAAATCAAAAATATTTCCTTTTGCATCTCTACAAAATACACATCTTTCATTGCATTTATTCGAAAGTTCCATATTTATTACAACTGGAAAAATTGAAGAATGATTTAATTTAAAATTATAAGCTATTGAAGAGTAAACAATATTGAATATTTTTTTGAAATTAATCTTACCATTTAAAAATAAAGTAATTAAAATTTTAGCTTTTATTGAAAAATACTTGGTAAACATATGTTAATAGACTTTTATATTATATTAATACTCTAAATCAACATATAATGGCAAGTGATCAGATTTAAAATTTTTACCAATAGATATATTCATTATTTTAAAATTACCCTTAAATAAAACATTGTCTATTTGAATTCTCAAAAAATTAGGGAGGAAGGATGGCCACGTATTATAGGGGTTTAAAGGATTATAGTATGTTTTCAAGTCTATTAAATTTATAAATTTTTTAAAATGATATGAGTATGGAGCAGAATTGAAATCTCCCAAAATTAAAATATTTTTTGGATCTTTTTTAATTATAATTGAATTTATTAAATTAAATGTTTCGCTATGAAAAATATTAAAATGTGAGCAAATAATTAAAATGTTAAAATTATTTATTTTTATAAATGAAGATGTGTGATTATTATAAATTTTAGTATCAATCAATTTATATTTACTAAATATTAATGAAGACCATTTATGCACTTCATCAATTTTATGAGAGTAGAAATATTGTTTTAATTTATTTTTAATTTTTTTATAATTTACATTAGAGACTTCCTGAAAACAATAAATATCTTTGTATAAGTCTTTTTTAAAAAAATAAATAGAGTCAAAATTATTATTATTGAGATTTAAGTTAAATGTCACAGTTTTTAAAATATTTTTATTTAAATTATAATTAATATCTTCATCTGAATTATTATTATAAAATTTGAAAGAGGCTAACAAAAACAAAAATATAAAGAATGGAATATATATGAATTTTTTACTAAGTATTAAGGTGATCAAATATATAAAAACAATAATATATAGATAATATGATAACTGATCTATAGGGTTAAAATATAAATTTAAATTAATAATAGAAAATAAAATTAAACAAAAGATGATAAATATATTAAAATAATGAAATATTTTATTCACAGAAATCTAATTCATTTTTCTTTTAAGTAAAAATACTACTGGAGTTTTGTATTCAAAGGCAGAGACTCTTGAAAAAATTTTATAAAATTTATGCCAGATATAATTATATTTGTACTCAAATAAATCATAATTTTGTATATTAATATTTTGATCTAAAAGAAAATCATTAAAATTTTTAATATCATTAAAATAATGAGATATAATAAGATCTGGCTCATTATGAACAAAATTATTATTAAAATTTTCAAAATATTTTTTATTTACTGCTGAATAATTTTCTTCAAAATATCGCAAATCCTCCTTACATTCTTGATTATTGATTATAGGATTAACATATAATTTATAATTTTTTTTGACTATATAACTTAGTCGTTCATTAAATATGAAATTATGCATTATTGATGCACTGCAATTCGTGTTATTTGTAGAATGTATAAAAATTTCAGTTGAAGTATCAATGTTTTTTTTATCAATATTATTTATTACAAATTCAATATTTTTACCGATCTGATACCTATGAAAGCTTAATGATATTCCAGGAATAATTAAATAGAAAATACATAAACTGGCAAGTATCAAAGAAATATAATTAATATTAAATTTTAATTTAAAAATTTTAATTATTATATTTGTGAATAGTATTAACATTACAAATAATATTAGTAATTTAAAGAAATCTTTATTATAAATTATTGGTAAACTGGTTAAGCAAATTAATATTACGAATGTAAAATTTTTAAAAAAAATATTTGGTAATTTTATATTTACTAAATAAGGTATAACAAGAAAATAACATACTACTTGTTGATACTCACTATGTTTACCAAATATTATCAATGCAATAAAATATAAAATCGATGTAATTAATAAGCTGATATTTAAAAAAGTATAATAAGTTAATTTCTCAATATTAAAATGATTTATAAATATTGATGTTAAACAAACTAAATATAAATATATGATTATATAATCTGTATTTGCGTATAAATAAAAAAATTTAATAGGATCATATAATTTATCTGGTGCACTTCCAGTATATAAAACTAATAAATAATAAGAAAATAAAGAAATAAAAA
>CACGUF010000020.1 GCA_902576125.1 uncultured Alphaproteobacteria bacterium | reverse complement strand
GCGAATGGTTTTTCGTGATTATCCATTCAATTACCCAGCTTTGCTTGGAAGTATGATGATGCGATGTATACCAAGTGATGTTCGTTATGACTATATGAATGCACTATACCAATTACAAACAACTTGGGTAAATAAAGACCCAAAAATCAGCAAAAAAGAGCTATACAAAATAATGCAAAGTGGCGGAATGACTAAAGAAGAGTTTGATAGCTGTTACAGCAATATTGATAACGAAAACTTAATTTTAGAGGGTGTTATGGCTGCTCAAAAAGCTTTTGATATTAAATCTACTCCATCCTTTGTAATTAATGGCAATGTTATACAGGGCAATAAAAATATAAAAGAATTTAGACAAATCATTGATAAAATATTATCAGAATAGTTAATGATTAAATTTAAAACACTTAAAGTCAAGGGCTTTAAGTCTTTTGTTGAGCCTACTGAAGTAATTATCGAACAAGGTCTGACAGGTATAGTTGGGCCAAATGGATGTGGTAAATCAAATCTAGTAGAAGCTTTTCGTTTTGTTATGGGAGAGCTTTCTCCAAAACAAATGCGGGGTAGTGAATTAGATGATGTTATATTTAATGGAACTTCTGGAAGACCTGCTTGGGATATTGCTGAAGTTACAATAGATTTAGATAATTCTGACAGACAAGCTCCAAGTTTGTTTAATCATAGTGATGAAATTGAAGTAACTCGACGTATTTGGCGTGGAGAAGGATCAGAATACAGAGTTAATGGAAAAGAGGTACGCTTAAAAGATGTGCAATTATTATTTGCTGATGCTGCTACAGGGGCAAGATCTACCTCAATGGTAAGTCAAGGAAGAGTGGGAGCTATTATAGCAGCAAAACCAGAGCAACGTAGAAATCTTTTGGAAGAAGCAGCTGGTATAACTGGTTTACACTCAAGAAGGCATGAAGCCGAATTAAGACTAAATGCAACAGAAACTAATTTGGAGCGAGTAGAAGATTTATTAAAAGCACAAGAAGAACAATTAGAAGTGTTAAGAAAACAATCTAAACAAGCAGAACGTTATAAAAATATTCAAAAAGATATTACTAAAGCTAGAGCTGCAGTTTTTTATAAAAAATGGGAAGTGGAAAAAATAAAATTAGGGGATTCAAAATTAAAATTCAAAGATCAAAATAATCTTGTATCTAATCAAACACAAGAAGTAGCAAAAGCAAATGTTGAATACGAAAAAGTTCAAGAATCATTACCAAACATGCGTCTAAAGGAAAGTCAGATTGCTTCAGAGCTTCAAAAATATTCTATTAATCTTGATAATCAAGAAAAAGAAATTGATCGCGCAAATAATGCTGTAGAAGAGACACAAATTAGGATTCAGCAAATTAAAAATGATATGGATCGTGAGCAATTTTTATTTAATGATGCTCAAGAAAATATGGGTAGAGTAAGAGAAGAAAAATCAATTCTTGAAAAGCAACAAGGGGATTTATTTTTGGATACAAATGAAAAAGATACTTTTCAATCAAGTGGTCAAAGAAATGATAATCCTATAATTGATTATTTAGATTTTGAAGATGGTTATGAAAAAGCAGTTGCCGCAGTATTTTCTGATGAACTAATTGCGTCTATAAATGAGGAGCAGGCTAGTCATTGGCGTATTTTAACTTATAATCAAGAATCAATTTTTCATGATGACATAAAAAAATTCTCTACTATTATTAAAGCCCCAGAAAATCTTAAAAAAAAGCTAGATTTTATTGGATTAATTGAAGATAAATCTAAAGTTTTAAGTTTGCAAGAAAGTCTCTTACCTGGTCAAATTTTGGTAAGCCTAGATGGAGAAATTTGGCGTTGGGATGGATACGTTTCAAAAGGTAAACAAAATTCTTCAACAAAAGCAGTTTTAGATCAACTAAAAAATAGAAGACTTAAACAACTTTCTAAAGAAGAAAAACAATGGATGGATATTTCATCAAAAGCACACCAACGTTTAGAAGAATTAAAGGATAGAGAAGTAAAACTTAAAAAAGATCTGGAAGTACTTCGCTCAATGCCTAATTCTATTTCTTCTGAAAAAATAAGATTACAAAACTTAATTAATGATAATAAACAACAATACGATAAAATTGCGAGTGAACTTAAACAACAAGAACAATTAGCCAACGAGATTAATAAGAGGTTAAAACTAGAAGAAGTAAAACTTAATGAATTGCGTGAAGAAAAAATACGTTTAGAAGGAACAATAGATACTATTAATGAAACAATTAAACAACTAAGCTCTCAAGTAAAAGAACGAATAGGAATAGAATTAAATGATTTATTTGATCTTGCAGAAATTAATCCAAATAAAGGTTTGGGTGATGTTGATAATTTGGAAAGGCGTTTAGAAAGATTGATAGCTGAACAAGAAAGGTTAGGTGGAGTAAATTTATTGGCTGAACAAGAGTCACAAGAATTAGAGGAAAAAGTTTCCTCCATAAAAAATGATAAAAATGACTTATTGGCAGCTATAGCGAAACTTCGTGAAGCCATAGACTCATTAAATACAGAGGGTCGTCAAAGATTACTTGCTGCTTATGGAGTAGTAAATGAAAACTTTCAAAAATTATTTGTTCAACTTTTTGGTGGTGGTAAAGCCTACTTGAAATTTACTGATGAGTCAGATCCACTGCAAGCAGGTTTAGAAATCTATGCTAGTCCTCCAGGAAAAAAATTACAAAATTTAACTTTATTATCAGGGGGTGAACAAGCTTTGACAGCCTTATCACTTTTATTTGCTGTTTTTTTATCAAACCCAGCTCCAATCTGCGTTCTTGATGAGGTAGATGCTCCTCTTGATGATACTAATGTTGATCGTTTTTGTACTCTTGTTGAAGAAATTGCAAAAACTTCAAGTACCAAATTTCTAGTTATCACTCATCACCGAATGACAATGGCAAGAGTTAATAGGTTATTTGGTGTAACTATGCCTGAACAAGGTGTATCTCAACTAGTCTCTGTAGATCTAGAAAAAGCTATTGAAATTCGGGAGCAAGACGGCGAGTAATGGTTGATGATGATAAACTGCAGCAGCTAAAAGAACGAATCGACACAGCAGAAATCTCTAATTCCCCTCCCTCTAATCAAAAAAAGGAGAATGGTGCTGGATTTGGATTTAAAATCAGCACTGAAATCATTGCTGCCTTGGTAGTTGGTGTAGGTATAGGTCTTATTGTGGATAAATATTTGGGCACTAAACCCTTTGGCCTAATTATTTTCTTTATTTTTGGTGCAATAGCTGGATTTTTGAATGTTTATCGTGTAATGCGTCGCATTGAAAAACAATAAATAAAAAGTATTCATTTTTATAATTTATGGCAGCAAAAGATAGTCCTCTAAAGCAATTTGAGATTATTCCTTACTCTAAGACTGAGCTAGGAAGTTATGATATTTCTTTTACAAACTCTTCTCTTTCTATGGTTATAACTGTCGCTGTAATTACTCTTTTTTTGACTTTAACAGTTAATCCGCGCTCAATTATTCCATCAAGACTGCAGTTAATTTCTGAGCTGATGTATAATTTTATTGCCCAACTTCTAAGTGATACAGTTGGTGACAATGGAAAAAAATATTTTCCCTTTGTATTTTCTCTTTTTATGTTTGTCTTGATTGGCAACATGGTAGGCATGATTCCTTATCAATTTACTTTTACAAGTCACATCATTGTTACATTTGCTCTTGCTGCAGTTGTCTTTATAGGTGTAACAATTTTAGGTTTTGTTAATCATGGAATTAAATTTTTTACTTTCTTTTATATTCCGGGTGTACCTTTTTATATGCACCCTTTGTTAATTCCTATTGAGGTAATTTCTTATTTATCTCGTCCCATCAGTTTGTCTGTAAGACTTTTTGCTAACATGTTAGCAGGTCATACATTACTCAAGGTCTTTGCTGGTTTTGTTGTTGCAATGCCATTTTTCACTGGCGCGCTACCACTTGCGTTTATTGTTGCACTAACTGGTTTAGAAATATTAATCGCGTTTTTGCAGGCGTATGTATTTGCTATTTTGACTTGCTTATACATCAACGATGCATACCACTTACACTAAAATCTAGGAGGATTTATGGAAATTGAAGCAGCTAAAGTTATCGGAGCCGGTCTTGCCGTTATTGGTGTTATCGGATCTGGAATTGGAATTGGAAACATTTTCTCTTCATTTATTGAAGCAGTTGGAAGAAACCCTGCAGCTCGTGGTGAAGTATTCACTATGACTATGTTAGGTTTTGCACTTGTTGAAGCAATTGCACTGTTCGCACTTGTTATTGCTCTAGTTATTCTATTTGGTTAATTAAAAGTAGAACGATGCCTCAATTAAATCCTGAATTTTTCGCTTCACAGCTTTTTTGGCTAGTAGTAACGTTTTCATTTCTATTTGTTTTTTTATGGCGTGTTTCACTACCACGAATTGGTAATGTGCTTGAAAAAAGAGAGAGAAAAATTAGTGAAGACCTAACTGCAGCCAAAGAGCTACAAGCTGAAGCATCAAAAATTCAAGAAATAATTGAAAATCAACTAAAACAAGCAAGAGCTGACGCGTCTGAAATGATTAAATCATCATCAATCTCATTACAAGATAAGGCGCAATCTGAATTAAATAAGCTTGATAAAGAGCTTGATGCAAAAATTGACAAACCCAGATATCTTATTCCCTCTTTATATAACATTATTAAATGATAAGGATGAGGTATTAGAAACTCAATATTTTATGATTTCAGGCTCAATCAAAAAAAATCTTCAAACAAAAGTTTTTTTAGAAACAGACATCAAAAATATGATTCAAGTAATAACAGAAAATTTGAATACAGCACAAATAGTTTTAGGATTTATGCTAGACGATAAAAAAAGATTATTATTAAACTAATTCTTTAAAGTAGAATCGAGCTCTTGAATTGAAGTATCAATTAATTTTTGCTGCTCTTCTGTATTAAGTTTATCTTTAATAATAGAAATGGTAGCTTCAATAGCAGTTGATGTAATTTGCGATTGTATATGATTATTAGCATCTCTTGTAAGCTGATCTATTTTGGCTTCTGCTAAAACCTGCCTTTTTACTATTTGATCTTTTAGTTTATCTTTAGCTGACTGTTCTATTTGCTTTAATTTATTTTCTGCTTCTTTGTGAATATTTTGAACTTCTGATTGAACGTCATTTTGACGTTGCTTAATTTCACTTAAAGTAATCTGAGTTTCATTTTTAAGATTTTCCGCTTCTTCAATTTTATCTTTAATATCTTTTATTTGTGCATCTAAGCTGGTAGTTAGAATTTTTC
>CACGUF010000019.1 GCA_902576125.1 uncultured Alphaproteobacteria bacterium | reverse complement strand
CAAATACATATAATATGCAGAATATTTTAGTTTCTTATATTGTTTCTAAATATTTAGAAATTCCTATAAAGTTTTTCAAAGAAAGAGTTAAAAAATTTAGAGGTTTACCTTTTAGATCATCAATTATTTATAATTCTAAATCAAAAATTATTATAAATAACAGCAAGGCAACTAACGTAAATTCAGCTTTAGCAACTTTAGAAAATAAAAAAAATATATATTTAATTTTAGGTGGCCTTTCAAAAAAAGATGATAATTTTTATTATTTTAATAAATATAAAAGTAAAATCAATCGAATATATATTTATGGCAAATCAAGATCTTTAATAAAAAAACAATTAGGTATGCAAAAGATATCTAAAGTTTTTATCAGTTTAGATAATGCTGTAAAAAATCTATGGAAAGATTCATCTTCCTTTGATGATAAGGCAACTATTATATTTGCACCTGGATGTGCTTCTTTTGATCAATTTGAAAACTTTGAAAAAAGAGGTAATTATTTTAATAAATTAATTCAAGATAAAATTAACAAATGAAAATAACAAATTTTTGGAGCTCAATTGATAAAATAAATTTTATTCTAATTCTAATATTAGGTTTATTAGGTGTTTTGCTATCTTATTCAGTTAATCAAAATTTTTTATTTATAAATAGACATAGTATTTTTTATATTTTTAGTTTGTTAATTATTATTTTAATATCTCAACAAACAGATAAAAATATAAGAAGATTTTCTTTATTTGGTTTTATTGTATTATTAATTTTATTGACATGTTTATTTTTTTTTGATTACGAGGTTAAGGGTGCGAAAAGATGGTTAAAAATTTATAGTTTTTCATTTCAACCTTCTGAGGTCATAAAGCCATTTTTTATTGTTTTATCATCTTGGGGAATAGCACAATCAATTCAGGGAAAAAAATATTTTTTAGCCACTACTTTCATTTTTTTTATAATATTGATTACTTTAGTTTTAATGCAACCTGATTTAGGTATGACAATTTTAATTGCTTCAACATTTTTTTGTCAGCTATTTATTGCCGGATTACCAATTCTCTTAGTAATTTATGGCTTATTGTTAATTTTTTCAGTCTCGTTATTTGCATATTTTTTTCTCGATCATGTAAAAAGTAGAATTGATTCCTTTTTTGGGAACGCAGACACTTATCAAATAGATTTAAGTTTATTAGCTTTTAAATCTGGAGGAATTTTAGGTAAAGGTCCAGGACAAGGAGATTTAAAAGAAAAAATACCTGATGCAAACACTGATTTCATATTTGCTGTAGCTGGAGAGGAATTAGGATTAATTTTCTGTTTAATTATTTTAATTATTATACTATCGATAGTTATTAAAACCTTATTAAAAGTTCTCAAAGTTAATAATCCATATAAAATAATTGCTATATCAGGTTTAATTTGTTCTTTTGGATTACAAAGTCTAATTAATATTTTAAGTGCACTAGGAATGATACCAACAAAAGGAATGACCTTACCTTTTGTAAGTTATGGTGGTTCATCAATGTTAGCAACAAGTATTTTATTTGGCTTTCTTCTATCACTTACAAACATAAAAAATAATGAATAAAAATATTTTAATTATTACAGGTGGCACAGGAGGTCATGTGATTCCTGCAGTTAATTTTCTAAATCATATAGAAAATAATTTTAAAGATGTATTTTTACTAACAGATTATAGAGGTAGTAAATATGTAAATTCTATTGAGTCAAAAAAAATTTATAAAATTTACTCATCACATTTATCAGGTAATTTCTTTTTTAAAATAACAGGTTTATTGAAATTATTTATCGGACTAATACAATCAATATCAATTTTTATAAGATTAAGACCTAAAACTATTATTTCATTTGGAAGTTATGCATCTTCCACGCCCTTGATATGCTTTTTATTTTTTAGAGTTATTTTTAAAACAAAATTATATATACATGAACAAAATTCAATTGTTGGAAAAGTTAATAAAACTTTTATAAAATTTTCAAATAAAATTTTTGTGAATTTTGAGAATGATTACTCAAATATTCAAAAATATAGAAAGAAAATTTTTGTTGTTGGACTACCTCAAAAAATAAATACTAATTTTTCAAAATATGAATTAAAAAAAGATAAATCAAATTTACATTTTTTAGTATTTGCAGGCAGTCAAGGCTCTCTTGATATTCTTAATATCTTTAAACAGATTGTCCAAGATATAAAAAAAATTTCAAATTTAAAAAAAATTTTTTTTACAGTTCAGGCACCTATTGAAAAACATGAAGAAATTAAGAGTTTATTGACAGAACATGGATATGATTTTGAGATAAAAAGCTTTTTTGATAATTTTGATGCGATTTTATCAAATACAAATATAGCTTTATGTAGATCAGGTGCAGGGTCTATTAATGATTTAATAAATTACAAAATTCCAGCTATAATTTGTCCATTACCAAGCGCTAAAGACAATCATCAATATGAAAATGCTAAAATTCTAAGTAAAGTAAAGTGCGCTATAATTGTAAATAAAAATAAAATAAATAATGAGGAAATCATGTTATTTATAAATAAATATGTGAATGATAAAATTTATAAGAAAAATATAATAGAAAATTTTAATAAATTTAAAATTAAAAATGCAAATGAATTGATGTGGAACTTTATAATAAATGAAAAATAAAAATAAAAAAATTAAAATACATTTCATAGGTATTGGTGGCATAGGCATGTCAGGCATAGCAGAATTAATGCATAAAATTGGATATACTGTTTTTGGTAGTGACATTAATTATAGTGAAAATATAAAAAGATTAAGAGATCTTGGTATAATTATCAAAATAGGTCATCATAAAGATAATCTAGCAAATGTTAATGCAGTTGTTTATTCATCAGCTGTAAATCAAAATAATCCTGAAATACAACAAGCAAAAAAAAATAAAATACCTATAGTAAGTAGAGCAGATATGCTTGGAGAATTAATGAAAAATAAAAGATGCATTGCTGTTGCAGGATCTCATGGAAAAACTACAACAACAAGCTTAATTGGAAATATTTTAGAGTCTGGAAAACTTGATCCTACTATTGTAAATGGCGGTATTATAAATTCTTTATCGAGAAATAATAAATTTGGAAAAGGTGAATGGATGGTTGTTGAAGCAGATGAGAGTGATGGTTCATTTCTAAAACTACCTCATCAAATTTCAATAATTACAAATTTAGATATTGAACATCTTGATTATTATAAATCAGAAAAAAAATTATATTTGGCTTTTGAACAATTTATAATGAATCTACCTTTTTATGGTATTTCAATTATTAATCTGGACGATAAAAATCTTAAAAAAATTATAAAAAAAAATGATACTAGAAAAATAATTTCTTTTTCCAAAAAAAATAAGATGGCAAATATTTATATTGAAAATGTTATTTTTGAAAAAAATTATAGTAAATTTAAATTAAAATTTAATATTCCAATTAATAAAATGTCGGGTTCTTGTTCTTATAAGATAAAAGCAATAGGATTACATAATGTATATAATGGAACAGCCAGTATTATAGCCGGTTTGTTAGCAGGTGTAAAAAATACTTATATAAAATCAGCTTTAATTAATTATATTGGAGTTAAAAGAAGATTTAATTATTTAGGAAGGGTAAATTTTTCAAATATATATGATGATTATGCTCATCATCCTACTGAAATCCTTGCAACACTAAATGGTGCAAAACAAGTAAATCAAAATATAGTCGTGGTGTTTCAACCTCATAGATATTCTAGAACCAAAATTTTATATAGTAAATTTATAGAGGTATTATCTAAAATAAAAAAATTGTATCTCCTGGATACCTATGCAGCTGGTGAAAAAATAATTAAGGGATTTGAAACAAAAAATATTTTTAATGAATTAAGAAAAATTAATAAAAATGCAATATATGTAGAGAATGAAAAAATAAATAAAATAATTTATGAAGAAACGCATAGTCATAATATCATTATATTTATGGGTGCTGGTTCAGTAAGTAAAATAGCAAGTGACTTTTTGAAAATTAATGAATGATATAATATACGAAATTCAATCAAAAATAAAAAGTAAGATTTTACTAAACTATGAAATGAGAAAATCTACTTGGTTTAGAACTGGAGGAAAAGCTCTAGGTTTTGTAACAGTTAATAATTTGAAAGATTTAAAAACAATAGCTAGTTATGTTCATAAAATTAAATACTATATTATTGGAGTTGGATCGAACTTGTTAGTTCGCGATTCTGGATATGATGGGTTAATTATAAAATTAGGAAAAAATTTTAATAATATAAAAATAAAAAAAAATATTTTAAGTGTAGGAGCAGGAGTATTAGATATAAATTTAGCAAAATTTGCTTCAAAAAACTCAATAGAAGGTTTTGAATTTTTTATTGGTATCCCCGGTACAATTGGAGGTGCAGTTAAAATGAATGCTGGCTGTTATGGATCTCAAACATCAGATAATTTGAAAAGAGTATTAATTTTAAACTCTAAAGGTAAGCTAGAGTATGTGAATGCAGAGGAATTAAAGTTAAAATATAGATCATCAAAAATTAAAGAAAAATCAATTATTTTGAAAGCAGATTTTATATTTAATTATTCATCATATGATGAAATTATAAAAAAAAATAATCAAATAAAATTAAAACGAGAAAACTCACAACCTATTAAAGAAAAAACATCTGGAAGTACTTTTAAAAACCCAAATGGTAAATTTGCCGCTGAGCTTATTGAAAAAGCAGGATGCAAAAGAATGAAAGTAGGTGATGCATCGGTAAGTAATGTTCATGCAAATTTTATAATTAATAATGGAAATGCTACAGCACTTGATATTGAAATGTTAGGTAAAAAAATAATAAAAAAAGTTAAAGATGAATTTGGTATTATACTTGAGTGGGAAATTATAATTTTAGGTAGGTAAATTGGAAAACGTTTTAATTTTACAAGGTGGGCATAATGAGGAGCATAAAGTTTCTATTAATACAGCAAAACAGATTGCTAATGCTTTAAAAAAATTAAAAATCAATTTTAAGATATTAAATGTTGATCCTAATACTTTTGAGAAAGATATATTAAAATTTTCAAATAAATACATATGTTTTAACGCACTACATGGAACATTTGGTGAAGATGGAAAAATTCAAAAAATATTGAAAAAAAATAAATTTCGTTTTACACATTCTGATCAAATTTCTTCTTCTAATTGTTTTGACAAATTAAAATCAAAAAAAATAATTAATAAATTTAGAATACTCACCCCTTCATTTGAAGTAGTAAAATGTTCAAATATTAATTTTAAATTGTTACAGCAAATGAAAAAAAAATTCTCTAAATTTGTTTTAAAGCCTGTATCAAGTGGCTCTAGTTTTGGTTTAAAAATTATTAAAACAAATAATGATTTAGCTAATTTTTCTAAAGAATTAATTAAATTTAAAAAAAAATTTAATTTGAATGAAAGATTCATGATTGAAAGATTTATAGAAGGAAAAGAGTTAACTGTATCAGTTTTTAAAAAAAAATCTAAACCACAAGCATTAGAGGTAACAGAAATTGTATCTCTAAATAAGACCTATGATTATCAAGCAAAATATTCAAAAGGTTTTTCTAAACATTATATACCTGCAAGAATTGATAGGAAAAATTATCAAAAATGTTTAAATTTATCTTTGAAAATTCATAAAATATTTAAATGCAAAACGCTTTCTAGGATAGATTATATATTTAATAAAAAACTAAATAAAATTTATTTTTTAGAAATAAATTCTCAGCCTGGTATGACCAAGCTATCTTTACTTCCAGAGCAGGCAAATTATCAAAAAATAAAATTTGAAAATATAATTTTAAAATTAATTAATAGTGCAAAATGAAAACTAGTTTTAATAAAAAAAAATTTATTTTTTTTCCAACTTCTAAAATTATTAAAAATCTATTAATTTTTATTACTATTTTAGTATTTTTATATTTAATTTATGATGAGTTAATTAGTAAAAAACAATATAGAGAATTTCTGCAAGAATTTTCTGCAAAATATAATTATCAATTGGAATTTTACGAAATTAATGGCATTGATAGATCTGATAAAATTGAAATAATTAAAATAGTCAAAAAATATTTTAATCAATCAATTTTTCTTATACCTTTGATGGATATATCTGATCAAATACATAATCTGGCATGGATAAAGAATGCTAATTTATCAACAAATTTACAGAATAAGATTATAATTGAAATTTTAGAGTATGAGCCAATTGGATTATATTTTTTTAATGGTCAAACATTCTATTTTTCTAAAGAAGGTAAAATTATAGATAAATTTGAAAATATATATGATGAAAAATTTATAATTTTCTCAGGGAAGTATTCGTTAAATTATGCTAATGAACTATTAAATATATTATATGAATTAGATCAATCTGAATTCAAAAATATTAAAGA
>CACGUF010000018.1 GCA_902576125.1 uncultured Alphaproteobacteria bacterium | reverse complement strand
GTCTACCTTCCGTTAATAAAAATTGTAAATCACGTTGACCAACAACTTCTCTAACTACACTTTCAGCCATATCTTTTACTGTAAGTTCAGGATTTCTAAGTTTAAATAAAAAATTACCTGCATCTTTAATTCTATATAAAACTGTGAATGCAACATCGGCAATGTTTTGATCTCCTGTCAGCATGAGTGACTCTTCAATTACTTTTCTCTCGGCATTAGTATTAGAGGAAAAGCCTAGATCACTGGCACTTCTAAAACCTATATTGATTTTACGAATAACTTCTACTTTAGGGGTAATAGTTTGACCAATTGGAGTGGGAAAGAAATAATGAAGTCCTGGTTCAGTTGTTTTATTATTCCATTTACCAAATAAAAGCTCAACACCTTGTTCATCAGGTTCAACTCTATAAAACCCAGTAGCAAGCCAAAGTAGAACACCTATTAAAATTATTAACGATATATTTCTTGGGCCACCAATCTTAAATTTACCAAATCTATCTCTAGCTTTTTTAATAGAGTCTTCAAAATCCATACTATTATTTGATCCACCATTTCCCCATGGGTTATTACCATTACCACCTGAACCCCAGGGATTATTATCGTTATTATTTTTGTTCCAATTCATATATTTTTTGATAAAATCGATTTAAGCTACTATCATTATTTAAACTAATTACTAACTTATATTTGGGTAAATTTAAAAAAATCAAGTATGTCTAGCAAAATTTTTCAAACAATCATAAATTTCACCAAAAATTATAAAGATCCGGAGAGCAACTCACCTTTTGATGAAAATAATTCCAAAATACAGATAGTAGAAAAAAATGGAAACGTTAACATTAGCCTTACAATTAATGATAAATACTTAGAGCAATATAATAAGATTGCAGAGATATTCAAAGAAGGTTTAAATAATTTAGAAGGAATACTGTCAGTAACCGTTGCTCTTACTGCAGAAAGTCAACTAAATATATCAGAAAAGAATGATAGCCGATTCAAAATTAACGCAACAAACATCATTGCAATAGCTAGTGGAAAAGGAGGTGTTGGAAAATCAACTTTTGCTGTTAATTTAGCTGTCGCGCTAAACCAATTAGGGAAAAAAGTAGGTATTTTAGATGCTGATATTTATGGACCAAGTGTTCCTAGAATGATGGGTATTTCAGGTAGGCCTGAAGCAAGCAATAATAAAAAATTAATACCTTTAGAGAGTTATGGAATTAAGTGTATGTCAATTGGTTTTTTAGTTAGTGTTGACACCCCTACAATTTGGAGAGGGCCGATGGTAATGAAAGCATTAGAGCAAATGTTTAACGGCGTTGAATGGGGAACGCTAGATTATTTGATTATAGATTTACCTCCAGGCACAGGAGATGCCCAACTAACTCTTGCTCAAAGTTCAAAATTATCTGGATCAATTATTGTTTCAACCCCTCAAGATGTTGCTCTGGCCGATGCTCGTAAGGGTATAAATATGTTTAAAAGGGTTAACGTTCCAATTCTAGGATTAGTTGAAAATATGAGCTATTTTATTTGTGATAAATGTAATGAAAAGCATTTTATTTTTTCTAATGATGGAGCAAAAAAAGAAGCTGAAAAGTTTCAGATACCATTTCTTGGCTCTCTTCCAATCAGTAAAGATTTGAGAATTCAATCTGATGAAGGAAGACCTTCATGCATAGATGATCCGAATGGAGAAATTGCTAAAAAATATCTAGAAATAGCTAAATTAATTTAAGAACTAAACATTCATTGGTGCTAATATCTTAGGATGCGGATCATAATTATGTAATTCAAAATCCGAGGTTTTGTAATCGCTCATTTTTTTTGGCAAAAACTCTAATGTTGGTAACTGCCTTGCTTTTCTTGTTAATTGTATCTTAACTTGATCAAAATGCTCTTCATAAATATGAAAGTCTCCAAGAGAGTGAACAAAATCGCCAACACCTAATTTACATTCTTCAGCTATAATATGTATTAGAAGACTATAACTTGCTATATTGAATGGCACCCCTAAAAACATATCACAAGAGCGCTGATACAATTGACAACTTAATTTTTTGTTAGAAACAAAAAATTGTGAAAAGGCATGGCAAGGAGGTAAAGACATTTCATTTAACTCTGATGGATTCCATGCAGTAAGTATATGCCTTCTACTATTTGGATTTTTTTTTAATCCTTCAATTAATAAATGTATTTGATCAACACCATTAAAATTTCTCCATTGAACTCCATAGATTTTACCTACATCACCAATAAATTTTGATTTATCTTTCCAGTAATCTGCCTCTGCATTTTGAGTCCAAATAGTTTTTTTATCCTCTAAATTTTCTCTTTTATCCTCATAAAGAATTTCAGCTAATCTTCTTTCATCGTTTGAACCTTCTAGAAACCATAATAATTCTGAAACTACTGCTTTCCAAGCAAGTTTTTTAGTCGTAACAGCTGGAAAACCATCCTCAAGATTGAAACGCATTTGATAACCAAAAGCTTTTTTTACATTACCAGCTCTGCTTTTTACAAAATCTCCGTTTTCATAACAATATTTAAGAGCATCTAAATAATTTTTCATTTTCTCCAAATTTCAAAGTGACAACTATCATCACAACTAATTTTTTTTATTAATTCCATAGAGTTCATAATTTTTTTTATATCTATAAATTTATCACAATTAAAATTACCGTAGATTCTTGTTAAATAAAACTCTTTAAATAAATTAAATGTTTGTTTAATAATTTCAGGTCCACCAATTATAAATATATCTTTTTCAAAATATTCTTTTTCTAGACTCAGAATTTCATCTGCTACATCTCCATTAATATAATGATCAGCTCCTGGGTATAGAGAAAGATCTTTGCTTGTAACTAGTATATTTATTCTATTTGTAAGTGGCGTAGGCATAAATGGATCTTCCCAAGTTTTACTTCCCATTACTACAACGTGATTTTCTGTATTTTTTTTAAACCATTTTAAGTCATTAGAATTTTTTGGCCAAGGCATACTACTCCCCTTACTTATGCCTCCGTTATCATCCACTGCCATAATTGCTTTAATCATCTGAAAAATCTTATTTCACTAAAACCTAATGTAAACAACAGATTTTTTGGTAATTTTATATTTAATAATTCAAAACTTTCTTGATGGAAGACTTTGGTTTATAAAAGAAATGTTGATTTATCAACTATAGCGATAAATGCTTTATGTAATAAATTATACGGACCCGGGGGCGGTACCCGGCGCCTCCACCATAAAACTAGGGGGGCGAAATAGGTTTGACGTTGATTGAAAGATAAAGACTTTGCTCGGCATTGTTCCGCCGTTATCGGGCTATTTTTATAAACGCTAACGATAATAGATTAGCTATCGCTGCCTAGTTTCTAGGTTAGCGCGGTTTGGGGCACCGGGCAACAGAACGCCCCATATTAAACAGAGGAGTATTATGAAAAAATTTGAAGACTTAATGAGTGTTAAAAATGAAATAGAAAATATAAGTGCTTCAGAAGCAAAAGATAAATTAAATGACCCAAATGTACAATTTATTGATGTTAGGGATAAAGAAAGTTTTGCTAAGGGAACTATTGGAAATGCAATTCATTTGGATAAAGCATTCCTTGAATTTTATTTAGCTGAAGGTAGTCCTTTAGAAAATGATTTCTTCAAAAAAAACCCAGACAAAGAATATGTTGTCTTTTGTGGTGTAGGTGGACAAGGTACTTTGGCAACTAAGACAATGCAAGAAATGGGTATTAAAAATGTTAAAAATATTACTGGTGGTATTGCTGAGTGGGAAAAGATAAAATAATAATTATTTTTTTCATAATATAATTATACGTTACTTAACAATTATCCCTTGCCCAGTTGGAAGACAAGTAATTACTCTGCCTAATTTCTTTGAAGCAACGTCTAAAACTTTTCTCTGTTCTTCATGTCCTGCATGACCATAATCGTCAAATACAATTACACCACCCTCCTTCAACTTTGGAAAAATAAAATCCAATGCTTCTTTTTCTGGATAACTTGCATTCATATCAATATGTGCAAAACAAAAATAATCTGATTTGACTTCGGTAAAAGTTCCCGGAACAAACCCAGGAACTATTTTAACACAGCTATCACTCTTAAATTTACTCTCTACAAATTCCAAAACACCTTTGAATTGCCCTTCACTTCTTAATGCTTTTTCGTTTTCTGTTAGTTGATTTTGATCAAAACCGTCAAATGAATCTAGCAACCAAAAAGTCTTTTTAGAATCATTCAATTTACAATAGTTAATAATGGTTTTTGCACAATCTCCTTTGAAAACTCCACATTCGATTAGATCTCCCACACCATCTTTAACTGCATTATATGCTATTGAACTCAAAACATGTATTCTCCAATCATGATCGATTTTATTACGAGGTATTTCATCATATTGAAAATTTGAACTTATTGCTTGAATAAATTTGCTATCATTTTTGAAATATGGATAATGTCCTGTGATTATTTCATCTTGCTCATATCTAATCTTAAACCTCACGAATTTCAGACTTATTGATTTTAAACGCCCTAAAAAAGGACCTAAAGAGCTTTTTTTAAGTAAATTTTTTAAAGCAAAAATTAGTTGATTATGTTCATTCTTTATGTTCATTATTTATTTTATAATATTTAATATAAAAAAACACATAATATTTAAACTACAATATTTATGGTTTACTAAATTTTCTAGCAGTATCTACAAGTATATTTATACCTTTATTAGCAAGAGCTACTTTTTCATCTGTGCTCCAACACTCTATATATAAAGTTGCTTTATCGTAAGCTTTTACAATATCCAAAGTCTTCATATCTTTAAGAGGATTATTATTAGTAATTTTTATATTTACACTCTCCATAAAATTTCTCAAAATTGAGGATTTTATTGCAAAATTCATATTCTGTGGAAGAATACCGTACGTTTCCTCAAAATATTTATAGTCAGCAGTTGCAACAGTAATCCCAACTAACTCACCATTTTCATCAAATACTGGACCTCCACTATTACCTGGCTGAATAGCAGCATCAATTTGAATTTGAGAATAATTATTACCTAATCCCTGTAAAGAACTAACTATACCTCCTGTAACTTTTGATTCTGAGCTCGTTATTTTTCCAAAAGGATATCCTAAAACATAAATTGATTGGCCTTTTGCGGGCGTAATTCTATTCGGTACACTTATAAAATTATCTGTTTTATTTTTTGATTTCAATATTGCCAAATCATTAAAAGTATCATTATGAAGAATATCTAAATTTTCATCATTATATTTAACGTATTGGCATCCATGAATAACATGATTATTAGTGGCAATATGACCTTGATTAGAAATAAAAAATCCAGTTCCCGAACCATAAAATTTAATTTCATTATCAGATTCGTTTATAACTTCTTCTTCAGAATTTGTTATTGAATCTGCTTTATCATTATTTTGATCAGAATTATTTATTGCAATTTCACTATTAAAGTTTTTTTCAAAATTTATTTTTTTTACAATTTCACCATAATCGTCTTTTTTATCTTTTTCTAGAGAAGTTAATAATTTATCAACTATACTTTCATATTCGTCAGAAGAAGAATTATAGATAAATTTTAATATTACATTTTCAACAATAGTCTCAAGATTACCATAAGCTAAATTTAAGCTTGCCTTATCATCGCAACCTTTAAGATCAAATCTCCAATCAATTGGTTTTGATTGCCATTCACCATTTATGCTTTGTCCAGCCCATCCAATCCCGGCAACATGTAGATCTCCTTCAACTAGTTGCAAACCTCTATTAAATTTTAAAAATAAATCCCAATTAGTATATGCTGTTAAGCCTTTTACTCTTTTCAGATATTTTTTATTGTTAGTGCCGACATAGTTACAATATTCAATAAATCCATAGTAGTAACCAAGAGTCACTAATTCCTGATAACTTTCTTTTGATAATTTTTCTTTAATAATTGAGTGTTTTTTTTTAGGAAAAGCAGAAAGGTTTAAAGATATAAAACTAATTATAAAAATTAAGAAAAGAAATCTAATAATTAGCATAATTTACTTTATAATATTTCATACAAAAGAATATATAATTTTTTTTATAATACTATATTCACACCCAATTAATCTTTTTATAAATATATAATATAATTATTTTAAGTTTTCTGGTAATTTGTGGAATTAATTTTTAAAATTTAATTATAAAAAATGATAAAAAAAATTAAATTAGATGATGCTTATTCATTAAAATCACCCAAAGATTCAATAAAATTATATAAAAAATGGGCAGATACTTATGACAAAGATTTTGCCCTTAACTCAAATTATCTTTCACCAGAAAAAATAAGTAATTTTTTCATAAAATATTCAAAAGATACTGATTCTCCTATACTTGATGTTGGTGCAGGTACTGGCTTAGTTGCAGAGATTCTTAATATTAACGGTAAAAAAGATATAATGGGAATAGATATATCGGCTGAAATGTTGCATCAAGCAAATTTAAAAGAATGTTACTCTTCCTTAATAGAAGCAGATATTACAAAAAAAATTCCTTTAAAAAATAATTCAGTGGGAGCGGTAATAAGTGCCGGTACTTTTACTCATGGACATGTAGGGCCAGATGCTTTGGATGAACTTTTAAGAATTACAAAACCTGGTGGATTATTTGTCTTATCTGTTAATTCAAAATTTTTTATTAAAGCTGGATTTAAAGAAAAGTTTAAAAAAATTAAAAACTTAATTACTTCTCCCTTATTTGAGGAATTTAGTGCTCATGGCAAAAATGATAACCAAACATATAATGCAGTGAAAATAAGTGCCTGTATATTTCGCAAAAATTAAAAAATTAATAATTAAATTAATTTTTTATGAAGTTAATAGTATTTTATAAAAATTTGTTTTTAATATTATCAATAATTAATTTTTAATTTTTCAATATAATTTGAAATATTAGAAATATTTGTTATTTCACAAAAACCTTTTGGTAAAATTTCTCTTGATGTAATGCCTCCTGAGGTCATTGTCCATACATCAACTCTTAAAGTTGGAAGATAAACAGAATAAACAAGATCTCTTATTCTTTTTTCTGGTGTTAAATATATATTCACATAAAAAAGCTTAGGGTCATTTTCGTAATAATATTCTCTTACTGTACTTTTTGAATTTATATCAGTTTTTATAACCTTTACTTTATTAGTTGATATAAATTCAAAACCCCATAAAAAATTTGAGCAAAATAAATTTCTTCCAGTAAAATCTTCATTAGCAGAAATATTAAAAGATAAATAGACGAAAAAGAAAACAATAAATAAATTTATTTTTTTCATAAAATATATTTATCATAATATTTATACTCATACCCAGCTAAAATTTCATTATTTTATGATATAATTTAA
>CACGUF010000017.1 GCA_902576125.1 uncultured Alphaproteobacteria bacterium | reverse complement strand
ATTATCAGTAAAAATTGCTGATCACCACATTGGAGAGATAACAAAAAAATCTATTGATGATTGTTATAGTTGGTTTATGAAAATTAATAAAAATTTATCAGTTAATGAAAACAAAATTGCTGAAGGCGTAATAAAAGAAATTAAGGACAGATTAGATTTTTTAAATAAAGTTGGACTTGATTATTTATCTCTTGCAAGAGCTAGTAAAAGCTTATCAGGTGGTGAGAGTCAAAGGATAAGGTTGGCTAGTCAAATTGGATCAGGGTTAACTGGTGTACTATATGTTTTAGATGAACCTTCAATTGGTTTACACCAAAAAGATAATCAACAACTTATTAACACACTTTTTAAATTAAGAGATCTTGGAAATACTGTAATTGTTGTTGAGCACGATGAAGATGCAATTAAACAATCTGATCATGTAATTGATATTGGTGTTAAAGCTGGAATTCATGGAGGTGAAGTTGTAGCTCAGGGAAATTTAAAGACAGTTCTTAAAAATACGAAAAGTCTGACCGCTCAATATCTTAATAAAGAAAAAGAAATCAAAATTCCCAATCTAAGAAGAAAATTTGATAAAAATAAAATTTTTACATTACAAAAAATTCAAACAAATAATCTTGATAATTTAGAGGTAAAATTTCCCTTAGGTAACTTTATTTGTGTTACAGGAGTTTCAGGAAGTGGAAAATCATCTTTGATAGTTGATACACTTTATAAAAGACTTGATGAATATTTTAATAAATCTCTAAACAGAGATGAAAGTTATTTTAATTTTAAAGGTATTAAAAATATTGATAAAGTTATAGATATTGATCAATCTCCTATTGGTAGAACCCCAAGATCTAACCCAGCTACTTATACTGGATGCTTTACACCGATTAGAGATTGGTATGCAGGACTTAATGAGTCAAATGCAAGGGGGTATAAACCAGGACGTTTTTCTTTTAATGTCAAAGGAGGAAGGTGTGAGTCATGCGAAGGTGATGGAGTCAAGAAAATAGAGATGCACTTCTTAGCAGATGTGTATGTTGAATGTGATATTTGTAAAGGAAAACGTTATAACCGAGAAACACTAGAAGTAAAATATAATAATAAATCTATTGCCGATGTATTAAATATGACAGTTGAAGAAGGATATAATTTTTTCTCAAAAATACCTCCAATAAAGCAAAAACTAAAAACTTTAGTCGATGTTGGTCTAGATTATATAAAAATTGGTCAATCAGCTACAACTCTATCAGGAGGTGAAGCTCAAAGAATTAAATTATCTAAAGAACTATCTAAAAGATCTACAGGAAAGACATTATATATATTAGATGAACCGACTACAGGATTACACTTTGATGATGTAAATAAATTATTAAAAATATTACATGCTTTAGTTGATGAAGGCAATACAGTGATTGTTATAGAACATAATTTAGATGTAATCAAAACAGCAGATTTTATAATAGATTTAGGACCTCTAGGAGGAATAAAAGGAGGAAAAATTATAGCAAAGGGGACACCTGAAGATATTGCAAATACAAAAAAAAGCTTTACAGGTAGTTTCTTAAAAAAAATATTATAAATAGAAGGAAAAAAAAATGATAAATTTAGAGTTGCCTGATTTACCTTATAGTAAAGATGCTCTTGCACCTTATATGTCTGCTGAAACATTAGAATTACATCATGATAAACATCATATGGCATACGTAACTAATGGTAATAAATTTATTAAAGAAAACAATTTAAGTGAAGAGTCAATTGAAGAGATTGTTAAAAATTCATATAATAATAATGCTCCTATTTTTAACAATGTTTCTCAGCATTTAAATCATATGCATTTTTGGGAAATTATGAAAAATAATCCAAATGGTAAAATACCATCTGAATTAGAAAACAAAATTAACGAAGATTTTGGTTCAGTTGACTCAATGAAAGAGTTATTTATAAATTCTGGTATTGGCCAATTTGGATCAGGATGGTGTTGGCTTGTTTTAAATAATGGAAAACTTGAAATTACAAAAACACCAAATGCAGAAAACCCAATAATTCATGATCATATACCTCTTTTAGGATGTGATGTGTGGGAACACTCATATTATGTCGATTATAGAAATAGAAGACCAGATTACTTAAGAGCTTTTATTGATAATCTTGTTAATTGGGAAAAAGTATCAGAAGAATTCTCTAAAAACGTATAGATTAATTAATTTTCATCTTCATCTTGCGGTCTAAACTTAAATACTAATAATGTTGGGACCGCAATAAAAATAGAAGAATAAGTACCTATTAATACACCGATAATCATTGTTAAAGCAAATGGTTTTATTACTTCACCGCCAAATATATATAATGATAAAAGAGCCAAAAGAGTTGTTATACTAGTCATAACAGTTCTTGATAGAGTATTATTAATAGATAAATTAAATAAATCTAAAAGTTCAAGTTTTTTATATTTTCTAAGATTTTCTCTAACTCTGTCAAAAATTACTACTGTATCATTAATAGAATAGCCTGCAATGGTTAAAACTGCAGCAATTGTAGAAAGTGAAAATTCAATATTTAAAATTGATAATACGCCTAAAGTAAATAAAACATCATGTGTTAAAGCTACAACGGCACCAAAACCAAACTGCCATTCAAATCTCAGCCAAATATAAATTAAAATAGCTAACAAAGCAAAGGAAACAGCCTGAAATCCCTTCCATAATAATTCAGAACTTATTGTAGGTCCGACAAACTCAGACCTTCTAAATTCTTTTACTTTATTACTTATAAGTTTTTTTACTTTATTAACTGTCTCTATACTTTCTTGATTATTTTCATTTTGTAATCGAATAATAATTGTATTTTCATCTCCAAATTCTTGAAGAGAAACTTCATTAAAATTTGGAGATAAGATATCACGTAATTCTCCTATATCAGTATTATTGGTACTAACTTCAATTAAGGTCCCACCTTTAAAATCAATGCCTAGATTTAAACCCTTAAATAAAAGAAGTGAGAGAGATAAAATAATAGCAATTCCAGATATAATATAAAATTTTTTTCTATAATCTAAAAATTTATAATCAGAGTCTATAGGAATTAATTTATTTAGACCAAACATTATAAATTTAACTCCTTTTTTGAAGTTGAGAAAATATAAATATGTATAAGTAAATTAGTAAGCATTAAGGCTGTAAACATGGAAGCAATTACACCTAATGATAGAGTAATTGAAAAACCTTTAATTGGACCAGAACCAAATACAAATAATAATAATGATGCAATTAAAGTGGTAATGTTAGCATCCAAAATAGTTGAAAGAGCTCTGTCAAATCCTTTTTTTATAGTTTCATAAATTCTTTTATTTTTAGTATTTTCTTCTTTTATTCTTTCAAATATTAAAACGTTTGCATCAACAGCCATACCTATTGTCAAAACGATACCAGCTATACCTGGAAGTGTTAAGGTAGCTCCAATAGTGCCAAGTAATGCAATAATTATAAAAAGATTAGCTATAAGAGAGATATTTGCAATTAAGCCAAATGAACCATAAATAAGTATCATAAATATACAAACTAATATCATACCAATAATAGATGCAATTTTGCCAGCTTCAATTGAATCAGCACCTAAGCCCGGACCTACAGACCTTTCTTCTACAATTTCTAATGGAGCAGGTAAAGCGCCAGCTCTAAGCAATACAGCTAAATCAGTTGCCTCTTGAGAAGTAAAATTTCCAGTAATTATGCCTGAACCACCTGTTATTGCTGAGTTGATTACAGGTGCAGTAATTACTACCCCATCTAAAACTACAGCAAACCTTTTTCCAATATTTTCTGATGTAGCTTTGCCAAATTTTTGAGCACCAGTTGTATCAAATCTAAAAGATACAGCATGCCCCTCTGTTTGATCAAAAGAAGCATAGGCGTCAATTAAATTTTCACCTCCTACTCTTGATTTTTTTTCCAATAAATATTTAATTTCTTCATTATCAATATCGGATAATATCATTCTACCAAAAGGAACTACATTAAGTGACAATGATTTTGTATCATCATCATCAACCATATGAAAATTTAATTTAGCAGTTTTACCTAACAAATCTTTAATTCTTTCTGGATCTTTAACGCCAGGTAATTGAAGAAGAATTCTATCCCTGCCAGATCTTTGAATCAAAGGTTCTTTAGTACCAGACTCATCAATTCTTTTTCTAACAATTTCTAATGATTGCTTAATAGCTGAGTCTTGTATAGTTTTCTTATAGAGTTCATCAATAGTTATACTTGCGATATTATTAGTAATATTAAATTTAATAGAGCGATAGCTTTTAAAAAAATCAACTTTAATTTCTTTTAATTTATCAGCACTGTCAAAACGAACTTTTAATTCATTTTTATTTTTTTCAATATTACTTATTTTAACTCTTTTTTCTCTTGCTATAAGTCTTATTGTATCACTAAAGTTTTCAAATTCTTCTTGAATTAAAACATCAGTTTGTACTTCAAGCAATAAATAAGAACCACCTTGTAAATCTAATCCAAGATTCAAACGATTGTCAAGATACCAACTACCTGTATCTTCTTTGTAAAGTATTGATGGAATTGCAAAAATTATTCCTAAGGACAGCAAAACAATTACTATAAAAATCTTCCATAGAGGATAATTTTTCATATTATATTATTTTTTCTTACCCAAAAGACCTGATAATAATCCACCTTTTGAATCACTTTTATTTTCCTCAACTTTTTGTTTTTTTTCTGTTTCAGTGGCAGTATAAATATCAGCCACCATCCCCGGTGCAATTTTTATTTCTACATTTTCAGAAACCTGTACTTGTAATTCTCTGTTATCTGAAACTTTATTGATTGTTCCTATTATTCCACCTGAAGTAATTATCTTATCACCCCTTCTAAGATTATTTAACATTTCACGATGTTGTTTAACTTTTTTTTGCTGAGGCCTAATTAACAGGATATAAAAAACACCAAAAATTAAAATTAATGGTAGAAAAGCGCCAATAGATTCCATAATTTTCCTTGATTATTAATTTGAGAGATTTCTTATACTGTGTAAAAGAAAAAAGCAATTAAAGTAAGAAAATTACATGTTTTTAAGAAATTTATTATTAAAAGAAAAAATTAAGAAAAATTCATATTTTATTTGGAAAAGTGAAAATAAAAGTATTCAAGCTGTTAAAAATTTTAATCCATTAAATTTAGATTTAATCATTGGTGTAGATTATCAAAAAGAAATACTCTTTAAAAATACAATAAATTTTGCAGAGGGGAATTTCACTAATAATGCACTTCTGTGGGGCGCAAGAGGAAATGGTAAAAGCTCTCTAATTAAATCTGTATTTCACAAAGTATTATCAAAATATGATAATTTAAATTTAGTACAGCTAAATAAAAATAATATTTTTGATATTGAGTATATTTATTCTGTATTAGGAAATTATACTCAATATAGATTTATTATATTTATTGATGATTTATCTTTTGAAAAGATTGATAGTGATTATAAAATTATTAAATCGACATTAGATGGAAGTGTTCAACATCAACCAACAAATATTTTATTGTACGTTTCATCTAATAGACGACATTTAATGCCAAGAGACATGATAGATAATGAGAGATCATCAGCTATTCATACAGATGAAAGTGTTGAAGAAAAAATCAGTCTTAGTGATAGATTTGGATTGTGGATTGGTTTTCATAAATTATCTCAAGAAGATTATTTAAAGATTATTAGAGCTTATTGTAATCATTATAAAATTAATTATGATGATAAAATAAGAAAAAAAGCTATTCAGTGGAGTCTGCAAAGAGGTAATAGAACAGGAAGAACTGCTTGGCAGTATATTTTAAATATTGCGTCTAGTGAAAATTTAAAAATTAAAATTTAATTCAACAAATTATTTTTTATAAAGATCATAATTTTCATATATTAATTGCTGAATACCACCTTTTAAAGCATTCATGTTTTTAGCGCCTAACTTTTCAGCAAAACCATTTGCTAAAATTGCAGCTATCTCACCTTCATTACTAATAAATACAATATTATCATTTAAATCTACAAGATCCTGAAAGGTTTTCATAAATTCTGGAGCAAATTTTCCATGAACATCAAATGCAGTTATTTCTAATGAACCAGGTATAACTCCTGTAAAATCTCTTTCTGTCTTTGAGCGAATATCTATAAATTTATAATTATCGTTTAGTAAATTTTGAATTTCATCAGAAGTGATTATATTGTATGCGGGAGGTTGAACATCAATTATTTCAATATCAAAAATTAAAGTTGAATTTGGAGGAATAAGTTCGCCCGCCCCTCTCTCTCCATATCCAAGTTCAGATGGAATAATTAGCGTTCTTTTACCTCCAACTTTCATACCAATAATACCTTTTTCCCAACCTTCAATCACTTGCCTTAATCCTATTTGAAAACTAAATGGTTCTCCTCTATCATAACTGCTGTCAAATTTTGTACCATCTTCAAGCATACCTATATAATGAACTTTAATTTTTGAATGGTTTAAAATTTCAACACCATCTCCTTCTATATTGTTTTTAATTTCCAAATCTGCTGACAATGTTGTCTTTGTTATAAAAATCAAAATAAATATAAATATAAATTTTTTCATATATGTCTTTGATTAATTTTCAGTCTATTAATTTTTTTACCCAATTTTGCTTCTCTGTAAATAATATAATAGGTTGAAATAACAATAACTATACTTCCAATTATGACATATCTATCAGGATAATCATTAAAGAATATCATTCCAAAGGTAATAGCCCATATAATTGCTGAATAATCAAATGGTTGTAATAAATTTACAGTTGAAAGTTTATAAGCATTAGTCATTAATATCTGAGCTATTCCACCACAAAAACCCATAGCTATAAGCATTAACCAAAGATTAAAAGTTGGTTGTTGCCAATTATAGATAAGAAGGGGCAAATATATTAATGCAACAAATGCATGTAAATAAAAACTGCATGTTGGTGGAGTGTCATAAGAAAGTAATTTTTTCATTATAATAATAGCAAAAGATAAAGCAAATGCACCTAAAAGGGGGAATATTGAATAAAGACTAAATAAAGATGTGCCTGGTCTAAAAACTATTAGGACTCCAATAAATCCAAAAATAATTGCTACCCATCTCCTTATTCCAACTTGTTCTTTAAATATAAAAATAGCTAGAATTGTTATAATCATGGTACTGGCAAAACTTATTGAAGCAACATCTGCTAAAGGGAGTACTCCAAAAGCTCGAAAAAATAAAAACATTGCAAAACATGCAAATACAGCTCTTAATAAATGTAAATTTATTTTTTTTGTTTTTAGAGATGATTTAGTTATTAACATCATTATTAAAACAGGGAAAATACCAAAAAAACATCTGAAAAATACAATTTGAAAAGTATTAAAATCAGATGAAAGTTTTTTTATTAAAACATCCATTAATACAAGAAAAATTACAGAAAAAATTTTTAAAATAATTGCGATATAATTATTTGCCATAAACTTGTTTTATTTGACCAGGTACAGAAATTATACCGCTAAAAACAATTAAAATAGCCCCAATTAATGCATATTTATTAAGATATTCATTAAAGAAATAAAGACCTATCAATGATGACCAGACAATCTGTAAATAGACCAAGCAAAAAATTGCTGAATAATATTTTTGGGCCATTCTAAATGAATAAGTTGCTAAAAAAATAGCAAGGTTAATAAATATTGATGCAGTAGTGATAAGAAAAAATATTCTTAAGTCTATTATTAGTGGATCAATTAAAAAGAAAATAAATGAACTTACATGAATAATTAACCCTCCATAAATAAAATATCCTATTGCTGTAGCAATTTTATTATATTTATTAACTATTACAGTGCTTAAAGTAATAAAAAACACCCCTAACAAAGTTACAAGGAAATAAATATTAAAAGTATCAAAACCTGGCTGAACTACAAATAATACACCGGTGAAACCAAATAAAAGAGAAGTGTAAATATAAAAATTTAGTTTTTCTTTTAAAATAAAAAAAGCCAATATAGCTCCTACTAATGGTGATGACATATTTAATGTCGTAAACTCTGGCAAACTTATATTTTTTAGTGCTAAAAAAGTTATAAAAGGCATTGGTGAGAAGATTAAAGATCTAATAATCAATATTTTATAATTACTGCTTACTAAATGTTTTTTTAAATTTTTTTTAAAAAATAGATAAATTGGAACACTTAAATAGGCAGGCGTTCCATAAAAAATAAAATGATAAAATTGGATATCATTAGAGGATAAATAGTTAATTATTGCATCATTAATTACAAAAAAAATACTCGATAACAATAATGCAGAGGATGCTAATATAATATTTTTTCTCATATTTTTCTTAATAACGATTGTATTGAAAGATTAAGTTCTTATATTTAATTAACAATACAATATTTATGGAAAATAAAGAAATTAAAACTTATAGATTAATTATTAAAGGAAAAGTTCAAAACGTTGGTTTTAGACATTGGTTTAGTGATTTGGCAATTTCACTTGGTTTAAATGGATATGTGCAAAATAAAGA
>CACGUF010000016.1 GCA_902576125.1 uncultured Alphaproteobacteria bacterium | reverse complement strand
TAAATATTGGAAACTCTAAAATATCTTGTGCAGTTGTAGAAATAAAAGATAGTCAAAATATAAAATTATTATCATGTGAAAGTTATCCATCTAAAATTTTAAAAAAAAATATTATCACTAATTTTGATGAATTACTAATTGATATTAAATCTTTAATCAAAGAGTCTGAAAAAAAATCTCAAACTAAAATAAACTCAATAAATTTGAATATTCCAATGGTTGATAGTATCTCAAAATATTATGACTCTGAGATAGCGGGTTTAAATAACCAAATAACTGAATTAGATATAAAAAAAGCTATTAATAATTCAGATTACTTTGTTTCACATGATGATTATTTTGAGTTATTCAGTAATATTTATGGATACATTTTGGATAATAATTTATTATTTAATTCTCCTATTGGAAATTATGCCAATAACTTGAAAATATTATTTTATAAAATATTAATACCGTTAAAGATTTTTAAAAGTTATAATAATATTGTTGATCGATTAAATATTAAAATTGATAATTTTGTTCCCTCATCTTTGGCATCTTCTTTAGCAGTTTTAAGTAATGATGAAAAAATGATTGGATCAATTTGTATTGATTTAGGTCATTCAAACACTTCGATATCAATATTTGAGAATAAAAATTTTATTTATGGAGATAGTATATTAGTTGGAAGTAATAATATAACCAATGATATTGCAAGGGGTGTATCTACAACAATAGATAGTGCTGAGAGATTAAAGACTTTATATAGTTCTTTAATTAGTGCTCCTAGTGATGAATATGAGATAATAGAAGTGCCGGTAATTTCAGGAGAAAATGATAAATTTATTCAAATTAATAGATTAAAAGTAAATTCAATAGTTAAACCACGAGTAGAGGAAACTTTAGAAATGATTTGGCATAAATTAAAACAAAACAATCTTCATAAAAAACAAATCAAAAATGTCGTTTTAACAGGTGGTGGCTCACAGTTGGAAGGTATTTCACAATATGCTGAGTTAATATTTTCAAGTAATGTAAGAATTGGAAATCCAAAAGAAGAAATAATTTCTGATCAAAACATACTAAATTCAAGTTTTGCTGATGTAATTGGTTGTAGTATCTACAACCCTGACAAATTTTTAGATAAAATTATTGAAAAACAGGGGAAAAAACAAAAAAAACAAGGATTTAAAGGTTTTTTTAACTGGTTAGATCAATACATTTGATATACAATATATAGATAAAAGAATTGACGATTTCGGGAACGAATCGTTAAAAAACAAATAAACGGCGGAGATTTATAAATGACAATAAATATTTCATTACAAGATGTAGGTGATAATCTGCATCCAAAAATAACAGTTTTAGGTGTTGGCGGATCAGGTGGAAATGCCGTTAACAACATGATGAATTCAAATCTTGAAGGTGTTGATTTTTTAATCGCAAATACTGATGCACAAGCTTTACAAATTTCTAACTGCCCAAATAAAATACAATTGGGTTTGAATAGTACGCGAGGTCTAGGTGCTGGTATGAGACCCGACATTGGTAGACAGGCTGCAGAGGAGGCAATAAATGAAATTTCTGAAAAATTAGAGGGAAGTCATATGTTATTTGTTGCTGCAGGTATGGGTGGTGGCACAGGAACTGGAGCTGCCCCAGTTATCGCAAAGCTTGCAAGAGAAAGAGGAATTTTAACTGTAGGAGTTGTAACAAAACCTTTCCATTTTGAGGGTTCTCAAAGAATGAAGTTAGCAGAAAAAGGAATTGAAGAACTACAGCAGTTTGTTGATACGTTATTAACTATACCAAATCAAAATTTATTCAGAATTGCCAATGAAAAAACAACTTTTTCAGATGCATTTAAGATGGCTGATGATGTTCTTTATGCCGGCGTAAGAGGTGTAACAGACTTAATGGTACAACCTGGAATGATCAATCTTGATTTTTCAGATATTAAAACTGTTATGTCAGAAATGGGTAAAGCCATGATGGGAACTGGTGAAGCTTCAGGTGAAGGCAGAGCTGTAGCAGCTGCTGAAGCAGCAATAGCTAATCCTCTTATTGATGATGTATCCTTAAAAGGTGCAAAAGGATTGATAATAAATATAACAGGTGGAAAAGATATAACTTTATATGAAGTAGATGAAGCAGCTAACAGAATAAAACAAGAAGTGGATGAAGAAGCTAATATTATTTATGGAACTACATGTGATGATAGATTAGATGGTTTAGTTAGAGTAAGTATTGTTGCTACTGGTATTGACTCTAATGTAGGTATTGGTGCAAAACCTTTAGACAGTTTTATTCCTATAAATTTAAATAACGATATCTACAAATCGGATCATAATATCAATGAGCAAACAGTTAAATCTAATTCAGTTATCGATCAAATTTCTCATGAAACAAGTGATAATTTAAAAATTGAAAATGACAATGAGAATAATCTATCTGAAGAAATTGAAGAAAATGATCAATTAGAAAATTTAAATCAAAATATTGAAAGTATAAATGAAGAAAGTATTACAGATCACTCTACTACGGAAATGTCTTCTCTTGAAAAATTAGATGTTAGCGAAGAAGAAAATATTGAAAATGTTGCAATTGTAAAAGAAGATTTTCAAATTTCTAATAGTCAAGAAAATTCAATTTCAGATAATCAAACAATTTCTGATCAAATAGAAACCAGCCCTACAGATCAATCAGAGGAAACAAACGAAGGAGAAACTTCAGTTAGGAGATTGAGTTTGTTTGACAACATTTCCTCTGAAAATTCAAATGAAGTATTTGATCAAAATGATAAAACTGAGCCAGTAATTTCAGAAAATTTAGAAGAAGCTAGTTTATCTGAAGAAGAAATTAGTGAATCAAATTCTAGTGAAAAACAAGAGCCTGAGTTTAGTGCAACAGATGATGATTTAGACGAGGATTTTAACCAAGAAACTGAAGAAGAATTATTAGATATTCCCACATTTTTGAGAAGGCAGGCAAATTAGTTATTTGTAATATTTTGTAATATTCAGTTTGTTGTGAAATTTCAAAAAAAATATAAAAAAAAGTGCTGTAAACAGCACTTTTTTATATGATATCTATTAACCCCAAAACCAATAATCAGCAAACAATAAAAGAATCTATAACTTTAAATGGTGTTGGTTTGCATTCTGGTAAACATGTTGAGCTTAAAATGGAGCCTGCAGAAGCTGATAATGGAATAAAGTTTATTCGTGTAGATTCAAAAAAGAATAATATTGTTGAAGCAATTTGGTCTAATGTTTCTGAAACTCTCTTAAGTACAACAATTTCAAATAGTTACGGTTTAAAGATATCAACAATTGAGCATTTAATGAGTGCTCTTTCAGGATTACATATTGATAACTTAAACATTTACTTAAACGCAGCTGAAGTTCCTATCATGGACGGAAGTTCCAGACCTTTTGTTGATATGATTGAGTCTGTTGGTATAGAAAAACAAAATAAAAATCGAAAATTACTAAATATAAAAAAAATAGTTGAAGTTAATAGTAATAACAGCTCAGTAAAAATTATACCAAATAATCAATTTTCAATTGATTTTGAAATTGATTTTCCAAGTCAACTAGTATCAAAACAATCTTGTCAATTACAATTAATTAATGGAAATTATAAAACTGATATAGCTGCAGCAAGGACTTTTGGTTTTGAGAAGGATGTAAAAAACCTTAGATCTAATGGCTTAGCTTTAGGTGGATCACTTGAAAATGCAGTTGTTGTTGGAGAAAACAAAATTTTAAATAAAGATGGATTAAGATTCACTGATGAATTTGTTCGACATAAAATACTAGATTCAATTGGTGATCTTTATTTAGCTGGATCACCTATTCTAGGATATTTTTATGGAAATAAATCTGGTCATTATCTTAATAATCAACTTTTAAGAAAATTATTTTCAGATGATTCTAACTACGAATATTTAACTTAAATCATTTTTTTTGGGTTAACAATCTTATCAAAATCTCTTTCATTTACTAAATTTAATTTAATTGCAGCTTCTTTTAAAGTTATATTTTCTTCAAATGCTTTTTTTGCAATTTTTGCAGCATTGTCATATCCTATTTTTTTGTTTAGTGCTGTAACAAGCATAAGTGAATTATTTAAATGTGTTTGAATATTTTTCTTATTAATTTTTAGACCTTTAAGACAATTTTTACAAAAACTATTAATACCGTCAGCAAGTAAGTTAATTGAATTTATTACATTAAAAATAATTAGAGGCTTAAAAGTATTTAACTCAAAATGACCTTGAGCACCTGCTTGACTAACCGCTAAATTATTTCCCATAATTTGACAACAAATCATACTTAGAGCTTCAATTTGTGTTGGATTCACCTTACCAGGCATTATAGATGATCCTGGTTCATTAGCTGGAATGTTTATTTCACCTAAACCTGATCTAGGACCAGAGGATAAAAATCTTAAATCATTAAGAATCTTAAATAATGAAATTGCTAAGGTATTTAGTGAATTTGAGAAATTCACTAAAGAGTCATGATTTGCAATAGCTTCAAATTTATTTTTAGCTGGCTTATAATTATTTTTAGTTAATTTGTTCAGAAACTTACAAAAAATTTTATCAAAATTCTTTGGTGCATTTATCCCGGAACCTACAGCAGTACCTCCCTGAGCTAAATAATTAAGTTCTTTTTTTGCTAAAACTAATCTCTCATAGTTGTTTTTGATCTGCTCTAAATATCCAGAAAATTCATCTCCAACTGTTAAAGGAGTAGCATCTTGAGTATGCGTTCGTCCAATTTTGATTGTTTTTGAGTATAATTTTGTTTTCATTTTCAATTCATTAATTAAATTCTCAATTGCCGGAATCAATTTACTATCTGTTAACTCATTAGCAGCAATATGCATTATAGTTGGAAAAGTATCATTTGAAGATTGAGATAAATTCACATGATCATTAGGATGAACAGGAGATTTTGATCCAATCTTACCTTTTAAAATTTTAATTGCATAGTTGCTTATAACTTCATTTGCATTCATATTTGTTTGAGTTCCTGAGCCAGTTTGCCATACTGATAGAGGAAATTCATCAATAAGATTTAAATTAATAATTTGGTCACAGGCTTTAATTATTGCATTTGATAATTTGTTATTTATCAACCCAAGACTGTGATTTGCTAAAATTGCTGCTTTTTTTTGCTTACCTAATGCTACTATAATTTCTCTTGGCATTTTGTCATTTGCAATTTTAAAATTTTCTAAGGAGCGTTGAGTTTGTGCACCCCATAATCTGTTGAATTCTATTTTTTTTATTCCTAAGCTATCAGATTCTGTTCTTTTTTTATTTGGCATTGTTTGTTAATAGATGATTTACTTATAACATAAACTAATTATTGAAATAAATATATTATGAACAAATTAATTTTACTGAGGCATGGTCAAAGTCAATGGAATTTTGAAAATAGATTTACTGGTTGGCAAAATGTTCCATTAACTAAAAAAGGCGAAATAGAAGCAAAAAAAGCAGGTGAATTATTAAAAAAAAATAAAATTTACATAGATTATGTATTTAGTAGTGTTTTAGAAAGAGCAAACAAAACAGCAGAAATAGCATTAAAAGAGGCCGATCTTAACAATTTATGGGATAAAGGTAAATTGATAATGATTAAAAATGAAAATTTAAATGAGAGGGATTACGGTGATTTAGTTGGTCTAAATAAACAAGAAACTGCTGAAAAATTTGGGAAAGAACAAGTTCACATTTGGAGACGATCATATGAAACCCCACCTCCAAATGGTGAAAGTTTAAAAGATGTTGTAGATAGAGTCTCTCCTTATTTTAAAAATAATATAAAACCATTTTTAGAGCAAAATAAAAATATAATAGTTGTTGCGCATGGTAATTCTTTAAGAGCAATGATGATTGAGATTGGAATGTACAAACCTAAGGACATTTCTTCTATTGAACTTCCTACAGGATTACCTCTCTGTATAAACTTTAATAAATTAAAGTTAATTGATTTTTATTATCTTGATTAATTTTTTTTAAAATTGGAAAAATTAATAACATTAGAATCATCTAATTTTTTATCAATTTTCAAATTATTTTTTTTCTTTTTTTCTCTTTGTAATTTATTAAATTCATAATTAAGTCCAAAATTAACTGATGGATCAGCAAAAGAAATTATTGAATCAAAAGATATTCTTAAGTCAGATTTCTTATTATTAAATGAAAGCCCTATGTTAAAATAATTTTTGTTTACTGATAGATGGTAGTATTCGTGCTGGATTACAATAGTCATTTCATTAGGATATTTTTGTAAGAGCCAATCTGGAACTATATTTCTAGGATTATTAGAGTTAAAAGTAATATATAGATGGTTTTTACCGTCCAGGCCATTTTTTTCTATATTTTTTAAAATGTCTATAAAAACATTTAATAAATTTTTGCTAAGAATTCTTTGGTAGTCAATCATATTTATAATTGCAAATACTTTGATTAAATATTACTCAGCAATATATATATTATCAATATATTTTTATATTAATTAAGAGTATTATTTATTATAAATTATTTAAATCTAATGAAAAAAAATATACCTAATTCCTGTAAAGTAGTTGTAATTGGAGGAGGAGTGGCTGGATGTTCAACAGCCTATCACTTAGCAAAATTTGGTTGGAAAGATACTGTATTGTTAGAGAGAGATGTGCTTACATCTGGTACGACATGGCATGCAGCTGGATTAATTGGTCAATTAGGCTCTAGTGCAACTATTACAAAACTTAGAAATTATTCACTGAATTTATATAAACAATTGGAAAAAGAAACTGGTTTATCAACAGGGTTAAAACAAAATGGATCTCTTACAGTAGCTACTACTCATGATAGATTAGAAGAACTTAAGAGACAAGTGACTTTTGCTCAACGATTTGATATTGAAGCTAAAGAAGTAAATAGAGAAGAAATAAAAGATATTTATCCATTAATTAATACTGATGATCTTGTTGGTGGTGTTTTTATTAAAAGAGATGGACAGGCGGATCCAGTTGGAGTCGCAAATGTTTTAGCCAAAGCAGCAAAACAAAATGGTGCACAAATAATTGAAAAATGCCCTGTTAAAAAGATACTAACAAAAAATAATCAAATTATTGGTGTTGAAACAAATTTTGGAAAAATTGAATGTGAATATGTTGTTCTTGCAACAGGTATGTGGTCAAGGCAAATTGCACAGGAAATCGGTGTAAGTATACCTTTATATCCAGATGAACATTTTTATGTATTAAGCGAGCCAATTAAAGAAATTGATAGATCTTTACCTGTTTTGAGAGATTATAATAACTGTTTATATTTAAAGGAAGATGCAGGTAAGCTATTAGTTGGAGTATTTGAACCAAATGCAAAGCCTGCCTTTACTAATAATTTTAAAGTTCCTGAAGATTTTTCTTTTGGAGAATTACCTGAAGATTTTGATCATTTTGAACCTTATTTAATTAATGCAATGAACCGAATACCAAGTCTTGAAAAATCAGGGATAAGAAAATTTTTTAATGGCCCTGAATCTTTCACCCCTGATACTAATTATTTATTAGGAGAAACTCCTGAGGTAAAAAATTTATATATGTGTGGAGGCTTCAATAGTATTGGAATAGTAAGCTCAGGTGGAGCAGGCAAAATAACAGCTGAATGGATGATGAATGGCGAAATATATGAGGATGTTTTTTCTTTAGATATATCTAGATTTGAAAAATTTCATTCAGAGTTAGACTTCATAACTGAGCGAGTAACTGAAACTCTTGGCAATTTATATGCAATGCATTGGCCTTTTAAACAGCATACCACATCAAGAAATATAAAATTAATGCCTTATCATGATTATTTGAAGAAAAAAGGTGCATGCTTTGGTCAGTCCGCAGCGTATGAAAGACCTATGTGGTATTCTTTAAATGGTAAAGATGCAAATTATGATTATAGTTATAGTTATCAGAATTGGTATGATTCAGCAAAACATGAAACAATAAATGCAAGAAAAAACGTAGCTTTATTTGAATTATCACCATTTGCAAAATTTGAATTGAGTGGAGAGAATATACATTCTAACCTTCAATATATTTGTGCTAATGATATTAAAAATGAAATAGGTTCAATTACATACACTCAAATGCTAAATTCAAAAGGTGGAATTGAAGCTGACTTGACAGTTACTTGTGTAGAAAAAGACATATTTAGGATAGTAACTGGATCAAGTGTAAGAGAGCATGATAAAAAGCATATTTTAAAAAATTTAGATAAATCTGTAAAGTTAAAAGATATAACAGATAATCTCGCTTGTTTTGGAATATTTGGACCTAAAAGTAGAGATTTAGTTTCTAAAATTTTTGGCAATTATTTTTCAAATAATGATTTTAAATTTGGTACTGGAAAAAAAATTGTTTTTAATCACATTGAAATGTGGTTTCAAAGAATATCATATGTAGGTGAATTAGGTTGGGAAATTTATATACCAGTAGAAAAATCAAAACAAATTTATGAATTAATTATAAGTGTAGAGAAAGAATTTAATTTAGTTCACGCTGGAGCTCATGCTATGGATATTATGAGAATGGAAAAGGGTTACTTACATTGGGGTCATGATATTTCACCAGCAGAGAATCCTTTTGATGCAAAATTAGGATTTGCTGTAAAATTAAATAAAAAAGAAAATTTTATTGGAAAAGATTATTTGTCAAAAACAGAAAACTTAACAAAAAAAAACTTAATTATGTGTACAGTTAATAATTCTAAACCTGGAAACCCCCTTGTTTTACATGATGAGCCAATATTCTATGATAACAAAATTGTTGGAGAAGCTACTTCAGGAAACTACTCATTTATCTATGATAAAAATTTAGTTTTTGGTTACATAGCAAATAATATTAATCTAGAAAAAAATAGTAAAGAATTAGAAATAGAAATAGCAAAAAAAAGATATAAACTTACTGTTTTAAAAGAACCACTTCATGATTCTTTAAATCTTTTTACAAAAGCTTGATTAAAAAAAGTGGAAAACGTATATTTCTATATAAATTTTATCCATGAAAACTTAGAAAATAATTACTTAATATTTTTTATAATTTATTTCATTTCATTAGTTATATTTTTTAGTTTTTCCCCACCTGGTGGACCAATACCTCTTATGGCTTCAGGGTTTTTCTTTGGTTTTTATGTAGGTTTTTTAATTAATATTTTTTCAATTTTAATAGGAAGTTATTTTTTTATTTCATTTGCTAAAAATATATTTATTAAATTTTTTAACAAGTGGTATATTAAAATTTCGGAAAAATTTTATAATTTTATAAAAAAATCAAGTTACGAGTACCTTATCCTTTTTAGACTGACAGGAAACCCACTTTTTATTCAGAACTTATGTTTTTCATTTTTAAATATTTCGAAAAAAAAATTTTTAATTTCATCATTTTTTGGCTTTAGTCCAGGAATCATTATA
>CACGUF010000015.1 GCA_902576125.1 uncultured Alphaproteobacteria bacterium | reverse complement strand
TGGAGATAAGTTTGTTTTAAGTGATGCAAATTTCCCATCTTATTCTCAGGGAAATAAACTTTACCGTATGGATGGATTGAATCTTCCGCAAGCTGCAGAAGCTTTACTTACGCACTTTCCATTAGATAGTTTTGTCCCGCATCCTGTGCAAAGAATGGAAATTGATGGTAAACCAGATGAAATAAATGAAGTACAACAAGAATTAATAAATACTGTAAAAAAAGTATCCGGAGATAATTGGGTTGTTGGCTCAATTGAAAGACAAAAATTTTATGTGGAAGCAAAAAAAACTATGGCGGTAATAACAACAAGTGAAACTAGACCATATGGATGCTTTATCTTTACTAAAGGAGTTTTAAAACCAGATGGAACTGTCTGGGTTATTTAATTATAAGTGCAAAATAAATTAAAATCTGAGGAAATTGCATTAAGAATTCGAAGAAGAGTATTTGAACATTGTATTAAAAATAATGGAGCATATCTAAGTCAAGCTTGCTCTTCTGCAGAACAACTTGCTTGGTTATATAATGAAGCATTAAATATTGGTGATTCAATAATGCCATCTATTCCAGAAAATTTTTCTGGAGTACCAAGTATTAATAATAAACAATATAAAACTGGTGCTGGTTATAATGGTCCTGTTTCCAACGAATTTGATAGATTTATATTTGCACCAGCTCACTATGCATTAGTAGCTTATGCCACACTCATAGAAGTGGGTCGTATGGATCCAGCTGGTCTTTTAATGTTTAATAAGGACGGATCTTCAGTTGAAATTATTGGAGCAGAACATTCTCCTGGAATGGAAATGCACAACGGCACCTTAGGTATTGGATTATCTACAGCTGCTGGCATAGCTTATGGAAGAAAACTAAATAAAGAAAAAGGTGAAACTTGTGTTTTTATGTCAGATGGTGAGCTACAGGAGGGACAAATTTGGGAGGCTCTTCAAGTAAGCGTTTATTATAAGTTAGATAATCTCTGGGCAATAGTTGATGTTAATGAACAACAGGTTGATGGAGCTATGAGTGATGTATTAGATATTGGTGATGTAAGAAAAAAAATAAATGCATTTGGAGCTAAATGTATTGAAATAGATGGTCATGACATTGATGCCATGAGACAAGCAAAAAAAGAACCACATAAAGATCAACCTTTGATTATTCTTGCAAGAACTTGTCCATATAAAGGTATGGATTATTTGAAACAAAGATTCCCAAGATTGCATTATGTAAGATTTAAGTCTGAGGAAGAAAGAAACAAAATGAATATAGAAATTTCTAAAGAATTAGGCATTGAGCCAATAGAATATTAGTATGATTGAAATCGTAAAAAAACCTTACAGTTATACTTTTAAAAATTACGCTTCTAAAAACGAAAAAATTTTATGTTTATCTGGAGATCTTACTTCTTCTTGCGAAGTTGATGAATTTAGAGATGAATTTCCCAATCAATTTGTTTCTATGGGAATGGCTGAGCAAAATATGATGAGTTTTGCTGGGGGATTATCTATGAGCGGATATATACCTTTTATTCATACTTTTGGTGTGTTCACTTACCGCAGACCTTATGATCAATTATTGGCATCAATTGCCTATCCGCGAAGAAAAATTCGAATCATGGGTTTTCTTCCAGGTATTACAACACCAGCTGGTATGACTCATCAAGCTATAGAAGATATTTCTGTAATGAGAACGATTCCAAATATGACTGTAATAGAAACAGGAGATGCTACAGAAGTTGAAAGTATATGTGAACAAGCAAATAGTGTTGATGGACCAGTATATTGCAGAATATTAAGAGGCTCTGTTCCAAGATTATTTGATACTCCACTAAAAATAGGGGATATAAGAGTATTAAATTCAGGAACAGATCTTTTATTAATTACTTCAGGTATTTGTACTGAAGAAGCATTAAGAGCAAGATCAGTATTAATTGATGCAGGTATCTCAATCTTACATCTACATGTGCACACATTTAAACCTTTCAATGAAGAAAAAATTTTGGATTTATTAACTAATGTAAAGTTAGGGGTTATTACGATGGAAAACCATTTAGTTAATGGAGGTCTTGGAACTCTTATTGCTGAAATAATATCAAAACATGGTTTGTCAAAAAAATTAATGAAACTTGGTTTAAATGACACTTTTGCTCATGGAGGATCTAAGCAATATTTAACCAAATACTACGGTTTTGATGCATACACATTGATTAAATCTATAGAAAAATTTATAGGACAACCATTAAATATTGAAGAAAAAGATTTAGAAAAAGCAAGAATTGAAAATGTTCATTCTCTCTCTAAAGCTGAAGCACTTTAAATTATGAAAAAAAATTTTTTTAAATTATTTAAAACTAAAAAACCAATTATAGCTATGGTTCATTTTCCTGCATTACCAGGATCACCCTTATATGATGAAAAAAAAGGATTAGAGTATATTTTTAATTCTATTCAAGCTGATGTTAAAAATTTACAGAATGCTGGAGTTGATGCCATTATGTTTGGCAATGAAAATGATAGACCTTATGAATTAAAAGTTAATAGAGCCACTTTATCTACTATGGCTTATATGATCGGAAAAGTAGCAGAAAAAATTAACATTCCTTTTGGTGTTAATGTTTTATGGGATCCAATAAGTACAATAGCACTGGCCGCTTCTACTAATGCTAATTTTGTTCGAGAAATATTTACTGGTACCTATGCTTCAGATATGGGAATTTGGAGCCCAGATGCAGGTAAGGCTATGCGATATAGAAATTCTTTAGGGCGTAAAGACATACAAATGTACTATAATATTTCTGCAGAATTTGCATATTCCTTAGATAGGAGGACAATTGCTGAAAGAGCAGAAAGTACAGTATTTTCATCAATACCAGATGCAATATTAGTATCTGGTCAAATAACAGGTCAAGTTGCTAAATTGGACGAAATTAAAGAGGTTAGTAAAATAATTCCTAAGACACCTGTATTGGCAAATACTGGAGTGAATTACAATAATGTAGAAGATATTCTTTTGGTAACTGATGGAGTGATTATTGGCTCTTCACTGAAAGTTAATGGAGATACATGGAAAAATGTTGATCCAAAAAGAGCAAAAAAATTTATGAACAAAGTTAAGTCTATTAGAAAAAATGCCTAACTTGAAAGAGATTAATTCTATTAATAATACATTAAAAGATTTAGTTTTAATTTCTGGCTTATCTGGACACGAGACAAAAGTTAGAGATTATTTAAAAAAACAACTAAAACAAAATGCCCTTAATGCAAAAACTGATGTTTTAGGTAATTTAATCTGCACTCTTAAAGGCAATGAAAAATTACCATCTGTTATTTTATTTGCACATATGGATCAGCTTGGATTCATGGTAAAAAAAATTGAAGATAATGGATATATTAGAGTTGAAAGAGTTGGAGGAGTACCTGAAAAGGCTTTGCTTTCCCAGGATGTTGTAATTGTAAATAATAAGGAAGAATTAATTCAAGGAGTCATTGGTAATAAAGCGCATCACGCAACTCAACTGAATGAAAAATACACAGTACATAAGGTAAATGAAATTTACATCGATGCTGGCTTTAAAAGTAAGAGAGAAGTTTTAAGGAATGGTGTCAATATTGGAAGCCCTATTACATATGCTCCTTATTATAAATCTCTTAAAAATAATAATGTCTGTGGATCATCTATTGATGATAGAGCTGGTTGTGCTGTAATTCTTAATGCCGCTAAAGCTTTAACTAAATCTAAAAATAGACCTACAGTACACATCGTTTTTTCAGTTCAAGAAGAATTTAACCTTAGAGGTATACTGCCAGTAATTAATACTCTTAAACCAAATATTGCTATCCAAGTTGATTTAACTCTAACCTCAGATACACCTGATATGGTTAACTCCAGTGATGTTTATTTAGGCAAAGGCCCCTGTGTTAGTTTATTTTCTTTTCATGGAAGAGGGACGCTAAATGGTGTTATACCTCATCCTTCAATAATAGAAATTTTTGAAAAAGTTGCAAAAACTAAGAAAATTACTCTTCAAAGAAGTGTTGCGTCAGGCATTTTAACCGATGCTTCATATGTACAATTTTCTAATGAAGGTATTGCAAGTATTGATGTGGGTTTTCCTATGCGTTATTCACATTCTTCGAGAGAAGTTTGCAACTTAAATGATCTTATTGATTTAAAAAATCTATTAGTTGCTGTTATAAATAAAATAGATAAAAAAATTAAACTTATAAGATAATTAATATGGCACAAAAACTTTTTCTTGGTATTGATATTGGCACTTACGAAACAAAGGGTGTGTTGGTTGATAATGCCGGTAACATTATTTCTCAAGCAGCAAAAAAACATGAAATGATAGTGCCTCAAAGTGGTTGGGCAGAGCACAGACCTATGGAAGATTGGTGGGGTGATTTCACTTATGTGTCAAAAGAATTAATAGAACAGTCAAAATGTAACCCTAAAGATATTTTGGCAGTTTCTGCTAGTACAATTGGACCTTGTATGCTGCCATTAGATAAAAATGGTGAACCTTTAATGAATGCAGTTCTATATGGGGTAGATACAAGAGCACATAAAGAAATTGATTTATTGAATTCTTCAATTGGTGAAGAAAAAATAATGCAATTTAATGGTAACGTTTTAACTTCTCAACAAGTAGGGCCAAAAATTTTATGGTTAAAAAATAATAGACCTGAAATTTATGCTAAAACAAATAAAATAGTTAATGGTACTGGTTTTATTAATTTTAAATTAACTGGCAGATATACTACTGATCATTTTTCTGCTGCATTTGTTAGCCCACTTTATGATATAAACAAACAAGCTTGGAGCAATGAATTAAACGATGGAATAATTGATATAGAAAAACTTGCAGATTTGGTTTGGACTAATGAAATTATTGGAAAAATAACTAACACAGCCTCAAATGAAACAGGCTTAGCAGAAGGTACTATAGTTACGTCTGGTACCATTGATGCAGCAGCTGAAGCAATTAGTGTTGGTGTAATTGGAACAGGTGATATGATGATGATGTATGGTTCTACAATGTTCTATATATTAGTTACTGATAAAGTCTTGTCTGATAAAAGGTTATGGTATTCACCTTGGTTATTTAAAGGAGAGCATTCCTCTATGGGTGGTTTAGCAACAAGTGGAACGTTAACACATTGGTTTAAAAATAATTTTGCACAAGAACTAACAGGTGATGATACATTTATTAGATTAGCTCAAGAGGCTGAAAAATCTCCACCAGGATCAAAAGGCATAGTATTTCTTCCATATTTTTCAGGTGAGCGAACTCCTATACATGATACAAATGCTAAAGGTACTTTTTTTGGTTTAGACTTAACCCATGATAGATCTGATATGTACAGATCAATATTTGAAGGTATTGCATATGGCACAAATCATGTAATTGATGTGTATAAAGAATTAAATGCTATTCCAAAGAATTTATTTAGTGTGGGAGGAGGAACTAAAAATAAAGTTTGGTCACACACAACATCAGATGTTATTGGATTAAATCAAACTTTAAGAAAAAAAACTATAGGCGCCTCATATGGTGATGCTTTTCTGTCAGCTTGTACAGTAGGAGAAGTTCATAAGGATGATATTAATAAATGGAATGAAGTAGAATATCAAATTGAAGCTAATCTTCAAAATCAAGAAGTTTATAATAAGGGCTACGAAGTTTATAGAGAACTATATGAAAGTACGAAACACCTAATGAAAAAATTAAATACCTAACCTTTAATAGCTCCAGCCGCCATTCCTTTAACAATATATCTCTCTAAAAAAATTGCTACTATGATTAATGGCAAGCATAAAGCAGCAGAAATAGCAGCCATATTCCACCATTTAATACTCTGAGAGGAAATTTGAGAGGCAACCATAACTGGCATAGTTTTGGCATCTGTACTCGTTATAAGAGCAGCTAAAAAATATTCATTCCAACATAATATTAAGCACAATATAAATGCACTTGCAATTCCAGGTAAAACTATTGGTAAAACAATTTTAAAAAAGCTCATCCATACACTCGCTCCATCCACCAAAGCTGCCTCTTCTAATTCAATAGGAACAGCATTAAACTGATCTCTCATTATCCAAATAACTATTGGTAAAACTGTCAACGTATAAATCAATATCATGCCAATATGAGTATCTAGTAAATCAAGCTCTCTATAAAGAACCAATACAGGTAAAGCTAAAACTACGGGTGGTAAAATTAATTGTGATAAGAAGAAAAATGAAATGTCAGGATTTCTCATAAAACCAAATTTATAATTAAATCGGCTTAAGCCGTATGCAGCAAATGAACCAAGTATTACAGCTAATGCAGAAGCACTTGCCGAAATAAAAGCTGTATTGAAAAAACGTGCTAAAAACTCCTCTCTTGGATTAGACTCAACAAATAAAGTGTCGGGAGAAAATCCAAGATTTCGCCAACCTTTCCAGGATGGCTCAAAATCAATCCAAGGAATTAACAAACCTTGAGTAACACTCGCAGCCGTTTTAAAAGATGTAGTTGCTGTCCAATAGATTGGGAATAAACAAATAAAAGTCCACAATAAAAGAATTCCGTATATGATTATTTTTTCACTTAAATTATTTTTCATTATGAAGCTCGCTGTAACCATCGATTAACAAATCGAATGAGGATGGTCATAAGAATGACTATAAAAATCAAATAAACAAAAGATAGTAATGTGCCGTAACCAACATTTGATCTATCCCTATATTCCCTTACGATAAAACTTGTTACACTATCAGTGGCACCACCAGGACCACCAGCAGTTACTATTATTATTATATCTGCAAGTTTTAATTTAAATATAATTCGAATAACTAATGTTGTTAGAGATACAGGAAGCATTATTGGAAAAATTATATTTTTAAATAGAGTCCACTTATTAGCCCCATCTACTTTAGCAGCTTCCAGAACTTCTTTAGGTAATGCTTGAAGACCTGCTAATAACATAATAATCATTAGTGGGATAAACGTCCAAGCATCCATACACATCATAGTCAGTTTTGCGATTACGGGATTACTAAAAAAAGTTGGAGTATCCCAACCTAACCAACGAGCAAAACTTGCTACTGGACCAAATCGTTGTTCAAGCATAGATTTTCCAACCATCCAACTTACTGCTACTGGACTTAACATGAGTGGAATTAAAAATGCTATTCTAAAAAATTTTCTACCCCGTATTTGTGAGTTTAGTAAAATTGCTAACAAGAAAGCAATAGTAAATTCAACAAGAACTGCAAGTACGTAATAGATCATATTTTTTAATGCATTCCAATAATAAGGATCAGAGATCATTTGATAAAAGTTATCAAGCCCATTAAATTTTCTTCCATCAATGGAACTTAAGTTCCAGTCTGTAAAAGAAATATACAATCCAAATAACAACGGAAAAATCACAATTGAAATTATGAACATTACGGCTGGAAAAACAAAAAGATTTCTTTTTCCTCTTTCTCCATAAATTAACACTCTTGAATAACCAATTGCTACTGCCCAAAGGATATAGGCATAAAGAACTGGTCTCCAATTAGAAAAGCCAAAACTAATTCTTTCATTAGAATGTAGAGTTTGAATAATAGCAATCACAACCATCAATAAAAATGAAGACCAAACAATAATTTTACCAGCTCTTTTAGTAGTATGACTTACTGTAGATGGAGCAACAACATATAATGGATCGCGTTCTATATATTTTATTTCACTCATTATAAAAAAAAGAAATCATAATAAAAAATCTAGCGACTAAGAATAGTCGCTAGAAAAAAAATTAAACTACAGTCCTAATGAACCTTTGTAGAGTTTAATTTGGCTCTCTCTACCAATTTGGTCTGTAATTTTGTCCCAAGCTGCAGCAATATTATCTGCACCTGTTTGCGCATCATATTGACCAGCAAATATTTTGGACAATTCGTCTTCTGCAATACTGTAGTATTGGAAGATACCTGGTATACGTGGCTCAATAGCAGCGTTCGGATGATTATAAGAATCCGCTTCTGAAGCTAAATAGTCAGATGCAAATGCTTCTGTATAACCAGCACCAACCCACTCATCAACATTAAAGTGACTGTTTCTGTATGGTTGGAATCCTGAAGGATACATTGACATCCATAGTGATAGATCTTTACCACCAATATGTGAACATGCAGACCAAGCAGCTTTATTTTTTGCAGAGTTGTCATCTACTGTTTTCATACAGTATAATCCCCAACCAATATAAGCCATGTTAGGTGCATAATTTGGACCACTAGCTAATGTTTCCCATTTGCCAGTTTGCCAGTTGTATACATCATCTGAACCAGGCAAGATATCAAATCCTACGTTACCTTGAACAAGAGACTCATCAGAAGTATTAGCGTTAGATCCAACATCTCCCCACCAAGATACCATAGAACCAGTACCTGCTAAGAATTGACTGAAACCTGTAACACCAGGATCAGCATTAATTTGATCAGGTGGTTGTGCTCCGCTTCTATCAAGAACATCTTGAATAGCTCTAACCCATGCAGGATTATTAACCATTGGTTTCATAGTGTCAGGCTCAAACAAGAAGGCAGGACTATCCGGATGTTTTGCATAAGCTGTAGCAATACTTCCTAAGAAATAGAAACCAAATCCGCCCCAACCTTTTTGAACATCTAAATATCCATAAGCTGGGAAACCGGCATGTTGCTTTCCTTTAAGGAAATTAGTTACTTCAGTAACCTTCTGCCAAGTTGTTGGAACTTCCCAATTACCAGAATGACCTTCTGCTTTCCAAGCAGCAGCTAACTCTTCATTTTCAAAGTAGTCAGTTCTGTAGTTGAAGTTATGACAGTCACCATCAATTGAAATTCTGTGTGTTACACCATCCCAAGTTCCTGTTGGAGCTTGTAAATAACCAACATAGTCACCTAAATCAATTTGATCAGCTACCCAATCAGGCATAGCAGAAAGTAATTTCTTACCACCTAGGTCTCCCTCGAAAGGTGCACCAGCTTGTAAGATATCAAAATCAACTGTTCCTGTTGCAATAGACTGTTGTAGTCTAGCATTATAATCAGCTTGAGCTAAATCAATCCAATTAATTTTTGCGCCAGTATATTTTTCCCAAGGCTTTAAGAAACCTCTGTGAAGCATATTATGAAGGTTTAAGCTGTCTAAACCCATAAAGTTTAGTTCAACACCTTTAAACTCTCCTTCTTTGACTCGTTCTTTAGTTCCACCTAGGCACATCTCACCAACTTTTTGCCAGTCAGCATCTCCAGGCGAACCTGCTCCAACTCCAGGAATTTTAAGAATAGCTTTTCTGAGTTCTGAATGCCCATCTGCAAATGAACTTGTTGCAATTGATGATAATCCACCACTCATTGCTGCAATAGCTCCAGCTGAAGCTGCACCTTTTACAAAGCTACGTCTATTTATTCCGTGTTTTAGAGCGTAATCATATAGTGATTTTTTCATTATATCCTCCCGATATGAATTATAGTAATTAAGTTTTATAAAGATAAGATTAGTAAGGCAACAAGAAAAACGTTAAAAAGGTATTTATTTTTAACAGAAATCATATGTTTACAAACAAATTTGCCACACGACTCAATTCATTTAAATCTAAATGGCCTAATGATGAAAAACCTACTACAATCGAATTAATAAAAAGAGCATCAAAAGTTGAGGGTTTAACCCATGTAGATCTTAACTATCCTGATCACAGTGAGCCATCTATTAGGGAAATAGCAGCTATTACAAATGATGTTGGTCTAGCAATAAATGGATTAGCGATGAGATATTATACAAATCCAGCTTTTAAATTAGGTGCTTTTACCAATCCAAATAAGAAGGTCAGGCAAGAAGCAATTGATTTAACAAAAGCAGCAATTGATGAATTAAGAGAAATAGATTCGAATTTATTAACTATTTGGTTAGGTCAGGACGGTTTTGACTATGGTTTTCAAGTTGATTATAAAAAAATATGGGATGATGAAATAAGTGCAATAAAAGAAATTGCTGAACATGATAAAAAATGTTTAGTTAGTATTGAATATAAACCAAATGAGCCTCGTGCATATTCCTTACTATCAAATTTAGGGACAACACTTCTGGCTATAAAAGATATTAATTTAAAAAACATTGGTGTGACAATCGATTTTGCTCATATATTATATTCTAATGAGCAACCTGCTCTTGTTGCTGCCTTAATTGACAAACATTCACAAATATTAGGATTACACTTAAATGATGGGTATGGCAAAAGAGATGATGGTTTAATGGTAGGCTCTGTTCATCAGTTAGCTACAATTGAGTTACTCTATCATATAGCTAAATCAAAATATCAAGGACCAATATATTTTGATACTTTTCCAGATACTACCAATATGGATCCTATTAAAGAGTGTGAATTAAATATAGATACAGTAAGAAAACAATTAAAATTAGTTGATAAACTTATTCAAAATAATGAATTGAGTACTGCTATTGAAAATCAAGATTCTATAACATCACACAGAATATTTAATAGTATTTTGTATTCTTGATATGAATTCAAACTCAATAGTTGTATTGGGAAGTCTTCACTACGATATTTTTATTAAATCAAATGCGATACCAAAAATTGGTGAAACTGTTTTAGCAGAAAAATGGTTTCCTAAATTAGGAGGAAAGGGTGCTAATCAGGCTGTTGCTTTAAATAAAGAATCAATAAAAGTTAAATTCATAAGTGCAATTGGAGATGATTTTTTTTCAGAATTTTTGTTAACAAGATTACAAGAAGAAAATATATCACTTGAAAATATTTCAAAAGTAAAAGGGAATTCTGGCATTAGTGTTGCTATCTCAAATAAAAGTGGTGACTATAGCGCTGTGGTTGTGTCAGGTGTTAACTTGGAAATCCCAGAGGCTATAATGTATGATAATAACTTATGGAAAGATGCTTCTTTTCTAATGATTCAAAATGAAATTAAAGCAGAAATGAATTTAGCTGCTGCTAAGGAAGCAAAAAAAAGAAATATTAAGGTATTTTTTAATGCTGCTCCTGCGAAAAATATAAATATTAAACTATTTGAGTTTGTTGATATTTTATTAGTCAATGAAATTGAGGCACAGCAGTTAGCTGAAGATAACTCGAGTAACTTTGTTACTATTGCTACAAAATTATCTAATATAGTCTCTAAAGTTATAATTACTTTAGGATCTGATGGGGTAATATTGTGTGAAAAAGATAATACGCCTATTCATATTAAAGGTTTTCCCGTAAATGTTAAGAGTGCTCACGGAGCAGGAGATTATTTTGCGGGAAAATTTTTAATAGATTTTATAAAGAATAATGATTTTGAGAATTCAATAAGAGAAGCTAATAAAAAAACAGCAGATTTTATTTCAACTTAATAAAATCTTGTTTTCTATGAAAACAAAATAAAGTAGGATGATCAATATGAATAAATTATCAATTTTGGGTATCTTTGTTGCTGACCTTGCTTTTTTTGGAAAAATTCCAAAGGTTGGAGAAACAATCTTAGGAAAGAAATTTGTTGTAGGTCCAGGTGGCAAAGGGTCTAATCAATCAGTAGCGGCTGGTAAGGCTGGCGCATCCGTTGAGTTTATAACTAAAATTGGGAATGATGATTATGGTAAAATGGCGTTGAATACATACAGAGAAACAAATGTAGGAATTAAAAATGTTTTTGAAAGTAATGATCAAAGTACTGGAGTCGCAGCTATTTTATTAGACAAAGAGACAGGCAATAATGCAATTTCAGTAGTACCAGGAGCAGCAGGAGCTCTTACTATAGCTGATATAGACAATGCTAAAGATACTATTATTAATTCATCAATTTTCCTTACACAATTAGAAGCTCCAATGGATGTTGTTTGCTATGCTCTTAAAATGGCAAAAGAAAACAATGTTACAACAATTCTTAACCCTGCACCAGCAGCCAAATTAGATAAAGAAATTTTTCCTTTAATTGATTATTTTACACCAAATGAAACTGAAGCAAGTTTTTATATTGATGGAGAAATTAACACTGTTGAAGATGCAAAAAAATATGTAAATCAAATTTTAAATCTTGGCATTAAAAATGCTCTTATAACTTTAGGTGAAAAGGGTGTTTATTTTGCTAATAAAGATGCTAATCACTTTGAACCATCTTTAGATTTACAAAATAAGGTAGTGGATACATCAGGAGCCGGAGATGCTTTTAATGGTGCATTTGCAACTGCTTTGTGCGAAGGTAAATCAGTTAATGAAGCAATAAAATTTGCTAATTGCTTTGCAGGTATATCTACAACCAGAATTGGTACTGCAAATTCAATGCCAAGTCGTGAGGAAATTGATAAAATACTTTAATTAGTATAAAATAAAATTATGCAAGAATATCTAGAGAAATTATTATATTTTTGGGTTGCAATAACTGGAATAGGCTTGGTTCTGGTCATTGTTTATTGGGCTATTGCAACAATAATCTATGTTGCTTTCATTTCCTTATTCATAGCAATTATTGCTGCAGCTTTTTATCAATTTTATTGGGTTAAAAGAAACTAATTAATACCCAAGTAACTTTGGTACGTCATTTATTGATTCTATGCGATAATGTGGTTGAGTAGTGTGCTTCAAATCTTTTTCTTGAAATTTCCCTGTCTTAACTTGAATCGCTTTTAGATTAGCATTTATTGATCCTTCAATATCAGAAGTAATATCATCACCTATCATTACAATATTATCTTCTATTAATTCTAAATCTTTAACCGCTAAGTCAAAAAAATTTTTTTCAGGCTTACCCATTAGAATTGATTTTTTGCCACTTGAATACTCTATTGCTTTTACAAAAGGACCAAGATCAAGTGAAATTTTGCCATCACGCATACAATACTTATTTTGATGTAGAGCAATTAGTGCTGAGTTTTCAAGATATACTAATTTAAATATCCTATCTAGGATCTCCCATTTAAAATTTTCA
>CACGUF010000014.1 GCA_902576125.1 uncultured Alphaproteobacteria bacterium | reverse complement strand
GTATAGCTAAATGTTTAGCTGAAAATGGAGCTTCTATTGCTCTTACTTACCAAGGTGAAGCTCTTAAAAAAAGAGTGGAGCCTCTAGCAAAATCTATTAATTCTAAAATTTTAATACCTTGTGATGTTGCAGATAATGTAAGTATGGAAAATGTGTTTAGTACCCTAAAAAAAGAATGGGGTGAAATTGATTTCCTAGTCCATGGTATTGGTTTTTCAAATAAAGATGAATTAAGAGGTAAATATTATAATACATCATCAGAAAATTTTAATCAAACTATGCACATTTCATGTTATTCATTTACTGAAGCTTGCAGATTAGCTGAACCTATAATGAATGAAGGGGGATCTATTTTAACATTAACTTATTATGGATCAGAACAAGTAATGCCTCATTATAATGTAATGGGTGTCGCAAAAGCAGCTTTAGAAGCAATGACACTCTCTACAATTTCTAATAATAAACCTTCGTCAAGGGTAGTTCTACTGAAATCTCATGATGAAAACGGTTTTGTTTTTTACACAAATTCTAGTAGCAAAAAAGGTAAATCAATCAGAGAAAATAATAATGTATCTCTAAATTTTCATTGGAAAACTCAAAATAGACAAATTAGAATTGAAGGTCAGGCAAATTTTGTAAGTAATAAAATTGCTGATAATTATTTTAAATCTCGACCAAGAGGAAGTCAAATTGGAGCATGGTCATCAGACCAAAGTAATGAGTTATCATCGAGGCAAGAATTAATTCAAAAAATTGATGAAATTGAAAAAAAATATGCAGGCAAAGATATCCCTCGTCCACCACATTGGAATGGATATATTGTAAAGCCTTTTCTAATAGAGTTTTGGCAGGAAATGCAATTTAGAATTCATGATAGAGTAGTTTATATTAAATCAAAAAAATTTTGGGAAATAAAAAAAAACTTTACCCATAAAGCTTTATTCTTTCCATTTTTTTAAAATCCAGGAGCTCGAGTTTGATTTATCATTTCCACCTACACCCCATAAGGCTATAATATCATTTTGCTGACAAAATTTTGTCTCAGGAGTTGTTTTATTATTTCTGTCACCTCCATTAGCAAACTTGATAATTTTATTATAATACTTTTCTTTGGCTTTTTTTAGACCATCAACACAACTTCTATCACTATCATCAAATTCTAACACGTCAATTACACCTTTTATGTTTTGCATTATAATCTTTCTTTCAGCAAAGGGTAAAAACTCCTTCCCTTTTTTATTTCTTAGCCATTTATCCGAGTTGAGAAGTACAACAACATCTCCATGATTGTTTGCCTCATTTATTAATTTAATATGACCACTATGAATTGGATCAAATCCCCCACTAACTAACACTATATCAGGCATTTAATCGTCTCCATTCATCAGGATTAGATAAAAATTTTTGTAAATTGTCTATTTCGTTTTGACTATATAAATTTCTTTTTTTTATGACAGCAATAATATCTTTCCATGTACAAAGAGAGTGAATTTTAACGTCTAATTTAGATAATGCAGATTCTTTATTATTAAATATATCGTAGTAAAATATTACGAAAATATCGTTAACAATTAGCCCAGCTTTTCTCATTGCTTCAACAAATATAACCTTGCTTCCACCATCTGTAGCTAAATCTTCAACTAGAATTGCTTTTTCTTTATCTGTAAATACTCCTTCAATTTGTTGATTTTTGCCAAATCCTTTTGGTTTTTTTCTTATGTATAGCATAGGCTTTTTCATTTTTTCTGAAATAATAGCTGCATAAGGAATACCTGCGGTTTCACCTCCAGCCAATAAATCAAATTGTAAATTATTTGCTTCAAAATAATTGACGGCTTTATTCATAATAAAATTTCTTTCATCAATAAAGGATATAATTTTTCGACAATCAACATATACTGGAGATTTTAATCCAGATGTGAGTGTAAAATGATTATTAAAAGAAAACTGGACAGAACCAATATTAATTAATTTTTCAGCTATTGTTTCTGACATACCTATGTGATTAAAGCAATATGATCTTTTGAAAAGTTACCTGGAACAATCATAACTGGTACACGAATATTTGTAATCTCTTGACTGACTAAAGAATTAATAATTACATTAGAGTCTTTATTTTTTGGATCTGAATTTGCTGCCAAAACTAAAACATTAATATTTTTTTCTTCTTCAAGGAGTTTTTTTAATTCTACAATTGTTTCTCCTTCTCTAATTGTCAAAGCAGGCATTTCACCTGTACTATCTTTCACATGACTTGCTGCTTTTTGTAAAAGTTTTTCTGCTTCTTCTCTAGCTTCATTTTTCATAATTTCTGTTACTCCTTGAGTTGTTAAAACATCTAAAGGTTCTATAAATGTAGCTATAATTATTTTACGGCTTGTTTTTTTTGATCTTGCACATGCATATTCGAGAGCAATTTGCATTTCTGGAGATTCATCAGCTATAACTAGTATATATCTATTATTATTCATTAAGACCTCCTAAATAATGTAGCAGCAAGAAATCCTGATAATATAGCAAATATTATAACAAAAAAACCATAAGCTGCAGCATTCTTGTGCGCAAATTCATAAATTTGACTGCCAATACCAGACTTTTGCAATGTAATTATTTTTTTCTTTCTTACTTAAAATTATATTATCTTTTATTTGGTAAACTTGAACTAAGTATTTTCCAGGCATTGATTCAGCTGGAAAAAAAACTCGAGTTTGAAAAAGTTTATTTTCTATTTTTTCTACTTTGTATTTTTTGAATAAATTTTTATTTTTTTTAATTCTAACAAAATTATTTTTCCAATCATCAAGAGAGATATCAGATATAAAATTTCTTTGTGATAATTTATTTTCTAATAATAAATTAAAACTTAGCTCTTCTTTAATTATTGTCGACATTGGTAAAATATTTTCAAGATAGTTTGAAGAAGCTATAAAAAAAATACTAGGAATTTTTTCATAAGTAATTTGCTTTGTATTAAACCAAAATCCTACAATTCTCTCTTTTTTTTTGAATTAATGCTTTTTTTTCAGGCCCTTTAATAGTTATCAGAGTATCTTGATCTTCATTTAAAATTCCAAATATTATTATTTCTTTCCCATTGAAATCTGTTTCAATTTTAATGTCATTCTCAGACAAGTCAAAATATGCTTCAGCTGAAAGCAATTTGGCAAAAAGTATAAATACTAACAATGCACTCATTTGGTAAGTTTTGCTAATCATTTTAAACTTTGTTTTCTCCATAATATAAACTTACAACATGTTTTGCTTGAATAAAAAATAAATACCTTTCAATTAACATACCAATTAGTGCTAAAATTAAGATGACAAAAAAAAAGATAACTTAAGTATCAAAATATCAATTATCAAACTTGACTCTTGTATAATCATATAAACTGGAAGTACACAAGTAAGAATCACAAAACATAATCTTAAAAAGTTTGCTTTTTCTTTTTTTATTTTATTTATCATCTCCGTAGTCAAAAAATTTTTTCCAGTATGAGGGCCTTCAAAAAATGATACATCATTTTTTTTCTCCCAATCCAATCGCCGTATTAGCAGTACTTGTGTTTTTAGTTCTAATATAAAACCAATAAATTATTTTAAAAAATAAACATAAAGTTAGACTAATAAGAGTTAATTCGTACAATTGTAATATTGTAGTCTCATAAAAATGAGTTAAGCAATATAAACTTAGTGATCCCATTGATATCGCATTAATAATATATATTGGAGTTACAAGTATATTATTCCAAGCAGGTATAGTTTTCAAAGTTGCATACATTTGTCCAGTACAAAAGATGGTAACTAGAGATAAAAATGAAGCAGTAAAGAGGAAGTACTTGAATAAACTTATATCCATATACCATAATAAATAAAAAAACATTAGTGGTACATAAGTAAGAATTGCAGCTAAACCCTCTCTAGACAACCAAGACGATCTCCATTGACTAAAAGATCTCCATGCTCTTTCTGGGTGACCTAAATGAAGTGTTGAGGATAATAGACCCAGAGATATTAAAAGAAAGCTAAGTATTATTATTGATAATTTAAAATTATATTCTAAATTTATTTCTGAAATTAATTCAAAGTACGATAAACAAATTATTATTCCATAACCTGTTCCTGACATAACTGTAAAAAATATTATTGATTTACTTGGATGCATCTTCAATTATTTCCTTCCAGCTATCGAAAGAAAAATCCTTATCTAGTGTTATTGAATCTAATTCATTATTTTTAAATTGATTATTTTTTTCTCTAGGTGGAAGGTATTTATTTGTTGGTGAACATTCTTGTTCTGGCATAAGATCGTAACCATTTCTTTCCTCTACTAATTTAAAAATATCAGAGTTTTCATCACCTAAATCTCCATAGCTTCTAGCTCCAGCTGGACATGAAGAAACACATGCAGGTACTCGATCATCCTTAGGAATATTTTCATTATATATTTTATCTATGCATAAAGTGCATTTTTTCATTATACCAGCCTCTTCATCATATTCTCTTGCCCCATATGGACAAGACCATGAACACAATTTACAGCCTATGCAAGTATCAGGATTTACTAAAACTATACCGTCCTCTTCTCTCTTATATGAAGCGCCAGTTGGACAAACAGTTACACAAGGAGCATCAGCGCAATGTAAACAGCTTTTTGGAAAATGAATTGTTTTACTTCCATTAATTTCACTTTCAACTTCAAAAGTATGAATTCTATTGAACCAGACTCCAGTAGGATCATCTCCATATGGATCTATGTCGTGAAGAGGTGCTGAATGACCTGATGTATTCCATTCCTTACAATTAACTGCACATGCATGACATCCAACACAGATATCTAAATCAATTACTAGACCAAGCTTTTTATTTTGTTTAGTAGGTAAAGATGTCATTTTAAATTTTTACTATTTCCTATGAATTCTTGGTATGTTGATAAATTATTCTCATTATATTCTTTTGCAAACTGCTGACCATAATCATTTACATAGATGTTTTTTCTAGATTTATTATTAATAATATCAAAGTCAGGATAAATATTACCATCAATTTCTTCATCTTTACATTTGTAAAGCTTAACTTTTAAATCATACCAAGCGGCTTGACCAGTTATTGGGTCAGAATTTGAAAACAAGGGATTCTTTTTATCTTTATTTGGTAATACATCAGAAATTAGATGGTTTAATAAAAATCCTTTGTTTGACTCTGGTGCTTTAGGGCTTAAATTCCAAGCTCCTTTTCTTTTACCAACGGCATTCCAGGTCCACACAGTATTTTTGTTAACACCTTTCATTATTTTACACTGAACCTTTATTTTACCATTAAAACTTTCAAGCCATACCCAATCTAAATTTTGAAGATTATTTTTATTTGCTATATTCTCACTAATATATAAATAATTTAAGTTAGTAATTTGTCTTAACCATGCATTTTGTGAACCCCACGAATGATACATATGTGGTGGTCTTTGTGTTACAGCATAAAGGTCATAATGTTGACCATTGTCTAAATTTATTTTTTCTTCAAATGGTTGATACCAGGTTGGAATAGGATTAAAATATTTAATAACTCTCTCTTTCAAATGTTGAGGAGGAGTTTTAGTCCCATACCCCTCTCCCGCAAGTTTAAATTTTTGCATTTCTTCACTGTACATTTGAATTACAATCGGATCTTTCTTAATTATCCATCCCATTTCATAAGCAAAATCTAAGTAATTTTTGTTTGTGAATTTAAAATATTTTTGATTATCTTTAAACTCATGACTATGAAAACAACCATTCTCGATATATCTTTCAATTTGATTTTTATTTACTTCGCCTTTACCAAATTTTTCTCCATTACCGCGCCAACCAGCTAAAGGCCCTATTCCTGGTTTTCTTTCATGATTAACAATATAATCACTATATCCGTTTGGATATTTTGGTGACAAATCTTCATTTACAAAACCTGGCAGACCAAGCCTAGCTCCTAAATCAATTAGTACATCTTGAAATGGTCTTACATCTCTTGTAAGCTTGATTATTGGTTGTCTGATAGCATCAGCCGCACTATCTGCAGAACTAATTGGCCTATCTAAAAGGGATATGCAATCCCATCTCTCTAAATACGTTGTGTCTGGCAATATCAGATCAGCATAAGGAACAGTCTCAGAGTAATATGCATCACTATAAATTATTTTTGGTATTTTATACTCACCAGATTCTTCATCTTTATCAGTAAGCTTTTTTATAGTCTCTTCAGTATTCATTGAAGAATTCCAAGCCATATTTGCCATATACATAAAAAGAACATCAATTTTATAAGGATCACCTTTCCATGCATTATGAATTACCATATGCATTAAACCATGTGCAGAGAATGGATTTTCCCAACTATATGCTTTGTCAATTCTAATTGGGTTTTCATTTTCATCAGTCAGAAGGTCCTCTGGAGATTTAGGAAAACCTAATGGCATTCCTTCAATAGGATTGTTAGCTTTTATTGTTTTACCTGATGGTTTTGGATCAGGTACTACATGTTTAGGATATGGCGCTTTATATCTAAAACCTCCTGGGACATCTATTGAACCAATTAAAATTTGAAGAATATGTATTAACTTACAAGTATTGAAACCATTTGAATGAGCAGATATACCTCTCATAGCATGCATTGATACTGGTCTTCCTTTAAAAGAAGTGTGTTTTTTTCCATTGTGATCTTCCCAATCAACTTTTATTTCAATTTCTTTTTCAAAGGCAGTTTCAGCTATTTCTGCAGCAATTTTTTTTATTATTTTTTCTTCAATATCAATTAGCTTCGAAATTTTTTCTGGTTTATATTTAGGATTCAGATATTCTTTTGATAATATTTCAAATGAAGGAATGACTTTTTCGTTATTGTATTCATATTTACCAAAAAAAGCAGAGTTTGAATTTTCGTTTTTTGTTGAAGTTATTTTTTTACTATTTTTGCAGTACACAACTGGTAGATTATTTTCATCTCTTGCAAATAAGCCATGATTTTCATTTCCGGGGCTATCGTAAACTAACCAATTAGCATTTGTATATTTCTTAAGATAATCCCAATCTACTTTATTAGCCTTTAATAATTCGTATATTAAACTGTGCACAAATAAACCATCAGTCCCTGGTCTTATACCTATCCATTCATCTGCTATAGCTGAGTAACCTGTCTTAATAGGATTTATTGATACAAACTTACTATCAACTTTAGACTTAAGTTTACCCAAACCCATTTTTATAGGATTAGAGTCATGATCTTCTGCACATCCAAACAAAATAAAATATTTTGTATGATCCCAATCAACTTCTCCAAATTCCCAAAAAGAACCTCCGATAGTATAAAGTCCAGCTGCTGCCATATTAACTGAACAAAAGCCACCATGAGCCGCAAAATTACAAGTACCAAATTGTTTTGCCCACCAACCAGTTAATGATTGACTCTGATCTCTTCCTGTAAAAAAAGCAAGTTTTTTTGGATCTTTGTTTCGTATATCAGAAAGCCAGGTTGTTGCTATTTGCATAGCTTCATCCCACTCAATTTCTTTAAATTCCCCTTTACCTCTTTCACCAATCCTAAGAAGCGGTTTTGATAATTTTGCAGGTGAATTCTGCTGCATAATTCCTGCAGAACCTTTTGCACATAGAACACCCTTATTTGTGGGATGTTTCTTATTACCTTCAATGTATCTTATCTGATTATCCAATAAGTGAACATCAATGCCACATCTGCAAGCGCACATATAGCATGTTGTTTGTTTTATTTCATCACTTACACGTGGAGACGTTTTTACATTTTCTTTTTGATTTTTAAATGGGTTCATTAAATTAGTGATGTAGTAAATAGATCTGAAGGTGTAAGAATTAAATCAGTTAATATTTTTGCACAAACAAGTAGTACCAAAATTGCTAAAATACCTCTTAAGTATTCAGCTTTTAATTTTGAACCAATCCTAACACCAATCTGAGCACCTATAACTCCACCTAAAATCATAAGAGCGGATAAAACAATATCAACGGTTTGATTTAGATATGATTGAAAAAAAGTCGAGTTAGCTGTTACAAAAATAATTTGAAATAAAGAAGTTCCTACAACAACATTAGTTGACATTCCTAAAATATAAACCATTGCTGGTATCATTATGAAACCACCACCTACGCCCATCATTGCAGATAAAACTCCTACAAAAAAACCAATTAAAATTGGAGGTATTGCAGATATATATAGTTTAGAACGATGAAACCTAAGCTTAAATGGAAGACCATGTATCCAAGAATGCTGATGAAGTTTTGTTCTAATTGCAGAGGTTGTTTTGTAGTTTTTAATTGTTGTTTTTGCACTTTCAAAAGCCATGGATATACCAATAAAACCAAGGAAAATTAAAAAAAGAAATTGAATAACAATATCTATTTGGCCATAAGTTTTTAGTAGCTTAAATAAATTTACTCCTAAAGTTGAACCAACTATACCTCCTGATAATAGAAAAAAACCCATCTTAAAATCTACATTTTTTTTTCGCCAATGAGCAATTACACCGGATACGCTAGATGCCAGTACATGGGGTGCTTCTGACCCAACAGCAACAACAGGAGGTATACCTAAAAAGATTAAAAGTGGAGTCATTAAAAAACCACCACCAACTCCAAATAACCCTGATAGAGCCCCAACAAGCATTCCTATAAATACTATTAAGAATATATTAATATTCATTTCAGCAATAGGAAGGTAAATTGACATTATTTGTATTATTAATTTATATTCTTATTATTAAGATTATCCAGCAATTTATAGTATTTTTAGTAACTTCTCAATTTTAATTGCTTCATCTAAATCTGATTTAGTATTGATATTGAAAAAATGATTTTTATTTTCAAAATTTAGCTCTTCATAATTTTGTAGCTTTACCCAATTCATAATTTTTCGATCTTTATTTTCTAGAAATTTTTCTAATTTTTTTATTAATGAAATATGCCATAAACCAATTACTGGATGAATTTTGTCATAATTTTTTGCCAAAATTATTTTGGAATTTTCTTTAAATTCAGTTTTGAAGAATTTGTTGATTATTTCTGCAAATAGAAATGGAGTATCAGAGGGGGTAGTAAGAAGCCATTCAATATTCTTATTATTTTTTGTAACCCATTTTATTGAAGAATATATTCCAGCAAGTGGTCCTTGAAAATTTTCTATTTCATCTTTGATTAAAACTAGCCCTGTTTTTGAAAACTCTTTTTCATCCGAATTAACATTTAATGCAATGTTTATATTTAAATTTTCATAATTTTTTATAATTCTTTCAAGCACAGTTTTTTTATTAAATTTATGTAAAGTTTTAAATCCGCCTCCAAAGCGTTTAGATTGTCCTCCCGCAAGTATAACTAATTGAGTGTTTAGTTTATTAATAATCAATTCTTTTTTCACCTGATAATACTAAATATTTTTTACCTTTTGCTCTTCCAATAAGAGTGAGATTAGTTTTTTTTGCTAATTCAACACCCCACGATGTAAAACCTGATCTTGAAATTAAAATTGGAATTTTCATTTTTACAGTCTTAATAACCATCTCACTCGTTAAGCGTCCTGTAGTATAAAATGTTTTGTTAGTTCCACTTATCTTTTTTAGGAACATGTATCCGGCAATCTTATCGACTGCATTATGACGCCCAACGTCCTCCATGTAGATAATTGGAATGTTGTTATGTATTATAGCACATCCATGAATAGCACCTGCTTCTAGATATAAACTAGGTGTCAAATTAATTTTTTTTGATATTTCATATATCCATGAATGTTGTATTTTCTTTTTTGATTTAATTTTAGTTTTTAAAATTTCATCATAAACATCTCCAAAAACTGTACCAACTGCACATCCACTAGTGGTGACTTTTCTTTTTAGTTTAGCTTCATAGTTAGTTTTTCTCAATGTTCTAACAACTATAACTTTTAATTCAGGATCATATTCAATTTTCTTAATTTGATCATTTCTTTTTAACATATTTTGATTCAACAAATATCCAACTGCAAGATACTTTGGATGATCACCAACAGTCATAAGTGTTACAATTTCTTGATTATTTAAATAAATTGTTAAATCTTTTTCAATAATAACCTTGGTTTTTACTTTTTTATGATATTCATCAAAACCAGTAATTTCTTGAGTAAGCTTCTTATCTTTTGGATTAGGAGCAACTAAATATTTAATTTTTTTATTCATAATATATTCTGATAATATCTTTATATGAACATTATAGAAATTTTCACAAAATCTTTAATTTTAATCTTTTCATTTGATAGAGATTTGTGGGAAATTATAGTTTTGTCACTCTACGTCAGCATTACAGCTCTAATTTTTGCATCATTATTGGGGTTACTAATCGGCTATTATTTAGCTCTTAAAAATTTTTTTTTAAAAAATTTTATTTTAATTATTTTAAATTCACTTATGGGAATCCCACCCGTTGTTGTTGGATTGGTTGTGTATTTTATATTTGCATCTGGCGGCCCTCTTGGTGTGCTTCAATTATTGTATACTCCTACTGCAATGATAATTGCGCAAGTAATAATTATTTTTCCAATAGTAACTTCTTTATCACACGAAATTTTTGATCAAAATTGGCGCGAATATAAAGATCAACTAAGATCAATTAATATGACTTTTTTAGGGATATTATTTATTATCTGTAAGCATAGTTATTTTCTAGTTATAACTGCTCTTCTTTCAGCATTTGGTAGAGCAATATCAGAAGTTGGCGCAGTAATGATTGTTGGAGGTAATATTAATCACTTTACCAGAGTTATGACAACAGCAATTTCTTTAGAGACCAGAATGGGAAATTTAGAGTATGCTATGGCCTTGGGAATAGTATTAATATTATTAACAGTTATAATTTATTCTCTAGTATATATTTTAAATAAAAGAAAAATATGAGAAAAGTAATTGGAATAGTAGGCTGGAAAGACGTTGGAAAGACTTTTGTTGTAACTGAGATTATTAAATTATTAGTTCAAAAAGGATATAAGGTTGGCTCAATAAAACATGCGCATCATAATTTTGATATAGATCAACCCGGAACAGATAGTTTTAAGCATCGAAAATCGGGCTCAAGTGAAGTTATAATAAGTTCATCGAAGCGTTGGGCAAAGATTATGGAGAACAATAATAAAAAAGAAAAAAAACTTAATGAATTATTAAAAGAATTTAATGATATAGATGTTGCCGTAGTGGAAGGATTTAAAAAAGAAAATCATCCAAAAATTGAAATTATCAGCCAGAACTCAAAATTACAAAATAATGAAATTAATAATGTAGTTGCTATTGTTGCTGATAATATAATTGATTCTAATATCCCTGTTTTTAAAAAAAATGATATTAATAGATTAACTCAGTTTATTATAGATAAATTTTTATGAATAAAAAACCACTTTATTTGAAACAAATTTTAAATTTTATTAAAAAACAATCAATATTAGTAAAAAAAACTGAAATAATAAATTTAATAAATGCAGAAGATAAAATTTTAGCAGAAAATATTTACTCTAAAATTGATTTACCTCCTTTTAAAAATTCTGCAGTTGACGGATATGCAATATTTAAAACTGATTTAAACAGCATGAATAAAAAAATTTCCAAAAAAAGAATTGCGGCTGGTGATGATGAAAATATAAGGATTAATAAAGGTGAAGTAATAAGAATTTTTACAGGTGCAAAAATGCCATCCAATTCAAATACTGTTGTGATGCAAGAAAATACAAAAGTTTTTAATGATAAACTTTTATTATTAAAAATACCCAACTATGGTGAAAACTGTAGGGATAAGGGAGAGGATATCTCTAAGGGTAAATTGGTATTAAAAAAGGGGTCAAAGATAGATGTAAAAAATTTAAACCTATTAGCCGCTATTGGCTATAGCAAAGTAAAAGTTTACTCAAAAATAAAAGTTGGTTATTTTACAAGTGGAAATGAACTGGTAAGACCTACTACAAAATTAAAAAAATCAAAAATCTATAATTCAAATTATTTTCTTTTAAGCTCTCTTTTAGATAAAAATTATATAACAAAAAAATTTTTAGGAAATCTTCCAGACAATGCAAAAAAAGTTGAACATAAATTATTAAACAATATTTCAAAATTTAACATCATCATTACTACGGGAGGTGCATCTGTAGGTGATGAAGATCATCTTGTAAAAACACTAGAGAATAAGGGTAAAATTTTTTTTTGGAGAGCAGCTATAAAGCCAGGAAGACCAATTGCAGTAGGCAAAATTAAAAATACTTACATTGTTTGTTTACCAGGAAATCCAGTTTCGGTACATTTACTCTATGCTTTTATTGTCAAGCCATTAATTTTAAAATTATTAGGTGCAACTTTATTAAAAATAAGTGCTGAAAAATTAAAAACAAATTTTTCAATGATAAAAAAAACCAAAAGACTCGAATGGATAAGAGCATCAAAAAAATTAATTAACAATGAATATGTAATTGTTAAGCACCCTAAACAAGGCTCAGGAATGATCTCATCAATTTCTTATTCAGATGGTGTAGTTGAAATACCTGAGCGAGTTAGTCATATAAATAAAGGTGATATCTTCGACTATTATGATTTTGATAAATTGTTTAACTAATTTATAAATTTATATTTTATTATTAGTTTTTCTCCTTCATTATAGCTTTCTATAAAATCAAAACCTGACTGTAAACAATAATGCTCAAAGTCAGCTTTTGCGAGAGGGTCAGTTGCTATAATTTTGACTATATCGCCATTTTTTAATTCTTTAGCAAGTTTTCGCGCTTTTAACACTGGTATGGGACATTCTGTACCGCTTGTATCAAGAACTATTTCATCATTTTCAACTGAATCTTTCATTTTAATCTGATACAAAATATATATTAATAATTCAATTTAAATGAATAAATTTATTTCTCAAACTGATAGCTCTTTAAAAAAAAAGAAGAGACGATGGAAGCCAAAAGGTAGGCAGGTAGAAAATAGTTTTCATAAAGATGTATCAAATCTTTTAGCCGGAATTGATTTCAAGAGAGATGAATTAATCGAGTATTTGCATTTGTTACAAGATAATTTCGGAGTTTTATATGATAAACATTTAGTTGCTTTATCTAATATTATTAATTTACCACTATCAGAGATTTATGAAGTAGCAACATTTTATGCCCATTTTAATATAGTAAAAAACTCTGAAACCTTTGAGCCAATTAAAGTTGTAAGAGTCTGTGAAAGTTTGACTTGCGAATTATTTGGAGCTCACAAATTACTAAAAGATCTAAAATCATGTGAGGATAAACATATTAAAGTTGTTCCTGGTCCTTGTATGGGAAGATGTGATGTTGCTCCTACTGTATGTGTAGGTAAGAACTATGTTGATAACGCATCAGTTTCTAAAGTTGAAGAAGTTATAAATGCTAAAAATTTTGAAGTGGTTGTTCCCAATTACATTTCCTTAGATGAATATAAAAAAAATGGAGGATATAAGATTGTAAATCAAATACAACTCGGTGAAATAACAAATAAACAAATTGTAGACACATTAAAAGATAGTGGATTAAAGGGTAAGGGCGGTGCTGGTTTTCCAACAGGAATGAAATGGGAAATTGTTTCTAAATACAAAGGAAATAAGTATGTAGCAGTTAATGGTGATGAAGGTGAACCTGGAACATTTAAAGATAGAACTTATCTTGAAAAAGATCCTCACAGATTTTTAGAAGGAGCTGTGATTGCTTCATTATTTATAAAAGCATCAAATATATATATTTATATGAGAGACGAATATCCCTCTGTAATAAAAATTTTAAGTGATGAAATAATCAATTTAGAAAAAGAAAACATCGTTCCAAAAGGTCACTTTATTTTAAGGCGGGGTGCGGGAGCATATATTTGTGGAGAAGAGTCTGCTATGATTGAGAGTATAGAGGGTAAAAGAGGTTTACCAAGACACAGACCTCCCTATGTTGCTGAAATTGGATTATTTGGAAAACCAACCCTTACTAATAATTTAGAAACACTTTTTTGGGTTCGTGATATATTAGAAAAAGGATCAAAATGGTTTTCGGACAAAGGACTTAATGGGAATAAAGGTTTTCATAGTTTTTCTGTTTCAGGACGAGTAAAAAATCCTGGTGTAAAAGTTGCTCCAGCTGGAATCACAATTCAAGAATTGATTGATGAATATTGTGATGGAATGCAGGATGAACATATCTTTAAAGGTTATCTTCCAGGTGGTGCATCTGGAGGTATATTACCAGCCGAAATGAATAATATTCCTCTTGATTATGGGTCAAAGGAGTTAGCTGATTTAGGTTGCTTTTTGGGTTCTGCTGCAATTGTAGTATTATCTGATAAGGATAATATGAAAGATGTCGCTTTAAATTTATTAAAATTTTTTGAGGAGGAGAGTTGTGGTCAATGTACACCATGTAGAGCTGGCACAGAAAAAACGGTCAAACTCATGAAAGAAAAAAAATGGAATAAAGAAAAACTTAGTGATCTTTCAGAGGTAATGTCTCAAGCTTCAATTTGTGGTTTAGGTCAAGCTGCTACAAATCCACTAAATTCAGTTTTAAAATATTTTGAAAAAGAGATTTCCTATGAGTGATAGCAAAATTAAATTTTTTCTGAATGATAATCAAGTTGAAGCAAATCAAGATGAAACAATTTGGCAAGTTGCAAATAGATTAGGTACTGAAATACCTCATTTGTGTTATGCAAATAAACCTGGTTATAGAGCTGATGGAAATTGCAGAGCCTGTATGGTTGAAATTGAGGGAGAACGGGTTTTAGCTGCTTCTTGTATAAGAAAACCAACTTCAGATATGAAGGTAAAAACCACTTCTGTTAAAGCAAAAAAATCAAGAGAATTAGTATTTGAGTTACTTTTAGCTGATCAACCAGAAAGAGAAGTGGCTCATGATCATAATTCTGACTTTTGGAACTGGGCAGATAAAATTGATATTAAGAATAGTAGATTTCCAAAAAAAACTCCATGCCAAGCTGATAGTTCACATCCAAGTATGGCAGTTAATTTAGATGCGTGCATTCAATGTAATCTTTGTGTTAGGGCGTGTAGAGAAGTTCAGGTTAATGATGTTATTGGTATGGCATATAGAGGAGAAAGTTCGAAAATAGTATTCGATTTTGATGATCCAATGGGGGACAGCACTTGTGTTGCATGTGGTGAATGTGTTCAAGCTTGCCCAACAGGTGCTCTAATGCCTTCAAGTATTGTTGATAAAGATGGTGTTGGGCATAGTAAAGTTGATAAAAAAGTAAATAGTGTATGTCCATATTGTGGGGTTGGATGTCAGATAGAATATAATATTAAAGACAATGATATAAAATATGTTAATGGTATTGATGGTCCGGCAAATAAAAATCGACTTTGTGTTAAGGGAAGATTTGGTTTTGACTATGTTAGTAATCCTGAGAGATTAACAAAACCACTAATTAGGATTCAAGAAAAAGAAAAAGATTTACATCCCAGTATTAATTTTGCAAAT
>CACGUF010000013.1 GCA_902576125.1 uncultured Alphaproteobacteria bacterium | reverse complement strand
AACCTTCCAAAACCGAGATATCTTGAACCATTTAAATCTCTTATATTTTCATAATCTATTAACTTAATTTTTTTATTTAATATTACTTTTAATAGTTCTTTTTTATCCATTCCTGGAGTTCCCTGGGCATTTGATAGGGTTTCTTTATTTAATTTATAAGTATGAGAGAAAAAAACATAAGTTTTATTTGGAACGAGAAGACTCACATCTATTTCTTTAACACCAAAAATAATGTCACATTCATCTAGATTTTCACTTAATATTGCGCCATTTTGTGCATATTCTTCATTAGTAAAGGATCTCTTATTACATGGCTGGACATATATTTTTAAATTTGGGAAATTTTCTTTTATTTTAGAAATATTTTCAGGAGCTATTGGAGCGCGACTTTCATCACTTCTACTTTCCTTGATTACTCCAATTGAATTTATTTTTCCTGTCATAAATTATTTTTTATAACAATATTGTATTCCTCAAAAGTTTTAAAAAAATAATTTATTAGATGTGATTCATGTGGTGCAGCCTGAACACCACTTTTCATTTTATTTTCAACCATTAAATCAATAGCACAAGATAAAGTTATAGAAACTAAATTTCCCATTGCAGTGTTTTCTCCAGATCCTTTTTTATCTAAAGCATAGTAACTATTAAATACTTCTTCATTATTTTGATGCGCTAATAAATTTACATATAAAACAACACGATCTTCTTCATTTTTAAGATAAGGATGTTCTTCCCATAATTTTTCACCAAGTTTGTCTATTTCTTTATCTAGTTCAGGAGATTTAGAATCTAGCATTACAAAAATATCTTTCCAGGCTTTTTCCCATCCATTTAATCTTAATGTCCCTCTTACAAATTCTTGAATATTCCAGTTTGGATCAAAATTATATTCTTTTATGTATGGTGTAGAGTCTCGATTTGGATAAGCCTCATAAATTTCATCATTGACTGTATATTTTCCAACATTTTTATATGGTACTTTAGTAACTGTTTCAAAATTTTTTACAAATTTTGCATCATTATTTAAAGCTTTGATAACACCAACAGGAGACCAACTAAATTTGTACTTGAAATTATTTGGTATCGCTGGAAATCCTCCACAATAAGAGTGATAAGTAACATCTAAATTATTTAATTTTAAATCTTTTAATTTTTTAACTAATAAGTGTGAAAAAAAATGATCAATTCCTGGATCAAGACCAACCTCATTTACAAATACTAAATTATTTTTTTTTGCCTCTTCATCAAAATTTCTCATATCTGCAGAAATATAGCTACTAGTTGCAAAATGACATTTTTTGTCTAAGCATAATTTTGCAATATTTACATGATGATTAGCTGGTAATTGTGAAATAACTATATCGCCTGCATTAAGATTTTTGGTTAATTGAACTATGTCAAATTTTTTTGCTGATACATTTTTTTTACTGACGTGATTAATACTTCGTTCAGCTTTTGCCAGAGTTCTATTCCAAACGGTCAAATTATCGTACTTATTGGCAATTCTTCGTATACCTGGAATAGAAGATAAGCCTGTACCTAACCAATGAATATGTAGCATAGATTTAATTTACTTTTATTTTAAAAAGATTACTACAATAAAAAAAGAAACAATGTTGTAAAAAATGATTAGTTTAATTATTATTTTTTTAATTACTGGTATCGTATCTGGATTTATTGCAGGCTTACTTGGTGTTGGTGGAGGTATTATTATTGTTCCAATCAGTTATTTTGTTTTGCTACACCTTGATTTTTCATCACTTTATGCCATGCACATAGCAATTGCTTCATCACTTGGAACAATTTGCTTTACTTCAATATCTTCAATAAGATCGCATGCAAAACTTGGTAATATAAATATAAAAATCCTTAAAACATGGGCGCCTGGAGTCATTCTTGGGTCAATAATAGGTTCTTACTCTGCCAGTCTAATTTCTGGTGAAATTTTAGTAAACATTTTTATATTTTTAGCTTTTTTAATTGCAGTGAATATGATTATTCAAAGAGAGCCTATTATTATTTCAACAGATATCCCTAAATCCAAAATTTTAAATTTAATTCTAAGTTACTTGATTGGTTTTTTATCAGTTTTGATTGGAATTGGTGGAGGTAGTTTTAGTGTTCCAGTACTCACAATGTTTTCAAAAAAAATACATGAAGCAGTAGGAACGTCAGCAACTATAGGTTTTTTCATTGCTTTTCCTGGGGTAGTTATTTTAATGATTTCTGGATCAGCTATTGATGATTTACCTCCATTTTCTATAGGCTATCTTAATTTAGCAATCGTTTTATTAGTATCATCAACTAGTATATTTACTGCAAATATTGGAGCTAAAGTTTCTGTTAATATAAATAAAGTATATTTAAGAAGAATTTTTGCAATTTTTTTATTGTTTACCTGTCTAAGTCTAATTATTGAGCATTATATAATTTGAAATTATGAGTATTGTTTCTGAAAGATTAAAAAGAATTAAACCGTCTATGACAGTTGGAATTAATGTTAAGGCCAATGCATTAAGATCAGAAGGTAAAGATGTTTTAGTTTTGGCTGCAGGGGAGCCAGATTTTGACACACCTGAAAATATTAGAAAAGCCGCATCAGTAGCAATGGAGAATGGTCAAACAAGATATGTTCCTGGGAAAGGCACTCCTGCACTACAAAAAGCAATTCAATCTAAATTTTTAAGAGATAACAATATTAATTATGAACTAGATGAAATCATTGTTGGAGTTGGGGGAAAACATATTATTTATAATGCAATGATGGCAACAATTAATCCAAATGATGAAGTTATTATACCAGCACCTTTTTGGGTTAGTTATCCGGATATTGTTTTATTAGCTGAAGGTAAACCAATTATAGTTGAATGCCCAGAAATTCAAAATTTTAAAATTACAGCTAAACAATTGGAAGAAAATATATCTGATAAAACAAAATGGTTAATGCTTAATAGCCCTAGTAATCCTACAGGAAGTCTCTATTCAAGAAATGAACTAAAAGAACTTTCTGAAGTTTTGCTTAAATATCCTCAAGTCCTTATAATGTCAGATGATATCTATGAAAAAATTATTTATGATAATTTTGAATTTGCTACACTTGCATCTATTGAGCCAAAATTAAAAGATAGATGTTTAACACTTAATGGTGTGTCTAAAGCATATTGCATGACAGGATGGAGGTTAGGTTATTGTGGTGCTTCTAAAGAAATCATTGCTGCAATGAATAAAATTCAATCTCAAAGTACTACATCAACTTCTTCAATCTCAATGGCAGCAGCTGTAGAAGCATTGGATGGCCCTCAAGAATTTATAACAGATCATAACGAAGCTTTTGTTAGAAGAAGAGATCTGGTTGTTAATTTTTTAAATCAAATAGAAGGTATTAGCTGTTTAACTCCGCAAGGGGCTTTTTATGTTTATCCTTCGTGTAAAGGTGTCATAGGAAAAAAAACACCTGATGGAAATATCATTTCAAATGATGAAGATTTTATGAATTATCTTTTAGAGAGTGAGGGTATTGCTGGTGTCCACGGTGCAGCTTTTGGTTTATCTCCATACTTTAGATTATCTTACGCAACTAGTGATGAAATATTAAATGATGCATGCTCTAGAATTAAAAGAGCATGTGAAAAACTTAAGTAAGATCTTTATCAGCAATAATTTTTGCAATCCTGAGTAAATTTGTAGACCCCGCATTTCCAAATGGTACTCCTGCAGTTATTATTACATTGTCATCAGGTTGAACTAAATTATTATCTTTAGCTACACTACATGCAATTTTAACCATTTCTGTTGTATTTTCTGCATCTTCTGTTGAAAAACATGAATTAACACCCCAAACAATCTGCAATTTTCTTGAGGTTTGTATATTTGGTGAAATTCCAATTATTTGTACAGGTGCTCTTTCTCTTGCCATTCTTAAAGTAGTTTTACCACTTACTGAAAAAGTGATAATTGCTTTTGCGCCAGCATTGTTTGCAATAGAATAGGCTGCATTTGTTATTGCTTCGGTATTATCAATTTTTTTAATATTTTGACCATTCTCAATTTCTAAATTGAAATTATTTTTATCTTTTTCAACATTTTCAATAATACTATTCATTGTTGAAACTGATTCTACAGGGTAATCTCCAATTGCAGACTCACCAGATAACATAACAGCATCAGTTCCATCATAAATTGCATTAGCAACATCTGACGCCTCTGCTCTTGTTGGAACAAGATTTGAAATCATACTTTCTAACATTTGAGTAGCTACAACTACTGGCTTTCCAAAATATCGACATCTTTTAATAATATTTTTTTGAACAATAGGCACTCTCTCAGTTGGCATTTCAACACCTAAATCTCCTCTTGCAATCATAATTCCGTCTGCGGCTTGAATGATTTCATCAATATTTTTCACAGCAGATGGTTTTTCAATTTTTGCCATTATTAGAGCCTTACCATCTATAATTTTTTTTAATTTGTATATATCCTCAGCTTGTTGAACAAATGAAAGAGCAACCCAATCTACATTCATTTCTAGTGCTTTTTGTAAATCTGCTTTATCTTTATTAGTAAGTGAGTCTATAGGAAGAATTACATCAGGAATATTAACTCCTTTATTATTAGAAATCACACCATCATTTAAAACTTCAGTAACTAACTTGTCGTTTTTTTGTTCAACAACATTTAATCTAACTCTTCCATCATTAATTAAAAGGATAGAATTAGGTGTTAAATGATCATATATTTCTGAATGTGGAAATTGAACTCGTTGATTATTACCTGGCTGAGAATTTGTGTCCAAAATAAACTTTTGACCTTTTTTTAATATTTCTTCTTTTTTTTCAAATTCACCAACTCTAAGTTTAGGTCCTTGTAAATCTGCCAAAATACAAGTTGCATGATCATATTTTTTTTCCAAATTCCTTATACTTTCAAGATTTTTCCTATGTATTTCAACTGTTCCATGCGAAAAATTTAGTCTAAATACATCGCATCCTTCTTTGAAAATATTTTCAATTACTTCACTTGAAGAAGATGCAGGACCTAAAGTTGCTAAAATTTTAGCTTTTCTATTACGTTTCATTTAATTAATTTAAGTGTATATATTTAATTTAAATGAATTTAAACTTAATTGAGTAATTATGAGTAAAAAATTTGATAGAGAATTATTAGCAGATGTTGCAGAAAGATTAATAACTCATCTGCAGAGTAGAACTGATGTACAAAATATAGATTTAATGAATTTATCTGGATTTTGTAGAAACTGTTTATCAAAATGGTACTTAGCTGCTGCCGAAAAAAAGAATATTCCTTTAGATTATAACCAATCAAGAGAATTAATTTATGGCATGCCTTATGATGAATGGAAAGCAAACCATCAAAAAGAAGCTACTAAAGAACAATTAGAAGATTTTAATAATAAATAGTATTAATAAAGTTTCTCTAATTGATCTCCGTATTTATCTTTTACAACAAATCGACGAACTTTCATAGAGGGTGTCATCATACTATTTTCAATGGTAAACTCATGATCAATTAATATAAATTTTCTTACTTGCTCTATTACTGATAAATTTTTATTTACTTTATTTACAACTTCTTTAATAACTTTATTGAAATCATCTTCTTTAACAATTGATTCCAAACTCTGATCTTTAGAATTATCCTTTGCCCAATTGAGTGCAAAATCTTTATCCGGGACTATTACTGCCACTAAATAATTTTTAAAATCTCCATACAGCATTGATTGTGCTATTTCAGGTTCTATATCAAGTTTTGCCTCAACTCTTGATGGTGAAATATTATCCCCACCAGCATTTACTAGAATATCTTTTTTTCTATCAGTAATTTTAAGATAATCTTCATCATCAAATTCACCAATATCCCCTGTATGGATCCAACCATTAATTAGTGTCTTAGATGTTGCATCTGGATCATTCCAATAACCGTTCATTACGTTTTCTCCACTAACTAAAATTTCTCCATCATCTGCAATTTTGACTTTAACTCCATGAAAAAGAGGTCCAACAGTATCTAGTTTTACTTTTTCTGGGGGGTTGGCAGAAACAACTGGAGCAGTCTCAGTTTGCCCATATCCTTGCAATAAAGGTAATCCTAAAGCAGTCAAATACAGACCGACCTCAAAGTTAAGAGCTGAACCTCCTGAAATGAGTGCTTTCAATGATCCGCCAAATCTTTTATTTACTTTCCTTCTAACTAATTTATCAAGAATACTGTTTGTCAAATTTTCAATAAAACTTAGTTTTTCTCCATTATATTTCTTCTTACCTAATCTTAAAGTAGCTGCAAAAAGACTTTGACTTAATTTACCTTGTTTTTTTAAACCTTGTGAAATTCTTGTATGTAGTGAGTCATAAAATCGGGGAACAGCAGTCATAAAATGAGGACTAACTTCACCCATATTAACAACTAATTTATCAATTCCTTCTGAGTAGTAAACTTGAGCGCCAATACCTAAAGTAAAAAACTGCAAAGTATGTTCATATGAGTGCGATAAAGGTAACCAAGAAAGAAATTTAATTTCATCCATACCCTCTAAAAGGTTTTTTAATAATATTTGTGCACCTGTGCAGTTTGATAGCATTGCTCCATGACTAAGCATCACGCCTTTTGGGTTACCACCAGTTCCAGATGTATAAATAATACACGCAGTATCAGTTCTTTTTATAGATTTAATTTCCTCATCAAAAACATAGTTATCTTTTTCTTGATGTTTAATAAGATCATTCCATTGCAAGATGTTAACAGGATTATTATATGACTGACCGTCATCATTTATCTTAATAATGTTTTTGCAATCATTAGAACTCTCTACTGCAGGAAGAGCTTTAACACAAAGTTCATGAGAAGATATAATCATACACCTTGCACCTGAATGATTGATAACATGACTATAATCTGCAGTTGTGCTTGTAGTATAAACTGGGACAGTTATTGCGCCAATTGACATTATTGCTAAATCAGCAATTTGCCATTCAGGCCTATTCTCAGATAATATTACAACTCTATCACCTTTTAAAATACCTAAATCTATAAGAGATCTTGCGATAGACTTCACTGATAACTCAACTTCTTCCCAAGATAGAGATTCAAATATATTATTATTTTTTTTCCATAAATAGGGTTTAGTTTTCATTGCTTTTGATTTTTCGAAAAACATTGAGACAATATTCTGATAATTATCGAAATTGATAGACATTTGACTTTACCTCCCTACAAACAGTATAAATAATACCTATATTGATTTCATACTATGAATATAAAAAATAATCAAACTAATGCGCAAAATAACCTTGGAAAATTACCCATTTGGAACCTGAAAGATTTATATCTCTCTCAAAAAGATAAAAGCCTAATTAGAGATTTAAATATTATAAAAAATGATACCCTTAAGTTTGAAAAAAAATATATAAATAAAGTGCACTTATTAACTGCTAATAATTTATACAAAGCAATTTATCAATTAGAACAAATAGACGTGTTGATGGATAAAATTTTATCCTATGCTCATTTATTAGTTGCAGAAGATGGCAATAATGAAAAAAATAAAATTTTTTATCAACAAATGCAAGAAACGATAACTAATTATGCTTCTTCAATAATTTTTTTTACTCTTGAATTAAATAAGTTATCAGAAAAAAAAATTAATATACTAGTTAAGAACAAACAACTTCAAATCTATCAAAACTGGATCATTAACAAAAGATCTTTTAAGCCTTATCAATTAGATCTAAAAATTGAAAAAATTCTTCAAGATAAAAGTATAACCTCCCATTCTGCATGGATAAGATTGTTTGATGATTTAATAGCTTCTCTTAAATTTCCTTTTAAAAAAGAAGAGCTTAGTAGTGCGCAAATATTTAACTTTTTATCGGATAAAAATGAGTCAAATCGAAAATTAGCTGCTAAATCTGTTGGAGAAGTTTTAGGCAAAAATATAAAAATATTTGCTACTATTACAAATACTTTAGCAAAAGATAAATCAATAAATGATAGCTGGAGAAAGCTTCCAACTCCTATTAGTGCAAGAAATTTATCAAATGTTGTTGAAGACTCTGTCGTAGATAGCCTGGTTACTTCAGTAATTGAATATTATCCAAAACTTTCACACCGATATTATGCTTTAAAAGCTAAATGGTTTAAAAAAAAATATCTAATGTATTGGGATAGAAATGCACCTCTACCTTTTCAAAATTCTAAAACTTTTTCTTGGAAAGAAGCACAAAATACAGTCATTGATGCATATTCAGAATTTAATTCTAATATAGGAAATATTGTTAAAAAATTTTTTGACGAAAAGTGGATTCATGCCCCTGTATCAAAAGGTAAGTCACCAGGTGCTTTTGCAGCCTCAACTGTGGCTTCTGTTCACCCATTTATTCTTGTTAATTTTCAAGGAAAAACAAGGGATGTATCAACTTTAGCACATGAATTAGGACATGGCGTTCATCAATATCTAGCTGGTAAAAATCAAACACATTTTAATGCATCAACCCCTTTAACCCTAGCAGAGACTGCCAGTGTATTTGGCGAAATGCTTACATTTAAATTAATACTAAACCAGACTACCTCTAAAAAAGAAAGAAAAGCTCTTTTAGCAAATAAAGTCGAAGATATGCTTAACACAGTTATTAGACAAATTGCCTTTTTCCAATTTGAAAAAGAGATCCACACATTGAGAAGAAACTCAGAATTAAGTATTGATAAAATTTGCTCTATCTGGATGGATGTTCAAAAAGCAAGTTTGGGACCATCTATAAAGTATGAAGAAGAATACAAGTACTACTGGAGTTATATACCTCATTTTATTCATTCTCCATTTTATGTTTATGCATATGCTTTTGGTGATTGTTTAGTTAATTCTTTATTTAATACCTATGAGCAAGGATTAATGAATTTTGATGATAAATATATTAATTTACTTAAAAGTGGAGGTTCTAAAAAATATGATGAATTATTTAGACCATTTAATTTAAATTTATCAAAAAAATCCTTCTGGAAAAAAGGTTTGAATGTCATTGAAGGTTTTATCGATGAATTGGAGACTTTATAAATGGCAGATACTGAGTCACGATCAATTGCAAAGCAAATCAAAAGGTATGCTCAAGTTGGCGGTGTAGTTGGTAAGCTTGCAACAAAGTTAGCTAGTCAAAAATATTTAGGTGTTAAGCTTGATAAAGAAAAACACGCATTAGAAATTAGAGAAGCTCTAGGTGGGATAAAAGGCCCTCTTATGAAGGTGGCTCAGCTTTCTGCAACAATACCTGATCTACTGCCAGAAGAATATACTAAAGAATTATTGCATTTACAATCTAACGCACCACCTATGGGTTGGTTATTTGTTAAAAGAAGGATGGCCACAGAATTATCTCAAGGTTGGCAAAAAAAATTTAAAGAATTTGATAAAGAAGCAACTAGAGCTGCATCATTAGGCCAAGTACACAAAGCAATTTTGAATAATGATGAAACTGTAGCTTGCAAACTCCAATATCCTGATATGCAATCTGCTGTAAGTGCTGATTTATCTCAATTAAAAATGATTTTTTCCATTTATCAAAGTTATAATAAAGCCATCAAAACAGAAGAAGTTTATAAAGAAATAACTGAAAGGCTAAATGAAGAATTAGATTATGAAAGAGAAAAAAAATTAATGAATGTTTTTGGAAAAATTTTTTCAAATGATAATTTTATTCATGTTCCAAAGACTTATGAAAAATTAAGCACTAAGAGATTGCTAACCATGTCTTGGTTAGAAGGGAAATCAGTATTAGAGTATAAAGATGCTAAAAAAGATGTACGAAATTCTCTTGCAAGAAATATGTACTATGCATGGTACAAACCATTTTTTGATTATGGTGTTATTCACGGAGATCCTCACTTAGGTAATTACTCAGTTCAAGATAATCTTAGTATTAATCTTTATGATTTTGGATGTATGAGAATATTCAAATCAAAGTTTATTAAAGGTGTTATTGATTTGTACTTTGCACTCCAAAAAAATGATGAAGCACTTGCTGTTCATGCTTATGAGCAATGGGGTTTTGATGATATTACAAAAGAAAAGCTAAAAATATTGAGTAAATGGGCAAATTTTTTATATGCACCCCTTATGGAGGATAAGGTTCAAAAAATTCAGGAAAGTGATAGTGGAATTTATGGAGCCCAAATAGCATCTGAAGTTCATCGAGAGTTGAAAAAAATTGGTGGTGTAAAACCTCCTAAGGAGTTCGTGTTTATGGATAGGGCTGCTGTTGGACTTGGTTCCGTATTCATGCATTTAAGGGCAGAAGTAAATTGGTTTAGGGTATTTCATGAATTAATTGATAACTTTGAACAAAAAAAATTAACAGAAAAACAACAAAATACTTTAAAGTTAGTTAACCTATAACTATAAGCTCTTATGCAAATTTCAGCATTAAAAGAAAATTCTAATAATGAAAATAGAGTAGCATTAACACCAGATGCTATTAAACTTTTTCAAAGATTGGGATTAGAAGTTTTAATTGAAGATATTGCTGGTAATAATTCAGGCTACCCAAACGAACTTTACAAAGAAAATGGAGCTAAAATTGTATCAAGAAATGAATGTTTAAAGGCAGATATTTGTCTTTGTGTAAAAATGCCAAATGAGGAAGATCTAAATAAATTAAATGAAAACACTGTGTTGATTGGAATATTAAATCCTTATGAAAATAAAAAATATTTTAATACGTTAAATAATAAAAAAATAATATCCTGTTGTATGGAGTTAATTCCAAGAATTAGTAGAGCTCAAAGCATGGATGTTTTATCTTCGCAGGCAAATTTAGCTGGTTACAGAAGTGTTATAGATGCAGCTGAACAATTTGGTAAAGCCTTTCCCATGATGATGACTGCTGCGGGAAGAGTTAATCCTGCTAAAGTTATGGTTTTGGGTGTAGGCGTTGCAGGTTTACAAGCTATAGCAACTGCAAAAAGATTAGGAGCTGTAGTTTCTGCAACTGATGTTAGGTCTGCAACTAAAGAGCAAGTGGAAAGTCTTGGTGGAAAATTTATTATGGTAGAAGATGAAGAATCCATAAATTCAGAAACTGAAGGTGGTTATGCTAAAGAAATGAGTGAGGAATACAAAAAGAAACAAGCTAAACTAATTGCTGAGACTATAGCAAAACAAGACATTGTTATATGCACTGCTCTTATTCCGGGAAAGACAGCCCCAATATTAATTTCTCAAGAGATGGTTGAATCCATGGCTTCTGGATCAGTAGTTGTGGATCTGGCAGTTGAGGCTGGAGGTAATTGTCCACTTAGTAAGATAGGCGAAGTTGTTGTGCATAAAGGTGTTAAAGTTATTGGATATGCCAATGTACCAGGCAGGGTTGCAAAAGATGCATCTGCTTTGTATGCAAAAAATATATTTAATTTCTTAAGTTTAATTATAAATAAAGAAGATAAAAAAATTAATCTTAACTGGAAAGATGAAATAGTTAATGCGGTTGTTTTAACACATGAAGGAAAATTAAGATTGGAACAGTTTAATTAATATGGAAGCACATAGTTCTGAAGTTTTTGTAATTGGATTAACAGTATTTTTTCTTGCTTGTATTATTGGATATTATGTAGTGTGGTCAGTAACTCCTGCATTACATAGTCCTTTAATGGGTGTTACAAATGCAATTTCAAGTGTGATTATAGTTGGGGCTATTTTGGCAGCAGGACCATTTGGACATGATACCTCTAAAATATTTGGAATTATAGGAGTGGTACTTGCCTCTATTAATATATTTGGTGGTTTTATTGTTACTTATCGAATGTTGTCTATGTTCAAGAAAAAACCAAAAAAAGATAAAAAGGATTAAATAAATGTCAGCAAATATGGTTGCAGTTTTGTATCTTATTTCAGCATTAATGTTTATATTTGCTCTAAGAGGTTTATCACATCCTGAATCATCAAGGTTAGGAAATATTTTTGGAATAGTTGGAATGATTATAGCTATCATAACAACGTTAATGTTTAAATCAGTTCTTAGTTATGTTGAAATTGGAGCAGCTATTATTATTGGTGGTGCTATAGGAACCTTTATTGCCCTAAGAATAGAAATGACAGCTCTACCACAGTTAGTAGCAGCTTTTCATAGTTTGGTTGGTATAGCGGCAGTTTTTGTTGCTGCTGCAGCTTTTTATGATCCTGAGTCTTTTGGTATTGGTAAAATTGGCTTAATTGGAACTAGTAGTTTAATTGAGATGAGCATTGGGACCTTTATTGGAGCTATTACATTTTCAGGATCAGTTCTTGCATTTGGTAAACTTCAAGGAACTGTATCTGGAAAACCAATAGTTTTTAAATTTCAACATACTATAAATGCTTTAATACTGGTTTTGATTATCGCCTTAATTATCATCTTTGTTATAAATCAATCACCATCAATTTTTTGGACAATAGTGATTGTTTCAATACTATTAGGTTTTTTGGTAGTCATTCCTATAGGCGGGGCAGATATGCCTGTAGTTGTGTCCATGTTAAATTCTTATTCAGGTTGGGCCGCATGTGGAATTGGTTTTACTCTAAGTAATAACCTGCTGATTATTACAGGAGCACTTGTTGGGGCATCTGGGGCTATTCTAAGCTATATAATGAGTAAAGGGATGAATAGATCTATAATAAGTGTGGTATTAGGTGGTTTTGGTGGTGAACAAGCTTTAAGTGCAGCTGGAGATAATTCAGATAAAATTGTGAAACAGGGTAATGCAGAAGACGCTGCTTATATTATGAAAAATGCTGATTCAGTAATTATAGTTCCTGGTTATGGTATGGCAGTTGCTCAAGCTCAACATGCATTAAGAGAGATGGGTGATATACTTAAGAAAGAAGGGATAAATGTTAGGTATGCAATTCACCCAGTTGCAGGAAGAATGCCTGGTCACATGAATGTTTTGCTTGCTGAAGCAAATGTACCCTATGAAGAAGTTTTAGAATTAGATGAAATAAACCATGATTTTCCTATGACTGAAGTATCTTTTGTAATCGGCGCAAATGACGTCACAAACCCAGCAGCAAAAACTGATGAAACTTCACCTATCTTTGGAATGCCTATCTTAGATGTTGAAAAATCTCAAACTGTTTTATTCGTTAAAAGATCAATGGCTACTGGATATTCAGGAGTTGATAATGAGTTGTTTTATCGAGATAACACCACAATGTTATTTGGTGATGCAAAAAAAATGTGTGAAGATATTGTTAAAAGTTTAGCTTAGAAACCATTTCTACGAGCAGTTTTTCTTGATCTTCGAATATTCTCTTCTTTTTCTCTTGCTCTTTTAAGACAAGGCTTTTCGAAATGTTTTCTTAGTTTCATCTCCTTATAAAGGCCCTCTCTTTGCATCTTTTTTTTAAGACTTCTAATAGCTTGCTCTACATTGTTGTCTTTTACATTTACAAAAAGTGTCATAATAGTGAGCGCATTTAGCACATACTAATAGTTAATGCAAATATTGAAATTTTTTTAAAAAGATTGGTATAATTATCTTTTTTGACTATATACAATAATGTGGCAATTCTAAAGATAGCAAGGTTGGGTAATCCAGTATTAGTAAAAAAAACTAATGAAATTAGTAACTTAAGTGACACCGATCTTAAAAAAATTGTTTATGATATGTCTCAAACAATGTTAGATGCAGATGGCATAGGTTTAGCGGCTCCACAAGTACATTTATCTCATAGAATGTTTATCTACATAAATCCTGAAATAGATAAAGATGATCAAGATGATAAAATAAATATTTCAGTTTTTATTAATCCCATAATTGAAAAAATATCTGATGAAACAGAGGATAATTGGGAAGGCTGTCTATCGATCCCAGGTATGTCAGGTTTAGTAAGAAGATATAAGCGTATTAAATATTCAGCTATAGATTTAAACGGGAAGCAAATAGTTGGTGAAGCTCAAGATCTTCATGCTAGAATTATTCAGCATGAATTTGACCATCTAAATGGCATTTTATATACATCAAGACTAGCTAACAAAAATGCCTTTGGCTACTCTGAAGAAATAGAAAAATTTTGGAAAAGAAATAACGATGAAAAAAGCAAATAAAATTCTTTATAATAGAAGATTAAAAATATTAAAATATGCAAAAACTATAATTGCAGATCATGGATTAACTTCAAATACTTTTAAAAAAATCTCTTATGAATCTAAGATAGAAATTAATGAAATTGAATTATTATTCCCAGAAGGTAGAAGTGATTTGATTCAATTTATATTAGATGAACTTAATAAAAATCTTGAAGAATATTGTAAAAAAATTGATTTAATCAGATTGCCAGTTCATAAAAGAATAAGAAAAATATTATTATCTAAAATTTATATAATGGATAAAGAAAAAAAATTTTATAAAAAAATATTCTTAAGTTTATTATTAACTAATAAAAAGTTTTCAATTCCATCTAACCTCTATAAGAGTATTGATCAAATATGGTTTATATCTGGTGATACATCAGTTGATTTTAATTTTTATTCCAAAAGAATAATTTTAGCAGCTATTTATTCAAGAGTAATCCTTTTCTTTTTTAATAATGATAATCAAAAAGGACTTGAAGATCTGTTAGATAAAAATTTAAAAAGAGTAACAAAAATTCCAGAATTAAAGTCTAAATTAAATATCATCAAGGACTACTTTCCAAATATAATAAAATATGTAAAAAATTCTATTTAAGCAATATTGTCTGGCTCTAAATCATTTTTAATATGTGCAATTCTATCTTTTAAAACTAGTTTTCTTTTTTTTAATCTTTGAATCTGCAAAAAATCAACCGTATGTTTTTCCTGCAATTGTATTAAAATTTGATCAAGATCTGAATGTTCTTGCTCATACTCTTTTAATTTTTCTAATAATTTCTTATTTTCACTCATTAAATTAAAAATTTATATTATAAAATAATAGTATATAAGCTCGTCGTGGTAAAAAAAATAGGTATTTTAACAAGTGGGGGAGACTGTGCAGGTCTAAATGCGGTAATTAGAGCAGTGACCCTAAGAGCAATAAATGAATATGGTTGGAAAGTTTTTGGTTTACGCGATGGTACACTAGGTCTTATGAAGGATCCAATAGATGTAGTTGAATTAAAACCTGAATTTTTTGATGGCAATTTAATGAGAATGGGAGGTACTTTTCTTGGATCAAACAACAAGGGCAATCCATTTGGCACTATTACAAAAAATGGTAGAAAAATTGAGGTTTCGCAACTTATTATTGATAGTTTTAAAAAATTAGATTTAGATGCACTTATTGGAATAGGTGGAGATGGGAGTTTGAAAATTCTTCAATCTTTAACAAAAAAAGGAAATATTAACTTTATAGGAATCCCAAAAACAATTGATAATGATGTAAAGCACAATGAATTATCTATAGGATATGATACTGCTGTAGATGTAGCTACTAATGCTCTCGATATGCTGCAACCTACTGCAGCTAGTCATAGAAGGGCAATGATACTTGAAGTTATGGGAAGAGACGCAGGTCATATTGCATTAAATGCAGGTATAGCTGGAGGAGCAGATGTAATTTTAATTCCTGAAATTTCATACTCTATAAAAGGAATAGCTAAACATATAGATAGTATACGAAGTAAAGGTAGAAATCATGCTCTGATAGTTGTTGCAGAGGCTGTAAAAAAAGAAGATGGGAAAAAAGCAACAGTTAAATTTGTTGATGGAGAAGTTAGATTAGGAGGAATAGGCGCTTACCTGGGGGATGAGATTTACAAACTGACTGATGCTGAAACTCGTGTTACAGTATTAGGCCATGTTCAAAGAGGCGCTCAACCAACACACAGAGATCGACTTATAGCAAGTGCTTTTGGGGTTAAAGCAGTCGATTTAATTGCAAACAACAAATATAATAGGGTTGTTGTTTGGCAGGACAGAAGTGTTAAAGATGTTTCGCTAGATAATATTGCTGGAAAATCCCAAACATTAAGTAAGGCAGATCCAATGATTGATGTTGCTAGAGGATTGGGTATATATATTGGAGAATTTAATTAAAAATTACCAATCTTTTTCCATAAATAAAAGTATATTTTATATGGTAAAATTCTTAAAATCTTTACAAAAAATACAATACTAAATGGAAAATAAATTTCAAATTTTTTTTTAAAAACTAATCCTTTATATATATTTTCTGCAGCAAATTCAGCTGATTTTAAAAAAGGCATTTTAAAAGAATTTAATCTTGTAGCTTCAGTATCTATGAATCCTGGATTTATAACTTTAATAGAAATTCCAATTTTTTTAAAATCAAAAAAAAGACTTTCAGCAAGATTTAATTGAGCTGCCTTAGTCATTCCATAGGCCCCTGAAGTTGGCCAACCTCTATAACCAATTGGTGATGAAACAATAGCTATAGTATTATCTCTGTGTTTCATCACATCTTTAAGAGCATCTATGCAGTACAAAGTGCCCTTCAAATTTACATCTATAAGTAATTCATAGTTTTTAATATCAAACTCCTGATTTTTATTTGGTGAGTAAGCTGCTGCATTTAATAAAGCGGTATTAATATTTCCAATATTATTTTCTATTAATGAAACAGTTTTTTTTACCTCATTAATATTAGTAATATCACATTTAAACTTATAGATGTTCTCACTATTATCTTCGTTTTTAAGTTTTTTTATCGCTTTAGCTAATTTTTCATTATTGCTTGAGCTTATAACTACAATCCAATTATTTTTTAAGTAATATTTTGCTGTTGCAAAGCCAATTCCAGAAGATCCACCAGTAATCCAAATTATTTTGTTCGACATTTATTATTCCCAATCATTTCTTATAATTGTAATAGTTTTTTTGTCATTGGGATTTTTAAATTCCATTTTTATAAGCTCATCTTTGTAATACCAAAGAGTGTATTCAGGAAAAGGTCCTTTATCTTTTGGATTTACAGATGCATTAAAAATAAATTTTTCTGTTTCAATATTTGATTTATTAATTTTTATTTTTTCTTCTTTTAATTTTTTAACATTAATTTTTCTAACAATTCCTTTTTGTGTATCAAACACTTCTTTTTCATTTAGCATTTTCTTATTCCAGTAATTTAGAGGAATAATATTTTCATCTAATTTTAATAACCCATCCATACCAGTAGCTATAAAAAAGCCATTCTCATCAATACCATCAATTTTATACTCTCTCTCA
>CACGUF010000012.1 GCA_902576125.1 uncultured Alphaproteobacteria bacterium | reverse complement strand
TAAATCTTTAAAATTATAATTTGTTTTCCATTTCAATTCTTTTTTTGCAAGACTTGAATCACCAAGTAAACTATCAACTTCAGATGGTCTAAAATATGCCTGATCAATTTTTATAATAGTTTGACCAATTTTTAAATGCTTAGCAGATTTTTTATTAATTTTAGATATATAACCTAATTCTTTAAGACCCTTTCCTCTGAATTTTATTGTAAAACCTAATGTTTTAGCAGACTGAATTATAAAATCTCTAACTGTATACTGCTTACCAGTAGCAATAACATAATCTTTTGGTTTTTTTTGCTGCATCATCAGCCACTGCATATAAACATAGTCTTTTGCATGTCCCCAATCTCTCTTTGAGTCTAAATTACCCATATAAAGATGTTTTTCAATTCCACAAAAAATTGAAACTAAACCACGTGTTATTTTTCTAGATACGAAAGTTTCACCTCGTCTTGGGCTTTCATGATTGAATAATATTCCATTACATGCAAATAAACCATAAGACTCTCTATAATTAACGGTAATCCAATAAGCATAAAGTTTTGCTACCCCATAAGGACTTTTGGGATAAAACACAGTTTTTTCATTAAACTTTTTTCCTGATGATCCCCCGAACAACTCTGAGGTAGATGCTTGGTAAAATTTTGTAGTTTTGGCTAAATTATTATTTTTTATAGCTTCTAGTATTCTTATAGTTCCGATAGCATTAACATCAGATGTATATTCAGGTATTTGAAAACTTACTGCTACATGACTCTGAGCAGCTAAATTATAAATTTCATCAGGTTTAATAGAACTAACTATTTTGTTAATAAATGAAGCATCATTTAAATCTCCAAAATGTAAAAAAAATTTCTTTTTTTTATTTTGCAAGGATTCATAAATTTTATCAATTCTAGTCGTGTTAAAAAAGCTAGTTCTTCTTTTTATACCATGTACCTCATAGTTTTTTGAAAGAAGTAATTCAGCTAAATAAGAACCATCCTGACCTGTAATTCCAGTAATTAATGCAATTTTTTTCATGATTGCATCTCTTTAAAATATTTAATTGTTTTTAAAAGACCATCATCTAAGGAAATTTTAGGTTTCCATTTATAATTCTTTGAAAATTTAGAAATATCAGGTTTTCTTTTTTTTGGATCATTTAATTGCATTTTCGAATAATGTATTTTTGATTTAGATTTAGTTAATTTTAAAACAATTGACGCAAGTTGTCTAACATTGTATTCTTCAGGATTTCCAATGTTAAATGGTCCATTGAATTTTGAATTTTTGTTCATTAATTTTATTAATGCAATTACTAGATCATCTATATAACAAAAACTTCTAGTTTGCCTTCCCTGACCATTAATAATTATTTTTTTTTGTTTTAGGGCATTAACAATAAAATTAGATACTACCCTGCCATCATTTTGCTGCATAAATGGTCCATAGGTATTGAATATTCTCGCGATTTTAATATTTACTTTAAATGTCTTATAATAGTCATAAAAAATAGTTTCAGCACTTCTTTTACCTTCATCATAGCAACTCCTAGGACCTAGGGTATTTACATTTCCATTATATGATTCTTTTTGAGGATGCACATCTGGATCTCCATAAATTTCGCTAGTTGAAGCTTGTAACAAACTACAATTATTTTTTTTAGCAAAATCACAAATATTGAATGCTCCTAAAACATTAGTTTTCATTGTGTATATAGGGTCTCTTTGATAATGAATTGGAGAAGCAGGGCATGCCAAATTATAAATTTGATCAATTTTATTATTAATTTTTATAGGATTAATAACATCATGGTGAATGAAATGAAATTTTTTATTATTTTTAAATTGCTCTATATTCTTTTTTGAACTGCTATAAAAATTATCAATACAAAATATTTCATTTTTATTTTTTAAAAGCTCTTTTATTAAATTAGTTCCTATAAATCCAGCACCACCGGTGATTAATATTTTTTTCATAACTTAACTATTTAGATGATTTAAATAATAGTCTATACCCTTTTTTATACTTGTGAATTTATAGTTATATCCAATTTTTCTTAAGTTTTTTAAATTTGCTTTTGTGTAATGCTGATATGTATTTTCTAATTTTTTTGGGAAAGAAATATATTTTATTTTTCCCTTATTATGCCAATTTATAATATTTTTTCCAACTTCATTAAATGAATTTGGTCTTCCAGTACCTACATTAAAGATACCAGAAATATTTTTTTTCATAAACCAAAGATTGATTTTAACAACATCATCAACGTATATAAAATCTCTTTTTTGATCACCATTATCAAATCCTCCCGAACCCGCAAATAGTCTGAGTGATGAGTTTTTTAAAAGTTGTTTATTAAAATGTAAAATGCAACTAGCCATTCTGTTTTTATGGTTTTCGTTAGGGCCATAAACATTGAAATAACGCAGCCCCACTACTTTATTTTTATTTTTTAAATTAAGACTTCTAATATAATTATCAAAAAAATATTTCGAAAAAGCATACATATTAAGTGGGAATTCATTATCATATTGTTCTTCAGTTTTGATATTGTTACCATATACAGATGCTGATGAAGCATAGATAAATTTTATTTTATTGAGTAATGAAAATTCAAGTAATGTTTTTGAATACTCATAATTATTAGAAAAAAGATATTCTGCATCTTTACAAAGAGTATCTGTACAAGCGCCTTGATGGAATATTGTTTTAATATTTTTATTTTTTAGTATTTTATTCAAATTATTTATAAAATAATTTTTATCAATTAAATCAACAAATTTTAATTTTTTTAAATTAGTTATTTTATTTTTTTTATTTTTTATATTATCAACTAACAAGATATCATTTATTCCTATTTTATTTAAACCTTTTACTAAATTGCTACCAATAAATCCTGCTGCTCCAGTAACTATGATCATTATTAATTCTTTTTATTTAGAATTTTGGTCGAAGAAATATTATATTTTTTTTTAATAATTAAAACCTCTCCACCATATTTTGTCACTACATCATGCCCAACAATATTTCTTTTATTTTTGTAATCTCCTCCTTTAACAATAATATTAGGTTTAATTTTTTTTATTAGATTTAATGGAGTTTTTTCTGAAAAAGGTATTACATAATCTACAAAACTAAGATTACACAAAATAGAAGTTCTTTTATCTAAATTATTAATTGGTCTTTTTTCGCCTTTATTTAATTTCACTGAATGATCATCATTAATACCTATTATTAATATATCTCCAAGTTTTGAAGCTTGACTTAAGTAATCCATATGACCAGCATGAAATATATCAAAACATCCATTAGTAAAAATTATTTTTTTTTCATTAAAAAGTTTTCTTTCCAATAAAAATTTTTTTAAAATAAAAATTTTATTTGTATCAGAGTCAGAAGAAAAAAGTTCTTCTTTAGAAACATAACTGGTACCTTTTTTTTGTACAACAACAGACCCCCCAATTAATGAATATCTAACTGCATTACTAATACTTGATTTTAATCCTAAAAATGCAGTAATTATAGAAAGTACTGTATCACCAGCTCCTATTACATCATAAACACTTTTTGCATGCGCTTCGCTATGACGATATATATTATTACTATCTATATAATGAATTCCTGAACTACCTGCTGTAATTATTAAATATTTAAGCTTTAATTCTTTTTTAAGAGTTAGAGATAATTGTTTTATATTTTTAGAATTAACTTTTTTTCCAACTAGTATCTCAAACTCTTTTAAATTTGGAGTTATAAAAGTTGAATTTTTATAAATTTTTTTTGATTTTGAATATGGATCTATACCAACTATAACTTTTTTTTTAGATGCTTTACTAATTAATTTAATTAATGATTTGCTAATAACTCCCTTACCATAATCAGAAACTATAATTGCATCATATTTATCAATGTTTTTAATTAGCTTGCTTGTTATAGAGTCAGATAAGTTTCCAGAATAAATTTTCTCTTTATCTAAACGAGCAATTTGATAATCATTTGAATATATTCTCACTTTAACAGTTGTTGATATTTTTTTTGATTTAATTGATAAATTTTTTATTTTGTGTTTTTTGATTATATCTAAAATTATAGCATTACCTTCATCATCAGACATTAAAGAATATAAGTCTGTCTTAATTCCTAAATTCGCTAAATTTACTGCAACATTAGCTGCACCTCCTGCTCTAAAATCTTTAGAGTTATAATTTACAACAGGTATGGGATTTTCAGGACTTATTCTATCTGATTTTCCAAATATGTACTCATCAAGCATCACATCCCCTATGACTGCAATCTTTAATTTATTTAATTCTATCTTCATCATTGCTTTGTATTTTATCATAAAACAAAAAAGCCAATAAACCTAAAGGTAAATAATATATACCATTTAACCAACTATTAAAAACACTACCTGTAGGTGCAAATGGCCATAAAGTTATCATTAAACTAAGCAAAATTAATAAATGGTGGTTTTTAAAACAATAAATTTTATTACCAAATATAAAGGGTAATGTAATACATTTTTTAAAAATTAATTTGAAAAGAATAAAGCTCAAATAAACAAACGGTATCAAAAAATAAAATATACCAATTATCCCAGTTTCACTCGCTAATTGAGCATAAGAATTATGAGGATGATTTGAACAGCTATCTCCACCTTCATATTTAATTAAATAACTTGTATCCTTGCAAATTATATCAAAAGTATTTGGACCAGTTCCCAAAATATAATTATCTTTAAAAATTAAATAAGCAGTTTCTAAATGTTTTTGATGACCATATGAAAAAATATTTAAACTTTTCCCCATAGTAGAAGAATCAATTTTATATGTAAAAATTTGCTCATATGTACTGTCTACAACTCTCTTTTTAACATCAGGAGAAAAATTAATTATAGACAGTAAAACAATTGGAAAAATTATTGATGTAATTAAAAAAAATTTCCTTAATTCTTTTATGTAAATTATAATAAATATTAATATACCTAAAGTATAGAGTAATGCAGTCCTCTCTCCACTTATAATAACAGCTGATCCTGTAATTAAAAAAAATAGAGTAATAAGTAAAAGTTTTTTAAAATTAAAGTTATTTAAATTATAAAAAACTAAAGCTAAACTTAAGGGAAATAATCTTGACAAATAACTACCTAGTATAAGTTCATCGCCAAATACTCCTGAAAATCTGCCAATACCTGTTCCACTTGGTTCAAAAAGTAAAATATTTTTTCCAAAAATTAATTGGATTAAAACATCAATACTAATAAAAGTTATGACTACTATTAAAATATAATTAAATGAAGTTAAAATATTTTTTTGTATTTTTATTATAGTAAAAATCCCTAAGATAAAAAAATAATATCTAAAGAGAAACAAAGAATTTTTTAATGAAATATAAACGTTCTCAGATAAAATTGATGAAAAAACAAAAAATAAATAAAAAAAAATAAAAAAAATACTAATTTTATTTAATAAATATTTTTTGTTTCCAAAAAAGACATAGTAAAGTCCTAAAATAGTTACTGATAAGTTAGTAAAGAAAGGGCCAAGAATTAAGGCAATTGGAAAAAACAAAAGTGTGTATTTTGCAATATTAAAAAACATAAAAAAAAACCTGGCAACGACCTACTCTTCCATGCCTTAAGACAAAGTACCATCGGCGCTAACAGCTTTCACGTTCGAGTTCGGGATGGGATCGGGTGTTTATCTGTTGCTATTGTCACCAGGAAACTGTTAAGTATAAAACTTTTCTCTGTACGATATCGTAATCAAGCCAATTGAGTTATTAGTATTAGTAAGCTTCATGCATTACTGCACTTCCACATCTAACCTATCAACGTGGTGGTCTTCCACGACTCTAATGGGGAAATCTAGTATTCAGGTGGGTTTCCCGCTTAGATGCTTTCAGCGGTTATCCCGTCCGTACATAGCTACCCAGCGATGCTCCTGGCGGAACAACTGGTACACCAGAGGTACGTTCATCCCGGTCCTCTCGTACTAGGGACAAATCCTGTCAAATTTCCAACTCGTATAGCAGATAGGGACCGAACTGTCTCACGACGTTCTGAACCCAGCTCACGTACCACTTTAATTGGCGAACAGCCAAACCCTTGGGACCTTCTCCAGCCCCAGGATGTGATGAGCCGACATCGAGGTGCCAAACACCCCCGTCGATATGGACTCTTGGGGGGTATCAGCCTGTTATCCCCGGCGTACCTTTTATCCGTTGAGCGATGGCCCTTCCACTCGGAACCACCGGATCACTATGACCGTCTTTCGACTCTGCTCGACATGTACGTCTCGCAGTCAGGCAGGCTTATGCCATTGCACTCTAAAGCTGATTTCCGACCAGCCTGAGCCTACCATCGCGCGCCTCCGTTACTCTTTAGGAGGCGACCGCCCCAGTCAAACTACCCACCATACAGGGTCCCACATCCAGATAATGGATGATGGTTAGATATCAAAAAAATAAAGGGTGGTGTTTCATCTTTTGACTCCACAAAAGCTAGCGCCTCTGCTTCAAAGTCTACCACCTAGCCTACACATTATTTTCCTAATACCACTGTAAAGCTATAGTAAAGGTGCACGGGGTCTTTCCGTCTAACTACACGTACTCCGCATCTTCACGGAGAATTCAATTTCGCTGAGTTGATGTTGGAGACAGCGGAGAAATCGTTACGCCATTCATGCGGGTCAGAACTTACCTGACAAGGAATTTCGCTACCTTAGGACCGTTATAGTTACGGCCGCCGTTCACCGGGGCTTCATTTCAGAGCTTGCACTCCACCATTTAACCTTCCGGCACCGGGCAGGCGTCAGTCCCTATACATCGTCTTACGACTTAGCAGAGACCTGTGTTTTTGATAAACAGTCGCTTCTCCCTATTCTGTGCCACCAAATTTTAGTTGCCTAAAAAATGGTCCCTCTTTTTCCGAAGTTACAAGGGCATTTTGCCGAGTTCCTTCAACATCATTCTCTCAAGCGCCTTGGTATACTCTACCTTCCTACCTGTGTCGGTTTTGGTACGATCTATACTCTGTGGCTATTTCCAGGAACCACTTCACTGCATTCTCAATCCAATAAGAAAATACAACTTACGTGATCCGTCAACTCACAGAAGGTACAGGAATATTAACCTGTTTCCCATCGACTACGCATTTCTGCCTCGCCTTAGGGGTCGACTAACCCTGCGCAGATTAGCTTTACGCAGGAAACCTTAGGATTTCGGCGAGAGTGTCTCTCACACTCTTTATCGCTACTCATGTCAGCATTCGCACTTCTGATACCTCCAGCATTTCTTTCGAAACACCTTCAACGGCTTACAGAACGCTCCGCTACCCCTTATAAATACCGCAGTAAATATAAAGTCACAGTTTCGGCAAATGGCTTGAGCCCCGTTACATCTTCGTCGCGGAAAGTCTTAATTAGAACAGTGAGCTGTTACGCTATCTTTAAAGGATGGCTGCTTCTAAGCCAACCTCCTGCCTGTCTTGGACTTTCTACATACTTTCCCACTTAGCCATTATTTGGGGGCCTTAACTGGTGATCTGGGCTGTTTCCCTCTCGACTATAGACCTTAGCACCTATAGTCTGTCTGCTGTGCATAGAGTATCGGTATTCAGAGTTTGGTTAGGTTTGGTAGGAATCGCTTCCCCCTAGCCCATCCAGTGCTTTACCCCCGATATCATTCACACAACGCACTACCTAAATAGTTTTCGCGGAGAACTAGCTATAGCGGAATTTGGTTGGCCTTTCACCCCTTAACACAAGTCATCCAAAAACATTTCAACGTTTCCTGGTTCGGTCCTCCGATGCATGTTACTGCATCTTCAACCTGCTCATATTAAGCTCATCCCGCTTCGAGTCTAATCCATACAACTAACGCCCTATTAAGACTTGGTTTCCCTGCGCCTACACCTTATGGCTTAAGCTTGCTGCATAGACTAAGTCGCTGACCCATTATACAAAAGGTATGCCATCACTTCACAAGGAAGCTCTGACTGCTTGTAGGCATTCGGTTTCAGATACTATTTCATTCCCCCTATCGGGGTGCTTTTCACCTTTCCCTCACGGTACTTGTTCACTATCGGTCACCAAGGAGTATTTAGGCTTGGGAAGTGGTCTCCCCATATTCAGACAAAATTTCACGTGTTCCGCCCTACTCGAGAACAAATTTATTTTTTACCTATAAGGGACTATCACCCACTATGGTCTTACTTTCCAGAAAGTTCTAGTTATTATAAATCTGTTACTGGCCTGGTCCGCGTTCGCTCGTCACTACTAACGGAATAGATTTCTTTTCCTCTAGCTACTAAGATATTTCAATTCACTAGGTTAACTCTTATTAACTATGTATTCATTAATAAGTAACTCTAAAGAGTTGGGTTTCCCCATTCGGAGATCTAAGGATCAAAGTGTGTTGACAACTCCCCTTAGCTTATCGCAGCCTACCACGTCCTTCATCGTCTCTTGATGCCAAGGCATCCACTAAATGCCCTTTTGCGCTTGATTGCAATTACGTACAGAGAAAAATTTTGTACGTATTTAAATCAATAATAAAATTATTTTTGATCAGTTATTAGTTTCATATTTACAAATTTAAAGAACAAATAAGATATAATAAAGTAGTATGGTGGAGGATAGCGGGATCGAACCGCTGACCTCCTGAATGCAAATCAGGCGCTCTCCCAGCTGAGCTAATCCCCCCGTTTTAATGGTGGGCCGAGGAAGACTTGAACTTCCGACCTCACGCTTATCAAGCGCGCGCTCTAACCAACTGAGCTACCGGCCCAGTTTGATTAAGGAAACACCTAGCACTAGCTAATATTATAAAGAGATAAATAGACAACAACCCGGACGATTACCTAAGCAATCATCAATATCCTTAGAAAGGAGGTGATCCAACCGCAGGTTCCCCTACGGTTACCTTGTTACGACTTCGCCCCAGTCGCTGACCCTACCGTGGACGGCTGCTTCCTTGCGGTTAGCGCACCGGCTTAAGGTAAAACCAACTCCCATGGCGTGACGGGCGGTGTGTACAAGGCCCGAGAACGTATTCACCGTAGCACGCTGATCTACGATTACTAGCGATTCCAACTTCATGGACTCGAGTTGCAGAGTCCAATCCGAACTGAGATGGTTTTTTGGGATTAGCTTTACTTTGCAGTATCGCTGCCCACTGTCACCACCATTGTAGCACGTGTGTAGCCCAGACCGTAAGGGCCATGAGGACTTGACGTCATCCCCGCCTTCCTCCAGCTTATCACCGGCAGTTTTTTTAGAGTGCCCAGCATAACCTGATGGCAACTAAAAATGAGGGTTGCGCTCGTTGCGGGACTTAACCCAACATCTCACGACACGAGCTGACGACAGCCATGCAGCACCTGTGTGTGTGCCAGCCGAACTGAAGAATTACGATTCTGTAATTCAAACACACCATGTCAAGGTCTGGTAAGGTTCTTCGCGTTGCTTCGAATTAAACCACATGCTCCACCGCTTGTGCGGGCCCCCGTCAATTTATTTGAGTTTTAATCTTGCGACCGTACTTCCCAGGCGGAGTGCTTAATGCGTTAGCTTCGACACTGAAACTATTGTCCCAGCGACTAGCACTCATCGTTTACTGCGTGGACTACCAGGGTATCTAATCCTGTTTGCTACCCACGCTTTCGTATCTCAGCGTCAAAAATGGCCCAGTTAGTCGCCTTCGCCACTGGTATTCTTTCCAATATCTACGAATTTCACCTCTACACTGGAAATTCTACTAACCCCTACCAAATTCTAGATCACTAGTTTTAAATGCAGTTCCTGGGTTGAGCCCAGGGATTTCACATCTAACTTTTTGATCCGCCTACATACGCTTTACGCCCAGTGATTCCGAACAACGCTAGCCCCCTTCGTATTACCGCGGCTGCTGGCACGAAGTTAGCCGGAGCTTCTTCTTCAACTAATGTCATTATCATCATTGATGAAAGAGTTTTACAACCCGAAGGCCTTCTTCACTCACGCGGCATTGCTGGATCAGGGTTTCCCCCATTGTCCAATATTCCCTACTGCTGCCTCCCGTAGGAGTCTGGGCCGTGTCTCAGTCCCAGTGTGGCTGATCATCCTCTCAAATCAGCTATAGATCGTAGCCTTGGTGGAGCAATTACCTCACCAACTAGCTAATCTAGTGCGGGCTCATCTGAAGGCGATAAATCTTTCTCTTTGCAGACACATCCGGTATTAGCTACAGTTTCCCGCAGTTATTCCGAACCTTCAGGCAGATTCCCACATGTTACTCACCCGTGCGCCACTAGGTCCGAAGACCTCGTTCGACTTGCATGTATGAGGCATGCCGCCAGCGTTCGTTCTGAGCCATAATCAAACTCTTAAGTTAAGTAAATTTGACCGAAGTCAAAAATTTACGGAACGTCCGTTAAAGCGGAATACTTCTTGTATAAACAAAAGTATTTGTTGATACGTATTCCATTAACGTTCGTAATTTTTTAATTACGAATTGTTGTCTACGTATCTCTTTACTATCTTATTAACTTGTTAAAGAGCATAGTAACCCCTCAAGAGAAAAGTATTTTCGCTAGATGGATTACAACTTTCCTAAGAAATCTTAGAAAAGAGTATGTGCCTATAATAGTATTAAATTTCCTTGTCAAACCCAAAAAAAATTATTTTTTTTGCAGAATTCTGGGGATAAATTAATGATATTCTATTTTATTAAAATATATTTAAGAATCCTGATTATTTTTGGTTGCGGGGGTAGGATTTGAACCTACGACCTTCAGGTTATGAGCCTGACGAGCTACCGGGCTGCTCCACCCCGCGATATGGAGTGTGTCTATTATTCCTAAAGAAATAAAAATACAAGATTTCATTTCAAATAATAAAGTAACTTTTATTTTAAAGAATTTATTTGGTAGCGGAGGAGGGATTTGAACCCCCGACATCACGAATATGAGCCGTGCGCTCTGACCAACTGAGCTACTCCGCCTTTATTCTTTGATTATACACTAAATGACTCACCACATCCACACGTACTTTTTTCATTTGGATTATTAAAAACAAATTTTGAAGATAATTTATCAGTAGCGTAATCCATTTCACTTCCTATAAGAAACATAGTTGCTTTAGGGTCAATAAAAACTTTAACATTATTTTTTTGAACAAATTCAAGATTGTTAACTTCATTTTTTTTTGCAAAATCTAACTTGTAAGCATATCCGCTACAACCAGTTTTATCCACTCCAACAAGCACTCCTATTGTATCAGAAGGCGCAGTATCAATAATTTTTTTTAATTGAACTGAGGCTTTCTCGGTAACAGTTATTATATTGGTCATAAGCGCATTATAGAATATTTTAGAAAATATCTAAAGCAAGTTTTGCATCTTCAGACATCATATCTTTATCCCAAATTGGGTACCAGACTAATTTTACCTCTACAGAGTTTAGTCCCTCAAGATGTTCAATTGATTTTCCAACATTTTCAGGCATTTGACCAGCAACAGGGCAATTAGGATTTGTAAGCGTCATCTCTATTTCCACTTTATTATTTTTAATATTTATTGAATAAATTAATCCAAGATCATACAAATTAACAGGTATCTCAGGATCCATAACTTTTTTAATACATTTAATAATATCTTCTTTTTTTATTTCTTTTTTTAAATTTTGATTATTATTAAACTCTCTGCAGTAAGTAGTTTTTTTATCAGGTAAAAAATCTTTTAAGTCTTTATTTTCAATCATTATTTAAAAATATTTTTTATTTCTTTAATTGACTCAACAAAGTAATCTATATCTTCTTTATTATTATAAACCCCAACAGACATTCTAGCATTACCAGATATTTTAAAATATTTCATAAATGGTTGGGCACAATGATGTCCTGTTCTTATTGCTATGTTTTTTTTGTCCATTAGCATAGCTAGATCATTATAATGAACGCCTTTAACATTGAAAGATATAATTGATGTTTGATTCTTAAAATCACCATATAATTCTACGTCATTATTTGCATTAATTTTATTATAAGCATAATTAGTCAGTTCTTTTTCATGAGAAAATATATTATCAATTCCAACTTCATTTATAAAATCTATAGCAGAAGACAAGCCTATAACTTCAGCAATTGGTGGTGTACCTGCTTCAAATTTATGATTTCCATCTAGGTATGTACTTGAGTCTGATTCAACATTTTTTATCATTGATCCTCCACCCTGATAAGGGCCTAACCTATCAATCCAGTAGTCTTTCATATATAAAATACCCAAGCCAGACGGGCCATATAATTTATGAGCAGAAAAAACATAAAAATCAGGATCTAGTTCTTTAATGTTAAGTTTTTGATGCGGAACAAACTGACAGCCATCAACCAATATTGGTATATTTAGTTTTTTTGCTTTTGTTTTAATCTCGTAAAGATTAGTTATTGAGCCAGTAACGTTTGACATATGTGTAATAGCAATAAGTTTTGTGTTTGAATTTATTTTTTTTATTAAATCATTATAGTCAATTTCACCTTTTGTATTTAAACTAGCTGTTATAATTTTAATTTTCTTTGATACTAAATGCCATGGCACTAAGTTTGCATGATGTTCTAGACCAGTAACTATCACTTCGTCACCGTCTTTAAAATAATTGTTTGATAAACATGATGACACTAAGTTAATTCCTTCAGTAGCACTTTTTGTAAAAATGATATTATGTGAAGAGGGAGAATTAATAAAATTACTTACTGACACCCTTGAGTCTTCATATTTCTTTGTTAGTTTTGAGCTTAGCTCGTAAATACCCCTGTGAATGTTTGCATACTCGTAAGAATAGCAATCTGATATAGCATTAATCATTTTGTCAACCTTCAGTGCAGATGCAGCAGTATCTAAGAAAACAAGATTTGGTTTCTTTTTAAATACAGGAAATTTATCTTTAATATTATTAATCATAATCAAACACTATTTAAATAATTTGATAAATTATTGTTAATTTTATTTATATTATCTTCATCAAGGTTTTCTAATTCATCTTCAATAAAAGAGGCGATAATCATTTTCATTGCTTGTTTTTTATCAATACCTCTAGATCTAAGGTAATATAAAGCACTTTCATCAACTGGGCCTATAGTTGAACCATGCGAGCATTTTACATCATCTGCAAAAATTCTTAATTCTGGCTTTGAAAAAAACGCACATGTATCAGTTAATAAAATTCCTTTACTCAATTGATAACCTTCTGTCTTCTGAGCATTTTCTGCAACAAAAGTGTTACTAAAATAATTTGCTTTTGAAATATCATTTAATATTCCTTTATAGGTTTGATTACTCTCACAATTCTCAGCATTATGACTTACGAAGGTTTTATTAGAACATGCATTATTATCTTTTAAAAAAAAGCAACCTTTTAAAACAGCTTTAGCAAATACTCCATTAAGCTTTGCATAATGAAAATTTCTCACAAAACCATCTGAAAAATTAAAAGAAAATTGTTTAAAAGATGAATTTTTTTGACAGGTTGCATTAGATGTTAAGAAAAGCTTATTTGAACTTGTAAATTTTTGAAAAATATTATGTTCAATACTTGAATACTCATCTGCTTTAAAATCAGATTTTATATTATTTATTGTATTTTCAGTTAAATTAAAATTTTCTTCTATTTTAACTTTACTATTTTTTTGAAAATTAAAAAAATTTTGTTGAAAAATTGTAAAATTTTTTTTTGTATTATGATTTAAATGTATCTTAATTTGTGCTTCTGCTTTAACAGTTAAAAAAAAACCAGAATTTAAAAATATTTTATTAAAATCCATAACAATATCATTATCTTTATTATCTTTTACGTATTTTTTTTTATCAAAATCCTTACTAAAAATGTTTCTGATTTTAATATTTTCATCCTCATAATTTTCACTTCTTCCATTGACAATATCAACTTGATAAACATTTTTTTCTTTAATAATTGATTTTGGTTTGTCATCAAGAACATGAAAAAAATAATTAAATGAATTTAAATCTGAAAAAGGTAAATTTTTTAAACTCTCATTATTTTTTTTTTCAAAATTATTAGAATTAATTTTTATAAAGATTTTCTCTCTTTCTTTTGATAGAAATTCATCATCACAAAAAATGTATTGCTTTGAATGGTTCTCAAAATTATCCTGAAGAGTCATTAAAAATTTTTATAACCTGATTCTTCTATTTCTGATGCAAGTGAAATATCTCCGGATTTAACTATACTTCCATCTCTCATAACATGAACAAAATCAGGTTTAATATAATCTAAAAGCTTTTGATAATGAGTGATAATCAAAAATGAATTATTATTCGTTTTAAATTTATTTATTCCCTCAGTAACAATTCTAAGAGCATCTACATCTAACCCTGAGTCAGTTTCGTCAAATATTGCAAATTCTGGGTTCAAAATGCTCATTTGAAGAATTTCATAACGTTTTTTTTCACCGCCTGAAAAACCAGTATTAATTGACCTTTTTAACATTTCTGAGTTAATACCTAATTCTTGAGCCTTAGATCTTAATATTTTTGCGAAATCTAAATTATCTACCTCTTCTTTATTTTGATTTTTCAATCTAGAATTCAAAGATGCTTGAAGAAAAGGGGTAATATTAACTCCAGGTATTTCAACTGGATATTGAAAAGCTAAAAAAATACCTAATTGTGCTCGTTCTTCGATATTTAGATCAAAGAGATTTTGATCTTTAAAAATTATTTTTCCAGACTTAACTTCATAATCTTCATTACCGGCAAGTACATTTGCTAAAGTACTTTTTCCTGAACCATTAGGTCCCATTATTGCATGAACCTCACCAAGATTAATGTTTAAATTAAAGTCTCTGAGAATTTGCTTACCATCTATAGTAACGTTTAAATTGTTAATATTTAAAAAAATCATCCAACACTTCCTTCTAATGAAATCGATACCAATTTTTGAGCTTCAACTGCAAATTCCATGGGTAATTCTTGAAGCACTTGTTTACAAAATCCATTAACAATAAGAGAAACTGCCTCTTCGTGACTTAGTCCTCTTTGTCTGCAATAATACAATTGATCTTCATTTATTTTAGAAGTAGACGCCTCGTGTTCAACTACAGCAGTATTATTTTTAGAATCTATATATGGAATGGTATGGGCACCACATTTATTGCCGACTAAAAGTGAGTCACATTGAGTATAATTTCTTGCTTTAGCAGATTTTCTTAAAAAAGATACATTACCTCTGTAAGTGTTTTGAGAATTACCTAATGAGATTCCTTTGGAAATGATTTTGCTACGCGTATTTCTTCCAATATGAGTCATTTTAGTTCCTGTATCTGCTTGCTGATAATTGTTTGTAATTGCTACAGAGTAAAATTCACCAATTGAATTATCACCTTTGAGTATGCAACTTGGGTATTTCCAAGTTATTGCTGAACCTGTTTCAACTTGGGTCCATGATATTTTGCTATTTTTTCCTTTGCATAATCCTCTTTTTGTAACAAAATTGTAAATACCCCCTTTCCCATCCTCATCACCCGGATACCAATTTTGAACGGTTGAGTATTTAATTTCAGCATCATCAAGAGCTATAAGTTCAACATTAGCTGCATGAAGTTGATTTGAGTCTCTTTGAGGAGCTGTACAACCTTCAAGATAACTTACGTAACTTCCTCTATCTGCAATTATAAGTGTTCTTTCAAATTGCCCTGTCTCTTCAGCATTTATTCTAAAGTATGTTGATAGCTCAATTGGACATTTTGTATTCTCAGGAATATAAACAAAAGATCCATCTGTAAAAACTGCAGAGTTCAGTGCAGAATATGAGTGATCTCCAGGAGGTATTACTGATCCAAGATATTTTTTTACAAGATCAGGATGTGATTTAACTGCCTCACTTATTGAACAAAAAACTATTCCAAGCTTTTCTAACTCACCTTTATAAGTTGTTGCAACTGAAACACTATCGAAGACAGCATCTACTGCAACACCTGCTAAAACTTTTTGTTCCTGAAGTGGTATACCTAACTTATTATAAGTTTCTATTAACTTAGGATCAACTTCACTTAAGTCTTTTGGTTTTTTTTCAAAACCTTTAGGTGCTGAATAATAATAAATATCTTGAAAATCGATGTCAGGAATTTTTAAATTTGCCCATTCAGGTTGAGACATCTTCAACCATTTTTTAAAACTATTTAGCCTCCACAAAAGCATCCATTCAGGTTCATCTTTTTTTTTAGATATAAACTTTATTGTTTCCTCATTAAGACCTTTTTTTGGTCGATCGGCTTCAATATCTGTGACAAAACCGTATTTGTATTTATCAATAGCGTATTTATCTAAAGTTTCTGTTGTTTCACTCTTCACATCTATCCAAATAAGGTTTTATTTCAAAAAATCCAGTAATTTCAATTAAAAATAGATAAATTTAGAATAAGTTCTAAAAAACTAAATTATCCAACCACCGCCTAAAACTTGATCATTTTTGTAGAAAACACAGGCTTGACCAGGTGAAGTTGCAGATATCAGTTTGTCAAAAAGAAAATACCCATTGTTAGAATTCACTACTAATTTTCCAGAAAGTTCCTCCTGGGTAGATCTAATCTTTGCTGAACATTCAATTTCATGATTTTTAGTATTTTCGGTTAACCAATTTATATTTTTGAAAAATATTTTATTTTTTTGCAACTGATCAATAGGGGCTAGAACAATATAATTTTGATTTTTATTAACTTCTTTAACATACAGAGGTTGGTTTTGACCTCCAATTCCAATACCTTTTCTTTGACCTATTGTATAATTATATATACCTTTGTGAATTCCAATTTTGTTACCATTAATATCAAAAATATTTCCTTCTTGATTTATTTCAGGTTGTATTTTTTTTATTAGATCTCTATAAGAATCAGAAGTTACAAAACATATGTCTTGACTGTCTGGTTTATTACTCACAATTAATTTGTAATTCTCAGCCATATTTCGAATTTCAGATTTTAGAAAATTTCCTAGTGGAAAGCGAACAAAATCTAATTGATCCTGAAGAGTTGCAAATAAAAAATAGCTTTGATCCTTTGTTTTGTCTTTTGCTTTGAAAAGCTTTGAGCCTTTTAAACCGCCCTTTCTAATGGCATAATGACCTGTAATTAAAGCATCAGCATTTAATTTTTTTGATTCTTTTAAAAGATCAGAAAATTTGACAGTTTGATTACATTTTATGCATGGAACTGGAGTTTCACCATTTGCATATGAATCAATAAAATTACTAATTACACCGTCATAAAATTTATCTTGAAAGTCCAATACATAATGAGGAAAATCATATTGTTCAGCAACTTTTTTAGCATCATCAATATCAATACCAGCACAGCATGATTTAGATTTAGAAGCATTAGGTTGGTTATATAGCCTTAATGTAATTCCTGTAACATCATAACCTTCCTTTTTTAGCATTACCGCAGCTACAGAACTATCAACTCCGCCAGACATCGCTACAATAATCTTAGTGTCCTTTTCTGCTTTATCAAAACCTAGAGAATTCATAATAATTATTAATCTATATTTACAAACTCAAATTAGTTCAATAATAGCTTTTTAAAATGGTAGATTTACTTATCCCTGGCCCTGAAGGAAAAATTGAAGCTAAATATTCTCATAATAAGAATAATCAATCTCCAATTGCAATTATTTTACATCCTGATCCATCAAGAGGTGGGACAATGAATACCAAAATAGTATTTAAATTATATAAGATTTTCGTAACAAATGGTTTCTCTACCATTAGATTTAATTTTAGAGGAGTGGGAAAAAGCGAGGGTATTTATGACAATGGAGAAGGTGAATTAAGTGATGCTGCTAGTGTTTTGGATTGGTTACAGCAATATAATACTAATTCAAAAATATGTTGGGTTGTAGGATTTTCATTTGGAGCTTGGGTTGCTATGCAATTATTGATGAGAAGACCTGAGATTAATGGCTTCATTAGTGTATCTCCTCCAGCTAATATTAGAGATTTTAGTTTTTTGGCACCATGTCCATCATCAGGACTAATAGTACATGGAGATAAAGATAATATTGCTTCTTTTGACTCAACTAAAATACTAGCTGAAAAATTACAAAAACAAAAAAAAGTTGATATAAAATTTAAACCTATAAAAGGAGCAGATCACTTTTATGAAAACTACGCTAATGAGTTTACTCAAATTGTAGATCAATACATTAAAGAAAATATTAATTAACTATTTTAGTAAATATAATGAAATTAAAATCAGAATTTTTAAACGAAATACATTCTCGAGGTTTTATATACCAGGCAAGTGATATTGAAATTTTAGACTCTTTAATTTCAAAAAAAAAAATAACAGCATATATTGGTTTTGATATAACTAGTGACAGTCTACATATTGGAAGTTTATTACAATTAATGCTTCTTCATTGGCTAGATGACTATGATCACAATGCAATAGCACTTGTAGGTGGTGGCACAACATTAGTTGGAGATCCTTCTGGTAAAGATACAACAAGAAAAATCATGTCTTTAAAAGAAATTTCAAAAAATATAAAAAATATAGAAAAGACATTTGGTAAATTTATAAATTTGAATGGAAAAGGGAAAATTATTAACAATTACGAATGGCTTGCAAATTTAAATTACATAGAATTTTTAAGAGATGTTGGTTCTAGGCTTACACTCAATAAAATGTTAACTTATGAATCAGTAAAGAATAGATTAGATAGAGAACAACCCCTATCTTTTTTAGAATTTAATTATATGTTACTTCAAGCTTATGATTTTTATCATTTAAATAAAAATTATAACTGCATACTTCAAATGGGTGGCTCAGATCAATGGGGCAATATTATAAACGGTATAGATCTAATAAGAAAAATGCTTAATAAAAAAGCTTATGCTTTAACATCGCCATTAATAACAAATTCAGACGGATCAAAAATGGGTAAAACTGCAAAAGGTGCGATATGGATAGATGAAAAAAAACTTAGCAATTTTGAATTCTATCAATTTTGGAGAAACGTTGATGATGCAGTTGTCGAGAAGTTTTTAAAATTATTTACAAAAATAAAATTAAAAGAAATAAAAAAATTATCAGAATTAAAAGGAAAAGAAATTAATGAAGCAAAAAAAATTCTAGCTTTTGAAGTTACAAAAATTTCAAGAGGAATTAAATCTGCTAATGAAGCAAAAGATATAGCTAATAATATTTTTAATAAAAAAACACTTGATGAAAGAATTCCAATGTTTGAAATAAAATCTTTTGATATTAAGAAATCAAATTTTTCAATTTTAGATGCTGTGGAAAAACTAAACTTAACTAAAAGTAGAAGTGATACTAAAAGATTAATTAAAGCAAAAGGAATCAAAGTTAATGAGAAAATCTTTAATTCACCAGATTTATCTCTCAAATTTTATTCCAATAATTCAGAAATTAAAATCAGCGTTGGTAAAAAAAATATTGGCATTTTAAAAATTAAAAAATAATTTTACAGTGATAGTGATTTTTCAAGAAAACTATCAATTTCACCATCTAGAACATCGTTAACATTTGACGCCTCATGATTAGTTCTTAAATCTTTTATGAGTTTATAAGGATGCAATACATAAGATCTAATCTGACTTCCCCATCCTATTTGTTGTTTTTGATCATTGATGACATTTTCTTTTTCTTTTCTTTTTTGTAATTCATATTCATATATTCTAGATTTTAACATATTCATTGCATAAGCTTTATTTTTGTGTTGCGATCTATCATTTTGACATTGGACAACAATATCTGTAGGTAAATGTTTAATTCTAACTGCGCTATCAGTCGTATTAACATGTTGACCACCAGCACCTGAAGCTCTGTAAGTATCAATTCTTAAATCTGATTCATTTATATCAACTTCAATTTTATCATCTATTTCTGGATAAACCCAAACACTTGCAAAACTAGTATGTCTTCTTTTACTACTATCAAATGGAGAAATTCTCACTAGACGGTGAATACCGCTCTCTCTTTTCAACCATCCGTAAGCATAATTTTTTTCAATTTTAATTGTTGTTGATTTTATACCAGCCTCTTCTCCTCTTGTTTCTTGCAGCTGTAATATTCTTGCTGCATTTTTTTCTGCCCATCTAATATACATTCTGAGTAACATTTCTGCCCAATCTTGACTTTCAGTACCACCAGCGCCCGCATGTATTTCAAGAAATATATTATTAGGATCAGCGCTTTCACTCATTAAATTTTCTAATCTGGATTTATTTGAGATAACCAAAAGTTTATTAGATTCAGAGAGAAGTTGATCAAAATATTCCTCATTATTTTCAGAAATTGAAATACTCAATAATTCTTGAATATATTCAAGACTATTTTCAATTGTTTCAAAATCTCTAATTTTCTTTTCAATATTTTTGATTTTTTGAAATAATGACTTAGCGTTGGCTTCCTTCCATATATTTGGATTTTCGCTTTGTGTTTTTAGATTTTTTAATTCCAATTTTAATGAAGAAAAGTCAAACCCCCCTCCTTAGTAAATCATAGTTACTCTTAATGATCTCTATATTAGACTCAGTTTTCTCTCTTGAATTCATTAATTATTTAATAAGCCACCAGTTCCAGATATATTTTCAGAACTATATCCTAATGAGTCTATAACATTAATTTCATTTTTTAAAACGTTTTCTGAATCCTTTATAAAGGGCTCCATTATTGCATTTTTACTATTTGAAGGCATACCAGTATTAGGATCTATATTTATAAATGTAATACCATTAGGTATTCTAAATGGCTTATTATTTTTATTAATTTCTGAATTTAAAGCATAATTTTTAAATATTGGCACTGCCACTGATGAACCTGTTTCTTTATAGCCAAGTGATTTTGGTTGATCGTAGCCAACAAAAATACCCACAACTATATCTGGAGAAAATCCTATAAACCAAGCATCTTTATTTTTATTAGTTGTTCCTGTTTTGCCAGCTAATGGTACCTCTAAATCTTTAAGTCTGATTGCAGTGCCTCTTAGGACAACACCTTCCATCATTGATGTAACTTGGTATGCTATTCTGGAGTCGATAATTTTTTCTTCATTATTATTAATTTTTGGAATAATTATATTTTTATCTAAGTTAGTTATAAAACAATCATAACAATTTTTTTTTGTACTTTTAAAAATTTGTTTTCCTTCTTTATTATAAATACTTTGAACAAAGTTAGGTTGAATTTTGTTACCACCATTAGCTATGATCCCATATGCATTTGTAATATCAATCAGATTTACTAACCCACTCCCTAATGACATAGATAAATTGTCATCTAAAAACTTTTCAATACCAAAATTTTTAGCAGTTTTAAGAATTTTGGGAATCCCTATTTCATTTGCAAGTCTTATGGTCATAAGATTGCGTGATTTTTCAATTCCAGTTCTAATTGTAGTTAATCCATAAAATTCATCAGTGTAGTTAGCAGGTTTCCATTTTGGTAACCCTGCCCCCTGATCAATTACGTAAGGTGCGTCTAAAACAAGAGTTGAAGGATTAAATCCTTCATTTAGAGCGGCAATGTATACAAATGGTTTAAAAGCTGATCCAGGTTGTCTTTTAGCTTGTGTAGATCTATTAAATTGACTTAAATTAAAACTAAAACCACCAGACATAGCAAGTACGTCCCCAGTATGAGGGTTTAAAACAATAATTGCTCCATTAACCTCTGGAATTTGTCTTATAACATAATTATTTTTTATATTTTCTACTAATAATATTTCTCCAATTGAAAATATTTCTTTATTTAGCCATTTATTCTTTGAGAAGTCTAAATCAATTAACAAATCTGTATTTTTTTCATCAGAAACATAAATTAAATTTTTTTTTATTTTTTTTATTTCAACAATTTTCCATTTATTAGAGAAGGGGTTATTAAATTGTGAAATAAAATTTTTTAAATTAGGATTTTCTGAATCTAATTTTCCTATTGACCCTCTCCATCCATGCCTTTTGTCATAATTAATCAAACCTTGGATTAAAGATTCATTAGCAATTTTTTGCAAATTTGAATCAAGTGAAGTTTTAATTATTAATCCATCAGAATAAAATTTTTTTTCTCCATATTTATTAAAAAGTTTTTTTCTTATTTCTTCATAAAAATAATCAGCTTCATTAAAAATAAAATTATTTCTAGGATATAACTTTATAGAACTATTTTTATAATTTAAATCTTGTTTACTAATAAATTTGTTTGCATACATTCTTTCTAAAACCCAATTTCTTCTTTCAATAGCTGCGCTATAATTTTTTTTTGGATTATAATTATTAGGGGCTTTTGGCAGTGAGGCTAAAAAAGCAATTTCACTTAAATCTAAATCTGCGAGTGATTTATTAAAATAATTAAGGCTAGCCGATGCTATCCCATAAGATCTATAACCTAAATAAATATCATTTAGATATAACTCTAATATTTCATCTTTTGTTAAAATATTTTCAATTCTAATTGCTAACAGAATTTCTTTTATTTTTCTTTCATAACTTACTTCATTTGAAAGAAGTAAATTTTTTACTACTTGCTGAGTTATTGTTGATGCACCTATTAATTTTTTGTTATCCAGACTATTGATTAGATTAGAAATAGAAGCTCTAAAAATAGCATAAAAATCAATACCAATATGTTTATAAAAATTTTTATCTTCAGCTGAAATAAATGCGTAAACTATATTTTTAGGGATTCTCTCTATTGGAATAAACAATCTCTCTTCTTTATGAAAGCTTTTAAGTAATATGCCATCTGAACTATAAAGTCGTGAAGATAAATTAGGTTGGTAATTTATTATTTTATCATATCCGGGTAGATCCGGTGAATATTTCCATAAAATTGTAAGAATGATGCCAGTTATTGAAAAAAATGAAATAAAAAACAAGGCAAATATTAAGTATATTATTTTTTTCATTTAGAACAATCTAGATTGTGAAATAGGTCAAAATATGACAATAGGGATTAATTAAATTAAATATATACAAAAGTTACAAAATGAAAAAATTTTTTATTAATTATAATGGAGTTTCCCTAATATGTCGAAAAAAATACTTATTGATGCATCAAATGCAAATGAAACAAGAATCGCAGTTACAGAAGATGGAAGATTAGATGATTTTGAAATTGAATCTAATAAAAAAAATGCAGTAAAGGGAGATGTTTATCTTGCTAAGATTACTAGGGTAGAGCCATCCCTTCAAGCTGCTTTTGTAGATTTTGGCGCTAACAGAAATGGCTTTCTTCCGCTTACTGAAATACATCCGGATTATTTTAAAATTCCATCAGCAGATGAAAGTAAGCTGAAAGAACTTATTGACAAGCAATCAATAGAGAATGACCTAGATGATAATGAAGAGGCAATAGAAAACTTAGAAAGCTATGATGACGAAAAAAATGCAGAAATAGAAACAGTTGAAGGAAGTCCAAAAAAATTTAAACTTAAAACTCCTAATCCAAAAAAAGAATACTATAATTTTTTCAAAAAATACAAAATACAAGATGTAATAAAACCACGACAAGTAATTTTAGTACAAATTAACAAAGAAGAAAGAGGTCTAAAGGGAGCTGCACTTACTACTTTTCTTTCATTTGCAGGTCGCTATTGTGTTTTGATGCCTAACAGTATGAATAATGATGGAATATCGAGAAAAATTGGAGATATTGAAGAAAGAAAAAAATTAAAACAAATTCTTGCATCAGTAAATATTCCAGAAAAAATGTCTGTCATAGTGAGAACAGCCGGAATTGGTAGAAGTAAAAAAGAAATTTCAAAAGATCTTACCTTTTTAATTGCACAGTGGAATAAAATCAGATCATTAACTCTTAAATCAGAAGCACCAAATCTCATTTATGAAGAAGGCAATATACTTAAACGAGCTATTAGAGATATGTTAACTGAGGAAGTTGGAGAGGTGATAATTGATGGAAAGGAAGGATACGATAAAATTAAGAAAATTTCTAAAAATATATTACCTAATCAAACAAAAAAAATTAAAATATTTAAATCAAAAGAAAATTCATTATTTGCTGAACAAAACATCGAGTTTCAAATTAATGAACTTTATAGCTTAAATGTAAAATTGCCATCAGGTGGATCAATTGTTATTAACACAACCGAAGCATTAGTCGCAATAGATGTTAATTCTGGCAAAAATACTTCAGAAAGAAATATAGAAAGCACAGCTTTAAAAACTAATTTGGAAGCTGCAATAGAAATAGCACGCCAGTTAAGATTAAGAGATTTAGGTGGTTTAGTAGTTGTAGATTTTATTGATATGGATGATTATAGAAATAATTTCAAAGTTGAAAAAGCTATTAAAACTGCTTTATATCGGGATAGGGCAAGAATTCAGGTTGGTAGAATAAGCATGTTTGGCCTTTTAGAATTATCAAGACAAAGATTAAGATCTAGCTTAATTGAAAAATCTTTTGACAAATGTAACTTATGTAAAGGTTCTGGATTAATATTAAATTCGAGATCTATAAACGATCAAATACTAAATGTAATAAAAGAAAAATTAATTTCAAATAATAATGTTAATCTTATTGTAAAATGTAATAGCGCTTTAGCAGAAAACTTAATTAATCAAAAAAAACAAGAGCTTAATATAATTGAAAATAATTATAATGCGAATATAACTTTTGAGTTTAAAGATGAATTTTCGCTTCATGAACCAATCTTTGAAATAACAAATCAGAATATTAATAATGATCAAAATAAACCCAATAAAATAAAAAATGTTACCAAAAAAAAGACAGTAAAGAATAAAAATAAAAGTGATGAAAAAAATAATTCAAAAGTAAAAAAAAATATAACAAAAAGGAAAAAACAACTTAAAAAAGATAATAATATAAGCGATAATAATATTGAAAATAAAATTGTACAGGATAATGAAAATATACATTCTGAGGAAAAAACTGGATGGTGGTCTTAAAAAAAAATTAATATCTTTTATTTTTTTTTCATTTTTATTTTTTTCTAGTATTTCCCAATCAAGTCAAATATTAGATTATGAAACAGAAATATTTTTAAATAAATTACTGTTAGATATAAAGGCAGTTAACAAATTTAAAAAAGATATAAAACTTCATATAATTAAAGATGACAATCCTAATGCTTTTGTTTTTCCAAATAACAATCTAATTGTTTCATCTGGCCTTATTGAACAATCACCCGACTATGTTTCCTTGCTTGCTGTTTTAGCGCATGAAGTTGGTCATCTTCAATATTTTCACTTAGAGAAACGTCAGGAGTCACTCGAAAAATTTTCAAAAATAAATCTTTTAAGTAATTTAGCTTTAATTACAGGATCAATATTAACAAATGAGCCACAAGTATTAGGAGGGACAATAGCTAGTCAAGCTAATATAAATAATTTTTATTTTAGCTTTAGTAGAGAACAAGAAAGAGAAGCTGACCTATATTCTATTGAAACTTTAGAAAAACTGAATTTATCATCTGCGTCACTAATAGAACTTCTAGAAATCTTAGAAAAAAATGCATTAAGTAAGGGATTTGATGAAGAGTATCAAAAATTTTCAACACATCCAATATTTAGAGAAAGATATGAAATTATAGAATATAATTCAACTAACGAATTATTTAATTTTGATGAAAATATTGAAAATGAATTTAATTTTATAAAAGCAAAATTTATGGCATATAATAATAATTTAAACTTAGAAAAATTAGAAAATTATTATAGAATTTACTATGAGTCTATTATTGACTCAAAATCTGGTGATTTAAAGAACTCACTAAAAAAATTAAATATATTAATTGGTAAGTTTCCAGAGAACATTTTTCTTTTAGAAACCAAAGGAGATATTCTAAGATCTCATGGATTTTTAAATGAATCAAGTGAATTTTATAAATTAGTTTTAAAAAAATATCCTGAAAATTACTATATTAAATACAAAATTTTTTTAGATACAAATACAGATAATATGGAAAAAAATAATAAAATTATATTTTTTAATCACAATATAAATTTAATAATTCAATTTCCAAAAAATAAATATATCATTAATAAATATATAGAAATTGCTAAAGATTTAGATAAATCTCATTGGATTAATTTTTTTAATTTAATAAATAAATCTGATATTGAAAAAGTTGATGAATTTAAAATGAAATTATCTGACTTATCAAAAAAAACAAATGATATAAAATTAAAAAAAATTATAAAAGAATATATACAATTATGAATGGCTCATTAACATTTGATGATTACAAAAATTTAATTAAAAATAAAGAAATTATATCAAGCATTAAAAATGCAAATAGAATTCAACCATCAAGTATGGACCTTACTTTAAGCAACGAATGCTATGAACTAAAACATAGTTTCTTAAATCCAAAAGGAAAAATTAGAAATAAGATAAAAAAATTTTCAATAAAAAAATATAATTTGTCTCAAGGATTAGTTTTTAAGAAAAATCGAACTTACCTTGTTAGATTAAATGAAAAATTAAATTTACACTCCCCAATTAAAGGTAAATGCAATCCAAAAAGTAGTACGGGAAGATTAGATATATTTTGTAGAACTATTTTAGATAAATCAAATGAATATGAAAAAATTCCTCTTAGATATAGAGGAGAAATGTTTATAGAAATTACTAGCAAGTCATTTGATATTAAATTTAATGAAGGTGACGCACTTAATCAAATGAGATTGATTTATAAAGAAAATATTTATTTAAGTGACAATGATTTAATAAAAATAAATAGTACGAAAAAACTATGTTTCTCTAGAAAAAAAGCAATTTTTGAAAATGGACTTAAATTAACTGTTGATTTATCTAACGATAAAAGTGTATGCGCATATAAATCAAAGAAAATCTCTCCTTTAGTTAACTTTTCAAAAACAAAATTTCACAAATATGAAAATTATTGGGAACCAATTAAACCGAAAAATAATTCTCTTATTATTGAAAAAAATAATTTTTATATTTTAAAATCAAAGGAGAGAATTTGCATACCAACTAGTTTAGCTGGTGAAATGATTCCTTATGATACAGGCATAGGTGATTTTCGTGTACATTATGCAGGATTTTTTGATCCTGGTTTTGGGCACCCTAACGGCGCTTTTGCAGTTTTAGAAGTAAAAACGCATGAAGTCAGCTTCATTATTGAAGATGGCCAAACTATAGCAAGAATTAAATATGAAAAATTGAATAAATCAACATCTATGTTATATGGTAAAATGTTAAATTCAAATTATCAAAATCAAAAACTTGCCTTGAGTAAGCACTTTATTTAAAAATATGAAAAAGATCTTAATAATTAATGGACCGAATCTTAACTTACTCGGCGACAGAGAAAAAGCCTTTTATGGTGATACATCATTAGAAAGAATAAAAACTTTATGTGTTGAGGAATGTGTCAAAAATAATATTGAGCTTGAGTTTTTTCAAAGTAATCATGAGGGTGAGCTTATTGAGAAAATACATTCTGTTCAAAATGATTTTAGTGGTATAATAATTAATCCAGCAGCATATACACATACCTCAATAGCTTTACTAGATGCATTAAGAGCAACTTCTAAACCTAAAATTGAAGTTCATATTTCAAATATTTATGCAAGAGAAGATTACAGAAGGAAAAGTATAACTTCTGAAGCTGTAAATGGGGTTATTTGTGGATTTGGTGAAAATGGTTATGCACTAGCAATTGAAGCAATGAAAAAATTAATTTATAGTGAATAGTAATGACTAAAATAGATAAAACTGACATCGAAAATATTAAATTAATAATTAAAGAAACGAAGATTGGCACAATATCAAAATTTAAAATAAAAAAAGGTGATTATGAAATTGAAATGTCATCTCAAATTATAAACAGTCCAAATAATTTCACTGAAGCTAAATCTAAAGTTTTAAAATCAAAACCAGAAGATAAGGCAGAAATTGAAAATATTAATGAGGATAATATTGTTAAATCACCTATGGTTGGAGTTGCTTACTTGTCAGCCGATCCAAACTCTTCTCCATATGTAAAAGTTGGCCAACATGTTAAGGCTGGTGATATACTTATGCTTATAGAAGCAATGAAAACTTTTAATGAAATTAAAGCTCCTAAATCTGGCGTTATAAAAAAAATAGTTGCTCTTAATAGTCAGCCGGTGGAATTTGGTGATAATTTAATTATTTTTGAATAATGTTCAAAAAAATATTAATCGCCAACAGAGGCGAAATTGCTTTAAGAGTTTTAAGAGCATGTAGAGAACTAGGGATAAAAACTGTAGCTATTCATTCAGAGGCTGATGAAACTGCAATGCATGTAAGAATGGCAGATGAGAGTATATGTGTTGGGCCAGCATCAGCACAATCAAGTTATTTAAATATTCCTGCAATTATTACTGCTGCTACTTTAACGAATGTTGATGGAATTCATCCAGGATATGGTTTTTTAAGTGAGAATCAGCGATTTGCAGAAATTATTGAAGAGCATAACATCAAATTTATTGGACCCCATTCAAATCATATTAAAATTATGGGCAATAAAATTGATGCAAAAAAAATTATGGATGAAAATAATGTTCCAACAGTACCAGGCCTAAATGATATTTCAGATATTAAAAATATTAAAAATTTTATTAAAAATGTTAAACTGCCAATAATTGTTAAGGCAGCAAGTGGTGGTGGTGGTAAAGGTATGAGAGTCGTATCAAAATCTGATGAAATTGAAAACGCTATAAACTCAGCTAAAGCAGAGGCAAAAAAATCTTTTAATGATGATAAAGTCTATTTAGAGAAATTTTTAACGACACCAAAACATATTGAAATCCAAATTCTTTCAGATGCTCATGGTAATGTAATTACATTAGGTGAGCGTGATTGTTCAATACAAAGAAAACACCAAAAACTTATAGAAGAAAGCCCAAGTGAGCTTTTATCAAATGAAAAGCGCAAAGAAATCAGTGACTTGTGTAAAAAAGCAGTTTCTTCTATCGGTTACGAAGGAGTTGGGACGCTCGAATTTCTCTATGAAGATGATAATTTTTATTTTATGGAAATGAATACAAGATTACAGGTTGAACACCCAGTAACAGAAATGGTTACTGGAATTGATCTAGTTAAAGAACAAATTTTAGCTGCATCAGGCGAAAAACTTAAAATTTCCCAAAGTGATATCCAAATAAAAGGTCATTCAATAGAATGCCGAATTAATGCTGAACATCCTGAAAGTTTTATTCCTTCTCCAGGTAAGATTACTCAATATCATCAACCAGGAGGCCTTGGAGTTAGAGTTGACTCAGCTGTTTACCAAGGATACTCCGTACCACCTCATTATGATAGTATGATTGGGAAGCTTATAACTTATGCAGATAATCGTAAAGAATGCATAGCAAGAATGAATAGAGCTCTAGAAGAATACATAATAATGGGAATAAATACAAACATTCAACTTCATCAAAAAATTATAATGAGTGAAGAATTTAAATCTGGAAAATATGATATAAACTTTATGTCAACTTTTAATTGAACAAAATAATTTCACATCAAAATTTAATTAATTTTTACAAACAAGGTTTTTTTCCAATGGCAAAAGAATCATCAAGTGAAACTGTGAATCTTTACCAGCCAAAAAAACGTTTTTTAATTCCAATTGATAATTTTCATGTGCCAAAAAAACTTTTTAAATTATTTAAAAACAGTAATTATATCTTTAAGATAAATTATGATTTTGAAAATGTTATCTCTGAATGCCAATTAGCAAAGAGAAAAGATGACGGTACTTGGATAAATGATATCATTTTAAATACATATATTAATTTATATAATTATAAAATTTGCCACAGTGTGGAATGTTATGAAGGTATTAGGATGGTTGGAGGATTGTATGGAGTTCATATCGGTAGCTGTTTTTTTGGTGAAAGTATGTTTAGTAAAGAATCAAATACAAGTAAATTTTGTTTACTATATTTAATAGCTATTCTTAAAAAAAACTTATTTTCGATTCTTGACTCTCAATTTTATAATAAGCATTTAATTCAATTTGGAGCTTTTGAAATTAATAATGAAAATTATCTAAAAAAACTAAATAAAGGTATATCTGAAGCAAGAAAATTTACTTTTATTGAAGACTTTCATGAAGTTTTGTCATTACTGCAACCTAGTAACCACAAATCATAGATAGGATGCTCCAATGGGGTAACTTCTGGTGAAGAAGAAATCATCCATCCTTTATATATAGACTCATGTTGATCTTTAAAGTTATCTTTTACATTTATTAAAACGTAATCCTCAGAAATCTCATCAGGGGGTTCACTAAAACATGCGTGGACTTCAATTTCTAGTGTTTCTATTTTATCAAAACCATCAACTATTATTGTTTTTTCAAAAAGTTTATTTGAAATTTTGTCTAATAATTTAAATTTAGCGTATTTCATTTGTAAAGGCTCTGATAATAATTGGCTAGAAAAAAATAAGGCTAATAAAAAAAATTTAAGGTGACCAAGATTCATAATCAGCCTTGATTTGATCTGGTTTAAAATTTTTGGATAAAGGATTTGATGAAGGAAAATGCGCATCTTTTGTTCCTGTCATATTTTGTTTATGATCCTTCTGCCATTTATATTTATGTGAATAATCAACTGGAGGCATATCAATCGATTTATGTAACCATGCATGCCAGTGTGGAGGTATTTTCGAAGCTTCAATTTCGCCATTAAAAATTACCCATCTCTTTACATTTAAATCGGAATGATCATTACCAATAGTATAATATTTATTACCTTTTTCGTCTGACCCTACTAACTTACCATATAACCAAGTGTACAATTTAGTCCCAAAACTCATATTATCTCTATAAGTCTTATTATAAAACTTGCCAATTAATATTTTTATTTGCAAAAAAATTTTTTATTTTGATATCTCCTTCTTCAGTAAATTCAGGGATATTCATACTTTTTTTATGCAAAGTTAAATAAGATTTGTTTAATTCTAAATTATAAAATTTTGGGCCATTAATTGAAGAAAATGTTTCCAAGTTTTCAAGAGCATTCTCTTCTTCAAAAATTGAAGCATATAATTCTATTGAACTTGGAGCTGAGAATATACCTGCCTTAAAAGAGTTATTTTTTCTTTTATCATTAATATGATGAGGGGCAGAATCAGTACCTAAAAAAAATTTGGTATTATTAAAACAGGCTGCTTTTCTTAGTGCTAAAAGGTCTGTTTCATTTTTTACCACAGGCATACAATAATGATGGGGGTTGATGTCATTATTATTAAATACATCATTTTTTGTAAGTAACATATGATGAGGAGTTATAGTACCAGCAATATTGTTATTAGTTTTTACAAAATCTACTCCATAATCACTTGATACATGCTCTAAAACTATTTTCAAATCTTTAAATGTATTTCTTATTTGATACAACTCTTCATCAATAAAATATTTTTCTCTATCAAAAATATCAATTTCATTTCTATTTATTTCACCGTGAATTAATAAAATTTTCTTATGTTTTTCTAGTATCTCAAAAATATTATAAATGTTTTTTATGTTATTAGCTCCAAATTCTGAATTAGTTGTTGCATTATTTGGGTACAATTTTCCTCCAATAAAAATATTTTTTTGAAGCGAATATTCAAAATCTTCAATGTTTAAATTTTCAGTTAAATAGCATGGTATAAGAGCCTCAAAATCTTTTTTGCCAGAATTCATCTGAATTAAATTTTTATAATTTAATGCTTGGTGAGATGAAGTAATTGGAATTAAAGTATTAGGCATTGCAATACATCTTCTATTAACTCTTGATGAGAATTTAGTTACCACACTAAGCATTTCATCTTCCCTAAAATGAACATGCCAATCATCAGGTTGAATTATTTTAATAGAATTTGTCATTTTAAATAACTTTCACAAGTTCTTAGTACGATATCAGTTTTAATTGAGTTCATATAAGATTTATTTTTATCAATATTAATAGATTTAAAATAATCTAGACTCTCTTTTGTTCTGATTATAATATTATTATTTCCATATGGGCCATAAATATTATCATCTGTTGGTCCAAATAGAGAAATTACTCTAATTTTATTCGATACAGCTAAATGCATTAGACCTGAGTCATTACCAACAAATAAATCACTTTTTTTCATAAACGCAGATGTTATAGTTAAATTAGCTCCAAAAAGATCAATTATTAATTCCTCTTTTATATCTTTAATTAGTTCTTTATAGAATTTTTCCTTTTCTTTTAAAGAACCTACTAAGATAAATTTAATTTTATCATATTTACTTTGTAAAGATTTCATAACTAAATTATAATTTTCAACTGACCATAATTTTGGAGTCCAATTACCACCCGGAAAGATGACAACATGCTTATATGTTTCACTTAAATCACATTGAGCTTTTTTTTGTTCTTCAATACTGGTTGGTATAAATAAATCTGAGCATGGAAAACCAAAAATTGAATTTAATTGATCAATATGATGTAAACCCTTTTGTTTTTTAAAAATATATTTATTTTTTTTCTTTAAAAAAAATGAGAGAATAGAAGATCTAAAATCAATTATAATATCCCATTTAGTGTTGTAAGTTTTTTTTAAAATTTCTATCCAGTGTATATTAAATTTTCTTTTTTTAAAAATTATAATTCTTTCAACATTTGCATAGTTTTTTAATAAAGGAGCTGCTGTAGGTCCTATAACAAAGGAAAGCTTAGCATTCTTATGTTTATTAACAAAATGCTTAATAACTCCAGAAGAAAGAATGGTATCTCCAATTAAGTTTGAGCAAATAAATAAAATTTTCACAGGAATTTCATTACATTTTTATATTTACCATATATATCTTATAATATGAGTGTGCCATACTTTTATAGAAACATTAATTCTAAATTTATATCTATAGAAGGTGAAAATAGTTCAGAATTTCTTCAAAACCTTATTACTAATGACATTAATACTTGCAAAAAAGATAATATAATTTACGCCTGTTTGCTTACTCCTCAAGGTAAATTTTTTTCTGATTTTTTTATATTTAGAATGAAAAACAAATTTATTCTTGAAACCCATTCATTATTTTATGAAAATTTAATTAAAAAATTAAAAATTTATAAACTTAGATCAAAAATACAAATTAATAAAATTGATAAATTTTACTCATTTACATTTTTTGGAGATATATCAAAAGATGAAAATACAATCATTTTAAATATAGATCCAAGAAATATAAATATTGGCAATAAACTCATTAATGTATCTTCAAATCCTCAACCCCTAACTGATTTTATAGAAATTACTGAAGATAAATATCATGAAATACTAATTAAAAATTTAGTTCCTTTTTCACCTTACGATTTAGAAGAGAATAAATCTTTACTGCTGGAAAATAATTTTGAAAATATCAATGCAATATCTTGGGATAAAGGTTGTTATGTTGGACAAGAAATAACAGCAAGAATGAAATATAGAGCTTTACTAAAAAAAAGAGTTTTTGCTTTAAATGCTCAATCTGGATTGCCAAAAAAACAACAATTAATTAAAGAGAAGGGTAAAGATTTAGGAAAAATTATTAGTGTAAAAAATAATTCTGTGCTGGCAATGTTAAAAATAGATTTTGCTCTAAATAGACTAGAATCAAAACAACCAATAAAAACTGATGATAATTTAATTTTAGATTTTATTATTTAAAATTTTTTTTTGAGGCTAATATTATAGGTAAAACAATTAAAAAAATTATTAAAATTGGAAAAAAAATAGAATTTACTCCATAGCTATTTGCAATTATACCCAAGGTTGCAGGAGCTCCCATAAATGTTCCATAAACGGCAATAGATACAATTGCTATTGCAGCTCCACTATCTATGCCTTCTACTTTACCAGCTAAACTGTAAGCTATTGGCACAATAGCAGAGCTGCCAATACCAAGTAATGCAAAACCAAATAAAGCAGCAATAATATTATTATATGAAAATAAAATATAGAGACTTAAAATTGATGTAATGAAGAGTATAATCAATAAATTATAAACACCAATTTTATCCCTAAACCAATCTCCACTTAATCTTCCAATTACCATAAAAATATTAAAACTAACTGTAGCCAATCCAATTAAAAAACCTTCAACTTTTATAAAATCTCTCATATAAAGTGCTCCCCAAGAATCAACACTACCTTCTGTCAGAGCATTTACCATAGCAATTAAAGCCAAAACGAAAATTATTAATGGCCATATAAAAAATATATTTGTTTTATTGTTTTTATTTTCTATTTGATCGCCTTCTAATTTAAGCACAATCAAAATATTAAAAGGTAACAAAATTAGTATATAAATAATTACATTATTTAGTAGACTTATTTCCCATTCTAAAAATAAACTAGTAGCAATAGATCCAAGCAAAACTCCTAAACTCCAAAAAGCATGGAATCCGGACATCATTGATTTTTTTTCTCTTTTTTCAAGATTGGATGCGTATAAATTACAACTAATTTCAAAACTTCCATAACTTAGACCAAAAATGAATGCTAAAATCATGAATATTTGTAATGAAGTAACAAATGGCGTTGGCAACCATAATAAAGATTGCAAAATACTCGTATATAAAAGTACTGTCTTGCAAGAACTTAATTTTATTATTTTGTTTGCAAGTGCCATTGCAATTATTGATCCAATTGCAAATGTTGCCATAATTAGACCAATACCAAAATAATCTGTATTAATTTGGTCTTTAATTGTAGGTATTCTAATTGTCCATAAACCGACATAAAAAGCCATTATAAAAAACAACAGCCTTGTTGCAATTATATCATTAATAAATTTCATATAATTTATATTTATTTAATGAAAATATTTTTGGTAAAACTGATTAAGATCTTTAACTAAAACTCTTTCCTGGTTCATAGAGTCACGATCTCTAACAGTTACTGAATCATCATCAAGTGTTTCAAAATCAACAGTAATGCAAATAGGAGTTCCAATTTCATCGTGCCGTCTATAATTTTTTCCAATATTTCCTGAATTCTCTAATATAACTCTTCCCATTCCAAGATTTTGTAATTCATTTTTTATTGTTTTTGCTTTTGAAACAATTTGTTTATTATTTTTTTTCAAAGGAATGACAGCTGCTTTTATAGGTGATAAATGTGGTTTTAATTTCAATACTGTTCGCGTATTATCATCATCTAAAGTTTCTATAGTATAAGCTTCATTTAAAATAGCGAGTAAACCTCTGTCAACTCCAGCTGAAGGCTCAATTACATAGGGTATATAGGAAGTTTTTTCTTCTAAATTTTGCACCCCTAATTTTGTTGTAGAATGTTCATTTTTTTTAACATCTGAACTAATGTTATAATCTTTTTGATTTTTAGTATGTGAGCCTAAATCAAAATCAGTTCTGTTTGCAATTCCTTCAAGCTCCTCTTTACCGTGAGGAAATTCATACATAATATCTACAGTGGCTTTTGAATAATGTGATAATTCACTCTCTTCTACTTCTATCGGATATAAATTTTTTTTACTAATACCCTGTGTTTCCCACCATTCAATTCTTTTCTCTACCCAATATTTATGCCATTCATCATCAGATCCTGGTTTTACAAAAAACTCCAGCTCCATTTGCTCAAACTCTCTAACTCTAAATATAAAATTTCTTGGAGTAATTTCATTTCTAAATGCTTTACCAATTTGAGCAATACCAAATGGAACTACTCTGCTTGTTGAGTCAGTAATATTCTTAAAGTTAGTAAAGATTTGCTGACATGTCTCTGGTCGTAAATAGGCAAAAGAAGAACCGTCATCAACAGGTCCAATTGCTGTTTTAAACATTAGATTAAATGGTCTAGCCTCAGTTAAATCTTTTGACTTACAATCCGGACATTCGTTGTTTTCTATTTGATCAGCTCTAAACCTAGCTTTACACTTTCTACAATCAACCAATGGATCGGAAAATGTATCTTCATGACCTGATTGTTTCAATACAACAGGGGCACTTAAAATTGAAGCATCTAATCCTTCAATGTCATCTCTCTCATAAACCATAGACTTCCACCAAGCCTGCTTTAAATTATTTTTTAATTCCACTCCCATAGGACCGTAATCATACAATCCTTTAATACCACCGTAGATGTCATTAGATTGAAAAATAAAACCTCTTCTTTTACATAAAGAGACTAATTCCTCCATTGAGCTTGCGGTCATTTATTCCTTTGGTTTGTATTCTTTTGTTTTTGGGTCTTTTTCTAAATCAATTGTTGTTTCCTTTTGATTCTTAGTATTCGATTTACTTATTCTGCCAGTAAGAATTTTAAAAAATAAAAGAACAAATAATATTACTATAATTAAGACAATAATTTTCATTATAAACCATATCTAGACCACATTATCATTTCTTCCAGTCTATTAAAAATATCATTGTTATTTATAGAAGATGAAAGTCGTTTTTGTAAAAAAGATTTTTTTTGATCAACAATTTTAATTTTAGCTTTTTTCCCAAATTTTTCTTTAATAATTTCATTAATTGAGCCAATTCCATCAGCTAACCCTAGTTCAACACCTTTTTTTCCTACCCAAAATAATCCTGAAAATATTTCGTCTTCTGAAGAACTTAATAGTTTTGAGCCTCTTCTATTTTTTACATACTCAATAAAATTTTCATGAATTTGCTCCTGAATATTTTTTAATCTATCAATATCTTCTTTTTTTTCTTCTTTAAATGGATCAAGAAAACTTTTGCTTTTTCCTGATGTATATACTCTTCTTTCAATTCCAATTTTTTTAATTAAATCAACAAATCCAAATCCTGGCGAAATCACTCCTATTGATCCGACTATTGAGTTTAGATCTAAATAAATTTCATCTGCAGCACATGCTAGCCAGTATCCACCAGAAGCCGCAACATCTTCAACAAAGGCATAGACTTTTTTATTTTTTTCTTTTGATAAACTTATTATCTTATTTGCAATCAAAGATGATTGTGTAGGAGAACCTCCTGGTGAATTTATAATTAGAGCAACTGCAGGAGATTTTTTATCTGCAAAAAGTTTATCTATTAATTTTTCAATTCCAGTAATAGTTAACCCAGATCTAGCTATACCTGCTTGACCAATTACACCAGATAATCTTAAAGTTGGAATATTGATATCTTTTGAAAAAAATCTCTTAAACACAGGGCTTAATAACAAAAGTTGATCTTTACTTAAAGGTTAAAAGTGTTCAATTAATTGAATTTTATATAAAAAAGTTTATCAACCTAAATATTATCTACTAATTAAATAAAATATAACTATATATTTCGTTTATGGCTGAAATTATTCCAATACACCAACATAGAGAAGATTTTAATGACTGCATAAAAAATTTATCAGAATTGTGTAAAGAAGATCTAACCTCAATTAATACCTTAATATTAGAAAAGTTAGATAGTTCAGTCCCTTTAATTCAAGAGATTGGTAAATATCTTATTTTATCAGGAGGCAAAAGACTAAGACCACTCTTAACAACTTCTTGCTTTCATATTTTAAATGATAACTCAAATAATAAGTTAAACCATATAGGTTTAGCTGCAGCTGTAGAATTTATACATGCTGCAACGCTACTTCATGATGATGTCGTTGATTTAAGTAAAGATAGAAGGGGTAATCTAACAGCAAATGAAGTCTGGGGTAATAAAACAAGTGTATTAGTCGGTGATTTCCTTTTTAGTCGATCTTTTCAATTAATGACAAAATTTGGCACAATGGAAACTTTAAAGATTTTATCTGATACTAGTGTTGTTATTTCTGAAGGTGAAGTGCTAGAAATAAGTAATGATAAAAACTTAGAAATGAATGAAGATACTTATTTTCAAGTAATTAACGGAAAAACCGCTTCTCTATTTAGCGCAGCATGTCAAGTTGGTGGATTAAGTGGTGGTGCAAAAGAAAATCAGCACCAAGCATTAAAATCTTTTGGGACAAATTTTGGTATGGCTTTTCAACTTATTGATGATGCAATAGACTATTCATCAAATTTAACATTAATGGGCAAAAATATTGGTGATGATTTTAAAGAAGGTAAAATTACATTACCAATTATACTTGCATATGGAAGATCAAATAAAAAAGAGAAAGGTTTTTTAAAAAAAATGTTTAAAGAATCAGATGGTAATGAAAATAATTTTATTTTAGTTCGTGATTTATTATTTAAATATAATTGTATACAAGATACGTTAACAAGAGCCAATCATTTTGCAGAAGTTGCAATAGACTCATTAAGCATCTTTCCTGATAATGAATATAAAAATTCTTTAATCAAATTAATTAAAACAAGTATAAACAGAGTTAACTAACTCTTAATATTGCTCGTAAGATTTGACTTCTATAATTTTTGAACCAAATTTTTTATTAATTTCTAGTTTAACCTCAGATCTTTTATCATTAGTAAAATATACTGATCTAGCAAGATCAACAAATTTCTGATCAAAAATTTTATTTCGCTCACAATCTCGAATATCATCTTCAATTACCCATAATTTAGAATTAATAGCTATTAAAGAGTCTAGGTGTTGCTGAATATCATTCCTGTTAATGTGATCATCTAGAGTCTTGTTCAATAGCAATAATTCTTCTTTTACTAATTTA
>CACGUF010000011.1 GCA_902576125.1 uncultured Alphaproteobacteria bacterium | reverse complement strand
AAAAGACAAAAAAGCAATCAATCATAAAATTTATGTACTTACGGCAGGAGCCCCTCCAACAAGTGCGATTTTAGAAAAAATGGATAACTTAGGATTTGAAGTTATGCATGTATATGGACTTACAGAAACATATGGACATATTTTGCAATGTGCATGGAATGAGGAATGGAATGATCGTTCAAATACTGAAAAAGCAGATTTAAATTCAAGACAGGGAGTGCGTTATCCAAATCTTGAAGAAGCAATAGTTGCTGATCCAGAAACCTATACTCCTGTTCCAAGAGATGGAAAAACAATGGGAGAAATCTTAATACGTGGAAACGTGGTAATGAAAGGGTATTATAAAAATAAAGAAGCAACTGAAACATCAATGAGAAATGGCTGGTTTCACTCAGGTGATTTAGCTGTTGTTTATCCGGATGGGTATATTCAAATCAAAGATCGCTCTAAAGATATAATTATTTCAGGAGGAGAAAATATTTCTTCTGTAGAAGTAGAGAATGTAGTTGCAAAACACCCTTCTGTATCACTTGTCGCAGTTGTAGCAAAACCTGATGAAAAATGGGGAGAGACCCCATGTGCATTTGTCGAGTTAGCGCCTGGTAAAAATGCTACTGAAAAAGAAATTATTCAGTTCTGTAAAGAAAATATGGCTGGATTTAAAAGACCAAAGCATGTAGTATTTGGTGAATTACCTAAAACGTCGACAGGCAAAATACAAAAATTTGAACTAAGAAATAAAGCAAAGGAGATTTAATATGGATCCAAAAACTTACAAATTTGATACATTAAGTTTGCATGCAGGATATATGCCAAGTAAAAATGCAGGCTCAAGACAAGTACCAATTTATCAAACAACATCTTATATGTTTGATGATGTTGATCATGCAGCCGCATTATTTAATTTGGAGCGTGGTGGTCATATATATAGTCGAATTTCTAATCCAACAGTTCAAGTTTTAGAAGAAAGAGTTGCAGCATTAGAAGGTGGCACTGCAGCTTTAGCCACAGCTTCAGGTATGAGCGCAATATTTTTAACTATTATGACATTATGTAATGCTGGAGATCATGTAGTAGTATCTTCTCAATTATATGGAGGAACAGTAAACCTATTTCGTTTAACTCTTCCTAAATTTGGCATAAATGCAACTTTTGTTAAGCCTAGAGATACTGAAGGTTTCAAAAACGCTATACAAGAAAACACTAAGTGTATTTATGGAGAATTAGTTGGTAACCCAGGTAATGAACTAATGAATTTGCCTGAAATATCTAAAATGGCTCATGATGCCGGTATACCTGTTGTAATTGATAGTACATATCAAACACCCTACCTATTTAAACCACTGGAAAATGGTGCAGATTTTGTTGTTCATTCTTTAACTAAATGGATGGCAGGTCATGGATCATCAATGGCAGGAATTTTAGTAGAAGGAGGAAAATTTGATTTTCTTAAAACAGACAAATTTCCAACAATGACGGAGCCTTATGAAGGTTATCATGGTTTATCTTTTGCTGAAGAGTTTGGCCCAGTTGCTTTTACTATGAAAGCTAGAGCTGAAGGTATGAGAGATATGGGCCCATGCCTAAGTCCTCAAAATGCATGGAATGTTTTGCAAGGTATTGAAACCTTATCAGTAAGAATGGAAAAACATTGTTCAAATGCATTAAAGATGGTCGAATATTTAAGTAACCACGAGAGTGTTGCTTGGGTTTCACATGCAAGTTTAAAAGATAATCCTGATTATGAACTTGCGAAGAAACTTTTACCTAAAGGCACTGGTTCAATGATTGCTTTTGGTATTAAAGGTGGAAAAGAAGCAGGTGCTGCATTTATTGATAATGTTAAACTAGCCTCTCATTTAGCAAATGTTGGTGACACAAGAACTCTTGTAATACATCCTGCCTCGGCAACTCATTCTCAAATGGATGAGGCTACTTTAAAATTAGCAAATATGTCTCATGACATGATTAGACTTTCAGTTGGTATTGAGGATATTGAAGATATTATAAATGATTTTGAGGATGGCTTTAGAGCTGCTAAAAAACCTAAATTAGTAGCTAATAAATGAAGTTCAAAGTAAACAACAAAGAGGTTTTTGCATCTACTGGAGGAAGACCATTTGATGAAAAAAAACCTCTTATTGTTTTTATTCATGGTAGTGGCTTAAGTCATATAACATGGGTGTTACAAACTAGATATTTTGCATTTCATGGTTATAGTGTTTTAGCTATTGATCTTCCAGGACATGGGTACTCTGAAGGCCCTGCAATAGAATCTATTGAAGAGCAAGGTAAATGGATAGCAGATGTAATAGACTCAGTTAATATAAAAGAAGCCTCACTAGTTGGTCATTCGCAAGGTTGTTTAATTGCCTTGGAATGTGCTTCACAGTTTCCAGATAAAATAAAGTCTATTGGTTTGATGGGAGGAGCAGGAGCAATACCTATGAATCCTGAACTTTTAGATTTAGCAGAAAAGGGAGATCCTAAAGCTGTAGATCTTATGATGGATTGGGCTCATGGTCCTGCCGGTCATTTTGGCGGACATCCGGTCCCTGGCCTTCATCATATTAATTTAGGTGGGTCAATCGTAATTAATGGTTCTGTTAAAAATGCTCTTGGTGTTGATTTTAGAGCATGTGATAATTATAAAAATGGTTTTGAAGCTGCAAAAAAAATTAAGTGCCCCGCTATAAATATTCTTGGAGATCGAGATAGGATGTGTCCTATCAAAGAAGGCAAAAAATTGGCTGATAATATTGAAAATTCAGAAGTCGAAATAATTGAAAACTGTGGTCATATGATATTGCTTGAAGAGGCAGGTAAATCTTTAGAATTATTGAAAAAATTTATAAGAAAAAATCATCCTGCAGAATAGAAATTATAAAATTCTATTCATTAGAGGGTAGATCAGGCTTAGTAAGCTCTTCTAATCTGCGCATTTCTTCTTCTTGCTTAAGACGTTCTTGATCTTCACGTTTCTTTTTACGTTCTTCAGCTTTTTGTTTGAGTTTTAACTCTTTTTGCATTTTGCGGTCTCCCGCCTTTGATTTGTGATTAAAATGAATACCCATGACAATCTCTTGATGTCTTATACTAAAAAAATATATTTATTTCTAGTAGGTAAATTTGGCTTAATTCCTTGAAAGCCAAATAATTATTACAAATACTAGAACTGCGACAGCCTGAAATAATACACGAATGCGCATAAGTTTATTACTATGATTTTTATTTAATTTGCCATTAATTGCCATAGCAATGACACCTACAATAACAGCACCTAATGCTCCAGCCATAAATACAACTAATACAATTTGTAATACATCCATATAATCAATATAGTACAAATCTTCTCTTGAACGAACTATCAATTGTCGCATATATTATATTATGTCAGAAATTTTAAATGGGCCCTCAATTTCCAAGCATGATAAGCCTGAAAAAATAATTTTTATGCTCCATGGATATGGTGACAATGCTGCAAATTTTTTGCATCTTGCCAATCCTATTGATCAGGATGAATGGAAAGCACTGTATGTTGCCATGAATGCACCAAATTTTATCACAGGTAATTTAATGGGGTATCAGTGGTTTGATTTATATCCTAATGGTATCTATATCTCTGAAGCAGGCCCTAAGGAATTTGAAAAAATAAGAAATGAAATTAGTGATGCCATTAATAAAATAGTTAATACAATGGAAGAATATTGTAAGTCACTTAACTTATCATTCGCTGATTGTATTTTAATGGGTTTTTCTCAAGGTGGAATGATGACATTTGAAGTTGGAAATTTTCTTAATAAACAACTTGCTGGATTGGTAATTCTATCAGGTCGCATTATGAAAAATTATCCAATTAAAAATAAAATCTTAAAACAAACACCTATATTTATTTCTCATGGAGAAAAAGATGAAGTTATACCTGTAAAAAGTTTTTATGATTCTAAAGATTATTTAAGTTCTTATAAATGCAATTTTGAATCCCATGTGTTACCATTAGATGGACATAATATTTCCTCAGAGGCAATAACTTTATTACAAAATTTTATAAAAAAAATACTATGATCTCATCTAGTTTTAATATTATACTCATTTTTGAATAACATGGCTTGGGTAAGTAAATAAAAATGAGTGCACTTGGAAATCCAGCACTAGTGTTGAATGCAGATTTTCGACCACTATCATATTACCCTCTATCACTTTGTTCATGGCAAGATTCTGTTAAATCTGTATTTTTAAATCGTGTTTCTGTAATTGAGTGTTATGATCAATCTGTAAGTTCTCCTACAGTCTCTTTTAAGTTACCTAGTGTTATAGCACTGAAAGATTATGTAATGCCTCAGCGTAAACCTGCCTTTACGAGGTTTAATGTTTTCCTTCGTGATAATTTTACCTGTCAATATTGTGCTAAAAAATTTCCTGCTAATGATCTTACCTTTGATCATTTAGTGCCACGTTGTTTGCATGGCAAAACAACTTGGCAAAATGTTGTTTCTGCTTGTACAACTTGTAATTTAAAAAAAGGTCGAAAGTTATTACAAAATACTGATATGAAATTATTAAAAAAACCTATGCAGCCAAATTCTATTCACTTACAAAATAATGGACGCAACTTTCCTCCTAACTATTTACATGATAGTTGGAGAGATTACTTATATTGGGATACAGAATTGGAAAATTAAATTTTTTTTGAAATTGCTATAGCTGTTTTGCAGCCAATCTCAATTACTTTTGTCATAATCTTATAACCAGGAGCATTTTCTGCATCATGTTCTAAACCAATATCATGATGTTCTAGCTCATCCTTTTCAAATTTTGCGATAGTTTTCCTAAGTTCTTTTTCATCATCTTCTAATAACTCTTGCTGCTCTCTGTAATGCTCACCAATTACTTTTTCTACTGCCACTGTACATGCCATTGCCGCTTTTTCTCCCATTAAAGCTGTGCCAGCCCCTAAAGCAAATCCAGCAAAATTCCATAAAGGTAATAAAGCAGTAGGGCGCACGCGCTTGTCAATTAACAGTTCATTAAACTTTTCAATATGCTCTTGTTCTTGATCAGCCATGTGTTGGATTGTTTTACCAATTTTGGAATTTTTGCCAAAAATTGCTATTTGTCCATCATATATACGTGTTGCACCATACTCACCAGCATGATCAACTCGAATTATTTCATCCAAGATATTTTTATCAGTTGAAGCTTTATTTTTTGACGCTGATTTCTTTTTTTTAACTGATTTCTTTTTTTTCACCATAATTGTTCCAAATATATATGGCATTTATAATAAAAATCAAAAATAAAAGCAGAGTATTAATAGTTGCAGCTGATAAACCAAAAATACTCCAAGTTATATCTTCACAATTTATAACTGGTTTAGTTAGAATTTGTTCTTTAAGACTTGAAGTATTATTTGCTATATTTAATCCACCTGAGCATCCTGCTGGACCAGCGAGAAATTTATTTTCTATGCCTACATGCCAGATAGAATAAAATAATCCATAAATGCTAGTTAGTTGAATACCAAGATAAAACCAAATGCGATTCTGCCACTTAAGTATTGTAATTAGTGTAAAACCCGCAATGATAATGTAATAAGGCTCTCTTTGTTTTAAACACATTTCACATGGGGTTAAGCCAAAATAAAATTCAGCTGTGAAAGCTGAAGCTAAAGCAACAACACTAAAGAAAGCAACAAGATAAAACCAATACTTTTGTAACATTAGATAAATTTAATTAATAGCACACTTCCGACTAGAAGAATAAAAAATAAGATAGCAAGTATGTTAAAATATTTATCAATTAAAACTTTTATTTTTTCACCAAGAACAAAAAGTAATCCTGCAAGTATATAAAATCTTAAACCTCTTGCTATAATGGCTGTTATTATAAATAAAAATATATTAAGATTAAATACGCCACTTGCAATAGTAATAAATTTAAATGGAAAAGGGGTAAATCCAGCACCCAAAACAATTAATATTCCATATTCATTATAGTAACTCTCAAAAGTACTAAATGATTCAGACAAATGATATGCATCAATAATTAAAATACCAATACTGTTGTAGAAAAAATAACCTATAGCATATCCTGCAACACCCCCAAGCACTGAAGAAAATGTACAAATGAATGCATATGTCCATGCTTTTACTCTTTTAGCAATTATCATAGGAATAAGAAGAATGTCTGGTGGAATTGGAAAGAATGAACTTTCAACAAAAGCAACAATACTTAAAATCCAAGAAGAATATCTGTGCTCTGCTTTGTTAAGTGTCCAGTTGTAAAGAGATCTTAAAAGTTTCATTTATTTGGTAGGAGTAGAGGGAATTGAACCCACACCACCGAAGTGACCGGATTTTGAATCCGGCGCGTCTACCAGTTCCGCCATACTCCCATATTGTTTTTCCTACTTTTACTTGGTTTTTAAACTTAAGTCCATGAGCAAATTTTAAGAAATTCATTTTGCTGGTCAACTATAGGTCAATATAATTTTTTAAAAAATATAAGCATTTCTTGTTATTGCTTTGATATATGAATAAATATTTAGTAGTTTTATAAATATAATTATACTTTTTTATTATGATAAAAAAATCTCTAACCTTAATAAGTTTAATTTTAATTCTTACGGGTTGTAAAATTGATTTTACTGGTGATCTATATACCTCAGACTTAATTGATTTAGCAAATACAGTAGAGAATAAACAATTTAATTTACCAATGGAAGTTGCATATCAGGTATCTGATTGTGAAAGTGATGAAAGTAGCAGGATGCTCTCAACGTATTTTATTGAATTTCAAAACACCGGTTGCTCTGTTGGAGAAGATTTTATGAGTTATGCTACTGCTCAAGTTAGTGTACCAGTTGTAAATAAGTATGATATTTTTAATAATTCAAACGATAGCCTTATTGGATTTGTGTCTTATCTATCTGAAGATAAAACACTTGTTTATGTTGATGCTGTGACTAGTGCTGAATTATTTGAAAGTCTAAAAAATTATGTATACAATGAAACTTTTCAAGAACTTTCTCTTGCTGATAGTAATTTAGTTATCAGATTAAATAATGACTTGAATAAAGCAACAATAGAAGTTCCCCCAAGTTTTGTAAATAATGAACCGATAGTTTTTTCAACTGAATATATGATGGAAAGAAGAGAATTACTAATTATTCAGTCCTCTAATGTTAATTCATCATTCCTTGAAAATAACTTGTGGACGCCTTTGTTTATTCTTAAAAATAACATCCAAAATTAAAAATGTTAATTAGATTTTTTATAATATTTATAGGATTTTTATTAACTATAAAATTTGCATTTGCAGATATTGTTGATGTAAATAATGAGCAAATTAAAGCATTATTAAAAAATAATATACCAATTGTAGACATAAGAAGAAGTTCTGAATGGGATCAAACTGGAGTTGTTCCAAAAAGCATTCTGCTAACCTTTTTTGATAAAGAAGGAAATTATGATTATGATGATTGGTATGGAAAATTACTTTTAGAAATAGATGAAGGTAAACCAATAATCTTAATTTGTAGAACTGGAAGAAGAACTAACATAATCGCCAAAATGATGGAAATAAAAAAATTTGATAATGTTATTTATAACGCAAAAAGTGGAATTACCTCATGGATTGATGAAAAATTAATAACTGTTAAACCACAGTATTAATTGAAAAGCTTGGTATAAGTTTATTAAAATGTAATTTAGTTCAACAAATTAATTGACAATTAAAACGCTTTGGAACAATATATATCTAAAATAACAGTAGTCGCAGCAACCTACTTCATCAAAACATCTGCAGAAATTGATCTGACAAAAAATTGATGGGAGGCGGAATGTTTGACAAAAGTAAAGATAAAAATTCAGATGATGATAAAACCGTGACAGACGTATTTAGGCCGGCAAAAGGAAGTGCTAAGGTTGTAATTGGACATGGAGTTTCAATTACAGGAGAAATTAAAAAAGCAGATGAAGTACAAATTGATGGAGAAGCAGATGTAACTATGAAAACAGATAATATTGTCATTGGGAATACTGGTAATTGCAAAGGAAATATTGAGACTCACAATGCCGATATCTGGGGTGTTTTTGACGGAGATTTAAAAGCTTCTGGCACACTTACAATTCAAGAGGAAGGTACGGCGACTGGAACGATTGAATATCAAAAAATGCAAATAAAACTTGGTGGAAAGTTAAGTGGCGATATAAAAATGTCAGATAAAATACAAACTCTTAAAAAGGACGTAAAAGAGGAAAGTAACTCATCTATTTCTCTTCAAGAGTCAATAAAAAGGGATAATAAGTAAAAAATTATTTTTAAATATAGCCTTACTTTGTTTTTAATTATGTGTTGCGATTATAAAGAGCAATAGATCCAGAAAATATAATTACAATAATTCCTATAATTGAAGTAAAGTTAATTTTTTCAGAAAAGAAAAACATGCCATAAAGAGTTCCCCACAATATCTGTAAAAAGATGAAAGGACTTATGATACTGCTATATTTACCTGCAATATGGTAAGCAGCAGTAAAAGCCCACGCTGATATCATTACGATAATTCCTGAGCTAGAAAATATTAATAATTCTTTAATTGATGGAAGAAAAGGATCATTAAGAAAAAAGATATAAGAAAAAATGACAGCTGGCAGATAACCATAAAAAGTAAAACCATAAGTTGATGCTATGTATGAATACTTACCAACCAAAGTAAAACTCAAAGCATTTGAAATAGCAACAAATAGTATCAACAAAATATAAACATTAAGATTCGTTTCAAAAGGTTGTAGAACTATGATTACACCTACAAAACCAATTACAATAGCAATCCAACTAATAATATTTAGTTTTTCTCTTAAAATAAACTTTGCAAAAATTATAAGAAATAAAGGGGTTGTCATTAATAAAAGTGTAAAAATATTTATAGGGATATATTTTAAAGAATAAAATATAATTATGAAAATAATAAAAAAATGTAACCCTCTTAATAAAGGCAGAAAATAATATTTATTATTTTTTAGTACAATATGTTTTTTAAGACCTCCATTAAAAATTAGAAAAATTAATAAAGTTAAAATAGCAACTGTCCCCCCTAAAGAATAGTAATGATACCATTTATAATTATTAATACTTAAGAATTTTGTAATTGTATCAAATGTAGATCCTGTAAACCCATTTAGGCAAATCAAAAAAATACCAATTAACAACACTTTCATTTAATTTATTGATTATACATTTTTTAATTCTTTATATCTAAAATATGATATTTTAGATATTTAAACTATTTAGATACCATGCAGTATATAATTATAATTATATTTTTAATTTCTTCTAATATAGCCTTTGCAAAAAATAATGTAATAAATATTACTTTTACAAAAGAAAATGCAAAACACTGGCAGTACATTAGTGACAGAACTATGGGTGGTATATCAGATGGTCAGGCTGTGCTTGATAAAGAAGGTGATATATATTTTGCTAGACTCACTGGAAATGTAAGTACGAAAAATAACGGTGGCTTTATACAATTACGTTCTACACTAACATTTATAAATTTTGATAAAAAAATGATTAACTTAAAAGGTGTTAGGTTGAAGGTTCGTGGTAATGGAGAAGTTTACCATATATTTATTAGAACAAGTGAAACTCGATCGTATCGAGATTATTTTGCAGCAACTTTTATTGCACGAGATAAATGGACAATAGTTGACTTACCCTTTTCAAATTTTAAAAATAAATTTTCAAATAAAGATTTAGATGGAAATGATATTAGAACTTTTGGGATTGTTGCATATGGTAGAGAATTTAAAGCAGATGTTTCTGTATCAGAGATTAATTTGTACTAAATAGTCTATTAAAAACTATACCTCTCTTCAAAATTATAAAAGAGAGGTATAAATAATCTTTAAAATTTTTAAGAAAATACGAAATATAGTACTACTATTACGACAACAGCCGCAACTACCCAAGTCCATTTATTATTCATAATACCTCCATCGATAGTTTAGGTTATATTAATTGCATTTTAGATAAAAGTTATCATTTTCTAAATTATACAAGAAAACCAGTGTTTTTTTTAGTATTTTATTTATTGTAAATTTTTAATTTTTTTAAATTTATGCTCAAATATACAAACACGATTATTATTGGTGGTGGGCAAGCTGGTTTAGCTGCTAGTGAACACTTAAAAAATAATAATATACAACATATAATTTTTGAGAGAAACAGGATTGTAGAAAAATGGAGAAGTTGTCGATGGGACTCACTTGTTGCAAATGGACCAGCATGGCACGATCGATTTCCTACATTAGAGTTTTCTAATTCTGATCCTAATTCATTTGTTTCAAAAAATCGCGTAGTAGAATATTTTGAAGAATTTGCAAAAAAAATTAATGCCCCCATTCATGTTAATGTGAATGTTGAAAAGGTTGAGAAAAATTCTTCTAATCCCAAATATTTAGTTCAAACGTCTGATGGTTTATATGAAGCAGATAATGTTATAGTTGCAACGGGAGCTTTTCAAGAACCTATAATTCCTAAAATTATTCCTCAGAATTCTATAGTTAATCAAATACATTCACAAGAATATAAAAACCCAGATCAATTTTCAGAAGGCGCTGTATTAATTATTGGCTCTGGCTCTTCTGGATCACAAATTGCTGAAGAATTAAGGCGCTCAAATAAAAAAGTTTACTTTTCAATAGGCCCTCATGACAGACCACCAAGAAGATATAGAGGTCGTGATAATGTTTGGTGGTTGGGTGTTCTAGGAAAATGGGAAGCAAAAACACCAAACCCAGGAACACAACATGTTACAATTGCAGTAAGCGGTTATGATGGAGGAAAAACAATTGATTTTAGAAAATTTGCTAACATGGGTATTACCCTTTTAGGTATGACAAAAGAATATAAAAATGAAAAAATAATTTTTGAAAATGATTTAAAAGAAAATATAATTAATGGTGATAATAATTATTTAAGTCTATTAGATGAAGCTGATGAATATATTAAAAGTAATAATTTAGATTTTCCAGAGGAGCCAGAGGCAAGAAAATTTGAAAAAGATCATGAATGTATTGCAAATCCAATATTAGAGTTAGATTTAAAGTTATCAAATATAAAGAATATAATTTGGGCAACTGGTTATAAGAATAATTTTAACTGGATAAAGTTTGATATTTTTGATGAAACTGGAAAACCAAAACATAAGAATGGTGTTAGTATTGAAAAGGGGTTATATTTTCTTGGTTTACCTTGGTTATCTATGAGGGGCTCCTCTTTTATTTGGGGTGTTTGGAAAGATGCAAAATATGTAGTTGAACATATTGCTAATAGGTAAATAAAAGATAGTATTTATTAAAATTATGGAACATACAAGAATTAGAAAGTTTAACACTAAAGATACCTACCCTGAACAAAATTTGGATAATGACTTGTGCCAAGCTGTTGTTACTGAAGGTGGAAAAACAATTTGGCTTAGAGGTCAATGCCCACAAAATTTAGATGATGCTGTAAATTTAGATAGTAACGATCCTGCTGATCAAACACACAAGGTGATGCAAAATATAGAACAACTTATTAAAGAAGCTGGGGGAGAGATGAAGCACTTGGTAAAAATAGTTGTCTATATTACTGATATAAAAAATAGAGAAGCGGTTTACAGAACCATTGGCCAATACACTAAAGGGATCTATCCTGTATCAACAGGATTAGTTGTCTCTGCTCTTGCACGACCTGAGTGGTTGGTTGAAATTGATGCAACCGCAGTAGTGCCAGAATGACTTTTTCATTAGTAGCCAGATGCAAAGAAACAGGTATGCTTGGTACAGCTGTTGCATCGTCCTCTCCAGCAGTTGCCGCTAGATGCTCTTATACGAGATCAAATGTTGGAGCTGTCTCAACACAAAATGTCACCGATCCATCATTAGGAAAAAAGTCTCTTGATTTTCTTGAGACAGGTTTATCCTCATCACAAGTTATTGAGAAAATAAAATCAACAAATCAGCACTTAGAATATAGACAGGTATTAATAATTGACTCAAATGGGGAAACAGCAATCCATTCAGGAAACAATTCTCTTGGTATTTGGAGTGAAGCTATTGGTGATAATATTATTTCTGCTGGAAATTTATTGGAAAACAAAGAAGTAACAAAATCAATAATATCAGTATTTGAAAAAACCAAAGGTCATTTAGCTGATAGAATGTTGGCAGGATTAAAAGGTGGCCTTGAGGCTGGCGGTGAGGCAGGATCTGTACATTCAGCAGGAATAAAAATAAGCCATGAAGTTTCATGGCCTATAATTGATTTGAGGTGTGATTGGACAGAAGGATGTCCAATAACAAAACTCTCTGAAATTTGGGAAGTTTATAAACCGCAAGTTAATGATTATTTACAAAGAGGAATTGATCCAACCAAGGCACCTTCATACGGTGTCCCAGGAGATGAATAGGAGTTTTATAAATGACTGATTATAGTTTTGAAGAATGGAAGAAGCTTGCGAGTAAAATTAGCTTTAGAAATAAAGCTTTCATTAATGGAAAATTTGTTGAAGCTAAATCAGGAAAAACTTTTAATTCAATCAATCCTGCTACAGATGAAGTTTTAACCTCGGTTGCAGAGTGTGGTCAAGAAGATGTTGATTTTGCAGTTGAAATAGCAAGAAAATCTTTTCAAAAAGGTAGTTGGTCAAAAATGCCTCCAGCAGACAGAAAAGCGGTTTTACTTAAATTAGCTGATTTAATCAGACAAAACTTAGTAGAGTTTGCCTTGCTTGATAGTTTGGATATGGGTAAACTTATAAATGATGCTGTAACAATAGATGCTCCTGGCTCAGCAGCATTTTTTCAATGGCATGCAGAAGCTATTGATAAAATATATGATGAAATTGCTCCAACCGGACCAGGTGATTTAGCAATGGTAACAAGAGAGCCTCTTGGAGTAGTAGGGGCTGTAGTGCCATGGAATTTTCCTCTTGATATGGCAACATGGAAAGCTTCAGCAGCTTTAGCTGCTGGAAACTCTATAGTTTTAAAACCTGCAGAACAATCACCATTGTCATCTTTACGATTAGCAGAGCTGGCAGTAGAGGCAGGTGTGCCTGAAGGCGTATTTAATGTTGTTCCAGGTTTTGGAGAAACAGCTGGAAAGGCTTTAGGCCTTCATCCAGATGTAGATTGTATTGCATTCACAGGCTCAACAGCGGTTGGCAAATTATTTCAGCAATATGCAGGTCAATCAAACATGAAGCAAGTATGGTTAGAAACTGGAGGTAAAAGTCCAAATCTTATATTTGCTGACTGCAAGGATTTAGAGTCAGCTATCAATATGGCAGCTTTTGGAATTTTTTTTAATCAAGGAGAAGTTTGCTCAGCTAACTCAAGGTTATTAGTTGAAAGAACTGTTCAAGAAGAATTTGTTGAACGTTTATCATTGATTGCAAAAGACACACAGCCAGGTCATCCGCTTAATCCAGCGTCTAAAATGGGTGCTATTGTAAATGAAGTACAAACAAAAAAAATTGTTTCTTATATTAATAAAGGAAAAGAGAATGCAGATTTAGTAATTGGTGGTGAACAAATTAAAATTGAAGGTAAAGGATGTTACGTTCAACCAACTATTTTTAATAATGTAAATGCCAATGATATAATAGCTAAAGAAGAAATTTTTGGACCAGTTTTATCTGTTATTCCTTTTGATACTGAAGAAGAAGCATTATCTATTGCAAATGATAGTGTATATGGTTTAGCTGCATCTGTTTGGACAGATGATTTATCTCGTGCGCTTAGAGTTTCTGATCATCTTCATGCAGGGACAGTTTCTGTTAATACTGTTGATGCATTAAATACAATCACTCCTTTTGGAGGCGTAAAACAATCAGGGTATGGTAAAGATTTATCGCTACATTCATTCAATAAATACACATCTTTAAAAACAAGATGGATTAAATATAAAGCTTAATATGGATTACATGGACCGTGATAGCCGTTATGATATTTTATTCGAAACAGTTAACATAGGGCCAGTCAAAGCAAAAAATCGTTTTTATCAAGTCCCACATTGTAATGGTGGAGGCTATAGAGATCCCTCTGCAGCAGCAGAAATGAGAGGAATAAAAAGCCAAGGTGGATGGGGGGTAATTTTCACAGAGCAATGTGAAATGCACCACTCATCAGAAATTACACCTTTTATTGAGTTACGTTTATGGGATGATGCCGATATTCCAATGATTGCAAAAATGGCTGATAGAATGAAAGAGTATGGAGCACTTGCTGGTATTCAATTAGCTTACTCAGGAATTAATGGCCCAAACTTATATACCAAAGAAGTACCTCTTGCGGTAACAGGCATGCCAATACGAACATTTACAAATGATCCTGTCAGTGCAAGATCACTTGATAAAGAAGATATAAAAAATCTTCGACGATGGTTTGTTAATGCTGCAAAAAGATCTAAAACTGCAGGCTTTAATTTAATTTGTTTATATGGCGCTCATGGTTTTGGAATATTTCAACACTTTTTATCTACTGCAACTAATCAAAGAACAGATGAGTATGGAGGTAGTTTAGAAAACAGAGCACGTTTTGTAAAAGAAGTAGTTGAAGAAGTTCGAAATGAAGTCGGTGATACTATGGGTATTACTCTTCGCTTATCATTGGATGAAATGATTGGTGATCTTGGTTTTGCAAATTCAGAAGTAAGAGATTTTATTGAAATGAATCAAGACTTACCTGATTTATGGGACTTAGCTCATGGTGCTTGGGAAGATTGTTCTGGTCCATCGCGTTTTAAAGAAGAGGCGGCTCAATTTGATCTTGTAACAGGTATCAGAAAACTGACTTCGAAACCAATCGTAGGTGTTGGCCGTTTTACAAGTCCTGATGTAATGGTTAAACAAATTAAAACAGGTACACTTGACTTCATAGGATGTGCCAGACCATCTATTGCTGATCCTTTTTTACCAAAAAAAATAGAAGAGGGTCGCATACAAGATATTCGGGAATGTATTGGTTGTAATATTTGTATTACTGGTGATATGACTATGTCGATAAGTAGATGTACTCAAAATCCAACTTTTATGGAAGAATGGCGCAAAGGTTGGCACCCAGAAATAATAGAACCTAAAGGAAAAACATCTAAAGTTTTAGTTATTGGCTCCGGTCCCGCAGGCTTAGAAGCTGCTTTAGCATGTTCTAACAGAGGTTACGATGTTACGATTACTGAAGCATCTAACATTCTAGGAGGCAGAGTCGCTAAAGAAAGAAAATTACCTGGGCTCTCTGCTTGGGGGAGAGTTGCCGATTATAGAGAATATCAATTATCTCAAAAACCTAATGTAGAGAGTTATTTAGAATCCCCTTTAAATGCTGATCAAGTGTTAGAGTTTGGATTTGAAAATGTTTGCATAGCAACAGGCTCTAGTTGGAGAGCAGACGGGGTATCACGACAGCACGTTGTGCCAATTGTAAATGATAAATCAATAAATATATATACCCCCGATGATATTATGAATAACAATTTACCAACAGGCAAAGTTGTTATTTATGATGACGATCATTACTATATGGGAGGTGTTATAGCAGAGAGACTTATTGAAAAAGGTTGTGATGTTACTTTCTTAACACCGTGCGCATATGTTTCGGAATGGTCTATTAATACGTTGGAACAAGCAGAAATTCAAAAAAGACTAATTGAAATGGGAGTTGAGATTGAATTGAATAGAGGCTTGGTTTCAATTTCTAATTCAAAGTTAATCTCCAACTGTATTTATACGCAAAATAAAAAAGAAATTGAAACAGATCATTTAGTCATGGTTGCATCGCGTCAACCTCAAGATCAATTGTACAAAGATCTTCTTTTGAAAAAAACAATATGGAATGATGCTGGAATTACATCAGTAAAGTTAATTGGAGATGCAAATGCTCCAGGACCAATTGCTTGGGCTACATATGCTGGCCATCGCTATGCCAGAGAATTAGATGCCGAAGATATAGGAGATAACCTTCCTTTTAGAAGAGAAGTTACAAATTTGGCGTCTAACTAAAAAAAAACGTAAAATAAATTTTTTTTGATTTAAAATTTTTCTCTATGTGTTTAAGTATGCATCAACTTTAATATTTATATTATGATGGAAAAAAAAGTTAATGCAATTGATGTTAGAAATGTAACTAAAATTTACACTAGTGGTAATACTCAAACCAAAGCATTAAAGAGCGCAAACTTAACTATTTATGATAATGAATTTTTTACACTGCTTGGTCCTTCCGGCTGCGGTAAGACTACATTACTTCGTCTTATTGCAGGTTTTGAAGATATTACTGAGGGTTCAATCAACTTGTTCAATCAAGAAATTGTAAACCTTCCTCCAAATAAAAGACCTGTAAATACAGTTTTTCAACAATACTCTTTGTTCCCCCATTTAAATGTATACGAAAATGTCGCTTTTGGTCTTAGACGTCTAAAAAAAGATGCAAGTTTGGTTGAAAGCAGAACCTTTGAAGTACTAGAGCTTGTTCAAATGAAAGAGTATGCCAATAGAAAACCTAATCAATTATCTGGAGGTCAACAGCAAAGAGTTGCTCTAGCAAGGGCTTTAGCTCCAGAACCAAAAGTGTTACTTTTGGATGAACCTCTGTCTGCTTTAGATCTAAAGCTTCGTCAAGCAATGCGTTTTGAATTAAAAACCTTACAAAGAGAAACTGGTATTACCTTTGTATTTGTTACGCATGACCAGGAAGAAGCGCTAACAATGTCAGACCGTATTGCTGTTATTAATGAAGGTGAGATACAACAAATTGGGGAGCCTGAGCAAATATATGAAAGTCCATCCAATAAGTTTGTTGCAAATTTTATAGGTGAAGCAAATTTATTATCTGGTGTTTGCAAAACTCCTGGAGAAAATGGTGTTTGTGAACTTGATACTGGGCATGAATTAAACTTGTTTGTACCCCCTCACATAAAACAAAATGATAAAGTAACAATATTTATTAGACCTGAGAGAATTAAGATAGAAAAATCATCTAAAGATAAAAGTCAGCTAAGTATTTCTGAATTTACTTATCTTGGTAATGCTGCAACCATCCAATTAAAATCAAATAATCAATTAATTAATGTAAATTTACCAATTGAAGATTTAAAAGTTTTTAAAAAAGATGATTACGTTGATATTCATTTTCCAAAAGAAAGTGCTCAGGTTATTGACTAATGAATATTCAGGGAGAAAATAAAACCCAAAATAGAATATTATCTTTATTGCCTTTATGGATAGTTATTGGAATTTTTATGATTGGCCCTTTGTTGGTTATGGCAGTAGTTTCTTTGATGGAATCAAATGTCTACGGAGGTGTTCATTTTAAATTTAGTCTTAGTGGCTATCGACAAATTTTATTTGATACCAATCTATTTGATGAAATAGAATTTAATCCTGCATATTTGATTATTATTGCCAGATCTTTTATGTTGGCTCTAGCTGCAACATTTTTATCGCTTTTAATTGGTTTTCCTGCCGCGTACTTTATTTCAAGACAGTCTGACAGAGTAAAAAATATATTAATCTTTCTTGTAACTATTCCTTTTTGGACAAACCTATTAATCAGAACTTTTGCTTGGATTATAATATTAGGTAAGGGTGGCGTGATAGAATCCTCTTTTAATTTTTTTGGTTTGTTAGACGAGGAAAGTTCTCTAAATTTAATGTACACTAATAGTGCTATACTTATTGGGTTAGTTTATTCTTATTTACCATTAATGGTTCTACCAATATATGCTTCGATGGAGAAAATGGATTTACGACTTCTAGAGGCAGCAACAGATCTATATTCAAATCGAATAGAACTAATTCGTAAAATTATCTTACCACTATCAATGCCAGGAATAATTGGTGGAAGTATTTTGGTTTTTGTACCTTGTTTAGGAGCATTTATTGCACCCGATTTACTAGGGGGTGGAAAAAAATTATTATTAGGATCGTTAATTCAGTTTCAGTTTTCTTATGCAAGAAACTGGCCTTTTGGTGCCGCAATGGCAATGTTTTTATTGGCTTTGGTAATCTTGGTTTTAATATTTAATGCTCGTTTAAACAGAAAGCACAGAGAATATGCAAACCAAAAATAAGAAAACAAAATTTCGTTATGTTTGGAATTTTCCAGGCTTTGGAGGTTGGACTGCAATATTTTTTGGCTTTCTATACATACCTATTTTTATCTTAGTTTGTTACAGCTTTAACTCAAGTAAGTTTGCAATGATATGGACTGGTTTTTCATTTCGTTGGTATGCTAAATTATTTTCAAATGATGATATTCAAACAGCAACAATAAATTCTTTTATAGTTGCTTTTGCTGCAGCTCCGTTAGCGACTATAATTGCAACTTTTTCAGCACTTGCACTAGTAAGAGGTGGAGAATTTCGTTTTAGAGAATTTAGTAGTGGTTTAATCACATTACCTTTAATGGTTCCTGAAATTGTTACAGCAGTTGCTACATTAATTTTCTTTGCATCTCTTGGTATTAATCTTGGACTTATTAATGTTATAATCGCTCATACAGTATTTTGCATACCATTTGCATTTATGCCAATTAAAGCTGCTTTGGAGGCAATGGATCCTAATTTAGAATTAGCTGCACGAGATTTGTATTCTGATAAAACATCTACATTTAAAACAATTACTTTACCTCTACTAACCCCAGGCATTTTATCAGGTTTCATGTTAGCGTTTGTAATATCTATTGATGATTTTATAATTACATTAATGGTTGCTGGAGGTGGTGCAACAACTTTACCTGTATACATATATAGTATGGTTAAGATGGGCGTATCCCCTGAGGTAAATGCAGTATCAAGTCTGATGTTAGCATTTTCTATATTTATTGTTACACTTTATTGGTTTTTTAATAGAAAAATAAAAAATTAGTATTTTAGTTGAAATTTTTAGGGATTTTTGGAAAATTTAACTAGTAAAAATTCTATTTTTACAGTTTAATATATCAGAATTTTAAAAGTTTTTTTAACCAAAACAAATAGGAGGATACATGAAAGGGAAGCTATTAAAAATATTAGTTTCAATTTCTTTTTTATTTTTTAGTACAAGTGTATTTGCTGCAGGCAAATTAAATTTGTACAACTGGGCAGATTATACACCAGAAGATCTCATTGAAAAATTTGAAAAAGAAACAGGAATTTCAGTTACAGTTGATACTTATGATTCAAACGAGACCCTTCTTGCTAAATTACAGGCAGGAGGTGGTTCAACAGGATATGATCTTGCAGTTCCATCACAACATTTCGTAGAAATCATGATCAAAGAGGGCTTAATTGAAAAAGTAGATGGTATTAAAGATATGCCCAACTACAAATATGTAGCTGATCAATTTCAAGGACCATCTTTTGATCCAAACCAAGATTACTCAACTCCATGGCAGATGGGTTCTGCTAGCTGGGCATACAGAGCTGACTCTTATTCTGGAAATGGTTCATCAATGATGGAATTTTTTAAGCCGTCAGATGAAGTATGTGGCAAAGTAGCAGTATTTAAATCTCCTGAGGAGGTTGTAAATATGGCTCACTTAGCATTAGGATCCAGTTTTTGCTCTGAAGATCCTAATGAAATGCAAGCAGTTATGGATCTCCTAATTGAACAAAAAAAATGTGTGGCAGTTTATTCTTCTGAGGGAATCAACGAACGTTTGATGAGTGGTGAAGTAATTATGCATGCACATTGGGATGGATATAGTCAGGTTGGAAAATGGGAAGGTGTTGATGACCTTACTTATGCTTATCCTAAAGAAGGAGTTGTTGGATGGTTTGATAGTTTAGTTATGCCTAAAGGTGCAAAAAACGTGGAAGAAGCAAAAGCTTTTATGAATTTTGTTATGCATCCTGAAAATATGGCAATGTTATCTAACTTTGCTGCTTATGCAAATGCAATTCCTGAATCTGCTAAATATCTTTCTGATGATATGAAAAATGCAACTAACATTCAGGTACCAGATGGTATACCTGTTAAATTTGGTCAAGCTTGTAATAAAGAGTCTCAAGCTCTTATTGATAAAGTTTGGACTAAATTAATGCAGTAAAAATTAAACTAAAAAAAACCCATTGATTTTACATCAATGGGTTTTTTTATTTATATATGAGTGATCAAGATTTTTTATACTGGAGTGGAAAAAAATTATTAAAGGCTTTTAAGTCGAAAGAATTATCTCCGGTAGAAGTTACTAAAGCATCATTAGAAAGAGCAAATCAAATACAAAAAGAGTGTAATGCTTTCACAGATTTTTTTGAAAAACAAGCAATAGATTTAGCACTACAGTCTGAGAGAGTTTTTTTAGACAATGCTCAAGAACCAAGACTTTTAGAAGGAATCCCTTTTGCTATTAAAGAAGAATTCGCTTTTAAGAATTCTTGTCGATCAAGTAGTTCTAAAATTTTTAAAGATAGGATTGATAATTATACTGATGTTTATATTCAACGCTTGCTTGATCAAGGAAGTATTCCATTATTTAAAACAACAACACCTGAGTTTTGTTTATTAGGAACAACTTGGTCTGACCTGCACGGTATAACAACTAATCCGTGGAATAAGAAATATACTCCAGGAGGATCATCTGGGGGTTCAGGAGTAGCTCTTGCGACTGGAGCTTGCGCCATAGCTTCTGGTTCTGATATTGGCGGTTCAATTAGAATTCCTGCAGCTGCTTGTGGTGTTTTTGGATACAAACCTCCCTATGGAAGAAATCCTGAAGTGCCATATGGCAATCTAGATTATTACAGTCACTCAGGTCCTATGGCACGTAGTGTTGAAGATATCATTTTAATGCAGTTATCCACTGCTGGTATGCATAATCAAGATATTGCAAGTATGCCGAAACCAGAAGATTTTGATGGAAATTCAAATTTAAAAAATATTAAAATTGCTTGGTCAGATCATTTATGTGGATTTGAAGTTGAGGATGACATTGTTACCAATATGAAAAATGCCCTCAATCTACTCGAGGAAAACGGAGCAACAGTTGAATATGTTGATCTAAAATTGCCAGACAATATTTTGGATGCAGCAGGAACTTATCTGACTGCTTTATGGGGAACGAGTCTTAAAGAAATTTCAAAGGGAAAAGAAGAACTTCTTTGCGCTTATACGCAAAAATTTATTGAAGCTAGTAAAGAAAAAACTCTTAGTGAATTAGTTCATTGCAATAATGTTGCTTGGGATGCATATGCCAAGTTTGGACCTATATTTGACAAATATGATGTTTTTATATGTCCTACAAATGCAGTAACAGGTATTCCAGCAGATCATGGTTATCCAAATCTTAATTATGACTTTAATGAAGAAGTTAGAAGAACTGAAGAAACAGGAGATGAATCAATGTGGTTAACAACACCATTTAATATGTTGTCAAGATTACCGGTTATGTCAGCGCCAACAGGATTTGCTTCAAATGGAGTTCCAACGGGAATGCAAATTATTGGCAAAGCTTATGATGATAATACAGTTTTTAGAGTATCGTTGGGTTATGAAAAATCTATTTCATGGTTATTTGATAAAGATAATCGACCCAAGCTTTGAATGGAAAAATTAGAAGAATATAAAAATATAGCGCTACTATTTGTCTTATCTTCATTATGGGCATTACACTTCTCTTTAGTTAAATTAGTTGAAGCCGATGATAGTCCATTAACTATTTTAGTTTCTTTGTTAGCTGTGCTTTGTGTTTTATTTTTTATTCTATTATTTTTTCAAAAAAAACTTTTTAAATTCACATTTAAAAAATCTCTATTCTTTTCTGTTGCAGGTATGCTTGCTTATGTAATCCCTTTAAGTGTCGAATTTGTTGTTGCCCCTAAAATTGAAGCAGGAATATTAACATTAATTATATCAGTTGTTCCTGTTTTTACTCTTTTCGTTATTTGGATATTTAGACTATTAAATGTAACCACTAAGTTGCTAATAGGAACTTTATCAGGATTAGTTGGTCTTGTAATTTTATTATATGGAAATAACTATAATAATACATCAGCAAATATTTGGGCTGTTTATGCTTTAATCATTCCATTATCTTATGCATTTGATGCTATTTTTATGGAAAAATTTTGGCCTAGAAACCTTGACTCAACACAAGTAGCATTTGGGGAATCTATTGCATCTTTAATCTTTGTCATTCTTCTATCAATTTTTTATGGCAATAAATTATACGATCATTACCAATGGCTTACTGTTCCAAGTTTCTGGATATTAGCGTTTGTAACTTTTATTGAAGTATGGTTATTTTTTTATATTTTAAATAAAGTAGGTGCTGTTTTTGTTAATCTAAGTTCATATTTAGTTATGCCTGCAGGTTTCTTGTGGGGATTTCTTATTTTTGGAGAAACATTTACTTTTATAAAATTTATTAGTACGCTATTAATTGGTATATCTATTTTTATGATAGGAAATCAACAATATAGAATTAAAAATATACCAATCGAATAATAGATAATGAAAACAATTTATTCAAAAAATCATATTCTTCGTAATTCAAAAACAGAATTGTATGGGGGCGAACTGGTGCAGCCATTTGAAAGACCAGAGCGAATGGAATTTATTATTAATGCAATTAAAGAACGAGATCTTGGACCGATTATGGACCCAGTAAATATAAATACAGACATAATTTTTAAAGTTCATGATAAGCACTATGTTGAATTTTTGAATGTTGCTTGGAAAGAATGGTTAAAACTTGGCTTAGGAGGTGAGGCTATTCCAACTGTTTGGCCAAGTCGATCGATGCCTTCAGATGTTATTCCTAATTTTATTGAAGGCAAACTTGGTTATTATGCTCTTGCTAATGAAACATCAATTAGTGAAGGTACAGTTGAAGGAGCTTATGAAGCTGTAAAAGTTGTTTTGACAGCAACTGATATGCTGGAAAAGGAAAAAAGTTTATTTGCTTTATGTCGACCCCCAGGCCATCATGCATCTAAAGATCAGTATGGTGGATATTGTTTTTTTAATAACGTTGCTATCGCATCAGAAAGATTAATTGAAAAAGGTGCTAAGAAAATTTTTATTTTGGACGTGGATTTTCATCATGGAAATGGAACGCAAGCAATATTTTATGATCGACCAGATGTTTACTTTGCATCACTTCATGGAGATCCTAAGGAGGCATTTCCACATTTTCTTGGTCATGCTAATGAAAAGGGCCATGGAGCAGGGGAGGGTTTTAATATTAACTATCCAATGCAACCTGGAACACCTTATACTGAATGGACAAGAACTCTTGATGATGCCATAGAAAAAATTCAATCTTATCAACCCGATGCATTGTTAATTTCTTTAGGTGTTGATACGTATGAAAAAGATCCCATTAGTTTTTTTAAGTTAAAAAGTGACGATTTTTTTGATATTGGAAAAAAAATAGCTTCATGCAATTTGCCAACTTTATTTGTAATGGAAGGTGGATACGCAATTAAGGAAATAGGCATTAATACAGTTAATGTATTAAAAGGTTTTGAGGGCTCTTTATCTTAAGTTTTTATAATCCTGTTTCTAATTTATCTAATAAATTTTCTAACATTTGGTCACATAAATTGATCTGTGCTTTTTCAATATATTCGTTAGGTTTATGACCTTGATTCATTGATCCAGGACCACAGATTGCTGTTTCAATTTTTAATTCTTTACTAAAAAGACCACCTTCAGTTCCAAATGAAACTTTTTGAACACTATTGCTTCCAGTTAATCCATTTAAAAAACTTATTACATCTGAATTTTTCATTGTATTTAGTGCCGGGTATTGACTTGTTACTTTAATTTCAATTGCAGTATCAGGAAATTTATCAATATGAGATTTTACAATTTTCTCAGATAAATTTTCTATATCTTTTAATATTAAATTTGGATCATCACTATGCAAACTTCTTATTTCAAATAATAGACTTGAGGAACTTGGAACAATATTTACCGCGACTCCTCCTTCAATTTTACCAACTTGTAAAGTTGTGAAAGGAACCTCAAAATCATTATCGTGAGTTGAGTTATTTATTAAGTTAGTTTGTATATTTTGAATCCCTTGTATGAATTCACTAGCTATGTAGATAGAATTTAATCCTTTTGTTGTTAAAGCTGAGTGAGCTTCTTTTCCTTTTATCGAAACTAAAGCATTAACTTTACCTTTATGACCTGACATTACTTGCATTGATGTTGGTTCTCCAACAATACAAAAAAGAGGATTAATTGAAGAAGATTTTAACATTTCTATCAATGATCTTACACCTATACACCCTATTTCCTCATCATATGAAAAAGAAAAATGGAGAGGGATTTTTAAATTCATTGAAGACGCTTTTGAAGCCGCATTTAATGCACAAGCCACAAAACTTTTCATATCAGCAGTACCCCTTCCATATAATTTATTATCAATTTCTGTTAGCTTAAATGGATTAGTTTTCCATTTTTGATTTGTTACTGGAACAACATCAGTGTGACCTGATAAAATTATTCCTGGTTGATCGACAGGTCCAATAGTTGCAAAGAGATTAGCTTTTGTTTTTTCTTTATTTGATATAAGCGTAATTTCTGCTCCAGCATCTTTTAAAAGTTTCTCACAATAAGATATGAGCTGTAAATTTGAATTTGAACTAACAGTATCAAAAGAAATTAGTTTTTCTAAAATTTGAAAGGAATTCATTTTTTCTCTCTTTTATCATTCAATACAGTAACTCGGTGCATTTTACGTTTATGGGGCATATAATCTCCAATTGCATAATGCATTGTACATCTATTGTCCCACATAGCTATAGTATCCTCGGTCCATTTGAAGCGTATTTGAAACTCTGGTTTGTTCATAAAACCAAAAAGATAATTTAATAAATTACTTGAATCTGTAGCATTCATGCCAACGATATGATGAGTAAAACTAGGATTAATATAAATGTAATTTTTGTTTGTTATAGGATGTGTTTTTATTAATGGATGAATTGAACTGCCAAATTTTTGATGTCCTTGATTAAGTTTATGCGCAGCTCCAATTGGTTCATTTTTTGTATAATTATTTCTAAAGGCTCCCATATCATGTACTGCTTTTAGAGTGTTTAAATATTTTTTTAATTCGATAGGCAAGGCTTCATATATTGATGACAAGCAAGTCCAAAGAGTGTCACCACCATATTGTGGAATAATTTTACTATACAAAATTGATGCAAAAGGAGGGTTAGGTTTAAATGTAAGATCAGTATGCCACTCATCTGTATCTGGGGGTTTTTTTTCATCATTTTCTAATAGAACAATTTCAGGAAATTGATCTACATGAGGATAGACTGGGTGAGGGGGGTCTATTTCACCGAAGCTTTTTGCAAAGTTTATATGTTGCGTGGGTGAAATTTTTTGATCACGAAAAAAAATTACTTTGTTTTCAATTAGGCTTTTATAAATTTCATCACAAATTTTTGAAGATAAATTATCAAATACATTTTTACATATAATTTCCGCCCCAATATTTGGTGTTAATTTATTTATTTGCAAATTTGACAAAGTTATATTTATTTCCATCCACTAATAGATTTTACTTCTAAAAATTCTTCAATTCCCCATTTACCACCTTCACGGCCATTACCTGATTGTTTGTATCCACCAAATGGCGATCCATCAGCAAAACCTGCACCATTAATTTCCACCATTCCAGAGCGCAGTTGTCTAGCAACTCTGTGAGCTTTATCAGTATCATTAGTTTGAATATAGTTAGTTAATCCATAAGCAGTATCATTAGAAATTTTTATAGCTTCTTCTTCAGTTGAAAAAGGAATTATTGACACAACAGGCCCAAAGATTTCTTCTTTCGCTATCGTCATTTCATTATCTACATCTGCAAATACAGTTGGTTTTACAAAATATCCTTTATTTAAATGAGTAGGTCTGTCAGGTCCACCTGCCACTAGCTTAGCTCCCTCCTTAATCCCTTCATGAATTAGATTTTGAATTTTATCATACTGTACTTTTGAAACTACTGGACCGATATGACGGCCTTGTTTATTGGCCACATCAACATCTGTTTTTTCTGCAACTTCAATTGCTTCTTTTACCGATCTCTCATAAATTGATTTCTCAACAAGAAGCCGTGTTGGTGCATTGCAACTTTGACCAGAATTATTAAAGACTCTTCTTACTCCTCTTCTAACCGCCTTTTCATCAGCATCTGCAAAAACAATATTTGCTCCTTTGCCTCCTAGCTCTAGAGATACTCTTTTAATTGTATCCGCAGCATTTTTGGTTATTAATTTTCCAGCACGAGTAGAACCTGTAAAGGATACCATATCAATATCAGGGTGGCTTGATAATTGTGTTCCCACACCAGGCCCATCACCATTTACTAGATTAAAGACACCTTTTGGAAAACCTGCCTCATGAATCATTTCGGTAAACAATATCGCAGATAACGGGGCAATTTCAGAGGGTTTTAATATCATTGTGCATCCAGCTGCAAGTGCAGGTAAAACTTTTAAAGCAATCTGATTAATAGGCCAATTCCAAGGTGTGATTAAAGCACAAACACCAATTGGCTCATAAGAAATGTAATTTCCTTTTTCTTCATCCAAATAATTTTCAAACTCAAAATTTTTAAATTTATTTATAAACGTTTTTATATGATCTTCTCCAGATTGACTTTGTTCGTTAATAGACCAATCTTTTGGTGCGCCCATTTCTAGAGAAATTGCTTCGGCCATTTCTGATGATCTCTTTACGTAAATCTCTAATAAATTATTAAGTAGTTCAAGCTTTTTGTCTTTTGATGTATTCCACCAAGGTAAAAAAGATTTTTTGGCAGCTTCAACAGCAAGATTTGTATCCGCTTCTGATCCTAGAGAAATAATCGCACAAATTTCTTCATTTGATGGATCAATTACTTCAAAATCATTTGGTTTTTTTGATTTTACCCATTTACCATCAATATAAAAATCTTTTTTTTCTTGGATCATATCTTTCAATATTTTAACTTAATTATGTTTTAATTTAAATTCTAATCTTCTTTTATGAAGTATTGGTTCTGTATAACCTGAAGGTTGATTTATTCCATCAAATACAAGTTCTTTCGCAGCTTTAAAAGCAATAGAGTTTTTATTATCACTCATAGGAATATAATTTTTATCATTTGCATTTTGTTTATCAACTACCTTTGCCATTTTATCGAATGCCTTTAATACTTGATCCTCGGATACTATGCCGTGTTCTAACCAATTTGCTAGAGCTTGAGATGAAATTCTACATGTAGCTCTATCTTCCATTAAACCTATATTATTTATATCAGGAACTTTTGAGCAACCAATACCTTGATCAATCCAGCGAACAACATATCCTAAAATGCTCTGAGTATTGTTTTTTATCTCATTAGAAATTTCATCTTCTGATAAATTTTCTCCCCTTAATAAAGGTACAGTTAATAAATCATTAAGCGTTCCAGTTGATCCAGACTTAAGAATATCTTCCTGAATTTCTCTAACATTTACTTCGTGATAATGAAGAGCATGAAGTGTAGCAGCAGTTGGGCTTGGCACCCAAGCACAGTTAGCTCCAGATCTAGGATGACCAATTTTTTGTTTCATCATTTCTCCCATTAAATCCGGCATTGCCCACATGCCCTTACCTATTTGAGCCTTACCTTTTAATCCACATTCTAATCCAATGCTCACATTTCTTTTTTCATATGATGATATCCAGGAAGCATTTTTCATATCAGCTTTTTTAATAAAAGAGCCTGCATGCATTGCGGTATGAATTTCATCACCAGTTCTATCTAAAAATCCTGTATTAATAAATGCCACTCTTGATTGTGCTGACCTTATACATTCCTTTAAATTTATACTTGTTCTTCTCTCTTCATCCATAATACCTATTTTGATAGTACTATTTGGTAAATCTAATAGTTTTTCAATATCTGAAAAAAGTTGATCAGTAAATGCAACTTCTTCAGGTCCATGTATTTTTGGTTTTACAATGTAAATAGAATTATAATTAGAATTTCTATTTTCTGATTTTTTAAAATCATGAGTTGCAATGAGTGTTGTTATAATTGCATCCATTATACCCTCGCCTATCTCATCATTATTTTTTGTTAATATTGCAGGTGTTGTCATCAAGTGACCTACATTTCTAATAAGCATTAGAGAGCGCCCTTTTAATATTTGATCTTTTTGATCTGCAGAATTGTAAATAATATCTTTATTTAATACTCTCTTTACAGGTTTATTATTTTTTTCGAATTTAGCTTCTAAATCTCCTTTAGTAAGACCTAACCAGTTTTGGTATGCTAAAATTTTATCATCAGCATCAACAGTTGCTACACTATCCTCACAATCAAGAATACTAGATATTGCAGACTCTACCAATATATCCGAGATATTTGCAGGATCATTTTTTCCAATAACATCATTTTCATTAATTAATATTCTGCAATGAAGATTGTTTTTTAATAAAATTAATTCTAGGAGTTGATCGTCTTTAGAAGACTTCCAACCTACAAGCTGATTTTTATTTACAAAATTTACTGAATTTTCCTTTATACTGCCTAAAATAATTTTATTATCTTGCAATTCAATTTTATTAATTTCACTCCATTTTATATTTTCTAGTGGAGCAAATTTATCTAAATGTGATTTAGCAAATTCAACAACCTTATTTCCTCTTTCAGGATCATAACTATTTCCTTTTGGAACTTCCCCCAAAGCATCTGTTCCATAAAGCGCATCATATAAACTGCCCCATCTAGCATTTACTGCATTAATAGCAAATCTTGCATTTGTGATAGGCACTACTAGTTGTGGACCACAAATTGTTGAGATTTCTTCATCAACATTTGATGTTGTAATTTTGAAATCAGGCCCTTCATCAACAATATAATTTATTTTTTTTAAAAAACTTTTGTATTCATCAAGATCAGTATCTCTAGATCTATTTTCTTTATGCCAATTGTTGATTTGATTTTGTAAATTCTTTCGCTTTTCTAAAAGAGCTACATTTTTTGGATAGTAAGTATCTACTATATCTGAAAATCCATTCCAAAAGATCTCCTCATCAATCTCAATACCTTTTAGTGCTTTATTATTAATAAAATTATAGAGCTTTTCATTAATTTTAATATTTTTCTTTTGAATCATATTTATTAAAATCTGATATAGGAAAAATTATAAAAGAGAATAAAATTTTTAAGTTAAATTAATTTTATTGACTGTAAACTTTTCCATACTCTTTAATTTTCATTAACATTGAATACACACCATTTCGTCTTCCAGGCGTTAGCAAGGTATCTAGTTGTAATGAAGATAAAAGATCAAAGTCTGCTTTTGCAATTTCACCTGGATTTCTGTCTCCATAAATCTCACAGAGAATTGTTACCATTCCTTTTGAAATAAATGCATCAGAGTCTGAATGAAAACATAATTTGTTTTGTTCTATATATGGAACCAGCCACACTTGTGCCTGGCATCCATCGACTTTAAAACTATCTTGTCTATATTCTTCGGGAAAGGGTTTTGCATTTTTTGCTTGGTCTAAAAGATATTTATATTTATCCATATCATCATCAAATAATTTTAAATTTTCTTTAAAAAAATTAATTTTTTCTTCAATTGATTTCATGACATAAACTTTCTAAGCTCAATTGCAGTCTCTTCAGGAAAAACATCCATAATGAATACCCCAGCCATTGACTCTGAGCCAGCTAATACTTTGGGTTTATCACCATGTCTTAAAGGGGGATAAAATTCCATATGAAAATGAAAATTATCATCTTCTAAATTAGGAGCAGCATGCAATCCCATAATATATGGACATCTTCTGCCTAAAAAACTATCGTATCCTTTAACTACTTTTTTAAGAGCAACTGCAAAAGAATTATATTCTTGGTCAGTAAATTGCCAAGGTCCTGCTATTTGTCTTTTTGGAATTATCCATATCTCATAAGCGTATCTTGCAAATGGTGGTACAGCAGCAATGACATGATCATCTTGATAAACAAAATAATTTTTTTCTAAATCTTTCATTAATTTTTTAATAAAATTCTCTTTATTAAATGCTTCTATTTCTTTTTTAATTACTGGAGGAATAAAAGGATAGGCATAAATTTGTCCATGTGGATGATGAAGCGTAACACCACATTCTACCCCTCTATTTTCAAAAGGCATTACATATTGAATATCATCTCTTTCTAGTAGTTTGATGTAACGATCTGACCAAGCATTAAATAAAAGCTCTATTCTGCTTAATGGCATCTGAGCAATTGTATCTAAGTGTTTAGAAGAATAAACCACTACTTCACATTCTCCATTTGAGGGTTTTGTGCTTAAGCCATCAATAGATATTTGATCATTATTAGTATTAAAACTGGCCCATCTATTTGGAAAAATGGCAACTTCAAAATTGTTAAACGGTATTTCAGTTGCAAAATTTAATTCTGCACCAGGACACAAAGGGCAATATTCTTCTGGTGGAAAAGAGGTTCTTACTTTTCTGGTTTCAGAATAAGTTACCCATTCTTGTCTTGCAGGATTCCACCTCATATGTGGACTAGGTAAAGGAGTAATTCCTAGTTCTACAGAAGCTATTTCTTTATGCTCCTCATAACCAAAAAGAAGTAAATGTCTTTTATCTTTTCTTTCAAATTCTCTTTTATATATTTTTTTCATTTATTTTTTTTTCCCACTCAACAGCAGTTTGAATGATTAAATCTAAATTATCAAATTTTGGTTTCCAATTTATATGTTGATGAAGTTTATCAACATTAGAAATTAACTTTTCTGCATCTCCTGGCCGTCTATTATCATATTCGAATTTTATTTTTTCTCCATATATTTTTTTAGCAACATTGATTACTTCTAATACTGAGTAGCCTTTTCCATACCCACAATTGAATATATTGCTAATTTGATTTTCTAATAAATATTTTGCTGCCTCTAAATGAATACTTGCTAGATCACTAACGTGAATATAATCTCTAATTGCTGTCCCATCTTCAGTATTATAATCATTTCCGTATATGGAAATTTTTTCTCTTTTTCCAACCGCAACTTCACTTAGAATCTTAATTAAGTGTGTTGGATCATTTGAAATAAGTCCTGACCTTAATTTAGGATCAGCGCCAGCAACATTAAAGTATCTTAATATAATCGAGTTAAATTTATCTTTGTTGTTTAACAAATATTCTTCTGTTTTAACTTTTGATTCTCCATAAGGATTAAGAGGGGTAAGAGTTTCATTTTCTCTTATGGATTCATTATTGCTAGGGTTTCCATAAGCCGCTGCTGTTGAAGAAAATATAATATTTTGTAAATTATGTTTGTAGCAAGTTTCAAAAAGTTCAATTGCGTTATCAGTATTATTTTTAAAATATTTTTCAGGATTTTGAACTGACTCCTCCACCTGAATAAAACCAGCAAAATGAAGAAGTAGATCAAAATTTTCTTCCACTAATAATTTGGAAATTTTCTCTGAATTATTAATATTTGTATTAATTAATTTAATATTCTTAGGAATAAGTTTTTTGTTCCCTGTGGAAAGGTCATCAATTACAATTACCTCATGTTTATTTTCTACAATAGATAGTAAAACATGACTTCCTATATATCCAGCTCCTCCTGTTAAAAGAATTTTCATAAAAATTGATATTATTTAATATATTTATAATATTACTCCTTATACATAATCTTTACACAAAAAAAATTTATGTTAGAATAAATATATGATCAAATTATTAGATACACACCAACATTTAGTTTACCGAGATGTCGCTGCCTATAGCTGGGCGAAAGATATACCACCACTTGCAGAAGATAATTTTACTGTTGGAGATTATTTAAAGCTTACAGAAGACCAAGGAATAGGGGGAACGCTATTTATGGAAACAGGAGTTGATGATCCTGATTATCAAAGTGAGGCTAAATATGTTCAAGACTTAGCCGAAGATGCCAATAATAATATCAAAGGGTTAATTGTTTCTATTAGACCTGAAGATGATAATGAATTTAATAGTTGGTTTGAAAAAACCCTTGAGATGAATGCGGCAGGTTACAGACGTATTTTGCATGTTATGCCTGATGAGACTTCTCAAGCGCAGACATTTATTAACAATATTAAGAAAATTGGCCAAGCTGGAAAGCCGTTTGATATTTGTTATCTTCCTTCACAATTATCGATAGCTTATGATTTAGCAAAAAATTGTGATGAAACAAATTTAGTTTTAAATCATTGTGGTGTGCCATCAATAGCTGCTGGTGAGATAGATCAGTGGAGTAAAGATATAAAAAAATTATCAGAGTTACCTAATGTTACATGTAAACTGTCTGGATTAATGGCTTATTGTGCTCCTGGAACTTCTTCACAAGAAACTATTCAACCTTATGTTGACCATGTTTTGGAATGTTTTGGCCCAAATAAAATGGTTTGGGGGAGCGATTGGCCTGTTGTAAACCTTGGGAAAGGAATTCAAGAATGGATTTCTGTTACAAGAAATATACTTTCATCTCTATCTAAAGATGAAGCACTTGCAATTGGCAACGGAAATGCTCAAAAAATTTACAAAGTAAGTTTGTAATAAAACCTCTTTTGAATTTGTAGTTGAAAAAATTTTAATGTTTTAATGCACCCATTGTCATACCTGCAATAAACCATCTTTGAAAAATTGCAAAAATTAACATTACTGGAATTATGGTTATCATAACTGAAGCACTATATGTCCCAATATTAATATGATACCTACTCGTTCCAATTTTAGCTAATCCTACTGGCACTGTATGAATAGTGGGATCTTGCATGAAAATCATTGCATAAATAAATTCATTCCATGTATCAAGAAACAAAAGAATTACGCAAGTGGCAATGGCTGGTTTAGCTAAAGGCAGAAGTATTCTCATTAAAAGTTGAAAATCACTTGCACCATCAACAATACCTGCTTCTGTCAATTCTCCTGGTATCTGTTCAAAAAACATTCTTAAAATTAAAATACCAATTGGTATCAGAAAACCAGCATATGCAAGTATAACAGCTGTGTATGTATTAATAATTCCAAAATAAATTAGTAAGTAAAACAATGGGATTAACAAAACTTGAGCTGGCATTGCTACACTTGCTATCATAACATTATATAAACTTTCTTTCATGGGAAAGCGCAAATGACTAAAACTAAAAGCAGCAAATATAGATAGTGAGATGATTAAGAAGACAGAGGATGTAGTTACTATTATACTATTCAAAAACATTCTTGGAAAAGAAACTTTTAATCTTTCTTCAGCATAAAAAAAAGCATCATAATAATTTTGTAGAGAAAACTCATAGGGTATTAAAAAATATCTTGCGCTATAAACTGTGTCAGGTGAACGAACAGATAGTGATAAAGTATAAAGCAATGGAAAAATTATAATTATCATAAAAAATAAAATGACAATTCTGGTTAAAATATAAAAGACAGGACTTCTTTTAAAAGTTGCTCCGTAGTTATTTTGCAATGAGTCTTTCATTGTTAATTTCTCTCAATTCTTTTAGATACAATTATTCTAGCTAACGCTATAGTTAAAATACAAGCAAAAATTACAAATGCAACAGACGCACCAACACCCATTTTATTTGGACCGCCTGCAGCAAAAGAGTAATAATATAAATAAGAAGCCAATACTTCAGAATAATGAGCCGGCCCTCCCCTTGTTAAAACATAGACAATATCAAATGCTCGAAAGGCTCCAATCAAATTTAAAATCATATTTAAAATTGTTGTTGGCCATAATAGAGGAATAACGATTGAAAAAATTTTTTGACTCCAGTTGGCACCATCTATGTCAGATGCTTCTAATAATTCAATATTTAAACTTTGAAGTCCAGCATAATAAATGACTAGACTATAACCAATCCATTGCCATGTATTTACCATTATTATGAGCCACATTACTAAACTTACTGATGATAACCATGAAAAATCTAAACCTAAAATTGCATTGAGTACGCCGTCTTGTTCAAGTATTTTTTTCCAAACTAAGCCAACTGAAACTGGTGCTAAAACACAAGGAAAAAATATAATTGATCTAATTAAAACAGAAAATCTAAAATTTCCAAAAAAAATAAATATAGAAAGAATTAAAGCTATTCCAGTTTGAATAAATACTGCACCAAAAACTAATAAAAATGTATTTTTTAAAGCTATCCAAAAATATTTATCTTCATATATTTTTACAAAATTATCAAAGCCAACAAATTTTTTAAATAGATTAGTTTCAAAACCGGTAAAATCAAAAAAACTTAGTGCTAAAGAAGTAAGTCCAGGTAATACATTAAAAACTAAAAAAATAAATAATGCTGGAAGTAAATATAATAAGGTTTTAATTTGAAATGTTTTGTAAATCATTATCGGTCAAAAAAAATAGGGGTTTATAAAATATAAACCCCTACTGATTATAGAAAATTAACCGCTGTATCCAGTTTCTTTATTCATTTTTTCAATGACTTCATCCACTGTTGTTACACCTAAGAACATTTCCATGATTCCATCATAAAGATGCTTCATTGGCTCAGCTTGAGAGTAGTAAATATTTGTATTTCTACCTTCTGTTGCTAACATTTTGATCCCATCATTAAACAATAGGTTAGGTGATGCAGCAAGTGCAGCCATGTCTACCGCAGCAAGGTTTGCAGGAATTTGACCATAGCCAGCAAATGTCATTGAGGCACTTGGGCTATTGGTTAATTTTACAAATTCCATTGCTAAATCTTTATTAGGAGAGTTAGCATTTATGCCTAGGTTAGTTCCTGTAGCTTTATTATAAGTCATAGGAGAATCGCTGGATATTTTCGGGTATGACATCATTGTTATACCAAGGCTATCAGCAGTGTTATATTCTGCTGGAGCAGAAGAAATAAACCAATCTCCATTACAATAAATACCAACACCTTCTCTATCGATCCACTTACCCCAAGCTTGAACTTGATAGTCCATACTTAGAGAATCAGCTCTCCACACACCATTGTCGTGCATAGTTTTATATGCATTAAGTGCATCCCTAAACATTGGCTGATCCCAAGAAATTTCACCATCATAAGCTTGACCTAAAACATCTGTCGGGTAAGCATCATTTTGTTGATTAACAAAATTTGCGAAACCATCTAAAACACACCAAGATTCAACAGGACCAAACATTAATCCATCAAGACCTTTAGCTTTAGCAGCTTTACCTATAGCTACCCATTCATCAACAGTATATGAATCTCCAAAAGCAGGTAATTCAAAACCTAGATCTTCAATCATGTCATTGTAAACCCAAATTTCTTCAGTGAATGCATCCTGAGGTGCTAAATATAAGTTTCCATTTCTGCTTAACTCTGGAATATTAATATTGCTACCTAACCAACTTTTCCATTCATCATCTGCTTCAGCAGTTATATTAACTAAGTGACCAGCATTAACAACCTCATCAACATCTGGACCTGGATATACTGCAAATACATCTGGACCCTGTCCTGATGATAGTGCAGGTTTTAAATATTCATTATAAGTCGTCACAGTATATTGAGTGTATTCTACTTTAACACCTGGATTAGCTGCTTCAAATTCTTTGATAAAGTCAGCGTAAGAATTTGTTATACCACCAACACCAGATTGCCAGTCTACAACTTGTATTACTGTTTCTGCTTTAGTAAAATTTGCAAAACCAAATGTTATTACCAATGCTGAAAAAAACACTTTAATAAAATGTTTAAACATTTTTCCTCCTGTTTTAGTATTTTATAAGGAGAAATTAACAGAAATGATTAATAAATAAAGCTTTATATATAAAAATAAGTTTTACATTTGAATATTGTAGTTTATTTATAATTAATTTACTAAATTTATGGATAAAAGATATATTATTGCAGAAATAAAAGTTTCTATTGTCAAAACCCAGAGTGCGGGAGCAGATTATACTGATCACGCAGCAGGTCATTGGATTAACGATACAATCATTGCTAATCCAATGTCAGTTTATAATGATTTTCAGCATTCAAGATCAGCATGGGGAATGGATGTTTTAAAAGGAATATTTATTGAAGTAACAACAGAAAGTGGTCATCAAGGATATGCAACAGCTTATGGTGGTTACATCTCTAGTTGGATTATAAAGAATCATTTAAATCGTTTTTTAATAGGAGCTGACGCTAGAAACTTAAGCAAGCTATATGACCAAATGTATAGAGCGTCTATTCCTTATTCAGGTCAAAATGGTGTCGTGATTAATACAATAGCAGGTATTGATTTAGCTCTTTGGGATTTAATTGGTAAAGTAAGACAAGAGCCTGTGTATATGATGATAGGGGGAAAAGTTAGAGAGAAACTTCAGACTTATGTGACTGGACCAGAGGCTAAATTAGCACAAGATTGGGGTCATGTAGGATCTAAAATACCCCTACCTTATGGTCCTGGAGATGGAATTGTAGGTCTTAAAAAAAATCAAGAGTATATAATGGAGACAAGAAAGCAAGTAGGATCAGATTATAGGTTGATGATTGATTGTTACATGTCTTTAGACGTGCCCTATGCAATTGATTTGGCGAATGCTGTCAAAGAAGCAAATTTATATTGGATTGAAGAAGCTCTTCCACCACATGATCTTGAAAGCCATAAACATATTAAAGATGCTTGTCCTTGGCAGAAATGGACAACAGGTGAACATACAAATTCAAGATATGGTTTTAGAAATTTAATTAGAGATAGATCAGTAGATATACTTCAGCCAGATTTAACCCTTTGTGGCATGACCGAAACTCTAAGAATTGCAGCTATGGCTTCTGCTTATGACATAACTGTCATACCTCATTGTAGCGGCGTCTATGCATATAATTTTGGTATTGCATCAACATTAACTCCTTTTAATGAATTTATTAATTTACATCCAAAGGCAACTGAGGTTGTTCCTATATTTGGCAAGATGTTTACAAACGAACCTGTGCCTATAAAAGGAGAAGTTACTTTAACCGATTTACCTGGCTTTGGAGCTGAACTTAATAAGGAAGTTGAATTAGAAGAAATTTAATTTTTTTATATAATTCTCTATATTTTAGTTTTAGTAATAATCGATGAAAAGTTTCTTATTAGTGATACTTTTATTTTTTCCAAGTACATTGTTTTCAAATGAAATTTCAAATTTAGCAAATAAGGCTATTATTTGTAAGGAAGGAAATGAAACTTTTAAATCTATGTATGGTTTCAAATTTATTAATGAGGAATCAGTTCAAGTATTAATTAAGAATTCCGACACAGTAGATGTTCTCACTGATAATATTTTACAATATAACACAACAAAAGAAATAATTTACATAATAGGTTTGGATAATAATAGTATGATTAACTATGGATTTAATATTTTTAGAGAAAATTTAAATGTTTGGGCTTTTAATGTAACTGCTTTAGAACCATTCTTTGATGGTGAGCAATGCGAAGTTTTTGTTGAAACACCAAATGAATTTAAATCTTTCTTTAAATCAGTTTTTAAAGATGAAATAAAAAATTCAAAAAAGATTAAAAAAATTTAAAGGAAATTTATAGACATGTATAATTTACAGGTCTCATAAATTGTTTTTTTAAATTAGCTTTGAAGTTTTTTAAATTTAGCTTAAAGTATAAACCATTTCTAATATCTTTATCTGATAAGGTTTTTTTGTATCCTTTGCGTCCTATTTCAATAAATTCAGAACTAAAATTATTTGAAATCAATTCAAAATCTTTAATAACACTTTTTTCATTCCAAATATAATCAATCAAATTATTTGTTTTTGAATTATAAATTATTTTTATTACTGGGGGTGCAGACATTTCAAGAGGTGATATATTTTTTATACTAGTACTTAAATTTATATCGCAGTGAAAATTTTTTATCTGTTGAGAAAAACAATAATTTGAAATTAACAAAAATAAAACAAATATAAAGCTGACACTTACTCGCATAATTATAACTTTTTTGCAGTTGAAACGAGAATCTTGATTTTATTTCGCACAATATTTATCGGCACATGACCAAAACCACATTCACTTGTAAGTAAGATTTTTTCTTTAGGAAAATATTCTAAAGCTGGTTTAATGGCATTAATAATATCTTCCTCTGTTTCAGTATTATCAATGCGTTGATCAATAACGCCCAATGATATTCTTCCATCAAACTGCCAGTTTTTAAATACATCTAACATTTTATAATGCAGACTACAGTGCTCTAAATGAATTTCATTAACTTTAAGAATTTTAAATGCTTCAATCATATCTGTATATTTTCCAAAAAAACCTCTTTTTCGATGAGCATTACCACCACAAACATGAAGATTAAAATCTACATTAGGAAATTTTGCTATTATTTCATTTAGTATTTCAGCTGCCCAAAATGTTTCATTAACATTTTCTGTCCAAACAGGTTCATCAAATTGTACATAATCACAACCTTCCTTTACAATTTCTTCTAACTCTTGAGTTAAAACAGAGGCATAAGCTCTTGTCAGTGCAATATCATCTGGATAAAGATCAGTTCTCTCATTGACACTAAATCTGGCTAACATATGTGGGCCTGTTATGGTTTGCTTAACTCTAATATTTGATGGAGTATTATCTCTAGCTATTCGCCATTTTTTTGCTAGTCCTGTTTTTAAATTCTTTATTTCATCCTTTATTACAGCACATTCAATTCCAAAACCTTTTGTTCCATGAGTTTTGCTTAAATCAACACCTTCAGTTGAACCACCTAGTGTAAAATCCTTTCTTATTTTATTTACTGAATCTACGCCGTCTAATCTTAATTGGTAAAACCAATACATATTTTCGCGATATCCTTCACCGTCTGTTATAATATCTAATCCTAAATCTGACTGTTCTTTAACAGCCCACTTTATCATTTCAAAAGACTCTTCTTCTGAAACACTTGTTTTTCTAAGTGTATCTTTTTGAACTTCTTTTCTAGGATAACTTCCAGTAACTGTAGTAAGATAACTCATATTTTAATTATTATCACGAACATCTTGTATGAGACATTTAACTCCCTCTTCAAAAGATCTTGGATTAAAATCTATTTCCTTTCTTATTCTCTCATCATTTTGATCATCAATTAAAGGTGTTGATTTTACCTTTTCATCAAAATAAATTTCTGCATTAGGTATAATTTTTTTAACTGTTGTTTCAAGTTTATGACCATCTAAAGTTTCTGCACCAGTATTAAAACAGGAATAACTTAATGTCTCTTTTAATGCTAATCGCACAAGTTGTTCTGCACAATCATCTACATAAATCCAATTATCTTTATTATTTTTTGAAAAAGGTAAATATGCAGCTTGTCCTAATGCGGGTTTAGCAGCAAAATCTTCTGCCCAATTAATAGCGGTATTTTGCCTTCCATATCCAAAGACAACTGAAGGTCTAGTGTAAGCTATACTGCAACCATGTTTTTTTATATATTTTTCAGCCATGAACTCATTTAGTAATTTCATGACTCCATAAGTATAAAAATGATTATTAATTCCAGAGTAATCATTTTCTGAAACTGCTCTATCCCCATAGAATTCTTGATGTGCTCCATAGACTGTTTCACTACTTGCAAAAACTAGTCTCCTAATTTTATATTTAACAATCATCTCAAATATAGATGTAGTGCCAACAATATTTATCTTGCTTGCTTGTAAAGGATTTTCTTCACATATAGTTCCAATACCGTAAGCTAGATTTATTACACAATCTAATTTATGTTTCTTAAATATTGTTTCAATATTTTGATAATCTGTAATGTCTAATTTTTGATAACTAACTAATTTTTTATCTTTACCAATTTTGCTTATGTTCTCTTCAAGTCTAACTTTGTTTTTTTCAATATCTAAATCAGCAAGAATAACAGGAATATCTCTTTTTAATAATTGTATTACTACTTTTGCACCAATAAAACCTAATCCACCTGTTACTAAAACACTCATTTAAGCTTAATTTCATCATTATCTGTTGCAATCATAGTATTTAATTTTTCCTTATAGGGAAATTTTTTTGACAACATATCTTTAAAATTAACACCTAATCCATAACAATTAGGTTTTGGAGTATATCCATTTGTAATTTTTATTTTTTTATTTTCGAACAAATCTTTATTGATAGGATGATCCATAAAACAATATTCTGTAAAAGCTACATTAGGAACAGTTAAACCAAAATGAATACCTGCCATTATGCTTATTGCACTTCCCCACGAGTGGATAGCAACTGGTTTATTATGAATATATGCTAAATCACATATTCTTCTTCCTTCAGTAAATCCGGAAGTTGCAATATCAAATTGTAATATATCTATTACATCTTCTTCTAGGTATTTTTTGAATGCCCTTGCAGTAGGAATGCTTTCAGCTCCAGCAATATTAAGTGAAGTAAATTTTTTTATATCTTTATATCCTTTTAAATTTTCAACTCTACATGGCTCTTCAAGAAAAACTATTTCTTCTTTTTCTAATTTTTTTGCTAAATTAATTGATACTTTTGTAGCCCAAGGATTTGCAGCAGATCCTTGAACTGCATCAACAATAAGTTGCATCTTGCTTTTGAATTTTTTATTGAATGATTTTACTAAATCAAAAATACTATCAGGACTTATAACTCGCATTTTATAAACTCTAAATCCAAGTGAATATGCTTTAGCAGCATCTTCTAAAAGTTGTTGAGAATTATCAAACAAACCATTACTTGCATAAATTCTAATTTTTTCTTTTTGAATACCTCCTAAAAGTTTATAAACTGGCATCTCCATTCTCTTACCAAGTAAATCATACATTGCTAAGTTTATGCCCCCCATAACACCAATCCCTATTCCTTCTCGATTCCAAAATACACTTGATCCATACATTTTTTCCCATGCTTGATTAATATTTTCAGAGTTAGAGTTTTTCAGTAAATTACTAAAGTGTTTTATCAAACCTATTATTGGTTCATGAGTAAATTGACCATGTGT
>CACGUF010000010.1 GCA_902576125.1 uncultured Alphaproteobacteria bacterium | reverse complement strand
TTCTTCTGAAATGGGATATAAGGATTGAATATGAAAAATAATAATTTTACTGAGAGACTATCAAAGTGTTATAGTTCTGTAATACATGATATTATGAGAGATGATGGTTACAAAGATTTTACTCTTCCTCCAAACATTAAGCCATGCAAAAATCATCATGTTTTGGCTGGGCAAATTTTTACAATGGAGGGTGAAATAAATAAATCTTTAAGTCATCACGAAACTCTATTGGCCTGGACTGGTTTTTTATCTAAAGCACCTAGTGATAAAGTAGTAATTTGTCAGCCAAATAATAATGAAGTGGCTTTGATGGGCGAATTGTCGGCAGAAACACTCCAACAAAAAGATGTTAAAGGTTATATTGTTGATGGTGGAGCAAGAGATTTAGATTTTATTTTAAAAATTGACTTTCCTGTATGGAGTAGTTTTTATACACCAAGAGATGTAGTCGGATATTGGCATCCAACAAAATTTGAGCAAACAATAAAAATTGGTAATACAGTAATAAATAACAATGATTATGTTTTAGCAGATATTGATGGAGTAGTAATTATTCCAGCAAATATTATTGAGAATATCTTAAAAAGATCTGAAAAATTAATCAGCACAGAAAACTTAGTTAGAAAATCAATTCGTGAAGGTATGGATCCTCAAGAAGCATATCTAAAGTATAGTGTTTTTTAATTTATTTTTTTTCAACAAGCAAAATATGTTCAGAATAACAAACACACTTATCGTTTTGATTTAATATTTCACAAGCTTCATTTACTTGACCGTATTGAGGTCTTTTAGGATCATCTTTTTTTTCTTTAATTGTAACTTTAGTATGAATAGTATCACCAATAAAAACAGGATTAGGGAAACGAAGTCTTTCAAATCCATATGTGAAAGCTCTTTTATTAACTACTGATGCAGTAAGAGCAATTCCAATTGAAAAAGTACAACTAAATTGTGCAATTCTCTGACCGAAGGGTGTTGTTTTAGCAAACTCCGCATCTACGTGGTGAGGATAGAAGTCTCCTGAATGCATGGCATGCATGACAATATCTGTTTCAGTAATTGTTCTAGCAGCAGTAATTCTTTCTGCTCCAACTTCGTAATCTTCAAAAAATTGCTCTATCTCGACCATGTTCCCTCATTATTTTTATTGAATTCAATATTTTTAAATAATAGAGTAGCATAATTTTAAATATGAATAAAGATTTTAAATATAAAAACACTATTGGAATAGAGTCAACTTTTCCAAAAGATATGCCTAAAGACCATAGCAAATTACCTGTATGGAATTCAGAAAATTGGTTTTATGAAGATGTTATTATAGATCATAAAATAAGATCCCTTAGAAGAACTATTTCAGAAGGGGAAGCTATGCAGTTTAATTGTATGGTACTCGATATGCATCCCTATGTTGCAGATGAACATTTTGCTAAAAATGAAGGTTTATTCAAAAAAAGACTAGTTGCAGGAGCAATGGTTTTTTCTTATGGTTTGGGTTTAGTAGCGACTAATTGTGTTAACTCATTTAGTTATGGATACGACCGCTTAAGATTTATTAAGCCAGTTTTTATTGATGACACGATCTACACAATTAGAACAAATATGGAAAAAAAACCTAAATATGAAAAAATGGGTTTAGTAAGAACTAGTTATGAAGTTTTTAAAGGTAATGGGGAGATTGTACTTTATTGTGAACACTTACACTCAGTTTTGTATAAGAAGCCTGAAGACTTTAAAGATCAATATGAAAAAAAATGATTCAGCTCAGAGGAATGACATGGGATCATTCAAGAGGATATGATCCGATGATTGCTACAAGTGAATTTTTTTCAAAAAAACATAATAATAAAGTTGAAATTAACTGGGATAAAAGATCATTACAAGCATTTGCAGATAGGCCAATAGATCAAATGGTAAACGAATATGATTTAATGGTAATTGATTATCCGCATGTTGGAGAAGTGTCAGCTAAAGGATTATTGCAAAAATTTGATGTCGATGATTATCAAAATGAATTAAATTTGTTAAAAAAACAGTCTGTAGGATTATCTCATCAAAGCTATAATATTGATGGTCATCAATGGGCACTAGCAATAGATGCTGCGACTCAAGTATGTTGTTTTAGAAAAGATTTAATATCTTCTTTACCACAATCTTGGAACGCACTTTTGAATTTATCTAAACAAAATAAAGTTCTTTGGCCTTTAAAACCAGTACATGCAATAAGTAGTTTTTATAGTATCTATAATAATATTACTGAAGAGTTTAATCCTAAAGACAAAAATTTTGTTAATAAAGAATTTGGAATTAAAACGTTAGAAATGATGAAAAATATATCAGCTTATCTAATAAGTGATTGTTTTATTATGGACCCAATTAAAACTGCAGAAATTTTATCGTCTACTGATGATTTTTATTATTCACCTTATACATATGGATTTTCAAATTACTCCCGAGCAAATTATAGAGAGAATATTTTAACATATGCAAATGTTATCAACTTATCTAATAAAGGCCCTAAGGGAACACATTTAGGTGGAACTGGAATTGCAATATCTAATAAAAGTAATCATAAAGAACTTGCTTTAGAATATTGTTATTGGATTTCAGGAGCTGATTGTCAAAAATCAATTTTTTATAATAGTGGGGGACAACCAGGCAATTCTATTGCATGGGAAAATCAGCAAATAAATAATGAGTGTAATGGTTTTTTTACCAATACTAGATTAACACTGAATAAAGCGTGGATTAGACCAAGACATAATGGATACATGAAATTTCAAGATGAAAGTGGAAATATAATTAATGATTATCTTCAATCTAATATTAATGAGGATATTATTATTGATAAGTTAAAAGCAATGTACCTAGAGAGTTTTGAGGAATAAAATGTCAAGACCATTAGAAGGATTAACAGTTCTAGAATTTAGTCAATTTCTTTCAGGGCCATATGCAGGTCTAAGATTATCTGATTTAGGAGCTAGAGTTATTAAAATTGAAAGACCTGATGTAGGTGATCTATGCAGGACATTATATATAAGTGACACTGATTTAGAGGGAGATAGTACGTTATTTCATGCTATTAATCGTAATAAAGAGAGTTTCGCAGCTAATTTAAAAGATTCTAAAGATTTAGATTTAGTAAAAAAATTAATAACTAAAGCTGATATAATCACTCAAAATTTTAGACCAGGTGTAATTGAAAAAATTGGGCTTGATTATGAAAGTGTAAAAAAAATAAATTCAAAAATTGTTTATGGCTCAATCTCAGGGTACGGATCTGAAGGACCTTGGAAAGATCTGCCAGGACAAGATCTTCTTGCTCAGTCAAGAACAGGTTTAGTATGGTTAAACGGAAATGGTGGAGAAGCTCCAACTCCAATGGGTTTAGCTGTTGCTGATATGCTTGCAGGACACTCTCTTGTTGAAGGTATTTTATCAGCTGTAATCAAAAGATTTAGGACTAATGAAGGATCTCATGTTGAAACAAGTTTAATTGAAGCACTGCTTGATTTTCAATTTGAGGTATTAACTACATATTTTAATGATGGAAATAGAAAGCCAGTAAGAAGTAAATATAATAATGCGCATGCTTATTTATCAGCTCCTTACGGAATTTATAAAACAATAGACGGTTATGTTGCAATAGCAATGACACCACTTCCTAAGCTTGGTGAATTATTAGATTTAGATTTTTTAAAAAATATGCATGATCAAAAAAAATGGTTCACCGAAAGAGATGAAATAAAGAAAAAAATTGGAGATTGGGTCGGAACTCAAACTACACAATATATATTAAATATTCTAGAACCAGCTGATATATGGTGTGCAGAAGTTTTAGATTGGGAAAAAATGTTAAAACACGAAGGTTTTAAAATTTTAGATATGACTCAAAGAATTAAAGCAGTTGATGGTTTAAATATTGAAACACTTAGATGTCCAATTAGAGTTGATGGAAAAATATTTAAATCAGAGAGAGCTGCACCAAAAGTAGGACAAGATAATAAAAAGATAATAGAAGAAATGGAACTTTCATGAAAATTACTGATATAGATATACGTGCCTGTCGTCATAAAGACCCAGTTATGAAAGACTCTGAGATGCGAGATGGAAAAAAATCAGATTTAGAGTTTTTAGTTATAACTTTTCACACAGATGAAGGTTTAAGTACATCTACATTTGGATTTGCAGGAAGAGGTGCATCTATGGCAGGTGAAATAGCGAATAGCATCTTCAAACCATTTTTTATTGGTCGAGATCCTTTATATAGAGAAATGCATTGGCATGAATATCGAATGGCTGATAGATGGTGGAACCATGCGCCAATTTATAGTTATGGACCTTTTGATATTAACTGTTGGGTTTTATCAGCTTTACAAGCTGGTCAGCCGCTATATAAATATTTAGGCGCTTATAGAGATCAAGTTCCTATTTATGGAAGTTCTCTTGTTTATAAAACTCCCGATGACTATGCTAAAGAAGCAATAGAATACAAGGATAAAGGGTTTAATGCTTATAAAATTCATCCTCCCGGAACATATGAATTAGATTTAGAAATTCATAAAGCTACAAGAAAAGCAGTAGGAAATGATTTTAAATTAATGAGTGATCCTGTTGCACCTTACACATTCGAACAAGCTTTGCGTTTAGGAAGAGAATTAGAAAAATTAAATTACTATTGGTTTGAAGAACCATTATTTGATGAAAACTTTCATAACCTTAGAGAATTAACAAGAATATTAGATATCCCAATTATTGGAACTGAAGTTATTGCAAAACACCCTTACAGCGTTGCTGAATGTATTTCGACCAGAGTGGTTGATATGGTTAGAGCAGATGTATCTTGGAGTGGAGGTATAACTGCAACAATGAAAACTGCTCACTTAGCTGAAAGTTTTGGAGTTCAGTGTGAAATTCATACAGCAATTTATCACCCTCTAGAATTAGTAAATTTACATTGCTGTGCTGCAATAAAAAATTCAGAATTTTTTGAAGTTCTTGTTCCCTACGATTATTTTAATTTTGGATTAAAGGATACAATAAAAGTTGAAAATGGTTATGCCCACTTACCTTCTAAACCCGGTCTTGGTATAGAATTGGATTGGGATTTTATTGAAAACACTACTTTCAAAAAATTTTAATAATGACTAAAATTTTAAAATTTACAGTTGAGGATGTTAGATTTCCAACATCAAAAGATCTTACAGGCTCTGATGCAATTCATACTGATCCAGATTATTCAGCTACATATGTTACAGTATATACTGATGATTTAAATCTGAAAGGTTATGGAATAGCTTTTACAATAGGCAAGGGGAATGACATTGTTGCAGAGTGTATTAAATATTTTTTTCCAATTTTTGAAAATATGAATTTGCAAGATATAGAAAATGATATTGGTAAACTCTGGTACAAGTGTGTTGACCATAGTCAACTTAGATGGCTGGGTCCTGAAAAAGGAGCAGTTCATATGGCTGTTGCAGCCATTTTTAATTGTCTATGGGATTTAATTGCAAAGAAAAATAAAAAACCACTTTGGAGATTTGTAGCAGAAAGTGATCCAGAAAAAATTCTTAGCTGGTTAACTTTCAAGTATATTGAAGATGTTTTAACTCCTGATCAGGCACTAAAAATTTTAAAAGAAAGTCAAAATGATAAAGAAATACGAATAGATACAATTTTAAAAGAAGGCTATCCTTCTTACACTACAGCAGCTGGTTGGCTTGGTTACTCAGATGAAAAAATAGTAAAACTATGTAAAAAATATATTTCTATGGGTTGGAAACATTTCAAAGTTAAAGTTGGTTTGGATTTAGAGGCAGATGTAAAAAGACTTGAATTAATAAGAAAAACAATCGGTGATGATTGCCATATTATGGTTGATGCTAACCAACAATGGAGTGTTGAACAATCAATAATGCATATTAATGCGTATAAAAAATTTAATTTATTATTTGTAGAAGAGCCCACAAGTCCAGATGATGTTTTAGGTTTTGTAAAAATAAAAGAATCAGTAGGAAATGTTAAACTTGCAACAGGAGAAGCTTGTGGTGGCAGAGTTATGTTTAAGCAATTTTTAGAGTCAGGATCTATGAATGTATGTCAAATTGATAGTTGTCGTATAGGGAGTATTAATGAAATTTTAACAGTAATGTTAATGGCACATAAATTTAAAGTTCCAATATTTCCTCATGCTGGAGGTGTTGGTTTATGTGAATATGTCCAACATTTATGTATGATTGATTATGTAATTATCAATGGAGACAAAAATAATAAATTTGTTGAATATTCTGATCAACTACATGAACATTTCATATATCCATGTAACTTAAAGGATGGTAATTACATGCCACCGCTAGATCATGGATATTCTATTGAAATGAAAGAAAACTCTGTTAAGGAGTTCTCTTATCCTAATGGAGAATATTGGAAAAATAACTAGATGAGATTAGAAAATAAAAATATTATTGTAACAGCTGCAGCTCAAGGAATTGGAAAAGCTACAGCCTTAACCTTTGCTAATGAAGGTGCAGAAGTAATTGCTTTGGATGTTAACAAAGAAAAACTTAATGAACTTTCTAAAGAAAATTCAAAAATAAAAACTGAAGTTGTTGATGCCACCAATAAATCAGATGTAGAGAGTTTTTGTAATAAAATAGATAATATTGATATCCTTTTTCATGCTGTTGGCTTTGTTCATCATGGAAATATTATGGATTGTGATACTGAAGAATTTTATAGATCAGTAAATGTAAATATTTATTCTGCCTATTTAATGACTCATAATTTATTACCCAAGATGTTAAAAAAGAAAAAAGGAAATATAATTATAGTTTCTTCTGCAGCTTCAAGTGTAAAAGGTGTGCAAAATAGATTTATATACGGAACAACAAAAGCAGCTCTTAATGGATTTGTAAAAGCTTTAGCTACAGATCATGTTAGTCAAGGAATACGTTGTAATGCTATATTGCCCGGAACAGTTGAAACTCCTTCGTGGGAAGGAAGAGTACAAATGTCTGAAAATCCAAAAAAAGCTAGAGAGGATTTTATAGCAAGACAGGCGATGGGACGTCTTGCTCAACCAAATGAGATTGCATCAATGGCACTTTATTTAGCAAGTGATGAGTCTGATTTTGTTACAGGAACACTTAATTTAATAGATGGAGGATGGACTTTATAATGAAAACACTAAGATATAGAATTGGTAATGATGTCAAACCAGGAATTTTAGATGCTGAAGGAAATATTCTTGATGCATCTAGTTTGGTTTCTGATTGGGATAACGAAAATTTAACAACAGATAAGTTAAATGAATTAAAAAATTTTGATTTAAGCTCTTTTCCTAAGGTAGATAAAATTGATAGTATTGCTCCTTGTGTATGTAAAAAAAGTGTTGGAAAGTTTATATGTATAGGTTTAAATTATTCTGACCATGCAGAGGAAACGGGAATGGAAGTTCCCCCTGAACCTATAATATTTTTTAAAGCTACAAGCGCTATTATTGGACCCAATGATAATGTAATTATTCCAAAAAATTCTCAAAAATCAGATTGGGAAGTTGAGCTTGGAGTAGTAATTGGGAAGGAAGCTAAATACATTTCTGAAGAACAATCACAAGATCATATAGCAGGTTATTGTGTTGTTAATGACTTAAGTGAAAGAGCATTTCAATTAGAACATTCTGGACAATGGGTAAAAGGAAAGTCTTGTGATACTTTTGGTCCAATAGGTCCTTATTTAGTTACAAAAGATGAAATTGCTGATCCTCAAAATTTATCAATGTGGCTAGACGTTAATGGTAAGCGAATGCAAGATGGCTCAACTAAAACAATGGTTTATGGTGTAAATTATTTAGTAAGTTATTTGAGTAAATTTATGTCTTTGCAACCTGGTGATATTATTTCAACAGGCACTCCTCCTGGGGTAGGAATGGGGATGAAACCACAAATATTCTTAAAGCCAGGTGATGAAATGAAATTAGGTATAGAGGGACTGGGTGAGCAAACTCAAAGAACTGTATCAGCCTAATGTTTGGTGGAATTAATAATTGTCATAATGTAAATGACTTTAGGGAACTAGCTAAGAGGAAATTACCTAGCCCAATATTTCACTACATTGATGGTGCCGCAGATGATGAGTTAACCTATAAAAGAAATACTGATTCATTTAACTCATGTGATCTAGTGCCCAACGTTTTATCTGGTGTAGATGAAATTGATATGTCAACAACAGTGATGGGGCAAAAAATTGATATGCCTTTATATTGTGCTCCTACAGCATTACAGCGTTTATTTCATCATGAAGGAGAGATAGGTGTTGCTAAAGCTGCAGAAAAATTTGGAACTATGTTTGGGATCTCTTCTTTAGGCACAGCAAGTATTGAAGAAATATCAAGTTTAGTATCAACTCCAAAGTTATTTCAATTATATGTTCATAAAGATGAGGGTTTGAATAAAGATTTAATCGATAGATGTAAAAGCTCTAACTTTGAAGCTATGGCAGTAACTGTTGATACAGCTGTAGGAGGTAATCGGGAGAGAGATCTTAAAACAGGATTTACAATTCCAATGAAACTATCGATAGGAAGTGTTATGAGTTTTGTATCACATCCTTCATGGGCATTTAATTATTTTACAAAACCTAAATGGGAATTAAGTAACTTAAAGAATCATATTGCAGCAGGCACAAGTGTTATGACAAGTATAGGTGATTATTTTACTGATATGTTAGATAATTCTCTTGATTGGAAAGGTGTTGAGAAAATAAATAAACAATGGGGTAAACAATTCGCAATAAAGGGTATAATGTCTGTAGAGGATGCAAAAAAAGCAGTTGATGTTGGTGCTACTGCTGTAATGGTTTCTAATCATGGAGGCAGGCAGCTTGATGGATCAAGATCACCTTTTTGATCAGCTTGCTGAAATAGTAGATGCAGTTGGAGATAAAATAGATGTTATCTGTGAGGGTGGAATTAGAAGGGGTACGCACGTATTAAAAGCATTATCTTTAGGAGCAAAAGCATGTTCAGGTGGAAGAATGTATCTTTACGCTTTAGCAGCGGGTGGACAAAAGGGTGTTGAAAAAACTTTATATAATCTAAAAAATGAAATTGAAAGAGATATGAAATTAATGGGTGTTAGTAATATCAAACAACTTTCTGAAAAAAATTTACGATTTCGTTAAAAAAAATATTTATTATCCTTAAAATTTATTCTACAATTTTTTTATGAATACAGAAATAGAACCTGTTCATATAGGGCAAGAAGATGACATTGATGTTGGTAGTGTTGAAAACTTTGAGCATGAAGATATAGATTATGCAATATTTCGACTTGAATCAGGTTTTTTTGCAACACAAGGTCATTGTAATTGTGCTGATCAATCTTTTTTAAGTGAAGCTAACGTTGAAGGGGAAGAGCTAGAATGCGCAAGTTGTGGCAATACATTCAGTATTGTTTCAGGTGATCCCTTAAGCGATCTTGAACTAGCACCATTAAAAATCTTTGATATTTACGAAGAAGATGGGGATATTTTTTTAAATCTTTAAACCCCAATTTCTAACTTATTAACAATATTATTTAAATTTAGTTTTTTATTCTTATTTAGAAAAAAAATAATATTTTCAGCTGCTTCAGTTGCCATTCTTTTTCTACATTCAAGCGTTAGAGCAGCATTGTGAGGTGATAGGACTACATTGGATAGTTTGAAAATTGGATGGTTTGTATCTGGAGGTTCTTGCTCAAATACATCTATAGCTGCTCCTCTAATTTTATTTTCTTTTAATGCTTGTTCCAAACAACTTTCATTAATTATGCCTCCTCTCGCAGTATTGACAATAATGGCAGTATCTTTCATTAAGAAGAATTCTTTTTTAGTTATATAGTTTTTAGTTTCATTATTTAATGGCAAATGAATAGAAATATAATCAGCCAATTTTAATGCATCAATTTTATTTAATGCATTACATCCATATTTATGAATCTGTTTTTTATCAACAAAAGGATCAACTATATATACATGGGTGTCAAAACCTAAGCATCTTTTAGCTACTTCTTTCCCTATTCTACCAAAACCAAATATTACAACATTTTTTTTATATAATTCAAAAAAATTAGGAAGAGATGTTTTGTCAATAAATTTTCCTTCTCTTGTTAATTTATCTGACAAATGAATATTTTTTGTAAGATATAAAAAAGATGTTAGTACATGTTCTGCAACACTAACTGCATTCGAAGTAGAAGTTATTCCAAGGGCAATGTTGGTTTTATTTAAATAATTTACATCTACATTATCATAACCAACACCATGTCTAACAACAATCTTAAGATTTTTGCATTGGCTTAAAACTTCAGCATCCAACTTAGCTGTTCTTAAGATTATACCATCAACATTGAATAATTTTTCTTTAAGATATTTTTTTTCAAAATTTTTTACCTCAAAACATTGAAAATTTGCCTTTTCAAGGATTTTCCATCCATCTCTATGTATCTCTCCAATTATTGCTATTTTCATAATTTTTTATAATGCTTAAATGACCAAATTGAAATCATTTGTATAAAAAAATAGAAAATAAAAAAAATAACTATTATAAAAATTATTTTTCTTATAAAAATAAAAAGTATTAATTAAAGGAATTTATGAAAACTAATAAATTATCATGTGCTCACGCTTTATTTAAATATTTAATTTCACAAAAAACAATAATAGATGGCAAAAAAGTCCCATTGTTTCCTGGTGCTTTTGGTATTTATGGACATGGTAATGTTGCGTGTATTGGTCAAGCTATGGAGGAATTCCAATCTGATTTACCTGGCTACAGAGGTCACCACGAACAAAATATGGCATTAACAGGAATTGGTTACGCAAGAGCAATGCGTCGTAAACAAATATTTATTGCAACTTCCTCTGTTGGTCCAGGCTCAACAAATATGGTTACTGCAGCAGCCGTAGCATTGAGTAATCGACTACCCCTTCTTTTAATACCTGGTGATACTTTTTCAAATCGTTTTCCAGATCCTGTGTTACAACAAGTAGAAAACTTTAATTCACCTACAGAAACCCAAAATGACTCTTTTAAGTCTGTGTCAAAATATTTTGATCGCATTACCAGACCAGAACAGATTTTATCTTCTTTACCTCAAGCCATTCAAGTAATGTTAGATCCAGCAGATTGTGGACCTGCAACAATTTCAATGTCTCAAGATGTTCAAGGAGAGGTTTATGATTATCCAGAAATATTTTTTGAAGAAAAAGTTCATGAAATAAGGAAAATTTATCCTGATCCTAATCAAATAAAAAATGCTGCAGAAAAAATTAAAAATTCAAAACAACCAATAATTATTTCTGGAGGAGGTGTTTTATATTCAGAAGCTGAAGAGGAATTGTCAAACTTTGCAAAGAAACATAATATTCCAGTTACATCAACTGTTATGGGAATTGGCTGCATGACTCATGATGATCCTTATTATATAAGTGCGATAGGCTGTCTAGGAGAGGGATCATCTAATAGTTTATCAAAAGATACAGATTTAGCTCTTGCAGTTGGTACAAAACTAGCAGATTTTACAACTGGATCATGGACTAATTTTCAGAATCCGGACTTTAAGTTAGTTTCAATTAATGCATCAAGGTTTGATACTACAAAACACAGAGCAACTCCTGTTGTTAGTGATGCAAAAGTTGGGTTAGAAAAGTTGTCAGAATTTCTTGGTGATTGGAAAGCTCCTAGCAAATGGTATGAAAGAGCGGTTAAAGAAAGAGCAACTTGGGATACATATGTTCAAAAAGAGAGTGGTCCTACAAATCAAGAAATCCCCTCATACGCGCATGCTGTTGGAGCTGTTTATAGAAATGCGGAACCATCTGATATTGTTGTAACTGCTGCAGGCGGTTTAGTAGGTGAAGTAGTTCAAATATGGAAGCCAAAACAATTAAATACATTTGAAACAGAATGGGGATTTAGTTGTATGGGTTATGAAATTTCTGGAGCATTGGGAATTAAAATGGCTAAACCTGACCAAGATGTAATTGTTTTCATTGGTGATGGTTCTTACCTCTTGCATAACAGTGATATTTATAGTTCAGTTTTATATGATCAAAAACTTATTATTGTAGTTTGCGATAATGGAGGTCACATGGTTATAAATAGATTGCAACTAGCTAAAGGTGGAAAAGAGTATATTTGCAACCTAAGAGCAGCAAGAACAAAAAATTTACAATTTGTTGATTTTGAGTCTCATGCAAAAAGTATGGGGGCTAATGCAGAAACAGTTAAATCAACCTCTGAACTTGAAGCTGCGTTCAAAAGAGCAAAAGACTCTAAAAAAACCTATGTTATTGTTATGGAAACTCATGGATATGAGTGGTTAGATGGAACTGCATTTTGGGAGAGCCCAACTCTAATGAATGCAACTAATGAAAATACAAAAAAAGCTCTTAAAGAGCACAATGATGGTAAAAGCAAACAGAGAAAAGGAGTTTAGTAATAAAACAGTAATATATGTATTTTTTAGTGATAGAATAATTAAAATATTAAATAATGATATATTTTTCTCTCTATAAATAAGAAATTTTAGTAAAACGTTTTATTAATCAACAATATTTTTTAATTTAGACTTGATTTACAAATTCCTCTGAATATTAGTAAATTGTAAATTATTAATAATTTAACTTATAGGAGGAAATATGAAAAAATTTCTACTTTCAATCGCGGCCCTAGTATTTATTACTAGCTCTGCATTCGCTGAGAGATACGTTATGGTAACTCACGGTGAAGGTAAAGATCCTTTTTGGCCAGTAGTTCAAAAAGGTGGTGAAGATGCAGCGCGTGCAATCGGTGCTGACTTTGAATACATTTACAATCCATCTGCTGATATGGCTGATATGGCAAGCTCAATTCAAGCTGCTGCAGCTACTCAACCTGATGGAATGGTAATCTCTCTTCCGGATCCTGACGCATTAGGCCCAGCTATTAAAGCTGCTGTTGCTGCTGGTGTTCCAGTTATTACAATGAACTCTGGTTTAGAAAACTCTGCTGCACTAGGTGCTCTTATGCACGTTGGTCAGCCAGAATATCTTGCTGGACAAAAAGCTGGTGAAAGAGCAAAAGCTGAAGGTGCAACAAAAGCACTTTGTATGATTCAAGAAGCATACAATACTGCTCTTGTAGACAGATGTGAAGGTTATGGTGAAGCAGTTCCTATGGAATTCACTGACACTACCTCTGACCCTGCTACTATTCAAACTCGTGCTACTGCTGCTTTACAAGCTAACAGTGATGTTGACGCTATCCTTTCAGTAGGACCTCACGTTTGTGAAGCTGTTGATAAAGCTGTAGCTGATCTTGGTATGACAGTTCACCATGCTTGCTTTGATTTAAGCCCTGCAGTTATGGACTTAATCAATGCTGGAAGAGTATCTTTCACTATTGATCAACAACAAAGATTACAGGGTTATATGCCTATTATCGTATTACACCTGTATAATAACAGTGCTGGACTTCTTCCAGGAGCTAATATCCCTTCAGGACCAGGTTTCGTTGACAAGTCTAACGCTTCTTCAGTTGCTGCGCTTGCAGGAATTGATAGATAGTTTATTAGTTTAAGGGCCGATTTATTTCGGCCCTTTTTTTTAAATTTTAAATGAACACATCTACAACAAATCAACCAAGACAAGAGTCTGACCGACAAGGTCAAAAAAAATGGTACTCAGCAATTACTTCTCGTCCTGAAATAGGTCCATTTGGAGTTATGCTCCTACTTTTTTTTATGTTGGGTTACTTCTCTATTCCTGAAGGAGAGTTTTCTTTAAACCCATTTGCCGGAGAAGGATTTAATGCTTTAGGTATAAGAAATAATTTTAGAGTAATTGCACAACTTGGTATAGTGGCTCTTGGAGCCGGAATGTTGATCATCGCTGGTGAATTTGATTTATCAGTAGGATCTATGATAGGTTTTGCAGGTGGATGTATGGCAATGATACTTAAATGGGGATTTGCTGTTGTTATTCCTTATATTTCCTTTGATGGAGGATTTCACTTTGAGGGTTTGAAAATATTTGAGATTACTGACGTTTCTCCCCTAACCGCTCTATTGATTACATTATGTTTCACACTTGCTTTTGGATGGTTTCAGGGATGGCTGATCGTAAAAAGTGGAATTGCATCTTTTATAGTTACACTCGGTGGTCTATTTTTTCTAAGGGGTGTTACAGAGGTTTCTTATAGAGCATTTAACCGTGCTCCAGATCAAACGGCAGGATCAACAACAGTTACAGAATTACCAGATATAAAAAATATAATTAATGTTCCTGGTCATGGAGAAATGGAAAGAGATGCAGCTAAGATGTTGCCAAATGATCAACTATTAGAAATATTAAGCAATCTGCCAGCTAACACTGTTGCAAAATTAACGCAACAACTTACATATATAAATGAAAAAGTGGCTGCTAGTAAAACTGCATTAGCTTCTAAAAAAATGATTGATACATTAGAAAAGTCTCTTGCTGGTGCAAAAAAATCAGGAAATGACTCAATGGTAGAAATTTTAACAAAAAAAATTGAAGCTGGTGTTGATGTTCCAGCAGTTGCTGCAAAAGCAGTTACTGATATAGATGTAGCAAAAGCTTACATAGATACAATTTATACTGCTAGGCCTGTGGCTAACTTTTTTGGTGGTGATATTATGGAACCAGTTTTTGATTGGTTGTATTTCACAGCAGATTGGAATGTAAATAATTATGGAAATATTTTTGCAAAAGGAATGTATTCATGCTTAATGATTTGGTTGCTTTTAGCTTTGGTTTGTTATTTTGTTTTAAGCAGAACACAAGCAGGTAACTGGATATATTCAACTGGAGGTAACCTTAGTGCGGCTCAAGCCAATGGTGTTCCAACAAACAAGGTTAAAATTTCTTTATTTATGTTTACTGCATTCTGCGCAACAATGTTTGCGGCATGTCAAGTATTTGAAGTTAACACAGCAGATACAGCAAAAGGAAATCTTAAAGAATTAGAAGCAATAGCCGCTGCTGTTATTGGTGGTGTTGTTCTTACAGGAGGATTTGGAACTATACTTGGTATAATTTTAGGTACAATTATATTTGGAATAGCAAAAGAAGCATTCTTCTATATTCCTGGTATTGATGGATCTTTTTACAGAGTTTTTCTTGGAGCTGTCCTTGTTGCGGCAGCGCTTACAAATGAAAATATAAGAAAAAGAATAATTGGCAGTATTTAAATGGATAGAAAACCTTTAATTGAAATTAAAAATTTAGTTAAAAGATTCGGATCTTTTACAGCTTTAAATGGTGTTTCATTAGATGTTTATCCAGGTGAAGTTCATGCTCTATTGGGAGATAACGGTGCAGGAAAATCAACTTTGATTAAAGTTCTTTCAGGAGTTCACCCAATGACTAGTGGAGAAATTAAAGTTGATGGAGAAACAGTTAATTTTACTTCCCCTCGACAAGCTTCTGATGCAGGGATTGGAACAGTTTATCAAGACTTAGCATTAAATGCATTAACATCTGTAACTAGAAATTTTTTTCTTGGTCGAGAAATTAAAAAAGGACCAGGTCCATTTGGTTTAATGCAAATGGATGAGATGGATAAAATAACTTCTCAAGAAATGTCGAAAATTGGAATAAATTTATCTGATTTTAATCAGCCAGTGGGCACAATGTCTGGTGGTCAAAGACAAACACTGGCAATTGCTAGAGCAATCTATTTTGGTGCGAAGATACTTATTTTGGATGAACCAACTTCAGCACTTGGTCAAAAACAGCAAATGGAAGTATTAAAAACTATAAAAAAAGTTCAACGCCTTGGAAATATTGCAATAATATTAATTACGCACAATGAAATACATGCACGCCTTATTGCGGATCGATATACTTTTTTAAGTTTAGGTGAGGTAATTGGTTCAGGGTTATCTTCAGAACTTGGCGGTGAGGATGTGAAGAGATTGATGGCAGGAGGCGCAGAAATTGGTGATCTTGCTAAAGAATTAGAATTATAATTTTTTTTTATTTTTTTTTATTTTTTTTCATTTAAAATTTAACTATGAAGAAATTCTCAAAAAATAATTTTCACATTGATGAAGCATTAAAAGAATTGATGCGTGGATCTGGAGTTATAGTTATTGAAAACATTTATGACTTAAATGATATCAAAGATGCAAGAGAAATTGTTAATCATTTTGCAGATACACAAGAACAAAAAGAATCACACTTTAATGCAGAGGCAGAAGCTTCTGGAAAAATTCAACTTCAACAAAGGGTGTGGAATTTATTCGGCAAAGGAGAGATTTTTAGTAAGATAATTACAAATGATATTATTTTTTATCTAATGTCAAAGCTATTAGGCACAGAATTTTTTTGTGGTTCTTACTGTGCTAGTAGATTGTTACCAGGTTCACCTGGCCAAGAATTACATTTAGATTATCCTTATTGGGATTTTTATAATAGTGAAACTTTTCCGATGGGTTTAAACAGTTCATTTCCACAAAACTGTCAAGCAACTATACCGTTAGATATATGTTCAGTTGAATCAGGCGCAACGGCATATATTCCAGGATCACAAAAAGTATTACATTATCCAAATGAAAAAGATGACTTTTCAAACAAGGAACAAATGGTAGCTAATCCTGGTGATTTAGTATTTTTTAATGGAAACTGTTGGCATGGTGCTTCTCCAAATAAATCTGATAATCAAAGAGCAGCATTGCTAATTGAATTCCTACCTAAATATATAAAACCTGTTGAGGATTTAGTTTCTTACTTGTCAGAAGATTTTAAAAATAATTCAACCGAGAGAGTACAACAACTATTAGGATTAAATTATGAATATCCAAAAGTTATGGATGTAAGTAAAAAAACTAATAATATTGGATTAGGATATAAAATTAAATAATATCTATATTTTCTACTCAAATTCTCTATAAATATTTTAATTAAAAAATAACAAATATGAAAAATATTGGTCTTATAGGTTGTGGAAATATTGCAGAAACTTATTTTCGATCACAGGATTATTTTAATAATATAAATTTTATTGCTTGTGCTGATAAGTTTTCAGAGCCTGCAAAAAAATGTGCTGAACAATATAATATCAAATCAATGACAGTAGATGAGATATTACAAGACAATGATGTTGATATAATTCTTAATCTTACCATTCCACAAGCACACTATGAAGTTTCAAAATTAGCATTAGAAGCTGGTAAGCATGTTTATAGTGAAAAACCAATGTCAATTAAATATAATGAAGCAAAAGATCTGTTAGAATTAGCTAAGATAAATAATCTTTATTTTGGTAATGCTCCTGATACTTTTTTAGGTGGAGGAGTTCAAATGACAAGACAGTTAATTGATGAAGGCGAAATTGGAAAAATTTTAACAGGTAATTTTATTTTTGCTTTTCCGGGTGTTCAAGAATTTCATCCAAATCCTGAATCATGGTTTCAACTTGGTGGAGGTCCAGTGATTGATATGGGTCCTTATTTTTTTACGACTCTGGTTAATCTTTTAGGACCTGCAAAAAATGTAAGAGCTAGAGGAAAATTATTCTCTGAAAAAAGAGAGTATTTAGTTGGTCCAAAAAAAGGTAAATTTTTTGATGTTGAAATTTCAACTTCTGTCATGCTTGATATTGAGTTTTTAAATGAGACAATTATTCAAGGTTTCATTTCATTTGATGTTCAAAACCACTCAAGAAATCACATGGAATTATATGGAACTAACGGATCTTTGGTTGTGCCTGATCCAAATATGTTTGGTGGCCCAGTCTTACTTTCTCATGAACTTGGATCCAAATGGAGAGAGTTATCTGTAGAAAATAGATATTTAGGCAAAACTAATATTATTAATCATAGTGGACGAAGCAATGAAGCACCAAAACAGTCAAATTATAGAGGTATTGGTTTATCAGAAATGATCAACTCTATGGAAAATAATTGTAATCATCGTTGTAATGGTAAATTAGCCTTGCACGTTTTAGATATTATTGAATCAATTATAATAGCAGTTGAATTAAAACAAGAAGTTCAATTAAGATCTACATGTGATCAACCAAAACCTTTTTTAGAAGAAGAAATACAGTTGCTATTAAAAAATGATTAAACTAAATAATATTGAAGACAGAATAATAAAAGAAAAAAAAATTTTAAAAAATAAATCAAAAAATTACAAAAAAAATTTTTTAAAGATCCAAAAATATATTGAAAATGAAATTTTGAAAATTGAAGAATTAAAAAAAAATAATTCTAATATTATTCCTGAAGTAAAATTTAATGAATTAAATATTCATCAAGAAAAAATAGTGAATGAAGTAAAAAAAAGAGGCTGTATTGTAATTAGAGATGTATTTGATGATGATAAAATCAGCAAAATGAATACTGAACTAGAGTCCTATATAGAAGAAAATAATTATTATGAGGATCAAAAGAAAAAAGCTGACATAGATAAATATTTTAGTGATCTCAAATCTGGAAAACCTCAAATATTTGGTCTTTATTGGTCTAAAGTACAAGTTAATATCAGACAATCAGTTGAATTAGATAAGTCTAAAAAATGGCTAAATCATTTATGGCAATACAAAGATAATAATAATGATTTAATTTTTGATCCAAATAATGAGCTTGTCTATGCAGATAGAGTAAGAAGAAGAGAGCCAGGTGATTCAACACTTGGCTTATCACCCCATTGTGATGCCGGATCTGTGGAGCGTTGGATTGATAAAGGCTATCAATCTGTTTATGAAAAAATATTTTCTGATGATTTTGAAAATTATGATCCATTTAATGCTACTTTTAGAAATACTACTCAAATGATAGAATCTCCTGCAGTTAGCCATGTATTTAGAACTTTTCAGGGTTGGGTTGCTCTTACTGAACAAGGTCCTGGTGATGGAACATTACAATTAATACCTATTGCTAAGTCTATGGCTTTCATCTTAACTAGAGCTTTGATGGACGATGTTGATGAGTCAAATTTATGTGACTCAAAACCTGCTCGTGCATTATCAATTAATAGAAAATATCATGGTTTATTGTTAAGAGGTCTTGTTTCAATACCAAAAATGAAACCAGGAGATACAGTTTGGTGGCATCCTGACGTAGTTCACGCAGTAGAGGACATGCATTCTGGAGAAGGGTATTCTAATGTGGTTTATGTTGGATCGACACCATATTGTAAAAAAAACTTGGAATATTCAAAAAAACAAGCTCAAAAATTTTTGGAAGGTAAAAGCCCTCCTGATTTTGCTCCCGAAGATTATGAAGTAAATTATAAAAACAGAGCCACTTTATGTGATCTTACTTCTCTTGGAAAAAAACAACTTGCCTTATAATCTATTTTTATTTTTATTTTCTAAATAACTCTTTCATGATAATTATATAAATATGAAAGTCGATTTAGAGAAATGGTATCGTCCACAAGTAGATAAAGAAGAGTTTAGGAAGCTATGTGAAAAATCAGATTGGGCTGGCTTTAAGCATGTCTTAATATATTTTAGTATACTTATTTTTTTTGGATATCTTGCCTATGCTACATGGGGTACTTGGTGGAGCCTTCTTTTCTTTCTTATTTATGGAAATATATATGCTTGTAGTGATTCTATATGGCATGAAACAGGACATAAAACTGCTTTTAAATCAAAATTATGGAATAATTTTTTTTACCAAATTGCAAGTTACATGGATAATTTTGAACCAGTAAGGTGGAGATGGTCTCATTTTAAACATCACGGATTCACAGCATATGATGATCCTCACGACTTTGAAATTGCGATAAGAAAACCAACTGATTTGTTTTTATTTTTCTCTCATTTTATTCCTTTTGCGACAATGATCACTTTTCATAAAACACTTCAATTTGAAACTATAAAACATGCGATTGGTATTACTACACCCGTTATGGAACAATGTATTCCTGAAAAGGAGCGATCAAAATGCAGAAATTCTGCGAGAATACATGTTGGTATCTGGATAATTTTAATTTTAATATCTATAGTCTACCAAACGTGGCTACCAGTTTTATACTTTGTACTCCCTGGTTTTTATGGCAAAACACTTGTAGCATCTTTTGGTTTAACGCAACATACAGGCTTGCAAGAAAATATTAAAGACCATCGTTATAGCACAAGAACTGTTTATCTAAATCCCGTTTTCAGTTTTTTATATTGGCATATGGAATATCATATTGAACATCATATTTTTCCCACTGTGCCATCATATAACTTGCCAAAACTTCATAATTTAATCAAAAACCAGATGCCTCCTGCAAAAAAAGGCTTATGGGGTGCTTATAGAGAAATTATCCCAGCAATTTTTAAACAAGCTAGAAATCCAAATTATAAAATAGAGTTAAGTATCCCTAATTAAATTTTTTCAGCTAGTTCTAAAAATTTATCAAATTCATCATCCTTAATTTGAACTGTTATTTTAGTATCATTAAAATTTTTATTTATCGTATCTTCATGAAATTCTTTAAATGCTGCAACCCTCTCTTCTTGCAATTTTGCATATTCTTTTTTAAAATTTCTGTATACTCTTGCATGTCTGGGGATATGACCCTCGTTCCATCCTAAGACATCATTTGAAAATAAAAATTGAGCATCACAGTCTGAACCACTTCCCATCGACATCGTAATTATTTCAACTTTTTTTGTAATAACTTTTGCAACTTTAGGTGGTACAACTTCAAGTTCAACACCTATTACTCCTGCATCTTGCAAATCTAAAGTATGTTTAAGTACACCAATTGCCTCATCTGCTGTTTTACCAATTGCTCTAAGACCACCTATCCAGGTTGCTTTACCAGGAATTAACCCAACATGACCAATGGTTGGAATATTTTCGTCACGCATGGCCCTAATCCATTTTAAACTATGGTTACCAACATAGATACAATCTACACCAAAAGACAAATAATCATGTGCAAATTTTATAGCTTCATATTCTGAAGCCGGTGGTATTGGTCCAGCAGATTGCATAAAACAGCTTGGCGCAACCTCTCTTATTTTTTTTACATCATTCAATGAAGCATTTATTCCAAATTTTGGAAGATCATGTGCTGCAACAATATAATCTATTCCAGCTTCTTCAGCAGCAGCAGCTTCTTCAATAGTATGAACAAATAAGTTACTTAGCTGCCTTTTCCCTTTAGATTTTAAATAATCATAAACTGTTAATTTTTTTCTTTTATTCATATTAAATTTTACCAAGAACCATTATTTTCCATTGAAGCCCAAGGTTCTTTTATAGGAAGAGCTTCACCTTCTTGAAGTATTTCAATAGAGATATTATCTGGAGATTTTATAAATGCCATACGTCCATCTCGAGGTGGTCTATTAATAGTAATACCATTTTTAATTAAATTATCGCATGTTTCATAAATATTTTTTACACTGTAAGCTAAGTGACCAAAATTTCTTCCCCCAGTATATTTTTCAGGATCCCAATTATATGTTAACTCAAGCAATCCAGTTATATCATCACTATTTTCAGCTGCTAAAAAAATGAGTGTGAACCTACCTTTTTCACTTTCACGCCTTCTTATTTCTTTAAGGCCTAATTTGTTACAATAAAAATCAATAGATTCTTTGATATCCTTAATCCTAACCATAGTGTGCAAATATTTCATTTTTACCTCTAAATTCAATTATTGATCTTAAATTTTTTTAAACCTAATTCTATCATAAATTTTATAATATAGTATGTTTAAAAAATGTTTATCGGAATAGATTGGGAGGAATAAATGAGTGACTATTTTAAAAAAATTAATGAAATAATTTATGAGGGTCCAGATAGTGATAATCCTTTAAGCTTCAAATATTATGATGAAAATAAACAAGTTTTAGGAAAAACGATGAAAGAACATCTTCGTTTTGCAACTTGTTATTGGCACACTTTTACTTGGCCTGGATTAGATCCGTTTGGTGGAGCAACATTTGAAAGACCATGGATGTCTAGTGGAGATCCTCTTAAAATGGCTGAAATGAAACTTGATGAAGCTTTTGATTTTTTTAATAAAATAAAAACTTCTTTCTTTTGTTTTCATGACAGAGATATCTCTCCAGAAGGGACAAGCTATAAAGAAACGCAAAAAAATTTCCTTCATATTATTGATATCATGCAAACAAAAATGGAAACTTCAAATGTCAAACTTTTATGGGGAACAGCAAATGCATTTTCTCATAAAAGATATATGAGTGGCGCCTCTACAAATCCGGACCCAGAAGTTTTTGCTTATAAAGCAGCACAAGTAAAAGATTGTATGGACGCTACTAAAAGACTAGGTGGTAGCAACTATGTTCTATGGGGTGGTAGAGAAGGATATGAAACTATTCTTAATACCAACATGGGATTGGAAATTGATAATCTTAAAAGATTTCTAGAGCTTGTAGTAGACTATAAACATAAGATTGGTTTTGATGGTCAAATCTTACTTGAACCAAAACCACATGAACCAACAAAGCATCAATATGATTTTGATTCAGCATCATGTTTAGCTTTTTTAAGAAAAACTGGTTTGGAAAATGAAATAAAATTAAATATTGAGGCAAATCATGCGACTTTATCAGGGCATAGTTTTGAGCACGAAATATCATATGCTATTGCAAATAATGCTCTTGGAAGTCTTGACATTAATAGAGGTGACACTTTACTAGGTTGGGACACTGATCAATTTCCTAATAGTGTTTCAGAATTAATTCTACCTTTTTATCATATTTTTTCAAATGGAGGTCTTGGTAAAGGTGGGTTGAATTTTGATGCAAAAATTCGAAGACAATCAATAGATCCTGAGGATTTATTTTATGCTCATATTGGAGGAATGGATGTATGTGCTAAAACTCTTTTGGCTACAGAAAAAATGATAAATGATAAAAAGCTCTCTGATTATGTATCAAAAAGATATGAGGATTGGCACAAAGATTTAGGTAATTATATACATAATAAAAGAACATCTCTTGAGTCAATTCACCAAAAAGTACTTGATGAAAATATTGAGCCTGAACCAAGGTCGGGCAATCAAGAGTATTTAGAAAATATTTTAAATAAGTACCTGTAGTTCAATTTTTAAATCTAGTTTATAGGTATATTTATATATCTATAAACTAAAGTGAAATTATATAAATTAAATACAAAAAAAGATTTTAAAAAACGAAACCTTTGTCTGTGCATTGGAAATTTTGATGGTATTCATCTCGGTCACCAAAATGTGATAAAAAAAATTATAAATAATTCTAGATTAGAAAATCTTATATCATCCATAATGACATTTGTGCCACACCCAAAAATTTATTTTAAAAGAAGTAATAATAATTTTAATATCATTACAAATGATTACAAAAAATATTTTCTCAATTCTTTAGGTGTACAAAATTATATAGAATACAAATTTAACAAAACTTTATCAAATTTGGATGCAATAAATTTTATTGAAAAAATTTTAGTTAAACAATTACATGTCAAAAAAATAATAGTAGGAAAAGATTTTCGATTTGGTAAAGATAGAAAAGGAGATATAAGATTATTAAAAAAATTATCTAATAAATATAATTATAGATTATCAGTAATTGAACATGTTAAAAATAAAAAAACTAATTTAAAATTTTCTTCATCAATAATTAGGAAAGATATTAATGATGGATCATTTGAAAAAGTCTCTGAGTCTCTAGGACGTCATTGGTTTATGCAAGGTAAGATTATTAAGGGTGATCAAAAAGCTAGACTTATAAATTTTCCAACGGCAAATATGAAGCCAGGCAATCATATTTTACCTAAAAAAGGTGTGTACTGTGTAAATGCAATAATTGAAGGTAATGTTTATAGAGGAATTGCCAATTTTGGAGAAAGGCCAACAGTAAAAGGAATAAATTTACTTCTAGAAACTCATTTATTTGAATTTAATGGTAATATTTACGGTAAGGAATTGACTGTTGAATTTCTAACATTTATTAGACCTGAAAAAAAATATAAGGATTTTAAATCTCTAACTAATCAAATTAAAAAAGATGTTAGAAAAGCTAAAAAATATCATAAAATTTAATGGAATATAAAGATACTATTTTTCTCCCAAAATCTAATTTTGAAATGAGAGCAAATTTGCCTTCAAAAGAACCGAAAATTTTAGAGGCATGGGATAAAGAAAAAATATTTTATAAATTGAGAGAAAAATCAAAAGGAAGAGAAAAATTTGTTCTCCACGATGGTCCTCCATATGCAAATGGGCATATACATATGGGAACCGCACTAAATAAAATACTAAAGGATGTCATTGTAAGAACTCAACAAATGGCAGGTAAAGACTCTATTTATGTACCAGGATGGGATTGTCATGGATTACCAATTGAATGGAAAATTGAGGAGAGTTATAGAAAAAAAGGTAATAATAAAGATGATGTTCCTGTTGTTCAATTTAGACAAGAATGCAGAGAGTTTGCAGAAAAATGGATAGATATCCAAAAGCAGGAATTTAGAAGATTGGGCGTAGAGGGAGATTGGGCTAACCCATATCTTACAATGTCTAATCAAGCAGAAGCTCAAATTGTTCGTGAACTTGGAAAATTTTTAATTGATGAAAGTTTATATAAAGGCGCAAAGCCTGTTCTATGGTCTGTTGTTGAAAAAACAGCTTTAGCAGATGCAGAAGTTGAGTATGAGGATCATACATCAAACACAATATATGTAAAATTTTTAATAAGTAGTGCTGCAAATAAAGAGTTTGAAGGATCTAATATAATTATATGGACAACAACTCCTTGGACTATACCAGGTAATAGAGCATTAGCATTTGGTAAAGATTTAAAATATTCTCTTATTGAGGTCGAAAAAATTACAAATGAATCTTTAGCTGTTACTGGGGATAAACTTATTTTAGCAAAAGATTTAGTAAGACAAGTATGTGATGAAATTGGAATAGAAAAATATAGAGAAATTCAAGAGTTTGAAGGTAAGCATTTATCAGAATGTGAATGTGAACACCCATTTAAAAAAATAGGGTATGATTTTATTGTAAAACCATTTCATGGAGACTTTGTGAATTTAGAACAAGGAACTGGAATAGTTCACATTGCTCCTGGACATGGTGATGATGATTATAATTTAGGTATAAAAAATGGTGTTGATATTATTCAGACTGTTCAGGATGATGGCAGATATAATAATCACGCGAAAGGTTTTGAAGGTGAGCATATTTATAAAGTTGATAGTAAAATTGCAGATAAATTGAATGAATTATCAAAATTATTATTTAAGGGCACTTTACGACATAGCTATCCTCATTCTTGGAGATCAAAAGCTCCATTAATTTATAGAAATACACCTCAATGGTTTATCTCTATGGAAAAGAACAATTTAAGAGATATTGCCTTAAAATCAATTGATGAAACTATTTTTTATCCAGAACAAGGTCAAACTCGTCTTCGCTCAATGATAGAAACTAGACCTGATTGGTGTATTTCTAGACAAAGGGTATGGGGAGTTCCTTTACCATTATTTGTTAGCAAAGAAAGTGGACAACCACTAAGGGATCAAGGTGTAATTGATCGTATTGCAGATATTTATGAAAAGGAGGGAAGTGATACTTGGTTTACAGAAAATCCTCAGAGATTTCTTGGTGATAAGTATTCAATAGAGGAGTATGAACAAGTTAAAGATGTTGTGGAGGTCTGGTTTGATAGTGGTTCAACACATGCTTTTTGTTTAGAAAAAAGAGAAGATTTAAAATGGCCTGCATCGATGTATTTAGAAGGTAGTGATCAACATCGTGGTTGGTTCCACTCTTCTTTACTAGAATCGTCAGGGACAAGAGGTAGAGCTCCATACGAGAGTGTATTAACACATGGCTTTGTTGTTGATGGCAAAGGAAGGAAGATGTCAAAATCTCTTGGTAATGTTATTTCTCCTGATGATATTTTAAAAAAATATGGTGTTGATATTCTCAGGTTATGGGTTGTTGCATCAGATTATTATGATGATTTGAAATTAGATAATGCAATTTTACAATCTCAAACTGATTCTTATAGAAGAATCAGAAATACTTTTAGATACTTAATTGGTAATTTAGATGGTTTTAATGAAAATGAAAAAATAAATGAAAATGAGTTTCCTGATTTAGAAAAATATATTCTACATAGATTATGGGAAATTGATAAAATTATTTCTGAGTGTGTAAAAAACTTTAATTTTCATCTTATGTTTACAACATTACTTAATTTTTGCTCCAATGATCTTTCTGCATTTTATTTTGATATTAGAAAAGATGTAATATATTGTGATGGAAGAGAATCAAAAATAAGAAGATCATCAAGAACTCTTTTAGATATAATTTTCAATTATTTAATTAGATGGCTTGCTCCATCATTATCATTTACTGCTGAAGAGGCATGGAAAGCCAGAGGAAATCAAACAAGTATTCATCTAGAGGATTTTTTACAAACTCCTGCAAATTATGAAAATTCAAATATTAAAGAAATCTGGCTAATTATAAAACAAATTAGAAAAGTAATAACCGGAGCATTAGAAAAAAAGAGAGCTGATAAAATTATTGGATCTAGTCTTGAGGCACATATTGATATTTATATTGAAAGCTCAAAGATAGAAAAAATAAAAAATTATCCTCTAGATGAGATATGTATTACTTCATCCTTTAAACTTCATGAAATAAGTGATCATACTGAGGGATTTTCATTAGAAGATATTACAAATGTAAAAATTGTTGTTTCAAAGACTAATGGACAAAAGTGTCAAAGGTGTTGGAAATATAAAGAACAATTAATACGTAATGAAATATGTGATCGATGCGAAAATGCAATTTCATAAGGTTAAAAATTTGCAAAAAATTTTAATTTTTCTAATTTTAGTTTTTGTTGATCTTTTATCAAAATATTTAGTTTTTAATTATATTGATTTATATAAATTCATTAAAATAACCCCTTTTTTTGATGTTACACATATCCATAATTTTGGAGTTTCATTTGGGTTGTTTTCTGAAACAATACCTAGTTTATATTTAATTATAATTGGTTTATTAGTAGTTCTTTTTGTTGTTTACCTTTTATTAAATGCACAAAACAAACTAGAGTATTGGGGTTTATTTATTATAATTTGTGGCGCAATTGGAAATATTGTCGATAGATTAATAAATGGTTTCGTAATAGATTTTATATACTTTCATATTAATCAATATTATTGGCCAGCGTTTAATTTTGCTGATATTTATATCTCTATTGGTATAATAATGATATTATTTAATATGTTAAAAAAATTTAATTTTAATAGAAAATGAAAATAATATTAATTCTTGCTTTAACATCTTCCTTATTATTAGTTTCTTGTTCTAAAGTAAGGGAAAGTGCAGGTGTAAACAGAAAAAATATTGACGAATTTGCTGTTATTGAAAATCCACCTCTTGTAATTCCTCCAGATTTTAATCTTCTTCCCCCAGATCAGTTGGAAGAAAAAAATCTTGATAAAGCTGAGAGCGAATTAGCAAAAGAAATACTTTTTGGATTAGATGATGAAACCAATTCAAAAAACTCAGATTTATCAACAATGGAAAATATTTTAAAACAGAGCAATGTTGATGATACTAATGATAGTATAAGGGATGAAATTAATGAGCAATTCGCCTCTGAAAAAAGATCTGTATCTAAATCATGGAATGATGAAATTGAAATTCTCGATTCAATCGCTGAATCAGAAAGATTAAGAAATAAACTTTTAAATAAGGAAACAGAGTCAAATACAGAGATTCCAAAAGTAAAAGTCAATAAAAATAAAAAGAAAAAAAGATTTTTCTTTTTTTAAAAATAAATGGAAATTAATTTTACAAATATAAATTTCGATAATGATATTAAAAAAATTAATAACATTGAAGATCTTAACCTTAAAATAAAAAGTATTTGTAACAATTTACCAGCACTAAATATTGTAAAGGATAATGATTTATTGAATTCAACAATAGATCAAGCTGAATTATTTAAAAAAAATAAAAAAAAATATGTAGTTTTTGGAACCGGAGGCTCAAATCTTGGAGCTAGAGCACTTATCAATATTTCTATAAATAAAACAGATGATATTCAATTTTTCGATAATATTGATCCATTTTTTTTTCAAAGTCAAATTCTTAAATTAGACATTAAGTCTACGGGCTTTATAGTTATTTCTAAGTCAGGAACTACTCCTGAAACACTATCACAAATTGGATGTTTGATAAATATTGCAAATGAAAAAAATATTATAGATCTTTTATATAAAAACATGATGATTATAACAGAATTCAAAGACTCACCATTATTCAATATTGCAAAGAATAATAATTGCCTGCTTTTAGAACATAAGAATGATATTGGAGGTCGTTATTCTGTTTTTTCTAATGTAGGAATGGTCCCTGCAATATTATCAGGACTAGATGTAAAAAAAATTCATCAAGGAGTATTAAAAGTAATAAATCAAAATAATTTTATTGACTCATTAAAATTTGCACAAATTTTTAAATTTTGTAAATCTAATAAATTTTTATTAAATGTTTTAATGACATACTCAGATGGTTTAAATTATTTTGGAAAATGGTATTTGCAATTATGGGCTGAGAGTATTGGAAAAAAAAATAGAGGAGTAACGGCCTTGCATGCTACAGGTACTACTGATCAGCACAGTCAACTTCAACTATATTTAGATGGGCCCAAGGATAAATTTTTTACTTTTATTAAAAGTAATTATGCAACAAAAGGTTTAAAAATAGACTCCAAAATTATGGAAATGGAATCAGTAGATTATTTGATCAGCAAAAAAATGGGAGACTTAATGCAAGCTGAACAAGATGCAACAATAGATACATTCAAATTAAATGGTTTTAAATTTCGTGAAATATTAATAGAGACAATAAATGAGGAATCGATTGGTATATTAATGGCAAATAGTATCATTGAGACAATTGCTGCATGTATTTATTTTGATGTTGATCCTTTTGATCAACCAGCTGTTGAGCAAGGTAAATTATTAACAAAAAAATATTTAATTTAATTTAAAAATAATAATTTAGTTTTTCCATATATCTTTTCTTTAAAAACAATTAAATTCTCTGGAACTTCTATTTTGTGTTTTTTTTCACTTTCAATTATGATTATTGTATCTTTAGATTTAATTTTATTTTTTAAAATTTTTAATAAAATTAAGTTTATATCTTGTTGATTGTATGGTGGATCTATAAAAATTACAGATGGTTCAACTTCAAATACTTTATTTATTCCACTTATTGCTTTTTCAAAAATAATTTCATATTCATTTATCTTACAAATTTTATCACAATTACTTTTTAAGACTTTATACACGGTATCATTATTTTCAATAAAGTATGATTTTTTCATACCTCTTGAAATCGCTTCTAGACCAATTAAGCCTGAGCCAGCAAAGATATCAATTATTGATTTGTTTTTGTAAATATCAATAGAATTTTGCATGGAATAGCTCTCTAAAATTGAAAAAATAGCTTCTCTTTTAAGTGCTGAGGTTGGTCTTACTAATTTATTTGGAACTTTTATTTTAGTCCGCTTATATTTCCCTCCAATAATACTAGGCATTTTTTATTTTAATTTCTTGTACTTTGCCTTCTTTTAAATCACCTAACTTATAAGGTCCATATTGAATTCTTATTAACTTTACAATTTGCCATGAGAAATATTTACAAATATTTCTTATTTCTCGATTTTTTCCTTCTGTAAGTTTTACAATTAACCATGTAAATTTCTTATTAGACTTATCAATATTTATTTTAATTTTTTTATAAATAATATTATTTATCGTGATACCTTTATTTATTTTTTCTAAACTTTTTTTTTCAATTGCACCTCTTATACATACTCTATAAATTCTTTCATAACCCTTATCTGGAAGTTCTAGTGTACGAGAATAATCACCATTATTAGTTAATAAAATCAGTCCCTCACTCATAAAATCTAATCGCCCAATACTAATTGTTCTTGGAAAATCTTTTGGGAGCAAATCAAATATTTTCTTTCTATTTTGCTCATCTTTAGTTGAACAAATATATTTTATAGGTTTATATAGTTTCCAAAGTCTAATAGTTTCATTTGGTTTTATGGTTTTGCTTTCAATAGTAATTTTATCATTTTTACTTACAAGCTCACTAGGGTGTAAACATAAGTTATTGTTTATTTTAACTAATTTTTTTTCAATTAGTTTTTCTGCCTCTCTTCGAGAACAAAAACCGGCATTAGCAATAAATTTTGCTATTCTCATTTTATTTAGCATTAAGAACAAAATCTTCAATAATTGCAATATCAGCATCAGTAATCAAAAATTCAGGATGCCATTGTACTCCAATACACCAAGGGTGCTTAATATGTTCTATTGCTTCAATAACTCCATCCGAAGCTGATGCAGTTGATATAAAATCTTTACCAAGATTTTTTACTGATTGATGATGTGCACTATTAACTTCAATTTTTTCATTACTAACAATATTATATAGTTTAGAATTTTTAATTATTGTAATTTCATGACTCACTTCATTTCTTGGATTTTGTTGTTCGTGAAATATTGTTGTCTTGATAGATTTATTAATATCTTGAATTAAGTTTCCACCGCTTGCAATGTTCATTAACTGCTCACCTCCACAAATCCCTAGAATAGGTTTTTTTGTATCAAGAAATTTTTTGAATATATCAATTTCAAAATTAGTTCTTTTATCTTTTATATTTCTTGAACCCAAATCCTCTTTAGAATAAAGTTTTGGATTAATATCAAAATTACCTCCCGTGATAACCAAACCATCTAAAATATTAAGCAACCTATTATTAATTGAACTTTCGTGCAAAATTGGAAATGGTACTGCCCCTAATTTATATAGACAAGTTAAATAATTTTCCCTAATCGCATACCAAGGAAATTTAGAGTATCCACCGTTATTTTCAAAATCTAATGTTATCCCTATGATTGGATTTTTCATATAATGATAATATAATTTTATTTAAATATTTACTATATGAACATTAATTTTTTTATGAATGAAGCGATTAATCAAGCCAAATATGCATATAAAAATGATGAAGTTCCTGTTGGAGGAATATTAGTCAATAGCAAAACAAATAAGATTATTGTAAAAAGTTACAACAAAATAAATAAAGAAAATAATGCTATTTATCATTGCGAAATAGATCTAATAATAAATGCGTGTAAAAAATTATCTACTAAGTATTTAAACAACACTATTATGTTTATAACATTAGAGCCTTGCTTGATGTGCGCTTCAGCTATTAGTGAGGCACATATTGAAAAAGTATATTTTGGAGCTTATGATGAAAAAAATGGAGGTATTGAGAAAAATAAATTTTTTAATAATAAAAAACATACTTTTAAAACTGAAATTTATGGGGGTATATTAGAAAATGATTGTAAGCACTTGTTGGAAAACTTTTTTATACAGTTAAGAAAATGAATTTAAAATTAAATATCCCAGAATATGGCGTTACTCAATTTAATAAAGAACTTAGAAATATAATAGAAGATCATTTTAGTTATGTTCGCATTAAAGGTGAAATATCAGAAATACGTGTCGCGACAAAAGGTCAATTATATATAACTCTTAAAGATGAAACATCAATTTTGAGTGCTGTAATTTGGGAGCAAAAAAAACAATCACTTACATTTGAACCTGAAATAGGCATGGAAGTAACATTGACTGGAAGAATTACAACTTGGTCAAAATTTAAAACAACCTATCAGATTGATGTTGATAAAATTGAAATAGCTGGAGAAGGAGCCTTATTAAAAATAATAGAAGAAAGAAAAAGAAGACTTAGTGATAAAGGCTATTTTGATGTCTCAAATAAAAAAAAAATTCCATATCTTCCATCAAAAATAGGTGTTATTACTTCCCCTACAGGTTCTGTTATTCATGATATTATTAATAGAATTTCAGATCGTTTTAAAACCCCTATTGATGTTTGGCCTGTAGCAGTTCAAGGTACTGATGCACCACAAAATATCATCGATGCAATTAATGGCTTTAATAAAATTAAAGATGACAAACCTGATGTAATTATTATTGCAAGAGGTGGGGGTAGTACAGAAGATTTAATGGCTTTTAATGATGAGCAATTAGCAGAAATTGTTAGTAAATCTGAAATTCCAATTATTTCTGCAGTAGGACATGAAACTGACACAACAATTATAGATTTTGTATCAGATTTAAGAGCTTCAACTCCAACAGCCGCTGCTGAATTGGTAGTTCCTGTAAGATCTGAGCTTATCCATTCAATTGCAGCTATAAAACAGAGATTAAATTATAGCATAGAAATCCTTGTTAAACAAAATTCAACTAATATTGAAAAATTAGCTTCTTATATCAAAACACCAATCCAAATAATTGATTCATTTAAAGAGCGATTAATTTATTTTAGTACTGGATTAAGTAGATTATTAAAAAATGATGTAGAAATTGCATTTAAAGATTTTTATGTATTATCTAATAATTTAAAAATTTCTAGTGACTTAATTAAATTTAATAAATCTAAATTAAAAAATCTTAAGCAAAATTTACATCTTTCAATAAATAGAGAAATAATAAATAATAAGGAAAAATACAAAAATTATATAAGATTAGTTGAAACTAATTCAATTCATGCAAATTTAAAGAAAGGCTATTCAATTTTATCTAAGGGTAAAAAAGTTATTAATGAATCAAAGTTAATTGAAGAAAATGATATTCTTAAAGCAAGGCTCATTGATAAAACAATAGAAATAAAAATTAAAAAAGTTAACTAAATCTTTTATGCTGCCAGAACCAATTTTCAGGGTTATCTCTGATCCATCTTTCAACGATTGAGTTTATTTCTAGCATTTTTGTTTCATCACTTATGTTATTTTTATTATGATCAAGAGGATCTTCAAAAGTTATCTGAAATGTATTGTCTGGAAGACGAATATTTCTCATTGGAATAATCTGCAAGTTATATTTTCTGGCTATTTTTAAAAAACCTATTTGAGTTTTAACTTTTTTTCCAAAAAAATTTATTAATGTTCCAGCAGAATCTTTTTGATCGACTAATAAAAAAATATTTTTTTTATTAATTACTCCTTCAAGTATTTCTTTAGCACTTACTTTTCCTTTCGGAGTATAAAAACTATTTTTTGTTTTAAGCGCTTCTGTTCTTTTTTTGAAAACATATTTATCAAAAAAATTATTATTTATGTGTCTGTATATAGCGCCAGTATTTAAACCGTGTTTATCAAGTAAAGGTAAACAAATTTCCCAATTGCTTGAATGAATACTAAAAAAAATTACCGGTGTATTTTCTTTTTTTATTTTTTCAATTTTTTCAATACCTTTTATTTTAATTGTACTCTCATTATTAATAATTTCTCTTAAATAATTTAGTTCATAAATATTTTTACCTAAATTTTTCCAACTGCTATTCACTATATTATTTATTTGAATATCATCAAAATCTGAGAATACAATTTTACAATTTTTTTTTGCAATTTTATTATATTTGGATATTCTTCCTAATAATAAAAATGAATTGTTGAAAATGATATAAGAAATTTTCCTTGGTATTAATCTTAATAAAAATAAAATACTTTTAAAAAGCACAAACTCAATTAAATATCTTATTGAAAGCAAGAATTTCATTAATTCTCAATTTTATTTTCAATTAAATTAGTTAATATTTCCAAAAGAAGCTTTTCATCGTTAAAGTGTATAAAACCATCAATTGTTTTTACTAGTGATCTGAAAGTTTTGGGTATTCTAACTATATCTTTTTTTGTTGTTACTAGTATAGACTTATTTTTATTTGCTATTTCTGCTAAATTGAGTAAATCATTTTCACTGTATATATGATGATCAGAATAACTTATTTGATCAACTATATTAGCCTTCACTAATTTTAAGGAATTAAAAAATTTTTCAGGATAGGCAATTCCTGCAAAAGCTGTAACCCTCTGACCTTTTAACATCAGTTCATCTTCTTTTATTTTAAAGTTTGCCTCAATCAAAGGTATATGTTTAGGAATTTTATTTCTTACATAGTCAGAAATATCTCCTATAGTTATTACTAAGTTTGTTCTAGAAAGACCTCTATTAATACTCTCTCTTAAAGGTCCTGAAGGTATGACTCTTTTATTACCAAATCCTTGTTCTCCATTAATAACTACTATTGAAAAATCTTTTTGTAGAGTTGGATTTTGAAAACCATCATCCATTACAATACAATTGGCACCATTTACGTATGCTAAATTAAATGATTTGTTTCTATCTAATCCAATCCATGTTGGGGCTATTTCAGATAATAACAAAGGTTCATCTCCAACACTGTTTGGAGAATGCCAATCTTTAACTAAAGTATTATTTTTTTCTAATCCACCATAACCTTTGGATACAAAATGTGGATTATAACCAGCTTTTTTAAGCATATTTCCTATTTTTAGTGCGACAGGTGTTTTTCCTGCTCCACCAACTACAATATTGCCAACACAAATTATAGGTAATTTAGCTTTTCTTTCCTTGCTTAATACATTTCTAATTTTTGTACCAAGCCTAAACATTAAAGATAGCGGATATAATAGATTTGATAAAAAACTATCTCTTTTATAATACCAAAATTTTGGTGCTTTAAGCATCATATCCTAATTTATTATTTAATAATTCTATTAATGAGTCCTCTTTAAAGAAAACAGTATTTGAAAAAGTAAAAGCATTGTTTTTGAGCTTATTAATCAACCTTTTATTTTCAATCAAATTTATTATTTTAGTTTCAAATTCTTTTGATTCATTAATCATCAAACAAGAATTTTGACTTAACATTTCATCATATAAATTTTGCCAATTATATACATTAGAACCAGTAATAATCACGCAGTTTAAAAGTGCAGCTTCAATTGGATTATGACCACCTTTTTTTACAAGAGACCCACCTAAGAAAACAATATCACTCTTTTTAAAAAACTCTTCCATTTTACCAAAACTATCAATTATTAAGAACCTATAATTCAAATTCTTTGATTTACTGTGATATTCAACTTCTAGTTTTTTATCTTTTAATAATTTATAAACAAACTTAGATCTATTCGGATGCCTTGGTGCTATAAAAAAATTAACTAAAGGATAATTTTTACTAATATTTTCTAAGTAAGCAATAATCAAGTTTTCTTCATTGTGGTGTGTACTAGCAATCATTATATTTATTTTTTCTGTAGTTTCCAATTTGGTGAAAGAAGTATTTCTTTTTGTCAATTTTAAATTACCTAAATAACTTACATTAACATCTGTAAGATTTCTTATTCTATGTAAATCATTTTTACTTTGCGCATAGATTGCAAAAAAAGTTTTAGTAATAAATTTATAATATGATGAAAAAAATTCCCACTTTTTAAAAGATTTAGGAGATATTCTGGCATTTAAAAAAACTGCAGCAATATTTTTCTCACGCAATCTTACTATTGTATTTGGCCATATATCTGATTCAATCCAAATTACTAATTTAGGTTTCCAAAATTCTAAAAATTTATTAATCCACGGCAAAACATCAAAAGGCGCATATTGATGAATAATTTTTTCACCATAGTTTTCTAAGGCATAATCTGCAGCTGTTTTTGTTGTTGTAGTAATTACTAAAATATATTTTTGATAAAAATTATTAATTAAAAAATCACATGATTTAAACTCACCAACACTTGAGGCATGAATCCAAATTACTTTCTTTCCTTGATTTTTATTTAAATTTGTAGATCCAAATCTTTCTTTATACCTTTTAATATCTTCTTTTTTTTTAATTACTCTTAAAAATATATTAAAATAAATAAAGGGAATTAACAAATAAGAAGTAAATTTGTATATACTATGCATGTATTTCTTTTTTTGCTTGATTTACACATATATTTATTTCATCTTCTAGTTTAATTTTAAATTCCTCTATTTGATTTTCACTAGATGTTTTGGGAATAATTATTGGTTCACCCCATACAAATGCACATCTTGCAAAAGGTTTCGTAACCATAAATGAATCCCATGATTTGAGTTTCTTAAATTTGGATGAAGCAAAACCAATAGGAATAATAGGAACCTGACTTGTTTTTGCAATTTTAATAATTCCCTCTGATACTTTTTGATTGGGACCTCTTGGTCCATCTGGAGTAATAGCTACATAATGTGAGTCTTTAAGCAATCTAAATATTGGTTTTAACGAAATTGTTTTTTTATCTGAGTATGTTGGAATATTATTTGATCCTAAATATTTTGCAATTATTGCACCAAATCTTCCATCACTATGACCAGATGCAAGAATGTTTAGCTTAGATTTTGATTTCCAGCTATAACTTATCATCATTAATTGATTATGCCAAAATGCTAATATGAAAGGTTTATTATTTTTCCAATAAAATTCGGGAAACTCATTATTTTTTTCTAAAATGATAGATGTTGCTCTTACTAGTTTTATATATAAAGCACTTACTAGAGCTAAAAAATGTTGAATAATTAAATTTTTAACAATTGTTTTTTTAATTGTCATTTGTATCTTCTTGCAATTGTAATTTTTTATAGACTGAAGAATTTTTAATTAAATATTCATGATTACCTTTACTTTCTATACTTCCTTTTTCCAAAGTAAAAATTATATCTGCATTTCGTATAGTACTTAATCTGTGTGCAATAATTATTGTTGTTTTATTTTTCATTAATTCATCAAGAGCTAATTGTATTTCTTTTTCAGTGAGGTTATCTAGAGAAGATGTGGCTTCATCCATTATTAGTATAGGAGCATCTTTAATAAGAGCTCTTGCAATTGCTATTCTTTGTCTTTGTCCACCTGATAATTTAATTCCACTTTCTCCAACAATAGTATTTAGTTTATTTGGCAGTTGATCTGCAAATTTGCTTACACCTGAAATATCTGCAATTTCTCTAATTTTTTCTTCACTTGATGACATATTTCCATATCTGATATTATCTAATATGCTCTCGTTAAATAATAAAGTTTCTTGAGTAATTAGAGAAATATTTTCTCTTAAATCATATAGCGATAAAGATCTAACATCCTTTTGATCAATGCTAATTGTGCCATTATAATTATCATAAAATCTTAATAATAAATTAATTAAAGTTGATTTTCCACTGCCTGATAATCCTACAAAAGCAGCTTTCTTACCTGCCTCTATTATTAAATTTATATTATTAAGAACTTTATGATTAGTATAAGAAAAATTAACATCCTTAAATTTAATATTTCCATTTAGTTTAATATTTTTAATTGCTTCATGTTTTTCTGATTTGTCTAAAGAAGTATCTAACAATGAAAAAATTCTTTCAGCTCCAGCTAGACCTTCTTGAACACTTATATTTAAATTTCCAAGAGCTTTTACAGGCTGGTAAGCTAAAAGAAGACTCACTAGAAAACTCATGAATTGTCCTGTTGTCATACTTTCATTTAAAACAAAAACTCCACCCGCATAGATAGAAACAGCAACAGCTAAACTTCCAATAAATTCCATTAAAGGGCTCAGTCTATTACTTACAAACGCTGAACGAATAAAAAATTTTTTTATAAAATCGATTGTTGCGAAAGCTCTTTTCTTTTCATATTCTTCCCTATTGTAGGCTTTAACTTGACGAATACCTTTTATACTTTCAGCCAAAACATTGGAAAATTTTGCAATTTCATTTTGAATTTCATATGTAATTTTTCTGATACTTTTACCAATTTTTTTTATAGGCCAAATTGCTAGTGGGAATGCAAAGAATGCAAAGAGTGTTAACGACCAGCTTTGATAAAACATATTTGCAAGTAAAAAGATAATAACCAAAATGTCTTTAATTACAGCTGTTACAGATTTTACAATTGCTAATCTTAGGTAATAAGTGTCATTTATAAGTCTTGAAATTAAATTTCCTGACTTTGAATCATTAAAGTAATTTAAATTAAGATACATTAATTTTTCAAACATTTGTGTTTGAAGTTGCGCAATTACTGAATGTGCAACTTTGCTCATTTGAAAGGAATGAGTATATGTAGCTAGGCCTTTACATAGTGTTACTAATATAATTGCAACAGGAATTAAAAATAGCATTTCCTTATTGCCTTTAATTAAAACTTCATCCAAAGCTGGTCTAACTAACCATGCATGTAAGCCAGTAGCTCCTGCAGAAATAATCATCATTATCAAAGCAAAAAAAATAGTAATTTTATGATCTAACAAGTAATTATTAATTAGACGTGAAATAACAGAATTTTTATTCATGTTGAGATATTTCATTTTTTAAAAACTTAGTAAATATAGAAAAATCATAGCACCAAAAAGATTATTTTGGCGAAATTTTTTCCCAGAATTACTCTCAGATTTATAATCCCATGTTGTTAAATTAAAAAAAATGAAGCAAAATATAGCTATTAAAAAAAGAATTACAAATGTTTGATTTTGATAACTTAATGATAAATATCCAATTAATAAAAACATTAATGTATATGAGGTTAAAACTAAATGTTTTCCCTTATCGTTAAATAAAACAGCTGTTGATTTAATTTTGTTTTTTTTATCATCTTTCAAATCTTGAAATGCATATATTGTGTCATAGCCGATAGTCCAAAAAACACATGCTAAATATAAAATAAAAAATTCTTTTGTTAATGTTCCAAAAAACTCTACAGAGCAAATAATTATACCCCAATTGAATACAATTCCAAGAAATAGTTGAGGCCAAAAAGTTATTCGTTTCATAAATGGGTATAAAACAATTAGTGGTGTGCAAACTAAGCCAACTAAAATAGTTTGAAGTTTAAATTGTAATAAAATTACAAGACCAATTGATAAAAGTAAAATTAAAAAAATAAAAGCTTGCAACTTTGATATTTTGTTTGCTGCGATTGGTCTTAATGCTGTTCTTTGAATTTTAGAGTCTATTTTTTTATCAACCAAATCATTTATAATACACCCAGCACTTCTCATGATAACTGAACCTACGAAAAATAAAATATAATAATTTATTAGTGATAATTGGGGTAAATCGATGTATGCAAGAGAAAACCAACACGGCCATAGTAACAGCATAAAACCAACTGGTTTATTTATTCTAATTAATTCTAAATAATTATTTATTTTTTCAGGGATTATTTTATCCATCTTGATATAAAGATTATATTTAATTTTATAATAAACTAATGTGATGCAAAAGTCTAAAACCCGATTATTCATTGAAAAGCAAATTTCTCCAAATCTGATGATTTATATTAAAGGCAAACAACATCATTTTCTTAAAAATGTATTAAGAATTAAATTAAATGATACAATAACCATTTTTGATGGAATTACTGGTGAGTGGTGTGCAAATATTATCTCTGTATCTAAGGAAAAAATAGGTGTAAAAATAATAAAAAAAATTAGGGAATTTGAGAGTCAACCAGATATATGGTTAATATTTGCACCCATTAAACTTTTCAGATTAAACATAACTATTCAAAAAGCTGTAGAGTTAGGAGTATCAAAGTTTATTCCTTGTAAAACTGAATTCTCTAATTTTGATAAATTAAATTATAAAAATTTAGAACTTAATGCCATAGAAGCTTCACAGCAATGTGAGAGATTAGATGTTCCTAAAATTGAAAAAATAATTAGTCTTGATGCTCTATTGAGTTTGTTTCCTAGTGATAGAGCACTTGTTTTTTGTGATGAGTCGGATTCAAACCTACCCTCAATTTATGATGAGGTCAAATCCAAAGTTGATATTTATACAAAATGGGCAGTTATTATTGGGCCTGAGGGAGGGTTCAGCAATGAAGAGAAAAATAGTTTAAATAAAAAGAAAAATGCTCTTCGAGTTTCACTTGGTAAAAGAATATTAAGGTCTGATACAGCTGCTATTTCTTCACTTTTTTGTATTCAGTCATTGGTAGATAAGCGACAACCTGTCCTAGAATAAAGACAAGTTTCATCGCTTAAAGTACTGATAATTTAAAAAAATAGTATATATACATTCAAAAATGAAAATAATCTTTTTCTTAATCTCAATTTTTACAAGCATACCAGCTCTATCTAATGGTGCAACTGATTGGCAATTGGGTTTTCAAAAACCTGCCAATGATCATATGCAAAACATATTTGATCTTCATAATTTTGTTTTAATCATGATGACTGCAATAACAATTTTTGTATTAATACTTTTGATCTATGTTGCAATTAGATTTCGTAAAAGTGCAAATCCTAAACCTTCAAAAAGAACACATAACGCCTTTTTAGAAACCTTATGGACTGGTATACCTGTGATTATTTTAATCGTTATGGCTGTTCCCTCATTTAAACTTTTATATGAACAAGACATAATACCAGAAACTGATATGACAATAAAAGTTATTGGTCATCAATGGTATTGGGAATACCAATATCCTGAACATGATAATTTATCTTTTGAAAGTTATATAGTTCCTGATAATGAACTTAAGGATGGTGAGCCAAGATTACTTACAGTTGATAATAGACTAGTATTACCAGTTAATAAAAACATACACGTTCTTATTACAGCGGGAGATGTGCTTCATAGTTTTGCGATGCCTTCACTAGGAGTAAAAAGAGATGCAGTACCGGGAAGACTGAACGAAACATGGATGAGAATAGATAGACCAGGAATATATAGAGGTCAATGCTCTGAAATTTGTGGAACAGGTCATGGTTATATGCCTGTAGTTATTGAAGCATTAAGTGAGAATGATTTCGCAGCTTGGGTTAATAAAGCTAAAAATGAGTTTGCAGAATTAAATAGTAGAACAATTGCATCAAAATAGGAGTAAATTATGAGTTACGGAGAGTCTGTTAGCCACGATCATCATGACCATAAACCAGGCTTTATTAAACGTTGGTTTTTTTCAACTAACCACAAAGATATTGGAACTCTCTATATAATTTTTGCTCTAATAGCTGGTCTAATTGGTGGTTTCTTTTCACTTTTAATGAGAGCAGAACTAGCAGCACCTGGATTAGATATTGTTGCTGATGGTCAAGCTTGGAATGTTATTATTACAGCACATGGGTTATTAATGGTTTTCTTTGTAGTTATGCCTGCTTTGATAGGTGGTTTTGGAAATTGGTTTGTTCCTATAATGATAGGCGCACCTGATATGGCTTTTCCAAGAATGAACAATTTTAGTTTTTGGGTGCTTGTTCCTGCTTTGGTTTTACTAGTAGTATCAGCAACTATTGGCACAGGTGCTGGCACAGGTTGGACCATTTATCCTCCATTATCAAATAAACTTGGTCATGCAGGACCCTCAGTTGATATGGCAATTTTTGCACTCCATTTAGCTGGAGCATCTTCTATTTTAGGTGCAGTTAATTTTATTACTACTATTTTAAATATGAGAACTCCTGGAATGACTATTCATAAAATGCCTCTTTTTGTATGGGCAATGTTGATTACAGCTTTTTTATTATTACTTGCTGTACCTGTTTTGGCAGGTGCTATAACAATGTTACTAACTGATAGGAATTTTGGAACAGCATTCTTCAATCCTGCCGGTGGTGGAGATCCAGTTCTGTTTCAACACTTGTTCTGGTTTTTTGGACATCCTGAAGTTTATATTATGATACTACCTGCTTTCGGAATTGTAAGTCAAGTTATCTCAACTTTTTCAAGGAAACCTATATTTGGCTATCTTGGAATGGTATATGCGATGGTATCGATAGGTTTTATTGGCTTTATTGTTTGGGCTCATCATATGTTTACAGTTGGTTTGAGTGCAGACCTAAGAGCTTATTTTATGTTAGCAACTATAATTATTGCTGTACCAACAGGTATAAAAATATTTAGTTGGATTGCAACAATGTGGGGCGGTTCATTAACTTTTGAAACACCAATGTTATTTTCCATTGGATTTGTCTTCCTATTTACCCTTGGTGGAGTAACAGGAGTCATCTTAGCAAATGCTGGAATAGACACCGTAATGCATGATACATATTATGTTGTAGCACACTTTCACTATGTTTTGAGTATGGGTGCAATGTTTGGCATTTTTGCTGGTATTTATTACTGGTTTGGGAAAATGACAGGTAAGCAATATAATGAATTTTTTGGAAAACTACATTTTTGGCTATTCTTTATTGGAGTTAATGTAACATTTTTCCCCCAACATTTTTTAGGGTTGGCTGGCATGCCAAGACGTATTCCTGATTATCCAGATGCATATGCTGGTTGGAATTTAGTCTCATCATATGGATCTTATTTATCATTTGGTGCGACGTTGATATTCTTTTTTGCAATTGTTTATGCTTTATTCTTTGGTAAAAAAGCAGAAGCAAATCCCTGGGGGGAAGGTGCAGATACACTTGAGTGGACTTTATCATCGCCACCACCATTCCACCAGTTTGAAACATTACCAGAATTTAAAGAATAAATTTGGTGAATAGTGCACCTTCAGCTTTCAAATATAGTGAAAATATTCTTGTAAAAAAATTACAAGGTTATTTTTACTTAATGAAGCCAAGGGTAATGATCCTTGTAATATTTACAGCATTTGTTGGCATGATGTTAGCACCCCAAACTATTTCACCTATAAATTACTTCTTTGTTTTG
>CACGUF010000009.1 GCA_902576125.1 uncultured Alphaproteobacteria bacterium | reverse complement strand
CTTGATGAATTTGGATCTCAAAAGTCTATAGAAAGTGATTTAGTTTTAACATCAGGAGAACAGGTAACTATTGGTCTATTATCTGCTGCATTAAAAAATAAAGGAATTAAATCAATTCCTCTTTTAGGTTGGCAAATCCCTATTATTACTGATCAAAACTATGAAAAAGCTAAAATACTTAAAATCGATAAAAAAAGACTTGAAGAATATTTTAAAAATAATGATGTCATCGTGCTAGCAGGTTTTCAAGGAATTAGTACAAACGGTCATATTACATCCCTTGGAAGAGGAGGATCAGATACGACAGCTGTAGCAATTGCCTGTGCAATAGATGCCGAAAGATGCGATATATATACTGATGTTGAAGGAGTATTTACAACTGATCCAAATATTGAAAAGAATGCAAAAAAAATATCAAAATTATCATATGAAGAAATGCTTGAAATGGCATCAACTGGAGCAAAGGTTTTGCATACAAGATCTGTAGAGCTTGCTATGAAAAATAATTTAACCTTACAAGTTTTATCTTCATTAACTAAAAAAACTGGAACATTTATTGTTGATGAAAAAAAACTTATTGAGAAAGAGATTGTTAGTGGAGTTAGTTATAGTAACAATGAAGCCAAAGTAACTATTTCTGGGATATTAGATAAGCCAGGTTTATCTGCAAAAATTTTCGGCCTTATGAATGAAAATAATATAAATGTAGATATGATAGTTCAGAACATATCACAAGATGGTATATCTGCAAATATTACATTTACTATAAATCAAAAAGATTTTGATTTAACGAAATCAGTAATTGAAAATAATAAAAATATTTTAGAATATAAATCTTTATCATTAGATAAAAATGTTGCAAAAATTTCAGTTATTGGAATGGGAATGATGTCTCAATCTGGAGTTGCAGAAAAAATGTTTAAAACGCTTGCAAAAAATGCAATTAATATACTTGCTATTTCAACATCAGAGATAAAAATTAGCGTTTTAATAGAACAAAAACATACAAATATTGCTGTTAAATCTCTTCATGAGGTTTATAATCTATAAAAAGTATTCTTATGGAGTCTATAGGTCAAATCTTAAAAAAAAATAGAGAATTAAAAAAATTAACTCTTTTAAATGTTGCTGAAGAATTAAAAATATCTGAAGAAATTTTGAGTAATATTGAAAATAATTATTTTCAAGATGATATTAATACTGTTTATTTTATTGGTCATATAAGATCTTATTGTATTTATTTAGATCTTAATCACAAAGAATTAATTAAACAGTTTAAAGCGCAACATTTTCCAAATGAAAACAAAATTATTGAAATACCAAAACCAAAACTTGAAAAAAATATATTATTTTCAAATAAAGTTATATCTTCTGTATTAATAATAATAATTTTTTCCTCTTTTTACTTTCTATTTATTGAAATTGAAAACCCTGAAAGAGAATATGCATTAATTCCAGATTTGCCAGAAAACTATATTTCTACAGTGGAAAAGGCAAACTTAAACTCATTAATGAAAAATAAAATAATTAAAAAAAATGAAGATGAAAATTTTGCTCAAATAGATAATATTCCAAGTTCATCAAGTGCAATTGCTTCTACACCAAAAACTGAAGATCTGAACTCCAAAATTACTCTTAAATTTCTTGATGATACATGGATACAGCTAAGAGATGAAAATGATGAAATTATATTAAGTCAACTTATGAATAAGAATGACGAATACACATATAATTTAGATTTAAAATATTCAATTACCTCTGGTAATGCTGGTCATATTTTGGTTATTATTAATCAAAAGGTAAAAGGTAAAATTGGAAAAAAAGGACAAGTAGTTGATTCATTAGTGTTAAATAAAGATTTTAGTAATTAGCCAATGTTAAGACCTTATCAAAAAATTTATAGAAGAAAAACGCGTGTAGTTAATATTGGTAATGTATCAATTGGTGGTAATAATCCCATATCTGTGCAGACAATGACAAATACGTTAACAACTAATGTTGTATCAACAAGCAGACAAATTGATAGAGCAATTAGTGCAGGTGCAGATTTAGTTAGAGTTTCTGTTCCAGATAAAGAATCATCGCTCGCACTAAAAGAAATTACTAAACATAGTAAAGTTCCAATTATAGCCGATATTCATTTTCATTACAAAAGAGCAATTGAGGCCGCAGAAAATGGTGCCAGTTGTCTTAGAATCAACCCTGGTAATATTGGCTCAAAAGAAAAAGTTAGAGATGTTATAAAAGCTGCAAAAAATAATAATTGTTCAATAAGAATTGGTGTTAATGCTGGCAGCTTAGAAAAAAAATTATTAGAAAAATATTCTGAGCCTAATCCTCAAGCTTTAATTGAAAGTGCTTTGGAAAATATTAAAATTTTAGAAGATAATGATTTTTTTAATTTTAAAATAAGTGTTAAATCTTCTGATATTTTTATGTCTATAAAAGCCTATGAAGGTCTTGCAAAAAAATGTGATTACCCCTTACATTTAGGTATTACTGAGGCAGGTGGCAAAAGAACAGGTTCAATTAAATCATCAATTGGAATAGGTGCTCTCTTACTTAATGGTATAGGAGATACGATTAGAGTGTCATTGTCTGATGAACCAGAAGAGGAAGTTAAAGTAGGTTTTGAAATTTTAAAAAGTTTAGGAATTAGAAATAGAGGAGTTAAAATAGTTTCATGCCCATCATGTGCAAGACAGCAGTTTCAAGTTATTGACCTAGTTAAAAGATTAGAAAAATCACTTGAAGATATTGAAAAGCCATTAACTGTTTCTATCATTGGTTGTGTCGTGAATGGTCCAGGAGAAGCTAATATGACTAACATTGGTATAACCGGTGGAGGAAATAATACTCACATGATATATGTTGATGGAAATAAAGATCATATTGTTAAAGACAAAGATTTAGCCCCTTATCTTGAAGATATAATTAGAAAAAAAGCTGAAAATAAGAGTATAAAGAATTAATATGAAAATAAAGCCAATAAGAGGAACACATGACTTATTTGGAGATGAAATAAAAAAATTTAATAAAGTTGTATTTGAAGTTAAAGCAAATGCTAGAAAATTTGGATTTAATGAACTTATTACACCAATATTTGAGAGTTCTGAACTATTTAAAAAACCATTAGGTGAGCATAGCGATGTAGTTTTAAAAGAAATGTACACCTTTAGGGATAGAAACGAAGATGAAATTACCTTAAGGCCAGAATATACAACACCAATGATAAGGGCAGCTATATCTAATGGTTTGTTAAATAATTTACCTGCTAAATTTTTTGGCACAGGGCAAATGTTTAGAAGAGAAAGGCCACAAAAGGGCAGATATCGTCAATTTAATCAGATTAATTTTGAAAATTTTGGATCTGATGATTTTTTTGCAGATATTGAAATCATAAATGTAGCAAACACAATATTAAACAAAATTCTACCAAACAAAAAAATTACTTTACATTTAAATACTCTGGGAAGTAGAGAAAATTTAAAAAATTACAAAAATATTTTGTCAAAATTTTTTAATGATAATAAAAATTTTTTATCCTCTGAAAGTATAGATAAAATAAATTCTAATCCATTAAGAATTTTAGACTCAAAAAATATCGAAGATAAGAATATAATTGAAAAATCTCCAAAGCTTATTGAATTAATTTCAAAATCAGATTTAAAGTTATATGAAGAAATTAAAAATAGCTTGATTGACCTAAATATTTCAATTTATGAAGATCTAAACCTTGTTCGAGGCTTAGATTATTATTGTCATACAGTATTTGAATTTAAGACTGATGAAATTGGCAGTCAGGATACATTAATAGGTGGCGGTAGATATAATGGATTGATTAAAACAATTGGCGGTAAAGACATTCCTGGAGTTGGATGGGCTGGTGGAATTGAGCGTATAATGCTTCTAATGAAAAATATAAAACCTGAAGAAAAAGATATACATTTGGCAATTCAAGAACCAACTTTAAAAAAACACGCATTAAAGATTTATGATATTTTAATTAAAAACAATTTTAACGTATATTGGAATTATAAATATAATCTAAAAAAATCATTATCCATTGCAAGCGAAAAAAATGCTGAATATATTGTAATTATTGGTGAAAAAGAAAATATGAATAATAATTTTTCAGTAAAAAATTTATCAACCGGAGAACAAAAAATTTTAGATTTAAATAATATAATAGATTATTTAAAATGATTAATTTTGAAAAACAATTTGATAATATTCAGTCAAAATTCAAAGAAATTGAGAGTAATTTAAACAACCAATCAAATTTAGATACTGAAAAATTAGTTAAATTAAATAAAGAATATGCTGAATTAACCCCGATAGTTGAAACAATTAAGAAATATAAAAAAGATAAAAGTGAGATAATTGAGTTAGCAAAATTGCTCGAAGATGATGACAATTCAATAAAGGAAATAGCAGAAGCAGAATTGAAGGAAAAAAAGAAATCAATAAATGCTCTTGAAAATGATTTGATGAAACTACTAATTCCAAGAGATGAAAATGACAAAAAAAACTCAATTCTTGAGATCAGGGCTGGCACAGGTGGAGATGAAGCTTCATTATTTGCTGCTGATTTATTTTCTATGTATCAACGTTTTTCAGATATAAATAACTGGAAGTTTGAAATCTTATCAATATCAGAGACTGGCTTAAAAGGGATAAAAGAGGTTATATGTAATATTTCGGGATATAATGTATTTTCAAAATTAAAGTTTGAGTCAGGTGTTCACAGAGTTCAAAGAGTCCCCACTACAGAAAGTAGTGGACGTGTACATACTTCAGCAGCAACTGTAGCAGTATTACCTGAAGCAGAGGAGGTAGATATAAATATTGAAGATAAAGACTTAAGAATTGATGTTTTTAGATCTAGTGGGCCTGGGGGTCAATCTGTTAATACTACAGATAGCGCAGTTAGAATCACTCATTTACCAACAGGGATAGTTGTTTCGCAGCAAGATGAAAAATCTCAGCATAAAAATAAAGCTAAAGCTCTTAAGATTTTAAGATCAAGAATTTTAGATAATGAAATACAAGAAAAAAATAAAGAAAGATCTGCACAAAGAAAAAATCAAGTTGGTTCAGGAGATCGTTCGGAGAGAATTAGAACTTATAATTTTCCCCAAGGCAGAGTATCTGATCATAGAATTAATCTAACCCTTTATAATTTATCAGAAATTTTAGAAGGGAATTTAGATGATTTAATTAATCCATTAATTGCTGACGAAGAAACAAGCAAATTAGCTGAATTAGGAAATGAATGATTTTATTCTTAATAATTTAAATAAATTAAAAAAATATAAAATACCAAATCCAGAAATTGATTTAAGAATTCTTCTTAATTATTCAAGCAACTTAAAAAATGAAATTATTTTTAGTAATTTTGATATTAATCAAATCAATATTGAAAAATTTAATGCAATGTTGAATAGAAGAATTGCAAATGAACCAATATCTAAAATTATCAATAAAAAAAGTTTTTGGAAGGATGATTTTTATGTTAATCAATTTGTATTAGATCCCAGACCTGAGACTGAGGGTATAATTGAAGAAAGTAAAAAAATATTTAATAATAAAATCGCTAACTTTAAAATCTTAGATATTGGCACTGGCTCTGGAGCAATAGCTATATCTTTAGCAAGAGAATTCAAAAATGCCAATATATTCGCTATTGATATATCAGAAGATGCAATAAAAGTTGCAAATAAAAATATTGAAGATAAAAATTTAAACCATCAAATAAAATTAAAAAAAATAAATTTTGATTATATTGATGATAAGTTTGATTTAATCGTTTCAAATCCTCCATATTTAACAAAAAAAGAAATTAACAATATTTCTTATGAAATTAGAAATTTTGAACCTTTAATAGCATTGTCTGGAGGTGAAGACGGATTAGATTTTTACAGAGAATTTGCAGATAAAATATCAAATAAAATGAAATCTAATGGTTACTTAATATTAGAAATTGGGGCAGATCAGTATAATATTTGTAGAGAGATTTTCAGTAATTCTGGACTAAAATTTGAAAAAAAATCCCAAGATTTGCAAAAAAAAGATAGAATTATGGTTTTTTCAAAGCTATAGGGTATTAAGAAAAGAAAATTGTAATTTAAAATTATATTAAATTTTAGAGTTTTCACTAAATTAACTAAAAATTATGTATACCAAGAAAAATGGTCGTATGACCTTTAAATCGAATAGAAGATCTAATTTTAAGAGAAATAATAACTATATCTCAAAGGGTAGAAACAAAGGTAATATTTCTCAACAGTATAATAAATACCTTAAACTTGCTAAGGATACATTTAGTTCTGGAGATAGAATTCAAGCTGAATATTACTATCAATTTACTGATCATTATTATCGTCTTATGATTGAATTAGGTATTAATCTAGAAGATCAAGATTCATCAGAAGATAGCAAATCGTCAAATAATGAGAGTTTAAACATTGATGAAAATAAAGAAATTGCTGATGCAGAAAATCAAAAATTAGCAGAAGAATTTAAAGATGATGATTCTGAGCAGTCAATAGAATCTGTACCATTTATATCTGAGCCTTTAAAAAAGAAAAGAACAAGCAATATTAAATAATTACTCAAATAAATTATTTAAATGATTTGATAAAATTGTTTTGTAGTTATTTTCAAATCTTTTTAACTCATCTCCTTTCAAAATTTTACCTGATGGAAGTTTTAATGTTAATGGATTAATTTGTTTATTTTGATAAATTATTTCATAATGTAAATGAGGACCTGTAGATAGTCCAGTATTACCTACATATCCAATTATATCACCTTGATTGACTCTCACACCTTTAGTTATTCCTTTTTTGTAACTATTCAAATGAGCATAAGCAGTTTTATATTCATTATTATGACGTATTCGAATATATTTTCCATAACCTCCATTTCTACCTACAAATTCAATCACGCCATTTCCACCAGCATAAATAGGGGTGCCAATTGGTGCTGCAAAATCTATACCTTTATGCATTTTTGTATAACCAGAAATAGGATGCTTACGCATTCCAAAATTTGAAGAGAGTTTTGCCCCATCTAAAGGAGTTTTAAGAATTGATTTTTTGACATTTTTTCCTTCTCGATTAAAATAGTCTACGAAACCATCATTAGTTAAAAATTTAAAATATTCTAGAGTATTATTTTTAATTTCAATTCTTGCATATTCAATATCCCCAAAAGAGTAATCTGAATTGTTTTCAACATTTGTTTTTTCATAAGAGATTGAAACAAGTGTTTCTTTTTTAATATCTCTTTGAAAATCAAGATCAAAACTAAACAATTTAATTAATTTTATTAAAATATCATTTGGAATATTATTTTTTATTCCATCTGAATAAAGTGAATTAATAATTAAGTATTCTTTAGATTCTATTATTGAAAAAGTATTAAGTTCACTAATTCTGACGTCAATTTGTGATGTTAAATCAATAATTAATATAGTTTTAAAATCAAGTTTAATTGTAATTTTTTTAGTAATATTATTTTCATCATTAAAAAATGAAATTTTTTGATTAACAGCAAGACTTCTTAGATTAAATTTTTTATTTACTAAATTAATTATTTCAAATTTATTAATTTTATCAAATTTAAAATTATCTAAAATTTCCGAAAAAGTTTGCCCTTTTTTTACTTTAATAATAATTTCATTAAGTTTTTTTGAAGAATTGTCTGATAAATCTCTATCTAATATTATCTGAGGTTTTACATTGTCAATATTTAAAGATTCTTTTTTAATAATTTTATTTTTACTTTCTGTATTGTTTTTTTCTTGAATAACAGTTTTGTTATTTATATTTAATTTTGTTACATTAGTTAAAAATAAAGCAAATCCAAATAATATAATAAAAAAGAAAGAAATGTTTTTAATGCTTAAAGGCATATTTCTAATAATATTTTGAGTCAAAATAAATTAGTGGTTTTAAGTTTTCACTATTTATAACTCTCATTACTTTACATATAAATATAATATGATCTCCCTTCTTAATTTTTTCAATTATTATGCAATCAAGATTGCAAACACAATTTTTTATTACTGGGTTCCCATTTTTTAATAGACTATATTCAATTTCTTTCCAATTAGGATTATTTTTGGCAAAGTTATCAGAAATAAACTTTTGTTTTTTACTGAGTACATTTATTGAAATAAGTTTTATTTTTTTAAAAATATTTAATTTTGATGATTTAACATCAAGTGAGAACAACACTAAGGGAGGTGATAGTGAAAGTGATGAAAAGGAGTTTATTGTTTTTCCATACAAGGTTGATTTATTATTTATTGCAACTACTGTAATTCCAGTTGCAAATTTAGATAAAGTTTTTTTAAAATTATTTTTATTAATCTTTTTCATATATCTTTTTGCATCAAAATAGCGTCAATCCACTTTCCATTTTTAAATCCTATTTTTTTTAGTATACCTGATTCTTTAAAGTTTAATTTTCGATGAAGCTTAATAGAACCTTTACTATCTATTCCAGATATAACAGCAACTAATTTCTTAATTTTTTTATTTTTTTTTGAAATAAAAATTAATTCTTTTAACAATTTGATCCCGATTCCTTTTTTTATATATTTATGATGGATATAAATTGTGTTCTCAAAAGTATACCTATACCCACTTTTTTCTCTAAATTTATTCAAATAGGCTATTCCAACTAATTTGTTGTCAATTAAAGCTGATAGAAATGGTAATTTTTGTTTAGTAATTTTTTTGTAGTTAAGAGAAAAATCTTTAAAACTTATTTTCTTTTCCTCAAAATTTGAATAAGAATTAATTATGTAATAGTTATATATTTCATGAGCATCTTTTAAATTTTTTTCTAAAAGTCCTGAGACAATTACTTTCATATAACTGTTTTTTATAGATTTATTTCTATTTTAGAATAATTAATTAACTAATTAATACCGGGTGTGTAGCTCAGCGGTAGAGCACTGCCTCGACACGGCAGGGGTCACAGGTTCAATCCCTGTCACACCCACCAAATAATTATATTTTCAACTATTGAAATTATAAAATTTAATATATCTAAAGAATTATGATTAAATGTTTTATAGTCGCAACTCTAATAGCATCAATTATATTCCTAATTATAGACGTAATATGGTTATCTTTCGCTACCAAATCATTTTATAGACCTTTATTAGGTGACCTTATTTCTGAAAAACCTGTGTTATGGGCAGCCGGCTTATTTTATATTTTATATATGTTTGGAATGGCAGTTATAGTCATTCAGCCATGTATAGAACCTTCTACGTTAATTAGACCTTTGTACATCGGCTTTATTTTTGGTTTAGTTGCTTATGGAACTTATAATTTAACTAATATGGCTGTTATTAAAAATTGGTCTGCCACTGTAGTTTTTGTAGATATGTTTTGGGGTGGATCACTTACAGCAATCTCTGCTACTTCAGGAATTTTTTTAGCAAAAAAATTAGTTCATCTTAACTAATTCAATTTAACCTTTTTATATTAAAATATAACAACTCTTTTAGTATAGGATATTTGTTGAATTCGTTTTTATTGTTTTTTATAAAATTAAAAATTTTTTCATTACAAAAATTTATTATATTTTTTTCCCCAATTATACTTAATAGAGTTCTTTTACCTTGTTTTTTATCTTTTCCAGGTGTTTTACCAATTTCTTCAAAAGAATTTATTTCGTCAAACAAATCATCCATAATTTGAAATATTATTCCAAATAAAGCACCATAGTTTTTACTAAATTGTATTCTTTGATTTGTCTCTCCTTTAACTATAAATGGTGCGGCAAAAGAAAATTCAAATAATCTGCCAGTTTTTTTTTCATACATTTCAATAATTTTATTTTTATTCAATTTTTTATTTTCGTACTGCAGATCTAGAGATTGACCACCTGCTAATCCATCATAACCAGTACAAATTGTTAAATAGTTTATTAATTGTAAATTTTTTTTTGCTTCTATATTTTTTAAATTGCCTGATAATAGTTGAAAAGCTAAATCATGTAATGAGTCTCCTGCTAAAATAGCTGTAGCTTCATCAAATTTTTTGTGAGTACTAGGTTTTCCTCTTCGATAATCATCATCATCCATACTTGGTAAGTCATCGTGAATAAGTGAATAAGAATGTATCGATTCTATCGAAGATGCAATTATCATTGCGTTTATATTTGATAAATCTACAATTTTAGAGGCTTGAGATACTAAGAAAGCTCTTATTCTTTTGCCACCATCAATTGAGCTGTATTTCATTGCTTTTGCTAACTTGCTGTTATCAAGTTTTTCAAGTAATATTTTATTATAAAATTTATCAAATTTTAATTTATTACTATGTATTAACCTTTTTATGTCCATAAATGTTTTTTATATTTGTTTTAATCTCTAAATTATTTAATACAATACCCTATATTATAGTATGAGAATTGAAGAGGAAATTAAACTAGATTATTCCGATGTTCTATTTCGACCTAAAAGAAGTACACTGAAGAGTAGAAGTGAAGTAGATCTTAAAAGAAAGTATAAATTTAAACATTCAAAATTAAGTTGGGAAGGTATTCCAATTATTGCGTCTAATATGGATGGTGTTGGTGAAATTGGCATTGCTAAAAAATTAGCATCATTCAAAATGATGACCGCTCTTACAAAACAGCATGATATTAAAGAAATTGAAAATTTACAAAAAACAAAATTAATCAATGATTATGTAGCTTTAAGTTGTGGAACAAGTAAAGATAGTTATTCAAGATTAAGTAAACTTCTAAAAAATAATCCAAAATTTAAATTTATTTGTATTGATGTAGCAAATGGATATTCTGAAAATTTTAGTTATTTTGTAAGTGAGGTAAGGAAAAAGTATCCTACTAAAACAATTATTGCAGGAAATGTTGTAACAGCTGATATGACTCAAGAATTAGTTTTAAGTGGAGCAGATATAGTAAAAGTTGGCATTGGACCGGGAAGTGTTTGTACTACTAGAATTCAAACTGGTGTTGGATATCCGCAATTAAGTGCAGTTTTAGAATGTGCTGATGCTGCTCATGGACTTGGAGCTCATATTATTGCTGATGGTGGTTGTACAAGTCCAGGGGATGTTGCTAAGGGATTTGGTGCAGGTGCAGATTTTGTTATGCTGGGTGGAATGCTTGCTGGTCATAAAGAAGGTGGTGGTGAGATCATAAAAGAAAATGGGAAAAATTTCATTGAATTCTATGGTTCAAGTTCGGAAGAAGCTAATGAAAAACATTATGGAGGTTTAGCCAGTTATAGATCTTCTGAAGGTAAAAAAGTTAGGATTCAATATAGGTCCTCTTTAGAAAAAACCGTTAAAGATATTTTAGGAGGAATAAGAAGTAGCTGTACTTATGTTGGCGCCCCTACATTAAAGCAATTAAGTAAATGTACAACATTTGTTAGAGTTAATAACCAATATAATGATGTGTTTGGGAAAGTATAATTAATAACCTATTGCTAAACCATCTTTTCTTGGATCTGAGCCACCTATTAAAACTCCCTCTTTTCTGTTAATAACAATACCTTGACCACCTCCAATACTATCTTCTTCTATTTGTATATGATGTCCTAAACTTGATAGATCTTTAATTAGAGACTCAGAAAATGATTTTTCTATTTTAAGTTTACCGTTTAATGAAAATGCTCTTTGGGTATTAATTGCCTCTTGAATACTCATTCCAAATTCATAAATATTTTGTAACACATGAGCCTGCCCAATTGGTTGATATTGACCACCCATTACTCCATATGACAATACAGTTTGATTTTTTTTATTAGTTAGTAGTCCTGGTATTATTGTATGTAATGGCCTTTTATGCGAGTCAATACAATTTGGGTGACCTTCTTCTAGTCTAAAGTTTACACCACGATTTTGAAATAACACTCCTGAATTTTCAGAACTAATCCCACTGCCAAATGCATGACAAATTGAGTTGATAAAAGAAACAGCATTTAGATCCTTATCGACTATAGTTAAATAAATAGTTTCTGGGTGAGAAGTTACATAAGATTTATTTGATTTATAAACTTTATCTAAACTAATTTTGTTATACATTTTATTAATAAAATTTTCACTCATCAATTCATCAAAATTAAAATCTGAAAAATTAGGATCTCCAAGTATAGACTCTTTTAATTCAAAGCATACTTTTGTGACTTCAGCTTGAATATGAAATCTAAGCATATCAACAGAAAAGATTTTATTCCAATCAAATTTTTCTAATAATTTCATCATAAAATGTACTATCACACCAGGCCCATTTGGTGGGCATTGATGTATAAAACATTCCTTATAATTTGAAGTTAACGTTTCAGTAAATATTGTGTTTTGAGTATAAAAATCTTCTTCCGTGTGGGTTCCTCCGAGATTATTTAAGCTTTTAACCATATCTTTTGCAATATCACCTTCGTAAAATCCTTTTGCTCCTTTTTTGCCAATAATTTTTAATGTATTTGCCAATTTAATATTTTTGAATTTAGAAGAAAATTTTGGTGCATGATAATTAATTAAAAATTCTTCTTTAGTTATTTTATTTTTTTTTAGTTTATCTTCATTTTTTTTCCAATGATATGCTTCGATTTCATGAACTGGGAACCCATCTCTTGCATATTTTTCTGCTGCTATAAATAATTGTTCAAAATCTAATTTTCCAAATTTTTTATGCATCTCATACCATGCATCTACTGCCCCTGGTATTGTTACTGAATGAGGACTTAAAAGTGTTATTTTATCAATATTATTTTTTTTAAAATAATTAAGATTTGCGTTTTTAGGATTAATACCAGAACCATTAATTGCAATAGAATTTTTATTTTCCATTTTAACTATTGCAAAACAGTCTCCACCAATACCGGTAGAACCTGGTTCTACTACCGATAACACAGCGGATGCAGCAATGGCAGCATCAACTGCATTACCTCCGATTTTCAATATATTTAATGCTTCTTGACTACTTAATGGCTGAGAAGTTGCTACCATTGCATTATTTGCAAGTATATTTGATCTCCCATTTTCATAAATTTTTCTCATATTTTACTATTTTTAATATATGTTTGACAAACTAATGCATAGAATTTAATAGCCCCTTTATTATGAAAGTTAGATGTTCTTTAAAATCAGCAAAAACTAGGGATAAAGACTGTAAGCTTGTTAGAAGAAAAGGCAGAATTTATGTTATTAATAAAAAAAACCCTAGAATGAAAGCTCGTCAAGGCTAATAATTTTCTGCAAGATATTTCTCAGCTTCTAGAGCAGCCATACAACCCATTCCTGCAGCAGTTACTGCCTGTCTGAATACTTTATCCTTTACATCTCCAGCAGCATAAACACCTTTAATATTTGTTTCAGTACTATCTGGTTTTGTAATAATGTAATTATCATTATCCATTTTGATTTTATTATTAAACAAAGAAGTAGCGGGATCATGTCCAATAGCAATAAATGCTCCAGTTGCATCAATCATTTTCTCACATTTATTATTTACATTTCTTAGTTTTATTTTTTTAAGAGTGAGTGGCTCATCTGAGCCAATAAATTCCTCAACAATATGATCCCAAATCACATCTATTTTTGGGTGGTTTAAAAGTCTATTTTGAAGAATTTTTTCTGCACGCAATTTATCTCGTCTATGAACTAAAGTAACCTTAGAGGCAAAGTTTGTTAGATAAAGAGCTTCTTCAACAGCACTATTACCTCCCCCAACAACAATAATATTCTGATCTTTAAAAAAAAATCCATCACAGGTTGCGCAAGCTGAAATTCCAAAACCTTTAAACTTATTTTCTGATTCTATATTTAACCATCTTGCTTGAGCACCGGTTGCAATAATTATAGATTTAGATAAAAATTCAATACCTGAGTCAGTTTCAGCAAGAAAAGGGTTTTTGTCAAACTCAACTTTATTAACAATATCATGATGAAATTTTGTTCCTACTTTTAAAGCTTGTTCTTTCATTTGCTCCATTAACCAAGGGCCCTGTATTACATCTCCAAATCCAGGATAATTTTCAACATCTGTTGTGATCGTAAGTTGTCCCCCAGGTTCAAGTCCAGAAACTAAGTGAGGATTTAAATTTGCTCTAGCTGCATAAATTGCCGCTGAGTAACCTGCTGGACCTGAGCCTATAATTAATATGTCCGTTTCTATTTTTTTTGTCATTCAGTAAATATTGTATAAATAAATCACTTTTCAACTGGCCAATCTGTTTCAAATGACACATAATTAATTTGTATGCACCGTCTTTCCTTTTTAATTTCTTTTAATTCTAGTCCATGCCAAGTATCCTGACCTGAAGAGAAAAAATATCCATTATTATGTAAATACTTTATTGTTTTTACCAGTTTAAAATTTTTATCATAAAGATCAGTTCCTAAATTTTCTGACTCTTGATATGGGTTAGCCCAAATCATCATAGTCATAAGTTTTTCAGGGATATCCTTATGGGGTTTTAACCAGAAGCCTTTCTTATCTCCAATAATTTCAAGTCTTACAAATGAGTTACTTAAATCTTTATTTAAAAAATTTCCTATTTTTTTGTAAATATCCTTTTTTTGAAGTTCTTTAATAACTTTAGTTAAATATGGATAAAATTTAGAATTTTCTATATCTAAAAAAAGTCTTAATTTTCCATCCAGTCCTTGTCCTGTGTGGTCAGCTGCTCTTGTACCATCATAAGCTCGATTTCCATCTGGTATATTTGAATAAGAAATTTCATCTAATGCTTTAACATCTAAACAGTTTGATATTTCCCAATGTTTAAAGGGGTAGTCGGCAGAGCTTAAATTATCTAAGTTCATAAATTATCTTCTATTATTCTTTTTTTGATAATGCTACCAATTCTTTCAGATTCATTCAATAGATTGTATTCCCAATTTACTAAATGATTAACATCATCTATATCTCTTGTTATGCCTAGCTTTTTAAACTCATCATGAAAACTAGATATTCGAATACTTTTTCTCTTAAAAGGTAAGTGGAAAATATAAATTGGTTTACCCGATATTGCAGTTTCACTTATCATAGAAGTAGAATCAGAAGTTACAATAAAAAAAGAAGAGTTTTGAATTGATTCATCATAAGGGTTTTTACCTTCTCCATACCAAATACTAGAAAAATTTTTTAATTTTTTATTAATTATTTTTTTAACTTGTTCAGAAGTTCTTCTTGAAGTTATAATTTTTAATTCAATACTTGGATTATTTTTTTTTAATTCTAATAACTTATCACATAGTTTATCTGCTGCTTTATTATCAAAATGATAATGCTGATTATCTCCACCAACTATACAAGTTAACAATTTTGGATTGGTTATTTTATTACTTTTATTAAAATGATGTAATGCTCCAACGGAATTCAATACATTGTTTCCAAAAAAATTATCATGATTAGGGCTAACTATATAATCAAAATATTTTGTCGATATTTTTGGATTTTGTATATGTATATTAATTACCTTATCAAATTTTTTTTTACAATATAAAGAAAAATAAACACTTTTCCTTCCACAAGAAATTAAAATATCAGGTTTTTCATTAAAGCAAATTTTATTTTTAAAAATCCATTTATAGGTTGGTAAAAATCCAGGTTGAAATTTACTCCAAGGAAAAATAAGATCTATTTTTATTTTTCTAATATTAGTACTTAATTGTTTTGATAATCCCATAACTTGACTTATCATTCCTTGGGAGCCATCAGTTACAGCCCAAATTTTTAATTTATTTGATCTCAAACGTACTTAACAGATTTGATTGTGTATGATTTTTGTCCTTTTGGACTATTTATTTCAACAATATCATTAACAGATTTTGTAATTAGGCCTCTAGCCAAAGGACTGCTTACTGAAAGCTTATTATTTTTAATATCTGATTCATACTCCCCGACTATTTGATATGTGGCCAATTCACCATTGTCATCATCTTCAATTTCAACAGTTGCACCAAATTTTATATCATCACCCTCTAGACTTTTAACATCAATTACTTCAGCTCGACTAACAGCACTTTCAAGATCAGCAATTTTACCCTCTATCAAACTTTGCTGTTCTTTAGCATATTGATATTCAGCATTTTCTGATAAATCTCCATGACTTCTAGCTTCAGAGATTGCTTCTATAATATTAGGTCTATCCTCATTTAATAATTTTTTTAGCTCTAACTGAAGTTTTTCATATCCATTAGCTGTCATTGGTATTTTATTCATAAAACTATGATGATATAATTTTTTATTAAGTCAATATATTTAGATTAAATCTTGCAAACTATTAACTTTTAAAGAGTTGATTTTCAAGTGCTCAATAGTATCAACAGCTATTTTTGCTCCTGCTATTGTTGTATAATAAGGTATGTTAAAAGTTAAAGAGGTTCTTCTTATACTATAACTATCTCTTATTGATCCTTGGGTTTTAGTTGTGTTAATAACTAAATCAATCTTATTTTCTTTTATAGCATCAACAATATGAGGCCCACCTTCTTTAACTTTGTTAATTGTTTCTATTTTTAAATTTTTATCACTCAAAAATTTTGAAGTTCCTTTTGTTGCAACGATTGAAAAATTTAGATTTAGTAATTTTTTTGCAATATCTAAAATAAATTTTTTATTTTCATCATCTATTGAAATAAATACTTTTCCTTTAGGTGGTAAAATGGTTCCACAAGCAATTTGGCTTTTTGCAAAAGCTGATAAAAATGTAGAGTCTATTCCCATAACTTCTCCTGTTGATTTCATTTCAGGACCTAATACTAAATCTACACCATCAAATTTATTGAAAGGAAATACTGATTCTTTCACATTAAATGTTTTTAAATCTTTAATTTTTATTTTTTTTAAAAGATCTCTTAAAAAGTCTCCAGTCATTACTTTTGCTGCTAATTTTGCAATAGGTATGCTTCTTGCTTTTGCTACAAATGGAACTGTTCTGCTAGCTCTAGGATTTACTTCTAAAACATACATCTGATCATTTTTTATAGCTAATTGTGTGTTCATTAAACCCACAACTTTAATTTCTTGAGCAATTTTTGATACCCATTCTATAATTTTATTTTGAATTTTAATTGAAATTGAAAATGGCGGTAAAGAGCAAGCACTATCACCTGAATGAATACCAGCTTCTTCAATATGCTCCATTATTCCAGCAATGAATATTTCACCTTTGCTATCTCTGATAATGTCCACATCGACTTCAATAGCATTTTCTAAGTATTGATCTACTAAAATTGTATTATTTGAGGAAACTTCTAAAGCGCTTTTTGTAAATGTTGCAAGTTGATTTTCATTGTAGGCAATTTCCATTGCTCTTCCTCCCAGCACATACGAAGGCCTAATTAATACTGGATACCCAATGTTATTTGCTATTGAGGTAGCTTCATTTAAATTTTTTGCAAATCCATTTTTTGGTTGTTGAATATTTAACTTTATTAATGTTTCACTGAATCTATCTCTGTCTTCAGCTAAATCTATCGCTTCAGTAGTTGTGCCAAGAATTTTTACTCCCTCATTTTCAAGTTCGTTTGCTATCTTCAGGGGAGTCTGACCTCCAAATTGGACAAATATACCAAGTACTTCTCCAACTTCTTCTTCTTTTTTATATATCTCTAGAACACTCTCGGTTGTTAGAGGTTCAAAATACAATCTATCAGCTGTATCGTAGTCTGTTGATACAGTTTCGGGATTGCAATTAATCATAATTGTTTCAATACCTTTTTCTTTAAGAGCATAAACAGCATGAACACAACAGTAATCAAATTCTATTCCTTGTCCAATTCTATTAGGTCCTCCACCTAGTATTATTACTTTTTTATTTTTACTAGGATTTGACTCACAGAAGGGAATGTTATAAAAATTCCAATCATAGCTAGAATAAAGATAAGGTGTTTTAGAGCTAAATTCTCCTGCGCAAGTATCTACTAGTCTAAATATAGGTCTGATATTATTTTGATGCCTAAATTTTCTAATTTCTTTTTCTGTTTTATTTTTTATTTTAGCAATTTTTTTATCTGTAAAACCATTATGTTTAGCTAAAAGAATAATTTCTTTTGATAATTGGTTTTTTTGAATTAAATTTTCAATCTCAATTATCTTTTTAAGTTGGTAAATAAACCATTTATCATATTTGGTTATTTTATTAATCTCATTTGGTTTGATTTCTAAGCGAAGTGCATGGCCAATTGTTAATAATCTTTGTGACGATTGAACTTTTAATTCATTAATAATTGTTTGTTTATTAAGTGTATTATCTTGCGGTATATCTAAACCATCTAAACCATATTCCAATGAACTAAATCCCTTTTGCAAACTTTCATTAAATGATCTTCCAATGCTCATTGTTTCACCAACTGACTTCATTGATGTTGTTAAGTTAGAGTCTGCTCCAGCGAATTTTTCAAAAGTAAATCTTGGAATTTTTGTTACTACGTAGTCTATTGTAGGCTCAAAACTTGCTGGTGTTGTTTTTGTTATATCATTTTTTAGTTCATCAAGTGAATAACCTATAGCTAATTTAGCAGCAATTTTAGCTATTGGAAAACCTGTTGCTTTAGAAGCTAAAGCAGAAGATCTACTTACTCTAGGATTCATTTCAATAACATTTATTTCTCCATCTTCAGGATTTATAGCAAACTGAACATTAGAACCACCAGTGTCTACACCAATTTTTTTTAGAACTTTAATACTTGCATTTCTTAATATTTGATATTCTTTATCTGTTAAAGTTAAAGAGGGTGCTACCGTAATACTGTCACCTGTATGCACACCCATAGGATCTATATTTTCGATTGAACATATTATTATACAATTATCTTTATTATCCCTAACAACCTCCATTTCAAATTCTTTCCATCCTGATACTGATTTTTCAATTAAAATTTGGCTAGTTGGGCTTGCATTCAATCCACGTTGACATAATTCAGTAAATTCTTGATCATTGTAAGCAACCCCACCACCAGTTCCTCCTAAAGTGAAACTTGGCCTAATTACTAAAGGTAATTTTAATCTTTCTTTTACCTCTTCAGCTGTTTCTAATTTCTGTACGATTACACTTTCAGGACATTTTAAACCAATTTCCCTCATAGCATCTTTAAATTTTTGTCTATCTTCTGCAAGCTCTATAGCTTTTGGATTAGCTCCAATCATCTTCACTTTATTTTTTTTTAGAATACCTGACTGAGCAAGTTCCATTGATACATTTAAAGCAGTTTGACCACCCATTGTTGGTAACAGAGCATCAGGTTTTTCCAACTCAATTATTTGCTCAACAAACTCTTTAGTAATTGGTTCAATGTAAGTTTTATCAGACAATTCAGGATCAGTCATGATTGTAGCCGGATTAGAGTTAACTAAGACAACTTCATAACCTTCTTCTTTAAGCGATTTACAAGCTTGAGCACCAGAATAATCAAATTCACACGCCTGACCTATAACTATTGGACCAGCACCAATTATTAATATTTTTTTTATATCCTCTCTTTTAGGCATGTTTTTTTACTAATTTATAAAATTCTTTGAAGAGATAAGCGCTGTCATGAGGTCCAGGACTAGCCTCTGGATGATATTGAACACTGAAAACAGGAAGTGTTTTATGTTTTATACCCTCATTTGAACCATCAAATAATGAAACATGTGTTTCCTCAACTTCATTGGGCAAGCTTTTTTTATCAACTTCAAAACCGTGATTTTGTGAAGTTATCTCAACAGTATTGTTAATTAAATTTTTAACAGGCTGATTTGCCCCTCTATGACCCTGATACATTTTTTTTGTTTTTGCACCTAAAGCTAGACTTAATATTTGATGACCTAGACATATCCCAAATATTGGAATTTGCAGATCTATTAATTTTTTTATGGTTGGAAGAATAATTTTTATAGTAGCATCAGGATCGCCAGGACCATTAGATAAAAAAATTCCTTTAGGTTTTTTAATCAAGATTTCTTTAATGCTACTTGTTGCTGGTAAAATAGAAGTTTCAAAATTTAAACTCTTTAAATTTCTGAGAATATTTTGTTTTATTCCAAAATCTAGACATACTATTGGAAAGTTTACATAACTCCCTTCTTTAATATCTTTATTCCATAAACCATATTTCCAGTTGTATTCATTTTTTGTAGAAACTTTAGTTGCCAGATCTAAATTTTCGAGCCCACCCCAGTTTTTTAATTTTTGCTTTAAAAGATCAAAACTTTCTTTTTTTTCTCCAAAGTGAATTAATGCTACTTTTTTTGCACCTTCTAAAGATAATTTTCTTGTTAAGTATCTTGTATCAACCCCAATGATTCCAGGTATGCTGTGATTTTTTAAGAAAGAATCTAAATTATTTTGAGCTCTCCAATTTGAATATTGTTCAATTGCTTGATTAATAATGCATCCCTCGGCATAAATTTTATTTGACTCTAAATCTTCATCATTTGTTCCAACAATACCAATATGAGGAAAAGTAAAAGTAATAATTTGTTTTGCGTATGACGGATCAGTTAAAGTCTCTTGATACCCTGTTTGTGATGTATTAAAGCACAACTCAGCAACAACTGATTTAAGTTTACCTAGTCCGTGACCCCATAACACTTCACCATCATCGAAAACTAAAGCAGCTGTAGGAGGGCGTAGTTGTTGGTTTTGAATAATATCCCGCTGCATTATTTGTAAAGAAATGATGGTTTACTAGGCATTTTGAAAAGTTTAGTCAAGGATTAGTTGAATTTGTTGATAACAGTTATATTAGTTATAAAAATAAAATTAATCGATTCTAATAGGTAGATAATTATGAGTTTAAGAAGTAAAATTGACGAAGACTATAAAAAAGCAATAAAAAACAAAGATCAAGACAGAATTAATACACTTAGATTAATAAGAAGTTCCATAAAAGACAAAGATATTTCTTCAAGATCAAGTGAAAATAAAGATGAAATTAATGATCCAGAAATACTTAAATTATTAATCAATTTAATAAAACAAAGAAAAGATTCAATAGAGCATTTTCAAAAAGCTAAGAGAGATGATTTAGTAGAAAAAGAACAAGCTGAAGTAGATATCATAAATCAATATTTACCTAATCAAAAATCTGAGAAAGAAACTGAAGAAATTATAGTTAACTATATCAAAACTCACAATTTAGAAAATCTAAAAGATATGGGTAAACTTATGGGTTTTGTAAAAAAAGATTATCCAGGAGAAGTTGATATGGGGTTGGTAGGTAAAATTGCTAAATCTAAACTTGGTAATTAATGGCATTTAATAAAATTGACTTAGATCACATAAAATCTAAAATTCTTATTTCAGAGGAATTAGAAAAAAAAACTAAAGTAATTAAAAAAGGAAAAGATCTTTGGTGCTGTTGCCCATTTCATAATGAAAAAACACCATCATGTAAAATTAATGATGATCAAGGATCATTTTACTGTTTTGGATGTGGTGCAAAAGGAGATATTTTTACAATTTATCAAGAACTATTTAATTACACTTTTATAGATGCTGTAAAAGAATTAGCAATTAGGGCTGGCATTAAAATTAATTTTGATAAAGACTCTAATTATAAACAAAATGAGACATACTTAAAAATTTTAGAAATATCAGCTAAATGGTTCGAGAAAAATTTAAATCTTGAAAATAATTTATGCTTAAAATATCTTCAAAATAGAAAATTGTCTGATGAAACCATTAAAGTCTTTAGACTTGGGTATTCTTTTAATAAAAATACCTCACTTTATGAATATTTAAAAAGTTTGTCATATAAAGATGATGAAATATTAAAAAGTAACGTCGTAAAATTAGATAAAAATAATAAGTTAAAAGATTTTTTTTATAAAAGATTAATTTTTCCAATAACAAATATTAATGGAAAAGTAGTCGGATTTGGTGGACGTGTTTTAGATGAATCTAACCCTAAATATATAAATTCTCCAGAAAGTAATTTTTTTAAGAAAAGAAGTATGTTGTATAATTTAAATTTAGCAAAGACCTCCGCAAGAAGTAAAAAAAATTTATTAATATGTGAGGGATACATGGATGTTATTTCCTTATATCAAAATAATGTAAAAAGTGTTGTAGCTCCACTTGGAACATCCTTCACGCAAGAACAATTAGAACTTTCATGGAGGTATACTAATAAACCAACTATAATGTTTGATGGAGATGAGGCTGGCAAAAGAGCATCATATAAGGCAGCTATAATGTCACTACCTTTTCTAGTTCCGAACAAATCACTTCAATTTATAAATTTACCTCACAATAATGATCCTGATAGTTATTTAGAAAATAACAAGTTACCAAATCTTGTTAATTTATTAAAAAAACCAATAAATTTGTTAAACTATATTTTTGATGTTTCTAGTAATGGCATATCTCTAAGTGATGCAGATCAAAAAATCTCATATGATAAATATCTTGATGATCTAATTGTTAATATCAAAGATAAAAAAATACAGTATTTTTATAAAAATGAATTTAAATCATTATTCTTTAATAAATTAAAATATTTAAATAAAGAAAATAAAAAAAATATAAATCCAAAAAAAATTAGTTCTTTGTCAATGAAACAAATATATTCTTTTATTGCAAGTGCCATTAATCACATAAGTGTTAGAAAACAAATAATTGACTGTATATTTCAAAATATTGAATTGAATGAAAGTGAGGAAAAGATTCTCGTAAGATTGAAAAATAATGATACTAATCATAAAGAAAAATCTGAAATTATGAGTTTATTCGATGACGAAATCAGACAATTTTTAGAATTTAAGATTTTACACCCTAGCATTTATAGACTTTTCCCGTATTCCAGCCAAAAATATGATCCAGAAGCTGCGTTAAGAGAAATACAAGAATCTTCAAAAAACTTGAACACAAGGCTTTCAAATTTGAAAAAAATAAATAAAAGCCTAATTACCTTTGAGAAAGATAAAACTTCTTTGAACTGGGATGAGCTTCAGAAGATATCGAAAGAATTAGAGGATAACATTATAGATAGTTAATATGCCAAAAAAAACAGCAAAAAAAAAGAAAAGCAATCTTAAAAAAACTTTACCAAAAAAGAAAGCCATAAAAAAAACTATAGCAAAAAAAACTAGAAAAAAAACTCCAAACAAAACTAAGAAAAAACCTACTAAAGTTATTAAGAAATCTAAAACTAAAAAAACATCTAAGACAAAAAAAGTTATTTCAAAAAAAAATTTAATTAAAAAAAAGAAAAAAATTAAAAATAATAAAATAAAAAAAAATAATACTAAACTTAAAACTAAAGCTCCAAAAAAGCCAAAAAAGATTGTTTCATTTGATGACCATATTAAAGCTGTAATAGCAAAATTACTGGATAAACACAAAGTTGATGGAATATACACTAATAAAATAATTGAAAAGGCTGTTCCCAAAAAATTTAGAACTCCTGATAATGTATCCAAAGTTGAAGATTTTTTAAAAAAAAATAACATAACTATTGTTTCTGAAGAAGAAGCTGCCGCCTTAATTAAATCTGCAAAAGAAGATAAATCTAATAAAGATGATGAAGGTGGAGATGAAGAAAAAAAACAAACTGGTAAAACCGATGATCCTGTAAGACTTTATCTTAGGGATATGGGGGCTGTAGAACTTCTAAGTAGAGAGGGGGAAATAGCAATAGCAAAAAGAATAGAAGCTGGAAGAGAAAAGATGATAGGAGCAATATGTGAAAGTCCTATGACAATCCGTTCAATTATAAATTGGAAGGACTCTATAAAAGATGGAACTATGCTTTTAAGAGATATTGTAGATTTGGAAGCTACATATGACATGTCAGATATAAATGATAATAAGCTAGATGATACACTAAAATTAATTGAAGAAGCTGGGGACAATAAAAAAAAAGATAATGAAGAAAGTAAAAATTCTGAAGATGAACAAGGAGAATCTGATTCAGAAAACCAAAGTGATGAAGATGAATTAAATGTTTCTTTGGCAGCAATGGAAGAAAAATTAAAACCAAAAGTTTTAAATGACTTTGATTTTATTACCAAACTTTTTAAAAAGCTTCAAAAATATAGTACTGAATTAATTAACTCTGCAAAAAGAAATGAAACAGTTTTTATAAATACTGAAAAAAAATATAGAAAAACTCAAAAAGAAATGGTTATTGCCATGAAAGCAGTTCATTTCAATTCATCTACAATTGAAGCTTTAATGGAATCTTTATATGAGCTTAACAAAAAACTATTAGTTCGTGAAGGTCGATTAATGAGACTTGCTGTTAATCAAGGAGTTAAAAGAGAAAATTTTATTGAAGAATATTTAAATTTTAACTTTGAGAAAAATTGGATTCAATCTTTACTTAATCTTAAAGACAGAAATTGGGAAAAATTTATTAATAAAAACCATTTGGAAATAAATAAATTGATTGATGAAATAAAAGAAATCCAAGATGCTTCAGAATTACCATTAACTGAATTTAGAAGAATTGTGGCTACTGTGCAACAAGGTGAAAGATCAGCAAGTAGAGCTAAGAAGGAGATGATTGAGTCAAACCTACGTTTAGTTATTTCTATTGCTAAAAAATATACAAACCGAGGACTTCAATTTTTAGATCTGATACAAGAAGGAAATATCGGTTTAATGAAAGCAGTTGATAAATTTGAATATAGAAGAGGTTACAAATTTTCAACTTATGCAACATGGTGGATTAGACAGGCAATAACCCGTTCTATAGCAGATCAAGCTAGAACAATTAGAATACCTGTTCATATGATTGAAACTATCAATAAGATAGTTAGGACTACTCGACAAATTATGGCTGAAATTGGTAGAGAGCCAACACCGAATGAATTGGCTGAAAGATTGCATATGCCTCTTGATAAGGTAAAAAAAGTTCTAAAAATTGCAAAAGAGCCTATAAGCCTTGAAACTCCAGTTGGAGATGAAGAAGACAGTTCATTGGGTGATTTTATTGAAGACAAAAATGCTCTTATACCAATAGATGCAGCAGTCAAAAGCTCTTTAAGAGATACTACCACTAGAATACTATCTTCATTAACACCAAGAGAAGAAAGAGTTTTGAGAATGCGATTTGGTATTGGTATGAATAGTGATCACACTCTTGAAGAAGTTGGACAACAATTTAGTGTTACAAGAGAGAGAATACGACAAATAGAAGCTAAAGCACTACGTAAACTTAAACATCCTACTAGGGCTAGAAAACTTAAAACATTCCTAGACGAATAATGAAGTTAACACTTCTTGGCACAGGATGTCCAAGTGTGGATCATAAAAGATTTGGACCTGCTAATTTAATAACTTCTAAAAAAGCTAAAATTCTAATTGATTGCGGTTCAGGTATAACACAGAGATTACACCAACTTAAAGTATCATCAGCAGATATTGATGCACTATTTTTTACTCACCTTCATTCTGATCATGCTGTCGATCTTTATCAGTTAATTATTTCTTCATGGCACTCATATAGAATTAAGCCATGGAAAATATATGGACCAAAAGGTACAAAAAAATTTGTAAAAAAAATAATGGATGCTTGGGCTGATGAAAGAAAATTAAGAATATCTTATGAAGCCAGAGCTTCAGTAAAAGCATTTCAAATGGATGTAAATGAATTTAAACCTCTAGGGAATATAAAAATCAAAGATTTAAATATAAAATATTTTGAGGTTGATCATAAGCCAGTAAAATATGCTTATGGTTTTGCTTTTACTAATAAAAATAAAAAATTAACTATTAGTGGTGATACTAAACCTTGTGAAAATTTGATGAAATATGCAAAAAAATCTGATGTACTTCTTCATGAAGTATTTATTGAGGGAGAAATTATAAAAACTAATAAAATGCGTACAAAAAAAACTCTACATAATGTAAAAAGTTACCACACAACATCATCTCAAGTAGGTAAAGTAGCATTTATTACACAGACTAAAAAATTAGTATTAACCCATTTTGTTCCGACACAATTTAATAAAGCTAGATTGAAAAAAGTAATAAAAAAAGATTTTGGTAAGAACCCAATTATTGGTGAAGATTTGATGACTATTAATATTTAAAATAAATACTCTTTAATTGAATTTAGGTAAAAAATTACCATGTGCCTCAAGCATTTTGTCCGTCATAGAATATATTTCATCAATAGTAAGATTAGCGGCTGTTAGTGGGTCTAGCATAGCAGCGTGATAAATATGATCTTTTTTTCTTGTTAAAGCAGCTTCAGCAGTTAAAATTTGAACATTTATATTTGTTCGCATCATAGCTGCTAAGTGTTCTGGTAATTTACCAATTTTCTGAGGAAAAAATCCATTAGAGTTAATTAAACAAGGTACTTCAACACAACAATTTGATGGAAGATTTTCTATAAAACCATGATTCATTACATTTGCGTTAATCGTTATTTCATTATTATTAACAATTCCATCTATAATGTAGGAAGCATATTCATTACTTCTTTTAAGAGGTTGATTGTAAATAGGAGTCATATCCTTTTCTAATTCCTCCCATTGCTTTACATTGCTTTCACATCGGTCAATATATTCATCAATTGGAATTTTATATTTATCAATTACATCCTGTCTATTTTTTTTAATAAACCATGGAACATACTCTGCAAAGTGCTCACTAGACTCAGTTACAAAATAACCAAAGCGTCTTAATATTTCATAACGTACTTTTTCATGTAATATCTTATTAGACTCATGATTGATATTTTTACTTCTAGAAGATACTTTTTTATCATTCACAATTTCATTTGCTAGAAGTTTTAACTTTGGATACAAATCTTCATTTTTTCCATTGTTGGATTTTTTTTCAAACTTTTTATAAAAAGCCATATGATTGATACCTGCACACAAATATTCAATATCTTCAATTTTTTCTCCTAAATCTTCAGCAAGCATCTCTGCTGTACCTTGGACTGAGTGACATAACCCAATACTTTTAACTTCAGGAAAAGCGTTGTTAATTGCTATCATATTTGCACACATTGGATTTACATATTGTAACCATATTGCCTTAGGGCAAACATCAAGTATATCTTTTGCAATATCGAGCAACACAGGTATAGTTCTAAGAGCTCTCATTATCCCACCGATACCCAATGTGTCAGCTATTGTCTGTTGTAGTCCATATTTTTTAGGAATATCAAAATCTATTATTGTTGATGGTTTATATCCACCAACTTGAATTGTTGTTTGAACAAAATCTGCACCAGTTAGAGACTCCCTTCTATTAATATGTGAAGTAATTTTTGGAAAGGCATTCAATTTTTTTGATATTACATCTAATAATTTATGTGATGCCTTTAACCTTACAGGATCTATATCCTGAAGTGCAATTTCCATTTTTTTAAATTTATCTAAAGATAATATATCAGTAACAATATTTTTGGTGAATACAGCACTTCCAGCTCCAATAATAGTAAGTTTGGTCATCTAATTTATCTATAATTTAAAAAAACCATATTACTAAATTTTTTTTTGTATATAAGGCTTTTTAAGGGCTCTTAGCTCAGTTGGTTAGAGCGCCCCGCTCATAACGGGGTGGTCCGGGGTTCAAGTCCCTGAGGGCCCACCATATTTTGTATATATTAAACTATTAATATTATAAAAATTATCTATTTTTTTTATATTTTTAGTATTTTGTTAATAATTAATATTAAAAAATCAAAACAATTTAAATTAATACTTTATATTATTTATTTTACTATTATCAGTTAGATCAATTATTATATTTTAATTACACAAGGAGGAAGAATGAAAAAACTAATTACTTTAATAGTTTTATTCACCTCAACTGTTGTATCTGCAGGTACACTGGTTGTTAATTCAAACCAATCTGGAGAGTCTTCAAAAGCTGCTTTTGATGCATATGTAGATGCATTTAGAGCTGCTCATCCTGAAGTAACAGTTGTTGTAAATGAATTTGAACATGAGGCTTACAAAACTGCTATCAGAAACTTCTTAACTGCTGAAGCGCCTGATGTTGCTATCTGGTTTGCTGGGAACAGAATGAAATTTTTTGTAGATCAAAATTTATTTCAAGATGTAAGTGATGTATGGGCAGATGCTGGTCTTAATGATTCAATGGCGTCTACTAAAGGATCTCTTACAGTTGATGGTAAACAATATGGTGTTCCATGGGGTTATTATCAGTGGGGTGTATATTACCGAAAAGATCTTTTTGATAATTTAGGTTTAAATGTTCCAAAAGATTGGGAAGAATTTAAATGGGTGTGTGCTATGCTGAAAAAGAACGGCATTACTCCAATTACAATTGGTACTAAGTTTCTTTGGACAGCTGGTGGATGGTTTGATTATCTAAACCTTAGAATTAATGGTTATCAATTCCATATGGATTTAACTGCTGGTAAAGTAAGTTATGAAGATCCAAGATTAGATGCTACTTTTGCAGCTTGGAGAGAATTAATTGATCCAGGATATTTCCTTGAAGATCATGCTTCATTCTCATGGCAAGATGCTCAAGCTCCACAAATCAATGGTGAAGCAGCAATGTATTTAATTGGAAACTTCTATGTTCCAACTCTTGAAAGTGCTGGCGTTGTAGATAAAATGGATTTTTTCCAATTCCCTACAATTGTTGAAGGTATAGGTGTTGCAGAGGATGCTCCAACTGATACTATGCATATTCCTAGTGGTGCTAAAAATGTTGAGGATGCAAAAAAATTCTTAGCATTTATGTCGAACAAAGAAGCTGCTACTAACTGGGCAACAATGGGTGGTATGTTAAGTCCAAATAAATATGCTGACAAACCAACAAATAGATTCTCAGTAATGGGAGCAGAAATGCTTGCAGCTGCAGATGATATTGCTCAATTCTGGGATAGAGATGCTAATCCAGATATGGCAGGTGCAGCAATGGAAGGTTTCCAAGAATTTATGGTTAAACCTGACCGTGAGGCTAAAATTAGAGCTCGTCTTGAAAAAGAGAGAGAGCGAATTCACGGACCAATATAAGAAATTATTAACTATTGAGGCGGAATTAGTTCCGCCTCATTTAAATAAATAGATAATTAATCATGACTTTTTGGGAACGTAATCAATTAAAGCTTGCTCCCTTTCTTTTCTTGGCGCCAGCAATCCTAATATTCTTAATTTATGTGATCTATCCAATTTTTGATTCAATTTGGGTTAGTTTCCATGAATGGAATGGAATGGACAAAGAAGGAACAAGGGGTAATGGCAATCCAAATTGGAGGTGGGTTGGGTTAAATAACTATATTACTTTGTTCACTGATGACGAGGAGTTTTATGTTTCTCTATTTAACAATGTTCGATGGTTAATTTTTAGTCTTTTAGCTATTCCAATCGGATTGATGTTAGCACTTTTTGTTAATCAAAAAATTTTAGGTATGAGATACATTAAATCACTTTTTTATTTTCCATTTGTAATTAATGCAGTCGTTATAGGTGTAATTTTTACATGGTTTTATAATCCCAAATATGGAGCGCTAGCATATGTTTTAGGTTTTTTTGGATTAGACCCAGTACCTTTTTTGGCTGATGAAAATCTAGCAACTTACGGAATAATAATTGCATCTTTCTTTCCTGGTATTGCCTATACAATGATTCTTTACATAACTGGTTTAACAGGTGTTAGCAGAGAAATGATTGAAGCTGGTAGAATTGATGGAGCTTCAGGTTTTACTATGTTATGGAATGTTGTCCTTCCACAATTAAAACCCGCAACATTAATAGCTATAGTTGTCACTATTGTTGGAGCTTTAAGAAGCTTTGATTTAATTGCGGTTATGACAGCTGGGGGTCCTTGGGGTAGTTCAGAAGTTTTAGCTTATAAAATGTATCAAGAGTCTCTTTTCAATTACAGAATGGGATATGGAGCTGCGATTGCAACAATATTGTTTTTAATTATGGATATTTATATTGCGTGGTTCTTATATAGACTTTTTAAAAACGAAAGGTCTGAAAAATAATGTTTCCAACTCCTATTCAAAATTATTCTCTAAAAGTAAATATTGGTTACAGACTTTTGCTTTTATTTACCCTTATAATTTGGCTTCTACCACTAGTAGCTGTGATGTTAACCTCTATGAGAACTTTTGATGATGTTCTAGCTGGAAATTATTGGACGTTCCCAAAAGAAACTGCAACTATTGCAAATTATACTGCTGTTTTTGAAGGCGGTAAAATGGGAAGGTTTTTTCTAAACAGTCTTATTATTACTCTACCTACTGTTATTGGAACATTGTTTTTAAGTTCCTTGGCGGGTTATTCACTAGCAATGCATCGATTTAAATTAAATCTTTTAGTTTTTGCAATGTTTATCGCTGGAAATTTTGTTCCCTATCAAATTTTAATGATACCTGTTAGAAATATATCAATTGATATGGGGGTTTATAATACTCATATTGGCTTAATAATTTTTCATATTGCTTTTCAGACTGGTTTTTGTACTTTCTTTTTAAGAAATTTTATTAAAGAGTTACCTTTTGAGTTAATTGAGGCAGCAAGAGCAGATGGTGCAACTGAATGGACAATATATAGAAAAATTATTTTACCATTAATTGTTCCTGCACTAGCAGCGTTAGGAGTGTTAGAATTCACATTTATTTGGAATGATTATTTTTGGGCTTTAGTACTTACTCAAGGAGATACAGTTAAACCAATTACAGTTGGTTTAGATGTTTTACGTGGGCAATGGACTACCAGTTGGAATTTAGTATCTGCTGGTTCAGTTGTTGCCGCTCTTCCTCCAGTTATTATGTTTTTTATTCTTCAAAAGCAGTTTATTCAAGGTCTTACTTTTGGTGCTGTAAAAGGTTAGGGCACTTGAAATAATTTAATTTATCTTTAAAGAGAAAGAACATGTCTATAATCTCTCTCAGACAACTTCTAGATCACGCCGCTGATAATAATTATGGTGTGCCAGCTTTTAACGTTAATAATTTAGAGCAAATTAGAGCAATTATGGAAGGTGCAAAAGAAGTTAATAGTCCTGTAATTGTTCAAGCATCTGCTGGAGCAAGAAAATATGCAGGACCGAGATTTATTAAAAGTATGATGGAAGCTGCAGTTGAAGAATTTCCTGAAATCCCTATTGTAATGCATCAAGATCATGGAGGTTCACCTAAAGATTGTAAAGTATGTATAGACCTTGGTTTTAGTTCAGTCATGATGGATGGATCATTATTAGAAGATCAAAAGACACCTTCTGACTTTGAATACAATGTTAAAGTAACAAAAGAAACTGTAGATATGGCTCATGCTTTAGGTGTTTCTGTTGAAGGGGAGTTAGGCTGTTTAGGTTCTCTTGAAACTGGTATGGGTGAAAAAGAAGATGGTGTTGGAGCTGAAGGGGTTTTATCGCATGAGCAATTATTAACAGATCCAGATGAAGCAGCTGAATTTGTAAAATCTACAAATGTAGATGCTCTTGCAATTGCGATTGGAACAAGTCATGGTGCGTATAAATTTTCAAGACCTCCATCAGGCGATATTTTAGCAATTGAGCGAATAAGAGAAATAAACAGTAAATTACCTAACACACATTTAGTTATGCATGGTTCATCGTCAGTTCCACAGGATCTAATAAAAGTGATTAATGAAAACGGTGGAAAAATCAAAGAAACTTACGGTGTTCCAGTATCAGAAATACAAGAAGGTATAAAGCACGGTGTAAGAAAAATAAACATAGATACAGACCTAAGACTTGCTTCTACAGCCGCAATAAGAAAACATTTTACCAAGGACCCCGCTCAATTTGATCCGAGAAAATATCTCCTTGATTCAAAAGAGTGGATGAAAAAAATTGTTATTGCACGCTTAACTGAATTTGGTTGTGCTGAAAATGCGTCTAAAATTAATCCAATTCCACTTGCAAATATTGCATCTAAATATAGTTCTGGTGAACTTTCACCGTCAGCAAACTAATGAATAAAATACGTTGGGGTATTATTGGCCCTGGTTCAATTGCGCACAATTTTGCCGATGCCTTAAAGCAATGCTATTCTGGAGAATTGTTAGCAATTGCTAGCAGAACAAATTCTAGATTGGAAGAATTTGGGAATAAATACAATATTAATGAAGAATTTAGATTCAACGATTATGATCAGTTACTTGATGATGAAAATATAGATGCAGTATATATTTCAACGCCGCATGTTTTTCATGCTGATTTATCCATTAAAGCCGCTGGCAAAGGAAAGCATATTCTTTGCGAGAAACCAGGAGCTGTAAATTTTAAACAAACATCTGAAGTTATTGATAAAGTAAGAGAAGCTGGGGTATTTTATAAAGAAGGTTTTATGTACCGATGTCACCCACAAATCCCAGCATTAATAAATATGATTAAAAACAAAAGTATAGGGAATATTAATTTAATTACATCTTCTTTTGGATTTGACATGCAAAAAGTTATTCCAGATCATCGACTTTTTAACAAAAGTCTTGCTGGAGGGTCTATACTAGATGTTGGATTATATCCAGTATCTCTATCAAGAATAATTGCAGGAGCAGCTTTAGGAAAAAAATTTATTAATCCTACTTCAATTTCAGCTGAGGGAAAAATAGGAGATACTGGTGTTGATGAAATAGCTTCAGCAAAACTTTTTTTCGAAAACAATATAATGGCAGACATATCAACATCTATAATGCAAAATATGGATAATAATGCTGTCATTGAAGGAGAGAATGGAAAAATTATTGTTGATAATCCATGGATGCCAGGAAGGGACGGTGGTCCTTATCATACAAAAATTAGAGTTATTACTAATAATGATGAGAGAGTCGAGGAGTTTAAAGGGCCAGAGCATCTTTTTTTCTTTGAGGCTGAGCTTGCCTCTCAAACTATTTTAAAACAACGTACAGAAGTCCCATATCCAGGTATGACATGGGATGATAGTCTTGGCAATATTAAGGTTCTTGATATGTGGAGAAAAGAAATTGGTTATTATTTAGAGGAGGATAATTAATATGCAATACGACTCAATTGATGGTCTTGATAAAAAAATATCAAAATTAATAATGGGCAATGACAATCAAACATACTTTGATGAAGCTGCTAAATTGTGGGATCATTGGATTGAAGTTGGAGGAAATGCTTTTGATAATGCTCATATTTATGGCCAAGGATCAATGGAAAAACTTTTGGGAGAATGGCATAGAAAAAGAGATAATTTAAAAGATCTTGTTATTATTGCAAAAGGTGCTCATACTCCTAATTGTGATCCAAAAAGTATTACATCTCAACTAACAGAGTCTTTGGATAGATTGCAAACTGAAACTGCAGATATTTATATTATGCATCGAGATAATACTGAAATTCCAGTTGATGAATTTATTGATGTATTAAATGAAGAAAAAAATAAAGGTAGAATAAAAATTTTTGGTGGTTCAAATTGGACATTAAGTCGTTTTAAAGAAGCAAACAATTGGGCTGAACAAAATAATAAAGTTAAATTTAGTGTACTAAATAACAACTTGGCCTTATGTAAAATGATTAAGCCTTTGTGGGATGGCTGCATATCATCTAATGAAGAAGAAATTCTTGAGTATTTAGAAAATACAAAAACGGCACATTTATCATGGTCAAGTCAAGGCAGGGGATACTTTCTGCCAGCTGAAATTACACAACAGATAGAAGAAAAAATAACAAAAGATGAGTCATCTTGGCGTCAACCAGGAGAACATTCAAGTGGCCCAATTAGCTGTTTTGATAGTGAAGATAATAGAGAGAGAAAATCAAGAGTAATTGATCTTGCTAAAAAACAAAACACTGACTCCCAGAATATTGCTGGTGCTTGGCCACTTAACCTTGATTTTCCATCTTTTGCACTAATAGGTCCAAGAATTATTTCTGAGATTGACTCAAGTTTGAAAAATCTTGATGTTAGTTTAACTAAAGAGCAAGTGGATTGGTTAAATTTAAAATCTTAAGATACTTTTCCATCACTTTTTCCCTTATTTAATATTGGTTTAATTAATTTATACAGATTTTCAGGTTTTACTCCCTGATCTAGTTGTTCTAACATTTTTATTGCCATTTTACCCATTTCAGACAATGGATGACTAATATATGTTACATTTTGTGAACTTAGATAATTATCATGATCATTATAACCTACAATTGATATGTCCTTGGCTATGACAAGTCCTCTTCTTTGACACTCTTGAAGACATCCAATAAAATATTTATCCAATGAACAAATGATTGCTGTTGGTGGATCTTTTAAATCAAGCAATTTTTTTGATAAACTTATTCCAGTAACGGTGGCATGGTCAAGAGACTCTTGATAATATTTTGGATTAAGTTTAAAATTTTTATTTTTGTGAAATTTTTCGTAGGCATTTTTTCTTTGATAGCCATAATTAAAGCTTTGGTGAACATTAAGAAAACCAATTTTTCGATGACCAAAATCGTATAATCTTTGCATTAAAATTTCTATACTTTTTTCATTATCTAGATCAATCCAGGAGTAATTGTCTTTTGTCGAAGATCTACCCCAAGTAACAAAATTGATTTTATTTTTTTTAAGAAAATCTATTCTTTTGTCATTTTTCTTAATACGATAAAATACAAATTTATCGACAAGATCTGCATCTATCAATTTTTGATAGTAATTAAATTCATCTTTTTCATTTGTAAAAAACTTAAAAATTAATTCTGTTGGTTTATCTTTAACACCAATAGTCAATCCAGCAAGAAATTCCATCAAAACATAATCTTGTGCTTTTCGATCTATTGTAGTTATAAAAGCAATTGTATCTGGTTTCTGCGATGCTAATCTTCGTGCATTTAGATTTGGATAATAATTATATTTCTGAGCCGCTTTAAAAATTTTTTCTTTGGTTTTGACTGAAATATTTGAATGACCGTTTAATGCTCTAGAGATAGAAGTTACGGATAAACCAATTTTTTTGGATAAATCAGTAATTTTTATTCTTTTCACAGTCTTCATTTTAATATTTTTATAGACATAATTTTAAATAATCAACTAATTCAATTGACAAGTAAAACGTTTCACTAAAAAGTATAATTTCTAATATTCAAGTTAGAAAAAATTTTTTATATAGGAGGGGTATGGATAAGAATAATATTTCAATTCAATTATATACTACAAGACATTTTAAGCCTTTTGAGCCAGTATTAGATTTTTTTTTTGAGACAGGAATTAGAAATATTGAATTATTTGGACTAGAGTCAATTGATATAGATCATTTTCAGCAAATGATGGACTCTTCAAATATATCATCTAAATCAACACATGTTAGTTTTGAAGCATTAGAAAATTCTCAAAGCATAATTGAGAAAGCAACAAAATTAAATATTAAACATGTAATAGTACCTGCTCCACCAGCTAGAAAAAATGCAGAATTTAAAAATACTTTTGATATGAATGAACAGGAATGGACAACATTTGGAAAAGATTTATCAAAATATGTAAAGGAATTTGAAGATGAAGGATTAACACTTGGTTACCATAATCACTCCTATGAGTTTGTTGCACTCCCAAGTGGAAAATTACCAATTGAATGTATGATGGAACATGATGAAAATTTAAAGTTTGAAATCGATCTTGGTTGGACCATTGCGGGTGGTGCAGATCCAAAAATATGGATTGAGAAATATTCGAATAAAATAATTGCTTGTCATTTAAAAGATTTTTTTGATAAAGAAAAGGATATGTTAGATCATGGTAATCAATCTGCAGTAGGAGACGGTTTTATTAATTGGGGGGAACTTTTAGATAGTATTAGTAAGACAAAATGTGAGTTATTTATTTTAGAACATGATGATCCAAAAGATTATAAAGAATATACTAAAAGATCTTTAGATAATTTAGGAAAATTATAAAATGAAAGTTGGAATAATTGGATGTGGAAACATCTCAGAGACATATTTTAATTGTCAAAAAATATTCAACAACTTTGAAATAGCTGCATGCGCGGATATAAATACAGAATATGCAATTAAATGTGCTGAGCAGTTTAATGTGAAGGCTCAGTCTGTTGATGATATTTTATCAAACAAAGATATTGATTTAATTATTAATCTTACAATTCCCTCTGCTCATAAAGAAATAATTATTAAATCTCTAAAAGCTGGTAAGCACTGTTTTAGTGAAAAACCTCTAGCAATGAATATTGAAGAAGGTTTAGAAATTCAAAAACTAACTAGTGAAAAAAAACTTTATGTTGGTTGTGCTCCTGATACTTTTCTAGGTGCAGCTGGGCAAAATGCAAGAAAATTGATTGAGAACAATAAAATAGGAAAAGTAGTATTAGGTACTTTTAATCTTATGTCACATGGAATGGAGCATTGGCACCCAAATCCAGATTTCTTTTTTAAACCTGGGGCAGGACCTGTATTTGATCTTGGTGTTTATTATATAACTCAATTAATTAATTTAATTGGGCCTGTTAAATCTATTAGTTCTGCAAGTGGTACAGCAACGCAAGAAAGAATAATTACAAGCGAACCAAGAAATGGAGAAAAAATAATAGTTGAAACACCTACTACTTTATTAGGATCGCTGGAGTTTCACAATAATGCAAAAATTCAATTCTTTTGTTCTTGGGATGTTTGGAAACATAATCATTCTACAATTGAACTATATGGATTAGCAGGATCAATGATTGTTCCAGATCCAAATTTCTTTAGTGGTGATATTTTAATATCAAAAAAAGATGAGGATTGGGAAACAATTAATAATGATAGTATGCTCTTAGGTATTCCTAATAAAACGGATAATGATGGTTCCAAGATTGCTAATTATAGAGGGATAGGTTTATCAGATATGATTGATGCTATTCATAATCAAAGAAATGCTAGATGTTCTCTTGATTTAGCATTGCATGTGTTAGAAGTAATGGAGGGAATAATTAAATCATCAGAACTCAAAGAAGTTTTTTATTTGAATTCAAAACCTAATCAACCTAAATTTTTGAGTGATGATGAAATAAAAAATTTAAAAATTTAATTTAATTAATTATTTTATTATAACTTATTTCATTTTGAGCAGCTAATTTTTCATTTAATTTTTGTAAATTATAATCAACTGTTTTAAGCATAGAATTAAATTCTGATCTCTTTGTAACTACAAGTGAAATGTCAGCAACTAGAAGATCAATTACAAAGAATCTTTCTTTTGATTTTTTTACTCTCCAGGTAACCTGAATAGATCCTGTTTCAGAAAAAATTTCCATATCAATCATTGTTACCTTATTTTTTTCATCATAGTTGGAATGTATGAGTTGATATTTTTGATTAGAGTATCCTTGCATCATAGATGCAATATTTAAAGCTAAATGTCTTTTAAATAGCTTAATATATTCTAATTTTGTCTCTTTTGAAGACTCACTCCAACTTTTTCCTGCTACAAATTTTGCTATACCAGATCCTGCAAAATTGTTATTTATAGTTTGTTCTATCATTAAAAATCTATTTTCATTTGGAAGATCTTGATTCTGATATGCATAAATAATTTTATCAATTTCAATTTTTAGCCAATTCTTAGCTTCATTCGCTTTAGCATTAATAGGTAATAAAAATAATAATAATATAGTTAAGGTGCGTACAAATTGCATTATTCAAATTCTATACTAATAAGTGGTAGAGGCGTCAAAATATCATCATCAGTATTCATAATAGCAGCTTTTCTATTTTGGTAGTATGAACTTCTAACAGCAGCATAGTAATCTACTGAATTATCTCTTAGAGCGTTAACTTCATCTATTATTTTAGATCTTTGATCTACTGCATTAGCCGCAGTTCTTAAAGGGATGAGCCAAGCCTCACCTTGATTTGTAGCGTATGCATTGACTGGATCAGTCATCATAGTCATAATCATTCCTGTTGTGTCTCTTACGTTCGATGGACCAAATAAAGGTAGCACAACATAAAAACCATCTCCAATTCCCCATGTAGCAAGAGTCTGACCAAAATCTTCCTCTTTTTGTTCAAGACCAAAATCATCTGCTACATCAATTAATCCAAAAACACCTATTGTTGAATTCAGTAGAAATCTCCCTGTTGACTCAGCTGCATTTTTACCTTGCCCTTGAAGTAATTGATTAACTGCTACTAGGGGGAGTTTAAGATTTTTTATAAAATTGCCAATCCCACTCTGAACGGGATTAGGTAATTTTCTATATCCTTTTGCTGCTGGCTCTAGAATCACTTTATCTGCTACATTATTAAATCCAAAAACTGCTCTATTAATTCCCTCTAAAGGGTCATAAATTTCATCTTCAAATATTGTTGTTTCAAAATCATCTGAACTAGTTTTAACTTCGTCAGAAGCACCTGCGTGTAGATTAAAACTAATAGAAAAAATTATTAAAGTTGCTAGTAGATGTATTAATTTGCTCATTATTTAGGACTAATTTTATATTCTATTTAATTAATTATATAGTTTAATTTTTTAATATTATATAACTTTTATAGCATAAATATGTCAGAAAACTTCAATAATTATCTACAATCCCTAAACGAATCGCAAAGAGCGGCAGTAGAAAATAATTCTGGAGCTACATTAGTATTGGCCGGTGCCGGAAGTGGTAAAACTAGAGTTTTAACTTATAAATTACTTCATCTTTTAGTCAAAAAAACCCTAAAACCTAATCAAATTTTAGCAGTAACATTTACTAACAAAGCAGCTTCTGAGATGAAATCAAGAGTTGCAAATATGTTAAAATTTCCAATAGAAAAAATGTGGATAGGCACATTTCATTCTTTATCATTAAAAATATTAAGAAAAAATTTTGAAAAGGTTGGACTAAAAAAAAATTTTGTAATTATTGATACTGACGATCAAATAAAACTTATTAAAAAAATTTGTGATCAAGAAAATATAGACCCTAGAGATTTTTCGCCTAAATTTTTTAGCACAGCAATTGATAGTTTAAAGAATAAAGGTATTTTTTACAATGAGCTAAAACCAAACAAATACAGAAAAAACGATGAGGAACTTAGAAAAATTTATAAAATATATCAGGAAGAGTTAATAAGAATAAATTGTGTTGATTTTGGGGATCTTATACTTTTGTGCATAAAACTATTTAAAAATTATGATGAGGTAAAAAAATATTATCAGAATTTATTTCATTTTATTTTAGTGGATGAATATCAAGACATAAATTTTGTTCAACAAAAATGGTTAGAATATCTCTATAAAGGTCATAAAAATATATGTTGCGTTGGCGATGATGATCAATCCATTTATTCATGGAGGGGAGCTGATGTAACAAATTTATTAGAATTTAAAAAAAACTTTAATGAACCAAAAATAATTAGACTAGAACAAAATTATAGATCAACTAAAAATATTCTTGAATGCGCATCTATTCTTATTGATAAAAATAAAAATAGATATGGAAAAAAACTCTGGAGTGAAAATGAAATAGGGGAGAAAATTCAAATAAATGGTTTTTGGGAAACAAAAGAAGAGGCTATCTTTACTTCTGATCAAATAGAAATTTTAGTAGCTAAAAAAGTACCTTTTTCAGAAATTGCAATTTTATTTAGGGTAGCCGCACACACAAGATCTTTTGAAGATAGACTTATTTCAATTGGTTTACCTTATAAAATTATCGGAGGATTAAGATTTTATGAGAGAAAAGAAATAAAAGATATTATCGCTTATTTAAGAATAATAAATAATTTATCGGATGATCTTGCTTTTGAAAGAGTAATAAATACACCTAAGAGAGGAATTGGTAAAACAACTCTTGCTAAAATTAATAAAATTTCAAGATTAAATAATATAAGTTTGTTTGAAGGTTCTAAAATTTTTATTAATGAAAATAAAAGTAAAGTTAATATTGAAATAGAAAATTTTATTAAAAATATTTTAAATTGGAGAAAAATTAAAAAAAATTTTGATCATATTGAGCTTACTAAAGTCATTTTAGAAGACTCAAAGTATATGGAGTCATTAGAAATTGAATTAAAAAATTCTAAAAACCCTGAAAGCTTATCTAGAATAGATAATGTAAATGAATTTATAGAAAGTTTAAAAGATTTTGAAAATTTAGAGGGTTTTTTGGAGCATGTAGGTTTAGTAATGGAAAATATTTCAAATACAAATATGCCAACTATAAGTTTGATGACTATGCATGGTGCAAAAGGTTTAGAATTTGATTATATTTTTTTAGCTGGATGGGAAGAGGGAGTTTTTCCAAGTCAAAGATCTTTGGATGAGTTAGGCACAAAAGGTTTAGAAGAAGAGAGAAGGCTTGCATATGTTGCACTTACTAGGGCAAGAAAAAAAATTCAAATATCCTATGTAAATCAAAACAGATATTCATATGCTTCACATGATTTTAATTCTCCATCACGTTTTATTTCTGAATTACCTAAAGAATTAGTTGAGTTTAATGACTCAAAATTTATTGAAGAAAAAGATTTTTTGAATAATTTTATTGAATCTACTGATATTTCTAGTGATTATTTAACTCCTGGAAGAAAAAGATTATTAGAAAATAAAGGTAACGAAATTGATTGGGAGTTTAATCAAGATTTGTCATTTGAAAATGAATTAATGATTGATAGTAAAGTATATCACAAAAAATATGGCAATGGCATTATTTTAAGTAAAGATTCAGATAAAGCTGAGGTAAATTTTGAAAAATTTGGTTTAAGAAAGGTTTATATAAAATTTTTGAAGATTAAGAATTAATTTTATTTAAAAATTCATCTTCGGTTAATATATTTATATTTAACTCTTTTGCTTTTTTTGATTTAGAACCAGCTTTTTCACCAATAATAACATAATCTGTTGATTTGCTAACACTCGAGAGTATTTTAGCACCTACTTTTTTAGCCAAATACTTTGCCTCATCTCTTGAAATATTAATTAATGAGCCTGTAAATACTAAATTTTTTCCATTAAAAAAATTATTAGTATTTTCTACTTTATTTTCATTTATATCTAGAAGTCTAGATAGTTTTTCTAACAAAACTTTATTTTGATTAAAAGAGAAAAAATCTTTAATTGAATTTACAGCCTTTGGGCCCAGTCCATCAATATTAGATAAAACATCAGTTTTTTGAGATGCTAAAATAAAATTTTCGATGCTCTTAAATTCTTTTGCTAAAATTTCAGAATTTATCTCCCCTATAAATCTAATTCCTAAAGAATAAATAAATTTATATAAATCAATATTCTTAGATTTTTCAATTGCACTAATTAGATTATTGAATGAAAGTTCACCCCATCCATCTAACTTTTCAATTTTTAATTTAAAATTTTTAATTTCAAATATATCAGATACATCTTTTATAATTTTAAAATTATAAAATTGTTTTACCTGTTTTTCACCAAAACCATCTATATTTAATGCTTTTTTACTTACAAAATGAATTATTTGCGAAATTTTTTGAGCATAACACCCATAAGTATTTGTACATCTTAGTACTGCTTCATTTTTCTCTTTAAAAGTTTTGCCACCACAAACAGGACATTGCTTAGGTGGTTTAATAATTTTATTATTTCTTTTTGTTTTTTTTATTACTTTAATTACCTGTGGAATTACATCACCTGCTCTTTGAATTTCAACTATATCACCAATTTGAATATTCTTTTTTTTAATTTCATCAAAATTATGAAGAGTTGCATTTGATATTATTACTCCACCTAAATTAATACTTTTTAATCTTGCTACTGGTGTTATTGATCCTGTTCTCCCTACTTGAAAATCAATTTCCTGAATTATTGTTTTAGCTTTTTCTGCTGAAAATTTTAAGGCTATCGCCCATCTAGGGTTTTTGCCAACATTACCGAGTCTTTTTTGGTTTGATATATTATTTAATTTTATTACCAAGCCATCAATGTCGTATTCTAAATCACTTCTTGTATCATTAATATTATTGTAAAAGTTAAAAATTAAATTTATATCTGCAGATTTAAGATTTATATTATTTTTTTTAATGCCCCACTTTTCTAAATTTGAATAATATTCATCAAAAAAATTAAACTCAAATGATGAATAACCTAAACCATGGGCTAAAAATTGTAAGGGCCTTGATCTACTTATAGTAAAATCTAATTGTCTTAAACTTCCCGCAGCAGCATTTCTGGGATTAGCAAACTTTTGTTTATCATCTAATTTTGAGTTAATGTTTTCAAAATCATTTCTTAATAAAAATACCTCTCCTCTAACTTCTATAATATCTGGATAGTTTCCTTTTAATTTTTCTGGTATATTTTTTATATTTGAAATATTATTTGTTACATCTTCTCCTACCAATCCATCCCCTCTAGTTGCAGCTGAAATTAAATTTCCATTTTCATATGTTAAATTAAGTGAAAGACCATCAATTTTAGCCTCACAAATATAATCAAGTTTTGTTTTTAAATCTAAATTTAAGTATTTTTTTATTCTTTCGTCAAATTCCTCTATATCTTTAGAGTTAAAAGCGTTACCAAGAGACATCATTGGTATTTTGTGTTTAATTTTTTTAAATTTATTTTTTAATTTTCCACCTACATTCTCATTTGGTCCATTTTTTAATACTAAATTAGGATATTTTTTTTCAAGATTTAAATTTTCAATAACAAGTTTATCAAATTCTCTATCTGATATTAAAGGTTTGTCATTATGATGGTAATGAATGTTATGTTCATTAATTAATTTTGAAAGGTTTTTTAATCTTTTTTTTATTGTTTTTGTATCTTCTTTCTTAGTCATTGTTTAAAAAATTTAATTTTTTAAAAAAATTATTAGATTTATTTTTTTTATTTATTAAATTATAACTTAATTCATACCATTCAGATTGAGGATAGTTATATCCTAAAACAGAGGCTGTATTTGTAGCTTCATCTTTTAAACCTAAAGTCATATAAATTTCTGTAATTCTATATAGAGCTTCTGGAGTAAACTTGGTATTTGAAAAATTATTAATAACAATTTTATATCTATTTAAGGCTGCTGTATATTTAGCTTTTGTTTGATAAAAATTTGCTATATTCATATGTTTTGCAGCAATATTCGAATTAACTAATATTACTTTTTGTCGAGCATCTTTAGAATATTTACTATCTGGGAATCTTTTTATCAGTTGATCTAAGTTCTCTAAAGCAAGATAATTATTTTTACCATCTAAGCCTTCGTGAGAGATTTGTTCATAGAAGCATAGAGCTTTCATATAATATACATAATCAATATTTTTCAAAGAAGGATATTTGTTAATAATTTTTGAAAATTTATATATCGCATCATCATAATTCAATTTAGTATAATCTATAAAGCCTGACATTATTTGTGCTTGTATTGCTTCATTAGATAGAGGATAGAGCTTTTCAATTTTATCAAATGCAATAACCGCTTCATCTATTTGTTGTGCATTAAGTTTTTCCATTGCATATATATACATTACATCAGCAGTATCTTGATTATTAGATTGCGATTTATCATCTTGATTATTTTTAGAAGAACAATTAAAAATAACTAATAAACTTAATAGTAAACAAAATCTTTTTAGTATCATAAAAACTGATATATATTGATTAAGAGTAAATTTGAATGAAATTAATTCATAAATTTAAATCTTTAAATTTTGATAAAAGGAATATTAAAGAAATTTCCTTTGTAATCATACACTACACTGCTTTGCCATCTATTGAAAACTCAATTGAGTATCTATGCCAGAAAAGCAATAGAGTAAGCTGTCATTATATTATAGGTCAAAATGGGAGAATATATAATTTAGTTGATGAAAAATATAGAGCTTGGCATGCTGGTCAATCCTCATGGTTATCGGAAAAAGATTTAAACAGTGCCTCAATTGGAATAGAGTTAGATTATAGTCCAAATCATAATAACAATAAATTTTCGAGCTCACTAATGAATTCCTTAATTTTGCTTTTAATGTATTTAACCAAAAAATATAAAATTGATAAAAGAAATATTTTAGGTCATTCAGATATAGCACCTTACAGAAAAAAAGATCCTGGAGTTAAATTTCCATGGAAAAAATTATACAATTTAAATTTATCATATAATCCGAAGAAAGTTAAATTAAGTAGTATAAAAAAAATTAGATTATGGTTTGAAAAATATAGAATTTATTCAAATAAAAATAAAATACTTATTATGCTGAACATAATTGGATATGATATTTCTAAGTCAACTAATAGCAAATATTTTTATAAAATTTTAATAAATAAATATAGAAGTCATTATTTTCAAAACAAAAGTTATAAAAAATCAAATCCTGAATTAATTGATTTTATTGAAGCACATTTTTGTAGTTTATTATTGACCAAGACATAAAAATTAAATAATTAAGACTTGATGGTGCGATGATCGCTTGAAAATTCAAGAGGAAAGTCCGGGCTCCACTGGAAAAAAAACCAGGTAATACCTGGCAAGTGAAAGCTTAGGGAAAGTGCAACAGAAAATATACCGCCTTATGGGTAAGGTTGAAATGGTAGGGTAAGAGCCTACCGCTTTTTTGGTAACAAAAAAGGCATGGCAAACCCTTTTTGGAGCAAGGTCAAATAGGAATGGCAATCAGTTTCCAGCTGAGCTATTCGGGTAGACTGCTTGAGGTAAATGGTAACATTTATCCTAGATTAATGATCATCATTTTACATAGTAAATTACAGAACCCGGCTTATGCATCATCATTAAAATATATAGAACAAAATAGAAACATTTAAATAAATTATAAGTTATCCCATTGACGCCCATATTATCCCATGATAACCCATTAAATATCATGAATTTATTTGTATCTACATTTGTAAATAAAATTGATAAAAAAGGTAGAGTTTCATTACCATCTATTTTTAGAAGTGCCTTACCCAAAGATTACAAAAATGAAATTATTTTATCAAAATCTCTTCGAAATAATATTATAGATGGACTTAGCGTAAATAGAGTTAAAGAAATTGCAAAAAGAATAAATAATTTAGATTTTTTTTCTGAAGAGTATGAAGATTTTACCACTTCAATATTTTCAGAGATGTTACCAACAAATCTGGATAAAGAGGGCAGATTTTTAATACCTGAAAAATTAAAAGTTTTTGCAAATATAATAGATGAAGTCGCATTTATAGGACAAGGTTACTTTTTTCAAATAGTTAATCCTGAAGTTGCATTAGATCTACAGAAAAAATCAAGAACACGTTTAAATATTAATAAAAAATCACTTGGGAAAATACTTACAGGAAATACAAATGATCAATAATCATATTCCTGTAATGCTTAATGAAGTTAAATCTTTCATACCTATAAAAAAAAATATTAACTTAATTGATGCAACCTTTGGAGGGGGTGGATACTCTAAAGCTATTTTAGAAGAATTTGATATTAAAAATTTGATAGCAATAGATAGAGATCCAATTTCAAAAGTTTTTTTTAGTGATTTAAATAAAAAATATAAAAATATTGAATTATTTAATGAAAAATTTAGTAAAATTGACAAATTAATAAATAAATCAAAATATTCAAATGAAAAGTTTGATGTAATAATCTTTGATTTAGGCATAAGCTCAAATCAAATTGACGATCCAAAAAGAGGATTTTCTTTTCAAAATGAAGGCCCACTAGATATGAAAATGGGATCATCTATATTAAATGCTTATGAAATAATTAATTCTTTTGATGAAAAAAAACTCTCTAGCATATTTTATGAATTAGGAGATGAAAAACACTCAAGAAGAATTGCAAGAAATATTATCAACAAAAGAACTATAAAGCCTATTAGTAATACTAAAGAATTATCAGATGTAATAAAAAAGTCTGTTCCTTTAATCTATTCTAAAAATAAAATTCATCCTGCCACTAAAGCATTTCAAGCTCTTAGAATTTATGTAAATGATGAATTAAATGAAATTAAAATAGCACTTGAAAAATCAGAAGCATTACTTGCTAATGATGGTTTATTAATAATAGTTTCTTTCCAAAGTCTTGAAGACAGAATTGTGAAAGATTATTTCAACCACAAAAGTGGTAAAAGATGGCGTTCCTCCCGCCACCACCCGGACTTAGGTGATCTTGGTCCTATAACCTTAAAGATAATCACCAAAAAACCATTAAGACCAAAGGATTTTGAGATTAATAATAATCCAAGATCTAGATCAGCTAAGCTTCGGGTGGCTAAAAAAATTTAATTATGAAATATGCAAAACATATTGTTTTTTTTCTTTTCATAAATTTAATAATAGTTTTTTTGACAATTTTTTTAGGCAATCTTACAAGAAAGATTGAAAT
>CACGUF010000008.1 GCA_902576125.1 uncultured Alphaproteobacteria bacterium | reverse complement strand
GAAGCATATGTTTTAAAAAAAGAGGAGGGTGGAAGACACACACCATTTTTTTCAAATTACAGACCTCAGTTTTATTTTAGAACAACAGATGTAACTGGTACAATTAAACTCCCTGAAGGAACTGAAATGGTTATGCCAGGGGATAATATAACAATGGAAGTTACTTTACTTTCTCCGATTGCTATGGATAAGGGTTTAAAGTTCGCAATCAGAGAAGGTGGTAGAACCGTCGGTGCTGGAGTTGTAGCTGAGATTATTGAATAGGTATTTGAGACCACTCTATTAGTATCAGCTATATTTTATTTTAGGAGTGTAGCTCAACTGGTAGAGCACCGGTCTCCAAAACCGGGGGCTGCGGGTTCAAGTCCTGCCACTCCTGCCAATAATTAAATGATAAAAAATATGGAAAATAAAAAAACATCACCTGCACTTTTTGTAAGACAAGTAAGGCAAGAGTTACAAAAAGTTACATGGCCTACTAGAAGAGATACATTTATCTCATCTTTGATAGTAATTTTTTTGATTTTTTTATTTTCACTTTTTTTCCTTCTTAGTGATCAGATTTGGTCTTTTTCAATTAAAAAAATAATAGAGATAGGTTCAGGTTTTTAAAATGATAAAATGTAGATGGTACGTTCTTCATGCTTATTCTGGCTATGAAAAAAAAGTCGCTGACAGTATTGTGGATCAAGCTAGTAAGCTTGGTATATCAGATCATATTGAGGAAGTATCTGTTCCAACTCAAAATATCGTTGAGGTAAAAAGAGGTGTCAGAATTAACACTGAAAGAAAAATATTTCCGGGTTACATTTTAATTAAAATGAATCTCAATGATGATACATGGCATATAATTAAAAATACTCCTAAATTATCTGGCTTTTTAGGTAATAAAGGTAAGCCAGTTCCAATAAGTAATGCTGAAGCTAAGAGGATTTCTGAACAAGTGGTTGATGGTGTTGAAAAATCTAGGCCTGCAGTTATGTATGATGTTGGTGAGCAGGTAAAGGTAATTGATGGACCTTTTGCCTCTTTTAATGGAGAGATTGAACAAATTGATGAAGAAAAAGCTAGATTAAGAGTTGCTGTTTCTATATTTGGCAGATCAACACCGGTAGATTTAGAATATTCACAAGTTGAAAAGGCTTAAATAAAGATTAGGAGTTAAAATGGCTAAAGAGGTACTTGGATTAATTAAACTTCAAATTCCAGCAGGTGGAGCAAACCCCTCTCCTCCAGTTGGCCCTGCTTTGGGTCAAAGAGGCTTAAACATTATGGATTTCTGTAAAGCTTTTAATGATAAAACTAAAGATGTAGAAAAAGGCGCACCAATACCAGTTATTATAACAGCATATAAAGACAGATCTTTTGAATTTGTAACTAAATTGCCACCAGTAAGTTATTATTTAAAAAAAGCAGCAAAGATTAAGAAAGGTAATTCCACTCCTGGACGGTCTCTTGTTGGAAAAGTTACTATTGCTGATATTGAAAAAATTGCAAAAGATAAAATGCAAGATTTAAATGCAATTAATCTAGAGGGTGCTGTTAACATGGTTAAAGGTTCGGCTGTTTCAATGGGTATGGAGATTTTAAAATAATATGCAGAAAACTAAAAATAATAAAAAATTATTAGAGTCAATTGATATTACTAAAATTTATGAACCAATTGAAGCAATTAAAATTTTAAAAGAAAATACATTTACAAAATTTAATGAAACACTTGAAGTTGCAATTAACTTAGGAATTGATCCAAATAAAACTGATCAAGGCATTAGAGGTGTTACCAGCCTGCCTAATGGCACCGGCAAATCTGTTAATGTAGCAGTTCTAACTAAAGGTGATAAACAAAACGAGGCTAAAGATGCTGGGGCTGATTTAGTTGGTGAAAATGACTTAATTGATTCAATATCATCAGGTAAGATTTCATTTGATTTGCTAATTGCCACTCCAGATATGATGCCATCTGTTGGTAAGGTTGCGAAAATATTAGGTCCAAAAGGCTTAATGCCAAATCCTAAATTAGGTACAGTCACACAAGATATTACTTCTGCAGTTAAAAATGCAAAAGCAGGACAAGTTCAATTTAAAAATGATAAAGCCGGAATTGTGCATGCTGGAATTGGAAAAATGAGTTTTAATGATAATGATCTTTTAGACAACTTAAAGTTTTTTTATTCTTCAATTAACAAGAGTAAACCAGATACTGTTAAGGGATCATTTGTAAAAAAAGTTACCATAGCTTCAACTATGGGTGTTGGATTAGAGATTAACGTAGCTAGTCTTCGTTAACTAATTCGACAGATAGTTTCTTTAATGAAACTATCACCTGTCAAAGACTGCAGGGGCGTAAGCTTAATAACCTGCACAGACTGAAGCGAGTCCATTGATTAGCTTCTTGGCAGGCTTGTCTTAGTTTGATTAGCAAACTTAAGACAGCTAATTTAGGTTAATACCTAATAATAAACCGAGGTAAAAGTGAACCGTTCTGAAAAAAAAGATTTTGTTCAAAAACTAAAAGAAGAAATTAATTCATCTTCTTCTGTTATTGTTGCTCACTATTCTGGAATTACAGTTGATGAAACAGAAAAATTAAGAAAAGAAATGAGAGACAATGGTGCAAAATTCAAGGTAACTAAGAACAGACTCACTAAACTTGCTTTGGAAGATACTCAATTCAGTAATATTGCTGATTTATTTACAGGACCAACTGCAATTGCATACTCAGAAGATCCTGTAGCGCCTGCAAAAGTTGCAGTTAATTTTGAAAAAAAAATCGAAAACTTTAAAATTATTGGTGGCGGCTATGATGGTGAGAAAATGGATAATAATAAAATTAATTTTCTTGCTACATTACCTTCTGTTGATGAATTAAGAGGTAAGATTTTAGGGCTTTTATCGGCACCAGCTCAAAAAATTGCATCAGTTGTTAAAGAGCCAGCAGGTAAAATGGCAAGAATTTTGAGTTCACAAAGCAATAAATTAGAAGAGTCTAACTAGGTTTAAAAAGGAGATAAAAATGGCTGATTTAAATAAAATTGTTGATGATTTATCATCTCTAACAGTTCTAGAAGCAGCAGAATTAAGTAAAATGCTTGAAGAGAAATGGGGTGTCTCTGCAGCAGCACCTGTAGCGGTAGCAGCAGCTCCAGGAGCTAGTGGAGGGGAGGCAGCAGCAGAAGAAAAATCTGAATTTGATGTTGTTCTTTCTGAAGCTGGATCTAACAAAATTGCAGTAATTAAAGAAGTTAGAACTATTACTGCATTAGGTCTAAAAGAAGCAAAAGACTTAGTTGAAGGAGCACCTAAACCATTAAAGCAAGGTGTCGCAAAAGCTGAAGCAGAAGAGATGAAAAAAGCTCTAGAAGCAGCTGGAGCTAAAGTAGAATTAAAATAATTTTTTATAAGACCTCCATATTTGGAGGTCTTATCTAACTTTTTTAAAAAAGGATAAATGCATGAGTCTGGACTACATTAATTCAAAAAAAATAAGAAAATCTTTTGGTAAAATTCCACTAGTAACGTCTCTTCCAAACTTAGTAGAAGTTCAAAAAAGATCTTATGACAATTTTTTACAATTAAAAGTTGATCCTGATAAAAAGGCAGATAATGGTCTTCATGCTATTTTTAAATCAGTTTTTCCAATTAATGATTATACAGAAAGAGCAACTGTTGATTATGTAAGTTTTGATATTGGCATTCCTAAATATGATGTTGATGAATGTTCGCAAAGAGGTATGACCTATGGAGCACCTCTATTGGTAAATTTCAGATTAATTATTTGGGATATAGATGAAATTGCTGGTACAAAATCAGTAAGGGATATTAAAGAACAAGAAGTATATATGGGTGATATTCCCTTAATGACAAAGGATGCTACTTTTGTAGTTAATGGAACTGAGAGAGTAGTTGTTAGCCAAATGCATAGATCACCAGGTGTTTTTTTCGATCATGATTATGGTAAAACTCATACAAGTGGAAAATATTTATATAATGCAAGAATAATTCCATATAGAGGTTCATGGTTAGATTTTGAGCATGATGCAAAGAATAATATCCATGCAAGAATTGATAGAAAAAGAAAATTCCCCGTATCTACTTTGCTAAAATGTCTTTTGAGTTCAAGATCAGAACAATATCTAATTGATTGTGAGAAGAAGAAAATTGAGCCAGACTCAAAAAAAATTCTTGGTATGACCTCTGAAGAAATCTTATCAACTTTTTATGAAAACATACATTTTAAAAAAGATCAATACGGATGGAAATATAAAATCGATTTATCTTTTTATAAAGGTAAAATATTAAATTATGATTTGTTAGATCCTAAGAATGGTAAAATACTCATTACCAAGGGTACTAAAGTTAATCAAAAAAATATTAGAGAACTTCAATCTAAAGTAGGTCAAAATTTATGTATAGAAAGTATTTCATTAATTGGATTATATGTTGCATCAGATATTATAGATGAAAAATCAGGAAAAATTTATTACGAAGCTGGTTATGAAATTGATGAGGAATTTTTAGAATTTGCTGAAACCCACAAAGTAAATAAAATTGATATTTTAAAAATTGATAATATTGAAATTGGCTCATACATTAGAAGTTCTCTTCAGTTAGATAAAGCAAGATCAAGGGAAGAGGCTTTATTCGAAGTATTTAAAATTTTAAGACCTGGAGAACCACCAACTATTGAGACTGCAGAACTTTTATTTAATAATTTATTTTTTAACAAAGATAGATATGATTTATCATCTGTTGGGAGATTAAAAATTAATTCTAAATTTAAAAAAAATACAGATATTGCAAAAAGAATTTTAGATAAAACTGATATAATTGATGTTGTTAAACATATGCATGACCTTATTGATGGAAAAGGGGAAATAGACGATATTGATCATCTTGCAAATAGAAGAGTAAGGTCCGTTGGTGAATTACTTGAAAATCAGTATCGAGTTGGATTATTAAAAATGGATAGAGCAATTAAAGAAAGATTAAGCTCACTTGAAGTAGATAATATTATGCCTCAAGACATAATTAATGCTAAACCAGTCGCAGCTTCAATCAAGGAATTTTTTGGAACCAGTCAGTTAAGTCAATTTATGGATCAAACCAATCCTTTGAGTGAAATAACACATAAACGAAGAGTTTCTGCTCTAGGACCAGGTGGTTTAAATAGAGAAAGAGCGGGATTTGAAGTAAGAGATGTTCATCAAACTCATTACGGAAGAATATGCCCAATTGAAACTCCTGAAGGTGCAAATATAGGCTTAATCAATAGTCTTGCTTCTTATTCAAGGATTAATCACTATGGTTTTATTGAGACCCCTTACAGAATTGTAAACAATGGAAAAGTTTCAGATCAAGTAATTTATTTGAGTGCGATCAATGAAGAAGATTTTGTAATAGCGCAAGCTAACTCAGAAATTGATAATAAAGGTTCATTCTTAAATGATTTAGTTAGTTGTAGAAAGAATGGAGAATTCATTAATGTTCCAGTTAATGCTATTGATTTAATGGATGTTTCACCTCAACAGCTAGTGTCAGTTGCTTCATCATTAATACCCTTTTTAGAAAATGATGATGCAAATAGAGCCTTGATGGGATCAAACATGATGCGACAAGCAGTTCCACTTATAAAACCAAAAGCACCTCTCGTTGGAACAGGTATGGAATACACTGTTGCTAAAGATAGTGGATCAACTGTTGTTGCTAGACGAGAAGGTGTTGTTGATCAACTTGATGCAAATAGAATAGTAATTAGAGTTACAGATAAAAAAGATTCTTCTCTAAATAAAATAGACATTTATAATTTGTTAAAATTTCAAAGATCTAATCAAAATACCTGTATAAATCAGAGACCCTTGGTAAGCGTTGGTGATAAAATTTACAAAAATCAAGTTATTGCTGATGGTCCTGCTACTGATTTAGGTGAACTAGCACTTGGAAGAAATGTTTTGGTGGCATTCATGCCTTGGAATGGATATAATTTTGAAGACTCTATTTTAATTTCTGAAAAAGTTGTTCAAGATGATGTTTTTACTTCAATTCATGTTGAGGAGTTTGAAGTAATGGCGAGAGATACCAAGTTAGGTCCTGAAGATATTACCAGAGATATTCCTAATGCTAGTGAAGAAATGCTTATTAATTTAGATGAAACTGGAATTGTTTATATAGGGGCTGAAGTATCATCAGGAGATATTCTAGTTGGTAAAGTAACTCCAAAGGGAGAGTCTCCTATGACTCCGGAAGAAAAACTTTTAAGAGCAATTTTTGGTGAAAAAGCAGCAGATGTAAAAGATACTAGTTTACGTGTACCCCCAGGAGTGAAGGGTACGGTTGTTGAAATCAGAGTTTTTTCTAGAAGAGGAATTGAAAAAGATGAAAGAGCAATAAGTATAGAAAATTCTCAAATTGAAATGATTTCTAGAGATAGAGATGACGAATTAGAAATATTGAGAAAAAGCTTTGGTAATCACTTAAAAGAAATTTTAATAGGTAAGACTTATATATCTGGATTGAATGATTTTTCTAAAAATACTAAACTAACATTTGAACAACTAGATTCATTGAATGTAAGTGATTTAATGAAAATTAATATTCAGGAAGAGAGAACAACATCACAGGTTGAGTCATTGATTAAAAATTATGAAAATCAATTAGGTAATATAAATCAAAAATTTGAAAATAAAATTGACAAGATACAAAGTGGTGACGAGCTTTTGCCAGGTGTTTTAAAACTAATTAAAGTTTTTATTGCTGTAAAACGCAAACTTCAACCAGGTGATAAAATGGCTGGAAGACATGGAAACAAAGGTGTGATTTCAAAAATTTGTCCAGTTGAAGATATGCCTTATCTTGAAGATGGCAGACCTGTTGATATTGTACTAAACCCACTTGGAGTACCTAGCAGAATGAATATTGGTCAAATATTGGAGACTCACTTAGGTTGGGCATCAGCATCTCTAGGAAGACAAGTTTCTGATATGATATCAAAGATGAAAGCTGAGGGTCAAACTAGTGATTTAAAAAATAAACTACTGCAAATTTATGAACAAAAAAATCATAAGGATAAGATTAATGAAATGAATGATGACGAATTGCTCGATCTTGCAGAAAACTTAAAAGAAGGTGTTCCGTTTGCTACACCAGTTTTTGATGGTGCAAAAGAGAAAGATATAACATCTCTTCTTGAACAATCAGGAGTTTCTACATCTGGTCAAGAAATTCTTTACGACGGTATTACAGGTGAAAAATTTGAAAGACCTGTCACTGTTGGTTATGTTTATATGCTAAAACTCCATCATTTGGTTGATGAAAAAATTCATGCCAGATCTATTGGTCCTTATAGTCTTGTAACTCAACAACCACTTGGAGGTAAAGCTCAATTTGGGGGTCAAAGATTTGGTGAAATGGAAGTTTGGGCCTTGGAAGCATATGGAGCTGCCTATACATTACAGGAGATTCTAACAATTAAATCTGATGATGTTGCAGGAAGAACTAAAGTTTATGAGTCAATCGTTAAAGGTGACAATAATTTTGAATCTGGCACACCAGAATCATTTAATGTTATGGTTAAAGAATTAAGATCTTTAGGGTTAAATCTTGAATTTAAAGAAAACAATGAAGAATTAAATAAAATAGAATCTATGGTGAATGACAATGAATAAAGAATTAATGAATATTTTTAGCCAAAATTTAGGTGTCCAAAATTTTAATAGTCTTAAAATTTCAATAGCTAGCCCAGATGATATAAGATCCTGGTCATTTGGAGAAATAAAAAAACCAGAAACTATTAATTACAGAACTTTCAAGCCTGAAAAAGACGGACTTTTTTGTTCACGAATATTTGGACCAGTAAAAGATTATGAATGTCTATGTGGTAAATATAAGCGAATGAAATTTAGAGGTATCATATGTGAGAAATGTGGGGTTGAGGTTACTTTATCAAAAGTAAGGCGAGACAGAATGGGTCATATAGAACTTGCAGCACCAGTGTCACACATTTGGTTTATGAAGTCTCTTCCTAGTAGAATTGCAACACTACTAGATATGACTATTAAAAATTTAGAAAAAGTATTATATTTTGAGCAGTTTATTGTCGTCGAGCCAGGTTTAACTGATTTAAAAAAAGGTGATATTATATCTGAAGATCAATATATTGATTATCAGGATGAGTATGGTGAGGACTCATTTAGTGCTGCCATAGGCGCAGAAGCAATAGAGCAAATGCTTCTTAATATTGATCTAGAGGCTGATTTTAATCAAACAAAAACTGATCTTATAGAAACAAAATCGGAACTAAAAAAAACCAAACTAACTAAAAGATTAAAATTACTTGAATCTTTTATAATCTCTAAAAATAAACCTGAGTGGATGATTTTAAGAGTTCTTCCAGTAATACCCCCTGAATTAAGACCTCTAGTGCCACTAGATGGAGGAAGGTTTGCAACTAGTGACTTAAATGATCTTTATAGAAGGGTTATAAATAGAAACAATAGATTAAAAAGATTAATTGATCTCAGAGCGCCAGACATAATTATAAGAAATGAAAAAAGAATGCTGCAGGAGTCAGTAGATGCATTATTTGATAATGGAAGAAGAGGAAGAGTTATAACCTCAACAAATAAACGTCCATTAAAATCATTATCAGATATGCTAAAGGGTAAGCAAGGTAGATTTAGACAAAATTTATTAGGTAAAAGAGTTGATTACTCAGGTAGATCAGTAATTGTAGTTGGTCCAAATCTTAAATTACATCAATGCGGTATTCCAAAAAAAATGGCTTTGGAGCTATTTAAACCCTTTATTTTTCATAAATTAGATATTTATGGTTGGGCGAATACAATAAAAGCAGCAAAAAAATTAGTAGAAAAAGAAGATCCAAGAGTATGGGATATACTTGAAGAAGTTATTAGAGAACATCCTGTTTTATTAAACAGAGCACCTACTTTACACAGACTTGGTATCCAGGCTTTTGAACCTGTTTTGATTGAAGGAAAATCAATACAGTTACATCCACTTGTATGTACTGCTTTTAATGCTGATTTTGATGGTGATCAGATGGCTGTTCATGTTCCTTTGAGTCTTGAGGCACAATTAGAGGCTAGAGTTTTAATGATGAGTACAAATAATATACTTTCCCCTTCAAGTGGTAAACCAATTATTGTTCCATCTCAAGATATTGTATTGGGAATATATTACTTATCAGTTATGAGAAATAATCAAAAAGGTGAAGGGCGAAATTTCTTAGACACAAACGAAATATTAAAGGCTGTTGAATTAAAAGATATAACGCTTCACTCAAAAATTAATGTAAGAATTCAAAACTTTGATGGCTCACTGTTAAAGGTAGAGACTACTGCAGGAAGAATGTTATTAGCTGACTCTCTTCCTAAAAATTCAAAAATAAATTTTAGTTTAATTAATAAAGTTCTTACAAAGAAAGAAGTTAGTAATTTGATTGATACTGTTTATAGATTTTGTGGGCAAAAAGAAACAGTACTATTTGCAGATAACATTATGCAGATAGGATTTAAATATGCTGCAATAGCTGGTATTTCTTTTGGAAAAGATGATTTAATAATACCTGAAGAAAAACAAAAATTACTTGATGAAACACAACTAAAAGTTCAGGAATATGAAAATCAATATCAGGATGGACTTATCACACAAGGTGAAAAATATAATAAAGTAGTTGATGCATGGTCTGAGTGTACAAATAAAGTTGCCGATAAAATGCTGGATGTTATTTCAAATCCAGAAGATGATAAACCAATTAATTCTGTTTACATGATGGCTCATTCTGGTGCTCGAGGTTCTGCTGCACAACTTAAACAACTTGCTGGAATGCGAGGGTTGATGGCAAAACCATCAGGTGAGATTATTGAAAATCCTATAAAATCAAATTTTAAAGAAGGTTTATCTGTTTTAGAATACTTTACTTCTACCCATGGAGCAAGGAAAGGGCTTGCGGATACAGCTTTAAAAACTGCAAGTAGTGGTTATTTGACTAGAAGATTAGTAGATGTGGCTCAAGATGCAGTTATTAGAGAAGTAGATTGTGGAACCAATAATGGAGTTTTAGTAGAAGAAATAGTTGATTCTGGAAATATTACGTCTCCACTATCAGAGAGGGTTCTTGGACGAACTCCAACAAATAATATCATAGATTTAAATAATAACATAATAATTCAAGCTGGTGAAATTATTGAAGAAAAACATCTTGAGGCAATCAAGAATTCAGGACTGAGATCAATGAAAATAAGGTCAGTTCTTACATGTGAAACTGAAGATGGTATTTGTTCAAAATGTTATGGAAGAGATTTAGCAAGAGGTACTGAAGTTAATCTTGGTGAAGCAGTTGGTATTATTGCTGCTCAATCAATTGGTGAGCCTGGCACACAGTTAACAATGAGAACATTCCATATTGGTGGTGCTGCGAGTTCTTCAGTTGAACAGTCTAATGCAATTGCGCCTATACAAGGTACTGTTAAATTTGAAAACATAAGATTGATAATCGATAAATCTAATAATAAGATAATTCTTAGCAGAAATGCAAAAATTAAAATATTGTTAGAGGAAGAAGAAAAGTTCTCATTCAATATTCCTTTTGGATCAAGATTATTTGTTGAAGATAATCAGAAAGTGAAAATTAATGAACTTTTAGCAGAGTGGGACCCTTATACTCTTCCAATCATTGCAGAAAAAGATGGAATAATTAAATATGTTGATCTAAAACAAGGTATTTCGTTTAGAGAATCAATAGATGATACAACAGGTATATCAAGTAAGATAGTAATTGATTGGAGTCAGAATCCTAAATCTAAAAATTTTAAACCAGCAATTAATATAGTAAACTCACATGATGACAATGAAGTTATTGATGAAGAAATAATTAATTATCCTATGTCAATTGACTCTATTCTTAGTGTAGAAGATAACCAAGAAGTATTTGCTGGTCAGGTACTTGCAAGAATTCCGAAAGAATCTTCAAAAACAAAAGATATAACTGGCGGCCTTCCACGAGTAGCAGAATTATTTGAGGCTAGAAAACCTAAAGATCCAGCTATTATGTGTGAAATAGACGGACAAATTTCTTTTGGAAAAGATTATAAAAATAAAAGAAGGTTGGTAATAACGAGTGTAGATAATGAGAACACATTTGAAATACTAATACCGAGATCTAAGTACTTAAATGTACAAGAAGGAGATTTTGTAAAAAAAGGAGATATACTAGTTGAGGGCACACCAGTGCCTCATGACATTTTACGCATATTAGGTGTTGAAGAATTAGCGAGATACTTAGTTAAAGAGGTTCAAGCTGTTTATAAGCTTCAAGGCGTATATATTAATGATAAGCACATAGAAACTATTGCCAGACAAATGCTACAAAAGGTTCTAATAAAAGAACCGGGAGACTCTTCTCTTATTTCTGGTGAACAGATTCAAAAAAGAGATGTCTTGAAGATAAACAAGTTACTTGAGTCTCAAGGAAAAAAACTTGTTATTTTCGAGCCTGTTCTTTTAGGAATTACTAAGGCAAGTCTTCAAACATCATCCTTTATATCAGCAGCATCTTTCCAGGAGACTACAAAAGTACTTACGGATGCAGCAACAATAGGCAAAATTGATAGTCTATCAGGTCTTAAGGAAAATGTTATTGTTGGACGCTTAATTCCTGCAGGAACTGGCAAAATGACATCTGAGTATGAAAAAATTGCAAAAGTTAGAGATCAAGAAATATTAGATCAAAAAAATAGTATTAAAGAAAATAATGAATTTTCTTCATGATTTGCATATATTTCTTGACTTTTTAGCTTGCAATTAATAAAGACCTGCTACTTTTTGTTGATGGTAGTGGAAAATTAATTCCAAACACTTAACAGGGAAAAATATGCCGACTATAAATCAGTTAGTTAGAAAAGGTAGAACAGCTCAGAAAAAAAGGAATAAAGTTCCTGCATTGGGAGCTTGTCCTCAAAAAAGAGGTGTCTGCACAAGAGTTTATACAACAACTCCAAAAAAACCAAACTCTGCTCTTCGTAAAGTAGCAAGAGTTAAACTTACAAATGGACAAGAAGTATCTGCATATATTCCAGGAGAGGGTCATAACCTACAAGAGCATTCAGTAGTTCTTCTCAGAGGTGGTAGAGTAAAAGATCTACCTGGAGTAAGATATCATATATTAAGAGGAACATTAGACACACAAGGTGTTAGTGCACGTAAACAAAGACGTTCTTTATACGGCGCAAAAAAACCAAAATAGAAAAATATGTCAAGAAGAAGAGCAGCAGAAAAAAGAGTTGTTATACCTGATCATAAGTTCAAAGACATAATACTTACGAAATTTATGAATAGAATAATGATAGATGGAAAAAAATCTACATCAGAAAAAATTGTTTATGGTGCTTTTGATATTTTATCAAAAAAAACAGATAAAAGTCCAATTGATTTTTTTCATGAAGCTCTAAACAATGTAAAACCAAGTCTTGAAGTTAGATCAAGAAGAGTTGGCGGGGCTACATATCAAGTCCCTATGGAAGTAAGACCAAGAAGAGCTCAAACTTTAGCAATGAAATGGATAGTAGACTCAGCTACAAAAAGAAATGAAAAAACTATGAGAGAAAGAGTTGCTAATGAAATTTTAGATGCTTTTAACAACAAAGGTAACTCTGTAAAAAAAAGGGAAGAAACTCATAAGATGGCTGAAGCAAACAGAGCCTTCTCTCATTTTAGGTGGTAATTGATTATGTCTAGAACCCATAGTTTAGAAAAATATAGAAACATTGGTATTATGGCACATATTGATGCGGGTAAGACAACTACAACAGAAAGAATTTTATATTATACTGGCAAATCTCACAAAATTGGTGAAGTTCATGATGGTGCGGCAACTATGGATTGGATGGAACAGGAACAAGAAAGAGGCATTACAATCACTTCAGCTGCCACAACTTGTTTTTGGAATGATCACAGAGTAAATATTATTGACACGCCAGGCCATGTTGATTTTACAATCGAAGTAGAAAGATCTTTAAAAGTACTTGATGGTGCTGTAGCTGTTTTTGATGGTGTAGCAGGTGTTGAACCTCAATCAGAAACTGTTTGGCGACAAGCTGATAAATATAATGTTCCTAGAATGTGTTTCATAAATAAATTAGACAGAACAGGTGCTAATTTTTTTATGTGTGTTGATATGATACCAGATAGATTAGGTTCTTATCCACTTGTATTACAATTACCTATTGGAATTGAAAGTGATTTAAAAGGTGTAGTTGATTTAGTTTCAAATAATGCAATAGTATGGCATGATGAGAGCCTAGGCGCTAAATTTGATATTGTTGAAATTCCTGATGATTTAAAAGATCAAGCCAAAGATTATAGAGAAAAATTGATTGAAAAAGCTGTGGAAGAAGATGACTCAATTATGGAGTCTTACTTAGACGGAAATGAACCTTCTACAGAAGATTTAAAGAAATGTATTCGTAAAGGTACAATTAATGGTTCCTTTGTCCCAGTTTTAACTGGTTCAGCTTTTAAAAATAAAGGAGTTCAACCTTTGCTTGATGCAGTAATAGATTATATGCCGTCTCCAATTGATGTGGCTAGTGTTCGAGGCGTATCAGTTGATGATGATGAAAAAGAACTTACTAGAAAGTGTGATGACAGCGAACCTTTTAGTGCTTTAGCATTTAAAATTATGACAGATCCATTTGTTGGTAGTCTTACATTTACAAGAATATACTCTGGCTCAATTAATACAAAAGATACCGTTTTAAATTCAAATTCTGGAAAAAAAGAAAATATTGGTAGAATGCTTCTTATGCATGCAAATAATAGAGAAGAAATTAAAACTGCTAATGCTGGTGATATTGTTGCGTTAGTTGGATTGAAAGATGTAACTACTGGAGAAACACTTTGTTCTGTGAGTGATCCTATAGTTCTTGAAAGAATGGATTTTCCTGATCCAGTAATTGAAGTAGCTGTTGAACCAAAAACTAAGGCGGACCATGAAAAAATGGGCACAGCTTTAGGAAGGCTTGCTCAAGAAGATCCTAGCTTTAGAGTAACAACTGATCATGAAAGTGGACAAACAATCATTAAAGGCATGGGGGAGCTTCATCTTGAAATTTTAGTTGATAGAATGAAAAGAGAGTTCAAGGTGGAAGCTAATGTTGGAGCACCACAGGTTGCATACAGAGAAACTATATCAAGTTCTTTTGATGTTGATTATACCCATAAAAAACAATCTGGTGGGGCAGGACAATTTGCAAGAGTAAAAATTACTTTTGAGCCAGGAGAACCAGGAAGTGGATATGAATTTATTAATAAAATTAAAGGAGGTAATATACCTACTGAACTTATACCTGGTGTAGAAAAAGGATTAATTGCCCAACAACAAACTGGAGTTATGGCAGGTTTTCCATGTATAGATTTTAAAGCAACCCTAACTGATGGCGCATATCATGATGTTGACTCAAGTGTTCTAGCATTTGAAATAGCTGCAAGAGCTGCTTTCAGAGAAGGTGTTGCCAAAGCTAATCCTGTTCTTTTAGAGCCAATGATGAAGGTTGAAGTTGTAACTCCTGAAGAATACATGGGTGATGTTATTGGAGATTTAAATAGTAGAAGGGGTCAAGTCCAAGAAATGTCAACTAGAGGTAATGCAAATGTTGTAGATGCTATGGTTCCTCTCGCAAACATGTTTGGCTACGTAAATAATCTTAGATCTCTAACTCAAGGAAGAGCAAACTACTCAATGCAATTTGATCATTATGAGCAAGTTCCTTCTAATGTAGCAGATGAAGTAAAGGCTAAGTTAGCATAATGGAAAATCAAAATATTAGAATTAGATTAAGAGCTTTTGATAATAAGCTACTAGATAATAGCACTGGAGAGATAATTAATACTGCAAAAAGAACTGGCGCAAAAGTAAAAGGTCCAATTCCATTACCTACAAGATTTGAAAAATTTACTGTTAATAAATCTCCGCACATAGATAAAAAAAGTCGTGATCAATTTGAGATTAGAACTCATAATAGGCTGATAGATATAATTGATCCAACTCCTCAAACGGTTGATGCTTTAATGAAACTTGATTTATCAGCTGGCGTAGAAGTAGATATAAAAATTTAGTTATGAAAAAAAGAACTGGTTTAATTGCAACTAAAATTGGTAACAGCTCATATTACGCTGAAAATGGTAATGTAATTCCAGTTACTTTGCTTAAAATTGACGAATGTATTGTATCTAATATTAAGACATTAGAAAAAGATGGATATTCTTCATTACAAGTTATTTCTATAGATGGAAAATCTGATTTAAAAAAAGTTAAAAAACCTCAACAAAAATTATTTGCAAATATTAAATCTAATCCTAAAAAAGTAATTAAAGAATTTAAAATAGATCCAGAAAATATTCTTGAAATAGGCACAAAATTAAATGTATCTCACTTTAAAATAGATCAGTACGTTGATGTTACTTCTAAATCAATTGGTAAGGGATTTGCTGGAGCAATGAAAAGACATAACTTTGGTGGTTTAAGAGCATCACATGGAGTGTCTGTATCTCATAGATCTCATGGATCAACTGGCCAAAATCAAGATCCAGGGAAAGTATTTAAAGGTAAAAAAATGGCAGGACATATGGGTGCAAAAAAAGTGACAAAACAAAATCTTAGAGTAATTGATATAGATGAGGAAAATAAAATACTTATTATTAATGGCTCTGTACCAGGTAGAAAAAATTCAGTTGTCTTCGTAAATGACTCTGTAAAGAAAAGTTAATCATGAAAAAAGAATTAGTTAATTTAGAGAATAAAAAAATAAAAGACTTGGAGATTGACGCAGAAGTTTTTGAAACTAAGCTTTTGCCCGATATAATACATCAATATATTAGGTATCAGAATGCAAAATCAAGACAAGGAACACACAAATCTAAATCAAGATCAGAAGTAAAAGGAAGATCTAAAAAACCTTTTTCTCAAAAAGGAACTGGTAATGCTAGACAAGGAAGTAGTAAGCCGCCTCATTTTAGAGGTGGGGCAACATCTATGGGACCAGTTCCAAGAGACCATTCATTCTCTCTTAATAAAAAAGAAAAAAAACTAGCCTTGAAATCCGCTCTATCTTCAAAATTAAATGAAAATAATATAGTTTTTCTAGACAAGCTAGAAGTTAAAACTCATAAAACAAGAGATTTAGTATCTAAACTTAATAATTTTGATTTTAATACTGCTTTGTTTGTTTATGGAGAGGATAAAATTGATGATAATTTCAAGAAGGCTTCTTCAAATATACCTCACGTTTCACTTCTTAATTGTAATGGAATAAATGTTAAGGATTTAATTTCAAACCATAAGATTTTTATTGATGAAAAATCAATTGATTTGATCACAAAAAGACTGTCATGAAAATTAACAAATCAATATCTGATGAAAAAGCACTTAGTATTATTCATAAGCCAATGCTGACAGAAAAATCTACAAATTTGAATCAGTTTAATCAATATACTTTTTTAGTTGATAAAAATTCAAATTCACATGAAATTCAGCAGGCAATTGAAAAAATATTTAAAGTAAAAGTAACTAGGGTAAATACAGCTATTATAAGAGGAAAGCTAAAATCTTTTAAAGGAAGTATTGGATATAAAAAAGATATCAAAAAAGCGATTGTTACTCTTGCTGATGGTAATACAATTGACTCATCTTTGGAGATTAAATAATGTTAATTAAATTAAAACCAAATACACCAGGCCAAAGAGGAACTGTTTTAGTATCAAAAAAACATCTATCAAAAGATAAACCATATAAAACATTAACAAAAGCACAAAAGTCAACAGGTGGAAGAAATAATCAAGGTAGAATTACATCCCGAAGAATGGGAGGCGGTGTCAAAAGAAAATACAGAATAATTGATTTTAAAAGAAATAAATTTGATATTAATGCTGAAGTAATTCGTAATGAATACGATCCTAATAGATCTTCATTTATTTCACTAATTAAATATGATGATGGTGAATACAGATATATTCTCTCACCAAAAAATATTTCTGTAGGTGATAAAATTTCCTCAGGTCCAAACGTTGAGATTAAAGATGGCAATTGTCTACCTCTAAAAAATATACCTATAGGTACCTATGTGCATAATATTGAATTAAAACCAGGAGCTGGAGGACAATTAGTAAGATCTGCTGGAACATCCGCACAAATAGTTTCCAAAGAAGATCTCTATGTCCAAATAAAATTAGTTTCAGGAGAAATTAGACTTATAAATAAAAATTCCATGGCAACTGTAGGTGTATTATCTAATCCAGATAATAAAAATATTAAATTAGGTAAAGCAGGAAGAAAAAGATATTTAGGATTTCGACCAAAAGTTAGAGGTGTGGTTATGAATCCAGTAGATCATCCACATGGTGGTGGTGAAGGAAGAACTTCAGGAGGTAGGCATCCAGTTACACCTTGGGGTGTTTCAACTAAAGGTAAAAAAACAAGAAGTAATAAAAAAACAAATACTTTTATAATTAGAAGAAGGAAAAAATAATGTCTAGATCAGTTTGGAAAGGACCTTTTGTGGATATCAATTTAGTGAAAAAAGCAGAAAAAGTATCTGACTCAGGCAGAAAAGAAGTCATTAAAACTTGGTCAAGAAGATCAACTATTCTTCCTCAGTTTGTAGGTTTAACATTTGGGGTATATAATGGTCAAAAATTTGTACCAGTAAGTGTAACAGAACATATGGTCGGTCATAAGTTTGGAGAATTTTCACCAACAAGAAATTTTAAAGGACATACTGCTGCAGACAAGAAGGCTGGAAAATAATTTATGAGTTTAGAAAATACATCAATAGCTAGGGACAATACAATAAGAGTTAGTTCTTTAAAGCTTGCAAATATTACAAGATTGATTGTTAATCAAAAAGTTAATAAGGCAGTTGAACAACTTAAATTTTCTAATAAAAGAGTCTCTCAAAATGTTTTAAAAGTATTAAATTCAGCAATTGCAAATGCTGAAAATAATAAACAGCTGGATATTGATAATCTATATGTAAAAGAAGCGTATGTTGGAAAAAGTTTGAGTATGAAAAGGTTTAGACCAAGGGCAAAGGGAAGAGCATCTTCAATTTTGAAACCTTTTAGTAAATTAACAATAATTTTAGAAGAGAGAAATAATAATAAAAAGGAAAATAAATAATTATGGGACAAAAAGTTAATCCAAATGGTATAAGATTAGGTATTAATAGAACTTGGTCATCAAGGTGGTTTTCAAATTCTGAATATTTAAAACTTCTTCATCAAGATTTAGAAATAAAACAATTTGTTGAAAAAAAATTAAAAAATGCAAGTGTTTCAAAAGTTAATATTGAGAGAGCTGCAAAAAAATTAAGAATTTCAATTTATAGTTCAAGGCCAGGTATTATAATTGGCAAAAAGGGTGCTGATATCGAAAGCCTTAAAAATAAACTATCATCTTTATCAAATTTAGAGGTTTTTCTCGATATTAAAGAGGTTAGAAAACCAGAAGTTGAAGCTAAGCTTGTTGCTGAAAATATAGCTTCTCAACTTGAAAGAAGAATATCATTTAGAAGAGCAATGAAAAAAGCTGTGCAATCATCAATGAGATTAGGTGCTAAGGGAGTAAAAGTTGTTTGTAGTGGAAGATTAGGTGGTGCTGAAATTGCAAGAACAGAAAAATATCATGAAGGCAGTGTCCCGCTCCACACTTTAAGAAGTGATATAGATTATGCGCAAGCTGAAGCTGAAACAACATATGGTATTTGCGGAATAAAAGTTTGGATAAACAAGGGTGATATTCTGTCAAAAGATCCTTATGCAAGTGAAAAAAAACAAATTGAAATGGGGAGTGTTAGATAATGAATATGCTTTCCCCTAAAAAGACTAAGTACAGAAAACAATTTAAAGGTAGGATTCATGGTAATGCTAAAGGTAATTACGCTCTTAATTATGGAAGCTTTGGTTTAAAAGCTTTGCAACCTGAAAGAATTACATCAAGGCAAATAGAGTCTGCCAGAAAAGCTATAACAAGACATTTAAAAAGAGCTGGTAAAATGTGGATAAGGATTTTTCCAGATGTCCCTGTTTCAAAAAAACCTGCAGAAGTGAGAATGGGCAAAGGCAAAGGCTCCAATGAATACTGGGCGTGTCGTGTAAAACCTGGAAGAATAATGTTTGAAATTGATGGAGTTGATGTTGCTGATGCAAAGAAAGCAATGTCTTTGGCTGCTGCTAAACTTCCTATCAAATGTAAATTTGTTGAAAGAAATATATGATTGAGAAAAAAATGAAAAATAAAGATTTAAGTAAAATAAGAGCTGAAGTTGTCGATCTTAAAAAAACTCTTATGAATTTAAAGTTTCAAAAATCAACAGGTCAACTTGAAAAAACAGCTGATATAAAAAAAACAAGATTAAAAATAGCTAGACTCAAAACAAATATGAATAAAGTTTTAGGAGAACAAAATGCCTAAAAGAATTTTATCTGGAACCGTCATTTCCTCAAACTCAAATAAAACCATAGTTGTTAAAGTTACAAGAAGAGTTAAACATAAATTGTATAAAAAGATAATCAGTTTGTCCAAAAATTATCATGTTCATGATGAAGATAATTTATACAAAAATGGTGATATAGTTAATATTATAGAGTCAAAACCAATATCTAAATTAAAAAAATGGACAGTTTTAAATAATAATGAGGATCAACAATGATACAAATGCAATCTAATTTATTTGTTGCTGATAACTCTGGAGCAAGAAGAGTCCAGTGTATTAAGGTTCTAGGTGGGTCTAAGAGAAGGTTTGCCTCTATTGGAGATATTATAGTTGTTTCAATTAAAGATGCTATTCCTCGCGCAAAAGTAAAAAAAGGTGAAGTTTTCAAAGCAGTAATTGTAAGAACTGCTAAAGCTTTTGGTAGACGAGATGGCTCATCAATAAAATTTGATAAAAATGCTGCTGTTCTTTTAGATAAACAAGAAGAGCCTATTGCTACGAGAATTTTTGGTCCAGTTACAAGAGAGCTTAGAACGAAAAAGTTTATGAAAATTATCAGTCTAGCACCAGAGGTACTTTAAATGAATACCAAATTTAAAATCAAAAAAGGTGACGAGGTAATTGTATTGGCTGGAAAAGATAGAGGAAAAAAAGGAAAGATAATAAAACTATTTCCAAAGCTTAATAAGGCAATTGTATCTGATATAAACAAAGTAAAAAAACATCAAAAACCTGGAAACAATGAACCTGGTGGAATTATTGAAAAAGAGATGCCAATACATATTTCTAATCTAAATTATTTTGATGCCAAATCAAATAAAGGAGTCAGAATAGGTTTTAAATTAAGTAAAGATGGAAAAAAATTAAGAATTAATAAGAAAACTGGGGTTGAAATTTAGCATGAGTAGATTGTTAGAAGATTATAAAACAAATATTATTAGTGATCTTAAGAGCAAATTAAGTTTTGACAATATTCATCAAGTTCCAAAAATTACAAAAATTGTAATTAATATGGGAATTGGTGATGCTAAAGACGATACAAAACTCATTGATAAAGCTCAAGAGGAGCTTTCATTAATTTCAGGACAAAAAGCTATTAGGACAAAAGCAAAAAAAGCAATTGCAGGTTTTAAAATTAGAGCCGGTATGCCTCTTGGAACTTCTGTAACTTTAAGAAATAAAAAAATGTATGAATTTTTAGATAGGCTTGTTAATATTGCAATTCCAAGAATAAGAGATTTTAGAGGTTTAAACCCAAGTAGTTTCGATGGTAACGGAAACTATTCTATGGGCATCAAAGAGCAAATTATATTTCCTGAAATAAATTACGACAAAATAGATAAAGTTAGAGGTCTTAATATTACAATTTGTACTAATGCAAAAAATAATACTGATGCTCTAGAATTGTTAAAATGTTTCAACATGCCTTTTTCAGGCGGAGAGGAAAGTTAATTTAAATGGCAAAATTAAGTTCAGTTCAAAAAAATCTAAATAGATTAAGATTAATCGAAAAATTTAGTAATAAAAGAAAAGTTCTTAAGAACAAAATAATGGATAAAAGTATATCTATTGAGGAGAGACTAAAACTTCAAAATAAACTAAATGATCTTCCAAGAAATAGTTCAAATATTAGATATCGTAATAGATGTAAATTAACTGGAAGAACAAGAGGTGTATATAGAAAGTTTGGTCTTTCAAGAATTAAAATTAGAGAATTATCAATGTCTGGAGATTTGCCAGGTATGGTAAAATCTAGTTGGTAGGAGGAAAATATGGCTTTTAATGACTCTTTATCAGATATGTTAGCAAGAATTAAAAATGCACATAGAGCAAGGAAGTCTATAACATCATGTTATAAATCAAATCTTAATATGAATGTATTATCTGTTTTAAAAGATGAGGGATACATCAGAGATTATAGAGACGTAGAGGTTAGAAAAGGAATTAATTCAATTCAAATTGATTTAAAATATTATAATGGCACTCCTGTAATTAAAAATATTAGAAGAATATCAAAACCGGGGATAAGGGTATATTCAAAAATTTCAGATTTACCAAAAACTTATGGCGGTCTTGGAATATCAATTCTTTCAACTCCAATGGGTGTAATGTCTGATAATAAAGCCAGACAAAAAAACGTTGGTGGTGAAGTTTTGTGTGAGGTTTTTTAAAATGTCAAGAATAGCAAAAAACAGTATTAATATTTCAGACAGTGTAACTTGTAAATTCGAAAATGGAAGTTTTTATGCAAAAGGGAAGCTAGGAGAAATGTCTTTAGCAATTAATGATTTGTTTAAAGTAGAAATTAAAGAAAAAGAAATAATTGTATTACCAAAAGAAGATAAAGACAAACTTAATCCTAATTGGGGAACAACTAGATCTTTGATATTTAATATAGTTCAAGGTGTTGATACAGGTTTTTCAAAAACTTTAGAGTTAAATGGTACAGGATATAGAGCCAGTGTTTCAGGTTCCAAGTTAAAATTACAACTAGGTTTTAGTCATGATATTGATTATGATATTCCAAAACAAGTGAAAGTGGAATGCCCAAAACAAAATATTATTAAATTATCAAGTTTTAATAAAGAAATTCTTGGAGCTACAGCTGCAAAAATTCGTTCATATAGAAAGCCAGAACCTTTTAAAGGCAAGGGGATTAAATATGAGAATGAATATATTTTCAGAAAAGAAGGTAAGAAAAAATAAATTAGAAAAAATATGATTGATAAAAGAACAAAAAGAGTAAGATATAAATTAAAAAAGATCTCGAATAGAAAAAGACTAACAGTATTTAGGTCTAACAAACATTTATATGCACAAGTTATAGATGATAGTGTTGGTAAAACACTTGCTAGTGCGTCTTCAAAAGAAAAAAATATTGATATTGATATTAAAGATAGAAAATCTTTAGCAGAAATTATTGGTAAAAATATTGCTAAAAGATCAATCGAAAAGGGAATTAAAGAAGTTGCATTTGATAAAGGTAAATACAAATATCATGGTTTAATTAAAATTCTTGCTGATTCTGCTAGGACTGAAGGGTTAATTTTTTAAGGATAAAATATGTTTGAAAATGAAAATAAAGATTTTAGTGAGCATTTAGTCGCAATAAATAGGGTTGCAAAGGTTGTTAAAGGGGGAAGACGTTTCGGTTTTGCTGCAATTATGATTGTTGGTGATAATAAAGGAAGAGTCGGATATGGCACAGGTAAAGCTAAAGAAGTTCCTGAAGCTGTTAGAAAAGCATCTGAGAATGCTAAAAGTAAAATGGTAAGAGTTTCATTGAAAGACAACAGAACTATTCATCATGATGTTGTTGGAAGGTATGGAGCTGGAAAAGTTATATTAAGATCTGCAGCTCCAGGTACAGGAATAATAGCTGGAGGAGCAATGCGTGCTCTTTTTGAATCTTTGGGAATAAAAGATGTAGTTGCTAAATCTACTGGAACTTCTAATCCTCATAATATGTTAAAAGCTACTTTCGATGCTTTTAAGAAATCAGAATCTCCAAAATCAGTAGCTGCAAAAAGATCTAAAAAAGTTACAGATATAATTAAAAATAAAAATTCTGAGGGATTATCATCATGAAAATTAATGAATTACCATCAACCTTAACATCAAGATCAAAAAGAAAAAGAAGAGGAAGAGGTTCAGGATCAGGATTAGGTAAAACTGCAGGAAGAGGAGTAAAAGGACAAAAATCACGTTCTGGAGTTTCAATTAATGGTTTTGAAGGTGGCCAGATGCCTCTTTATAGACGATTGCCAAAAAGAGGTTTTAAAAATAGATTTAAGAAAAAAATACAAACAATTAATTTTGCAACACTTACTTCATTGATTTCTAATCATGGAATTGATTCTACTAATATTAAAGAGTCAGATTTATTTGATAAAAAAATTTTTAATAAGTCTAAGGGACAGCTTAAACTTCTTAACTTTGGGGATCTAAAGGAAATGATAAATATCGAAATTTCTTTTGCTTCTAAAAATGCAATAGATAAAATTGAAAAATTAGGTGGAAAAATCAAAATAACTAAAGACTAATATGGCCACAGCAGCAGAAAAACTCGCAGGAAATTTTAATTTTGGAGCTTTAGGAAAAGCAACTGAGTTAAAAAATAGGTTATTATTTACCTTAGGTGCTTTAATTGTCTTCAGACTTGGCACATTTCTTCCTATTCCAGGTATTAATCCTGTGGCTCTTCAACAGTTTTTTGAGCAACAATCTTCTGGTATATTAGGAATATTTGATACATTTTCAGGCGGTGCTTTAGGTAGAATGGGTATCTTTGCTCTTGGAGTAATGCCTTATATTTCTTCTTCAATAATTATGACTCTAATGAGAGGTTCAATACCTTACATGAAAAATCTTAAAGAACAAGGATCGAAAGGGCAAAGACAATTACTTCAGATCACTAGATATGTAACTGTATTAATTGCTGCTCTGCAGGGATATGGTGTTTCAATTGGATTAGAGTCTATGCAAACAGCTTATGGAAATATTGTTATTGATCCAGGTTTATTTTTTAGAGTTACAACTGTAGTTACATTAGTTGGAGGAACAATATTTTTAATGTGGTTGGGAGAACAAATTAGCTCTAGAGGTGTTGGGAATGGTATATCTTTAATAATTACTGCAGGTATACTTGCAAACCTCCCAAGTGCTTTTGTTAGTACCTTGCAATTAGGTAGAACTGGCGAATTAAGCACTTCATTCATCCTAGGTATTTTAATTTTAGTTTTGGGCCTGATAATTTTCATTGTTTTTATAGAGAAAGGACAAAGAAGATTAGTTGTTCAATATCCTAAAAGGCAGGTTGGAAATAAAATATATGGAGGTCAAAGCTCACACTTACCTCTTAAAATAAACACAGCCGGTGTCATACCTGTTATTTTTGCTTCATCAATTTTACTTCTTCCAAATACAATGTCAGGATTTGGAGCAGGTTCATCAAGTGATATATTCTTATTTATTTCTAGTTATTTAGGACGTGGACAACCATTGTATCTAGCATTATTTGCTGCAATGATTATTTTCTTTGGTTTCTTTTATACAGGTATTGTTTTTAATCCTGATGAGCAAGCTGAAAACCTTAGAAAATATGGCGGATTTATTCCCGGCATAAGACCAGGTGAGAATACATCAAAATATATTGATTTTGTTTTAACTAGATTAACAACTGTAGGAACAATTTATCTTGCGCTAGTTGCGCTTTTACCTGAGTTTTTAATTTCCAAAACCTCAATACCGTTTTATTTGGGAGGAACAAGTTTATTAATTGTTGTAGTTGTAATGATTGATTTTATTAACCAAGTTCAATCACACTTATTTCAGCATCAATACGAGGGTCTTTTAAAGAAAACTAAACTCAAAGGCAGAAGATAATTAATGAAATTAATTTTATTCGGACCGCCAGGTTCTGGAAAAGGCACGCAAGCATCTTTATTATCAAATAAAATTAAAATACCCCATCTATCTACAGGTGATATTTTAAGATCTAAGCTTAATGATAATGATAAGTTAGCTCAAGAATTATCAAAAATAATGTCTAGTGGCAACCTTGTTCCTGATTCAATTTTAAACCCGATAGTTACTGAGAAATTATTAGGTGATGATTGCAAAAAAGGATTTATCTTAGATGGATATCCAAGAAATAGATCGCAGTCAGATTTTCTAATAGATTTTTTAGAAAGAAACAAAATTATTTTAGATCTAGTTATAGACTTTGCTGCTGATACAAATACTGTAAGAGATAGAATTATAGAAAGATCAAAAATTGAAAATAGATCAGATGATAACTTAGAAGTAATTAAAACTAGATTAGAAAAATATTTTGCTGAAACTCAGCCTCTAGCGGCCTTATATAGAGATAAATTTGAAGGTAAGTTTTTTGAGATAGATGCTATGCAAGAAATATCAAAAATTCAGTCTGATATTGAAAATAGGCTAAAAAATGCCTAAAATTAAGCCAAAAATCTTGTTTCAAAGCTTGACTTTCGTATTAATATTAATGTATTCACCCTCATTCATTTTTTTAACGGACAAATATTAGTATGGCTAGGATTTCAGGCGTAAATATACCAACAGCAAAAAAAATCCATATTGCACTCACATACATTTTTGGTATTGGCCCAAAAATAGCAAACGACTTATGTGATCAAGCATCAATTGATAAATCAAAAAGAGTTAATGAATTAAATGACGATGAATTGAATAAGATAAGAGAGATTATAGATCAAAAGCATATGGTGGAAGGTGATTTAAGAAGAAAAGTCTCTATGGATATAAAAAGACTAAATGATCTTGGTTGTTATAGAGGCCTAAGACATCGAAAAAAACTTCCTGTAAGAGGGCAAAGAACTCACACAAATGCAAGAACTAGAAAAGGGAAAGCAGTTGCAATTGCTGGTAAGAAAAAAGTAACTAAAGGGTAAAATGGCTGATAAGAAAAAAACTAAATCTAAAATAAAAAAAAAAGTATCATCAGGAGTAGCCCATGTTGTATCATCTTTTAACAATACAATAATAACAATTACTGATGAAAATGGTAATGCACTAGCATGGTCTTCTGCTGGTCATAAAGGATTTAAAGGTTCACGTAAGTCTACACCTTATGCTGCGCAAATCGCGGCAGAAGATGTTGGAAATAAAGCAAAAGAATACGGTCTCAAATCTCTTAAAGTTGAAGTTTCAGGTCCTGGATCTGGAAGAGAGTCCGCTCTTAGATCACTTCAGGCAATTGGATATATAATAACTTCAATAAAAGATGTAACACCCATTCCTCATAATGGTTGTAGACCAAGAAAAAGAAGAAGAGTTTAAATTACAAGGAGATTATAGTGCTACAAAAAAATTGGATGGAATTAATTAAACCAAGTAAAATGGATGTAAATGTCCAAAATGATAGTAATAAAAAAGGCACGTTAGTTGCGGAGCCTTTAGAAAGAGGATTTGGATTAACATTAGGCAATGCAATTAGAAGAGTATTGCTATCTTCATTACAAGGTGCAGCAATAACTTCTGTTAAAATAAAAGGTGTAGTTCATGAATTTTCAACTATTCCGGGAGTTAAAGAAGATTTAACTGATATATTGCTTAATCTTAAGTCAGTAGCAGTTAAAGTGCATTCACCTGGTTTAAAAAAAATGTATATAAAATCTAACGGTTCTGGTGAAATAAGAGCTGGAAATTTTGAAACTGATTCAGAAACTGAAATTATGAATCCTGATCAACTAATTATGACACTTGACTCAAACGCAGATATTGAAATTGAAGCCAATATTGAAACAGGTAAAGGTTATGTCTCTGCTGAAGTAGCTGAAGATGATGACAAAGTTATTGGTGAAATCAAATTAGATGCAATGTTTAGTCCTGTAATTAGAGCATCATATAAAGTTGAAAATAGTAGAGTAGGCCAGGTCACAGACTATGATAAATTAATTTTTGAAGTTGAAACAAATGGTGTCATAACTCCAGATGACGCTATTGCTCTTGCATCAAGAATTTTACAAGATCAATTACAACCTTTTATTAACTTTGATGAGCCTGAAATTCAACAAGATCAATCTTCTGCAGAACAACTATCATTTAATTCAAATCTTCTTAAAAAAGTTGAAGAATTGGAGTTATCTGTAAGATCTGCAAATTGTCTTAAAAATGATAATATAATTTATATTGGCGATTTAGTTCAAAAATCAGAGTCTGAAATGTTAAGAACTCCAAACTTTGGAAGAAAATCTCTAAATGAAATTAAAGAGGTTTTGCAACAAATGGAACTTAACTTAGGTATGTCTGTTCCAGATTGGCCTCCAGAGAATATTGATGATCTTGCAAAAAAATATGAAGATCCATTTAATAAATAATCAGCATGAAACACAATATTAAACACAGAAAATTAAATAGAACTTCTTCTCATAGAAAAGCTTTGTTAATGAATCTATCTAATTCACTGATTAAACATGAGCAAATAACAACTACTTTACCAAAAGCAAAAGAGTTAAGACCTTTTGTGGAAAAGCTAATAACTTTGGGTAAAAAGGGTGATTTAGCTGCAAGAAAAAAATCCATATCAATTTTACAAGATGAAAAGATGTCTAAAAAACTTTTTGATACTTTAGCAGATCGATACAAAGATCGTAGTGGGGGTTATACAAGAATTGTAAAGCTTGGTAATAGGTATGGAGATAATGCACCAACTGCTGTAATTGAGCTTGTTGACAGGGATGAAAATGCTAAAGGATTAGATTCAGGTCCTGTTATTGAAAAGAAAACAACTGAAGAAGAACAGCTTCCTCAAAACTAAAATTGTTTAATATACTTCTAGTCGCCATTGGCGGATCTATTGGTGCCTCTTTAAGATTTTTTGCTTATTTAGTATTTAAAACATACTTATTTTCAAATTATTTTTTTTTAAGCACTCTTTTTGTTAATATAGTTGGATCTTTTTTAATAGGATTTTTAATTATGTTGATGGAAACTAAAAATCTGTCTTCAGAATTTATAAAGTATTTTTTAATTATTGGTATTTTAGGCTCTTTTACTACTTTTTCAACTTTCTCTCTAGAAAGTGTAGATATGCTTCTAAGTAAAAAATTTTTGTTGGCATTCTCTTATATGTTTTTATCACTACTATTATGCTTATTATTTACATTTCTTGGTTTAAATATTAACAAAATAATTAATTGATTAAAAAAATTAAAATAACTAAAGGCTTTGAAGATCAAAGAATAGATAAATTTCTTAAAAAATTTTTTTCTAATTTGTCTCAAAGCTTTATTGAAAAAAACTTAAGAAAAAAAAATATTGTAGTTAATGACTTAACTATCAAATCAAAATACTCCCTAAAGGAAAACGATTTAATAATAATAAAAAATTATTCTGCAGAAATATACACAGAACACAAGCCACAAAGGAATAAGAAAAAAATCAATAAAACACAACTTAAGAATTTTAATGACTCAATATTATATGAAAATGATAATTTTTTAGTGATTGATAAGTGGTTTGGAATATCAACCCAAGGAGGTACAAATATTAACATATCAATAGATACTATTATTAAAAATATTTCAGTAAATTATAATTTAGTTCATAGATTGGATAAGGAAACTTCTGGTTTATTAATTATTGCAAAAAATCTAAAGTATACAAAAATATTTGGTAAACTTTTTAAATCCCAAAATATCAAAAAGATTTATTTAGCTTTATGCGATGGAAAACCAAAGATGAAAGAGTCTTATGTTAATTTACTATTGAATAATGATAAGAAAGATAAGCTTTATACAAAAACTTTTTATAAAATATTATCAAATAATCACAAAATATCTCTTATTCAATTTGAGCCAAAGACTGGCAAAAAACATCAATTAAGAATTGTTGCTAAAAATCTTGGCTCTCCAATTGTTGGTGATAATAAATATAATCTCAATAATTCAAATAAAAATGAAAATTTAAAATTAAATGCTCATAAATTAGAATTTAAAATAGATAATAATGAATTTAGTTTTAAATCAAATTTACCTAAAGATTTTACTTATTATATGAAAAAAAAACAGATAAGTTTTAAAGAGTAACTATTTAAGTTTTTTTAAGTTATCCAAAAAAATATTTGAAAATTCATTATCAAAATTTTCTTCATCTAAGTCAATTCCTAGCTCATTCAATGATGTATTTTTAAAATTATCAAGACCACATGCATTGATATATTTGTAATTTTTCATTTCAGGTTTGATATTAAAACTTAATCCATGGTAGGTAATCCATTTCTTCAATCTTAGTCCAATAGCACCAATTTTTTCTTCTTGATTAAATATTTTTCCATCCTTACCTGTAACCCAAATTCCAACTCGATCTTTAAAAGTTGTTGCGCTTATGTTGTAATTTTTTAATAAATCAATGAGTGATTGTTCAATAATTGTAATAAACTTTCTAATGTCCTTTTTTTTAGTATTGAGATCTATCATAAAATATACAATTCTTTGACCTGGTCCATGATACGTAGTTTTTCCTCCTCGATTTGTTTTAACTATTCTTATTTCGTTCATTTTTATTATTTCATTTTCTTTAGCACTTGTGCCTTGTGTATAGATATGATCATGATTTAAAAACCAAATAAGTTCTTTTTTTAAGTTATTCGAAATTTCATTAACTCTAAGCTGCATGAAATTTACTGCATCCTCATAGTCAACTAAATTATACTGTTTTTTTATTTCTATACTCATCAATTTAACCTTATTGCTATTATTAACTTATCTGTTATTTAATTCTAGTAAATATGCGGCTGTGGCGGAATTGGTATACGCGCAGCGTTGAGGTCGCTGTGGGATTTATCCTGTGGAAGTTCAAGTCTTCTCAGCCGCACCACATACATTTTTAAAAATCCATGATATAAATCTTTATGATTAAAAAAAGTGATCTAACAGAGTATTTTTATAAAGGAATTAAATCTAAACATAATTTAAAAATTGGTGTTGAACATGAAAAATTTATTTTAAATAAAAATACTTTGAAGCCTCTTTCTTATGAGGAGAATAATGGTATCAAAAATACTCTTGAAAAACTTACAACTATAGGTTGGACACCTTTGTATGATGATAATCAACAAACAATTATTGCTCTCAAAAGGGGTAGGGAGTCTATTACACTGGAGCCAGGTGGACAAATTGAATTGTCTGGAGCTCCCTTGGATAATATTCATGAAACATGTGAAGAAACAACTAATCATCTCAAAGAATTGAAGAAAATTGGCAATGAACATAACTTCATTTTACTTGGGATTGGTGTTGAGCCTAATCTAAGTCTAGATGACATTCCTTGGATGCCAAAGCAGCGCTATGAAATCATGAAAAAATATATGACACAAGTTGGAAGATTAGGTCATCATATGATGAAGCGCACTTGCACTAATCAAGTAAATATAGATTATTTTTCAGAACAAGACATGATTGAAAAATTAAGATTGATGTTTAACCTTGAGTCTATTGCTACAGCAATATTTGCCAATTCTCCATTTGATCAAGGTAAAATTTCTAAATATAAAAGTCTACGTTCTCATTTTTGGCATCATACAGATTCGGATAGAACTGGATTACTTCCTTTTGTCTTTGAAAAAGGATTTAGTTTTGAAAATTATACTGATTACGCAATAAATGTACCAATGTATTTTATAAATAGAAATCATAAATATATCGATATGACTAAATATACTTTTAAAGAATATCTGGAGGAAAATTCTAATGATCAAGATGATGCAATTTTACTAAAAGATTGGGAAGATCATTTGACAACCTTATTTCCACAAGTCAGATTAAAACAATATATAGAAATACGCTCAATGGATGCATGTAACTGGGATTTAATATGCTCTCAACCAGCCTTTTGGATTGGAATTTTATACGATGATGAAATACTTGATAAAGTTAAAGAAATTACTGAAAGTTGGACACAAGAGGATAGAGAATATTTGAACAAAATAGCTCCCCAAGAAGGACTACAAACTAAATTTAAAGAAAAAAAATTAATTACTTTTGCTCAAGATTTTTACGAACTATCAAAAAAAGGTTTAAAGAAAAGAAACCGATTATCTAAAAATGGTGAGTTTGATGAGAGTATACATATGAAGGACTTAGAGATTAATTTACAAAATGGGTACTCACCAGCTGATTGTTTAATAAATAAATTTAATTCAAATTGGAATAAATCAGTAATGCCCATTTATGAAGAAATAATATTTTAATGAATAGCAAAATTGCAATTCAGATGGATGAAATAAATTTAATTGATTATGAATTTGATTCATCATTTATGATTGGCCTTGAAGGTCAAAAAAGGAATTATGAAATATTTTATTATCATCCTAATGATTTATTTATTGATTCTGGAATAGTTAAAGCTAAGGGATACTATATAGAGCTGTTTGAAAAAGATAATAACTATTATAAATTTTTATCAGAAAAAATTGATATTAACTTATCAGAATTCAAATTTATTTTTTTAAGACAAGATCCTCCATTCAATATGCATTATATTACTTCTACTTACTTGTTAGATTGTCTTCCTAAAAATACTATCGTTATCAATAATCCTACTGCTGTTCGAAATTGTACTGAAAAAATTCTTCCTTTTAAATTTAAAGAATTTATGCCCCCAACTTTAATTACGCAAAATGTAAATGATATGTTAAAATTTTTAAATACTTACAAAGATATAATTACAAAACCATTATATGGAAATGGTGGGGAAGGAATAAATAGAAGTAACAATGGTAAACTTGAAGGTATTGACTCATCAGGTGAGTACCTAGATTTGCCAATGATATCTCAAAAATATATTCCTGAAATTATTCAAGGAGATCGCAGAATAATCTTTTTTGATGGGGAATATGTTGGTTCTGTAGCAAGAATTCCAATAGAGGGCAGTATAAAAGCTAATTTTCATGCAGGGGGAATAGCAAAAAAAACAGATTTAATATTTCGTGATCAGGAAATAATTGAAGCAGTTGGACCAGAGTTAAAAGAATTGGATCTTTTTTTTGTTGGTATTGATATCATAGGTAATTTTCTTACGGAAATTAATGTTACATCTCCAACTGGTATAAAACAAATCAACAAATTAAATAATGTTAAACTAGAACAAGTATTTTGGGATAAACTTGAAGCAAAATATAAAATAGTTTAAAGTATACTTAATAAAGGAAATTTTATGAACAATAGTAGAATTCTAATTAATAACTTAAAAATTTTTCAAGGAATTAATCAAAATATAATCAACTTATTACTTATTCTCTTTGGTACCTTGTTGTTAACAATATCAGCTAAAGTCCAAGTGCCATTCTGGCCTGTTCCTATGACAATGCAGACATTCGTGGTATTTTTAATTGGATCTACATACGGAGTTCGCTTATCTTTTCTTACTCTAGTTGCTTATCTGATTGAAGGTGCAATGGGCTTGCCAGTGTTTGCTGCAGGTGGCGGTATTGTTTATTTAACTGGACCTACTGCAGGATATTTGTATGGAATGACTATTGCAGCTGCAGTTATCAGTTACTTTGCTAACATGGGTTATAGTTCATCCTATATAAAATCTTTTATTAGCATTATAATTGGATCAATTATAATTTTTGCATTGGGTGTTTTATATTTAGGTTCAATAATAGGTTATAGTAAAGCGATAGAAGCTGGATTATTACCTTTCATTCCTAGTGAGTTATTTAAAATAGCACTTGCTGTTCTATTAATACCTACTCTTAATAAAATTATAAAATAATTTTAAATGAAGATAGGAATAGATCTCGGTGGGACGAAGACCGAAGGTATTTTAATTGATGAATCTGGCACGGAGCTTTCAAGAACAAGAATCAAAACTGAAAAAAACTATGATGGAACCATTCAAGGTATAATATCAATAGTTAAAAAGTTCGAAAGTGTTTTTGGTAACTCAGCATCTGTTGGAATTGGAATGCCAGGGGCAGTTTCTTCAGATTCAGCTTTAGTAAAGAATGCTAATTCAATATGGCTAAATGGAAAGCCCTTTAGAAAAGATTTAGAAAAAGAACTTGATCGAAAAGTCAATTTAGAAAACGATGCAAACTGTTTTGCTTTATCAGAAGCAGTTGATGGAGCTGGTAAGGGTCATCCTGTAGTGTTTGGTGTGATAATTGGAACGGGTACGGGAGGAGGTATATCAATTAACCAAAAAGTATTAACTGGAAGAAATAACATAGCTGGTGAATGGGGTCATATAGGTTTACCTAACAGATCTGATGAGGAAAAAAAATTTGTTAGCCAGTGTTATTGTAAGAAAAGTGGGTGCATGGAAACTTATGTTTCTGGTCCAGGTTTTGCTAATTGCTTTAATCTAAAACATAATACAAATTATGACTCACATACTATTTTGAAAGAATTTGAGCAAAATGAAAAGAGAGCAATTGAAGCCTTAGATTGTTATGTAGATCATCTTGCAAGAGGATTGTCTCTCGTTTGCAATATATTGGACCCAGATATCATTGTTCTAGGTGGAGGAATGTCAAATATCTCACATATTTATGAAAATATAAATAATGTGCTAAAAAAATATATTTTTAGTGATACTTTTCATACAAAGGTTGTAAAAAATATTCATGGTGACTCTGGAGGAGTAAGAGGAGCAGCATGGCTCTCTTAAATGCCGGCCATCGAAATATATTTTATATTTAAATAATCATCCAGACCATAACGAGAACCCTCTCTTCCAAGTCCTGATTCTTTTATTCCACCAAAAGGTATTTCTGCTTTTGTTGTTAAACCTGTATTTACACCAACCATTCCATATTCAAGTGCCTCTGCTACTCTCCATATTCTACCTATATCCCTTGAGTAAAAATAAGATGCTAGACCATAAGGTGTATCATTAGCAAGCTTTATTACTTCTTCATCTGAACTGAATTTATATAGTGGAGCAACAGGGCCAAAAGTTTCTTCATATGTAATTTTTGCTTGCGTTGTAACATTTGAGAGAACTGTTGGTTGATAAAAGTTACCACCAAGAGAATGCACATCTCCTCCAACTGCAATTTTAGCGCCTTGATTAACCGCATCTTTTACCTGATCATGAACTTTCATAAGAGATTGTTGGTCAATAAGGGGTCCAGAAACAATACCTTCATCCAAGCCATTACCAACTTTGATTTTATTAACATTCTGAATAAATTTATTTAAAAATTCATCATAGACTTTTTCATGCACAAAGATTCTATTTGCACAAATACAGGTCTGTCCAGAGTTTCTAAACTTACTTTGCATAGCACCTGTTACTGCTTCATCAATGTCTGCATCATCAAAAACTACAAATGGTGCATGACCACCTAATTCCATTGAAACTTTTTTAACTGTAGAAGCGCTTTGTTGTAAAAGAATTTTTCCAACTTCTGTTGATCCTGTAAAAGATATTTTTCTTACGATAGGATTTTCTGTTAATTCTTTGCCAATAGCACTCGCTGATCCAGTAATAATATTAATAACCCCATCTGGGAAGCCAGCTTCTTTTGCCAAAACTCCAAGAGCAAGTGCTGAAAAAGGAGTTTGACTAGCTGGTTTTATTACAACAGTACAACCTACAGCAAGTGCAGGAGCACATTTTCTTGTAATCATTGTGCTGGGAAAATTCCAGGGTGTAATTGCTCCTACAACACCAACAGGTTGTTTAATAACAACTATTCTTCTATCAGGCATTGGATCAGAAATGATATCACCGTAGACTCTTTTTCCTTCTTCTGAATAAAAATCAATGTATGTAACTCCCATTAAAATTTCACCTTTTGCCTCAGCTAGAGGTTTGCCTTGCTCGACGGTCATAATTTTTGCTAAGTCATCAACATTTTCTTCAATTAACCTTGCCCATTTTTGCAGTATTAAAGATCTTTCTTTTGCAGTTTTATCTCTCCATGCAGGAAAAGCTTTTTGCGCTTCGTCAATTGCCTTACTAGTTTCAGGAGTTGAGAATTTAGGAACTTTACCAATAATTTCGCCATTTGCAGGATTGTCTACATTAATCTTTTTCCCAGAATTGCTTTCAATCCATTTACCACCAATAAAACAATTTTCTTTGAAAAGTGCATTATTTTTAAGTTCCATATTTACTTCCTCTTATTTATACATTTACTAGATTACTCTTTCAAACTTTTAATTTATAGAGACAAATATGACAATAGTTAACTCTTGGAATGAATGGGATACACTTAAGCATGTGATTGTGGGAACTGTTGAAAATTCAAATGTACCTCCAATGGAACCAGCATTGGAACCTAAAATTAGTAAAGATAGTGGCATGGTTGGTTCACATGGGCCTAGAAGTAAAGAGTCTATTGAGAAAGCAAATATTCAACTTGAAAATTTTATAAAAATTCTTGAGGCAAATAATGTCAGAGTTGATCGCCCAACTCCAATTGATTTTACACAATCAATTGCTACTCCTGATTGGAATAATGAAGGTCAATTTGGATCTATGCCTCCAAGAGATGTTATCTTAACAGTTGGAAATGAAATGTTGGAAGCACCAATGTCTTATCGCTGTCGTTGGTTTGAATATCTTGCATACCGACCTCTCCTTGAAAAATATTATGATGAAGATCCAAATATGCGTTGGGAGTCAGCCCCAAAACCGCGTTTAACTGCAGAAAGTTATAAAAAAAATTATTTACCCGAAGGTATTACTGAAGAAGAAAGACATAAAAAAATTGAAGATAGAGATATGATCTTAACAGAACAAGAACCTCTTTTTGATGCTGCAGAGGTTCTGCGTTTTGGAAAAGATTTATTCTATCACAACAATTTTACTTCAAATTTAAAGGGATTAAATTGGTTAAGAAGACATTTTCCAAATCATCGCGTTCATCAAATAAATTTACCTGGAGATTTAATTCCAACGCATATAGATGCATGTTTCACACCAATTAAACCGGGAATAATTATTATCAATCCTAATAGAAAAATATCAAATGAACAAAGAAAAATCTTTGATGATAATAAATGGGCAATTCATGAAGCTGCACCATCAATTCATAATACTCCTCCACCTATGTGTTATTCATCTATTTGGCTATCTATGAATGTATTAATTTTAAACCCAACAACAATTTGTGTTGAAGCTTCTGAAGAAAAAATGATTAAGCAAATGGAGGGTTTTGGTATGGATGTTATCCCAGTTCCTTTTCGAGATGCGTACGCTTTTGGTGGTAGTCTTCACTGTGCAACTACTGATGTTTATAGGGAGGGAGAATGTGAAGATTATTTTCCTAATCAACCATGAATAATTTTATACAAAACGATTTAAAACCGATTATCGAAAATACAATTAATCCAAGAATTGGTGTAATTACCCTTTCAACTGATTTTACAATAGAGCAAGATTTTAGAAAAATATGTCACTCCATTCCTATAGATATATTTTTTAACAGAATACCTTTTATTAACCCTTTAAATCATGAAAATTATTTAAAAATGGCAGAACATATACCTGAGGTATCTGAACAAATTTTACCTGGCCAAAAAATTGATGTTATTGCATATGGATGTACTTCTGGAACTATTGCAATTGGAGAAGAATATATATTAAGTCAAGTTCAAAAATCAAAACCTGAGGCCAAAGTTACAACTCCTATAACAGCTGCATTAAATGCATTTAAAAATTTAAATTTAAAAAATATAGCTGTACTAACTCCTTATCCTAAAGATGTTAATGTAACAGTTTTTGAATATTTAAACAAAAATAACTTAAATATAGATTCTTTTAATTCATTTAATTTAAATTATGACTCTGAAATTGCGCAAGTAAGTTTAGAAAGTTTAAAAGAAGGCATAGCAAAAATAAATTTAGATAATGTTGATGGATTGTTTGTTTCTTGTACGGCTCTTAAAATTGTTGATATCCTTGATGAAGTTGAAAAAAAATTTAACACAACTGTCATTTCTAGTAATCAGGCAATAATATGGGATTGCTTACAATTGTTAGATATGAATGTTAAAATCTCAGGATATGGAAAATTATTTAACAGTTAGATGATTTCATTAGATAAAATTAAAGAGGCACATAAAAAAATTTCACCTTATATTAATTATACACCGTTAATTTACTCAGATTTTTTATCTAAAAATAGAACTGTAAAATTAAAATTAGAATCACTGCAAAAAACTGGATCATTTAAATTAAGAGGGGCACTTAATAAATTACTATCACTTTCTGATCATGAAAAAAGTAAAGGAGTGATAGCTGTTTCGACAGGTAACCATGGTAAGGGAGTAGCTTATGCTGCAAGTTTATTAGGTGTCAAATCAACTATTTACATGTCTTCTATGGTTCCAGAATACAGAAAATTGGCTATAGAAGCTTTAGGGGCTAATGTAGAAATAGTAGGTCAAAATAGTGATGAAGCAGATTTATATGCAAGAAACATTTCAGAAAAAGAGAATATAACTCTTATACATCCATTCGATGATGAGGATATAATTATAGGTCAGGGAACTACAGGTCTAGAAATGATAAATGATTTTCCTGAAGTTGATACAGTAATTATTCCAACCTCAGGTGGAGGTTTGGTTGGTGGAATTGCACTTGCATTAAAATTACAAAAACCTAGTATAAAAGTAATTGCTGTTTCAATGGAAAGAGGACCCTCAATGTATGAAAGTCTTAAACAAGGGAAGCCAGTAGATGTAGAGGAATTAGAAACACTTGCTGATTGTTTGGGAGGAAGCATAGGTTTGAATAATAAATTTACGTTTGATATAGCTAAGGAAACAATAGATGATTTTGTACTAGTTAATGAAGATAAGATAGCCGAAGGTATAAAATTAAATTTTACTGAACATAGAATAGTATCTGAAGGGGCAGCAGCAACTAGTGTTATGGTCGCAAAAGATAATTTATCATCTCATCTTGGCAATAATATTATATGCCTAATTTGCGGGGGGAATATTGAGAAAAATTTATTTAAAAAAATAATTTCATGACATTAGTATTAAATTCTAGTGAAATAAAAAAATGTGTTCAGTTAAATGGACAACTTATTCCTATAATTGAAGACGCTTTTAAAAGTTTAGCTTTGGGAAAAACAACGATGCCTCCAATCCTTCGTCTTGATATAGAAAAATATCATGGAGAATCTGATGTTAAGGCCGCTTATATAGATGGACTAGATAGTTATGCTATTAAGGTTGCATCAGGTTTTTTTAATAATCCAAATCTAGGTCTTCCATCTAGTAATGGTTTAATGATTTTATTAGATTCAAAAACTGGTATGTTAAAATCTGTGTTGTTGGATAAAGGATATTTAACGGATGTACGAACAGCTATAGCAGGTGCAATCGCAGCAAAACATTTATCAAATCCTGATTCTACTAAAGCTGGTATTATAGGAGCAGGTATTCAGGCTAAATTACAACTTGAGGCATTAACTCTTGTTAGAAATATTGATACAGCATTTATATGGGCTAGAAATTCTGAAAAAGTTAATCAATTAATTAAAGAAGTTAGCAAATTAAATATTAATTTTCAAATATGCTCTTCAACAGAAGAAGTTGTAAAACATTCAGAAATTGTTGTGACTACAACGCCTAGTAAATCTTTTTTAATAAAAAATGAATGGTTAAAAAAAGGATTACATATAACTGCAATGGGATCTGATGCTGAACAAAAAAAATGAATTAGACCCTCTTATAATTAAAAAATGTGATCAATACATTCCAGATAGTTTATCTCAAACAAGGATTTTAGGAGAGTTACATCATGCAATAGATAAAAATATAATCTTACCTAGTGAGAATTTTAATGAACTTGGCGATATTATTCTTGATTCTAATTTAGGTAGAAAAAATAAAGAGGACATAACTGTATGCGACTTGACTGGAACTGGAGTTCAAGATACAGCCATTGCCAGACAAACATATGAAATAGCTATGAATTTGAAATTAGGAACAAACATTGATTAATCATGAACCAAGCTATTGTTAATAAAACTTCTGAATATTTCAAAAAAAAAGGAGTAGTTTTACCAACCATTTCAGAACTTTGTGATCCTCATTCAATAAATGGAGATATAGTAAATAAACTCAAAAATATTGATAAGAATACAATTGATCCACTCAATTTATTTAGAGTGCATTGGTTTAATAATAGAGATCACTCTTCTTTTTCACAGGTTCCAGAACATATTGTGCTTCCTAGTGAATTTACAGGAGTTGAAGCAAAAATAATTGTTAATATTGGTAGATTATTTCCATTAATAACTGCACATAAAGTTTTAGCAGCTTACGGATGTTTATTGCCAAGAATTTTAAATGGTACTTTTGATTATGAAAATCATAAAGCTGTTTGGCCTTCTACAGGTAATTATTGTCGAGGAGGAGTCGCTATTTCAAGAATACTCGGTTTAAAAAGTGTAGCCATCTTACCTGAAGGTATGAGTAAAGAACGCTTCGCTTGGTTAGAAAAATGGGTGGAGGATAAAAACGATATTATTAAAACAACCGGTACAGAGAGTAATGTTAAAGAAATATATGATGCTTGTAATGAGTTAAAAAAAGATAAAAAAAATGATATTATTAATCAATTTGATGAATATTATAATTATGCAATTCATCGATCAGTAACAGGACCTTCATTTGAAAAATCATTTTTAAAAGTAAAAGGTGATTCAAATTTAACACCAAGATTTTATGTAAGTGCCTCAGGCTCAAGCGGAACACTAGCTGCAGGTGATTATTTAAAAGAACATTTAAATACAAAAATTGCAGTTGTTGAAGCAACAGAGTGTCCAACTTTGCTTAATAATGGTTACGGTGAGCATAACATTCAAGGTATTGGTGATAAACATGTTCCATTAATTCACAATGTAATGAATACTGATTTTGTTGTTGGAATTTCTGATCAAGCTACAAATAATCTTAACCTCATGTTTAATACAGAAATTGGAAAAAAATTTTTAATTTCAAAAAAAGGTTTTGATAATAATTTTGTTAATAGATTGCCTGAATTTGGTTTTTCAACAATTGCAAATATACTAGCTTCTATAAAATTAGCTCAATATATGAAATTAGGAGCAAATGATGCAATTATTACCGTTGCTACTGACGGTGCTGATTTGTATCTTTCTGAATTGCAAAAAACAAAAGATGATTTTAAAGGGATTTATGATGAAACTGCATGTTCAGAGATATATGGCCAATATCTTAAAGGAATATCTACAGATAATACTTTAGAGCTTAATCAAAGAGAAAGAGAAAGAATTTTTAATCTTGGATATTATACCTGGGTAGAACAACAAGGGATTGATATTAATGAATTTGAGAAAAGAAGAGATCAAAATTTTTGGAATAAACATTATAATTATATGCTTTCACTTGATAATCAAATTAAAGAATTTAATAATATATAACTTATGAAGACCCAAAGCTTACATAATCAATTAGTTGATTGGAGGCATGATTTACACATGAATCCTCAAACAAGTTTTGAAGAAGAATATGCGTCAAATAAAGTAGCTAATTTGTTGAAAGATTTTGGAATAGAAGTTCATCAAGGGATTGCTAAAACTGGTGTAGTGGGAGTTTTAAAAAAAGGAAACAGTAATAAAAGTATTGGTATAAGAGCGGATATGGATGCTTTACCAATTAATGAGATAAATACATTTTCCTACAAATCCACAATTGAAAATAGAATGCACGCTTGTGGCCATGATGGACATATGACAATGCTATTAGGTGCCGCAAAATATTTAGCAGAAAATGGCAACTTTGATGGCACTATATATTTTATTTTTCAACCTGATGAAGAAAATACTTTTGGCGCAAAAACGATGATTGAAGAGGGTTTATTTACAAAATTTTCAATTGATGAAGTTTACGGAATGCATAATATTCCTGGTATGGAAACTGGAACATTTGGTACTAGAAAAGGAGGTATTACCACTAGTGAAAATTTATTTGAAATATTAATTGAGGGTAAGGGAGGTCATGCAGCTTTACCTCATATGAGCAAAGATACAATAACGATTGGTAGTCAAATAATTATAGCTTTACAAACTATAGTTTCTCGTAAATTAGATCCTGTAGAAGCAGGTGTTGTATCTGTTACTGAATTTATTACTGATGGAAAAAAAAATGTACTCCCTGGCAATGGTTTAATAAAAGGAGATGCAAGGGCATTTTCTGAAAAAACTAATACAATCATTGAGCAAAGCATGCGCCAATTAGTTAAGGGAATTTGTGATGCACATGGTGTTTCCTATGAAGTTAAATATGAAACTACTTGTCCCATGACTTTTAATCAACCCGAACAAGTTAATTCAGCAACAAAAGCTGCAATCTCTTTATTAGGAACGGATAAATGCAATAGTGATATAGAACCTAGGTCTTTCTCAGAAGATTTTTCTATTATGTCAAAATCAACTCCTGGATGTTTTGTATTGATGGGTAATGGCATCTCTGGATCACATGGGAGACCTTTACACTCAGCTGACTATGATTTTAACGATGAATTGTTAGTTAAAGGATCTTCATATTGGGTTGAGTTAGCAGAACAGCAATTAAAATCATAAAATTTTGAAAGGAAAATATTAAGATGTTTAAAAATAATTTAAATAAATTAGTAGAAAGAATGAAAGAGAGTAACATTGATTTGGCTGTTATTACAGATGATGACAGCTTATATTACTTTACTGGATACCATGACTTTCTTCATATGGATTTTAATCGTCCAACAATCCTTATAGTTTCAAAAGATGGTGAAAGTACCTTAATCACTCCTTTATTAGATGTTCTTTTAGTTCCAGAAGATACGCCTGTAAATAAAATAGAAACATGGAATGATGGTATTGGTGATGAGTGGAGAGAATTTCTACCAAAAATTATAAATAAACATAATAAAATATTTTGTGAAAAATATAAAATAAATGCAACTGTAAATAATTATTTAAACGAATTAATGAATGGTAAACCTCTTGAAAATATTACTCCGATTGTAAGTGAAATTCGTATGATTAAATCAGATGAAGAATTAAAAATAGCTAGACATACTGGTGAAGTAGCCATGGCAATGATGGAAGGTGCAAAATCTGTTATTGGGCATAATGTACCAGAATATGAAATTGCTATAGCTCAATCTCAAGCAGGGACAAGAAAAGCAGCACAGTTATTGCAAGATCATTACCCTAAAAGCATCAATATGTCTCCAAACATTCATTTTTTATCAGCTATTTCCTCAGGAAAGGATTTACCTAAAACACATCATCGTGCTTCAACAAAATTAGTAAAGAAAGGTGATCCTATATTTGTTTGTTATTGTGGATCAGCAAATTTTCATAGATTTAAATTAGGCTTTGATCGTATTTTTTGGGTTGAAGAAGTAAAAGACAAAAATCAAATAAAAGCTTTTGAAGTCGCAGTAAAATCACAACAAGCTGCTTTAGAAGTTCTTCGTCCTGGTGTAACTGCTGAAGAGGTTCATGCAGCTTATGCAGAAACTATACAATCTGAAGGTTACCCTTATCCTACTTTTAGATGTGGAAGAGGAACAGGTTTTAGTTTTTTAGAAGAACCTCAACTTGTAGTAGGAAATAAAACAGTTTTAAAGCCAGGTATGGTTTTTGCAGTCGATGGTGGTAGTAGTGCAAAAGATTTTAGAGGTCAAGTAGGTGATAGTTTTATTATTACAGAAGATGGATATGAACAAATTACACATCACTCGAAAGCTATTGAAGATTTAATAATTAACTAATGAAAAAAATTAAACTCTACAACACACACTGTTGTGGTGAAATAGGTGATGTGGTTGTATCTGGAAAAATAAATTTAAAAGGCAATACTATATTAGAACAATCAAAATATTTATTTGATGACAAAAAACTAAGAAAATTTTTACTTAATGAGCCTAGAGGAGGGGTATTTAAGCATTATAATTTATTAGTTCCACCAAAAAACGAAAAAGCAAAAGCAGCTTTTATAATAATGGAGCCTGAAGATAATCCTCCAATGAGTGGTTCAAATAGTATTTGTGTAGCTACTGTTCTGCTTGAAAAAGGTATTATAGATATAAAAGAGCCAATAACGGAATTCTTACTTGAAGCACCAGGTGGTATTATTCCAATAAAAGCATTTGTTGAAAATAAAAAAGTAACCTTTGTTGAAATTCACAATCTACCATCATTTGTTGATAAAGTAGATGTGAAACTTCAAACATCTTCATTTGGGGAAATAATTGTTAGCACAGTTTTTGGTGGTGATAGTTTTGTTATCTGTAAGGCACAAGATTTTGATTTAAGTATTAAACCTGAGAATGCTAAAAAATTTGTTGAAATTTCTAAAGAAATTTTAAAGGAAGCAAATTATCACTTGGGTTTTCAGCATCCAAACTTACCTGATTTAAATTATATTTCTTTTTGTCAATTTATTGAACCTATAAAAATAAATAATCTAAGACAAAAAGAAGGTTTGAATACTGTTTGTATTAGACCTGGAAAATTGGACAGATCTCCATGTGGCACAGGTACCTCTGCTAGGTTGGCCCTCATGCATGAAAAAAATGAAATTCATATAAATGAAAAATTTATCTCAAGATCTATTATTGGCTCTACTTTTGAATCATATATTGCAAAAGAGTATACGGAGGAAAACAAAAAAATGATTATTCCTTCAATTAAAGGATCAGCTTTTATAACTGGTGAACAAGAAATGTATATTTCTGATGATGACCCTTTTCCTGAAGGTTATCAACTAAATGATACATGGCCAAGAAATTAGAAAGTTAAATTGTTTAAATTGTTAATCTGATAAAGATTTTATTTTATCAACTAGTTCTTTATTTATATTTCGCGGACCACTATCTAATCTATTTTTATGTCTTCTTTCTCCTGGTAGCCTAACACCTTCAAGCGATTTCATTTGATCAAAAAATTTTTCAGCATGTTCATTCCAGTTATCACCACCAATTAATTGAGGAGATAAAGCCATAATAAATTCCCCACCTCTTGCTGGTCCACCATCATTATTATCTTCATCTTTTGCTTCAAAACTGAATAAGTCGCCAACTAATCCTGCAGCTAATAACTCTATCATCATAGCAATAGCTGACCCTTTATAATCACCAAAAGTTAATAAAACACCGCCATTAGCAATTTCAGATGGGTTATCTGTTTTTTTACCATCTTTATTTAGCCCTGTTCCGTAAGGAACTTTATGACCATCCCTAGCTGCTACTTGCACTTCACCCATTGCCATTGTTGAAGTTGCCATGTCATAAACTACAGGGGTATTATTCTTTCTGGGCCATGCAAATGAAATTGGATTAGTTCCAAACAAAGGTTTTTTTGCTCCAGCAGGCGCAACACTTGGTTTGTAGGCTGTGCATGCTATTCCAATTAATTCATTTTCTGCTAAAGCTTCAGTCTCATGCCACAATGCAGCAAAGTGATGCGTGTTGGTAATAGTTAGAACACCCACACCATGTTGTTTAGTTACTTCTATTAATGCAGGAATACCTACTTCAATTGCTGTAGGAGCAAACCCATAATCACCCTCAACTCTTATTGCGTTTTGCGTTAAAAAATTATTTTTTGGTCTAGCATCACCTTTAACTTTTTTACTTTTTAATGCTGCAATATACCCAGGAATTCTAAAAAGGCCATGTGATATGCTTCCATCTCTCTCAGCATTTGTTACTGTATGAGCAACAGCTTTTGCATTGAGTTCATCACAACCATTAAATTTAAGTGTTTTTAAGGCTAGGTTATATATTTCTTTAAGAGATAGATCCGTAGTTGTCATAATTTTCCTTTTAGTAAGTATGGGCTAATCTGTCTACATATAGCGCATTTACAATTAGGATTAAATGGCTAAAGATATAAGTTTATTTTAAATTGTTTCAAAATCAGAAACTTTTTATTTTGCTCAAAATATTTGAGGATATAGGAATTTTATGACTCGTTTTAATGCATGGAATGTATTTAAAAATGGTTTTACTGGTCAAAAAAACTGGGACCGACAGTGGCGTGATCCAGAGCCAAAAAAAGAGTATGACATAATAATAATAGGAGGAGGCTTACACGGCTTAGCTACAGCTTATTATTTAGCAAAAAATCATAATAAAAAAAATATAGCAGTTTTAGAAAAAGGATGGATAGGTGGTGGAAACGCTGGACGGAACACAACTATAGTACGCTCAAATTATATGTTGCCTGGTAATCATGAATTTTATGAACATTCATTAAAACTATGGGAGAATCTGAGTCACGATTTAAATTATAATGTTATGTTTAGTCAAAGAGCGCATGTCTCACTTTATCATAGTCCTGGAGCAAAAGATGGGGCAGCTAGAAGATATAATATTATGCGTTTACACGGCACTGATGCTGAATTGTGGGACTTAGATACTCTAAAAAAAAACATTCCTCATTTAAATTATAATGATGCAAGATTTCCAATTATGGGTGCTGCAGTTCAGAGGAGAGCGGGTAATGCCAGACATGATTCAGCAGTATGGGGATATGCAAGAGCTGCTGATAGTTTAGGAGTAGATATATTGCAAAATTGTGAGGTAACTGGTGTTAAGAGATCACAAAATAATATTGAAAGTTTAGAAACATCAAGAGGAACTCTTAAAGCTAAAAAAGTGGGATTTGCTGTTGCAGGACATACTTCTGTTTTGTGGCAAATGGCTGGCCTTGGAAATTTACCTATAGAATCTCACAAGCTTCAAGCATTCGTAACAGAAGCTGTTAAACCTCTTTTAGATCATGTAGTTGTGTATGGTGTTGGAGGAGCTCATTTTTATATTTCTCAATCTGATAAAGGTAGTATGGTTTTTGGTGGAGATTTAGATTGGTATAAGTCGTATGCTCAAAGAGGAAATTTACCAATGGTTCAAGATACTGCGGAAGCGGCTATGGCTATAATGCCATGCTTGGGTAGAATTCGGCTTTTACGTCACTGGGCTGGTGTTATGGATATGTCTATGGACGGGTCTTTTTTCATATGTAAAACCCCTCTATCAAATTTATACCTAAATGCTGGATGGAATTATGGAGGCTTCAAAGCAAGCCCTGCTTCAGGTTGGTATTTTGCAGATTTAATTGCCAATGAAAAACCTCATAAACATGTTCAAAATCATAACTTAGAGAGATTTGAAAAAGGAATTAACATTGATGAACGGGGTGCTGGTCCCGATCCAAAATTGCACGGTTGATATGATAAGAATTAAATGTCCATATTGTGGCGAGAGAGATCATAGTGAGTTTACTTATGGTGGTGATGCGTCTATTAAATATCCAGCACTTGATGCACCTGAGTCAGAATGGACAAAGGCGATTTTTTTTCGTGAAAATATAAGAGGAATGCAAAAAGAAACTTGGCATCACACAAATGGTTGCAGACTTTGGTTAGAGGTAGAGAGATCTACAATTACGCATGAAATTAAAAGTGTTAAAGCATGTCACCCACAAATTGAAAAAATTACAAAAAATAAGTCATGACATCTGTAAGAAAAGAAAAGTACGGTAAAATAAATAGAGATAAAGTTCTGGGGTTTACTTGGGATAATAAAGAGTATTTTGG
>CACGUF010000007.1 GCA_902576125.1 uncultured Alphaproteobacteria bacterium | reverse complement strand
ACAATGGGCTGCTGCCACAAAATGGATGAGGGATGCACAATTTATGTTTTCAGAGGATGAGGGATTTTTGTTTATTGGCAATGGTGACTTATTTGGAATAATTCCACTATCACTGTTTGTTATGTTAATAATCTTCATTTTAGTTTTTCTAACTTTAAACTTTACAAAAATTGGTACGTCAATTTATGCAATAGGTGGTAATTTTCAATCAGCTTTAAGAGCGGGGATAAGAGTTAAAATTATAGAGATTGGTGTTTTTGCTTTAGTAGGAATATGCTCTGCGATAGCAGGAATATTTTTAGCATCTAGATTAGATTCTGTTACATACCAAACTGGTCAATATCTTGAATTCCAGGTTCTAATTGCTGTTATATTAGGTGGCACAAGTATTGCGGGTGGAATAGGTAATATTTGGGGAACGATTTTAGGAATAGCTCTTATAGCTATTTTAAATAATGGAATGGTAATGATGGCAGTCGATAGAGATATACAGGATATAATTATAGCAATTTTCCTTCTTTTTGCTCTTTTTACAGATAAATATTTACATAATATGAAAAGTCAAAATTCCAATAAGTGGAAATTTGCGGATATGCATTTGCTTAAAAATTTTTTTGGAAAAAAATAAATGGAATATAGGCTTAATTTAGAAAATATTACTAAAACATTTCCTGGTGTTGTAGCTGTTAACAAAGCAAATATAAAAATTAAAAAAGGTGAAGTACATGCTTTAGTTGGTGAGAACGGTTCAGGAAAATCTACATTATGTATGACTCTATCTGGCGTCTATAGACCAGATGATGGAAATATTTATATAGATGGAGAAAGAAAAAATTTTTCTGATCCAAGAAATGCTCAAGAAAATGGCATTAGCATGATGTACCAAGAGTCTAACTTGGTGCCTGAACTAACAGTTGCTGAAAATATTTTTTTAGGACAGGGTGAATTTATTTCAAACTCATCTACCACTATAAAAAAATCAAAAGAAATTCTTAATAAATTAAATTTCGAAATTGATGTTTTATTAAAAGCAAAAAATTTATCTGGAGCTCAAATGCAAATGGTAGAAATAGCTAAGGCCATGAACAAAAAAGCAAAAATTATGATTATGGATGAGCCTACGGCTGCGCTTAGTTCAAAAGAATCAAAAAATTTACATAGTGTTATAAGAGATATTGCAAAAACTGGTGTAAGTGTAATTTATATTTCACATGCATTGGATGAAGCTTTGGAAATTGCTGAGAATATTACAGTTTTAAGAGACGGGTCAATTACTGCCTGTAAACAATCAAAGGATTTAAATAAAAATCAACTCGTGCAGCTTATGGTAGGAAGAGAAATAAATGATAAAAATGCTTTATCTCATGAGAGATTTAATAATGAAGAAGTTTTAAAAGTAGAAAATATTTCTTTAAATCAAGTTCTAAAAAATATTAATTTTTCTTTATACAAGGGTGAAATTTTAGGTTTTGCAGGCCTTGTTGGGTCTGGTAGAAGTGAACTTGCAAATGTAATTTATGGATTAGAAAAAACTAAATCAGGTAACATATATGTAAATGGAAAAAAGACTAAAATCAATTCTCCACATAAAGCAATTAAAAATGGCATTGCATACCTTTCAGAAAATAGAAAAGAAGATGGTCTTTTTTTACAACTAGATATTTTAGTTAATTTAACGATCTCAACCTTAGCTAAAATATGTAATTTTATAGGAATTGTTAATATAAAAAATCAGATAAATATATCAAATGATTTGATTAAAAAATTTGAAATTGTGATACCTAATATAAAATCAAAAATACAAACATTGAGTGGTGGAAATCAACAAAAGGCACTAATAGCAAGAATAGTAAATATTAATCCAAATATAATAATATTTGATGAACCGACTAAAGGTGTAGATGTAGGCTCTATTGAATCTATTCATAATATTATTAGAGAACTCGTAAAACAAGGTAAATCTATTATAGTAATTTCAAGTTATCTGCCTGAAATTTTATCTATTTCAAGCAGAGTAATTGTTATGAAAAATGGAAGTATTGTTGAAAATGTTTCAACAAAAGATACTTCACAAGAAAAGATAATGGCTTCTGCATTAAATTAAATGAACTCTTTAATAAATAACAATAGTATAAATTTTTTAGATTGGGGAAAATCAAATGCTCTTTTATTAATACTTCTTTTTCTATGTGTTGCAGTTGGAATTAATTTTCCAAATTTTTTAACTGCAAATAATTGGTCATTAATTCTACAATCTTCAGTTTTAGCTGGGATTATGGCTATTGGGTTATCATTTGTTATGATAAGTGGTGGCTTTGATTTATCCTTTGCTGCAACAATGCTTTTCACTGGTTCAGTAGCAGCAAGACTTATGATAGGAGATAATCCTAATCCCTATTTTGCTGCTATAGTTGGACCTATGGTTGGAGCAATTATAGGAATAATCAATGGCTCGATTGTTGTATTATCAGGAGTATCACCATTGATTGGCACGATCGCAAATTCATTTATAATAAGAGCAATTGGAGTTCTTTATGTGATGGAAACATGGATGGAAATTCCTGTAGAGTACACAAGTTTTTTATTTATTGGTCAAGGAAGTATTTATGGGCTACCTTTTTCAATATACATATTTATTTTTATTATTTTGCTTTCTTACATAATATTAAATCATTCTAAGTATGGTAAAGCTCTATATGCTTCAGGGGCTAACCCAAAGGCTGCACATGTTGCAGGAATACATGTAAAAAGAACTCAAATAATAGCTTATGGCATATGTGGTTTTTGTGCTGGAGTATCAGGAGTAATAAATGTTTCTTCTGTAGGAGGATTGTCAGCTGTATTTAATGTTTCATATTTATATGATGTTATTACAATTGCTGTAGTTGGTGGTGTTAGTTTTTTTGGAGGTGTTGGCTCAATTTATGGGATAGTATTGGGGATCCTAGTTATTGGTGTTTTGAAAAATGCAATGATTATTATGAATATGCCTCACTATACCCAAAATGCAGTTGGGGGATTATTCCTAATATTTGCAATAGGGATAGATTCTTATCTACAAAAAATTAGAGGTAAATAATTAAATTTTTTGATTTAATATTTTGGTAGCTTTAGCAAGTACCTTAAGTTTATTATAAGCAATTTCGCGTTCAAGATATTTCATACCACAATCTGGAGCAAGAAGTAATTTATTTGGCTCTATATATTTAAAGGCTTCTATAGCTCTATTAACTATATCATTTTCGTTTTCTATTTTGTCCTCAGCTAAATTTATTACCCCAAGCATAATTTTTTTTGAGTTTATTTTTTTTAAGGCTGATAAATCTAAATTTGGTTGAGCGCCTTCTATCGAAATGCAATCAATAGATGACTCATTTAGCTCACCTAAAAAATTATATTTAGATGATTTGTCTTTAATAAAATGTCCATATCCAAAACAAATATGTAAAATAGTTTGTCCTACTACACCATCTAGCGCTATTTCTAATGCCTCTATTCCAAAATCACTAGCCTTTTCATATCTTGCTTCCATATACGGCTCATCTAACTGAACATAATCAACGCCTGCGTTAAATAAAGATTTAATCTCTTTATTAACTGCCTTTGCATAATCAAAAGTCATTTTCTTTTCATTACCATAATATTCATCCTGTGCTTGCTGAGCCATTGTAAAAGGACCAGGAATGGTAATTTTAGTTCTTTTTTTTGTGTTAGCTTTAAGAAACTTAATATTTTCTAACTCTATTGATTTACTCCAAGTAATTGGACCTATAACCCTTGGAACTAGATTTTTATGACCACTTCTTTCTAATGCTTCACCTGGATTAGCATAATCAATTCCACCTAAAGAATTAGATAATACTGCAGAATAACTTTCTCTTCTTATTTCTCCATCTGAAATAATATCAATGCCGGCTTTTTCTTGATCCTTTATGACTTCAAATGTTGCTTTGTCTTGGGCTTCTTTAATTTTATTTTTTTCAATGTTCCAATATTTTTCTGATAAAATTCTAAAAGGCACTCTTTTCTTTAACAAATCTCTATTTACCAACCACTTTGGCTGAGGATAGCTTCCAACAACCGTAGAATAAACAATTTTTTTTGACATAAACGATTATTCTCACAATAAAAAAATTTTACATCGTGGAATTCACTTAGTATCTATATGTATTAGTATCTATAAGTATCGTCTTTAAATGGTCCTGCTTTACTAACACCTATATATTCAGCTTGTTTTTCATTTAATTCAGTTAATTTTGCTCCAACTTTTTTCAAATGCAACAAAGCAACTTTTTCATCTAATTTTTTAGGTAAAACATATACTTTATTTTCATAATTCTTGTGATTATGCCAAAGCTCAATTTGAGCAATAACTTGATTCGAAAAAGAGGCACTCATTACAAAACTTGGATGTCCAGTAGCATTTCCTAAATTAACTAACCTACCTTCAGATAAAAGTAGTATTTTTTTACCATCAGGAAATTCTACTTCTCTAACCTGAGGTTTAATTTCATCAGATTTATAATTTTGCAATGCCTCAGTTTGAATTTCATTATCAAAGTGTCCAATATTGCAGACAATTGCCCTATCACGCATTTTTCTCATATGATCCAATGTGATTACATCTAGGTTTCCTGTAGCTGTAACAAAGATATCACCATATGATGCTGCATCGTCCATTGTTACTACTTCATAACCTTCCATTGCTGCTTGCAAAGCATTAATGGGATCAATTTCAGTTACACATACTCTAGCACCAGCCCCTCTTAAACTCGCCGCAGATCCTTTTCCAACATCTCCGTAACCTGCTACAACAGCCACTTTTCCGGCCATCATTACATCAGTTCCTCTTCTAATGCCATCAACTAAGCTTTCTTTACATCCATACAAATTATCGAATTTTGATTTCGTTACTGAATCATTTACATTTATAGCAGGAACTTTTAATAACCCTTTTTTTTCCATATCTTTTAATCGATGAACCCCTGTTGTAGTTTCTTCTGATAAGCCTCTAATATCTTTTAAAAGTTCAGGAAATTTTTCATGTATTATTTGCGTTGCATCTCCACCATCATCTAAAATCATATTTGGCTTCCAACCATCTGGTCCAGTTAAGGTTTGCTCTATACACCACCAGAACTCTTCATCTGACATTCCTTTCCAAGCAAATACAGGTATATTTTTTGATGCAATAGCAGCAGCAGCCTGATCTTGAGTTGAGAATATATTACAAGAGCTCCATCTTACTGAAGCACCAAGATGAACTAGAGTTTCAATTAATACAGCAGTTTGAATTGTCATATGCAGACAACCTACAATTCTAGCTCCATCAAGCGGTTTACTGTTTCCATATTCTTCTCTTAAGGCCATTAATCCTGGCATTTCTGTTTCAGCAATAGCGATTTCTTTTAATCCCCATTCTGCAAGCTCTATATCTTTTACTTTAAAATCTTGGCTCATTTTTAATCCTTATTTGTATATATTGATAAATTTAATTTTTTATGAAGTATTTCTTACAGGTAAAATAATCAAAAAACAAGCACCAGAATAATCACTTTTATCAGATTTATCTAGAACAAGCTTTCCATTCATATGTGTTATTATTTCTCTTGCTATAGAGAGGCCTAATCCTGTATGACTTTTTAAGTTTTCTTGTCTATCACAATAAAATCTTTCAAATATTTTTTCTGAGTCATTTGGGTCGATACCTTTCCCCTGATCATATATTTTAATACTAACAGAATTTTTTTCAAATTGTCTTAGCTCAATAAGAATTTTTGATCTAAAGGGTGACAAAGAGATACTATTTTCAATTAAATTTATAAATACCTGAACTAATTTATTTTTATTTCCAAGGACCTCTAAATTTTCATTATTTGTGTCAAAAACTAATTTGATTTCTTTTTTGTTGTTAGTAAATATGTATGGTATTTCTTTGAGAAAAGTATTCAAATTGATGAATTGATTTTTTTCTAATTCAATTTCAGCTTTTAGGCGTGTAAACATCGATATATCTGTAATTAATTGATTCATTCTTCTTAGGTCATTAAGAATATTTTTTATTAAAATTTTTTTATCTTCTTTTGCTATTTTATCTTTATCAATTAGCTCAATTGCAGATTGAAGACTGGTTAATGGATTTTTTAATTCATGTGATACATCGGCGCTAAATTTTTCTAGCTGTTTTATTTGGGACTTTAGTCCAATAGACATATTTTGTATCTCTTTTGACAATACACCAATTTCATCTTTTCTATTAGGATATATTATTTTATCTGCATTAACTCTTTCTCTTTCTAAAATTGTTAATCTTGATAATTTTTTTATCGGACTTACTAAACTTTGAGAAAAAATCAGTGACATAAAAATCATTATAAGCACAAATAAAATAAGAAAACTGAGAATATTAAAAGAAACATATCCTAGATCTTTTGTTTGATTAGTAATAGGATAATTTAAAATTATAACTCCATATACTTTGTTATTATTTTGAATGGGTGCTGTGATTTGTTGGTAAACATTATTATCTTTATCGCGAATATAATAACTTTTTACTATTTTCTCTTTGATACTATCAGAAACATATGTTATTTCTGATTTTTCCTTAGTAATTAGGTCTGCAAGATCTCTTTCAATTAAATAATCATAGTAGTTTGAAAATAAATTAAGGTATTTTTGATTTAAATTTTTGAAAAAATTTAAATCATTTCTTTGCGAATCTTCTTGTTGTAAATCTGTTTCCTCAACAGTTGATAAATCATATAAATCTAGAGTATCTACTAATCTTATCCAATCCTCATTGTAGACTTTTATATTAAAATCTGAATTTAGGTATTTATTACTAATAAATTCTTGTGTTATTTTTGGTTCCAAAACTGGATCTGATAACTCAAAATTATCCTCACTTTTACATGTATCAAAATTCTCAACTGTACAATTATCGTTAAACAGTGGCACTCTTATTATAGAATTTTTTTCAAGAAAAGTTTGAATGCTCTTTAAGTTTTGATTTGCATTAATTCTTTTTTTTTCAATTTCATCATCATTTTTTATAAGAAAATAATTAAATAAAATTAAAAAAACAAACCCCACAAAAGTTATAAAAAAATTTATTGATAAAATTTGAAGAGATAAAGGTAAATTATATAAAGCAAATTTACTAAATTTATTCACGCCATGAATAACCCGATCCATATCTTGTGCGAATTTGATCAAAAGAAGGATCAAAGGATTTAAATTTTTTTCTTAGCCTTTTAATATGACTATCAATAGTTCGATCGTCAACATATATACTATCTCCATACATTGCATCCATCAATTGATTTCTATCTTTTACAACACCAGGATATTTTGCAAGTGACTTTATTAAATTAAACTCAGCAACTGTAAGTTCAATTATTTCTTTTTTCCAAAAACATAATTGTTTTAAATCATCTAATTCAAGATGTCCTTTTACCAAATTAATATTAGTTTTATTTTCATTATTAGTTTCTGTTTTTCTATTTTGATATACTCTTAATACCGTTTTTATTCTTTCATTAAGAAGTTTTTGTGAAAATGGCTTAGTAATATAGTCTGCAGCACCCATTCTTAAGCCAATAATTTCATCTTGCTCTTGATCTTTTGAAGTTAAAAAAATAACTGGCATTTGTTTTAATATTTCAGACTTGCTAGATCGAACTTTTGATAACAATTCATTGCCATCCATTTTTGGCATTTTAATATCAAATAGACCTAAATCATAATGTTTAGTTTCAAGGGCCTCTAAAGCATCAAGTCCATTATTAAATACATCTACTTTAAATCCCTCAGATTCAAGAGCTAGTGAAACAGAAGTCCGAATCGAGTTTTCATCATCAACTAGAGCTATTGTGGTCATAAAGCAGTTTACTCACATTTTATGGCAAATTTAAGTTATTGTTATAAAAAAATTATATTCTGAATATGATAAAGTGTGACTTAGGTTAATAACTAAATATATTAATTTCAATTACTTGTTTGAATAAATTTATTTTCCCTTAAATATATGAATTGACATGAGCAAAAAATATATTAATGTTCATGATTTGTTCTTATTGCGATATTTAGCAAATATTGTATTGTCTTTTCACGGCGACACTACATATTGTGTTTTTCGACAATAAATTTTTAAAAATGGATAAATTATAAATGGCAGACAACTTACAGGTATCACAAAATACAGAAGTTAAAAAAAGTGTTAATTTATTGAGTCTCAATGTTGTTAGAAGAGACGGATCAATAAGTTCCTTCAAATCAGATAAAATATCTGATGCTATAAAAAAAGCTTTCTTGGCTCAAACAAAAATTAGAAATAATAAAAATAAGGAAAAAGAACAGGAAGATAGTATTCATAAAACTGTAGATGAATTAACGCATAAAGTTGTATCAGCTCTTACGAGAAGAATAGCTGATGGAGACATGATCCATATAGAAGATATTCAAGATCAGGTTGAATTAGCTTTAATGAGAGATGAACATCATAAAGTAGCAAGAGCCTATGTTCTATACAGAGAACAAAGAGCAGCATCTAGATATCATACTAAAAAACTTAAAGAGAGAGTTGGTTCAAAAGCATCTTCAATGGCAGTAACAAAAAGAAATGGCGCAAAAGAACCTATATCACTAGACAAAATTACAAATAGAGTTTCGGTTTTATCTACTGGATTGAACATTGATCCAATTATAGTTGTGCAAAAAGCTGTCCCTGGACTTTATAATGAAATTACATCTACAGAAATTGATACTTATTTAGCTGAAACAGCTGCTTCTCTTACTGTAGAACATCCTGATTACTCATATTTAGCTGCAAGAATTAAAGCAAATTCACTTCATAAAGATACACCTGGTTTTATTATATCAACAAAAAACCTTTTTGATGATGGGTTGCTCAGAGAAGATTATTACAATAAAGTTATGGCGAGTGCTGAAGATATTGAGTCAATAATTGATTATGATAGGGATTATAATTTTGATTATTTTGCCTTCACTACTCTTACAAGAGCCTATCTTTTAAAATTTGAAAATAAAACTATTGAGCGTCCGCAAGATTTATGGATGAGGGTTGCTTTAACCGTTTCCGGCAATATTTTCAACTTTGATAAAGTAAAAGAAACTTATGATAGTCTTTCCAATGGATATTACACTCACGCAACCCCGACTTTATTCAATAGTGGTCTAAAAATGCAACAATTATCATCATGCTTTTTAATAGGCATGGAAGATGATTCTATTGAAGGAATATTCAATACAATTAAAGACTGTGCACTTATTTCAAAAACAGCAGGTGGAATAGGAATGCATGCACATAATATAAGAGGGAGTGGTAGCAGAATTAAATCCACAAATGGAAAATCAAACGGCCTAATTCCTTTCTTAAAAATATTTAATGAAACAGCAAAATCAGTAGATCAAGGCGGTGGTAAAAGAAAAGGTTCTTTTGCTGTTTATTTAGAACCTTGGCATGCTGATATAGAACAATTTTTAGAATTGAGAAAAAATACTGGAGCTGAAGAGTTTAGAGCAAGAGATCTATTTTATGCTCTGTGGATTCCTGACTTATTTATGAAAAGAGTTGAAGAAGATGGGGATTGGACTTTGATGAGTGAACATGAATGCCCGGGACTTTCTGACAATTATGGTAATGAATTTGTTAACTTGTATGAAAAATATGAGAAAGAAATGCCAAATTTAGAAAAAATCAAAGCTAGGGAATTGATGTCGAAAATCATTGAAGCACAAATTGAAACTGGACAACCTTATATGCTTTATAAGGACTCAATAAATAATAAATCAAATCAAAAAAATATTGGTGTGATTAAATCTTCAAATTTGTGCGCTGAAATAGTTGAATACTCAGATAAAGAAGAAACATCAGTATGTAATCTAGCATCAATCGCATTACCAAAATTTATTAAGAAATCAAAAAACAAAAAAAATAAAGAATACGATTATAAAAGTCTTTATGAGACTGCAAAATTAGCTACTAAAAACTTAGATGAAGTAATAGATATAAATTTTTATCCTACTGAAAAAACCGAAACATCAAATAACAAACACAGGCCAATAGGTCTTGGAATTCAAGGTTTGGCTGATGTATTTTTTGAGCTTGAAATTTCTTATGACAGTGAAGAGGCCAAAAATATAAACAAGCTTATATTTGAAACAATTTATTTTGGTGCACTAGAAGCTTCTAATGAACTGGCAAAACAAAAAGGTGTTTATTCATCTTTTAAAGGATCACCGTTGTCTGAAGGTAAGTTTCAGTTTGATATGTGGGGTATAAAACCCTCAAAAATGTGGGATTGGGAAACATTAAGAGAAAAAATCAAAAAAAATGGGGTTAGAAATTCACTTACAACAGCATGTATGCCCACTGCATCTACTGGAATAATTTTAGGAAACACTGAAACATTCCAAATTCAAACTTCTAACATATATAAAAGACAGACTTTATCTGGAGAGTTTTTGTTAGTTAATAGACATTTAGTGAAAGCATTGTCTAAAAGAAATCTGTGGAATAAAGAAATGAGAGATAAAATTATACTAGAAAATGGCTCTGTACAAAATATATCGAATTTTCCTGATGATCTAAAAGAAATATTTAAAACTGTTTGGGAAACCTCTCAAAAATCAGTTATTGATATGGCTGCTGATAGGGCTCCTTTCATTGATCAAACACAATCAATGAATTTATGGTTATCAACTCCAACTTTTGGAAAAGTAAATTCAATGCATATGTATGCTTGGAAAAAAGGATTGAAGACAGGAATGTATTATTTAAGAAGTAGATCAGCAGTTGATGCAGTAAAAGTAACTGTTTCTTCTGAAAAAATAGCCAAAGATGATTTTGTCAAATCACAAATAAATAATAATAACGAATTAGAAGAATGTTTAACATGCAGCGCATAAAGGAGTATAAATAATGATATCAAAAGGCGTCAAATCAATTTTTCCAATCAAACATCAAGATATTTGGGATAAATATAAACTTCATATACAAGCATTTTGGACGCCTGAAGAAGTCTCTCTCCACGACGATTTAAGAGATCTTGAGACTTTAAATGATGGTGAAAAGCACTTCATAAAGCATGTATTAGCTTATTTTGCTAATTCTGAAGCTATGATCAATGAAAACTTAGCAAGTAGATTTTATAAAGAAATTTTAATTCCTGAGGCTAGATGTTTTATTTCAATGCAAATGCTGAATGAATCTATTCATGCAGAAATGTATGGTTTGCAAATTGAAGCTTATGTCAAAGATCAAAAGGAAAAAGATCTTCTTTTCGATGCAATCCAAAATGTCCCATGCATAAATCACAAAGCGCAATGGGTATCAAAGTGGTTAAATGGAAATCAAAATTTATTAACTAGGCTTATTGGTTTTGGTCTTGTAGAAGGTTTATTTTTTGCAGGGTCGTTTTGTGCTATATATTACTTCAGAAAAAGAGGTTTGTTGCCTGGTTTGGCATTATCAAATGACTGGATAGCTAGAGATGAAGGAATGCACTTCAGCTTTTCTGCATTGATGTTTAAAACATTAAGAGATAAATTTAATACCAATAAGCTTACTGATGCCGATGTTTCTGATCTAAAACTAATACCCAATGATGTTCCACAATCACAATTTGAAGAAATAGTCAGAGAAGCAGTTTCATTTGAAAAAGAATTTGTAAGAGATGCGCTTCCAGTTGACTTAATTGGAATGAATCAAGATTTAATGTGCCAATACATTGAAGCTGTAGCTGATAGAATTGCTGATTTATTTGAATTTGAAAGAGTGTTTAATACGGAAAATCCATTTGATTTTATGCGTGCTTTAGATGTTCAAAATGTAACGAACTTCTTTGAAAAAAGAGTATCAGAATATCAAAGGCCAACTGATAGAGCTCTTAGCTTTGACGATGCTTTTTAAATGGACGTCGAAATATACTCAAAAACTAATTGCATTTTTTGTGATAAGGCTAAAATTCGCTTAGCCAGTGAAAATCCAAAAATACATATGTTAGACAAAGATTATACAAGAGAAGATTTCTTCAAAAAATTTCCTAATGCAAGAACTTTTCCTCAAATAATTATTAATGGTCAAAATATTGGCGGATATTATGAATTGGAGAAATGGCTAGACATGAATTCATTTGAAGAAAATTTTTAGTGAGCATCACCCCAATTATCGCCAAAACCATAATCCACTAAAAGTGGCACATGAAAATCTTTAAATTTTAAATGAGTATTCTCCATCACATCTATAATTATTTCAACTGAAGAGTCTTTTTCTTTTTCATTAACTTCAAAAATAAGTTCATCATGAACTTGAAGAAGTATTTTAGCTTTTAATTCTTCTTTGATTATAATTTTATTTAATTCTATCATAGCTAATTTAATTATATCAGCAGCTGTACCTTGAATAGGGGCATTAATTGCCTGTCTTTCTGCAAATCCTCTTACAGCAAAGTTCTTATCATTTATATTTTTAACATTGCATTTTCTTCCAAACATTGTCTCAACATAAAGATTAGTTTTTGCAAATTCAATTTGAGTATCCATATATTTTTTTATTTTTGGATATTTTTTAAAGTAGTCTTCAATATAGATTTTTGCCTCAGAATTAGTGACAGATAATTGTTTAGCCAAACCATAGGGGCTTATTCCATACAATATACCAAAGTTAATTGCTTTTGCTTTTCTTCTCATTTCAGAATCAAGTTTTTTTGAATCAACACCAAATATTTGAGATGCAGTAGAACTATGAATGTCTTCATTTTTTTTAAAAGAATTAATAAAATTTTCATCACCAGAAATTTCAGCAGCAAGCCTTAATTCTATTTGGGAATAATCAAAACTCATTAATATTTTTTTTGGATCAGAAATAAATGCTTTTCTAATCTTTCTTCCGTTATTTGTACGTATAGGAATATTTTGTAAATTTGGGTCATTAGAACTTAATCTTCCAGTAAGAGTATTGGCAATGCCATAAGAAGTATGGACTCTTGAATGATGGTTAGTTGCCTGATTTTGCAAAGCATCAGTATATGTAGATTTTAACTTTGTTAACTCTCTCCATTCTAAAATTAAACTTGCAATTTCATAACCTTCATCAGCTAAATTAGATAAGGTTGTAACATCAGTAGAAAAAGTTCCAGATTTAGTTTTTTTACCTCCATGAATTTTTAAATCAATAAATAAAATTTCACCTAGCTGTTTTGGTGAACCTATGTTAAAATCTTTACCAGCTTGTTTAAATATTTTCTTTTCTAAGATTAAACTTTCTTTTTCGAATTCTTTACTAAGTTGATTAAGGTAGTTAGTCTCAACCTTAATTCCATTTTTTTCAATAAGAAACAACACATTAATTAAAGGTAAATCTATTTCATTATAAACAAAATTGCTTTTTTCAATTTTAACTCTTTTATTTAAAAAATTGTAAAGCTTTAGCGTAATCAATGCATCTTCAGCTGCATATTCAAGAGCTTTATTTATATCAACATAATCAAATGTTATTTCTTTTTTACCTGACCCAACAAGTTCTTTAAATTTTATGTTTGTATGATTTAGATGTAAATATGCCAAGTCATCCATATTATGTTTTGTTACTCCATTATCCATTGCATAAGATAATAACATTGTATCTGCAATTGATTCAAATTTTACATCATATTTATCCAAAACTCTAAGATCATATTTTATATTATGTCCAATTTTTAAAATTGATTTGTCATTGCATATAATCTTAAGACATTTAATTATTTTATTCTCATTAATTTGATCTTTTATTTTTTTATTATCTATTAAATCTTTATGGTTAACAGGTATGTAGTAGGCTGAATTTTCATCAACAGCTATTGATACTCCTACTAAGTTTGCATCCTCAATATTTAATGAATTAGTTTCAGTGTCTATGGCGCACAATCCTGTTTTTTTTATAATATTAATTAAATTATCCAACTCTTCAGGTTTATTTATTAAATAGTATTTTTTTTTAGAATTTTTTTCTTCAGAGATTTCAACTGAATTTGTATTTATAAATGAGTTGTTTTTTAATCTTTCTGCAATACTTTTAAAACCTTGAGCTGATAAAAAACTTGAAAGTATTTCATTTTTATCAATTGAGGCATAAGTGTGAATATCATCAATTTTAAGAGGTAGGTCAATATCTTTTTTTAATTTAACTAATTCTAAACTTATTAAAATATCATTCTTATTTTCAAGTATTACATTTCTTCTTTTTTCTTGAGGTATTTTAATAGCATTTTTAAGTAAAGATTGAACGTCACCAAATTCTTTAATAAGTGTTAATGCAGTTTTTGGTCCTATACCAGGTGCACCTGGAATATTATCTACTTTATCCCCAGTTAAAGCTTGAATTTGTATTACTTTTTCAGGAGGTAGACCAAATTTTTCAATAACTTGGTCAATTCCAATTTTTTTATTTTTCATTGGATCAAGCATACTTACATTTTTATTAACTAACTGCATAAGATCTTTATCAGAGGATACTATTATAGAGTCAATTTTTTGCTTTTCAGCTAATTTACAATACGAAGCAATTATATCGTCTGCCTCATAGCCTTCTATCTCTATTTGAGGAATTTTAAAAGCATCTACACATTCCCTAATTATTTCAAATTGTGGTATTAAATCCTCAGGAGTTTCGCCTCTATTAGCTTTATAATCTCTAAATATTTCATTTCGAAAATTTTCTCTTGCTGCATCAAATACAACAATCATTTTATCTTCTCTATAATCTTCAATAAGCTTTACTAACATATTTGTAAAACCAAAAACTGCATTTATAGGTGTCCCATCTGATCTATTCATAGGAGGCAAACCATAATAAGCTCTAAAGATATATGCTGATCCATCAATTAAGATTAATCTATTTTGTTTATTCATATAATATTTAAATATATAAATACTTTTATAATAATGACAGATTATATTTATTCAATTGAAGCAAAAAACGTTAATAAAATTTTTAATAGAAAAAATAATAAAGTTAATGCGCTTGAAAATTTTAATATTAATATAAAAAAAGGAAGCATTCATGGATTGTTAGGACCAAACGGGGCTGGAAAATCTACTTTCATTAATATTTTAGGCGGCTTAGTAAAAAAGAATACAGGTACTATTAGTATTTGTGGAATTAATATTGATAAAAATCAGAAACTTGCAAAATTTAAAATTGGAATTGTGCCCCAAGAATTAAATATTGATCCATTTTTTACGCCTTGTGAATTATTAGAATTACAAGCTGGTTTATATGGTATATCAAAGCAAAATAGGAAGACGGAAGAAATTTTAAATAATGTAGGATTGCTTGAGCAGAAAAATTCTTATGCTAGAACATTATCAGGTGGAATGAGAAGAAGGCTACTAGTTGCCAAAGCATTAGTTCATGACCCTGAAATGTTAATTTTAGATGAACCTACAGCAGGTGTTGACGTTGAGTTAAGAAGCGCATTATGGAATTACATAATAGATATAAATAATAAGGGCACAACTGTATGTCTTACTACGCATTATTTAGAGGAAGCAGAAAAATTGTGTGAAAACATAACTATTATAGATAAAGGTCAAGTAATAAAAGATGATACAAAACTAAATTTATTAAACATAATTTCAACAAAAACAGTTAGCTTTGATTTGGAAACTATTAAAGAGCTCCCAAATGAATTATTTCAATTTAATCCAAAAATTGAAAAAAATAAATTAACACTTTCCTATGATAAAAGTAAAATTTCTTTGAATAAAATAATAAATATTTTAAACTCAAATAATATAAATTTTTTAGAAATGAACACATATGAGAGTAATCTTGAAAATGTATTCACAAAATTAATTTCGTCAAATGGAAATAACTAAAAAAATTTTTTGTTTTTTATTACTTTTAATTCCTGTTTTCTTGATAACTGGACCTGCAATACCAGATATAGTTATAACTTGTTCAGGAATTTTTTTTTTAATTTTAATTTTTACTAAAAAATATGAATATAAAATAATAGATTTTAATTGGTTTAAAATATCAATAATTTTTTGGATTTTTTTAATTATAGCAAGTTTTTTTGCACAAAATTTTATAAAGTCTTTTACGGAGTCTATAATATTCATTAGATTCTTATTAATACCTGCCATATTATTAATTTTATTATTTGAATATCAAATAGCTATAAAACTACTTTTTATTACCATATTTGTTTCAGTAATTTTTGTAATTTCTGATTGTGTTTATCAATTTTTTAATTATGATTCTAAAACTGGTTTTGGGGAAGATATTTTTGGTTATATACCAGATAACTCACCACATTTTAGATTGACAGGCCCCTTCAAGGATTTAGTACCTGGTTCTTATGTTTCTAGATTTGCCTTTTTTGGAATAGTGGCAATTTATTTATTTGTAAAAAATAAAAATTTGAAAAATTTTTTAATTATTACTTATTTAGCATTATCAGGTTTTATTACATATATATCTGGTGAAAGAATGGCTTTTGCAACTTTTGGTTTAGGTTTGATTATTTTTATTTTATTTAGTAAAAATATTTATTATCTAATTTCAATAGTAATTCTATTTTTATTAATTTTAATTTCAAATAAATTTCATCCAGCTTTTGATTATAAAATTATTAATTCTACTCCAATTCATAATGGGTTAGTTTTAGAAAAAAAAATTGAATGTATAAATAGTTCAGATTTAAATTGTACTGTATTAATTAAATCTCAACCCAAATTTATACAAGTCTTAAAAAATTTTAATCAATCAGCATACGGAGAAATTTATTTACTTGCTCTTAAAATGTACAAAGAAAACTTACTATTTGGAATAGGTTTAAATAATTATAATGAATTATGCTCTACAACAAAATACAGTAAAGAATTAAAAAATATAGATTGTGTAACTCACCCACACAACTTTTATCTTCAGTGGTTAATTGAAACCGGTCCAATTTGTTTACTTTTATTTATATTTTACTTATACTTTATTTGTGTATCAATAAATAAAAATCAATCGAGTGAAATAAAATTATTAAGTATGATAACAATGATAATTTTATTTTGGCCAATAATGTCTACAGGTAGTCTAACTAAAAATTGGTATGGAATTAGCACATTCTACATATTAGGAATATGTATCTCAATGTATAAAATAAATTTTGTAAATAAATAAAATTTAGTCTAAATTAATAATCTCGATATAAAATTATATTTTTTATTTATAAAATTTTTTCTTACTTTACTTGCTAAATACAAACCAATTATAAAAAAAATTATTACTGTATATATTTTTCCATTACCCTTACTAAAAAGACTACCTATAAAAATTGAAAAAAATATAATACTTAATGGAATTATTTTATGATTTATTGATAACAACAATCCAATTATCATAAATAATAATACTGCTAAAATTTTGCCTGAGCCCATACCAAAATATGTTCCAACATATGTCATAAAAACAAATGAATAAAATGTTGAAATTTTTGTTGGCAGATCATTTTTCAAAAATCTTTCTCTAAATAAAAAATAATAACTTAGAACTCCATCAAGAATTGTAATTTTTTTCCCTTGTTCTACAGTTCGTTCATAGTAACTTATTCCATATTCAGGAATATTTATATTTTGTTTGGCTATTTCACTGCTCATCACTATTTCAAGACCAAATCCATTAGTGTTTATATTTAACTCTTTCAACAAATTAGTATTAATTATTTTTGAACCAGTGTGTAAATCAGAAAGCGATTGATTAAAAAGAAAATTAAATATCCAAGTATTAACTTTTACTGCTATACCATTTATAAAATATCTTCTAAGCTGAGTTTTTGATCCTAAATTTCTTGAACCGTATAAAACTTCTATTTCATTGTTTGCAATAATGACATCATACATCTCAAGTAAATCTTGAGGGGCATATTCAAGATCAGAGTCTAAGAACATAGTATATTTTCCTTCTGAATTTTTAATACCTTTGTTAATCGCATATCCTTTTCCAAAATTTTTTTCTAAAGAAATTAATTCGAACTGTTTTTTATCAAAGATTATTTTTAAATTTTTTTTAAGCCAGTTACTGCTACCATCTTTTGAGCCATCATCTACAAAAATATATTTAATATTTAAACCTGCAAACGTTTCCTTTAATTTAGAGCATAGTGAATTTAGTGAATTAATTTCATTATAAATTGGAATAACTATTGAGGCTTCATAAACCATTATTCTCTTGGGGCATGTTTATTCAAAATTCTCTGCAATGTTCTTCTATGCATTCTTAATCTTCTAGCTGTTTCTGATACGTTTCTATTACATTGGACAAATACTCTTTGAATATGTTCCCATCTAATTCTATCAGCAGTCATAGGATTTTCTGGAGGTGGTGGTAATACTTCTTTAGAGTTAGTTAGAGCATCAAATATTTGATCTATCTCAGCAGGTTTTGGAAGATAATCAATAGCTCCAGATTTAATTGCAGCAACTGCTGTAGCTATATTACCATACCCTGTAAGAAGTAGGGATTTTGTTTTTGGGCTTTTACTCTGAATTTTTTTTATAAGTTCTAAACCAGATCCATCTGTTAACCTCATATCTACAATTGCATAATCATAAATTTTTGATTCAATTATTTCAGATGCTGAGGCAAATGATTCAGCTGAATTTACCTCAAAACCTCTTTTTCCCATTGATCTTGATAACCTTTCTCTAAATGGCAAATCATCATCAACTACTAGTAAAGTTTTAGTCATACTTTTAAAATAGATCCTTTAAATAATATTTCAACTACAGCATTACCATTTAATGAATTATAAAAAAATATTTTTCCATTAACATTTTCAATTAAACTCTTAGCTATAAATATTCCCAATCCCATTCCTTTTTTAGTTTTTGAAATATATGGTTCTCCAAGCTTATCTAGAATATCTCTTGGAAATCCATTACCATCATCTGAAATCTTTATGGATAATTCTTTATCATCATTAGAAATTGATACTGAAACTTTATATACTGAATGTTGAATTGCATTTTGTATTATATTTCCAAAAGCATAATTAATTTCATCTTTATATAAGATTGATATATCACTATCAGTTTTGACAAATGAAATATCAATTATTTTATCAGAATTAAATTTTTCAAAACTTAACTTAATTAGATCCTCAATTTTAATTTTTTCAAAAAAATTATCTTTTAAAATATATGGATTTTTTGAAAGACTTAACAAAATATCACTACATCTTTCAGCTTGTGATTTCAATAAAGTAACATCTTTAAGTAAATTTTTATTTTTAACCAAAATTTTTTCTTTCAGTAAATCATTTAATATTAAGAAAATTGTATTTAATGGTGTACTTAATTCATGCACTGCAGCTGCACTTAAAGATCCAATTTCTGTTATTTTTTTTTGATTATTTAGTTGAAGTTTTGTTTCAGAAAGGGCTTGAGATATTTTTCTAGATGAGTTCGCAAATAAATAAGCATAAACTGCAATAAAAATTATTGTTACAATTAGTGATATTAATAATCCATTGTTGTATAAATCTGGAATAATAAAATCTTTCCTCCAGTTTAAAGGAATAAAATAAAATTTAATCAGAATACTGAGCAATATTGAGTATAATGACAAAAAAACTGTCCAGTATGATTTAAGATATGTTGCAGAAATTATAACTGGAGCTAAAATTAATATTGAAAAAGGATTTAATATACCACCATTTAAATACAATAAAACACCAAGTTGAGTTGTGTCAAATAATAAAAATAAAAATACTCTTTGATCAGATATTTTATCTTTTTTTTGGAAAAAAAAAGCTCCAAGATTTATTAAAACTGATAATAAAATAACCAATATACATTCTAATAATAATAATTTTATATTTAGAATTGAATGTACAAAAAATATTGCTGTAAATTGACCAAAAATTGCAATCCATCTAATTTTAATTAAATTTGTAAGTAATATAGTGTTCACTAACTAAAATATTTAAATGTCTAAATTAGCAACTTTTAATGAATTTTCTTGAATAAAATTTTTTCTTCCTTCAGTGAGATCACCCATTAAAGTTTCAAAAATTTGATTAGCATCATTCACTTCTTCAATTTTCACTGAAAGCAAGGATCTAAAATTTTTATCAAGTGTTGTTTCCCATAATTGGTCTGGATTCATTTCGCCAAGACCTTTGTATCTATTAATTTGAGTTCCTTGTTTTCCAATGTCAAAAACTTTTTCAATTAAATCAATAGGCCCATTAATTTTATATGTTAAGTCACCAGCTTTTAAATATCCAGCAGAACCATTTTTTAAAATACCAAAATTATCCATTAAAATTTTTCTCATATCATTTAAAGATTTTGCCTCAGGAGTTTGAACGAATTCGGAGTCAATTATAAACTGTTTTTTTACACCTCTTTCAAGTTTGACTAAATTTAGAGATAGATTATTATAATTCACTTTCCATTGATTATTTTCAATAGTGTTTAATCTTAACTCCAAATATTTTGCAATTTCTAATCCAATAGATGAATCAATTAAAGAACTTTCTTTTAATGCTGCAATAACAGCAGCCTGTTCAATAATTAATTTATTATCAATTCTTCTTGTTAATTGCTCAACTAACATTTGAACTTTTTTAGATAATTTCAGTAAATTAATTAATTCAATATTACTTATTTGGTCCTTGCGATTGTTATTTTTAGGTACTTCATAAACTAATTTTTTTACACCTTCTTCAATTAGATAATCTTCCATTTCATTTTGATTCTTCAAATATTGAATAGAGTTACCCTTTTTGGATCTGAATAAAGGAGGTTGCGCTATAAATAATCTTCCACTTTCAATCATTGGTCTCATGTGTCGATAAAAAAATGTAAGTAGCAAAGTTCTAATATGACTTCCATCAACATCCGCATCAGTCATTATTATTACTTTATGATATCTCATTTTTTCTATATTAAACTTACCTTCAGCTTTATCCTGCTCTTCATTTCCAGTTGGATTACCAACTCCTGCTCCAATTGCTGTAATAAGAACACCAATTTCATTACTTGTTAGTATTTGTTTAGGGCTTGCTCTTTCAACATTTAAGATTTTTCCTCTAAGAGGTAAAATAGCTTGATTTTTTCGATCTCTGCCTTGTTTTGCAGATCCACCAGCTGAGTCTCCCTCAACAATAAATAATTCTGATAATTCTGGATTTTTTTCCTGACAGTCTGCTAGTTTGCCTGGTAAAGATGAATTTTCTAAACCAGTTTTTCTTCTTGTAAGCTCTCTTGCTTTTCTTGCTGCCTCTCTTGCATTTGAAGCTTCAACAACTTTTTCAACTACTTTTTTTATTTCATTAGGATTTTCTTCAATCCACTGTTCTATTTTATCTAAACTTACAGACTCAACCACTGGTCTAACTTCAGAGGAAACTAACTTATCTTTAGTTTGACTTGAAAATTTTGGATCTGGTAATTTAACTGAAATTACACAAGTAAGACCTTCTCGAGCATCATCACCAGAAATATTTGAGCTATTTTTAATTTTTTGATTTATGAAATTTACTATACTACGTGTTAAAGCTCCTCTAAAGCCGGCAAGATGGGTACCTCCGTCCCTTTGAGCAATATTATTAGTAAAGCAAAGAGTATTTTCATGATATGCATCAGTCCATTGTAATGCACATTCTACATTAACATTATTCTTGGTTCCTAAAAAATATATCGGTGTATTATTTATACAGTTTTTCCCTTTATTGAGATAATTTACATATTCAATTATTCCTCCATCATATTTAAAATTAATTTCTTTTTTTTGAGCAGCTCTGTTATCTTGAAGAATAATATTTACTCCTGTGTTTAAAAAAGCTAATTCTCTTAATCTTTTTTCAATTGTAGTAAAATTGAATTCAATATTTTTAAAAATATTTTTTGATGGTAAAAAAGTTATTTTAGTACCTGTATATATTTTTCCACTAATTGTTTCTGAATCACCTACTACTTTTAATGAATTTTCTACCACTCCATGACTAAAATCCATTGTATAAATTTTTTTATCACGGTTGATCTCTAATATTAATTTCTCTGAAAGAGCATTAACAACTGAAACACCTACGCCATGTAAACCGCCAGAGACTTTATAACTATTTTGATCAAATTTTCCTCCTGCATGGAGCTCCGTCATTATTAATTGAGCTGCTGAAATTCCTTCTTCCTTATGATTATCAACAGGAACTCCTCTGCCATTATCTGATACTGTAACTGTACCATCTGAATTTAATACAACTTCAATTTTATCACAATAACCAGCCAAAGATTCATCTATTGAGTTATCAACAACTTCATAAATCATTTGGTGAAGACCAGATCCATCATCTGTATCTCCAATATACATACCAGGTCTTTTCCTTACTGCCTCTAAACCCTTAAGTACTTTAATTGACTCTGATGAATAGTTTTGGTTCATTTTTCACTTATATTATAAAAGTTAGTATTTGTTGATAAAAAAGAAAATAAATCTTTTTTAGTTCCAGTCATAAAAAACTGTATATCAAATTGGTTAACAATTTTTAGTAATAGTTGCGTATTTATTTCATCAAGATGTGAATTAATTTCATCAAGTAATAAAATAGGCTGTTTTTTACATTCATTTATCAAAAAATTACATTGAGCAAAATAAAGAAGTAGAACTAGCGTTTTTTGTTGCCCAGTAGAAAGTTGAGAAGCTGGATAATCTTTATCTACAAAGAAAATAAAGTCTGATTTATGGGGCCCAACTTTAGTACCTCCAATGATTCTATCAATATCACGATTTTTTTTTAATGAATCTAAGTATTTATGATTTTTAATTTTTTCATCAAAAAAAATATCATTTATTTTTATGTTTATTTTAAATGGTAAATTGAAATATTTATTTATTTGTTGTAAATTTTTCTCTAATAAATCAACTTGTAATTTTCTATGTTCATATATTGCTATTCCACTATTTGAAATATTTTCTTCAATTTTTTCTAACCAATTTTCATCTATATGACTATTGTTTAATATAATATTTCTTTCATAGATATTTTTTTTATAGAAGTTTACTAAAGTATTATAATTATCATTATTTGAAAAAATAAAATGATCAAATAAATTTCTTCTAGTTGTTGGTGAAGCCAAAAATAATCTCTCATTTTCAGGCAAATAAATTAAGAAAGTAATCAAGGATTGTATTTTTTTATTTACGTCTGAAGAAATATCACCATTTAAGTAAATTTTTTTTTGAAATTTATTACTATTTATTTCAGATACAGATTTTAATTCATATTCAATGCCTTGATTAACAAAATTAGTAAAATTTGAAAAATATTTTTCATCTTTTTTTATAAAATTAATAATTTTATCTTTTCTGATACCTCTACCTTTTGTAAAAAGAGACAATGCCTCCAATAAATTTGTCTTCCCACATCCGTTTTCACCATAAAATATGTTACATTTCTCTGAAAACTCAATATGAAAATCATCAAAGTTTCTAAAATTTTTAAGATTTATATTTTTAAAATAGCCCAATAATTAAACTCTCATAGGCATTAAAACATAAATTAGATCAGGATTAGATTTTTCCTGCGCAATTATGGGTGAAGAGTTATCCAAAAAAGATATTTGTATTTCATCTTCCTTAAGGTTGTCTAACATATCCATAATATATTTTGAATTAAATCCTATTTCAATTTCCTTCCCATCAAAATTGGCCTCTATATCTTCTGTTGCACTGCTATTATCATTATTAAAAGTACTCAAATTTATTAGATCTTTAAAAAGTTTAAATTTAATTACTGGAGATTTTTCATTAACAATAGTACTTACTCTATCTACAGCAGACAAGAGATTTGATCTATTTACAGTTAATATTTCATTATTATTTGTCGGAATAACTCTTTTATAATCTGGGAAAGTGCCATCTATCAGTTTTGATATGAATATTAACTTACCTATATAAAAGATAATTTTATTTGTATTAATTTCTATTTTAATATCTGCAGAGTTTTCTGACAAAAGTTTATATAGTTCATTAATTGTTTTTTTTGGAATTATTACTCCATTTACATCATTAGATTTGGAAGAATTGGCAATTGAAAATTTAGCTAATCTATGTCCATCAGTCCCAACGAAGTTTAACATGCTTTCACCATCTTCGTTATTTATACTAAAATATAAACCATTAAGGAAATATCTTGTCTCTTCATTTGATATAGCAAATTTAGTTTTATCAATCAGATTAAAAATGTTTTCTGCTTTAGTTACTATCTTATGTCCTTCAATTTTTGACTCAATTAATGGGAATTCTTCTTTTGGCAAGCATGCTAAAGAAAATTTAGAAACTCCTGATCTTAAGGATAAAATTTTACCATCATTTGATATAATTTCTATTTTACTCTCATCGTGAAGTTTTTTTATTATATCATATATTAATTGGGCATTGATTGTTGTTGCACCTTCTTCAATAACATCACAATTTATACTTTCTTTAATCGAAATATCCATATCTGTTGAGGACAAAATAAGTTCATTATTCTTTGCCTCTATCAAAATATTAGATAATATTGGTAACACATTCCTCTTATCTACAATACTTTGTAAATGAGTAAGTGATTTAAATATAGTTTTTTTTTCAATTAAAAACTTCATTAAACAAATATAAATAAAATTATATTAAGAGTCTATAAGTCTTTTTAAAAGCTCAATATCTTCGTTGAAACTTGTATCTTGAAGTTTCAATTCTTCTATTTTTTTAACAGCATGCATTACAGTAGTATGATCTCTGCCACCAAATTTTCTACCTATTTCTGGTAAAGATCTTGAAGTAATGGATTTTGCTAAATACATTGCAATTTGTCTCGGTCTTGCTACAGATCTAGACCTTCTAGGAGAATGCATATCAGTAATTCTGATGTTGTAATGTTCTGCAACCTTTTTTTGAATTTCCTCAATTGTTATCTTTTTATTTGAAGATTTAAGTAAATCTTGCAATACAACTTGTGCAGTTTCTATTGTAATTTCCGTTCCTACCAATGTTGCATGTGCCACTAATCTATTTAAAGCACCTTCCATTTCTCTAACATTTGAAATTATCCTATGTGATAGAAATTCAAGAACTTTAGGTGGAATAGCTACTCCTCTTTTTTGAGCCTTTTCAATAAGTATTCCTAATCTTAATTCATAAGTTGTTGGATGTATATCTGCCACTAAACCACATCCTAATCTAGATTTTAATCTATCTTGAACACCGTCTAAATCAGATGGTGACTTATCAGCAGAAATAACTATTTGTTTGTTTTGTTCAATTAGAGCATTAAAAGTGTGAAAAAACTCTTCTTGTGTATTATCTTTTCCACTTATAAATTGCACATCATCTATCATTAAAACATCAATAGATCTAAATTGTTCTTTAAATGCTGAAGTATCTTTATATCTAAGTGCTCTAACGAATTGATACATAAATTTTTCAGCTGATAAATAAATTACTTTTCTATCAGGTTGTTGTTTTTTAATTTTCCAACCTATTGCATGCATTAAATGAGTCTTACCTAATCCAACCCCACCATACAAAAAAAGTGGATTAAAAGAAACTTCATCAGCTTCTGCAACTCTCTCAGATGCTGCAAATGCTAATTCATTTGGTTTCCCTACAACAAAATTATCAAAGGTAAACCTTGGATCAAGAGGTGCTCCAAACTCATTTGGATAAGAGGATTGTTGATTAGATCTTATATCTAATGACGATTTCCAATGATTATCATTACTTTTTACTGTTCTGGCGGTACCAGGAACAATTCTACCCCCATTTGGTTTTACTACAAATTTAATAACATCTATTTTTTTGGAATATTTTTTTGACTCAATTTTAATTTTATCTGAATAGTTGTTTACAATCCAATCTCTTAGAAACTTAGTTGGTACAGAAAAGGTAATTGTATCATTTTCAACTGAAACATAGCTTAAATGTTTTATCCAATTATTATAAGCACTTTCACCAACTGTTGTTTTAAGATCTTTTTTTAAAGAGGTCCATGTATTTTCATTAAATTCTTCAGTTGGATTTTCCATTAGCCCCCTAATAGTATTAGATTTTTTTAATTTAAATTTTACGTAAAAAAATCAAAGCCGTAAAACTATAACCAATATTTATAATCACCAATTATAATAAAGATAATGAACACTCTTTACGCATTTTAATCAAGAATAAAAGAGAAAAAATTAAAAAAAAAAATTATATTTTTTTGATTTGATTTGATAACGAGGATAACTTTCTAGACATGTATTGTTTTTTTAGTATCCCTTTTTTGACTGCTTTTGCTAATATTGAGTTAATTTCTTTTAGAGAATTTTGTACTTCGCTTGTATTTTGGCTTTTTAATGAATTTTGAAATTTATTTAGATTTGTTCTAATTTTAGTTAAATACTGTCCATTAATAGTGTTTTTTGATTTAGATTGGACAGATCTTTTTTTTGCAGATTTATGGTTAGCCATATGAAAAAATCCTATAAATTTAATAATTTTAAAGTCAACTTATATATTAAAATTAATTTTGAATATCAGGACAGAAAAAAGTAGACCTCCCATAAAGTACTATTTTTTTAATAATAAAACCCTTGATGTATCTTCCTTCCTTTCCATAAACCTTAAAATTATTCTGAAAATTACCTAAAGTTCCATCAGGTGAAACATAATCGTTGATACTTGAGCCTCCAGATCTAATTGCTTTTTTTAATATTTTTCTAGTAGATTGTATAATTGTCCCAATTTGGTACTTGTTTAGATTTTTACCTTTTTTTAAAGGTGATATTTTAGCATCAAAGAGAATTTCACTAGCATAAATATTACCTATACCAGCTACTATATATTGATTAAGTAAAAGTTGTTTTATTAAAACTTCTGACTTATAAAATTTTTTATAAAGATACTCCCTTGATAGATTTTTATCTAACGCATCTAGTCCTAGTTTCTTAATATATTTGATATTATGTATTTTATGCGACTCAATTATATCAATAAAGCCAAATTTTCTTGGATCATTAAATATTAGTCTATGATTATTATTAAATTTTAATACTAAATGATCATGCTTATTTTTTAGACTTTTATGTTCAAATATTCTTAGTCGTCCAGACATGCCCAAATGTATAATAATACTTTTCGATGTATTTAAATCAATTATTACATACTTAGCTATTCTTCTGAAATTAATGAGGTTGGAATTTATTATTTTTTTTAACTTATTAACAGGTACTGGATATCTTAGTTTTTTTGTACGAATGTTAAGATTAATGACTTTTTTGTTTTTTAATATATTTAAACTCTTAACAGTTGTCTCAACTTCAGGTAATTCAGGCATAAAATGAACAAATTAACAAATTTTGGTTATTTAAAAGTAACACCTAAAGAAAAAACAAAGCTAGTTCAAAAAGTTTTTTCAAATGTTGCCTTTAATTATGATTTGATGAACGATGTTATGAGCTTTGGCGCTCACAGATTATGGAAAAAAATATTGATTGATATGGTTAATCCCAATATGGGAGACAGAATTATTGATGTAGGATCAGGGTCTGGAGATTTAGTTTTAGAGATACAAAAAAAACATATTAATATAAAAATTGATGTTGTTGATCTTAATCCAGAAATGCTCAAAGAGGGAAAAAAAAGAATTAAAAAAGGTAATATAAAATTTTATCTTCAAAATGCTGAACATTTAAGTTTTGATAAAAATACTTATGATAAGTATTTAATCTCTTTTTGTCTAAGAAATATTAGTAATATAGATAAGTCCCTTAATGAAGCCTATAGAATACTCAAGCCAGGTGGACAATACTATTGTCTTGAGTTTAGTCAACCGTCTTCAATACCTCTATCCAAAATATATTCTTATTATAAAAAAAATTTTATACCTTTTCTTGGTAAAATTTTTTCTAATAACCAAGAAGGATACAATTACCTAAACGAAAGTATTGATATGTTTCCTAATCAAGAAATTCTTAAACATAAAATTGAGAATGCAGGTTTCAAATCAGTGAAATATATTAATCTATTTGACGGTATTGTATCAATACACACAGGATTTAAATATTAGTGAAAATACTTTTTATAATCACTGGGTCAATTGCAGTATCAAAATGTTGTGAAATATTAGTTAAATTAAAAAATCACAAAATAGAAATAGATTGTATTATTACAAAAGATGCAAAAAAATTAATTAATATTACAAAGATAAGACAAAATATAACAGGCAAAATTTACACTGATATTAGTGAAACCAAACAAAAAATGCTGCACATTAATTTATCTAGAAAAAATGATATTTTGGTTGTATGTCCAGCAACTGCTAATACAATTGCTAAGTTTGCTAATGGCTATGGTAATAATTTGGCTTCAAATACATTACTTGCATCAAATAAACCAATATTTTTTATTCCTGCCATGAATACAGAAATGTGGGAAAATAAAATAAATAAAAAAAATGTAAATTATTTAAAATCAGTTGGTGTAAGATTTATTGGACCAAAAATTGGAAAATTAAAATGTGGTGAGTATGGAATTGGAAGAATAGAAGATACAAAATTAATTGTTAATAATTTAATCTTTAAACTAAATTTAAATAAAAGATTTCTAAATAAAAAGTGCTTAATTACAGCTGGCCCTACGATAGAAAATATTGATCCAATTAGATATATATCTAATTTTTCATCTGGTAAGCAAGGTTATGAGATTGCTAATGAACTCTCTAGATCAGGAGCAAAAGTAACATTAATTTCTGGTCCAACTAACTTACAACCACCATCTAATGTAAAATTTATTAAAGTCAAAACAGCTAATGAAATGTTAGATTCTATAATAAAAGAAAATAAAAATATAGATATTGCCATATTTAGTGCAGCAGTTTCAGATTTTAAAATTAAAAAAGCAATTTCATATAAAATAAAAAAAAAATGATTTCAAAACTCTAGAATTAAAAAAAAATGTAGATATTTTAAAAACAATTTCTATGAAAAAAAACAGATAAACCAAAATATATTGTGGGTTTTTCTGCAGAAACAGGAAAGAAAATAAATGCAAAAAAAAAATTATATGAAAAAAACTGTGATATGATCATATATAATCAAATCAGTAATAACAATACAGTTTTTGGTTTAAATGAAAATAAAATTTCCATTATTACTAAAGAGAGAATTAAAGATTATGCTAAAACTTCTAAAGTTAAATGTGCTAAATATATTGTAGAATCTATTTATAAACAAATTAAAAAATAAATGAGTTATTCAGATTTAGAATATGAGATTTTTTCTAGGCAATTTATTTTAAAAAATTTCAATGAATCAAATATTGATAAATTAAAAGATGCAAAAATCATTATCATTGGTCTTGGTGGAATTGGATGCCCGTTATCTCAATATTTAGTTTCGTCAGGGTTAAAAAATTTAACTTTTTTTGATGGAGATCGTATAGAAAAATCTAATTTAGGGAGACAAATACTATATGGCTTAGATGATATAGGTAAATATAAAAGTATAACTGCAAAAAATAAACTATTAAAAACAAATCCAAACTGTAAAATAACTGCTTACTCTGAAAATTTATCAACAAAAAATATTAATGTTTTATTAGGTGCTGACATAATTATAGATACTAGTGATGATTGGCATTCATCTAAATTAATAAATAAATTTTGTGTTAAAAATTCATTACGATATATTTTCTCATCTGCAATAAATTATAATATTCAAATTTGCCTCTTTAAAAATTATGGTAGTCATATTTGTTTAAATTGCTTATTTCCAAATGATGAAGATGTTGAAATTGCTCGATGTGAAACTATAGGTATTTCAAGTATTTGCGCGGGCATGGCTGGCTTAATTACAGCACAAAAAACTATAAATGCTATTTTAGAAATAAAAGAAGAAAATAATATTTTATCTCTAATTAATACTGAAAATTTAAGTATTAGTAATATCAAAATAAAAAATAATGCTGATTGTGCATTAAATAATAGTTAACTTATATGATATTATCATTTAATAACTTATTTTAATCATTATGAAGCAAAATTCATTTTCATATCAAGAGCTATTAGATTGTGCGAATGGTATTCTTTTTGGGGAGGGTAATGCACAACTTCCATCTCCGCCAATGCTTATGTTTGACAGAGTTACAAACATAAATGAGAATGGTGGACTGTTTGAAAAAGGTGAAATTATTGCTGAGCTAGATATTAAAAAAGATTTATGGTTCTTTAATTGTCATTTTAAAGGTGACCCAGTGATGCCTGGATGTCTTGGTTTGGATGCTATGTGGCAACTTGTTGGTTTTTATCTTGGTTGGTTAGGTCAACCGGGAAAAGGAAGAGCATTAGGTGTTGGTGAAGTAAAATTTACTGGACAAGTATTAAATACAGTAAAAAAAGTAACTTATCACATCTCTTTAAAAAGATTAATTCTTAGAAAATTAATCTTAGGTGTAGCGGATGGTACTCTAAAAGCTGATGGAAATCCTATATATGAAGCCAAGGATATGAAGGTTGGTCTTTTTCAATCTAAAGAAAAATAGATATGAAACGGGTAGTAGTTACAGGATTTGGTATAGTTTCATGTATAGGAAATAATGCTGAAACAGTTACACATAATTTAAAAAATTTAAATGCTGGAATATCTTCAGCACCTGAATACGAAGAGTTTTCATTTAGAAGTCTTGTTCATGGGAAACCAGACATAAATCTAGAAGAAAATATTGATCGTCGCCTTTTGCGTTTTATGGGTGATGGGGCAGCATTTAACTATATTGCAATGAAAAATGCTATTGAAGACTCTGGATTAGAAGAAAAAGATATATCAAATGAAATGACTGGCATTATTGTAGGTTCAGGTGGTCCATCTACTATGAATTTATATAAAGCTTCAGAATTAGGTAAATATAGTGGCTCAAAAAAAGTTGGGCCTTTTATGGTTCCAAGAAGTATGTCGAGTACTAATTCTGCCACCCTAGCTACACCATTTAAAATTAAGGGTGTAAACTACTCTATCACATCTGCCTGTTCTACAAGCTCACATTGTATAGGTAATGCATATGAATTAATTCAAATGGGAAAGCAAAATATAATTTTTGCTGGTGGAGGAGAAGAGCTTCATTGGACTTTATCAATATTATTTGACGCGATGGGTGCCTTATCATCAAAGTATAATGATAATCCTAAAATAGCATCAAGAGCGTATGACTCTGATAGAGATGGTTTTGTGATCTCTGGTGGTGGTGGAACTTTAGTTCTTGAAGAACTTGAACATGCTAAAGCCAGAGGAGCTAAAATATACGGTGAAATAACTGGATATGGTGCCACTTCAGATGGTTTTGATATGGTTCAACCTTCAGGCGAAGGAGCTGAGAGATGTATGAAAATGGCAATCAAAGATATAAAAGGAAAAGTTGATTATATTAATTCACATGGAACTAGTACACCAATAGGTGATATTAAAGAATTAGGAGCAATTAAAAATGTGTTTGGAAAAAATATTCCAAAAATTAGTTCAACAAAATCTTTAACGGGACACTCTTTAGGCGCAACGGGTGTTCATGAAGCTATATATTGCCTTCTCATGTTAAATAATAATTTTCTATGTGGTTCTGCTAACATTACAAATTTAGATGAAAGTGCGCAAAATCACAATATTCTTTTAGAGACAGAAGAAAACCATAAAATTGAGAACGTGCTGTCAAACAGTTTTGGTTTTGGTGGAACAAATGCAACTTTATTGATGTCTAGATATAATGCTTAAAGATAAAAAAGGTGTAGTTTTTGGTATTGCAAATGATCATTCAATAGCGTGGGGTATTGCTGAAAAATTGCATCAACATGGTGCTGATTTAGCAATTACTTATCAAAACAACACATTATTAAAAAGAGTCAAACCTCTTGCTGATAAAGTAAACTGTAATTGTTTGATTGAATGCGATGTAAGCAAAGAGGAGGATTTAAGTAAAACTCAAAAGGTTATTAAAGATAAATTTGGAAATATTGATTTTATTATTCATGCCATAGCATATTCAGATAAAAATGAATTAAATGGACGTTATATCGAAACTTCAAAAAATAATTTTATCAACAGTCTATCTATCTCGTGCTATTCTTTCACAAAAATAGCTAAAGTTTTTCAACCTATTCTCAATGAAAATGGAAGCTTAGTAACATTAAGTTTTTATGGAGCAAACAAAGTAATGCCAAATTACAATGTTATGGGAGTTGCAAAGGCTGCACTTGAAACTAGTGTAAAATATTTAAGTGTTGATTTAGGAGAACACAAGATAAGAGTAAATGCTATATCAGCAGGACCTATGAGAACACTAGCTGGAGCTGCAATTGCTAATGCAAGAGAAGTTTTTAAATATACCAATGATAATTCATCTTTAAAAAGAAATGTAAATCTAGAAGAATTAGGCAATTCTGCTTTATATTTAGTTAGCGAGATGTCATCTGCTGTAACTGGGGAAATACATTATGTTGACTGTGGATTTAATATTGTTGGAATGCCTAAGACTTAATAATAGTTTTTATATTCAGTTGGATCATCCACAAATACACTAGTAACATTATTCTTCCACAAATTTTGTGCTTCTTCTATAGTAATATTTTTTCCAGAATAAACTGTTACTAATATATCATTACTTGATAGTTCATTTCCTATTGATTCTGAAAATGATTCAAAATCTGTGCCACAACTAAAAAAATCGTACCTTTTGCATATATCTATTGTATCATTAAGGGTAATTTTAGAAAAATCATGATTTAAAAAACCACAAAGAGCTTGAGGAAGATGCTCTTTTAAAGTTATGCAACTTTCAAGATTAAAACTTGAAAAAAAAACATTGTCTAAAGAAAAATTTTTAATCTCATTTACTATTTTTTCTACATTTTTTTTTTCAAGTCCTTTATTAGGCTTCATTTCAATATTGATAGATTTTTTTTTATTTCTTACTTCATTTAACACTTTGATTAGACTTGGCACCCTTATAGTTTTATTTGAATTATAAAAAAAATAACCAGCATCAAGGTTTGAAATTTCATCAAATGTATAATTGCAAACTAAGCCTGAACCACTTGTTGTTCTATCTAAAGTATCATCATGAATTAAAAGAGGTATACTATCTTTACTAATTTTAACATCTACCTCAACACAATCGAGGCCAATTTCAAATGCTTTTGAAATAGACTCTAAAGTATTTTCAGGTGATAAATCTTTTACACCTCTATGACCAATTACTTTAGGTAATATAAATTTATTATTCAGCCTCTACTTCTTTCATTGAGAGTTTTACTTTACCCCTTGAATCAATATCCAAAACTTTTACCTTGACTACATCACCTTCATTAATAACATCGCTTACTTTTTCAACTCTCTCATTTTTAAGTTGACTGATATGAACTAGACCATCTCTTGATCCCATAAAATTAACGAAAGCGCCAAAGTCCATTAGTTTTACAACTTTACCCTCATAGATTTTTCCTATTTCAGGCTCTTCTACAATTCCCTTTATCCATTCTATTGCATCATTACCTGACTTTGCATCTACAGCAGCAACACTAACTAATCCTTCATCATCTATCTCAATTTTTGCTCCAGTAGTTTCACTTATTTCTCTAATTACTGCACCACCTTTACCAATAACTTCTCTAATTTTATCTTTATGGACATGAAATGTAGTAATGGTAGGTGCATAATCAGAAATTTTTTCTTTTGGCTTTTTAATTGCTTTAGCCATTTCGCCTAGAATATGAATTCTGCCATCTTTAGCCTGCTCTAGAGCTTCCTTCATTATTTCTGAAGTAATGCTGGTAATTTTAATGTCCATTTGTAAAGATGTTATTCCATCTTTTGTGCCAGCAACTTTAAAGTCCATATCACCTAAATGATCTTCATCTCCAAGTATATCTGATAAAACAACATATTTATCATTTTCTTTTATTAATCCCATTGCAATTCCTGCAATTGGTTTTTCAATAGGGACCCCTGCATCCATTAAAGACATTGAAGTTCCACATACTGTTGCCATTGAGCTTGATCCATTTGACTCAGTAATTTCAGACACGACTCTAAAAGTGTAAGGAAATTTATCATTAGAGGGGAGCATTGGATGAATAGCTCTCCATGCAAGTTTACCATGTCCAATTTCTCTTCTACTTGTAGAACCTACTCTACCAACTTCACCAACAGAATAAGGTGGAAAATTATAATGCAACATAAAGTTTTCTTTATATTCGCCTTCAATAGCATCGATTCTTTGCTCATCCATTCCAGTTCCAAGAGTTGTTACAACTAATGCCTGGGTTTCTCCCCTTGTGAATAAAGCTGAACCATGAGTACGCTCTAAAAGTCCAGTTTCGCAAACAATAGGTCTAACAGTTTTAGTATCTCGCCCATCTATTCTATTACCAGTTTTTAACAAATTACCACGTACAATATCTTTTTCTACGGATTTTATAGCATCAGAAACAACTACTGAAGTAAGAGTATCACTTAAATGCTTTTTTTCAATTTCTGATCTTATTACATTTAATTTTTCTACTCTTTTTTGTTTTTCAGTTAATTTATAAGCATCACTAAATTGCAAACCATATTCATCTTCAATTAACTTTGGAAGATTAGTAATTTCACTTTCTTTTTCAGGTATATCCCAGGGATCTTTTGCAGCCTGCTTAGCTAAAGAAATAATTGCATCTATTACTGGCAAATAAGAGTCTTGACCTAAAACAACAGCCTCAAGCATTTTTTCTTCACTTAATTGATGAGCTTCTGACTCTACCATTAATACACCATTTTTAGTTCCTGCTACAATTAAATCTAATTTAGAATTTTTTATCTCTTGAATTGTTGGATTAACAATAAGTTGATCATCGACTAAACCAATTTTTGTTGCTCCTAAGGGGCCCATAAAAGGAAGACCTGATAATGTAGTTGATGCGCTTGCAGCAATCATAGCAACAATATCTGAGTCATTTTCAAGATCATGAGATAATACAGTACAAGTAACCTGAGTTTCATTTTTAAAATCCTTGTGGAATAAAGGTCTTATAGGCCTATCAATTAATCTACAGATTAAGGTTTCTTTTTCAGTAGGTCTTGCTTCTCTTTTAAAAAAGCCTCCAGGGATTTTTCCTACAGAATAAAATTTTTCTTGATAATTAACAGTTAAGGGGAAAAAATCCATATCAGGTTTTACCTGCTTAGCAGCTACTACATTTGCCATTACAGTTGTGCCTCCATATGTAACAATTACAGATGAGTCTGCTTGCCTTGCTATTTTACCAGTTTCGATTTGTAACTTTTTTCCTGCCCATTCTAATTCTACTTTTTTTACATCAAACATCTTTTTTCTCTTTCAGATTAAATTAACCTCTTATTTTAAGGTCCGTTATTAACTTATTATATTTTTCCTTATCTTTATTAGATAGATAAGATAACAATTTTTTTCTATTATTTACTAAAGCTACAAGTCCTCTTTTTGAATGATTATCATGTTTGTGATTTTTAAAATGCTCTATCAAATTATTTATTCTTTGAGTTAAAACTGCAATTTGAACCTCTGCAGAACCTGTATCATTATCGTTAATTGAAAATTTACTTATTAAATCTTTTTTTTCTTCTTTTTTTATCGACATCATAACTCCTATGTTAAAACTTTATTTGGTTGGAACAAATCTCCAGTTAACTTTCCAAAAGAAACTACGTTTCCTTTGTTTGATAAAAAAACTAATGCTTTTTTATCTGAATTTAATGATGACTTTATTAATTTTTTTTTATTAATAAAAATTTTTTTACCCAATGAAAGATCATATAAATCTCTCTCTTCTTCAACCTCATAAGCCAAGATGTCGTCCAGCATAGATAATGAAGAGTGAATAAAATTAAATTCGAGTTCGCTTTGCCCTATTTTTAACAAATCGTCCAGCAAAATTGACGTTTTTTGATCAAAATTACCTACTTTTGTCCTTTTTATTTCAATAGTATGACCAAATGTATGTAATTTATATGCAATATCACGAGCAAGACTTCTTACATAAAACCCTTTACCACATTCAATAAAAAAATTTGAAGTATTATTTGTAGACTCAATAAATTGAATAGTTTTTAAAAAAACTTTTTTTTCTCTGAGGTTAAAATTTTTTTTATCTCGTAAAATTGTATATGCTCTTTTGCCATTTACTTTAATTGCTGAAGCCTTTGGGGGTATTTGATTAATATATCCTAAGAAATTATTAATTATATTTTTTATACTATCTTCACTTGGAATAATTTTACTAACGTTTATTATTTCTCCCTCAGCATCATCTGTTGAAGTTTGCTCACCCCATTTAATCTTAAAAAAGTATTTTTTTGAGCTAGTATTTATAAAAGGGATCAATTTAGTTGTTTTATTAATTGCAATTGGAAGAATTCCTTCAGCATTTGGATCTAATGTACCAGCATGACCTATTTTTTTTATATTAAATTTTTTTTTTATTTTATAAATAGCTGAAAATGAACTTATTCCTATTGGTTTATATAAATTTATCCAACCTTGTAATTTTTCATTCATTCAAATCTCGTTTAACATTTTTGTTTAAAAGTAATTTTTCTATTTTTTCAGCTTCATCAAAAGTATCATCTATAAAAAAAAATATTTTTGGAGTAAATTTAGAATTTAATTTAGCTTTTGATAAAAACTTTTGAAAAATAAACTTATTTTCATTTAACTTTTCTATAATTTTTTCTTTATTTTGTCCTCCTAATGGCATTATATAAACATTAGCAATCCTAAGGTCCCTGCTCATTTTAACAAATGAAACCGTGATTGATTTAATTGATATGTTTAGGTCATAAAAATCTTCAACTAGTATACATTCACTAATTAACGATCTAATTAATTCACTAAATCTCATTTGTCTCTGGGAAGACATCTGATTACTCATATTTTTTTTCTATAGTTTTCTTTCTGTTTTTACTTCTTCAAATGTCTCAATCACATCGCCAATTTTGATGTCCGAATAGTTCTCTAACATTACACCACATTCAAAACCACTCTTAACTTCTTTAACTTCTTCCTTAAATCTTTTCAAACTTGCCAAACTGCCAGTATGTATAACAACACTGTCTCTTAATAATCTTATTTTTGAGTTTCTTGATATTATGCCTTCTTTAACCATACATCCGGCAATATTTCCAATTTTTGAAATACTAAACACTTCTCTTATTTCTACATTACCAGTAATATTTTCAGAAATATCAGGTGTAAGTAAACCTGATAAAAGATTTTTCACATCATCAATTAATTCGTAGATAATAGAATAGTATTTTATATCTACTCCATCTCTTTTTGCTGCATCTCTTGCATGAGGTAATGCACGAACGTTAAACCCTATAATGAATCCTTTACTTGAGTTAGCTAATGCTACATCACTTTCTGTGATTGCTCCAACACCTTTATGAATTACAGAAACTTCGACTTCATTTGTTGATAATTTTGTGACTGAGTTTTCAATTGCTTCAGATGATCCTTGGACGTCAGCCTTTATAATTATTGGTAATGAAGATACTTTACCTTGATTAATTTGTTGAAACATTTCTTCAACATTTGATTTAATAACTTTATTTTTTTTTATTTGTAATTTATTAAAACGATGCTCAGCAATTTTTCTTGCAACACTCTCACTTTCAACTACTATGAAATCATCTCCTGCTAGTGGATTTGAGTCAAACCCTAATACCTCTACTGGACTAGATGGTAGAGCTTCCTTTAAGTTATTGCCCTTGTCATCAATAAGAGCCTTAACTTTTCCCCACTCAGATCCTGAAACAAATATATCACTTACTTTCAAAGTACCTTTTTGTACTAAAACAGTTGCGACAGATCCTCTTCCTTTTTCTAATTTAGATTCTATAATAGAGCCTCTCGCACTTCTATTTGGGTTAGCTTTCAAATTCAAAATATCTGACTGCAAAAGAATAGCTTCTTGCAGTTTATCTAAATTTATTTTTTTTAAAGCAGAAACTTCTACATCTAAAATATCTCCACTTAATTTTTCAACAATTATTTCTTGACTAAGTAGATCATTTCTTACTTTGTCAGCATCAGCACTAGGTAAATCTATTTTATTAATAGCAACTATTATAGGGACTTTTGCGGCTTTAGCATGAGCAATCGACTCTATAGTTTGTGGTTTTAAGCTATCATCTGCAGCAACTACTAAAATTATTATATCAGTGGTAGAAGCCCCTCTTGCACGCATATTAGAAAAAGCTGCGTGACCAGGAGTATCTATAAATGTTATTTTTTTATCTCCTTGTCCAATTTGATAAGCACCTATATGTTGAGTTATTCCACCGGACTCACCTGCAACAACATTAGAACTTCTAAATGCATCTAATATGCTTGTCTTTCCGTGATCTACATGTCCCATAATTGTGACAACAGGTGCACGTTTCTCTAATAAATTTTTATCATCTTCAAAATCTTCAATTTCTTTTAAAATATCATCATCATTTACCCTAATAACTTTATGTCCAAGTTCTGTTACTACTAATTCTGCAGTATCAGCATCAAGTGATTGTGTAGCGTTAGCTAAAACCCCAAGTTTCATTAATGTTTTTACAACATCAGCAGTTTTTTTAGCCATTCTGTTTGCTAAATCTTGTACTGTAATTATTTCAGGTATCTGAACTTCTCTTGATATTTTAATATCGTCATCATTATCTTGTGATTGAAGTTTTTCTTTTTCTCTTGCTCTTTTAATTTTAGCTAAACTTGGAAACCTATCATATTCTTGCTCTTCTTGTTCAAGAATTTTTTTTGCATCCAGCTTATTAAATTCATCATCAATAGGTTTAAGTGTTGATTTTTTTGGTTGCTTTTTTGATTCAGAGATTTTTTTATTTTTATTTTCAAAACTTTTATTTTTATTTACTGATGTAAAGTTAGCATTAATTTGATTTGGAGATGATCTATTTATTTGGTTTGGTGATGACCTAAAAGAAGAAGAGCCTCTATAATTGGATTGAGAAGTTGATGAACTTTTTTGTTGGTTGTTTTTATTTCTAAATACAATTTGTATAGTTTTTTTACTTCCAGATGATTTAGACTTTTCTCCACTAGGGCCTAAATTCTTTCTAATTTGCATTCTTCCACTAGAAGATAGTTTCAGAGGTTTTTTTTTATTATCTTTATTTTTATCCAATTTATTCTCTTAATTTATAAATTATTCAAACCAATTTTTTCTGGCTTCCATGATCATATTATTAACTAAATCTTCTTCTACATCTAAAGATTTAAATATTCCTTCTTCTTTATCTATAAGTTCGAATGTTGCTAATTCTGCAAAATCATTTAAAGTTAATATATTTTCTTTAGCTAATAGGGCAAGCATTGGGATGGTCATTCCTTCAATATTTTTTAAATTTTCATCTTGAATTTTTTCATTAACTAGCTTCAGATTACTTTGCTCTAGTTCTTCAAGATAATTTTTAGCTCTTGATAAAATTTCACTTGCTAACTCAGTGTCAAAGCCCTCAATTTTTTCAATATTTTCAAGATTTTCTGCAGCAATTGAGTCTACAGAAACATAACCTTCTGTTACTAAAAGCTGTGCAATAACGTCTTCAACATCTAATACCTCTGATAGCATTGCACTTTTATCTTTAAATTCCTGCTGCCTTCTTTCAGATTCTTCCTCCTCAGTAAGAATATCAATTTCTAAGTTTGTTAATCCTGAAGCAAGTTTAACATTTTGTCCTTTTCTTCCTATTGCTAAGCTTAGTTGTTCATCAGGGATTACAACTTCAACTTTATTTTTCTCTTCATATAAAAAAATTTTACTAACTTCCGCAGGAGCAAGTGCATTAGCTAAAAATGTGGCTTGGTTTTCTGACCAGGTTACAATATCTATTTTTTCCCCTTGTAGTTCATTTACAACAGCCTGTACTCTTGAGCCTCTCATTCCAACACAGGCTCCCACAGGATCTATTGTTGTATCTTCAGTATATATGCTAATTTTTGCTCTTGAACCTGGATCTCTAGCAACACTTTTTACTATAATTACTCCTTCATAAATTTCTGGTACTTCTTGTGTAAATAATTTTGCAACAAACTGAGGATGTGTTCTAGATAAAAAAACTTGATAGCCTTTCAAATCATTTTTTACGTCATAAATATACGCTCTAACCCTGTCTCCATTTTTAAATGTTTCTCTTGGAATTAATTCTTCTCTCTTTATTATTGCTTCACTTTTACCTAAATCTACAATTAAGTTACCAAATTCAATTCTCTTAACAATTCCAATTGCTATTTCACCAATCTTATCTTTGTATTCTTCATATTGTTTTGATTTATCTGCTTCTCGGACTTTTTGAATAATTACACCTTTTGCATTATGAGCTGCAACCCTGCCTAAATCTATTGGAGGAAGATCTTTAGTAATAAATTCTCCAATTGAAACATCTGATTTAATTTTTTTTGCATCATCAAGTAAAATTTCTTTTGCTTGTTCTTCTGAATAACTCTCTACTACTGTAAGATATGATTTCAAATGTATATCACCTGTATTTCTATCTATCTGCACCCTAATATCTCTCTCATTACCATATTTTACTCGTGCTGATTTTTCTAAAGCTTGTTCCATTGCTAAGAACACAGAATCTTGATCTATGTTTTTTTCCTGTGCAACATTGTTTGCTACTTGGAGCATTTCTTCTCTAATTACTTTTATTTTTTGTTTTGCCATATTATTCACCAAAAAAAAGGCGGGAAATCCCACCTCTCAAACGTTAACTTTTTTAACCATATATTGAAAATAAAGCAAAACTCAAGCCTATAATTTCTTTAGTTTTGCATAAAATGGATTGAGTCCGTTTTTTAAGGCTTTTTTATAATATTTAGTTTCAGGTAATGTCACAGGATCATAATCCCATTCTAATTTATTTTGATTTAACCATTTAAAATCATTTCTTATTTGATGAATAATTCTTAAAATTTGAGAAATATAAGATTTTGAGTCAGAAGCTATATTTATCGTTGCCCCCGATTTTAGAAATTTGTTAATTTTAATAAAAAAATCATGATTGATTAGTCGTCTTTTAAAATGTTTTTTTTTGGGCCAAGGATCAGGAAAAAGTATCCAAACTTCAGAAATAAAGTCTATTTTGCAGTGCTGATCAAGTAATTGATGCACATTTCCTTGGTAAATATAAATATTATCTAATAATTCTAATTTGGCTTGGTTATATAAATTGTTTAATCCATCAATGTATTTATCGCAGCAAATTACTACTTTTTGTTTATCGACTTTTGCCAATTTAATGGTGCTCTCACCATAACCTGAACCAATGTCTAATATATTATATTTGTTTTTATCAATTTCTTTTAAACTTATTTCTAAAAATTGATTATTGATTTTATTTTTTCTACCTTTTGTTCTTCCGTATAATCTGTATGATGAATTATTTTTCATTTTTAAAACTATATTTAATATAAATTAAATAAATCAAAAAAATAAATATAAGATAAATGAAAGAAAGTTTATGAATAGATCCATAGAAAAATGAATTTTGTATATTTATTATTTCTGATAATTTACCTTTTTTATTAAGATCTATAAAATTTAGAATTTTTCCATTATTATCTATAATTGAAGTTATTCCATTATTTGAAACTCTTAATAAATATTTGTTTGAGATAAGAGCTCGCATTCTTGAATGATAAAAATGCTGATAGGGACCTAATTTATTTCCAAACCAAGAGTCATTAGTAATATTAATTAAAATATCAATTTTATTCTCATTTATATTTTTTAAAATTTTATTGAAAATAATTTCATAACAAACAATTGGTAGAACATTAATATTTTTAGAATTAATTAATCTTTTATTAGTCCCTGATGTAAAATCAATATTTCCAGTTATTTTATCCATAAATTTTAAATATGTTCTAAAAGGTAAAAATTCTCCAAAAGGTACAAGTATTTGTTTATCAAAACTTTGTATTTTATTCTTTTCTAAGAAAAGAAATGAATTATAAAATTTATCATTCTCTATTCTAGAGGAACCAATTATAACTTTTTGATTATTTTTTATATATTTCATTATACTAATGTTATTAAAATCTGAAACTAAATATGGATAGTTATTTTCAGCAAAAATTAAGTATTCTGCTTTTGAGTTTTTAATTTTATTGATTATATCATTTTCAACCAGAACTTTATCGATATTATTAATAGGTGATAAAATTTGAAACAAATCAATATGAATTTTTTTACTCTGATTATAATCATTTGAATTTGAAATAAAAAATAAAAAAATAACTGCTATAAAAAAAGGTGAATGAATTATAAAAATTAGTTTTTTTTTGTATTCGAGCTCCCATGAATAAATAAATGCAAAAGGTAAAAAAAATAAAAATAAAATCAAATAACTTGAAATGTATAAACCAAAATATTTTAGTAAATAAAACCCAATGATATTGTTAGATAAAATTAAAGAGTAAGTTATCCATGGAAACCCATATAATATGTTTGAAATAATAAACTCAATTAACAAAAAAATAAAAGGTGTAAAAATTATTAAATAAAATTTACTATTTAAATATTTAAATAAACAAAATCCTAAACCAAAAAATAATGATAAAAAGATTGGAAGTAAGAAACCAAGTATTGCGATATTTTTAGTTTCATTATTTATTAAAAAAGGATTATAAATCCAGTTTAAAAATACTAATAAAAATCCCAATCCATAAAAAAACCCAAAAGAAAAATAATTCAAAAAAAATTTCTTTTTAGTGATATCTGATAGCAATTTTAGTAAATATGGAAATATAATAAAGCCTAAAGGCAACATAAAAAAAGGAGGGAATATCATTGCAGATAAAACTCCTAAGATTAAAAATTTAAATAAAATCAATTAAGTATTTTTCTAATTTGAACAGTTAAAATTTTTCTTTCATTGGCTTTCAGAACTTTAATGTTAATAATATCATCAATATTAAACTCTTCATTACTTTTTGGTATTCTATTAATCTTCGAAAAAACTAATCCTCCAACTGTTTCTACTTCATCTTCATCTGCAAAATCTAAATTTAGATCAAAATATTTCTCTAAATCATCAACTCTAAATGATGCGCTTACCTCAAGTAAATTTTTCTCTTTTTTAATGATTTCTTCATCAACATCTTCTGCATCATGTTCGTCCTCAATTTCTCCAACTATTTCTTCAACTAAATCTTCAATAGTAACCAAGCCATCAACTCCCCCAACACCATCAACAACAAGAGCGATGTGTATCCTTGATGATCTCATTCTTTTTAAAAGTTCTAATATTGGAGATTTTGGAGCTACATAAAGAACTTCTCTCAGTATTGAGCCAAGATCAAAATCATTTTTATTTATTTTAATAAAATCTTTAACATGAAAAAAACCGATAATATTATCTAAATTTTTTTCATATACAGGAAGTCTTGAATGTGATTCTTCTTTTATGATACTAAAAATTTGATTGTAGTTTTGTTTATTATTAACAGATACTATTTCCCCTCTTGGTACCATAACATCCTCAACACTTTTATTTTCTAATTGTAATATATTTTTAATAAGATTTTTTTCATTATTATCATCAAAGTTGTCTAATGTTTCATCACTGTTTTCTTCATTAGCTATAATATTTAAGATTTCCTCTTTTGATGAATCATTTGTTAATAACTTTTTTATTAACCAACTTTTCCAAGTGCTAAGTTTTTCTTGATTATCTTGATTCATGATAGTAAGGATCTTGTATACCTAGTCGCTTTAAAATTTTTTTTTCTAAATCTTTCATTTTTATAAAATCAGAATTTTTTTTATGATCATATCCATTAACATGCAAAAAACAATGAATTATTAAATGTGTTAAATGATCATAAAAATTTAAATAATTTTTATGTGCATCTTTTTTAATCATTTCAGCAGAAAAAAATATGTCACAATAAGCCTCATTTTTAATTTTTTTATTATTTAAAAAGGTAACAAATGTTAAAACATCAGTAGCTTCATTTTGATTCCTGTACCTTTGATTTATCTTTTTAATTTTTTTATTATCAACAAAAATTAAATTTAAAAAATAGAAGTTTTTTTTATTGAAACCACAGTTATTAAAAGAAAGTATATCAGATACAATCTTTTTAATTTTATTGATTCTACGCGACCAATGATTGGTTTTACAAAAAAAATTAGTTTCTATTTTTTTCTTCATATGCATTTATTATTTTTCTAACAATCTCATGCCTTACAACATCTCTTTTATCTAATTCAATAAACCCTATGTCATTTATATTTTTTAATTTTTTTGAAGCATCAATAAGACCAGAGTCATTTTTAGAAATTAAGTCTATTTGTGTGTTATCACCTACAACTACCATTTTACTATTTTTACCTAATCTAGTAAGAAACATTTTCATTTGAATTTTTGTAGTATTTTGTGCTTCGTCCAAAATTATATAGCAATTTTCTAGAGTTCTTCCTCTCATGAAAGCAATAGGTGCGATTTCTATTGTATTATTTGCAATTTTCTTTTCGACTTGATCAAATGGCATCATTTCATACAATGCATCATATATTGGGCGTAAAAATGGGTCTACTTTATCTTTTAGATCGCCTGGTAAAAAACCAAGTTTTTCTCCAGCTTCTACCGCTGGTCTTGATAAAATAATTTTATTCACCAAACCTTGTTGAAGTGAAGATACTGCTTTGGCAACTGCTAAAAATGTTTTTCCTGTACCTGCTGGCCCATAAGCAAAAACAATATCTTTTGAATTAAGTAATTGAAAGTAATTTTTTTGATTATCAGATCTAGGTAATATTTTTCTTTTTTTTGTCTGAAAAAAAAGATTCATTTGATCTTCAGAATCAATTTCTAACATTTTTATACTTCTAGTTTCCATAATTTTATCTTCATCTATATCAATTCCCTTCCTGGCTTCTTCAAATAATAGTAATATTTCATCTTTAGTATCCTTTATAGAGATTTTAGATCCAATTATTTTTATTTTGTTACCTCTATATTTTATTTTTACATTATTAATTTTTTCAATTATTTGAATGTTTTTATCATCAACACCAAAAAGATTTGATAGAAAATTATTATCATTAAGTTCAAAATCTAAAGAATAATTTATTTTACTCAAACAGAACTCTCCAAAGCAAAGTCGGTTGAATTAATAATTTTGGCATTTGCAATTTTATTTATTAGATTTTTTTCACTGCTTGTAAAAACACTTTGGTTATATATTGATCTTCCTATAAATTGATCCTTATGTCTACCTTTTTTATCAAATAAAACTTCAATTTTTTTCCCTATAAAAGATTTATTATAATTTTTTTGTTGTTCTTTTAAAAGAGATTGAAGTGCACTTAATCTTGCCTTCTTTTCAGCTAGAGGAATATTATCTTTTTTTTGAGCAGGTGTTCCAGGTCTTTGACTATAAATAAAAGAGTAAGCAATTACATATTTGACTTCGTTAACAAATTTCATTGTATCATTAAAATCTTTATCAGACTCACCAGGGTATCCAACAATAAAATCAGAAGAAAGTGCTATGTCAGGTTTTTCATTTCTTAATTTTTCAACTATTCTTCTATAAAAATCCACGTTATGTTTTCTATTCATAGCTTTTAGAATTTTATTAGATCCTGATTGAATAGGTAAATGTAAAAAAGGCATTAATTTGATATTTGTTTTATGAACTCTAATCAGTGTATCCGTCATATCAATTGGATGTGAAGTCATGTACCTTATTCTTTTAAGTTTTTCTAACTCACTTACTTTATTTATCAAGTAAGCTAAATCCTTTGTTTTGCCATCTTCTCCAATACCATGATAAGCATTTACATTTTGTCCTAAAAAAATAACTTCTTTAACTCCTTGATTTAGATATTTATTTATTTCATTTATTATTTCATTTACAGGTCGTGAAAATTCAGGTCCTCTTGTATAAGGAACAACGCAAAATGAACAAAATTTATCACATCCTTCTTGAATTGATACAAATTCTGAAACTCCACCAGAAGAATTGTATAATAAGTTTTTAAATTTATCATTTTGTGTAAATTCATCACTAAGTATCGAGTCTTTAGTTTTTAACATTTCTGGTAGCTTGTGATAAGATTGAGGCCCAACAATAAAATCAACAGAGGGAGCTCTTAATTTAATTTCCTCTCCTTCAGCTTGAGCAACACAACCAGCAACCACTAGTTTAAAACTATCTTTTTTTTTGTCTTTTTTAATTTTATTAATTCTACCAATATCCGAATAAACTTTTTCAGCAGCTTTTTCTCTTATATGGCATGTATTTAAAACTACTAAATTTGCATCTTTCGGATCATCTGCTATTTCATAATCTTTATTCTTAAATAAATCTAATATCCTATTAGAGTCATAAACATTCATTTGACATCCATAAGACTTAATATAAATTTTATTTTTTTGCATATCTAATAATTTTTTAACATCACAAGTGCGTTAGTATCTTTATTTCTAATTAAAAAATAATTTTTTCTTGTAGAAACAATGTTAAAACCCATTTTTTTATAGAATAATATTCCATGTAAATTTTTTTCAGAAACTTCAAGATAAATTTTTTTTAAACTACTATTATTCTCTTCTATTTTTTTTAAAAGCCTTGTTCCTAAACCTTTTTTTCTAAAATTTTTAGAAACATAAATTAGTAATATCTCATATTCTGATATTTTTTCAATATTTATTAAGTCTCCAAAGATGAAAGAAATCAATAATTCTCTATAAAATATGCCATAAGCCAAATTAGTGCTTTTTTTGAACTGATTATTTATTTGTTTTAAAGACCAACCAATACTTAAAAATTCCTCATAATATGAATTTTCTGAATTAATCAATGCATTAAAAAACTTTTTGTCTTTTTGCTCAAGTTTTCTGATCTTTATCAATTTAATATAATGTTATTTGAAATATATTTAGGTTTAATTATTAAATTTTCTTTAAAAATCAAATTATTTAAATTTTCTAAAATAATTTTAGTTATTGAAAAAGATTTATAATTTACATTTTTATCAAAAGAATTATCATTTATAAAATTGCAAAATAAATTTGAAATATGATTTGGTAAAACAAAGTCTTCGCTTTCAATTTTGATGTGAAAAAACTCTCCATTTTTTTTGTATGTAAGGAATTTTTGATTATTTGATGACTTTATGTAAACACCAGAATGTAAATTTTCATATTCAAGAAATTCAAAAATATTTTCACTTGATATTTCAGATACTGGCAAACTCATTGATTGACTTAATCCTGCGATAAAAGATGCTCCAACTCTTAGTGCTGTGTATGAACCAGGTCCAGTAGTTATAATCAAATGAGTAATTATTTCCTTAAGTTTATAAGTTTCTTGAAGTTCTAAATATTTAGGAATTATAGTATCACTAAGTTTTTCATCATTATTATGTATAATTTGTATTGAAAGAATAATTTTTTTGTCATTAATTACGTGAAATTCTGGTATTGGTGAAATTACATCTAAAAAAAGGAACATAGGATGTTTATATTTAAACTAATATTTATTTTTGTTTTATTTTTAAACATATCTTCTTCCTATGCAAGCAACATTAAAAATTCAGCAGTGATATTTATGTACCATAAATTTGGTATTGATAAATATCCATCAACTAGTGTCACTTTAGATCAATTTGATGCGCACATAGATGAATTTTCTAAAGAAAAATACTCTATAAAATCAATAGAGTTTATAATTGATACAATTTTAAATGATGGGGATCTTGATGAAAATACTTTAGGCATAAGTATAGATGATGCTGATAAATCTTTTTACGAAATTGGATGGCCTAAATTTAAGCAACATAAAATACCTGTTACTCTTTTTGTTAATACTTCGACTATCCATAAAAATAATAAAAATTATTTAAATTGGGATCAAATAAGACAACTTAAAAAATGAGGGTGTTTCAATTGGGGCTCATTCTCATAGTCACTATCACATGTCAGACTTATCAATTGATGAAGTTAAAAATGAAATTGAAACATCAAACAATATTTTTTTAAGAGAATTAGGAGAAATACCATCTTTATTTGCATTTCCATATGGTGAAGCAAATCAACAAATCATAGATTTATTAAAAGATTATAAATTTAAAGTTGCTTTTGGTCAGCATTCAGGAGTAATCAATGAAACATCAAACTTTTATTATCTGCCAAGATTCTCTCTTAACGAAAGATATGGAGAAATTGATAGAGTAAAATTTGCTGCAAATGCAAAAGGTCTTGGAATTTATGATTTTATTCCAGCTGATCCAACAATTTATGAAAATCCTCCATTCATTGGGTTTTCATTATTAGATGAAAAATTAGTTCCTACAATTGATTGTTTTGTTTTTGATAGTAAAGGCCAAGTTGAAAAAGAAATATTTAAATTCAATGAGCGAATTGAAATAAGATTAAATAGGAAATTAACTAAAGGTAGATCGAGAATTAACTGTACTGCAAAAGGCAAAGATGGTTTATGGCGCTGGTTTGGTCACCAATTTTACTTATGAGTTATTATAAGAATATGTATAAGTATCAAATTTATTTAACTTATTATCTTCAATAATTGAATTAATTGTATGAATATAATTTTCATCAGCCGCATAAGTATCTAACTCATTTACTAATAGCCCTATATTACTAAAATTTTTATTTTTTCTCATAAATTTTCTAACGTTTCTAAAGTCTTTGTAGGCATAATGGGAATTAAGATTATTAAAATATGACTGCACACTTTTGTTTACTGAATCAAATGATTTGACTAAATGCTTTTCTCCTTTTTTTCTCATTAAAGGTACTACACCACTAGCAAAATCATACGTATATTCTCCAAATAAAGCATTAAACTCTGTTGCAAATCTCGAAGTGCCCCAACCACTTTCATTGGCTGCTTGAGCTAAAACAATAGAATTAGGAATAATATCAACTAGATCTAATAATTCATTAACCAAGTCATATTTATGTTTATCTTTAGAATTAAGTCTATATTTTTTTGATATTTTATTAAGAAAGTGTAAATCATTAGTTGATAAAGTGTTGTTGTTATCTAAAAAACTTCTAATATTTTCTAACTTAGTTCTCTCCAATAAAATATTTTGATTCTCATATGATATCAATGGGAGTAAAGTTTTAACAAATTCTTTTTTAGAATCAGAAAGAAATTCTAATTCAATTTCTTTAATATTTTTGTTTAAAAATTTGATATTTTGTTTTTCATCAATTTGCTTATAAAGATTTGGATTTAAAGGTTTCTTTTTAATTGATACTATAAATTTGTTAAGTCTAATTTTATCTAAATTTTGATTTGTAATTTTCTTTTGAGAATAAAGTCTGTTTACAGTGTATGAGTCATAAGTCGAACAATAACTTAATACAAGATCATCGAGATTCGCATTGAGCTTATATACAATCTTTAAATCATTGATCTGATTCTTGTCTTCAAATGCTATAGTAGCTAATGATGAAAAAAAGAAAGGTAATAAAAAAATAATAAACAAGTTACGCATCTACTGGTCTTACCTCCTGTACCTCAGGAATATAATGCTTTAACATATTCTCAATTCCCATTTTGAGAGTTGCAGTAGAGCTTGGGCATCCTGAACATGCGCCTTGCATTTTTAAGTAAACAATACCATCTTCAAAATTATTATAGATTATATCCCCGCCATCCATAGCAACTGCTGGTCTTACCCTAGTATCAAGTAATTCTTTTATTTGTTTAACAATATCTGAGTCTTCTTCATTTTTTTTAAGACTTTTTTCAGAATCATTTGAACTAGTTTTTTCGATTGTCTGATCTTTAGAATTAAAATGATCAATAATTCCACCTAAAATAGAAGGTTTCATTACTTGCCAGTCATAATTATCATTTTTAGTAATTGTAATGAAATCACTTCCAAAAAAAACTCCCTCGACTCCATCTATATTAAATAACCTTCTTGCAAATGGCGAGTCAGTAGCTTCTTTAACATTTTGATAAAAAGCTGTTCCTTCAGCCATAACCACTTTTCCTGGTAAAAATTTGAGAGTTTGTGGGTTTGGCGTTTGTTCTGTTTGTATAAACATATGCTCCTTATATAGTCATTAATATGACTTTCGTATGAAAATTGGCAAAAAAAAACAAAAATTTGGGATATTATTGTTTAAAAAAGCCAATTATTTCATAAATTTTTGATAATACCGGATTTGCTACGTTAATAGCGCGATCTTTACCATGACTAATAATTGTGTCTAAATACTCCACATCTTTCATTAGCTTGTTCATCTCCAAAGAAATAGGGGATAATTTTGATGCCGCAAGTTCTCCTAAATCTCTTTTGAATCGAGAAAATTCTTTTCCTGCATAATCATCAACTACACTTTTTACATCTAAATCATTTAAAGCTGCATAAATAGTTAAGAGGTTAATAGCCTCAGGTCTTTTTTTTGCTTCTTCTAAGTTTTCAGGCAAAGGTAGTGGGTCTGTTTTAGCTTTTTTTATTTTTTTAACAATCTCCTCCTCACTATCTGATAACATAATTCTAGAATAATCTGATGGATCTGATTTACTCATTTTTTTTAAACCATCTCGAAGACTCATCACACGTGTCGCCTCCCCTAGGATCAAAGGTTCAGGAATAGGGAATATATCTGTGTTAAAATCACTATTAAATTTTTGTGCAATATCTCTTGTAAGCTCTAAGTGCTGTTTTTGATCTTCACCAACAGGAACATGTGTTGCTAAATATATTAAAATATCTGCTGCCATTAAGGTTGGGTAAGAAAATAATCCTACCGATACATTTTCACTATTTTTTCCTGCTTTATCTTTAAATTGTGTCATGCGGTTAAGCCATCCCATACGTGCTACACAATTAAAGATCCATGCTAATTGCGCATGTTGTGGAACTTGCGACTGTACAAATAATGTATTTTTTTCTGGATCAATACCAGAGGCAATAAAGGCGGCTGCTACCTCTCTTGTTTTTTGTTTCAGCAGTTTTGGATCTTGCCAAACTGTAATAGCATGTAGGTCAACAACACAGAAAAAACATTCAAATTCTTTTTGAAGAGATACAAAGTTTTTTATTGCACCCAAATAATTGCCTAAATGCAAATCACCGGAAGGTTGAACGCCTGATAAAATTCTTTTAGTAACTTTGTCCATATTATTTTTTCAAATAGTTTTTAATATCAGTAATTGTTATGATTTTTAATATAAATATTATTATCCCATAAATTGCTGCAGTGATAATAATAGTAAGCACCAAATAGAATATATTATTTAGAATATCTGCTGAATATAATTGAGCAAAAAAGAAAATTTCTAAATACCGTATAATAAAAACAAGTATAATTAAAGACAGGAGTAATTTGAGTATATTGGTTAAAAAATGACCATCTAAATCTAAGCTTCTCCTAGCGATCAGTACAATAAAAAGTAAAAGAGCGTTTACCCAAGCACTAATGGCTGTTGCCAAGGCTATACCCATCTCTCTCATTGTGCTAATTAATAAAAGGGATAAAACAATATTGGTAATCACACTGACGATTGAAATATACAAGGGAGTTTTAGTATCTTCTCTGGCAAAAAAGCAAACAATCAAAACCTTAATCAATACATATGCTGGAAGACCAAGAGCAAAATATCCAAGGACATTCGATGTATAAAGAGTGTCTTCTTTAGTAAAGACGCCCCGCTCAAATAAGATATGAACAATAGGTAAGGATAAAATATATAAACCAATAGCGGATGGGATAGATATTAATAAAGCGAATTCTAAAGATCTGTTTTGTAATTTCTTTGTCATCTCATTATTATCTGACTTAATAGCTTTTGATAAACCCGGCAATAAAACTACACCAAGGGCAATACCAAATATTGCCAAAGGTAATTGATTCAAACGATCTGCATAATACAAATGACTTATTGCTCCGATAGGAAGGAAAGAGGCAATGATTGTTCCGATAATAATATTTAATTGAATGACACCAGACCCAATAACCCCTGGAATAAATAATCTAAAAAACTTTCGTAACTTTTCATTCAATTCTGGAAATTTTAATTTAGGTTTATAAAAAGATAAAGTGGATCGGTACAAAAATAAAAACTGTCCAATTCCACCTATTAAAACACCAATCGACAGAGCGTGACCAGCAGAACTTACATATGGTGTAATAATATAAAGAGAGAGAATAAAACTGATATTTAAAATAGCTGGAGCAAAAGCACCTGCAGCAAATCGTTCATGCACATTTAAGATTGAAGTAAAGTGTGCAGCTAAGGAAATAAAAATTAAATACGGAAATATAATTTTCCCAAAATAGACAGCTAAATCAAAAGCTTCACTATTTACAGGAAAACCTGGTGCTAGTATTTGTATAATATAGGGCATGCCAAAAAAGAAAATGAAAGTTAAGCCCACCGTAACAACGAGTAATAATGACATGGTGTTCTCCACAAAATCAGCTGCTTCATGATCATCTTTAGAATCAATCACAATGCCTGAGAAAACAGGGACTAGTGCAGCGCTATACGCACCTTCTGCCAATACACGTCGAAAGAAATTAGGAATACGAAAAGCTACAAAGAACGCATCTGCTGTTACGGTCGATCCAAGAAAACGTGCAATTAATATGTCACGAACAAAGCCTAAAATCCTACTAAGGAGAGTATAAAAACTAACAGTAAAAAAGGACCTAAAGAGTGACTGCATTATCTAATTTTATATTGTGATGAGTGATTTGTATAAATTTTATTTGTGTCCCAATTTAGTTGAAAAGCACTAAATCTATTGTTTTTTTATAAACTCATTCAAATATATCCTTGAAAATATAGATTTCATTAGTATTAATAATGCTATGAAAAATGAAAATCCTAACCCGCCTAAATGTGGTTGTAGCTGCAGCTGCTGTTGTACTTGTGAAGGTGGAGGGTGTTGTTAGATTAACACCCTAAAGTTCCACCTTCTTAAATTATTTAATATTAACAACCTTTAAGTTCATTACCTAAATTACTTATTAATTTAAAGTAAAGATCTTTATCAGAATTAATATTTGCTCCCAGAGGATCAAAGACACCTGTTTTGATATTAGTGTCCTCTGCAATTGTTGAAATAATCTTTGGATTAAATTGAGGTTCAGAGAAAATACAATTAATTCCTCTGTCTTTAATTACATCCTGAATTTCATCTATTTGTTTAGCCCCAGGTAAAACATCAGTGTTTAATGTTAACGCCCCTGCTGCTCTGACACCAAAACGCTCTTCAAAATATTGATACGCATCATGGAACACAACAAATTTTGCGTCCTTATTAATATCTTTACTGACATCTTTAATCAGTTGATCAAGTGCAATAATTGTTGCCTCAGCATTAGCTTCATATTTATCCTTATTCGCGGGATCTAAATCACCTAATTCGTGAGCAATTTCGTGAACCATTTCTTTGGCATTACTTGGATCTAACCATATGTGAGCATCAAACTCTCCATGGTTATGACCTTCATGTCCATCATGATCGTCATGATCATCATGGTCTGCATGATCATCGTGGTCGTCGTGATCATCGTGATCATCAT
>CACGUF010000006.1 GCA_902576125.1 uncultured Alphaproteobacteria bacterium | reverse complement strand
AAAGATAGTTTTATAATCACTATTATAAAACCGAAAGTTACGAAATATAAAGGTGAAAAAATAAATCTTAATGTTATTTATGAAGATGATGATTTAATAGTTATAGATAAGCAAGCAGGTATCGTAACACATCCAGCTCCTGGAAATGAAACAGGAACATTAGTTCAGGCATTAGTTTATCATTCAAAAAATAAACTCAGTGATGTTAATGGAAATCATAGGCCAGGAATAGTTCATAGATTAGATAAAAATACAAGTGGTGTTATGGTAATTGCAAAAAATAATTTTACTCATATGAATTTAGCAGATCAGTTTAAACTTCATTCTATTTCAAGAAAATATCAAGCAATTACATGGGGAGTACCATCTAATCAAATAATAGAAGGATACATTGAAAGACATAAAATAAATAGAAAAAAAATGATTTTAAACAATAATGAAAATGGAAAATTTTCTAAAACAGAAATTAAATTGATTAAATCTTTCAATAACTCGTCTTTAATTGAATGCAAGCTTTATACTGGGCGAACACATCAAATAAGATTACATTTAACTTCTATAAATTCACCAATAGTAGGTGATGAGGTTTATGGTAAAAAAAAAATTAATCAATATGCATTAAGAAAAGAAAATTTTAATAAGTTCTTAATTCTTAAAAATTTTCAAAGACAGGCCTTACATGCTATTCATTTAGGGTTTTTTCATCCAATATTAAAAAAACATATGGAGTTTAACTCCAATCTTCCTGAAGATATGAAGAATTTACTGGATTTATTATTAAAATATTAATTTATATTTTAAATATGTTATAGGCCAAGCATGCAATTACCGATCCTATCATCAGAGGGAAATCTAGCAATTTATTTACAAGAAATAAAAAAATTTCCAATACTCACAGCTGAAGAAGAATACATGTTGGCCAAAAGATATAAAGAACATGGAGATACTGATGCTGCGCATAAACTAGTTACAAGTCATCTACGTTTGGTAGCTAAAATAGCTATGGGTTATCGAGGTTATGGTTTGCCAGTTACCGATCTTATTTCAGAGGGTAATGTTGGTATTATGCAAGCAGTAAAAAAATTTGATCCAGAGAGAGGTTTTAGACTCGCTACATATGCAATGTGGTGGATAAGAGCTCAAATTCAAGAATATGTTTTACATAGCTGGTCATTGGTAAAAATTGGAACAACTGCTGCTCAAAAAAAATTATTTTTTAATTTAAAAAAACTTAAAAATCAACTTAGCTCTATTGACTCTGGAGACCTATCCCCTGAAAATGCACGTGAAATTGCAACTAGATTAAATGTAAAAGAGGCAGAAGTGTTAGACATGAATAATAGACTATTTTCTGGTGATCAATCATTAAATGTACAAGTTGGAGAAGAAGGTGATACAGAATGGCAGGATATGCTTGTTGACTCGAATGACACTCAAGATAATATAATAGCAAATAAAGATGAATTTTCATACAGAAAAAAAATTTTTGAGGAAGCCCTAGAAATACTTAACGATAGAGAAAAAGAAATAATTAAATTAAGAAAATTAAAAGATAAACCTCTAAAGCTAGAAGAATTAAGTAAGAAATTTAATATAAGTCGTGAGAGAGTTAGGCAAATAGAAGAAAAAGCTCTTAATAAACTTCAAAAACAAGTATCAGAAATTATTCAATAAATTATTTCTATCAATAGTATGTATTCTATCTGGTCCTGTTGATATTATAGAAATCTTCTTTTCAATTTTTGACTCTAAAAATTTTATATAATTTTGAGCATTTTTTGGAAGATCGTTCCAATCAGTTAATCCAAATGTTGATATTTCCCATCCAGGAATAGTTTCATATATTGGTACTAAATTTTTTTGTATGTTTTCATCAAATGGTAGATGATTATATTCTTGATTACCATAATTATAACCAACACAAACCTTAATATCTCTGAGATTATCTAAAACGTCAAGTTTTGTTAAAACAATATCAGTTATACCGTTAATAGCTATTGATTGTTTTACTAGAACACTATCAAACCATCCACAACGACGCCGTCTTTTAGTAACAGTTCCAAATTCTTGTCCCTTTTCAACAAAATGATCACCAATATCATCATTTAATTCAGTCACAAATGGTCCAGATCCAACTCTGGTAGTATAAGCTTTAGTAATGCCTAATATATTATGATTTTCTTTAATTCCAAAACCAGTACCTGAAAAAATTTGACCGGAGGAAGTATTTGAAGAAGTTACATATGGATATGTTCCAAAATCTATGTCTAACAATGATCCTTGAGCTCCTTCAAATAAAATAAATTTATTTTGTTTTCCTGCATCATTAATTATTTTCCATACAGGAGCACTATACATTAAAATTTGTTTTGATATATTGACTAACTCATCAAATGTTTTTTCATAATCAGTAATTTTTTTGAATTTATCTAATCTAGGTTTATGAAATTCATATAAATTTTTAATTTTAGACTTTAAATTATTTAAGTCATTTAAGTCGCATAATCTTATTGCACGTCTTCCAACTTTATCTTCATAGGCAGGGCCAATACCTTTTTTTGTTGTACCAATTAGATTATTTCCTCTAGATAATTCATTTACTTCATCAATTAATTTATGAATTGGTAAGATTAAGCAGACATTTTCAGCAATAAATAAATTATTTTTATCTATGAGAATATTTTGATTCATTAAGTTAGAAATCTCATAAATTAAAGCCCAAGGATCTAAAACTACTCCATTACCAATTAAACATTTTTTGTTTCTAATTATGCCAGATGGTAATAAATTTAGCTTATATGTATCCTTATCAACTTTAATTGTATGTCCAGCATTATTACCACCTTGAAATCTAGCAACTAAATCTGCTTTTGAAGACAACCAATCTACTATTTTCCCTTTACCTTCATCGCCCCACTGAGTTCCTACTATTGTATAAAACACTATATTTTTTTTATCCTGTTATTATCGTAGATATGTGTGCAAAAATATTTTTTTGCAAATTTATTTATATCAGAAATGTCTCCAAAAAAAGAAAAAACAATATAATTTTTTTTGATTAAGTTATTTTTTATACTCTCATTAATATCAAAAGGTATTAAAATTTTTTTTGAACTATTTTGAAATGAAGAAGCTCTTAAAACAGTATCCATAAAACATGTAAATCCAATTGCAGACTCTTGTTTTAATTTATTTTTAATTTTATAGCGACCTCCACTAGCAATTTCTCCACGAACATTTTTTGCAAAAAAAGTAAATTTCATTCCATCATGATAATTTTTTTTATTAAATTCAGTAAAATCTAACAAAATTTGGTCATTTTTTTTAAAATTAATCTTATTTACTATTTTCTTTATATTTTTTAATTCTTGTTTTGATCTGCTTGATAATGAAAGTTGATTAATCTTTTTTTCTAAATCACTAAAATTACCAGCAAAACTAAATAAGCTATCTAAATATAATTTATAATTTTTATTTTTAATTAATTTGAGAGAATTTTTTTTATCTTTTTGTTGAATAAATATTTTAAGCTTTTTCAGTAAGTTAATATCTTTAATTCTAGAAAAAATTTCATCTAGAAAAACCTTTGAAGTTAGTTCAAGTGTAATATTTTTTATGCCAATTTCTTTTAGTGATTTGTAAGCTAAATTAATAATTTCAATATCCGCAAGAATAGAGTCAGATCCAATTATTTCTGAACCTACTTGTAAAAATTGTCTTTCGGGCCTAAGCATAGTACCTTTTTTTCGAATAACTTCACCATAATAACAAAGTTTAATGGGTCTGATTTTATTATTAAATCTTGAAGAAGCTATTCTAATTATCTGAGGAGTAATATCATCTCTAACAAAAAGTTTATGATCTTGTTTTTTTGACTGAATAAAAAAACAATTACTACTATTTGCTTTATAAAATTCTAACAGAGGGGTTTTGACTAAATCAAAACCATTAGATATAAAAATATCAATCATTTTATTTTTATACTCATGCTCTACATTTGTATTAAAATCTACATGATCTTTAAAGCCTTCAGGTATTAGTGATTTATTTTTCAATTTTATTCCAAATTTCTTTTTCTATAGTATGTGCTTGATCTTGAACTGATTTCAAATCATTTCCCTCAACTAATAATCTAATTAAAGGCTCTGTCCCTGATAATCTGATTAATAGTCTTGTATTTTTATTTTTAATATTTTTAGTATTAATATTTTTTATATATTTAAGACATTTATTTGATATTTTTTTGTATGGTATATTAACTTTAATTTGAGGAAAATTATTATATAAATTAAAAATCAAACTAGCTGATTTTTGTTCTCTCGATATTATTTCTATTACCTTTAATGCTGCTAAAATACCATCCCCTGTTTTAGAATATTCAGATAAAATTATATGCCCTGATTGCTCACCTCCTAAAATAGAATTATATTTTTGCATTTCTTTTATTACGTTAATATCCCCAACATGTGAACGCTTTAATTTAATTTTAAAATTACTTAAAAGATATTTTTCTAACCCAATATTTGACATCACAGTTGTAATAATAGGATACTTTGATTTTGCTTTTTTTATATTTACTAAATATTTTGCAAATAATGCTATAATTTTATCACCATCAATTTCATTACCTTTTTCATCAACAATTATTAGTCTATCCCCATCACCATCAAATGCGAAACCTATATCTGCTTTTTCCTGAATTACCTTTTTTGATAATTCATTTATGTTCACAGCGCCACAGTTTAAATTAATATTTTTACCATTTGGCTTGTTGTTGATGCTTATTACTTCATGACCTAATTCCCAAAAAATATTAGGAGCTATCTCATAGGTTGCTCCATTGCCACAATCTAAAACTATTTTTAATTTTTTTAATTTTATTTTCTTATCTAATGTACTTTTTAAAAATTCAGAATATCTACCTGAGGCATCTTCTAATCTAATAGCTTTTCCTGTGTTAGAAGTACTATTAATAATTTTAGAATATTTTTTTTTATTTAAAATTATATCTTCAACCTTTTTTTCTAATTTTGAACTTATTTTATATCCATCTGAGTTGAAAAATTTTAAACCATTATATTGATATGTATTATGAGAAGCTGTGATCATTACTCCAATATCAGCTCTTAAAGTTCTCATCAAATGAGGTACTGCTGGAGTGGGTAATGGTCCAACAAGTATAACCTCCATACCCATTGAAATAAAACCAGCTGTAATTAGAGGTTCATATAGATAGCCAGATAATCTTGTATCTTTGCATATTATAACTCTTGAATTTATTTTTTTTTCAGATTTTAATAAATAACCAACTGTTTTAGAAATTTTTAGTGTTGTTTCTGCAGTTAGGGGCTCTTCATTTACCAAACATCTTATACCATCAGTACCAAATATTTTCCCCATACACCCTTTTATTGAATATATTTAATAAAATAAAGAGGTATGATTTATTTAATTCGGTTGAGGTGCTGTTGTTCCACCAGATTTTGGAACTGAAGTTTTAGGTGTAGGTGTTATAGTTGTATTATCATCAAAATCATCTCGAGATGGTTTAATACCTTTAATTAAATCTTTTATTTCTTCACCGCTCAAGGTTTCATATTCTAATAAACCTTTAGCGACTATATGCAGCTCTTCAATATTGTCTTGAAGAATTTTTCTGCATTTCTTATCTGCCTCATCAGCTAAAAGCCTGACTTCGTCATCGATTATTCTTGCAGTTGAATCTGAAAGATTTTTTGATTGTGCTACAGAGTGACCTAAAAAAACTTCTTCACTATCATTATTATATCTTAAATTACCTAGTTTTTCGCTCATTCCCCATTCAGTAATCATTTTTCTAGCTAAATTAGTTACCATTTGTATATCACTTGCAGCTCCATTTGTGACTTTGTCTTTACCAAAAATCATTTCTTCAGCAATTCTTCCACCAGTTGCAATAACCAAATGTGCTTTCATTTGATCAATTCTCATAGATAACTGATCTCTTTCAGGTAGTCTCATAACCATACCTAATGCTCTTCCTCTTGGAATAATAGTAGCTTTGTGAATAGGATCAGACGCAGGTGAATGCAGTGTTGCAACTGCATGACCAGCCTCATGATAAGCAGTTAATTTTTTTTCATCTTCAGACATGACCATTGATCTTCTTTCAGACCCCATCATAACTTTATCTTTGGCATTTTCAAAATCATCTATTGTTACCATTCTTTTATTTTTCCTTGCAGCTAATAAAGCTGCCTCATTAACTAAGTTTGCCAAATCAGCACCTGAAAAACCTGGAGTCCCTCGAGCAATAATTTTAGAGTCAAATTTAGGTGAAACTTTTATTTTCTTAATGTGGACTTTTAATATCTTATCTCTTCCTATAATATCAGGATTAGAGACTGTAATTTGTCTATCAAATCTACCTGGTCTTAAAAGTGCTGGATCGAGCACATCAGGCCTATTAGTTGCAGCAACAATAATCACGCCTGCATTTGCTTCAAAACCATCCATTTCAACTAGTAATTGATTTAATGTTTGTTCTCTCTCATCATTTCCACCACCTAAACCAGCTCCTCTATGTCTACCCACCGCATCTATTTCATCAATAAATATTATACATGGTGCATTTTTTTTGCCTTGCTCAAACATATCTCTAACTCTACTTGCGCCAACACCAACAAACATTTCTACAAAATCAGAGCCTGAAATTGAAAAAAACGGAACATTAGCTTCTCCTGCAATGGCTCTAGCCAAAAGAGTTTTCCCTGTCCCTGGAGGGCCTACTAATAGAGCTCCGGTTGGTATTTTTCCTCCAAGTCTTGAGAACTTTTTTGGGTCTTTGAGAAATTCAACTACTTCTTCAAGTTCTTGTTTAGCCTCATCAATACCAGCAACATCATCAAATGTTATTTTCCCAATTGCTTCATTTAAAAGTTTAGCTTTAGATTTTCCAAAACCCATAGCTTTGCCACCACCAGACTGCATCTGCCTCATAAAAAAGATCCAAACACCTATTAGTAGGAGCATTGGAAACCATGAAAGTAAAACACTTAATATAGGATGCATAGATCTCTCTGATGGTTCAGCTATTATTTTGACTCCAGCTTGATTAAGTTTATCCACTAAGTCGGGGTAATTGGGAGAATACGTCGAGAATGATCTTCCGTCATCAAAAAAGCCCGAAACATTATTTCCAACTATTTTTACTTCAGAAATATTTCCATTGTCTGCTGCTATAAGAAAGTCAGAAAACGATATTTCTTTAGACTGATTGTTTGAAGAACTGCTTTGAAATAAATTAAATAGTGCAATCAATAAGATACCTATAATTACCCATAATATGATGTTTTTGCTAAAATTTTTCATTTGTTAATATTAAATAGGAATTAAAAGTGAAAACACAATAGTTTTTGGGCTATTTTTGAAAAAAACTCAGAAATTCATCATTTTTTTTAATTAAAATACCACTTAAATCAAAGGTCTTAAAAGTCGATTTTTTCATTTCACCTATAAAAATGTTAATTTTAGAACTTCTTGATTTATATTTTTGATCTGAAAAAAATTTCAAAATAAGCAAAATGATTTTTTCAATTATCAAATCATCAAAATTTAAAAGTTTTTTTCTACTAATTTTTATTTTTTTTAATTCAACTTTAATTAAAGTGTCAATCAAAGAATGCCAAATCATATTTTTGTAAAAAGGTATATCTTCTTTTATTTTTTTAAAATCATATTTAATCTGCTCTTTGTATATTCTATGTTTTAAAAAATTTCTTACTTTGGCCCTTGTATAATTTAAATCTTCATTTGATGGATCATTTAAAAACAATAATTTATTTTTTTTATTAAATTTTATTATTGAGTTTTTACTTAAATCAAGAAAAGGTCTAAAAATTTGTATTTTTTCAAAATAAGTAATTTTTTCCATTGATCCTAGGCCTTCGAAATTACTACCATTTAATTTTCTAATTAAATAAGTCTCTATGTTATCATCAAAATGATGTCCTAAAAAAAGATGTATAATATTATTCGATTTACAAAAATTAATCAGACCATCAAATCTATTTTTTCTTGCTAGAGCCATATTTTTTTTTATTGGTTTATTTTGTTTTGATTTTATAATTATAGATCTTATTTTTAAATCTTTTAAAATATCTCTAACATATAAAGATTCTTGATTTGAGTTACTTCTAATTCTGTGATCAAATATTAATGCTGATAAATTTCCTTTTTTATACTTTGTCCATTTATTAATTAAATAAACAAGAGCAATACTATCAGGACCTCCAGATACACCAACAGCCACATGAGGATTTTTTTCAAAATTTTTTAAATTATTCAAATAAGAAAATAAATTCTTCTCATTTAATAACATTAATTTTCAACTTTGCATTGTAACTTATCTCTTAATTTTTCAGGATCTTTAGAGAATTTATTTCCTTTATAATTTTGGTTTAATATTTCTAAAGTTTTGCATGCCTCAGATAATTTATTCATTTCTTTTAGAGATTTTGATAATTCGTAATACATTTCAGGAGCCTTTATACTTTTTGGAAATTTTTGCACACCTTCTCCAAAAACAATTGCAGCTTTTCTATAATTTGATTCAAATAAATAAATCTTTCCTAACCAAAAATGTGCTGATCCAGAAAGTTGATTTTCAGGAAAATTTTCAATAAATTTTTCAAGATTAATCTTTGATTTTTTATAGTTTTTTTTCATCATTAAATCTAATGCAAATTGTAACTGTTCTTCTGGAGTAGAACTATTTTTTTCTTGATCTTGATCTATCGCCTCTTTTTCTAGGATTGTTTCTTCATTAATTATGTTATCTGTAGCGTCCTCAGTTAAAACTAATTTTCCAAGTGTATTTTCTTCTTTTACATCTGTTAATACTTTTTCTTCATTTGTATTTAACAAACTATTTTGAATTTTTGTGTTATTTTTGATTTCTTCTAAGTTCAAATTAATCTCATTTTCAATTTTTGCTAAGTAATTAGAAAAATCATCAAATTTGAACATAATTTCCTCAAATTGAAGAGTGAGGTTTTTTATATCTTTTTCTAAATCATAAATTCTAATATCAATTGAAGTAAATCTTTCTGTATCATTTTTATTTTCATTGATATTTAGATTTTTTTTATCAAATGACTTATTAAATACAGCCATATTTAAATCACTTACTTCTTGCTTTATTCGCTCAAGTTCCTGTTTTATTGTAAGTGACTCTTCAGCTTGTAAAGAGTGAAAGCATAAATTAAAAAAAATAACAAAAGTAAAAGCTGGAATATATCTCATTACATAAACTGTTTTATTTTTTATTTAGACAAAAATAAGGCGCTATAAAATTATAGCGCCATTATGGGAAAATTAATTAGTTTACTATTGTTACAGATCTTCTATTTTGTGCCCAAGCACCATCGTTTGAACCTACAACTGCTGGTCTTTCTTTACCGTAGGATATAGTTGAAACTCTATCAGATGAAATACCTAAGTTTATAAGGTAGTTTTTTACTGATTGAGCTCTTTTTTCTCCTAATGCTAAGTTGTATTCTCTTGTACCTCTCTCATCGCAGTGACCTTCAATTATAATTGAAACATTTGAGTATTGTTTTAGCCAAGCTACTTGATCTTGAAGAAGTTCCTGAGCATCTGAGTCTAATTCTGCACTATCGTAATTAAAGAAAACTCTATCACCAACATTAACAATTAAATCTTCTTGTGAACCTGGTTCTATAGAAGCTGAATCTCCTGAAGTTGAATCGCTGGAACTTGAGTCACCTGAAGCTACATCTGATGAAGAAGACGTTGATCCAGATCCTGAGGAGTCTGCAGTATCTTTTGGAGTTGTTGAACAAGCTGCTAAAAAAAATACTAAAAGTGCGCTTGCTAGTAATTTTATAATCATATAAAAACTCTCCCGATTGTAATATCTTAAAAATCTATGCATTCATTAACATTTTTTTAATTAATTCATATATTTTTTTTTTAAAAATCATTATTTTCTAATAAAATTAATGCATTAAAGGTGACCAAGCAGGGTCAGATCCTCCCAAAGGAGTAATAATTTTTCTCTCATTATAACCAGTTAAATCTATTGTGTATAAATTTGATCCCCCTCCAGCCCCATCTGATGAAGAGCGCTCCTCCTTAAAATACATCAAATATCTACCGTTTGGAGACCAGGTAGGGCCTTCTACATGGAATGACCTAGCTATCATTCTTTCATTTGAGCCATCAATTTCCATGACTCCTATGTAGAATTGACCACCCTCTTGTTTTGTAAAAGCTATCATATCACCCCTTGGAGACCATACTGGAGTATAATAACTTCCCCTTTCTCTACTTATTCTTTTTAGATTTTTCCCATCGCTATCAATAATGTATAAATGTCTTCTCCCTGTTCTATCTGAATTAAATACAATTTGCTTTCCATTAGGGGAAAAACTGCCAGAAACATCAATTCCAGAATTATTTGTAATTCTTTTTTCGATTCTTGTCTCAATATCCATTAAATATATTTCTGAATTTCCAACATCTGGATCAGTATAAGATAATATTAATTTTTTTCCATCAGGAGAAAATCTTGGGGCAAAATACATACCTTCAAATTCACCGATAATTTCTTGAGAACCTGTTTCTATATTTAATATATAGACCCGAGGTTTATTAGGATTGATATAAGACATGTAAGTTATATCTTGATTTTTTCCAGGTGAAAATGATGGAGAAAAACGCGGAGTAAGAACCATGTAATCACTTGGGGTTAAAAATTTGTGATTTGAACCATCTTGATCCATCACTGCTAGTCGTTTAATCCTATTGTCTTTAGGTCCTGTTTCAGCAACATATACTATTCTTGAATCAAAATACCCTCCTTCACCAGTAATTTTTTGAAAAACTGCATCGGAAATTATATGCGCAATTCTTCTCCAACTATTTTCTGACCCAGTTAGTGCCCCTGTCTTAAATTTTGTTTCTAATAATTTTTGTTGATATACATCGTAAAGTTTAAAACTAACAATAATTTTATTATTTTGTTTTTTTATTTGCCCTGAAATTAAATGTTGTGCTTTAATTACTTTCCAGTCTTCAAATCTAGGTTGTTTAGATAAAGATTTAGAAGACTGAATAAAAGCTTTTTGATCAATTGGAATAAATAAACCTGATCTTTCTAAGTTATCAGAAATTACTGATGAAATATTTTTACCAACTTTTTCTAAAGAAGAATCATTAGAAAATAAATTAGTAACAGCTATAGGTGTTGGTTTTACAGTTCCCTGACTTAATGTTAACTCCAGACTATAAGTCTTTAGTGCAATAAAAGTAAATAATATTGTGAGTAAGTATTTCATTTTATATATAATTAATTTTTAATCCAGCTGTAATCAATTGTAATCTTTAAATCTTTCCACGACTCATATTTATCAAGAGGCAATTTAAGCTTAGAACAAAGTGGGTTATATAAGGTAGCCACCGCACTCTCTGTAATTGCTTCATAATAAGGATTACTATTACTTATATTTGTGTCAATAATTTGTACAGTATCTTTTCTAACATTGGCCTGTCTATCAATTTTAGCGCTAATTTTTACCATTTCATCTCCAACTATTTGGGTTCCTGCTCTTGGATTAAAGCAACCTCTCAGCTGCTGTAAAACAAGATCCATTTCAGAAATTGAAACCTCTAAATTTGCTTTAGAGTTCTCTTCATTTTCCTCTTCTAACTTATCTTTGTTTTCTTCTTCATTATCTATAGTATTTGAAATATCTTCATTTCTCAAATCTTTTAACATAGTTGCAAGATTAAAATCTGGTTCTGGTTTTTCAATAGGTTTAGGTTTATCTAATATTTTTTTTTCATCTTTATTAATTTCTGGTTTTAATTTATTTTCAATTTTTAAGTCACTTTTTGTTTCTACTTCTTCCACTGCTTTTGGCTTTAACTTGGGTTTTATTTTTTTTAAATCAATTGATTCAACATTATCTAATTTTATTTCTTTTTCTTCAGAAAGTTGATTAATTTCCTTTTTTTTTAAAGAAATATTTTTTGACTCGGGTTTTTTTAAAATTAAATTATCATCTGTTGTGTTATTATTTGTATTAACTATTTTTTTTGGTTTTTCTCTTAAATCTATTTTTTGAATTTCTGTATTATCAGCAGAACTAAATTTTTTTTGTTTTATTGTTTTTGACTCCTTATTATCAATATCAATATTTTCTTTTTTAGATGTTAATGATGTAACATCTGTAATATTTAAAATTTCAATTGGTATTACTTGTGGCATTGGTATTTTTTTAGGTTTAAAAAAATCAGGAAGACCAATTGCAAATAATAAAATAGATAAATGAAGCAGTAGAGAAAAGTAGATACCTAAATGCGCTGGTTTATAATTTTCCAAATAATTAAAAGCCTTGATATATAAAGCCTGCATGGAATTTAATTTTCTTTAGGATTTTGAGTAACTAAAGCCACTTTAATATAACCTGCTGAATTTACTAATGACATAATTTCCATTATCCTCCCATATGCAACCACCCTGTCACCTCTAACATATATTCTCGCTTCTTTGTTTAATTCAGTTATTGCATTTAACCGTGGGATTAAATTTTCTACTTCAACTTTAGATTCACCCAAAAATATTTCGCCACCAATTTTAACTGTAATTTCTAATGGATCTTTTTGGTCAGTTAAAGCTGATGCCTTAACTTTTGGAAGATCTACTGGAATACCTACAGTAAGTAAAGGTGCTGTGACCATAAAAACAATCAATAAAACAAGCATAACATCAACAAATGGGGTAACATTAATTTCACTCATTTGTGAATATCGTTTACGTTTTCTAGTTGAATTATTATTTAAATTTATCAATTTATTTTTTCTCTAATTGTCTGAAAAAAATTGTTGTAAACTCGTCCATAAAAGTTTCTAGGGAAAGAAAGTATTTTGATAAATCACTTGAAATTTTATTATATGCAACAACTGCTGGTATAGCTACAAAAAGACCTAAAGCAGTTGCAAATAATGCTTCTGCAATCCCAGGTGCAACAACAGATAAATTAGTATTCTGTGCAACAGCTATTGATTTAAAACTATTCATAATTCCCCATACTGTTCCAAACAAGCCTATAAATGGCGCAGTAGAACCAGAAGTTGCTAAAAATGTTAGATTTTTCTCGACTATTTCACTTTCTTTATTAAATGTTACAACCATAGATCGTTGCATTCTATCTTTAAGTGATTCAATATTTGCACTTATCTCACCCTCATGAGCCGATTTACTTTTTTTCCATTCTGATATAGCAGCACAAAATATTTTTGATTTAGGATCAAGTTTATTAAAATTTAGAGTTTCATATAAATCTTCAAAAGAATTGCCTGACCAAAAAATTTCATCAAATTCTTTTTCCATTTGCTTAAGTTGACGCAACCTTAAAAGCTTTGAAACGATTATACTCCATGAATAAATTGAAGCTATAATTAATATAATAATAACTGATTTTACAACAAGATCAGCACTCATAAATAATGCGAACATAGAAAAATCTACATTCTCTGATGCAACATTAATTGTATTAACTTCTTCCATTATTCTTGATCCTTTATTTTTTCTATATCATCATCTTTTATTTTTTCTAGATCATCACTGTGAACCATAATCCAAAAACCAGGTCTATTTTTTTCACACAATGCAATAACTGGTGTTTTTCCCTCATCTTTAGCTAGTTTTGCTGTATCATCCCAAAGTGAAACTGCGGTGTGTTTTGCCCTTAATTTGCATTCAATAAAAAGCTTATCATGAATAACATCTGCACGTGTTACTTTTCCATTTCCACCACTTAAAGGTGTCCTTTTACCATTAAAATAATTTGCAACGTCTCTCTCTCTTTTTTTCCAAGCTTTATCAGGCATAATGCTCCTTTCGCTAAACTGCCAAAGATGATAACACATCATCACTTACATCAAAATTTGAAGATACTACTTGCACATCTTCATTTTCTTCTAATATATTTAATAACTTAAATAGTGTTTCAGCTTTGTCTTTTGATATAGAAATTTCATTTTCACTTTTCCAAATTAGTCCAGCAAAATTTGTTGGACCAAATTTATCTATTATTTTTTGATTAAGTTGATGAAGAATTTTTTGATCGCAATAAATATTATACTCATCCTCATTAAGCTCATAATCTTCGGATCCATTTTCTACAATAAAATCAAAAAGTTCTTCTTCATTAATACTATTTTTATTTAAAGTTATACTTCCTAATCTTTTAAAACCAAAACTAACACTGCCTGTCTCACCAAGATTACCTCCATATTTACTAAATGTAGATCTTACTTCTGCCGCTGTTCTATTTTTATTATTAGTTAGTGCTTCAACAATAATAGCAACACCGTCTGGTCCATAACCCTCATATCTAACTTCTTCATAATTACTATCGGGATCATTGCCCTCACCTTTTTTTATTGCTCTTTCAATATTTTCTTTAGGCATGTTTAAAGACTTTGCAGAACCAACTGCAGATCTCAATCGTATATTGGTTTCCGTATCTGGGCCTCCTTCTTTAACGGCTACTGAAATTTCCCTTCCTAATCTTGAAAAAATTTTAGCTCGTTTTTTATCTTGAGCGCCTTTACGGTGCATGATGTTTTTAAATTTTGAATGACCTGCCATAATTCTTTATAAATATTTTGTTCGATGTCAGTAAAGTAATTAAATAAAAGAATATTGTGGCATATATGTGTAATTTTTTATATTTGAAAAGGTAGTATTTTTGATGATAATCCAGTGCTATCATCAATTTCAATAAATGTTCCACATATAGTTATTTTTCCACTAGCTGGAAAAAATCTTCCTTCAGATCTATAGCCTTTTATAAATCCATGAATCGGATTTTCCTTATCCATTCCTATTACAGAGTTGTAATCTCCAGTCATTCCAACATCTGTTTGATAAGCTGTGCCCCCATCAAGAATCTTTGCATCCGCAGTAGGAATATGTGTATGCGTTCCAAGAATTGCTGATACCTGGCCATCAAAATAATGACCAAAAGCATTTTTTTCTGATGTTGCCTCACCATGCATATCAACAATGATAGCATTACAGGTAACTCCTAGTTTCGTTTTTTGCAGAAATTTTTTAGTAACACTAAAAGGATCATCTAAAAATAAACCCATGAATAATCTTAACATTACTTGCATAATGATAATTTTTTTTTCATTAGGAAGTATTAGTTCATAATGTCCTTTTCCGGGTACGTCACTTGGATAATTTATAGCCCTAATAATATTAGGACATTCTTCAATATAAGATAACATCTCTTTTTGATCCCAAGCATGATTGCCTAAAGTTAAAACATCTACACCAGAGTCAATTAATTGAATTGCAATTTTTTTTGTAAGTCCATAACCAGCAGCTGCATTTTCAGCATTAACTATAAATATATCAGGTTCATATTGAGTCTTAATATCTTTTATTTTTTTTATAAAAGTTTCTCTAGCTAATTTACCTACAATATCGCCAATAAAAATTAGTTTCATATAAACTTGTATAATTGTTTTTCAGTTAAAACAAAATCTAATTTAAAATCAAAGCTCTCAATGGGTATTTTAACTTGCTTTTGGTCATCAAAAGCAAAGCCTACTGCATAAAATTTTAAATTTAAGTTTTTTAATTTTGCAAAAGTTTTATCATAAAAACCTCCTCCGTACCCTAATCTAAATCCATTCAAATCAAAACCTAAACATGGTACGAAAAATAATTGAGGGATTAATGCCTCACCATCACTCTCTGGCTCAGGTATATTAAATTTTCCTATTTTAAATTTATTATCCAGATTAGATTTTTTAAAGACAAGTTCATCTAAATTTTTTTTAATGACAGGAAATAATAATCTTTTATTTAATTCTAGAATTTTTTTATTTAAATCATCTGTTGAAATTTCAGATCGAATAGAAATAAAACTTGCCACATTTTCAATCTCTTTAAAATCAATAAAATTTTTTAATTTATTAAAAACATCCTCATTGAATTCAACTTTAGAATTTTTTTTAATTAGATCTCTCTGATGAGTTAAAGTTTTTCTCAATTGTATTTTGCGAGAAATAAGTTCATTCATTATTTTTTTGAGATGTTATTTTTAATTTGAATAAGTTCATTATGAAAATCATCTAAAATAGACTCCAATTTATTTAATTCTTCATTCTTATCATTTAATTCTATCTTAAGTTTTTTTATATTTTCAATATTTTCTTTAGATTTTTTTTCTTTAAATTCAATTTCTTTTTTTAAAGACTCTATACTATTCTCTTTTAAATTATTTGTGTCAGCTATTAGGTCTTGAAGCTCTAAACTAATAAGTATGGCAATTTTAAAATCACTTACTTTACCATGTAAATTTGAAAAGCTTTGCCATTTTTTATTTAATGTTTCTACTGCTTTTAATATTCTTTGTTTTTCATTTTCTTGGTATGATAATTTTAATTTTTGATTAAAAATAATCACTTCAAGATCAGGCATTTTCTTCCTCTATAATTTCTTCCAATTCTTTAACACTTTCATCAATTCCATTTTTTAACCTTGAAAGCTCATTATTTAAATCATCAATTTTTTTTTGATTAATATTTTCACCATCTAAATTCTGAGAAATATTTTTAATTTCTTGAATAGTTTTTTTTAATAGAGATATTTTTTCATTAATTTTCATAATTTTTTTATAATTAGATTTTTTTAAAATGTCACTTTATTGAATATAAATATTAGTATAAAAGAGTTTAATTACCGAGGAAAATTGAAAACAAATAATATAATATCTCAAAAACTATATCAATTAGCTAATTGTATACGTTTTTTGTCAATTGATGCCGTTCAGAAAGCTAATTCTGGACATCCTGGAATGCCTATGGGTATGGCTGATATTGCAACAATTTTATTTAAAAATCATCTAAAATTTGATCCAAGCGATCCAAAATGGATTGATAGAGACAGATTTATCTTATCAAATGGACATGGCTCAATGCTTCTTTATGCATGTTTATATTTAACTGGGTACAAAGATATTAGTTTAGATGATATTAAAAACTTCAGACAAATTGGATCTTCTACTGCCGGTCATCCAGAATATGGTGAGCTAGAAGGTATTGAAACTACAACTGGTCCATTGTCTCAAGGCTTAGCAAATGCTGTTGGATTTGCAATAGCTGAGAGCAAACTTTCTTTAACATTAGGAAAAGACTTAATTGATCATTATACTTATGTTTTTGCTGGAGATGGTTGTTTAATGGAAGGTTTAAGTCATGAAGCTTGCAGCTTAGCAGGTCATTTAAAGCTAAATAAGCTAATAGTTTTTTTTGATGATAATTCAATTTCAATAGATGGACCTATATCATTAAGTAGTAATGATAATATACAAGATAGATTTGAGGCTTATAATTGGAATGTATTAAAAGTTGATGGTCACAATTATGAAGAAATTAATGATGCAATATTTAATGCAAAAAATTCTGACAAACCAACAATTATTTGTTGTAAAACTAAAATAGGTTTTGGTTCGCCAAATAAGGAAGGCAGTTCTTCATCCCACGGATCACCTTTGGGGAAAGATGAAGTGGAGCTTACTAGAAAACAATTAAATTGGTCTCATGAAGAATTTTATATTCCTGATGATCTATTATTGGAATGGAGAGGCTTTGCAAAAAAAAATATTAAAATAAAAAACAATTGGATAAATAAAAATAAAGAATTTACAAATTCAAATAACTACAATAAATTTTTTAATTCAGATTTAGACTCTAATATAAAAACTGAAATAATGAATTTCAAATCAACTTATGGAAATGACGAAACTAAATATGCTACAAGAAAAGCAAGTGAAAGTTCACTTGAAATACTAAATAAGCACATAAAAAATTTCATAGGAGGATCTTCTGATTTAACTGGATCTAATAATACTAAAACAAAAGATATGAATATCTTTAGCGCTGAAAACTATAAAGGTAGTTATATCTATTACGGTATTAGAGAGCATGCTATGGCTGGAATAATGAACGGCCTAGCTTTACACGGAGGTATTAGAGCTTATGGGGGTACTTTTTTAGTTTTTTCTGATTACTGCAGACCATCAATTAGATTGGCTGCTTTAATGAAACTGCCAGTTGTTTATGTTATGACACATGACTCTATAGGTCTCGGCGAAGATGGCCCAACACACCAACCGGTTGAACATTTAGCTGCTTTAAGAGCTATACCAGATCTAAATATAATAAGACCATGTGATATTATCGAAACTATTGAAGCATGGGAAATAGCTCTAGAATCTAAGGGCCCAACTATATTGGCTTTAACAAGACAAGGTCTCCCAACTATAAAAAGGGATTCTTATAAAGAAAATTTAGTTATGAAAGGCGCATATGTAGTAAAAAATTATTCAAAATATGATGCTTCAATTTTTGCATCTGGTTCGGAGGTTGAAATTGCTCTTCTAGCTTCAAATAAATTACAAGAAATAAATATTAATTTAAGAGTTGTATCCTTTCCATCAATAGAACTTTTCGAAATGCAAAATGCAAAATATAAAAAGGAAATAATTGGTATTAAACCTAATTTTGCTGTTGAGGCTGGAGTAATTAATGGGTGGGAAAAGTTTATAGACGAAGAAAATTTTATTGGTATGAAATCTTTTGGTGCAAGTGGTCCTTACAAAGATGTTTATAAACATTTTGGTATAACAGCAGAAGATATATATGAAAAAATAAAACAAAAACTAGCTTAAAAAGAAAGAGAGATTATAATGAGAGTTGCTATTAATGGTTTTGGAAGAATTGGAAAATTAGTTTTAAGAGCATTTCTTGAAAAAAATTTAAAAGATGTAGAAATTATAGCAATAAATGAACTTGGGAGTCTTGACTCAAGTTTACATTTAATGCAGTTTGATAGTATTCATGGAAAACTTCATGTTGACATCAAAAAATTTAAAGATGGATTAAAATATAAAAATAAAAAAATTCAATTTTTTAGTGAAAAAGATCCAAATAATCTTCCTTGGAAAAAACTTAAAATTGATGTTGTCTTAGAATGTAGTGGAGTTTTCTCTAGTAAAGAAAAAGCAGGGGGGCATATTCATGCAGGAGCAAAAAAAGTAATTATTTCAGCACCAGGCTCAAATGTTGATGCTACAATTGTACAGGGTGTTAATAATCAAATTTTAAAAAGTAAACACAACGTTATTTCTAATGGATCTTGTACTACCAACTGCTTGGCACCAGTTGCAATGGTGCTTGATAAAGGGGTTGGGATTGAAAATGGTTTTATGACCACAATACATAGTTACACTGGAGATCAGAGAACTGTTGATCAAACACATAGTGATTTTAGAAGAGCAAGAGGTGCAGCTATATCAATGATTCCAACATCAACTGGCGCAGCTAAAGCTCTAAGTTTAGTTCTCCCAAAAATGAAAGGAAAGCTAGATGGCACAGCGATTAGAGTTCCAACACCTAATGTTTCTCTTATTGATTTTACATTTACCTCAAAGAAGAAAACTTCTGTTAAACAAATTAACAATTTGGTGATTAGTGCTAGTAAAACTAAAGCATTAAAAAATATTTTAACAACTAATAAATTACCTTTGGTTTCAATAGATTTTAATCATAACTCTAGTAGTTCTGTGTTTGACTTAACTCAAACCCAAGTACTCAACGGAAGATTTTGTAGAGTATTATCTTGGTATGATAATGAATGGGGATTCTCTAATAGAATGATTGATACAATGCTTGATTTTAAAAAATTTTTGTAGGTGAGCAAAAAAATTGTAGCTTTTACTATTAACTCGCTTTTACAAGCTGAAAATATTATTCTAGAAACTAAAAAATACAAAATCAAACCCATTCTCCATTTTAAATACTATATTCTTAGAGGTTTTGGATCTGAATTTGTATTAACATTTCAAAAAAAGTTGATCTCTAAATTTGGAAAATCAAGTTTTAAGCTTTTTGTAGATTGTGGCTTTGATATTAGTTTAAGTATTGTAATGGCAACTAAAAAAATTGAGTACATAAAAGTCAGAGGAAATTCAATTATTCTAAAAAAGTTTAAATACATAGCAAATAAAAATAGAGTTTTATTAAATCCTACTTTTAATATAGTAGACTGCAGGAATATAAAAAGAATAAATACAAAAATTAATAAAATGTACTTTAAGGAAAAAAATGAAAATTGATGGTAATCAAATTAAAGTTGGAAATATCTTAGAAATTAATTCTAGATTATGGAGAGTTTTAAAGACTCAACATACTCAGCCAGGTAAAGGTGGTGCTTACTTGCAGGTTGAAATGAAAGAAATTCGTGAAGGTACTAAAATGAATGAAAGATTTAGATCATCTGAGAGTGTAGAAAGAGCAATTCTTGATGAAAAAATGTGTCAATATCTATACTTTGAAAGTAATAAATTTGTATTCATGGATAACTCAACATATGAACAAATTGAAATTGGTAAAGATATTATATCTGAAAATCAATCTAAGTTTTTAATTGAAAATGATAATATTAACCTTCAATTTTATGAGGATACAGTTGTTGGTTTAGAACTTCCTGATAATATAACTTTGAAAGTTGAGGAAACTGAGGCAGTAGTAAAAGGTCAAACTGCAGCGTCATCATATAAGCCTGCAATTTTAACAGGAGGAATTAAGACTTCTGTGCCGCCATTTATATCTAATAATGACTTTGTAGTAATCAGTACTGAAGATGCAAGTTATGTAGAAAAAGTAAAAAAATAATGCTACCAGCAACAATTAATATTTTTGAAAAAGCAGCAAGAAAAGCTGGCAGAATATTAGCACGTGATTTTGGTGAAATAGAAAATTTGCAAATACAATCAAAAAATGTTGGTGATTTTGTAACGAGTGCTGATTTAAAAGTTGAAACATCTATATTAGAAACATTAAAATATTATTATCCAAATGTTAACTATTTAACAGAAGAGTCAGGTTATATAGAAGGTGAAGGTGAAACAATTATAATAGATCCAATTGATGGAACAACAAATTTTATTCACGGTATTCCACATGTAGCTATCGTTATTGCCAAAATGGTAAACAATGAAATAACTGATGGTATAGTTTATAATCCAATTTTAAACGAATTTTATTGGTCATCATTAGGAAAAGGTTCATGGTGTAATAATAAAAGGTTAAGAGTTTCTAAAAGACATCAATTAACTAATTGTGTTATAGGTACAGGCATTCCTTTTGGAGATAGGATTTACCAAAAATTTTATTCAGAATTAGACAATATTTCAAAAAAAACTGCAGGAGTTAGAAGATTAGGATCTGCCGCTTTAGACTTGGCATATGTTTCCTCAGGTAAAATAGATGGTTTTTGGGAGAGAGACCTTAATTTATGGGATATATGCTCAGGTGTTTTACTTGTAAAAGAAGCAGGAGGGAAAGTATCGGAACCTGATGGAAATAAATGGACTACAAAATCTAGAGATATAGCAGTATCTAACACATTAATTCATAATAAACTGATAGAAAATCTAACTTTACTTTAAAGAATATTTAACTATAAGGCCTATAAAATGAAGAAAAATATACATCCTGATTACCATGAGATAAATGTTGTCATGACAGATGGTTCAACTTTTAAAACAAAATCTACATGGGGTAAAGAAAATGATACATTAAAGTTAGAAATAGATCCTAAATCTCATCCTGCTTGGACTGGTGGAAAAGCTAACTTAAATGAATCAGAGGGTCAAGTAGCAAGATTTCAAAAACGCTTTAAAGGTATCAAAATAAGTAAATAGTTATTTAAAATATTTTTCTGCTTCATTTATTGATTTTTTTTTCAGACTAATCTCCGCCTTCACTCTTTCAATCTCCTCCTTAAGCTCATTAATATATTGCTTTAAATTTTCTAAACTTAAATCTTCTAAATTAAGGCTTTTTATGGTCTTTTCTTTATCATTTATTTCTATAAAATCTGTCATATGCAATTATTTTTATATTAAATTGAAAGGAATATATTTATAAGAGTTTTTTTTTATAAAAGGATAAAATATGAAATTACCACTTATGCCAAAGGCGACAGCCATATGGCTGATAGACAATACATCACTTAGTTTTAAACAAATATCTGAGTTCTGTGGCTTGCATGAATTAGAAGTACAAGGCATAGCGGATGGTGAAGTGGCAGTTGGTATGAGAGGTTATGATCCAATAGATAATAAACAGCTAACAAAAGAAGAAATAATAAGATGTGAAAATGATCAAGCAGCCAGTCTAAATCTAATTTCCTCAGATGTAATAGATGCTCTGCCACCAAGAAAAAAAGATTCAAAATATACACCGCTATCACTAAGACAAGAAAAGCCATATGCTATTTTATGGCTAATAAAAAGATATCCTGATGAACTAAGTAGCTCACAAATTGCAAAACTTACTGGATCAACTAAAAATACAGTTGAAGCCATTCGTAATGGTACTTATAGAGAAGCAGTTCTTGAAGCTAAGAGTCCAATGGATACTGGACTTTGCACATATCAAGATCTTGAAAAAGCTCTTAACCGTGCCAAAAATAAAAAAGATAGAGAAGAAGCTAAGGCAAAAACCTTGACTGAAGAAAATCCTAATTAAATTTTAGTCGCAATAAAAAATTTAAATAGAACAGCATAAGAAAAATCCAGAAAGCTATCATGCTAATAAAGAATAAGGTAAAATTATTTATATCAATTAAACCTAAAGGCTTTCCTGAATAATATGTAAGAGGCCCTAAACTACCACTGAGCAATAAAGCAATTGCCTTGTACTTTGATAAAAAAACTAAAATTTCATCAAATAACGTTGCAAAACTTGGCCAAAGAATTATCATCCAAATAGGTAACACCCCAACATATAAAGAAGTATTAAAATTATAAATTTTAAAATTTACAATAATTGAATCAAATAAATATCCAATAATTGAAATTAATAAAACAATATAAAAAAATCTTTTTTTATTTTTTGAATTTGCAAAAACCAACAATACAAAAATTATTCCACAAAGTAGACCAGGTAAAAAACTTTTATATAAAACTTCACCAAAAACACACATCAACCAAGTTAGCTGATAGCCACTAAGTATTAAAAATAATTTTATTTTACTCATCTATTAATTAGAAAATGAGAAACATCAGTAGACTTAGAAATAAAGCCTGTCTCACAATAAGATAAATAAAATTCCCACATTCTTTTAAATCTTTTATTAAATCCTAATTGAGCTAAATCATCCCATGAATTTTGAAATTGCTGATTCCAAAGATTTAGTGTTTTTGCATATGATAAACCAAAATTTTTTATCTCTTTAAAATCAAGGCCAACTTTGTAATTGATTTCTTCAAGTTCTTTTTTAGTAGGTAACATACCACCTGGAAATATATATTGCTGTATAAAATCAGGTTGACGTTGATAATTAATTGCTCTTTGATCATCAATAGTTATTATTTGTAAAGCTGCTTTGCCAGAATTAACCAAAGAATTTTTTAAAACACTAAAATATTTTTCCCAATATTTTTTTCCAACAGCTTCAAACATTTCTATTGATGCTATATTTGAATACTTATGTTCAATATCTCTGTAATCACTGTATTTAATCGATACTTTTTCTCCTAAACCTTCTTTTTGAATTCTATTTGATGCATACTCAAATTGTTCTTTCGAGATTGTAATTGCATCTATTTTAGATTTAAAATTTTTTGCAATATATGATGAAAATCCCCCCCAACCGCAACCAATTTCGAGAACTGTTGAATTTTCATTTAAATTAAGTGAATGAGCAATATGTTTATATTTGCTTATTTGTGCATCAAATAAATTTTGATTGTCTTTTTCAAAATAAGCTGAAGAATAGGTCATACTTCGATCTAACCATTTGTCATAAAAACTATTTCCTAAATCATAATGGTATTCTATATTTTTTTTACTTTGTTTTTTTGTATTCTCATTGAGAAAATGTTTAAATTTAGAATAGATATTGAAAAAAATATTTGATTTTAAATTTTGTAGAAAAAATTTTTCATTTTTAAAAGAAATTAAAAGTAATTTAGTTAAATCAGAGGAGCTAAAATCACCATCCATATACGACTCAGCAAAACCAATCGATTTTTTTTTTAAAATTTTTGAGATAAATTTATAGTTATTTAATTTTAAGTCAGCTTTTTCATGACCTTTTTTACCTTTAAAAGATTTAGTAATGCCTGATGGGAACGTGACAATTAATTCACCGTAACGAATTTTTGACAAAAATTTTTGCGCTACAATTTCAAAAGACTGTTTAAATTTATCATTTACATAACTCATTAAAAATTTCCTTCAAAAGAGATAGTATCAATTGGTTTTTTCTTTCTAGCATAATATCTTCCGCCCTTAAAAACAATTCTTAAAGCTTCAAATAAAATAGCTACCATAACTTTAAATCCAAAGAGAGGATTAATAATATTATATTTTAATAATTTTATAGCCTTAAATTCATCAAACTTTCCAGCTTGTGATGCCATTAATACTTTTTTATTATTAGTATCATAAAGATCTATTATCAAATTAATTTTCTCTTGATCTAATTTGTTTGTAAATAAATATTTTCCTTTCATTCCTATGAAAGGAGAAACATAAAAATTTTTATTGCACTCATGCTTTAATGTATTCATTTCTAAATTTGAACCTTTTACAAACACATATGTATGTTGTTCATTTGATGTATTTTTTACCTCATAAAAAATAGATATTAATTGATCACAATCATAACAGTATATTACTGATAATGGATTAAAAACATAGCCCAATATTCTAGGAAAACACAGGATCTTTATTTTAAGTTTTTTATATTGAATATTATATTTTTTTAGATGATCAATTATATAGTCTCTAATTTTTCTATTATCACGATAACCGTGATCTTTTTCATTAAATGATAAAATATTAAAAGAATTTATTGAGAATATATAGGAATTATTTTTTACTTTATCCAATTCATCTAAATCTAAAAAAATACTTGGAACTTTGTATTTAAATAAATGATTTATTTTTCCAAAGCGTTTATGGACTATTGAAGATAATAAAATTTTTGAATTCATAATTAAATATATTGTAGTCTATTATAGAAGCTATTATCCCTTTTCCAAGGTATATCAACTTCTAACATCTTGGCAATATATGCGGCAGATTGAATACCATCTTCATGAAAACCATATCCATGATAAGAACCACAAAAAAAAGTTTTTTTAGTACCTTGAATTTTTTTTAAACTCTTTTGAGCTTCATGTGATGCAAAGTCAAATTTTGGATGTGAAAAAATAGTTTCATTATGAATATAATTTGGAACTTCAATAGGATTAAGAGTAACAAAATAATTTTTTTTAGTTTTTAATTTTTGTAGATTATTCATCCAATAAGACAGTGTAAAATGATGACTACTATTTTTATTTTTTAAAAAATTCCAACTAGACCAAGTTTTTTTATTTCTTGGCATCAACCTCTCATCAGAATGTAAGTAAGCCTTATTTTTGGTATATTTAAATTTTGATAAAATGTTTATTTCATCTGAAGAAGGATCACTAAGTATTTTTAAAGCCTGATCAGCATGAGTAGCTAATACTAAAAAGTCAAAAGTAGATTCTTGGTTGTTATTAATGATTTTAATTTGATTTTCTTCTCTTTTTATATCTGTAATTTCACTATTGAGTGAATACTCAAATTTATTAAGATTTAATATTTTTTTAATATAAGTATTACTCCCACCATTTACAAATTTCCACTGAGGTCTATTTTTAAAATTAAATAAATCATGATTAGTAAAAAAATTTAAAAATAATCTAAAAGGAAAATTAAGAATATCGGATTGATTTGTTGACCATATTGATGAAACCAGAGGATAAATATGCAGATCTCTTACGTAAGATGAAAAATTATTTTCATCTAAAAATTCACATAAAGTTAGTTCATTCTTAAAATTATTTACTTTTATTTTTTTACATAATTTATAAAATCTATAAATCTCATAAGTCATTTTTATAAAATTGAAATTAATAATATTATTGTATTGTGCAAAAAGAGATTTGAGATTTTTACCACCATATTCAATTTTAGTAAAACTATCCGATACTGCAAATGACATGTCAGAATTTGAAGTTAAAATATCTAAATGATTAAAAAATTTTATAAGGTCAGGGTAATTTTTATTATTATAAACTATAAAACCTGTATCAATTGCTAAATTATTATCATCATGAACATTTATAGTTCTTGTATGACCACCCAAATAATCATTTTTTTCAAATAAGTGGACTTTATACTTAGATGATAAAATAAAAGCTGAACTTATGCCTGAAATACCAGACCCAATTACAGCAATTTTTTTTTGCAACTCTTTATTCACTTATACTTTTAAAGGCTGCAAGTGCTCTTTTTCTTGTTTCACTTAAATCTAATATTGGTAATAAATAATCTTTCCCTATAAAGAAATTATATTTTTCTTGTTCTTGAGAACTCATCTCCCAAGGAGAATGAACAAATTTATCAGGAATTTTTTTTAAAGAAGGAATAAATTTTCTGACATATTCACCATTTGGATCAAATTTTTTTCCTTGTAAAATTGGATTAAAAATTCTGAAATATGGACTAGCATCTGCTCCACTCCCTGCAATCCATTGCCAACCAGCTGTGTTAGAGCCTATGTCAGCATCTACTAAACAATCAAAAAACCATTTTTCTCCCTCTTTCCAGTGAATCAAAAGATTTTTTGTCAAAAATGAACCGGCTATCATTCTAACTCTATTATGCATCCAGCCTGTTTCATAAAGCTCTTTCATGCCTGCATCAATTATAGGAATTCCTGTTTTTCCTAATTTCCAACTCTTTAAAGATTTATTATCTCTCAACCATGGGAATTTGTTAAACTTTGTTTGTATGGGCTCTTTAGTCATTTTAGGATAATTATAGAGAAGATTATAAGAAAAGTCTCTCCAACCAATTTCTGATAGGTATTTTCTTTTATTATCTTCATTAATGTTAGACTTTATTACTTCAGAAAATATTCTTTTGGGTGATATTTCTCCAAAATGTAAATGAGGAGAAAGTCTGGATGTTAATTCAGTATCTGGTCTATCTCTTCCAGAACTATAATTTTTTAGTTTAAATTTTATAAAGTTTTTAAGTTTATTTTTAGCTTCATCCTCTCCCACTTTCCAATAAGAAAGTATTTTTTTCATCCAAATTTTTTTTGGAGTATTTAAATTTAATTCTTGAAAATTTAAATTGAAGTTAATATTTTGATTATAAAAATTATATTTTTTATTAGCACTTAAATCTAATTTAGTATTTTTTAATAACTCATAATTTGTTTTCCAAAAAGGAGTGAAGACTTTGAAAAAATTTCCAGATTTATTTTGTATATTCCATGGTTCAGTCAGAAGATAACCATTAAAAGATTGGCATGATATAGAATTTTGTAATAAAAAAGATTTAAGATCTTTATCCCTATTAATTGAATCTTTATCGTAAAGCCTATTCCAATAAAAGTGAGTGATTTTTTTATTTTGAATAATTTTATTTATGATTTTTTTTGGGTTTCCTCTGAATATATATAATTGACTGTTAAGATTATTTAGTTTGGTATTCAAACTTTGCAGTGAATTTTCTAACCAACATTTTGATGCTTGACCCATAAACTGGCTTTCATCATAAATATATATTGGTAATATAGAGTCGACATCTTTTGATAAATTCTCAATAGCTGGGTTATCATTTAATCTTAAATCTAATCTAAACCAATGAATACCAATTTTATCTGTCATAGATATGGAGGTAGGTGATAAATTTTAAAAATAAAGTAAATTTATTTACTATGTGGAGGCATTTTCTTTTCAACAAACCAAACATGTTTTTTTAGAACTGGATCATATTTTTTTAGCCTTAACTTTTCAGCAACTTTCATGCCTTTTGTTGGCTTTCTAACAATATATTTAGTACCTGTTTTTGGATTTTCTTCAGGAACTAGTTGTTTTAAAGCATATGAAGTTTTCTTTGCCATGAAGGTCCTATATATTAAAAATAATTGAAATAAAGCGTTTTTTATAAATCGTTTACTGTTTGTTTAATAAAAGGACTATACAATCCTTTTCTTTTTGCAATTTGGATTTGTTTATTTCTATCAATTAAACTCTTTTTCTTTGCTTCACTAATTTTGCCATAACATTTTGGGCATGAAACTCCCTTCAAATATTTTTTAGATTTTATTTGTGTTTTCGATAAGGGATATCTACACGCGTGACAGAGCTCAAATGTCCCATCCTTTAACTCATTTTGAACCGAAACTCTATTATCAAAAACAAAACACTCACCATCCCATAAAGAGTCTTTATTAGGAATTTTCTCTAAATAATTTAATATTCCACCATGTAACTGATTTACATTTTTAAAGCCTTTTTTTATCATGTAGGAGGAAATTTTTTCACACCTGATACCACCGGTACAAAACATGGCAATTTTTTTATTTTTATCTTCATTCAAGTTGCCTTTTAAAAAGCTTTTAAACTCTGTAAAACTTTTTGTTTTGGGATTAATTGATCCTCGAAACGTACCCATTTCAACTTCAAAATCATTTCTTACATCAATTAAAATAGTATCTTTATCATTAATGAGATTATTCCATTTTTCAGGTTTTATTTTTTTACCAGTAATATTTTCTGGATCTGATATTTGAGATCTTAAGGTAACTATTTCTTTTTTCAATCTAATTTTTAATCTAAAAAAAGGCATAAACTTAAAATAAGAATATTTCGGATTGAAGTTTTCAAATTCTAATTTTTTTAATTCTATCTCAAAATTTTTTATACTCTCTGGGATCGACGCAATAGTGCCATTTACACCCTCTTCAGCTAAGATAATTGTACCTTTTATTTTGTTAAATTTACAAAAATCAGAAAATCTTTTTTTTAAAAATAAAATATCTTTAATTTCTTTAAATTGATAGAAAGTAAGGATAGTAAATTTTGAATTTATCATTTATGCACTTAATATAATAACAATACTAATATTTCTATGACAAATGACACTATAAAGACTGCTCTAGATTTTTTATCTAATAGTTCAATAGAAACAACACCTAATGTATATGCAAAATACGGTCAATTTTCTGATCTTATTTCGAAGGATAATAATATTTACGTAACATTCCTACCTGATGAAGATATGAATAAAGTAATTATTACATCAAAAAAACTTTCTGAAGAAGGGTATCAAGTAATCCCCCACTTGCCCGCAAGAACAATTGAAAATTATAAAATGTTAGAAGAATATATTAAAAAGCTGTCTGAAGAATGTGGTTGTACAAAAATTCTAGTAATAGGTGGTGGAGGGAAACAAAAAGGAGAAATTTCGAGTTCAATCGAAGTTCTTGAAACAGATTTGTTGTCTAAATATAAATTTAGAGAAGTTGGTCTTGCAGGACATCCTGAAGGAAATCCTGATGTTAAACAAGCTGATTTAGATAAGGCAATAATTCAAAAAAATGATTTTTCTAAAAATGTAGATTTTAAAATGTACTTAGCTACTCAGTTTTTCTTTGAGTCAAATTCTTTAGAGAAATGGGAAAGAAATCTAGATAAATTAAATAATAAATTAGAAATACATGCTGGAATTCCAGGTCCCGCAACATTAAAAACTTTGCTAAGCTATGCTACATCTTGTGGAATTGGGAATTCAATAAGATTTTTATCAAAACAAGCTTTAAATATTACAAAACTTGCAACAACAAAAAGTCCTGATAAACTTATTTATGATCTAGCTAGCTATAAAATTAATAATCCAAGTACCAAATTGAGAAAAATACACTTCTATGCTTTTGGAGGAATTAAAAAAACAAGCGAATGGTTAAAAGCTGTAAATAAACCTAATTTGAGCTTTGATGGCCAAAATTTTCAATAAAATATAATAGGATATATCAACAATTTTTATTTCGAATTCTGAAATAAATATACTTATATGAAAAAACATCCTCTATAAATTCTTAAAAATTAAGGGAGTCTATGTCCGACATTGAGATTGCACGTAAAGCAAATAAAAAAAATATTAGAGAAATTGCATCAAAATTAAATCTAGAGGAAAATGATTTACATCCATTTGGTCATCATACAGCAAAAATTGATTTTAATAAAATAAGAGGAAAAAAAGATAAATCAAAATTAATTCTAGTAACAGCAATAACCCCTACTCCGGCAGGAGAAGGTAAAACGACAACATCTGTTGGACTTAGCGACGGACTTTGTAAGATTGGTAAACAGAGTATTGTTTGTCTTCGAGAACCAAGTCTTGGTCCGAGTTTTGGTATGAAAGGTGGGGCAGCAGGTGGAGGCTATGCACAAGTAGTACCAATGGAAAATATTAATTTGCATTTCACTGGTGACTTTCATGCAATTACTTCTGCAAACAATCTTCTAGCATCATTAATTGATAATCACATATATTGGGGAAATAAACTTCAAATAGATATTCGCAGAGTCAGTTGGAAAAGATGTGTTGATTTAAATGATAGAGCATTAAGAGAAATAACTGCTAATCTTGGAGGTATTGCTAATGGTTATCCACGAACAGATGGTTTTAATATTACTGTTGCTTCAGAGGTAATGGCTATATTTTGCCTTGCAAGTGATTTAGAGGATTTAGAAAGAAGACTTGGAAATATAACAGTTGCATATACAAGAGATAAAAAACCAATTTTTGCAAAAGATTTAAACGCACATGGACCTATGACTGTCTTACTTAAAGAGGCATTAATGCCAAACCTGGTCCAAACACTTGAAAATAATCCGGCTATAATTCATGGGGGGCCATTTGCTAATATTGCTCACGGTTGCAATAGTATTATAGCAACCAAAACAAGTTTAGATTTAAGTGATTACGTAGTTACAGAAGCTGGATTTGGAGCAGATCTTGGTGCAGAAAAGTTTTTAGATATTAAATGTAGAAAAGGGAATCTAGTTCCAAGTGCTGTAGTTTTAGTTGCAACAATTCGTGCACTAAAAATGCATGGTGGTGTTGATAAAAAAAATCTACAATCAGAAAATATTAAAGCTGTTATTGATGGAACTTCTAATTTAAAACGTCACATAGAAAATATTCAAAAATTTGGACTTCCAGTTGTTGTGGCTGTAAATCATTTTGTAGCAGATACAGATAAAGAAGTAGAGGCGCTTAAAGAAGAGTGTAAAAAATTAAATATTCAAGCAATCACATGTAAACATTGGGCTAAAGGGGGAAATGGAACAATAGATCTTGCTCAGAAAGTTGTAGAATTGGCTGAAAAGGAAAATAGTTTTAAATATATTTACGAAGATAATTTACCTCTTATTGATAAAGTTAGAAAGATTGCAAAAGAAATTTATAGAGCTGATGATGTTATAGCTGATAAAAAGATTTTAGATCAGATGGAACAATTTGAAAAAGCTGGATATGGTAAATTTCCAATTTGTATTGCAAAAACTCAATATAGTTTTTCAACTGATCCTAACAAGAAAGGTGCTCCAGCCAACCATTCAATACCAATTAGAGAGATACGTTTATCAAGTGGCGCTGAATTTATTGTAGTTATCTGTGGAGAGATTATGACGATGCCGGGATTACCTAGCGTACCTGCGGCAGATTCGATCAGGCTAAATGATAAAGGAGAAATTGAAGGTCTGTTTTAAAACTGATATTAAGTACTTCAATTTTAAATGATAAAAAAACCAAAGAAGTATTCTGTATTTTCTCTAGTTAGAAATGCATTAAGTTACCATGAAAATTGGCAACCAGCATGGAGAAATCCAGAAATAAAAAAAAATTATGATGCTATTATCGTTGGTGGTGGTGGGCACGGACTTACAACTGCATATTATTTAGCTAAAAACCATGGAGTAAGAAACATAGCAGTTGTTGAAAAAGGTTGGATTGGTGGTGGTAACACAGGAAGAAATACAACTATTATTCGCTCAAATTATTTATGGGATCAAAGTGCTGCTCTTTACGAACATGCTTTAAAATTATGGGAAGGAATGTCTCAAGAACTAAATTATAATGTTATGTTTTCTCAAAGAGGTGTAATGAATGTTGCTCACAATCTACATGACGTAAGGGAATTAAAAAGGCGATGGAATGCAAATAGGCTAAATGATATTGACTGTGATTGGTTAAATACTGAACAAGTTAAAAAGTTTTGTCCAGTAATAAACACTTCACAAAATATCCGATACCCTGTTTTAGGTGCAACTCTTCAACGTCGTGCAGGAACTGCAAGACATGATGCTGTAGCTTGGGGTTATGCAAGAGGAGCAGATGCAATGGGCGTTGATATTATTCAAAACTGTGAGGTAACAGCTATAAATGTAAATAATGGTAACGTCACAGGAATAGAAACTACTAAAGGTACAATTAATTCTAAAAAAATAGGAGTGGTATCAGCAGGTCATAGTAGTGTAATTGCTAAAATGGCTGGCATTAAGCTTCCTCTTGAAAGTAGACCATTACAAGCATTAGTATCTGAGCCTGTAAAACCTGTAATTGATACTGTTGTTATGTCAAATACAATTCATGCTTATGTTTCTCAATCAGACAAAGGCGAATTAGTTATTGGTGCAGGAACAGATGGTTACAATTCATACACACAAAGAGGTGGTTTTAATATTGTAGAAGATACAATAATGGCAATTGTTGAATTATTTCCTATTTTTTCACGTATGAAAATGTTGCGTCATTGGGGTGGAATAGTTGATATATGTCCAGATGCTAGTCCGATAATAAGTAAAACTCATATTAACGGCCTTTACTTTAATTGTGGATGGGGTACTGGTGGCTTTAAAGCTACGCCTGGTTCCGGATGGGTATTTGCGCACACAATTGCAAATGATCAACCACATAAACTTAATGCACCGTTTAGTATTAATAGGTTTTCAAGTGGAGAGCTTGTAGATGAGCATGGTGCTGCAGCTGTAGCGCATTAAAAAATGTTACTTATTAATTGTCCTTATTGTGGTGAAAGAGAACAAGAAGAATTTTCTTGTGGTGGTGAAGCACATATAGTAAGGCCAAAAAATCCTCCTGAATTATCTGATGACCAGTGGGCTGATTATTTATTTTTAAGACAAAATATCAAAGGTCTTCAGTACGAAAGATGGAATCACTCCTTTGGTTGTAGGCAGTGGTTTAATGTTGCAAGAAATACTGCAACAGATGAAATTCTTGCAATCTATCCAATAGGAACAAAACCACCAAAAATTGATTCAAATGATCCAATTACTCCATGTGGAGAACCTCAAATTGGATCTGGTAATTTTTCTACATCAAAAAAATAGATATTATGCGTCTAAACAACAATAAAAATATTAATCAAAAAAAACAGATTAATTTTATCTTCGATGGTGTAAAATACTTAGGATACGAGGGTGATACTCTTGCCTCTGCATTATTATCAAACGGAATACATCTAATTGGAAGAAGTTTTAAATACCATAGACCAAGAGGATTTATATCAGCTGGCTGTGAAGAGCCAAACGGTATTATTCAATTAGAAAACGGTGAATACACAGAGCCAAATAGAAGAGCGACTGAAGTAATTTTGTATGATGGGCTTATAGCAAAATCTCAAAATAGATGGCCGAGTGTTAATTTTGATTTAGGTGCAATAAATGATTTACTAGCACCCTTTTTTCCTGCAGGATTTTATTATAAAACTTTTATGTGGCCACCAAAATTTTGGAAAACATATGAGCACTTTATTCGTCATGCAGCCGGCTTAGGAGTTTCTCCAAAAAAAGAAGATCCTCATAAATATGAACATTATCATTACCATTGTGATGTAGTTGTTGTAGGTAGTGGAGTTAGTGGATTATATGCTACAAAGATTGCTCTCGCTAAAAATTTAAAGGTCTTGTTGATAGAGCAAGAAAGTGAGATCGGTGGATCAATTTTATCTACAAATAAATATAACAATAAAATTAATGGGCAAAGTCAAAATGAATGGAAAAATAAAATATTAGACGAATTACAAAATTCTAAAAATATAAAAATTGTCACAAGTACCTCATTATTTGCTTATATGCACTACAACTATTTATTAGGAATTCAAGACATTGATCCTAATAAAGGGAAAAGAAGGGATAACTCAATTAGACAAGTTTTGTGGAAGATTAGAGCAAAAAAAGTAATCTTAGCTACAGGATCTATTGAGAGACCTCTAACTTTTAATAATAATGACAGACCTGGAATAATGCTTGCAGGAAGTGTTAGTAAATATCTAAATGGGTATGGTATTGAGCTAGGAAAAAAAATTATTATTTTTACAAATAATGATAGTGCATACCAAACAGCATTAGATTACCATCACCATAATATTAAAGTTTCTGCAATTATTGATGTTAGAAGTGAAGTTGATGGAGATCTACCTACTTTAGTAAAAAGTTTAGGAATGAAAATTTATTCAGGATATATAATCTCTGACACATCTGGAAGAAAAAAAATTACCTCTGTTACTATAGAAAAATTTAGAGAAAAATATCCTACAAATAATAATACAGAAGTTTTAACTTGTGATTTGTTATGTATATCTGGAGGGTGGTCTCCTACAGTACATTTATTTACGCAATCAAGAGGAAAATTAAAATATAGAAATGAAGACTCCTGTTTTGTACCATATCAAGCTCATCAGCAAACAATATCAGTTGGTTCTTGTAATGGATTTTTCGATTTAAAAAATATTTTAGAGGATACCTACGAATCAGTAAAAAAATTCCTAGGCGAAAATAATAAACAAATTGAGAAAATTGAAGTTTATAAAGCTGAAGCAATTAAAATAGGCAAACAACAAAATACTTGGTTAGTAACTGGCAAAGATAAAATTAATAAATCTAAAATGTTTGTTGATTTTCAAAATGATGTTACTGCAAAAGATATCAAAATAGCGTTATCCGAAGGGTTCCAGTCAATTGAACATATTAAAAGATATACAACAAATGGAATGGCTACAGACCAAGGTAAAACTAGTAATGTAAATGCTCTTGGCATTGTTAGTGAACTTACTGGTCAAGATATTTCAAATTTAGGAACAACTACTTTTAGATTGCCTTATACACCAGTTACTTTTGGAGCAATGGCAGGTAGATATGTTAAAGAATTTTTTGATATTGAAAGAACGACTCCAATGCATGAGTGGCATGTTACTAACAAAGCCCTATTTGAAGATGTCGGACAATGGAAAAGAGCTTGGTATTATCCTCAAAATAATGAAACATTGAATGAAGCTGTTAACAGAGAAGTGAAGGCAACGAGAGATAGTATTGGAATTTTAGATGCATCTACATTGGGAAAAATTGATATTAAAGGCAGAGACGTTAGTGAATTCCTAAATCGTGTTTATACAAATGCTTGGTCAAAGCTAGAAATAGGTAAGTGTCGTTATGGTATAATGTTAGGGGATGATGGTATGGTAATTGATGATGGAGTAACCACTCGTCTTGGCGAGTATCATTATTTAATGACTACTACTACTGGCAATGCTGCAAGTGTCATGAGTAAACTTGAGGATTGGCTTCAAACAGAATGGCCAGAGCTTGAGGTTTATCTAACTTCAGTTACTGAGCAGTATGGCACTATAAGTTTAAATGGACCAAATAGTAGAAAAATTGTTGAGTTTCTATTTCCTAATCAAAATTTCTCTAATGAAAACTTTCCTCATATGAGTTTCAAAAAATTAGAAATAGATAATGTTAAATGCAGAGTTATGAGAATTAGCTTCACAGGAGAAATATGTTATGAAATTAATGTCCCATCAAGTTATGCACTAAGTTTATGGAATAAATGTATTGATATTGGAAAAGAATATAACATTACTCCATATGGAACAGAGGCAATGCATGTTCTTCGTGCAGAAAAGGGGTATATAATTGTAGGTCAAGAGACTGATGGTTCTGTTACCCCAGTTGATTTAAATATGGATTGGATAGTTAGTAAGAAGAAATATGATTTTGTAGGAAAAAGAGCTCTATATAGAAGTGATACAATTAGAGAGGATAGAAAACAATTGGTAGGTCTTTTAACCACTGATCCATCTATTGTTTTAGAAGAAGGTGCTCAATTAGTTGAAGTTGAAACATCATTACCAATGCCAATGGTAGGCCATGTTACTTCAAGTTATCACTCTCCAAATTTAAACCGTTCAATTGCTCTAGCATTAGTGAAAAGTGGCATCTCTAAAAAAGGCACAAAACTTATTGTTCCCATGTTAAATAAAAGTGTCGAGGTTGAAATAACAAACCCAGTTTTTATTGATCCTAAAAATGAAAGATTGCTAGCATGAAATTAGAAAGAAAAGCAGTTTTAAAAGAATTAAAAATAGAAAAAAATGGTATTTTGATTGAAGAGATTCCTTTTATAGGAAAACTAAACCTAAGAGGTAACACTAAAGATAAAAATTTTTTAAGTGATGCAGGGTCTATTCTTGAAACTCTTTTGCCCATTGATCCAAACACAAAAGTTGAAAATTCAAAATTTCAAGTAATTTGGCTTAGCCCAAATGAATGGCTAATTACCTTTATAGAAAATGATATTTTTGTTAAAATATATAATCAGTTTATTGAACGATTAAATTCAGAAAAAACGAGCGTAACAGATATTTCAGAAAACAAAACAGTAATAAGAATTGAAGGCAAAAAAAGTGTTGATTTATTGAAAAAATTTATGATTTTAGACATTGATAAAGTTTTAAAAGATAATTCTAAAGTTGCACAAACTATCTTTGTAAAAATACCAATTTTAATAATTCGCAACCATCTAGATAAAGAAAAACAAAGCTATGATATTCATGTTAATAGATCTCATACAAATTATTTAAAAGCACTACTTTTAGATGGCTGTAATCAATTTATAAATTAAATTTAACCACCATGATGAGATCTATCTTTTAATTTTTTTATTTCTTTTAAATACATCTCTATTTCTATATTTTTTTCATTAATTTTATTCTTAATTTTATTAATATTTTCATTAAGTTTTAAATTTTTTGAAAAAAGACTTTTATTGTCTTTTTTTAATTTTTTATTTTCATTTGAAATACTTTTTTGATTATTATCAACTAAAAGAATATTATTATCTAATTCTTTAATTTTTTGATTTAAATTTTTGATTTTTAAAATATTCTTATCATTCTCCTTATTTAACTCAACAAACTTATCTTGTAAAATTTCTAGCTCGTTAATAGAGACTGATTTAGTATTTTTTGATAATATTTTTTGATATGAATTCTCAATTTCCTTTAAATCTTGCATTGTATTATCAAGTTGAAATATAGTATCATTTAATTTAACTTCTAGATTTTTAATTTGACCATCTCTAAATTTTATTTTTTGATCCTTTTGAAAAATAGTAAGTTCAAGTTCTTCTATAGTACTAGCTAGACTCGTTAAATCCTTAGTTGGATCTGGAATGATATTTTCATCAGGAACAGGATTTTTGGTACTCGTTTGAATTGTTGGAAAAATAAAATACATTATGGAAAAAAAAATAAGCAAACCAATAGTAAAGTATATATTTCGTTTCTTTTTTTTTGCACGTAAACCAACGAAGCCAGACATAAAATTATAATTTATTTACTTCTATTGACATGTCAAAGATTTATTAAAAATTATACACAGGATTAGGGTCTAAAGAATAAGTTTTTTGCCTGATAAGTTTTGTTATTTCAATCAAACTATCAACTTTTTCAAAATCTGCAAAAGGTATAACATTGCCAAAGTGTAAATTAATTGTATCGCCAATTTTTCTTGTTAGCTCATACATTAAAAGTGAGTAGCGAAATGTTTGACCCATTTTGTTAGCAATATGATAGAGTTGGCTATTTTGTCCTTCAAAATAAGAGGGTAAAACAGGACTTTTTGTTTTTATAATTAATTTTGAAACAAACTGCTTCCATTCTCCATCATGAGCTTTAGTTTTGAATTTTAAATTTTCTTTTGTAGCTATTTGTCCTGAAGGAAAAATAATAATAACTCCATCATTCAACAAAACTCTTTCTGCTTGTTTTCTTGCTTCAATATTTGCTATCATAGCTTGTCTATTTGAAGAAAAATCAATTGGTATTATTTTGTCTTTTACAGCTTCTGCCTGCCTTAAAACTTTGTGGGTAATTATTTTATAGTCCTGTCTTATATTTGATATTACTGAACATAATGACACACCATCAGCTACTCCAAAAGCATGGTTAGCAACAACTATTAAGCGGCCTTTCTTTGGAATAAAACTTCCAAATTGATAATTAGTTTTTAAGTTGAATTGTAATTTTTCTACTGCATCAATCCAAAAATTTTCGGGTGGATTATTTTCTAACAAATACTGGTCATATAATTTTTTTAATTTAATTTTTCCTGTCAAAAGTTCTGCTATTTTAATAAATTGTTGGCTGAGAAGATTAACTTCTGAAGATGCGAAAGTAAACGCAATTTTATTTTGTGACTCAATTCTCATTATTAATTATTCTTCTTATATTTTATTAATATTTTATAAAAAAGACATATGTTTAAGAATAGTGTTTGTAATTGTATGCATTATTTGCATATTTAATATTTAATCAATATACTAGAAATGCATAAAAAAAATACTAATTTAAAGTATGATTTAATTATTTTTCCTCCCAATTAATATTTAAATCCTTCTAGGAGCCTCCGGGCTCCTTTTTTACATGTTAGCATAATTTGGTCCACCGGCACCTTCAGGAACTACCCATGTAATATTCTGAGATGGCTCTTTAATATCGCAAGTTTTACAATGAATGCAATTTTGAGCATTTATAACAAATTTTGGACTATTTTGATCAGTTTTATCAACTTCATATACTCCTGCTGGACAATATCTTTGAGCTGGCTCATCATATTCGTTTAAAGTATATTTAATTGGCAATTCAGGATCTTTTAATTTTAAGTGCACAGGTTGGTCTGCCTCATGATTAGTTCCTGTTAAATAAACAGAGCTTGTTTTATCAAAAGTAAGCTTTCCATCATATTTAGGATATTCAATTTTTTTTGCTTTGTGAGCAGGTATTAAACTTTCATGATCTGAATGAGGATGTTTAAGAGTAAAAGGTAAATAACCTCTGAATAATATTTGATCAATTCCAGTAAATATTATTGCAGGTATTAAACTCCATTGAAAGCTAGGTTTTACATTTCGTGCTTTATACAACTCAGTATAAACCCATGAATTTTTAAATTTATTTTCATATTCAGATAAAGGAAGTTTATTAACTATATATTCATTAATAACTTCAGCAGCAATTATTCCACTTTTCATTGCTGTATGTGAACCTTTAATCTTTGGCATGTTAAGTGTACCAGCATCACAACCAATTAATAATGCTCCTGGCATATGCATTGTAGGTAAGCTCTGAAAACCTCCTTCAATTAAAGCTCTTGCACCATAAGAAATTCTTTTACCATTGTTTAATATTTTGGAAATAGCAGGATGAGTTTTAAATTTTTGAAATTCGTCATAGGGGGATAGGTAAGGATTTTGATAATCTAAACCAATTACATATCCAATAAAAACCTGATTTTTTTCTGCATGATAACAAAAACTTCCACCATAAGTTGAATTATCTAATGGCCATCCAGCAGTATGCATAACCAAACCTTCGTCATGTTGTTCTTTGGGAATTTCCCATATTTCTTTGAATCCAATGCCATATTGCTGAGGTGAATTATTATTATCTAGTTTAAATTTACTAATTACTTCTTTACCTAAATGCCCTCTGCATCCTTCAGATAAAACTGTAACTTTTGCCATTACATTTAAACCTGGCTCAAAATTATCTTTTTTATTTCCTTCTTTATTGATTCCCATATCACCAGTTTGAACACCAATAATATTATCTTTTTCATCATAAATAATTTTAGAAGCTGCAAAACCAGGAAAGATCTCTACACCTAATTCTTCAGCTTGACTAGCAAGCCACCTGCAAAAATTAGCTAAACTAATAATATAATTTTTATGATTTTTTTGTACACCCGGTAGTAACCATGTAGGCCAACTTAAGAAAGATGTCTTTCCTAAAAATAAAAACTTTTCTTTTTTGACTTTTGTTTTTATTGGAGCATTTTTTTCTTTCCAATCAGGAATTAATTCATCCAATGCCCTTGTTTCAAAAACATTACCGCTCAATATATGAGCACCAACTTCAGATCCTTTTTCTAAAATACAAATATTCAAATCAGGATTAATTTGTTTAAGTTTAATTGATGTGGATAGTCCTGCTGGTCCTGCTCCAACAATAACCACATCATATTCCATTGACTCTCTTTGAATATCCATACTTTATAATAATGTTTTTTTATTAATTTTTAATAGATTAATTATTTTTCTATTGAGTTTAATTTATCTAATTCTGACGATAATGCTGGAAGAGCTTCAAATAAATCTGCATTAAGGCCATAATCCGCAATATTAAATATAGGTGCTTCCTCATCCTTATTTATAGCAACAATAATTTTACTTTCTTTCATTCCTGCAAGATGTTGAATTGCACCAGAAATCCCAACAGCTATATAAAGATCTGGAACAACTACTTTGCCGGTTTGACCAACTTGATAATCATTACTCACATAACCTGCGTCAACAGCTGCTCTTGAAGCTCCTATTGCTGCATTTAATTTATCAGCGATATCGCTAATCAATTTAAAGTTTTCTGCACTTTGCAATCCCCTACCTCCAGATACGACTATTCTAGCAGTGCTTAATTCAGGTCTATCAGATTTTGACTCTTCTCGATCAATAAATTCTACTTTACTTTCAGTTATGTCAAAATTTACAGACTCAATAACTCCCGAGCCACCTTCTTTAGCAACAACATCAAATGATGTTGGACGAACAGTGATAACTTTTTTAAGATCTTTTGTTTTAATAGTTGCAAGAGCATTCCCTGCATAGATTGGTCTTATGAATGTATCCTCACTTTCAATATCAACAATATCACTTATTTGAGCTACATCTAATTTAACTGCAACTCTTGGCATTATATTCTTACCAAAAGTAGTCGCTGGAGCTAATATATGTGAATATTTGTCAGCTAATGAAACTATTACAGGTTCTATATTTTCTGCTATTGCATGTTCAAATTTTTCAGAGTCTAGAAAAAGAACTTTTGTTACATACTGATAATTTGCGATTTCTTTACTGATATTTTCTATATTTGAACCTAATATTAAAACTTCTATATCACCACCAAATTTAGACGCCGCACTTATTGTGTTCAATGTAGATGATTTGACCTCAATGTTATTATGCTCTGCTAAAACTAATGTACTCATATTACTTTTGCCTCATATTTTAATTTTTGAACCAGTTCAGCGACATCACTAACCATGACACCTTTTTGTCTAGTTGGTGGTTCCGATATTTTTATATTTTCAATTCTTGGGGAAACATCAACACCAAGATCTTCAGCTGATTTTATATCAATTGGTTTTTTCTTCGCTTTCATTATATTTGGCAAAGATGCATATCTTGGTTCATTAAGACGAAGATCACAAGATGCTATGAATGGTAAATTAACTTTTATCCTCTCTAATCCCTCATCAATTTCTCTAGTTACCTTTGCGCTATTACCATCTATTTCAATTTTTGAAGCAAAAGTTGCCTGGGGCCATTCTAAAAGAGCACTTGTCATTTGAGCTGTTTGATTTGAGTCATCATCAATTGCTTGTTTGCCCATCAAGATAAGCCCTGGTTGTTCTGACTCAACAATTTTTGAAACTATTTTTGATATTGCTAAAGGTTCTACTTCATCAGATGCCTTAACGAGAATTCCTCTATCAGCTCCCATAGCTAGAGCAGTTCTAATAGTTTCTTGGCATTTTTCTTCACCTATAGACAAAATAATTATCTCATCAGCTTTTCCTGCCTCTTTAATTCGAAGAGCCTCTTCTACAGCATTTTCATCAGGTGGATTCATAGACATTTTAACATTTTCTTTTTCCACCCCAGAACCATCACCTTTAACTCTAACTTGAACATTATAATCTATTACCCTTTTAACTGTGACTAATATTTTCATATCTTATGCTCTTATTTTTTCATTCATTGGATCATATGGACTATCCTCAATAACTACGACTTTATGTTTCTTATCTAAAATATCCATCTGTAACTCTGTTCCAACATTACTTAATTCAGGTTTTACCATAGCAATTGCAAGCGATTTTTTCACTCTAAATCCGTAGTTACCTCCTGTCGCACGCCCTACAACTTCTCCATCTTTATAAATAGCATTGTTACCAAGTGCATCAGCATCATTAATGTCGCATACCTCTAAAGTTACCATTTTATTATTAAACCCTTTTTGTTGCCACTTTACAAGTGCATCTCTTCCAATAAAACTTCCTTTATTTAGATGCACGAACCTATCAAGCCCAGATTCATAAGCTGCATATTCTATAGACATTTCTGTACCAACAAGCTTATATGTCTTTTCTATCCTCAAACTATCCATTGCTCTTATTCCAAAAGGTTTGATACCAAACTCTTTACCAGCATCGATTAATTTATCAAATATATGATTTTGGTATTCTATTGGATGATGAAGCTCCCAACCAAGTTCACCAACAAAATTCATTCTCATTGCTATAGAGGGGGCTAAGCCAATATCTATTTTTTGAGCAGATAACCATGGGAAAGATTTATTAGAAAAATCAGCATTAGAAATTTTACTAAGTAAATCTCTTGATTTTGGACCTGCTATTACTAAAACACCAATACTGTTAGTAAGATTTTCAAAAAAAACTGATCTATCATTCGACATCCATTTTTTTATCCAATCATGGTCAAGTCTCTGAAATGCGCCTGCAGAAACTAAATAATAAGACTCGTCTGATTCTTTTGCAATAGTAAACTCAGAATGAACCCCTCCTCTAGTATTTAAAGCATGGCAAAGATTAACTCTGCCATTTTTTTGCGGTAATTTATTTGCAACTAAATTATCTAGAAAATCTTTTGCTCCAGGGCCAGATACTCTACATTTTGCAAATGCAGTCATATCTAAAATACCTACATTATCTTGAACATTTTGACATTCATTACCTACATGTTTAAACCATTTTGATCTTCTAAAAGACCAATGGTCTATTTGATCTTCTCCTTTTGGAGCAAACCAATTAGCTCTTTCCCAGCCAAATTTTTGTCCAAACACGGCTCCAAGATTTTTTAAACGATCATAACATGGAGCTTGTCTTAATGGCCTTCCCGCTTCTCTCTCCTCATCTGGGTAATGTACTGTAAATACATTTGCATAAGCTTCTTCATTTTTTTCTATAAGAAATGATTGTGTTGCATAATCTCCAAAACGTCTTGGATCAACACCTAGCATATCAATTGTAGGTTCACCATCTACTATCCACTCAGCTAATTGCCAACCCGCACCACCTGCAGCAGTAATACCAAAACTATGACCTTCATTAATCCAAAAGTTTTTTAAACCCCATGCAGGCCCAACTATTGGACTGCCATCAGGTGTATAACAAATTGCACCGTTATAAACTTTTTTAACACCTACTTCTCCAAAAATAGGAACTCTATGAATGGCTGATTCAATGTGTGGTTCTAATCTTTCAAGATCTTCCTGGAATAATTCAAATTCTGAATTCTGACTTGGTCCATCTACATAACATGCAGGTGCTCCCTTTTCATATGGTCCTAAAATTAATCCACCTCTTTCCTCGCGCATATACCATGAACTATCTGAGTCACGTAAAACTCCCATCTCAGGTAAACCTTGCTCTTTTCTTTTTTGTATTTCTGGATGAGGCTCAGTAACAATATATTGATGCTCAACAGGTATTACAGGAATATCTAAGCCTACCATTTTTCCAGTTTGTCTTGCAAAATTACCACTACAAGAAATTACATGTTCACACTCAATAGTACCCTTATCTGTTTCAACAGACCACATTTCATTTTCTAACTGTTTAATAGCAATAACATTTGTATTTCTATAAATTTCAGCACCGTTATCCCTCGCGCCTTTTGCTAGTGCCTGAGTTAAATCTGCAGGTTGTATATAACCATCTTCAGGATGTTGAATCGCTCCTATCAAACCTTCTATATTACATAATGGCCAAATTTCTTTAACCTGATCTGGAGTTAAAAAATTTACTTTCACACCTATAGTTTTGGCTACAGCTGCATATTGATAATATTCGTCCATACGATCTTGAGTTGTTGCTAGGCGAATATTACTAACAACACTAAAACCTACCTCTTGTCCTGTTTCTTCTTGAAGTGTTTTATAAAAATTAACTGCATATTTATGAAGTTGACCAACTGAATAACTCATATTGAACAAAGGTAGTAGACCTGCTGCATGCCATGTTGACCCTGAAGTAAGTTCCTTTCTTTCTACTAGCACAACATCGCTCCAACCTTTTTTAGCTAGATGATAAAGAGCACTAACTCCTACAACACCTCCCCCTACTACAACTACCTTAGATTTTGCTTTCATAAATATCTCCAAAAAAATACTGTACTTTCTTAATCATATTAAATAGATTGGGTCAATCATGCGTTATAATCTTAGAAAATTTTCTGTGTTTATTTTTGTTTTTATTTCAACCAATGTTTATAGTCAGGATATGACTCTTAATGAGTTGTTTTTTGATGACTCAAAGCCATTTCATATTAAAATTATAGAAGCTCTCCCTAAACATGCAATTATACAAGTTGGTCCTGATAATGCTGAAAATACTGTAATTGAATTTATGGATTACTTTTGTGGATATTGTAAAAAAATTCAGCCTGAATTGATTGATCTTGCTAACAGGAGAAGTGATACACGTGTAATTTTCCTTCAGTATCCAATACTTAGTGAAAATTCTAAATTGGTTTCAGAAATGGTCATTGCGGCAAATTTTCAAAATAAAGGAACTGAATTACATAATGGTTTATTTTCCATGTCAGGAAATTTGACTCAAGAAAAACTTGATCAATTAATAACAGATTTAGATATAAACAGAACAAAACTTAAAATTGATATGGGGAAAGATGAAGTAAAAAATATAATAAAATTATCTTCATTCTTAGCCATGGGTTCAGGTGCCAGAGGAACACCATCTTTATTTTTTAATGAAGAATTTTTAGGAGGATATGTTCCTATTAATCAACTTGAAAGATTTTTAAAATAAAGCGCTTCATTTAAGAAGCGCTTTTAAAATTCAACTATTAATCTTATGCTTTTGAAACTTCTCTAGTGTTAGCGTTGTAAGATTCTGTAAATGGTATAGAAACAACTTCAGCATCTACAGGAACACCTGGTGAATCAGCATATTCATCTGGAAGATGAACTTTGAATTTTTGGCCAACTTTTCCAATTGGGAAACCATTATTGCTAAGTGTGCCATCAAATGGAACATAACCCATGGCAATATTTCTTTTTTGTTCTGGATGGTACCATGGTGAAGTAATATAGCCGCAAGGATCCCCTCCTTCAGCAGGAGAAACTAACCAAAAATCAGGAGCATATTCCTCAATTGGTTTTCCTCCTAATACCATTCCTACTAACTGAAGTTTGTAAGGTTTATTTCCTGAAGTAATTTCTTTTTTCATTTTCTCCAAAGCCTCTTTTCCAATATAGTCACTAGATTTATTCCATTCTCCTACGCCAGAAAGAGATACCTGATATCCTAAATTACATTGAAAAGGATTATGTTGGTTATCCATATCCTGACCCCAAGACAAAATTCCAGCTTGAATTCTTCTGTGGTGAGCTGGGGCTATTACCATTAAATTATGCTTTTTTCCTGCATCCAATACAGCATTCCACATATCATCTGCATATAGAGTAGCATCATAAAGGTAAATTTCAAAACCTGCTGCTCCAGAAAAACCTGTTTGAGAAATTACACATTTTCTTCCTCCAACTTTTGCTTCAGCCAAACCATAAAAAGGCATACCGTCTATGTCTACTTGATCGCCAATTAAATCTTTCATTAATGCATGAGCTTTTGGACCTTGAATTTGCACTGGACAAACATCAATTTCATCAATTTCAACATCAAATTTTTTGTCGTGATTGACTCCCTGTAAATATAATCCAATATCAGAATCGGATAATGAGAACCAGAATTCATCTTTTGCAACTCTTAAAAGAATTGGATCATTTAAAACCCCACCCATATGATTACAAAGAATAACGTATCTAGCCGCTCTAACAGATCCGTCTGCTTTCATGACTGGTATTCTTGTTGCGTCACGAGTAATAACGTAATCTGTAAATGCTTCAGCATCTGGGCCTTTTACTTGAATTTGTCTTTCAACTGCAACGTTCCACATTGTAACGTGGTTCTTTATTGCTTCATATTCTACCATTGCTCCACCATCTTCAGGTTTTACATAACCCCTTGGATGATAGACACGATTGTAGACAGTAGCTCTCCAACATCCAGCTTCCATAGAAAGATGCCAATATGGAGATTTTCTAACACGTGTAGAGATTAACATTTTGACAGGTGTTGAACCACTCTGTCTTAAATTATATGGGACCTTTCTATCTGATTGATCCACCGATGTAACATGTTTAATCATGCTTAGCTCCTTATAAAAAATATATAAGATGCGGTATCTAAACTTCTTATCCTACGCAATCATAAAATCATCATAAATTAAAAAAATTGGGGAGCTTGATCATTAAAAAAACTCAATTAAGCCTAAGTTTTGACATTTTAGATAAGTATTAGGAATATATGTATTTTTTTAAACTATCTTTACTATTAGCTTCGATTTATTTGATGGGTTGTTCAGCTGCCTATGAAGAAGTAAAAAAAATTAATACTGATAATCCTAAAACATTTCAGGAATATATTTTATTTAATTATCAAGAAAACGCTTCTTTTGAAGCTGAAGAAATGCATGATTGGAATTCAGCGAAGTTGTATTCTGAAAAAGCATTACGAGCTTTTAATGGTGATTATATTTACCCAGAAAAAATTGAAAACTGGGAAATACCTAAAAATAAAATCAAAGAAATTGAAATTGCATACAATAATTTAATTTCCATTTATGAAGAAGCAATAATTTATGATCCAAAAAATCTTGCAAAAGCAATTAGCTCTCTAGATTGTTGGGCTGAGCAAGAAGAAGAAGAATGGCAAACTTGGGATATAGAAAGATGCAAAAATAATCACTTAATAGCAATGCATAATATTTACAATAATTTATCAAAAGAAAAGAAAGAACAAAAGAAAGAGGATGAAAAATCACAAAAAAAAGAAATTAAAAGCCAAATTGCTATAGTAACACAAAATGAAAAAAAAGAATTAATGCAAATTATCTATTTTGATTTTGATGACTTTTCTCTTAGTGATATTAGTTTAATTACATTAAAAAAATTTTTAGCGAAAAATAAAAAAGACCTAAGCAGATTTATTATAGTTGGTCATACAGATACAAAAGGTAGTAATGATTATAACTTAGTACTTTCTCTAAAACGTGCAGAAGTTGTAAAAGAAATTCTTATAAGTACAGGTATATCAGAAAAAAACATATCCGTATTGGGCCAAGGAGAAGATAATTTAGCAATTAACACACCTGATAATACTAAGCACCCAGCAAATAGAAGGGCTGAGATAAAAATATTGAATTAACTTGGATTTAATTAATTTTGGTATAATGGGAATGCATAAATTAAAAATTTATGTATTCCAAAAAAACAAATAAAATTAATATTACTGTTAACCCCTACTTTTTAAATGATCAGTCCGAGCCTGAAGATCAACATTTCGTATGGGCATATCAAGTCACTATAGATAATCAAAGTAATGAAAAAGTTCAACTTATAAATAGATATTGGAAAATCATTGACTCAAATGGATCTGAACAAGAAGTAAGAGGAGAAGGTGTGGTAGGAGAACAACCAGTATTAAATCCTGGTGAAAAATTTGAATACACTAGTGGTACACCCTTAACTACACCATCTGGATTTATGGGAGGTCATTATGAGATGGAAACAAATAAAGGTAAAAAATTTGAAGCTATTATTCCACAATTTTCACTTGATAGTCCATTTATAAAAAATAATTTAAATTAATACCCAGAAAATATATGCGAGATTTTCGCCCAATACTTAACATACTAGGTTTACTATTATGTATTGAATCATTCGCTTTGTTAATACCAATGTGTTTTGACTACATAAATAATAATCAAGACTGGAAGCAATTTTTTTTTATAAGTTGTTTAACTTTTTTTATAGGTTTGGTTCTTAATGTAGGTTTTAAAAAAGAAAAAATGAAAATTAATCTTAGACAAGCATTTTTATTAACTATTTTATCTTGGTTTGTGATTGCTTTATTTGGTTCGTTGCCATTTATTTATTCAAGCTCTGGACTTAATTTTACAAATGCTTTTTTTGAGTCAGTTAGTGGAATTACAACTACAGGTTCTACTGTAATTTTTAAATTAGATGAATTATCTGAAGGAATATTAATTTGGCGTTCATTATTACAATGGTTTGGAGGAATTGGAATTATTGTATTAGCAATCGCAATTCTTCCAACATTACAAATTGGAGGAATGCAACTTTTACATATGGAACATGATGATCCATATGAAAAAACATTGCCAAAAATAAATAAATTTATTTTAGAAATTATTATTCTTTATTTGAGTTTAACAATTTTATGCTTTTTTGGATACTATTTTTTTGGAATGAATGCTTTTGACTCTTTAATTCATTCTATGACTACTATCTCTACTGGAGGCTTTTCTAATAAAAATTTATCTTTTGCATATTTTGATTCATATGCTCTAGAAAATATATCAGTAATATTTATGATTTTGGGGAGTTTACCATTTGTAGTATTTATAAAGTTCATTCATGATCAAAAAATTTCAATTTTTAGAGATGATCAAATCAAACTTTTTGTTTATTTATTAATTTCAATAATTTTAATTACTTTTATATGGTTAAAGAACTATTTAAATATTGATTGGTTAGAAGCATTAAGGATAACAACTTTTAATATTACTTCTATTTTAACAGGCACTGGTTTTACTTCTTCAAATTATAATAATTGGGGGAGTTTTGGATTAATTATTATATTAATGATAATGTTTATTGGTGGTTGTGCTGGCTCAACAACTGGAGGAATTAAAGTTTTTAGATTTCAAATATTATTTAGAGGTGTTAGACTTCAAATTAAAAAATTAACGCAGCCACATGCTGTATTTTTAGTAAAATTTAACAAGAAAACTGTTACTGAAAATACTTATACTTCTATTATAAGTTTTTTCTTTATTTATGTTTTACTATTTATTTTATCTTCTATTATACTTAGTTTTTTAGGAACAGATTTTTTAACTGCATTATCTGCCTCTGCATCTGCAATTTCAAATGTTGGCCCAGGTATTGGAGAAATTGTGGGCCCTAATGGCAACTATTCCAATATAAATGATATCGGTAAATGGATTTTAGCATTAACTATGCTGATTGGAAGATTAGAAATTTTTACAATTCTTGTATTATTTTCTAAAAACTTCTGGAAAAAATAACTACAATATATAATTTCCCATATATTTATTAAGTAAAAATTTTGACTCATCAGACAAGTCATTTAAACTCTGATAAACTAAATCATTTATTATATTTTCTTTCTCTTGAATTGATATATAAAATCCTGAGGTTGTAGACCTCGATGTTTCTACTAATGTTGTAGCAATTAAGTTTCTTGATTCATCATATAAATTAAATTCAATTAAATAAAAAAGTTCATATTTATAATTAATTTTTTCATCAAAATTTTTTGCTTCCTTATTTTCAAACTCAGTTTGAGTTAGTGATGCATCTAAGATTGAAACAATAAATATATTTTCATTGCCAATTGCGTTGAAATTATTATTTACCCAATTAATTATTCTTTGAGAAGTACTTGTTTCCAAGGTATGTCCAATAAAAGGATCGGATATTTTTTTTTCAAATATCTGATTAATTTTAATTTCATTAGACAAAATATCAAATTTTGAAAACTGATTGTTATCAAATATAATGCTATCTATTTTTTCTATTGGTTGACAGGAAAAGAAAAATAAAAAGGTAAATAAAATTACTATTTTTTTCATAACAAATCTAAAATTATAGCTTGTTGTACAAACATTCTATTTTGGGCCTGCTGCCATACTACCGAATTTTTACTATCAAGTAGCTCTGAAGATACTTCTTCATCTCTGTGTGCCGGAAGACAATGCATGAATATTGCATTTTTACTTGCCTTTTTCATTATATCACTATTGACTTGATAATTTTTGAAGTATTTTTTTTTTGTTGATTTTTCACCCATTGAAACCCAAGTATCAGTCATAACACAATTAGCGAATTTAATACCCTCACTAATATGATTAGTAATCATCAAATTTTTATTTCTTTTTTTTATAATTTGAGTTTCATTTTTTTTTAATATTTCTTTGGGTATAACTATATTTAGTTTAAATTTGTACAAATTTTGTAATTCTATTAGAGATCTTAAAACATTGTTGTAATCGCCTATCCAACAAATTTTTTGATTTTTTATATCTCCTAGTTTTTCGTTAATTGTAAGAAAATCAGATAAAATTTGACAAGGATGACTTAAGTCAGAAAGGCCATTTATTATAGGCAAAACATTTAATGATCCTAATTTTTTAATGATATTATGATCATCATTTCTTATTATTAAAATATCAATGTATTGTGATAATGTCTTAATGATATCTGTATAACTTTCTCTTTTTCCAAAACCAATTGAGTCTGCATTTAATTCAATAGAATGTCCTCCTAATTTATTAAATCCAATATTAAAACTTGCCCTTGTTCTAGTTGACTCTTTTTGAAAAATCATTCCAAGAGTTTTACTTTGACAAATCTGATAATATTTTTTTGGATTTTTTTTTATTCTTTTTGCATTTTGAATTATTTTGTTTAATTCTTTTTTATCAAAGTCACATATGTCAATAAAATGTCTCATTTTAGTTTTTTCAAAGTTTGATCAATTATATTAATTGCTTCATCTGCATGTTTTTTATTAATAATTAAGGGAGGTGCTAATCTTATAATATTATCTCCAGCTGGCACAGTTAATAATTTGTTTTTTTTCAATCTATTGGATATCATTATATTATTTTGCTTTGTTTTTATACCCAGTAAAAGTCCTGCACCTCTTACTTCAATGATTTCATCATGAATACTCTCAAGTTTTTTTAATTTTTTCCATAAATATCTTGATATAATATCTACTTTTTTTAAAAATTTTTTATCAGAAATAATTCTCAATACCTGTCTGCCTACTGCAACAGCTAGAGGGTTACCACCATAAGTAGATCCATGTTTTCCCTTGGTCATTCCAATACTTGATTTTGAATTTGCTAAGCAGGCGCCTAAGGGAAAGCCTGAACCTATTCCTTTTGCAGTTGCTAATATATCTGGTTTAATTTTTGCCCATTCATGAGAATATAATTTTCCAGATCTTCCAAAGCCACATTGCACCTCATCTAAAAAAAGAAGAATATCATTTTTTTTGCATAATTTTTTTACATATCTAAGAAATTCAAGTGATGCAGGTCTAATACCACCTTCACCCTGAATAGGTTCAATTAAAATTGCTGCAGTCTCTTTGTTAATAGAATTTTCAAGAGCTTTTTTATCATTAAATGGTATGTTTTTAAAACCACTTAGCAAAGGGGTAAAACCATCAGAATATTTTTTATTTTTTTGAGCTGATAAAGCAGCAAAAGTTCTACCATGAAAGGCTCCGTGAAATGTAATAATATTTTTTTTATTTTTATTTTTTAAATTCCAATAACTTTTTATTACTTTTAAACCACATTCTATTGCTTCTGCTCCTGAGTTAGTAAAAAAAACCTTTTGAGCGAATGTTTTATTACATAATTCTTTTGCAAATAATTCTTGGTTTTTATTTTTATATAAATTAGATGTATGCCATAGTTTTTCAGATTGTTGTTTTAAAATAGTTACTAATTTAGGATGGCAATGACCCAGTGAATTTACTGCAATACCCCCGGCAAAATCTAAATATTTTTTTCCAGATTGAGTATATAAATAGCAACCTTGCCCTCTAGAAAAAACTAAGTCTCTTTCACCATAAGTAGGCATTATGTAACTTTTAGTTTTAGTTTTCATTTCCATATCTACGATTTTAATTTGTAACCCTTCTTAAACATTAAATAGCACAAAAAAAATAAGCAAATATTTAAAAACATTAGTATTGCCCCTCCAGATAATAATTGACTATCAGAGTGACCAATAAAAGCATAACGCAAACCATCAATGTTATAAAAAAAAGGATTTAATAATGCAAAATTTTGCCAAAATTCTGGCAGTCTTGAAATTGAATAAAATGTTCCTGATAGAAAAGTTAAGGGCAAAACAATAAAATTTGTTATTCCTTGTTGTTGGTCCCATTTATCAGCCCATATTCCAACCATAACTCCCATACTTCCCATCATAAAACAACCCATTATACTATAAAAAAATAATGCGAAATATGAATGAACCGAAAGTGGAACAAAAAAAAGTATTCCTATAAATGTTACTAATCCGCAAATCAGACCTCTTGCAAGAGCACCTAAAATATAGCCTGTTGCAAGTTCAAAATCAGATAAAGGAGCCATTAAAATATCAACTATGTTTCCTTGAAATTTTGACTGACCTATACTCGAAGCTGCATTAGCAAATGAATTTTGCAGCATTGTCATCATAATTAATCCAGGTGCAATAAACTCTGACAAATTAATATTGTTAATTTGATTTACAGATCGGCTTAGTGCTAAAGAAAAAACTGCTAAAAATAAAAGCGAGCTGATCGCAGGACCAATGACAGTCTGAATACCAACCTTAAGAAATCTTAAAACTTCTTTTTTAAATAAAGTAAAAACACACAAATAATTATAAGAAAACATAATATAAAATATTTTTATAATAAAAGTTTAAGATATAATTATAAATAATGGATAATAAAGATAAATTATTAAAATATGCTATTTATTATTTGAGCAAATACTCTTCAAGTAAAAAAAATTTAGAATATATTTTAAAAAAAAAAATCAGAAGATTAACTGATGATAAAAAATCAAGATTTGTACTATATCAAGAAATAAACCATATTCTGACTAAATTAGAAAATTTAAATCTTATAAATGACTATATATATGCTGAATCAAAAATAAATTCTCTTATTAATCAGGCAAAATCAAAAAATTACATAAAGCAATATCTCGTAAACAAAGGAGTTGACTATAAATTAGCAAATGAACAAATATCTTTATTTTATAAAAATAATCAAAATTTAGAAAAAGAAAATGCTATGAAATTTGCAAGAAAAAAAAACTTACTAAATGATAATAAAGATTATGAAAAAAGACTCTCAAAAATGGCAAGGGCTGGTTTTAGCTATGAAATTATAAAAAAGATATTAAATTAAATTATGTTTTTAGATGAATTTTTCCCTCTAATAATCTAGCTATTTGTTTTGTTGATTCAAACCTTTCAAAGGTAACTCTTATAATTGCAGTTAAAGGTGCTGCTAAAAGAACTCCTATTATTCCCCATATCATTCCCCAAAAAATTAATGATAAAATAATGGTAATAGGATGTAATCCAAAAGCATCTCCAAATATTTTTGGCTCAACAACGTTTCCAATAATTTGATGAATTATAGCTGGCAAAAAAATTATCAAAAGCACTGAGGACAAATCACTAAATTGCAAAATGGCAATTGGTATAGGTAGTAAAACAGCTATTATTGAACCTACTACTGGAATAAAATTTAGAATAAAAGTTAAAGAACCAAAAATAAATGCCAGTTCCAAACCTAAAAACCAATAAATTAAACCTGCTGCAACACCTGTTATAGAAGAGGTAATAAATTTTGTAAAAATATATTTTTTAACATGCCCAATAATATCATTCCATTCTGGAGATGTATTATTAGATTTTTTACCTAATAGTAAAAATAAAGTCATAATTATTACTAATACCAACTTGGAGATAAAATTTGCGCTGTTGCTTAATATTGTGGAGGCCCAATCTAATAATGGAAGAGTGTTTAGAGAATTTCTTATAGTTTCTCTATCTATCTCAATATTAAATGTTTTTAGTTCAGAAATTCCAATATCAATCAATATTAGTACTTTATTATTATAATCATCAGCAGATTGTAAAAAAGTAACAACTGAAGAACCTATAAAAGGGACAATTATTATAAATAAAAATACAATTAGACAAAGACTTACAAATACTGCAACAATTCTATGCACATGAAGATAATCAATTTGATAATCAATTATAGGGTCGATTAAAATACGAATTAACATAGCAATTACTAAAGGGACCAAAAAAGGTTGAGCAAAATTTAATATGAATGCAACAGCAATACTAGCTATTATAAATAGAGAGCCTGTAACAATTCTGTTTGTTTCTAAAGACTGTTTCATTAAGTTTTGGGATTAAATATTTCTGGTTTTTCTTTTGGGTAAGACTCTACATATAAGGATTGACTAGGAAATGCAAATCCAGCTTTATTTGAGTCAACAACTTCGATTATAGAAACTGCTAAATCTTCCTTTATTTTTAAAAACTCTGACCAATCATTTGTAACAGTAAATGCCTGAACTAACATATCTATTGAGCTATCAGAAAAACTATCTATTCTTACAAAAAAACTACTATTTTCATTTTTTGCAAAATCTTTATTCTCAATAATCAGTTTACTAATACCATCTCTAATTTTCTTAAGTTGATCAATGCTAGTTTTGTATTCAAGTCCAATTAGCCATCTTATTCTTCTGTGATGTCTTCTAGAATAATTTGTAACTGATTGTTCTGCAAATTTATAATTAGGAATCATAACTGGTGTAGAGTCAAATCTTCTTACCAAAGTAGAACGAAAACCAATTTGCTCAACTACACCTTCAACTTCATTAGACACTAAAATAACATCACCAATAGTAAATCTTTTTTCCATTAAAATCATTATTCCACTGATTAAGTTTTTGAACAAATCTTGTGCACCCAATGCAACAGCAACACCAAATAAACCCAATCCAGCTATAACTGGTCCAACTTTTATTCCCCAAAGTTCAAGAACAGCAACTATTCCAAGAACTATAATAATTATTTCTAATCCCTTTAAAGTCCAATTAACAAGCGGTTTAGAAATTTTATCTTCAAAGTTTTTTATAATATAAGAAAATGGGATAACCAGTTGGTGGAGCAACCAAAAAATAAATATGGTAATTAAAGTTCTATTAAATAAATCTACAAAGTTTTGAACCTCAATAGATAATTTAATATATGAAGTTGCTATAAAAAAACCAAGAACTATAGGAAGGAACTTTAGTGGCCCCTCAATAACATTTACAACTGTGTTATCAATTTTATTAGACGTTCTATTAACAAGTTTATTAAGTTTACTTATTATAAATCTGGCAAAGAGTCTTCTCAAAACATAAAAGATCAAAAAGATAATAATTCCTATGATAATCTCTGATGCATTTAGACCAAAAACACCATCATTCCATACCTCTAAAAAAAGTTCTTTAAACCTATTGATAGCTTCCATTTTCTATTTATTTAATAATTATGATTAATATTACCACGAAAATCATTAGATTAATTACTTTTTTACTAATGTTTTTTTATGTTAGCACAGGAAATACAAAAAATATGACAATTTACGATTTTTCTTTTGAAGATATTGACGGTAACCATGTAAACCTTGAGAAATTTAGAGGTAAGCCAATATTTATGGTAAATACTGCATCTAGGTGTGGTTACACCCCTCAATATGCAAATCTTCAAAATCTTTTTATTAATTTTAAAGATACTGATTTAACAATTTTAGCAGTAACAAGTAATTCATTTAATCAAGAATATTCTTCAAACGAAGATATTAAAAAGATATGCTTAATTAATTATGATGTAGGATTTATTACCTCGTCACCAATAAACGTCAGAGGAAGTAGTTCTCATGATATATTTAATTGGTTAAAAGAAGATTATGGAAAAACTCCAAAATGGAATTTTTATAAATATTTATTTGATAGATCGGGAGCTTTAACTTCTTCATGGTCTTCAATGACAAAACCAGATCATTCTAAAATTTTGAGAGAAATTAATAAAGTTTTATAAATAAAAAAGCCCCCTAAAGGGGGCTTTAAAAAAATAAATTAACTTCAAATTACATCATGCCGCCCATGCCGCCCATGCCGCCCATGCCGCCCATGCCGCCGCCCATATCAGGCATTGCAGGTGCAGGCTTGTCTTCTGGTGCGTCAGCTACCATAGCTTCGGTAGTAATTAGTAATCCAGCTACTGATGCTGCATCTTGAAGTGCAGTTCTAACAACTTTTGTAGGATCAATAATACCTGCTGATATCATGTTTGTGTATTTATCTGCTTGAGCATCATAGCCAATATTTGTATCTTTGCTTTCTCTAATCTTACCAGCAACAACAGCACCATCAACACCAGCATTTTCAGCAATCTGTCTTAATGGATGAAATAATGCCCTTCTTACAATATCAACACCAATTTTTTGATCTTCATTAGAAGTCTTAACAGAATTAAGAGACTTTGTAGCATAAGCAAGTGCAGCACCACCTCCAGGAACAATACCTTCTTCTACGGCAGCTCTTGTTGCATGCATTGCGTCTTCAACTCTATCTTTTTTCTCTTTAACTTCAACTTCAGTAGCGCCACCGACACGAATTACAGCAACACCACCAGCCAATTTAGCTAATCTTTCTTGAAGTTTTTCTCGATCATAATCAGATGTAGTTTCTTCAATTTGAGCCCTAATTTGATTACATCTACCTTCAATGTCTTTCTTTTTACCAGCTCCTTGAACAATTGTAGTATTTTCTTTGTCAACAACAACTCTTTTTGCTGTTCCAAGCATATCAATAGTTACATTTTCAAGCTTAATACCCAAGTCTTCACTGATTACTTGTCCACCTGTTAAGATAGCAATATCTTCTAACATTGATTTTCTTCTATCGCCAAATCCAGGAGCTTTAACTGCAGCAATTTTCAATCCACCTCTTAGTTTATTAACAACAAGGGTAGCTAGCGCTTCACCTTCGATATCTTCAGCAATAATTAAAAGTGGTTTTGTAGACTGAACAATTGACTCTAAAAGTGGCAACATTGGTTGCAAACTTGATAGTTTTTTTTCGTGAAGAAGAACTAAACAATCACCAAGCTCTGTTATCATTTTTTCAGCATTTGTAACAAAATATGGTGATAAATAACCACGATCAAACATCATACCTTCAACAACATCAAGTTCTGTATCAAGGCTTTTTGCTTCCTCAACTGTTATTACTCCTTCTTTACCAACTTTTTGCATAGCACTAGAAATCATTTTACCAACTTCGGCATCACCATTTGAGGCAATAGTCCCTACTTGAGATACCTCTTTATCAGTTTTTATTACTTTTGATTTTTTTTGAATTTCTGAAACGATAGCATCAACTGCTAAGTCAACTCCACGCTTAAGATCCATCGGGTTCATACCTGCAGCAACAGACTTCATTCCTTCAGTAGCTATTGCTTGAGTGAGAACAGTTGCAGTAGTTGTTCCATCACCAGCTAAATCATTAGTTTTGCTGGCAACATCGCGTACCATTTGAGCACCCATGTTTTCAAATTTATCTTTTAATTCAATTTCCTTAGCTACACTAACGCCGTCCTTAGTAATTCTTGGAGCTCCAAAGGATTTATCCATAACAACATTACGTCCTTTTGGACCAAGCGTAACTTTTACAGCATCTGCTAGTTTATTAACACCAGCTAGCATCTTAGCTCTGGCATCAGATCCGAAAAATATATTTTTTGCAGACATTTTTATTCCTCTCTTAAATTAAATTATTTTTTCTTTTTTTTTGTTGGAGAGATAATACCCATGATGTCAGACTCTTTCATAATCAAGTAATCTTCTCCATTCATTTTTACTTCAGTTCCAGACCATTTGCCAAAAAGAATTTTATCACCTTTTTTTACATCTAATGGAACCAACTTTCCCACTTCATCTCTAGCACCAGAACCAACTTCTAATACCTCGCCTTCCATGGGTTTTTCTTGAGCAGTATCAGGAATTATTATTCCACCTGCAGTTTTTTGATCAGATTCTACTCTTCTTACGAGCACTCTGTCATGTAATGGTTTAAAGTTCATATATTCCTCAATTTAAATTATTGAAAATTAACGTTTTTTTATTAGCACTCTTGCTAATAGAGTGCTAATCATTTAAGCATTAAAAAATTCTTATCAAGACCAAATATTAAAAAAAACAATATTTTTTTCTATTTTTCTATATAAAATTAGAATTTATGAGTGTTTTTTTTAATGTTTTTTTTAAGACTTTAGGGTTTTTCTTGGGATTTTTATTATTTGTTCTAATAATTATTGGTATTTCTAGTTATTCAAATTACCAAAATAAATCAGTTTTTGATTTAATTAAAGGTAATGAAGATTCTGATAATACAATTTTTATCTTACAAATCAGCGGTCCAATTCTCGAAAGTGATAGCTCACTTACTGATCTTGTTGGATTTAATTTTATTTCACCCTCCAGAGTTAAAAAACAATTAGAAGATATTGGACTAATAAAACCCAAAATTTTGATAGTTTCAATAAATTCTCCAGGAGGCACCGTAAGTGCATCAAATGAATTATACAAAAACTTCATATCTTTTAAAAAAAACTCAGGTTCAAAAATAATTTTTCATACATCAGAAATATTAGCCTCAGGTGGATATTGGTCATCTCTTTCAGGAGAAAAAATTTATGCCAGCTATGGATCTATTATTGGAAGTATTGGTGTAAAAGGACCTGATTGGTTTTATTTTAATAAACCAAAGTTAATATCTAAAGGTTTATTAGGACAAACAATAGAAGTTAATAAAGAAATTGAAGTGTACTCAACTAGTGCTGGTAAATCAAAAGATTTATTTAACTCTTTTAGAAAACCAACAAATAATGAGTTGGATCACCTAAATAATATGGTGGAAAAAATTAACCGAGATTTTATTCAATTAGTTTCTAAAAGCAGAAAATTAGAAAAAAAAACAATTGAAAATGACATTGGGGGATTAATTTTTAACTCCTTTCAAGCCAAAAATAATTTTTTAATTGATGATGAAATTAGTTTGGATAACTTAATTGATTTAATAATTAAAGAAAATAAATTTAAATCCTTTAAGGTATTTACAAATCATAAGAAAAAAGATTATTTATTTTTTAATTTTATTTCAAATTACAATAAGAAAAATAATATTTTAAATAATTATAATATTAATATTTGCAGTAAAATAAAAACTAATATTGTTAGTATATTATCTTATTCATCAGTTGGTTGCTGAATAATTTTAATTATTTCATCTACTTCACTCAATTTTAAAATCATATTTCTATAAAAGTTACTTTCTTTTAGCATTTTTTCATGAATATATTTTTTTGATGACTCGCTATGTTTTTTTATGTCGATAGGGTCAGCAAAAAATTTAATGTAATTTAAATTACAAATTTTACATAGGTTTTCGTATCTTCTTGATAAATATTGATCATATTCGTTACTTATATTAGGAGAAATTTCATAAATTTTTGTTCCTGGATTGCAAAAAACTATGTTTGTCATACCAGAGCCATAAGCTGATAAAACTATTTTTGCATTAATAAAAAAACTTATTTGATCTAAAATTTCATATTGACTTGTGTTAATAATTTTAAAACCATGTTTTTTTAATTTCTCAATTAAATCAGCTTCATTTATAATTGTTCTATAATTTGCATCTTCTCTCCTAATATAAATTTTATCAAATACTGCATTATTTTTAGGAACAATATCTCTAATAGATTTTAATATATTTATTGAAGAAAATGTATCTATAAATTGTGGTATTTTTGAATTTTCAAATTTATAAAAATCATCATCAAGAGATATAAATTTTACTTTTACATTTTTAAAATTTAGTAAAATTTTGATAAATGATTGAAATTTTTTTGAGAGACTTCTATGAATTGCAATCTTGATTTCACTTTCATTTTCAAAAAAAATTCTTGGTAAAAAATGAATTAAATTTGAAAAATAATTATTACCTGGATTACTGCCAATTACACAACAATCATTAAAGACTTTTATATTTTTTAAATTATATTGAAGTTTATTATAAAAATCATCAGAGTGATAATGTGCAATTGAATTTTTATCAATTCTTGTAAAAAGTTCATCAAATGATTTATAATTTTCAGTTATTGGGTAATAGTTATATGAATCTAAATAAAAATTTCCTGTCAAATAAGTGCAACTTTGATTAATATCATTCAACTTTGAGGTAAAAAAAGATTTGTTCAAATCTTTGTTATTTTCTAGTTCAGATAATTTTATATTTTCAATCATAATTACTATTACAAATTAACTTTTTTGACACATTAATACTAGAGTTTAATATGGCAAAATTGCTGGCGCACCCAAAAAGAGTCGAACTCCTAACCTCCAGATCCGTAGTCTGGCGAAAGATCCATGGAAGAAATAAAAGTGAGGAATTGCAAGAAATTTAAAATGAAGAATTGCAGTTTTTGAATGCGAAGGGAATCAAACGGCCAACTTTATTTTACCTTTAACTTTGAAACTAATTTAGTGGTAATTGGTTGAAGTGAAAATTAAGTTAGTCTATATGCCCGGTAAATGACAACCGAAAAAACCAATTCAAATTCTAAAACAGTTTTAGTGGTTGGAGCCACAGGAAATACTGGTTTCCCTCTTGTAAAACAGCTTCTTGTCCGCGGCTATAACCTTCGAATTATTGTTCGGTCACTGGATAAATTTCCACAAGAAATTCTAGAAAATCCAAAACTCAAAATCATAAAAGCAAGTTTGCTTGATCTGAGTGACGAACAAATGTTGGAAGCCGTAAAAGGTTGTGCTGCTGTGGCTTCCTGCTTAGGTCACACAATGAGTTTTAAAGGAATATTTGGCAAACCCAGAACGCTTGTTCTGGAAGCAGTCAAACGTCTATGTGTAGCTATTAAGGCTACTCATTCTCTAGATAAAACAAAATTTTTATTAATGAACACCGTAGGTAATCGCAATCCTGGTGAGAGAGTAACCACGAGCGAAAAAGTTATTTTATCTCTGTTACGCAACCTCATACCACCACATTATGATAATGAAGCCTCCGCTGCTTTTTTGAGAGATAACATTGGTTCAGAAAATGAATTTATTGAATGGGTAGTGGTCCGACCAGACGGACTCATTAATGCTGAAATTTCGAACTATGAAGTAGTAGCGACACCTCCTCAAACTATTTTTAATGGACTTACTACTACGCGAGCAAACGTCGCTCATTTTATGTGTGAGTGCATTGAACAACCTAATCTTTGGATTCAGTGGAAAGGCAAAATGCCTGTGGTTTTTAATAAAAAAATAAAATAATTCTTCTAAGAGGAATGTTGAATGCAAATCGGTATTTCTGAATATGAAAGTCAACAAACGACCAACTTTTTTTACTTTATGATTTTTTTGAAATTAACTTTTTGGCTTGATACTTGGCGCGCCCGAGAAGAGTCGAACTCCTAACCTCCAGATCCGTAGTCTGGCGCTCTATCCAATTGAGCTACGGGCGCTTCTTAGTTTTCCTTACTTTTTTTTACTTAGTAGAATTACTAAATAAACTTGAGTATCACATGAGTACTGCAAACTAAAATCTCTTTTATCATAACACTTAAAAAGTTAGTAGAATAAACCCTATGTGTATGTTATTATTAGTTTAATCTTTAGTTGTATTAAAAATAGGGAAATTAAAGGATTCAAAATGTTTAAATATCTTTTTATAATTATTTCATACATCTCAATATCTTTTTATAGCTATGCTGAAACTATCGAAATAGACATGTTGAATAAACTTGAAAAAGAAAAAATGGTTTATTCTATAAAAGTTGCAAAGATAGATATTGGTGATACCATTATATGGAAATCAGTAGACAAAGGGCATAATGTTGAATTTGTAGAGATGCCTGAAGGAGTTGAAAAATTCAAATCAAAAATAAACAAAGACGCAGAATATAAATTTGAAATTCCAGGAATATACTTGTATATTTGCACTCCTCATAAAGCGATGGGCATGATAGGTTTAGTTGTGGTTGGGGATGACCTAAGCAATTTAGATAAAATTAAAAAAGTAAAGCTGGGGGGTAAATCAAAAAAAATATTTAAAGAGCTACTAAAAGAGCTTTAATTTTTTTTGAAAAACCTAATAAATTAGATTTTCTTATGCTGTTTAAAAAGTTGTGCAACTTTATATTGCTTTTAATAGTTATTTTTTTATTATCATTAAAATCATCTTTTGCTGAAAATAAACTTCTGATGATAACTGCTGATTATTGTATTTACTGTCAAATTTGGGAAAAAGAAATTGGTGAAATTTACCCTAAAACTGATATTGCAAAAAGTTTCCCTTTGGAAAGAATTGAGCTTGATGAAGACTCAATAAGAGATGACTCAGACAATAATGAAACAAAAATTACACCAACATTTGTTTTTTTTAAGGAAAAAGAAGAAATTGGACGAATTATAGGATACTCAAGCGCAGAAATGTTTTGGTGGCAAGTGGATGAAATTCTTGATCGTGAATAAGTATTTGATTGATTTGAATAAATTTATTATTACATAATATATTAAATATTCAAATTCTTTATAACTTACGAGGAAATCAATGAAGTTACAAAAATTAAGGAAAATTTCAAGAAGAAATGCTTTGCAAATTATTGCTGGTTTTACAGGGACAGCAATTTTTCCTTCAATATCATTTGCTCAATCTAACCAAGCTTTAAATAGAATAAATGAAATTACAAATGGATTGGGAGCAACTGAAAGTGATATTTGGTTGGACTTACCAGAAATAGCAGAAAATGGTAATCAGGTAAAAGTTAGTTTTGAAATGGATAGCCCTATGACTGATTCTGATCATATTAAAACTGTTCATATTTTGGCAGACGGAAACCCTTCACCAAATGTTGCGAAATTCTCTTTCACACCAGAAATGGGATCATGTTCTGCAACAACAAGAATACGATTATCAAAAACACAAAATGTTTATTTATTAGCTGAAAATAATAGTGGTCAATTTTTCATGACCAATGCGCAAGTAAAAGTCACAATTGGTGGATGTGGCGGATAATATAAGGAGTAATTATGTCTTCAATTAAACCAAGAGTAAAAGTACCTAAGGAAGTATCTGTTGATGAGGTTGTTGAAATTAAAACATTAATTAGACACCCTATGCATAGTGGTAGAATGAAAGATGTTGATGGCCAAACAATACCAAGACATATAATTAATTCTTTTAGTGCTAAATTTAATGGAAAAGAGGTTTTCCAAATGGATCTTGAGCCGTCTATATCAACTAACCCATATATTGTTTTTCAATTTAAAGTCAAAGAAAGTGGTAAATTTGATTTTGAATGGATAGACGATAACGGGGAAATATATTCAATTTCAAAAGAAATGATTGTTTCTTAATAGTGAAAAAAAATAAAAAAAATGATTTGTCTAACTTTAAAAAACTTAATCGTAGAGACTTATTAATTGGTGCTTCGAGTATTGGAGCTTTTTCATTGGCTCCAAAAAACCTTTTATCAGAAGAAGTAAATCCTGAAAACTTACCACCAAACCTTCCGGAGTGGACACAATACCTTGGTGACGGTGTTGATGTAAATCCCTACGGTATGCCTTCAGAATTTGAGGGACATGTTATAAGAAGGAATGTTGAGTGGCTTACAGCAAGTGCTGAATCTTCAGTAAATTTTACCCCATTACAAGATCTTGAAGGAATTGTAACACCTAATGGACTATGTTTTGAAAGACATCATGGAGGTGTTTCTGTTATTAATCCACAAGACTTTAGATTGATGATCAATGGTTTGGTAGATCGAGAAATGATATTTACTCTTGATGACTTAAAGCGCTTTCCTCAAACAAATAAATTTTACTTTCTTGAGTGTGCTGCAAATGGTGGTATGGAATGGAGAGGATCTCAATTGAATGGCTGCCAATATACATTTGGAATGGTTCATAACGTTCAATACACAGGTGTTAAATTATCAGATCTTCTTTTAGAGACAGGTTTAAAAGAAAAAGCTAAGTGGGTTTTAGCTGAGGGTAGTGATTCATCAGGAATGACACGTTCTATTCCTATAGAAAAAATTTTAGATGATTGTATCATTGCATGGGCAATGAATGGAGAAGCATTAAGGCCTGAACAAGGTTATCCGGCGCGCCTTGTAGTTCCTGGTTGGGAAGGTAATATGTGGGTAAAATGGATAAGAAGACTAGAGTTTGGTGACAAACCTTACATGACAAGAGAAGAAACCTCTAAATATACAGATCTGTTAACAAGTGGAAAAGCTAGAATGTTTACCTGGGTTATGGATGCTAAGTCGGTCATAACTTCTCCAAGTCCTGAAAAACCAATACTTGCAAAAGGATTGCATCAATTAAGAGGTCTTGCGTGGTCCGGTAGAGGTAAAATTAAACGTGTAGATGTTTCAATTGATGGAGGTAAGAATTGGAAAACTGCTCAACTTCACTCACCAGTTCTAAGTAAATCATTAACTAGATTTACTTTTCCATTTGAATGGAACGGTGAGGAATTACTATTACAATCTAGAGCAATTGATGAGACAAATTATGTACAACCAACTATTGGTGAACTTCAAAAAATTAGAGGTGTGAATTCAATTTATCATAATAACTCAATAGCAACTTGGCTAGTTTCTAAAAATGGAAAGGTTGACAATGTTAGGCTTGGTTAGTTTCATACTAAGCTTTTCATTAATAATATTTTTAGCAAATACAACTACAGCTAATGATAGAAAATACAATTTAGGGCAGATTGCTACTTCAGAAGAAGTTGCAGGATGGGATATTGATGTAAGGCCTGATGGATTGGGTGCACCAATTGGAAGCGGAACTGCTTTTTCTGGAGAAGAAATATATGCTGAAGTATGTGCAGCATGCCATGGTGATTTTGGTGAAGGGGCAGATAGGTGGCCTCCACTCGTTGGAGGTGAAGGTAGTTTAGCTTCGCATGATCCAGAGAAAACTGCTACAAGTTACTGGCCCTATGCATCTACAATCTTTGATTATATTTATAGAGCAATGCCCTATGGCGAAGCTCAATCACTATCTTATGATGAAACTTATGAAATTGTAGCCTATCTCCTATATATGGGTGATATAATCGAAGAAGATTTTGTTTTATCAGATAAAAATATTGGTGAAATAGAGATGCCAAATAGAGATGGTTTTTTATTACCTGACCCAAGACCAGACATCAGAAATACACACGGAAACCCTTGCATGAGTAATTGTCAAGTATCTACAAAAATTATTGGAAAAGCTAGAGATATTGATGTAACCCCAGAAGACGAATAGTTATTAAAGGTAATTATTTAGGGTAATATAATGCAATCGAGGCGAGAATTTCTTCAATTAGCTACAATTACAGCAATGTTGATTGGTTCCAAGAGTTGGAGCGCCGTTGCCGCAAAACAAGAAATTTCTGAAAATGATCTTTTAAAATTTGACTCAAAAGGTCAAATTACATTACTGCATATAACTGATATACATGGCCAACTTAAACCTGTTTTTTTTAGGCCTCCATCAGAAAATTTTGGTATTGGAAAATACGAAGGCATTCCTCCTCATCTTGTTGGAAAAGTTTTTTTAGATTATTTTGGCTGAAAAACCTGACTTAGGCATTGATTTAGCTACAGATGCATCACCTAAAACATAAATATTTTCATCTGCTTGAGATTGCATTGATGCAGGAACAATAGGACACCAGTCACCATTGTTAACACCTGCTGCCATTGCAATAGCACCAGCTCTTTGAGCTGGAACAACACATGCAGCGTCAGCTTTAAATGTATCTAAATCTGTTTCAAACTCCATTGTAGAAGCATTAACATTTTTAAGACCACCATGATCCTCTGAACTAATCCACTCTATCATTCCAGGATAATGTTTTTGCCATCCTGCCTCAAATAAACCTTGTTTAGAAAATTTAGGTTTAGGATCTAAAATAACAATTTTTCCTGAAGGATTAGATTGTTTAAATTGATGAGCGATCATAGACACTCTTTCATATGGTCCAGGAGGACATCTATATGGATTAGGTGGAGGAACCATAACAAAAGTTCCACCTT
>CACGUF010000005.1 GCA_902576125.1 uncultured Alphaproteobacteria bacterium | reverse complement strand
ATCATCATGGTCATCATGATCGTCATGATCGTCATGGTCACCATAGATACTTTCTTCTCTAAATTTTAACTTTTCAATGCTGTCAACTTCCATAAACTCAACAACTTCAGCATTTTTAACAATGGACTCAAGAGGTCTTTCCATAAAAGTTTCAATGCCTTCACCAACCCAAAATATAAGATCAGCTTCTTCAAGAAGTTTTGCATGAGAAGGTTTTAACGTAAAGCTATGTGGAGATGTACTGCCTTCAATTATTAATGACGGCTCACCAACACCATCCATAACATTCGCAATTAATGAATGTAGAGGTTTTATAGTGGTAACAACTTTTATTTCTGCTCGTACAGGCGCTGTAGCAATAAGCAAAAAAGAGAAAATTGTTACTTTTAATAAGTTTAGTAGATAATTATTCTGTTTCATATTATTTCTTTTCAGATATAGGTTTGTTAAATTAAAAAGTGTTATAATATAACATATCAAATTGTAAACAGAAAATGGATCAAAATAAATTACTTGTTAAATTAGAAAATGCAGGTGTCTATAGGTCATCTAAATGGCTTGTAAGAGGAATTTCTCTTGAAATAAATCAAGGTCAAATTGTAACGCTTATTGGCCCCAATGGTTCTGGAAAAACAACTACAGCCAAAATGATATTAAATATTTTGAATACAGATGAAGGCCTTGTTAAAGGAAATGCCAATAAGATGGCATACGTTCCTCAGAAAATTAATATTGATTGGACGATGCCTCTGCGTGTTATTGATTTTATGAAAATCACAAGCAGCCTTAATGATACTCAGATCACTGAGTCCTTAGTTATGACAGGCGTAGATAAATTACTCTATAATCAAATCCATAGTTTGTCAGGTGGAGAATTTCAGCGTGTTTTAATTGCAAGAGCGATAGCAAAAAAACCAGATCTATTAGTATTAGATGAACCTGTTCAAGGAGTTGATTTTAATGGGGAGATAGCCCTCTATAATCTTATCAAAGAAATTTCTGTTAACTTAAATTGTGGTATCTTATTAATTTCGCATGATATGCATTTTGTCATGTCTACTACCGATCATGTTATCTGTTTAAATGGACATATATGTTGCTCTGGATCACCAAGCAATGTTGTAAAAAATCCAGAATATATAAAATTATTTGGCGAACATAACTCAGAGACCTTATCTTATTATCAACATCAACACGATCATTCACACAATCATGATGGAAGTATATCTAAATAATGTTTGATGATTTTTTTATGCGCGCATTAATTGCAGGTATCGGCATTGCTATTGTAACTGGGCCTCTTGGATGTCTAGTTATATGGCGAAGGCTTTCTTATTTTGGAGATACTTTATCACACTCAGCCTTACTCGGTGTGACACTAGCTTATGCTTTTAGTATTAATATATCTCTGTCAGTCTTTATCATATCTGGAACAGTGGCATTACTTCTACTCAGTTTACAAAAAAGAACAAAGTTAGCGGGAGACTCATTACTTGGGCTTCTTGCGCATTCAACTCTAGCGATAGGTCTAGTATTAATTGGTTTTCTGTCCTCCATTCGTTTTGATTTAATGGGATTATTATTTGGAGATATATTGGCTGTTACTATTGAAGATATTTTTATTGTTTGGTTTGGTGGATTAATTATTTTAGGAATATTATTTTATATTTGGAAATCAATATTTGCTGCCACAGTTAATTATGATTTAGCAGCTGCTGAGGGAATGAAGCCGGATCTCTCTAATTTTATTTTTACTCTACTCCTGGCTGGTGTCATTGCTATTTCGATAAAAATGATTGGGGCCTTACTTATAACAGGCTTACTTTTAATACCTGCTGCTACGGCAAGAAGCCTAAGTAGTAATCCACGTCAAATGGTTATACTGTCAATTTTAGTAGGAATTATCTCAGTAATATTGGGTTTATTTAGTTCGTTAGAGCTTAATACAGCCTCAGGTCCATCAATCATTGTGGCCGCATTAGTGTTATTTATTCTTTCATTAATATCATTTAAAAGAAGCGGCGCATTGCAAAAATGAAAACAATTTGATATCTAAATAGTATGGCTCTTTCGGCAGAAAAATTAACAAACAACCAACAAACGGTTCTAGATTTATTAGAAAAATCAAAAGAACCATTAAAAGCATACGCCATTCTTTATGATACGCAAAAAAAAGGAATTAAAGCACCACTTCAAGTCTACAGAGCTTTAGATAAGCTCATTGAAATTGGTAAGGTTCATAAAATAGAGAGTCGAAATTCCTATATTGCATGTGAGCATAAAAACTGTAACTCATCGACATCTACTTCTTTTTTAATTTGTGAAACATGTGATCAGGTGAGTGAATTAACACAAAAGAATTTACCTTCCTATTTTGCAAAACAAAGTGAGCAGGCTGATTTTAAATACGCAAAACATAATTTAGAAATTTATGGTGTGTGTAAAGACTGCACTAAATAAAAACTAATAAATAATCTTACGAACCAAAACTATACCCAGCAGAACGAACTGTTCTTATATAATCTTCTTTAACATCATTATTAATTGCTTTTCGAAGTCTTCGTATATGGACATCTACTGTTCTTGGTTCAACAAAAGCTTCATCTTTCCAAACGTGATTTAGTAACTGCTCTCTAGAAAATACTCTTCCGATATTCTCCATAAAAAAAACTAGTAAATTAAATTCAGTTGGCCCAAGATGAAGCGTTTCATTATCTCTATTGACACTATGAGATACTAAATCAACAACAATACCTTTGTATGATAATACTTCTTCGGCAAACATGGGACGAATTCTTCTTAGCACTGCTTTTACTCTTGCCATAAGTTCATTCACTGAAAAAGGTTTTGTAATATAGTCATCCGCACCTGTTTCTAATCCTCGTAAACGATCATCTTCTTCTCCTCTTGCTGTTAACATAATTATAGGAAGATTTTTTATTTCTTTATTTTTTCGAATACGTCGACATAACTCAATTCCTGATAACTTTGGCAACATCCAATCTAAAACTAAAAGATCAGGTGCTTTATTTAAAATTTTTTCAAGCGCCGTTTCTCCATCCATTGCAGTATCAACTGTAAAACCATCTTTGGTAAAATTAAATTTTAATAACTCTAGTAGAGAGTTTTCATCTTCAACAATTAAGACTTTTAATTTCATTATTTATTTTTTAATAAATTTTTATTACAATTTTATTACAATCATTTTTTTTTCTTTAGTGGTTTTATCGCTTCCCATTCTCTATCAGGTCCTTCATTGTATAGAGGTTCTCCTGATACCGCATAGTAAATATCTTCAGCAATATTCTGCACATAATCACCTGCTCTCTCTAAATCTTTAACCATATAGAGAAGATTTGTGCATGCAGAAATTCTCTTTGGATCTTCCATCATATAGGTAAGAAGTTGTCTCAGAATGCCAAGATATTCATCGTCTATTTCTTCATCCATTTTCCATACAACTTTAGCTTCTTCTGCAGAAAAATTAACGAATGATTGTATCACTTTTCCGATCATAATCTGTACATGCTCACCCATTCTTAAGATATCACGGACAGGTTTTTCTGGTAAAACAAGTTCAATCATCGCTGTTCGCTTTGCAATATTTGTTGCGTGATCACCGAGCCTTTCAAGATCTTTATTCATTTTAATAGCTGAGAAAATTGTCCGTAAGTCGGTTGCCATAGGTTGTCTTTTACCCAAGATAAGAACAAGATTTTGATCAAGTTCTCTAAATTTTTCATCAATTAAATTATCATCTTCTGTCACTTTCTCTGCCAATTCTGTATCTTGATTTTTTAACGCACTTAAGGCTCTTTTTAATTGATTCTCCACTAAGCTTCCTATGTCTAAGATGTTATTATTAATTTCTTTCATCTCATCGTCATAAGATTTAACAATATGTTTATCTTGTTCCATGTTATCCAAACCTTCCTGTTATATATCCTTGTGTTTTTTCGTTTTCAGGATTTGTAAAAATTTTTTGTGTCTCTCCAGTCTCCACAAGTTCACCTAAATGAAAAAAACCTGTTCGTTGCGATACTCTTGCTGCTTGCTGCATTGAGTGTGTTACTATTACAATTGTATATTTGTTTTTAAGTTCATCAATTAATTCCTCTATTGTTGCTGTTGCAATTGGATCTAATGCTGAACAAGGCTCATCCATTAAAATAATATCAGGATTAACTGCAATGGCACGAGCGATGCATAACCGTTGTTGCTGACCGCCAGACAAACTAGTCCCTGGTTCATGCAAACGATCTTTTACTTCTTTTAACAGTCCTGCTCTTTTTAAAGATGAATGAACTATCTCTTCTAAATCTGTTTTAGTCTCGACGATACCGTGAATAGTTGGTCCGTAAGCTACATTATCAAAAATAGATTTTGGAAAAGGATTTGGTTTTTGAAAAACCATACCAATTTTGGATCGAAGACTTACGACATCAACTTCATCCGAAATAATTTCTTCATTATCAACCGTAATAGATCCATCTACTTTACAAATATCAATTAAATCATTCATTCTATTTATACATCTTAGAAAAGTAGATTTACCACAACCAGAAGGTCCAATCAGTGCTGTAACTTCCTTTTCATTGATATCAAGTGTTACTCGGTGAAGCGCTTGCTTAGTGCCGTAATGCACATTCACATTTTTGGTAGACACTTTTACATTGTTCATATTACCACTTCCTCTCAAATCTACTTCGTAAGAATACTGCTATAGCATTCATTAAAAATAAAAAAATTAATATCATCATTATTGCGGCAGCTGTTTTTTCCTGAAAACCTCTCTCTGCACTTTCTACCCATAGATATATCTGAACAGGAAGAGCAGCTGAGGGTTCGGTGAAACCTGTTGGAATATTGGGAATAAAAGCAATCATACCAATCATAATTAAAGGAGCCGTTTCTCCTAAGGCTTGAGCTAAACCAATTATTGTCCCCGTTAATGTGCCCGGTAATGCCAAGGGTACTTGGTGATGGAAAACTGCCTGCATTTTTGAAGCTCCCATTGCTAAAGCGCCTTCTTTTATGGAAGGTGGAACAGCTTTTAGAGATGCTCGGCATGCTATAATAATCGTTGGGAGTGTCATTAATGCCAAAACAGTTCCTCCTACTAAAGGAGTGCTTCTTGGAAATCCAAAAACATTTAACAGGATTCCCAATCCTAATAAACCAAACACAATAGAAGGGACTGCTGCTAAGTTTGCAATATTGACTTCAATGAGTTCTGTAAATTTATTTTTTGGTGCAAATTCTTCCAAGTAAATTGACGCCCCAATACCAATTGGAAACGCTAATAAAAAAACTGTAATTAAAGTAAATAAAGATCCTACAAAAGAGCCTGCAATACCAGCTAATTCAGGATGCCTAGAATCCGCATTAGTGAAAAAGAAATTATTGAATTTTGATTTTAATCTTCCAGTAAAAACAAATTCATCAAAAAATTCCAACTGCCTATCATTCAATTTTCTTTTTTTCTCTTCAATATTACGTTTAGCATTTCCTTTTAACATTTGATCTACATCACTATGCGCTGTTACTAAAAGCTTCTGCGTAGTGTTTAGGATATTTGGATTTTGTAAAAAATACTCTTTAATTTCCTTATCAACATTTATTGAAAACATTTTTTTCATTAACTTAATATCTTTTTTACTTAAGTCAGGTAGCGCATTCGCTATGGCGTTTTTCTTTACTTTAAAAAATTTAGCTTCTACTTGTTCTTCATAAGTTGCGTTGGGTGTAATTTTTAATGTTTCCTGATCAAACGTTACGTCTAGTTCAATGACTGTTTTTTGAAAGGAAGAGTATCCCTTAGAAAAAATTGTAAATAATAAAAAAAATAAAATTGCCATTCCTATTACGGTGGCTATTAATCCATAGGTTTTAAAACGACGATCAGCTGCGCTTCTTTTTTTTCGTAACTGAATTATTTTTTCATGTGAGAATTGATTACTCATAGCGCTCTCTATATTTTTTCACAATTCTTAAAGCAAAAATATTAAGAATTAATGTAATGACAAATAATACTAATCCCAAAGCAAAAGCAGATAAAGTTCTTGGATCATCAAATTCTTGATCACCTATTAGGGCAATTACAATTTGGACGGTAACGGTAGTGACATTTTCAAAGGGATTGGCTGTTAAATTTGGAGCTGTTCCAGCCGCCACAACGACAATCATTGTCTCTCCTATAGCCCTTGAAACTCCTAATAAAAAAGCACCAACAATTCCAGGCAGTGCTGCTGGCAAGATGACTCTTTTAATTGTTTCCGCTTTATTTGCACCAATGCCCAAAGAGCCTTCTCTTAAACTTTGAGGAACAGAATTAATAACATCATCTGATAATGACGATATAAACGGGATAATCATAATGCCCATCACCAACCCTGCTGCAAGAGCGCTAGTGGGTGAAGCATCAATCCCAAGTGATTGCCCAAATGTTTTTACAAAAGGTGCAACAGTCACAAACGCAAAAAAACCATAAACAATTGTCGGTACACCAGCTAAAATTTCTAAAAGAGGTTTGATAATTCTTCTTACTCTTGGTGATGCATATTCTGCTAAATAAATAGCAGTAAATAAACCAATAGGCGTAGCTACACACATGGCAACAATCATTATTAAAAATGTCCCAGCAAAAATTGGTACTGCACCAAATGATCCTTGTGATCCTGATTGTCCTTCGCGAATTGGAATGTAAGGATACCACTTTGTTCCAAATAAAAATTCAAATACAGATACATCAGAAAAAAATCGTAAACTTTCAAATAATAATGAAAAGACGATTCCAACCGTAGTTAATACTGCTACAGAGGAGCAAAAAAATAAAAAATATTTAACATAATTTTCAATTGATTGTTGTGCAGGAAAAGAAGGTTGCAGTTTTCTAGAAGCAAACATCACGCCCAAAATCATAACAATTAAAATCGATAAATAAAAAGAAATTGAGCTTACATATTTAATTGAAGCGTAATGTTCAGCAGCATTTAATATTTCAGTTGCCTTACCTTCGGCAAACGAGTCACTAAGAGCGACATTTTTTATTTCTGAAATTAATAAGCTTGCATTAAGGGCAGGGTTCAAATCAAAATCAAAATTAGCAAGGACAAGATTTTGAATAATCTGATCTTCAAAAATAATCCAACCAAAATACACTATAAGAGCAGGGAGTAAGCACCAAACCATAATGTATTGTGCATAATAAGTTGGCAGGGAAGCTGTCTTAATTTCTAATTGTCTAGAATGTGAAGTTATGCGTGATTTGCCAAAAATATAAGCAGAGTAAATACCAAGTAAAATTATTATTAGAGACCAGTAAAACATGCAAATAAAAGAATGGAATACTAAAGTTTTATTACAATTATATTACAATAAAATTAAGATATAAAAAAAGAGGGGATTTCCCCTCTTTTTGTTCAATTCAATTAAAATTATTTGTAGTTTTTCAAATTTGCAATGTCATCTAGAACTTTAGCTCTATCAGCAGGGCTTAACTCAACCAAACCAGCATCTAAAAGATAACCTTCTGTTGCTTCTTCACTTACAAATTCATTAACGTAATCCATTAAACCCGGGATTACACCTACATGTGCTTTCTTGATATAGAAGAATAATGGTCTTGCAATTGGGTATGAATAATCTTGAATACCTTCCATTGAAATTTCAACACCATTAACTTTAGCAGCAGCTACTTTATCTTCGTTATTAGCTAAGAAACTGTATCCAAAGATACCAAATGCACCTTGCTCTTTTGAAATGTGTTCAACATAAAGTTCATCGTTTTCACCACCTTCAATAACATGCCCATCTTCACGGTAAGCTTTACAGTCACCATCAGCAACTAACATATCCTTAACACAGCCTTTTTTTCATAACAAGCGAGTCAAATGCATCTCTGGTTCCTGAAGAAGGAGGAGGTGCCATAATAGATATTTCTACTTTTGGTAATCTTTTATCAATATCAAACCAAGTTTCTGGCGCATCTTTATTATCTCTAGCCATTGCTTGCCAAATTTCTTCTTTAGAAAGATCAATACCACCGGCCATAGATGCACCATTTGTATATTTCCATTCATAATCAGCAGAGTAAGCAAATGCTATACCATCATTCCCTACACGAACTTCTACGATATCTGTTACACCACCATCTTGGCAAAGTGCAAATTCTTTATCTTTCTGTGCTCTTGAAGAGTTTGTAATATCAGGGTGCTCTACACCAACACCTGCACAAAATAATTTGTGTCCACCACCAGAGCCAGTACTTTCTATTACAGGAGCTTTCATTCCTCCAGATGCTAGTTTTTCTGCAACCAATGTTGCAAAAGGATACACCGTCGAAGATCCAACAATAGATATGTAATCTCTTGCAGAAGCTGAACTGGTTACTGCAAAAGAAAGAGTAATTAAACTAACAATAATTTTTTTCATTCTAAACCTCTTTTTAAATAAATTTAAATTTTAAATAGAAGTCTATTGTTACAGAAATATTAAAGATTTATTTTTTATTAGTTAATTTAGTGCAGGTAAGTAAACACTAAAAATGCTCCCTTTTTCAAGCTCACTTTCAATTGTTAGTTTTCCATTATGACGATTTATAATATGTTTAACAATTGATAAGCCTAATCCTGTACCGCCTAAATCTCTAGAGCGGTTTTTATCAATTCTGTAAAATCGCTCTGTTAAACGACCGAGGTGCTCACTTGAAATTCCTTCACCTTGATCTTCAATTTGCACTTGAACATATATATTGTCATCCACCATAGTCTCCTTAAGAGCAATATTTATATCACTGCCTTCCTGACAATATTTAATGGCATTATCGATGATATTAATAAATACTTGAATCATAGAATCACTGTTAAGAGAAATTATTTTTTGATTACAATCATCATCTAAATTTACTTTTAAATTTTTATCTTCTATTTTTTTATTTAAGTTATCAATGGCGCTTTGAACAACTTTTACAATTTCTACTTCTTTAAACTGAAGAGGTTTATCTTCAGTTTCATATTTACTTAATAGCAATAAATCCTCAACCAACCTTGTCATCCGCCATGCTTGATCTTCCATAATATCCAAAAATTTATGAGTGGTCGTTTTATCAAGATTAATATCATTCTTTATAGTCTCAATATAACCTACAATAGAGGAGAGGGGTGTTCGTAATTCGTGACTAACATTGGCAACAAAATCAGTTCGCATTTTTTCATAACTATAAAGCATTGTTTGATCTGTTAGCATGATAGTTAATTCAGAATCTGAGCCATCATTTTCATGAAAAAAAACAAGATCAGCTATAAAATACCAATCTTCAAAATTAGATGGTTGAAATTCTATTTTGTTATCAATCTTTTCAGTAAAAGCCTTATCAATATATTTGTTTAGCTCAGCAGATCTAATTACAGCATTGATATCCCTTCCTTCTTCAAGAAAAAGAAATTTTTGTTTAGCAAAATTATTATAGTAAGTGACATTCCTATCAATATCGATAACAATTGTAATTAAAGGTGTTTTATCTAGTGCTTTTTTTATGTTTTTTTTCATATTTTTTTAATTTAGGCCAATCATCATCACTTAAAATATAGCCTACGCATTTTTTGGATCCACATTTACAAATATGATCCTCAAAATCGCTATCAAAAGGATAGCCATAGTTATATGTTAGTTCTGTGTCTTTTTTTAAATTCTTTATCGCAGATATCCAAATTTCATTATTGGTTATATCTACTTCACAATTTGGATCACAAGAATGATTAATGAATCTTGCATAATTCCTTACAACCCCACCATCAATATCGTATTTTGTATTTAGTTCGAAAACATACACCATGCCGTTTTTCTTATTCTTTTCAGCTTTTTTTAACTGAATGTCCGCACGGCGATCTCCTTCTTTTTTTGTAACCTTGTCTCCAATATATTGGATGATTTTTTCACCTTTTTTTATTTTTGAAATAGCAAACAGTCCTGAGCCATGAAGGGTTGATTTTTTTTTGTACCAAAGTTTTTGCATATTTATCTAATAAATAAATTTAGCCTTAAAACAACTAATTAATACCACTCAATTATTGTTACAAATTTTTTACATTGAAATAAATGTTTCATAATTTTTTTTTATTTAGAGAAACTTAATGAAAAAAAATAATTTTCATAAAAATTATAGATCTATTTGGATATCTGACCTTCATCTTGGGACAGAGGGAAGTAAAAGTGAAATGCTCTTAGAGTTTCTCAAAAACACAGAGTCTAGATATTTATTTTTAGTGGGTGATATCATTGATGGTTGGAGTATGAAAAAAAAATTATATTGGAGCCAAGAACATAATGATATTGTTCAAAAAATATTAAGAAAAGCACGAAAGGGAACCAAGGTAGTACTTATTCCTGGAAATCATGATGAGATTTTGAAAGACTTTGCCGACTTTTCTTTTGGTAAAATATCTTTTAAAAAAAAATATAAGCATATTCTAGCTGATGGCAGAAAAGCGCTTGTAATCCATGGGGATGAGTTTGACGCTGTAATTTTAAATGCAAAATGGTTAGCAAAGCTCGGTTCAGCGCTCTATGAATTGATATTAAAAATGAACAACGTCGTAAACTACTTGAGAAGAAAGTTAGGTTTATCTTATTGGTCTTTGTCTCAGTATCTTAAAGGCCAAACTAAAAGAGCTACTAACTTTATAAGTAATTTTGAATTTGCAGTTACTAACAGTGCTAAAAAGGCTAAGGTAGATGTTGTAATATGTGGGCATATTCACCGTCCGGTAATAAAAAAGCTTAATGGAGTTCTATACTGCAATGATGGTGACTGGGTAGAGAGTTGTACAGCTCTAGCTGAAGATGACATTGGAAATCTATCATTGATTAATTGGCCTGTGGAGCGAGAAAAATTACGAAAAGTGAAATTTGAGCATTAAATGAAAAAAATTGCTTTAATTACAGATGCTTGGTTGCCTCAAATAAATGGAGTAGTGAATACTTTTCTAAGTATAATTCCTCGTATTGAAAAAAAATATATTGTTAAAGTTTTGCATCCAGGCATGTTTAAAAATTTCTCGTATCCATGGTATAAAGAAATAAAAATTGCTTATAATACAAAAAAAATTACAAGTTCTTTTTTTTATTCTTTTAACCCTGACATAGTTCATATCTTAACTGAAGGTCCGGTTGGCAGAGCAGGGATTGCATTTTGCAATCAACATAAATGGAAATATACAACATCATTTCATACTCGCTTTCCTGAATATATTGAAAAAAGGATTTATGTTCCTCGTAAACTTACATATTGGTACTTAAGAAATTTTCACAAAAATGCAGATAAAGTGTTAGTGCCCACTCAATCAATGATAAACGAATTATCAAAATACAAATTTCAAAATTTAAAAGTTTGGGCAAGAGGTGTAGACACAAATTTATTTAACCCTTCTAAAAGGACAAGGAAAGATAATGAAACAAACATTACCTATATTGGAAGAGTTTCAATTGAAAAGAATATCAAAGCTTTTTTAGAACTAAAAACTACAATGAAAAAAACTGTTGTCGGGGATGGACCAGAGTTACAAAAACTTAAAAAAAAATATCCAGATGTAAAATTTGTAGGGCTAAAAAAAGGGGATGAGCTGGCACAATTCTATGCTAATGCAGATGTGTTTGTGTTTCCTTCCAAGACTGATACTTTTGGAAATGTTATATTAGAAGCTCTTTCATCAGGAACACCAGTTGCGGCTTTTCCAGTAGTAGGACCTCTGGATATTATGAAAGATACAAAAGTTGATGCACTTGATGAAAATTTGGAAAAATCCCTAGAAAAAGCTCTAAAAATAAAAAGAAGTGATTGTAGAGATTTTGCCATGCAGTTTACTTGGAAACAATGTTCTCAAGATTTTATCTCACATATGGTAATGGCAAAAGAGTAATGAGTAACAATTATACAAAAATTTTATCAGAATTTATAGGAACTTTTTTTCTTGTTTTAACTATTGTTGGAAGTGGAATAATGGGAGAAAACTTATCTAATAATAATGCTATTACTCTTCTTGCTAATTCATTAGCAACTGGTGCAATTTTATATGTAATCATTAGTATGTTTATTAATATTTCTGGGGCGTATTTTAATCCAATAGTAGTGCTAAGTGATTTAATTAACAAAAAGATAGACATAGCATTGTCATTTGGTTTTATTATTGCTCAGGTATCTGGAGGCATATTAGGTTGTATTATTGCTAACTTATATTTTGGAAATGAGTTAGTAGAATTTTCTTCTAACCAGCGATACAGTACATTAACTTTTATCTCAGAGATAATTGCAACTTTTGGTCTAGTTTTGGTAATAATAATTATTGGATCAATTAGTAAAGAAAAAATATCAATTGCTGTAGCTCTGTATATAACAGCAGGTTATTGGTTCACATCTTCTACAAGTTTTGCTAACCCAGCAGTAACTATATCTAGAATGTTTACTGATACTTTTACAGGCATACATCCAGGAAGCGTTATATATTTTATTTTAGCACAAATTATTGGTGCTCTTATTGCTACAATTATTGTTAGATTGTTTTATAAAAATTAGTTCAACTTATCATATAAGTAGCCTTCTCGAATTCCATATCTTACAAAAATAATATTTTTAATTTCATAAAATGATGCAAGGCTAAATAAAATACATGTAGATAATTTTAATTTATCTAATCGATTGGGTTGAACAACATTCAATTTTTGAATTTGTTTTTTTTCCATAGAGTATAATTTGTGGTAAAATATTTCTAGCTCTGAAAATGGTATCAGGTAGCCATGTAGTTTTTTTTTCTTGATGCCATTTAGATGTAAATGAAGTTTTGCAAGATTGCGCCACATACCTCCAATAACATAAATATTTCCTGCGTTTTTAGAAAATTTAAGAGATTGGTTTTTGAATTTCGAAAATAAAAAATTATCAAATTTAATTTTAGTAGTTTTGTACATATCAGATTCACTTCTTAAGATGCCAATTTTTAAACTTTTAGTCTCAAGTATGTTCTTATTTTTTATAGTACTAAGTTCTAAACTTCCACCTCCCAAGTCAGCGACTAAACCTATTGGATTTTTAATTGAACTAATTACACCTAGGCATCCGCATTTAGCCTCATTTTTTGGTAAGAGCACTTTTACTCTAACTGACTTTTTTTTCTTGAAGGGTTCAATAATTTCTTTTCCATTTATTGTTTCACGAATTGCGGCAGTAGCAATCATATGAATATCTAAAGACTCATAATCTTTTGCAATCTTAATATATTCTTTTAAGCATTTTATAGCTTCTTTTATTTTCATCGATGGGATTTTACCTGTTTTAATACTTTCACCTAATTTTAAAAATTCTCTTTTTTGATAAAGTATTGGAAAAGGATAAATAGCTTGCTCATATATAACTAGTCTAAATGTATTAGAGCCTAGATCAATCACTGTTATGGGATTTATATTTTTTTTTTTAACCATGGTAATGTATACATCTAAAGTATTAAACTCGTATGCTACAAGTCTATTTATTACGTCACGCCAAATCCAGTTGGGATAATTTAGAACTTGATGACATTGATAGGCCTCTGAATAAAAGAGGTATGAGAAATGCAAAACAATTTTCTAAAATATTAGATAAAAGAAAATTTCAAATTAGTCAGATAATATGTTCTCCTTCTAAAAGAACAACAAGCACATATGATATAATTTCTGGTTCTTTTGATCGCTCAGTAAAGTTTACAGTTGATAACGGTATTTATGAATGTCCGCCAAATTTACTTGTAAGAAAAATTAAAAAATTAAAAAAAAATACGCTTATCATTGGTCATAACCCTGGTTTAATAGAATCAATTAATGTTTTATGTAATTCAAATATTGAACATTTTCCAACTTGTGCTTTTGCCATAATATCCTTTAAAAATAGCTGGATTATTAATGAAATTTTAAAACCAAAAAATAAAAATTATTAAAGAAATATGAATTTTTTGTGAAAGAGTTTTTTTTATATCTAAAAAATATAAAAAAAAATTATGTTAAAGAAAAATATCTCTTATAACTATGTAAACAGAGAATTATCTTGGCTAAAATTCAATGAAAGAGTCTTAAGCCAAGCAACTGATAGTAAAATTCCACTATTAGAAAGAGTTAGGTTTTTATCAATAGCATTCTCTAATTTAGATGAATTTTTTATGGTTAGAGTGGCAGGATTAAATGTTCAAAAATTTTCACGAATTAAAAGTTTTGATGGATTAACACCACAACAACAACTCAAACTCATAGATAAAGAAACATCGAAGATGATTTCAAATATAAAATCAATATGGATAGATTTACTAAGAGAGCTCTCAGAAAATAAGATTCATATAGATGTAGAAAAAACGCTTAAAATAAAAGATAAAACATTTATTAAAAATTATTTAGAAGAAAATAATTGGGGGGTTTTAACGCCGATTATTATTGATCCATCTCACCCATTTCCTTTTATACCAAACAAAGAAACAACTTTGGTATGTCGTTTAATAAATAATAAAAAAACTTTTTATGGAATACTGAGAGTGCCAGAAGGATTAGAAAAATTTATTAAATTACCAAGTAAAAAAACACGTTTTGTATCTATGGAGACAGCCTTACTTATTTTTTTAAAAAAAATTTTCCAGTGTGATAGAGTTTTAGATAAAGGTGTTTTTAGACCAATTAGGAATAGTGAATTAGAGTTAGGGGGTGAAGGAGAGGATTTATTTTTAGTATTTCAGAAAGCAATTTTTGAGAGAAGAAGGCAAGAGGTAATAAGAATTGATTTTGATGAAAATATATCTAGTCACTTAATTAAATTCATAAATAAAAAACTTAACTATAAGGATGTAAATACATATAAACTTCCAATACCCATTAATCTTTCTAGTATAGAGTCAATTTTTTTAAAAGATTTTAAGAAATTATTTTTTCCAAAATTTAAGGTACGATTTCCTGAAAGAATTAAAGATTTTAAAAGTGATTATTTTAAAGCTATAACAAATAAAGATATTGTTATTCATCACCCTTTTGAATCTTTTGAAGTAGTAACTCAGTTTATTGATCAAGCTGCAGATGATCCAAAAGTTTTATCAATAAAACATACTTTATATCGAACTACTGATGACTCACCGATAGAAACTAGTTTAGTTCGAGCAGCACAAAAAGGGAAATTGGTAACTGTCATTATAGAGTTGCAAGCACGTTTTGATGAAGAGCGTAACTTAAAATGGGCAAAAGAATTAGAATTAGCTGGGGCGCAAGTAATTTTTGGTAATATCAATATGAAAACTCATGCAAAAATTACACTTGTAACAAGGAAGCAAATGAATTCTGTTATAAATTACGCACACTATGGGACAGGTAATTATCACCCGAGAAATGCAAAAATTTATATGGATTTATCTTATTTCACCTGTGATAAAACATTAACAAATGATGCAGCAAAAATGTTTAATTATTTAACTAGTTATTCAGAACCAACAACAATAAAAAAAGTAGTATATTCTCCAATAACAGCAAGAAACAAATTAAATGAACTAATCAGAAATGAAATTACAAATGCCGGAAAAAATAAGCCATCTGGAATAGTGTGTAAATGTAATTCTCTTGTTGATAAACAAATTATTGATGAATTTTATAAAGCATCTCAAAAAAATGTAAAAATTGAATTGTTAATTAGAGGAATTTGCTCTCTAATTCCTGGTAAAGAAAATCTATCAGAAAATATAGTTGTTAAAAGTATAATCGGTCGTTTTTTAGAACATACGAGAATATATTGTTTTTATAATGGTCATAAATTTCCTCATAAAAAAAATATCTTGTTTATTTCTTCTGCGGATTTAATGCAAAGAAATCTAGATAGGCGGGTTGAAACATTTATTCCTATCGAAAATGAAACTGTGCATGAACAAATATTAAATCAGATCTTAATTGCCAGTATGACAGATAATACCAATTCTTGGCAAATGTTAAGTAATGGCAATTATCAGAGAAAAGAAATATCAAGCAAAGAGAAAAATTTTTCTTCTCACAATTTTTTTATCAAAAATCCAAGCTTATCTGGAAGGGGTTCAGCAAAACTCAAATCTAGAGCTAAGTCTAATTTAAAAATTTGAGGCTGGAATATATCCAGCTTCAAGAATTTAATTTTTTATTAATCGACTCAACGCCTTCTATATCAAATCCATCTGTGATACTTGAAGAAATAGATCTGACTATTTAATTGAATATTGAGTTTTTATTACTAGGATCTAATCTATAAGTACTATCTCTTAAAAATTTTGTAATCTCAATAAGATTGCCAATTTCTTTTATAGTTTCAAAAGGTATTTTTTTTCCAATATGAACATCAATTTTTTTTCCGATTCTTCTTTTAAGTTCATACATCATTAAAGAATATCGAAAAACTTGCCCAAGTTTATCAGCAAAATGAAAAAGTTCACTATTTTGTCCTTCAAAAAAAATGGGGAGGGCAGGTGATTGAGTTTTCATTATTATTTTAGAAGTAAATTGTTTCCAATCACCATCTATTGCTTTGATTCCTTTTTTTAATTTTGGTTTAGTTGAAACTGATCCTGATGGAAAAATAATAAGTACTCCATTATTTCTTAAGTGTTCTTCACTTTCTTTACGTGCAGCGATATTATTTATTAAAGCATTTTTATTTTTTGAAAAATCAAGAGGAATAATATTTTCCTTAATAAAATCTGCTCCTTGTAAAACTTTATGCGTAATAATTTTATAATCTTGTCTGATTTTACTAATTAAAGAACATATCGTAAGCCCGTCTGCAATACCAAATGCATGGTTAGCGATTACTACAAGCCTGCCATTTTCAGGAATATTACTTTTAGAATGATAATGGGCCTGAACACGGAGATCTAATCTATCAATTGCATCATGCCAAAAATTCTCTGGGGGTAAACTTTCTCTTAAATATTGGTCATATAACTTACGTAACTTAATTTTACCCGTTCCCAATTCGGTTAATTGAATTATAATCTTTCCAATAGGATTAACTTCGGAGTTAGAAAAGGAAAATGCTGGTTTATCAATTTTCATAAAATCTACTTTAGATTTCTTAATATTAAAATGTTAAAATATTGTTAAAGGGTTGATAAAAAATGAGAAATAAGAACTTAATCCCACTCACAACTATTGGACATATTCAGGAGGAATTAATACTGTGAGTGGTAAAAAGCATTTAAATTTTATTTTTTACAGACGTATTAATAGAATATTAAATTTTAATAAATTAAACTAATTTTTAAATTTCATTAGTTCTCAAATAAATTTTTTAGTTCTTTCAATTTATTAAAAATTGAATCTCTTACTTCTCTAAATTTATCTAATTGGTTTGAACTAAAATGATCTGATGCCGGATCATCAAATGGAATTGAAAGTATCTGAGCTTTAGAATTTAAAACTGGACATACTTCTTCCTTACAAAGTGTAAAAACAGTTTTTAATTCATCTCTAAATTTGTTGTCTAAACTTTCAAAATCTTTTGAAAAATGATCAGTGATATCAATATTTATTTCTTCCATAACCTGAATAGCAAGAGGATTAACTTTGGAAGGTATTGATCCCGCACTTTGAACCTCAATTTTAGGATACAAATGTTTTGCAATACCCTCAGCCATTTGACTTCGCGCTGAATTCGCTACACACATAAATAAAATTTTTTTCATGTTAAACTATGACAAGTAATAGGTGTATCCAATTACAAAAAGTGGAATTTGTAAACCAAAGTTAGTCATTAACGCTCTATCTTTCGTTATTAAGCCAGCAATAGACCACCCAACAGCGCCAAGACCATGAATGAAAATATTAACTGGATAATTATTTAAATTAGTAAGAAGTATACCTGTTAAAATTAAAAAAGTGCTTAACCACTTTAAGTTATTTATTGAAATGAGATTCATTGATGCTCCTGAATGTATAAGTTTAATATATTTCTTATATTACAGTAATTTGAAATTTTTGTTTAAATGTAACATATTTGTAACATTTCTTTCTTTTTTAATTAAAAGTTTTATAAGCGCCCAATGTTTGGATTAAATAAAAGCTCATTATTCAGTGATACAAAAAAACTTGAGCGAGAAATTGATGGATTTGTCGATATTCTCTCTGAGGTTGGCTTAGTATTTAAAAGTATTGTACCAACCTATCTCAACCATTCAGCCAATGGTAAATTTGATGAAATGGTTGAAAAAGTTAAAGAAATGGAGAGTAAAGCAGATAAAATAACAAAAGAAGTAGAGCACACATTATATGAGGAAACGCTCATCCCTGATGCACGAAGTGATGTGTTACGTCTCCTCGAACATATGGATGAATTAATTGGTATGTACCAAGGTAATTGTTATCACTTTTCAATACAAAAACCTAACTTTCCAAAAGAGTTTCATCAAGATCTTATCGAGCTCACTGAAACCGTCGTTAATTGTGTTGAAGCATTGTGCATAACCGTTCGTTCATTCTTTCGTGATATTAAAACAGTTAGAGACAACGCGCATAAAGTTACATTTTATGAAAAAGAATCAGACATAAAATTTAGTTCCCTTGCACGACGAATTTTTGATTCAGAATTGCCTTTAGATCAAAAAATGCATCTTCGATATTTTGTTGAAAAGATCGATCGTATTTGTGATCAAGCAGAAGATATTGCTGATGAAGTTCAGATCTATGCAATTAAAAGATCCGTTTAATAACTAATGGACATCTCCATTATTATTTTTCTCTTAGGTGGATTATTTCTTGGGTGGTCTTTAGGAGCAAATGATGCCGCAAATGTTTTTGGTACAGCAGTTGGAACACGAATGGTGCGTTTTAAAACCGCTGCTATCATCTGTAGTATCTTTGTTATATTAGGTGCCATCATTAGCGGGGCGGGAACTACCGAAACATTAGGTAAGCTTGGTGCCATCAATGCACTGCCTGGTGCTTTTGCTGCTTGTATTGCTGCAGGCATTTCGGTTTATCTAATGACGAAAGCAGGCTTACCTGTATCTACAACGCAAGCAATTGTTGGTGCTATTGTTGGATGGAATTTATACACGGGATCAGCAACTAATATAAAAGTTCTCATTACGATTTTGGGCACCTGGGTTTTGTGTCCTGTGATAGCAGGATTAATTGCTATGGGTTTTTTCAAATTTACAAAAAATTTTATTTTGAAAAGAAAGCTTCATATTCTACGACTAGATGCATATACACGAACAGCTCTTTTATTAGCAGGTGCTTTTGGTGCATACAGTTTAGGGGCAAACAATATTGCTAATGTGATGGGTGTATTTGTTCCTATATCGCCGTTTACTGATATTTCTATTTCTAGTTTTTTTGTTTTTAGCTCAAAGGAGCAATTATTTTTACTGGGTGGATTAGCGATTGCCGTTGGTGTTTTCACCTACTCAAAAAAAGTGATGTTTACCGTAGGTAATGATCTATTGAAAATGTCTCCAGTTGCCGCTTTTATTGTTGTTATCTCTCATTCTATTGTTTTATTTTTGTTTGCCTCTCAAGGAATTAGCAATTTTTTACAATCAATAAATTTACCCTCAATTCCTCTTGTTCCTGTTTCCAGTTCCCAAGCAGTTGTTGGGGCTGTAATTGGAATAGGATTATTAAAGGGAGGGAAAGAAGTGCAATGGTCAGTTGCTGGTAGAATTACAATTGGTTGGTTTACGCTTCCTATAATTGCAGCATTAATATCAATGATACTTTTATTTATTCTATCTAATATTTTTAATTTAACCGTATCGTTTTAATTTACTGCTCGGTACGCAGTGATAAAATCTTCTTGAACTTTCGTTTCTATTGCCCCTTTTCTTCTCTCTCTCACAAGTTCAATAGCATCTTTTTTTTCATAGCCAAAATCAACTAATAATATTGCTGCAATTGTTCCTGCTCGTCCTTTGCCACCTCGACAATGAAATACAACGTTCGATCCCTCTATAAGTTCATTTTTAAGTAATACTTTTGTTGTCTCCCATTTGAATTTAAAATCCTGGTTGGGTGCTCCTAAATCTTGAATAGGTAAGTGATACCATTTTAAATGATGTCGATAAATTTTTTCAACAAACAATTTTTTATCACATAACTTTTCAAATTCTTTATCTTCCACAAAAGAAGTAATCGAGCTACATTGTTTTTTTGAAAATAATTCGAGTTGAGATGTAAGAATTTTGTAATCAAATTTTCCTTCATCATTTAAACCTGGAAAAGAAGTTAAAACTATTTTGCCATTAAATTTATTTGAATCGATAAAATCATATGCATCGAACATTATTAGTTTGCAGATGCTTGAAATGAATTTTCTACGTATTTTCTGAAATGCTCTACAGACGGTGTTTCTTTATTAAGTATTTTTGCCTGATCATCATAACGACGCATTTCAACGGCTTCTTTCATCTGAGGTTTATTGATAAACTCCTCTGCTTCTTCTTTTGTGAAAATACCACCCTGTACTTTAAGTGACTCTTTTGATGCTTCAGATAGTTGATCATAGTACCCATCTTCTACAGCCGCCAAATATCGCTTTGATGCAACGTGTGCTCGAATAGGAAGTGTTACTTCTTCACCAAAATATTTTGCTAAATAATCAGCTCCTAAATCTTCATGCACGCCATCTTTTCCCTCATGAATAGGATCTTTGTCTTCATATATTAGATGACCAATATCATGAAGTAATGCAGCTGTAATAAATGCGTCTGATTTATTATTGTGCTCAGCTAGTTCAGCACATTGAAGGGCGTGTTCTAACTGGGTAACATCTTCATTCCCGTATTGAATATCAGCACCTTTTATCTTAAGTAAATTCAAAAGTTCATTAATGATATTGTTTTTCATATAAAATTAGTTAGTAAAATTAATTTATATCAAAACAATTACTAATGACAAGTGCATCAATATATTTTTTAATTTTTTTTGCAGCATTTTTACATGCTTTATGGAATATAATTATTAAATCACTTGATTACTCATTAGCGGGGATTGCCGTAAAAGTTTTTTTTCAAAGTATTATTTTTTTTCCAATTATTTTTTTTGTCCCTTTTCCAGAAGGAATAACATGGTTTTATATAACCTGTTCATTCTTATTACATAGTCTATATTTTATTCTATTAGGAAGCATGTATGATAGAAATCCTAATTGGATTGATCAACAGCTTGCAAAACTAGCAACGTCAATTGGAAGAGTAGATAGAATAAAAGATTAGCTTATTTTATTTAATAGCATTTATATGAATAGCGAATTCAGATTTTTGCATCAATTTTTTACAACGTTCAAAACGTTCTATTGAATAAGCCCAGAAATCTTCAGCTGGATTTTTATCTGCATGCTGAATCAAGCCCCATAAAGTCCAGAGTAAATCACACATTGCTTTATAAATTATAACTCTTCCTTTTTGAGCTGCAGTTGGATCTTTACCAAAATATGCTATCAACATTTCATTCTCTTGATTCTCATCCATGCCTGCTTCAACAGAAAGATCTCCAAGATCCCACATGGGATCATTCATTCCCGAGTATTCCCAATCTACAATCCACATATTATTTCCATCATCTAAAAAATTTTCACAAAGAGGATCACAATGACTAGGAGCTAATGGCATAGGATTAGCAACCAGTGCTTCTTTTACTGGTTTTGCTGCTTCTACTATATCATGATATCCTTCCGGTAATTCAGCATTTTTAGAAGATAGAATATTTAAGTAATCATCAATCATATTAAAAAGATCGAAGTGAAAATCAAAAGTCTCTCCAGAATTATGAAGCTTTGCCAAAGCTAAACCTGCTCTAGCTGGTGAGCCTTCTCTTGAAGTAAAAAGGTTTGGAGTCATAGTTTCTATTCCATTAATTGCTTTTGAAACCATTATTCCATTCTCAACATCTGCCCATATAATCTCTGCTGATATACCAGCCCGCCATGCCGCCATTGCATTATTATATTCAAAAGTACGATTAATATAATCTTCTGTTCCTTTTCCAGGGATACGAACTATGAGATTAATATTTTCAGCTTCTACTAAATGAACAATATTAGTCATTCCGCCAAGGCGCTTCAGGTTACTATTTTCTCTTGAAATTTTTTCATATCCCTTAATATTATTTAAAATTGAAAAAACTTTATCAATATATGTATCCATAAAAACCTTTTAAACTTCTAACTTTTTAAAATATATTTTACAATTATGTTTAACATAAAAATTTTATATAATAGTTTTTTATTGACCATTTTGCATTATACTTATTAAACATACATAATAAAATGAAATTAAAAAATAAGAAAGTAATTATTACAGGTGGCGCTTCTGGAATGGGCAAAGCTACAGCAGAATTATTCTGTAATGAAGGTGCTCTAGTTGCTATAATGGATATAAATAAATCTGAGGGTGAAAAAACTGTAAATAAAATTAATACAAATAGTGAAAAAGCATTTTTCTTTCATACTGATTTAACAAAATCTAGTGAAGTAAAAAAATCAATTAGTCAAATTATGGATTTATTTGGCACAGTTAATATTTTATTTAATCATGCTGGGACTATCATAGTTAAACCTCTTCATGAGTCTTCTGAAAAAGATTATGATTATTTAATGGATATAAATGTTCGATCCGCATTTCTTGTTTGTAATGAAGTGATTCCTTCAATGCTCAATAATAAAGGAGGAAATATTATTATTACTTCATCAATAGGAGGGGAAAAAGGTTTTGCCCTAGAGTCATTATATTGCATGACCAAAGGTGCTGTTTTACAATTAGCTAGATCAATCGCTGTTGAATACAGAGATCAAGGAATTAGATGTAATGCGATATGTCCTGGTTTTGTTAAAACAAATCATGGATTAAGAGAGATTAAGGAATTAGATGAGCAAGGGCAAAATTGGAATGAAAATGATTTGCATTCTGTACAGGGAAGAATATGTAAGCCAGAAGAAGTTGCATCCGCTGTGTTATATTTAGCTTCTGATGAATCTAGTTTTGTTAATGGAACAGCTTTGTATGTAGATAATGGATGGTACGCTAAAGGATAAAGATGAATAAGTCACCTAAACTTGTATGTAAAAATGTTTGGAAATTATATGGGGATAAGCCAAAAGAATTTTTACAACTTCATAATAATAACCCTGATAAAAAAACAATAGAAGCAAGTGGTTATATACAAGCAATTAGAAATGCCTCATTAGAAGTTTATGAAAATGAGATTCTTGTAATAATGGGTCTAAGTGGTTCAGGAAAATCAACTTTAGTAAGATGTATGTCTAGATTAGTTGATCCAACAATTGGAGAAATTTTTTTTGAAAATATTGATATGGGAAAATTAACAAAAAATGAATTAATAGAAATTAGAAGACATAAGATGGGTATGGTGTTCCAACACTTTGCTCTTTTTCCTCATAGAACAGTAATAGAAAATATAGCATTTCCTTTAGAGGTACAGGGCATTAGTAAAAAAGAAAGAGAGAAATCTGCTTTAGAAATAATTGAACTGGTAGGACTACAAGGAAGAGAAAACTATTTTCCAAAAGAACTATCAGGAGGACAACAACAAAGAGTTGGTATTGGTCGCTCTCTGGCTGTTAAACCAGAGTTATGGTTTTTAGATGAACCATTTTCTGCTTTAGATCCGTTAATAAGAAAAGAAATGCAAAATGAGTTTTTAAAAATTCAAAACTCACTTAAAAAAACTATTATTTTTATAACTCATGATTTTGATGAAGCAATTAAATTAGCAGATAGAATCATTATTATGAATGAAGGAAGAATAGTACAAATTGGAAGTCCTGAAGATTTAATTATGAAGCCTGCAGATGATTATGTAAAAGAATTTACTGAAGACCTCCCAAGGGAGAGATTATTATCTGTAAAAAGTATAATGGATAATAAAAAAGTAACAAATAATTCCACAACAGTTTATGAAGATGAAAAAATATTTTCAATTCTCGAAAAAGTTCTCTCTGAAGGATCAGTTTCAGTTATTGATAGATCAAATAATATAGTTGGCTCACTTAATAAAGAAACGGTCTCAAAATTTATTAATAATTAAATATTGTAAAATTTATTAATAAACTTAATAATTATTAGAAAATTTAAGAATAATTGTTCGTTTTTAGTAGTTTTATTCATTAGTTTTATTTAATGTTTTAATAAAATTTATTACTGGGAGGTAAAATGAAAATTCTTAAAAATAAATTTAATATTCTATTAAGCTTTATTTTTATTCTATTTGCACAAAATATTTATGCGGTGGAATCAAAAGATCCTATCAAGCTTACTTTGCATGACTGGACTGGTCAATTAATCACAACTAACATTATGGCTGAAGTTCTTAAAGAAGCTGGATACAATGTTGAGCTAGTTCCTGCCGATTATATTGCTCAATTTGCTGGCCTTCAAACAGGGGATCTGCATGTAGCAATGGAGATGTGGGAAACAACTGGTCGTGATGCCATTGACGAATATACAGCTGATGGAAGAGTAGTTAATGTAGGAACTACTGGAATGGATGCTATTGAGGAATGGTGGTATCCATCTTACATGAAAGACAAATGTCCTGGACTTCCAAATTGGGAAGCTCTTAACGATTGTGCAGAAGCTTTTTCTACACCAGAAACATCTCCAAAAGGAAGATATCTAGGTGGTCCTGTAACTTGGGGTGGATATGATGATGAGCGCGTTGAAGCTCTTGGGTTAGATTGGGAAGTAATTCATGCAGGAACTGATGGAGCGCTTTTTGGTGAATTAGAATCTGCATATCAAAGAAAAGCACCTATAATGCTTTGGGTATATGCTCCACATTGGGCACCTTCTAAATATGATGGAGAATTTGTAGAATTTCCACCATACACGACTGAGTGTTATACAGATCCGTCTTGGGGTATAAATAAAAATGCTGCTTATGATTGTGGTAAACCAAGAGGTCCTATTTGGAAAGTAGCTTCAAGCATGCTTAAAGACAAATGGCCAGGTGCTTACGATGCAGTAGAAGCTTTTACACTTGATAGTAATGAAATGGGCAATCTAGTTGCTGCTGTAGATCTTGATGGTAATACAGTAGAGGCTGTAGTAGCTGAATGGATGTCTAACAATAAAGATAGATGGGGTACGTGGATAAAATAATCCTTTAATCTTAATTTTTCTAGGGGGATTTATATCCCCCTTTTAAATTTAAAATATGCAGAATAAAAAAATATCAAATAAAATTATTTTTATTTCTCTAACTTTCTTAACGTTTCTTTTGTATTGGTATGGCAAAGAAATAGCAAACTACTTTGATAGTAAATGGTTAGTAAAATATCCAAAGCATTATTCATTTCCTTTTGCTATTTATACTACAACATTTGTTAAATGGTTAATTAACGAAGCACATTTTTGGTTATTTACTTTTAATGATCTTACTCGTTTCTTTGCTTGGATTATAGAACAGCCTTACAATATAGTTTTAGCTATATTTTCTAAAGGAATATTAAAAGGACAAGGTCAAGATGCAATCCAAATAATGGAACCACTAAGTTGGATTTCAGTTGTTGGTATTTTTTTTACCCTTGCGCTTTATACAAGAGATAAGTTTTTAATAATACTCGTTGTTCTATCAATAGTTTATTTGGCTGTATTTGATCAATGGCAAAGTTCAATGATTACATTATCTTCAATCATTATTGCTGTGCCAATTGGGGTTGTCCTAGGGATATTATTAGGGATATTGTCCTATAAGTCAAAAATTTTAGAAAAAATTATAACCCCAATATTAGACCTCATGCAAACAGTTCCAGTCTTTGCTTATTTAGTTCCAATACTTGTAATGTTTGGTTTTGGGCCAGTTTCTGCATTAATTGCCACAATAATATATGCAATGCCCCCAATGGTTAGAACTACACTTCTAGCACTTAACAACATTGATCCACAATTAAAAGAGAGTGGGCTCATGTCTGGTTGCACAGAAAGACAATTAATGTGGAAGGTGCTAATCCCAGTCTCTAAACCAACTTTACTTATAGGTGTAAATCAAGTGATTATGCTATCACTTAATATGGTTATCATAGCTTCTATGATTGGTGCAGGTGGATTGGGCTATGATGTATTAGCCTCACTAAGAAGATTAGACATTGGCGGAGGTATAGAATCAGGAATAGCAATTGTTGTTATAGCAATTGCTTTAGATCGTCTAAGTCAATCTTTTGCTAATTTACCAACTCTCTCAAAAAAAACTCAGCAAACTTTTTATAATAAATATAAAAAAATAATTTTATTAATTCTATATATAATTGGAATTTATATTCTGGGTACTTTTTTTACTTTTTTTAAGTTATTTCCAAAAGAGTTAATGATTAATACTTCATTATTCTGGGAGGAATTGGTCAAATATATAAATATTAATTATTTTGATAATCTAGAGAGTTTTAAAATAACTTTGTTAACTTTTTTTATGCTGCCGATAAAAAAATTCTTTCTGGGGATCCCATGGCCTTGGTTTATTTTTATTATTACAATTATCGGATGGTATTTTGGAAAATTAAAATTAGCATTATTATGCCTATTAATGTCAATTTTTATAGTTACTACAGGTCTCTGGGAAAAAGCTATGATAACGCTTTATTTGTGTGGTTCTAGTGTAATCATTGCTTCTATTATAGGTATCCCACTTGGAGTATGGGCAGGTTTAAACGACAGAGCAAATAAAATTTTAACGGCCTTTATTGATACCCTTCAAACTTTGCCAAGTTTTGTATACTTAATACCGGTTGTAATGCTTTTTCGTGTTGGCGATTTTACAGCAATGATTGCTGTGATACTTTATGCACTGGCTCCTGCGGTAAGATATACTGCTCATGGTGTAAGAAATATTAATAGTCAAATTGTAGAAGCAGCATTAATTAGTGGATGTTCTCAAAGGCAATTATTATTTAAAATAAAACTACCTTTGGCTTTACCAGAAATTTTATTAGGCATAAACCAAACTATAATGCTTGCCTTATCTATGTTAGTAATTACTGCATTGGTAGGAACTAGAGATCTTGGTCAAGAAGTTTACATAGGTCTTACTAAAGCAGATATAGGAAGGGGTTTAGTTGCTGGTTTGTGTGTAGCTTTTATATCTATAATTGCTGACAGAATTATAAAAGCTGGAAGTAATAAACTTAAAAATAAATATGGAATCAAATAAATATTACTTTATTTTATCATTGTGGATAAAAAATTATTAACACCTGGGCCACTAACAACTTCTATGAGCACAAAAGAGGCAATGCTTCATGACTGGGGTTCACGTGATCAAAAATTTATAGATTTAAATCAATCCATCAGAGACTCTTTAATTAAATTGATTGATGGAGAAGGAAAGTATCAGTGTGTCCCTATGCAGGGAAGTGGAACTTTTGCTGTTGAGTCCATGATAAGTTCACTGACACCAAAAGATGCAAATATTTTAATTTTAATTAACGGTGCATATGGACAACGAATGAAAAAAATGTGCTCTTATTTAGGTCGAAACACAATTGAATATGAGGTTGCTGAACATGAGCCTCATGATATAAAAAAATTAGAAGATATCATTGATGCGAATTCACAATTAACACATGTTTTTGCTGTTTATTGTGAGACAACATCAGGAATTCTTAATCCTATTGAGGATATTGCGAGCTTGGTTGAGAAAAAAAACTTATCCTTGTTTATTGATGCTATGAGTGCCTTTGGAGCCCTGCCACTTAGCAGTAAAAATGTTACTTTTGATGCTGTTGCCGCTTCATCGAATAAGTGCTTAGAGGGTGTGCCTGGTGTTGGATTTATTTTAATGAAGAACCAAGTAATTGAAAATGCAAAAGGAAATTGTCATTCCTTAAGTTTAGATTTGTATGATCAATGGACAGCAATGGAAAAAAATAAACAATGGCGTTTTACCCCACCAACACATGTCTTGGCAGCTTTCAATCAAGCAATTGCTGAACATGAAAAGGAAGGTGGTGTTGCAGGAAGACATGAACGATATAAAAATAATTGTAAAATTATTTGTGATGGTATGAAAGAAATTGGGTTTGAGCAATTACTACCTGATGAACTGCAAGCACCAATTATCATTACATTCAAACAACCGAATGATCCTAATTTTAATTTTCATCAATTTTATAATGCGTTAAGTGATAAAGATTTTTTAATCTATCCTGGAAAATTAACCGTGGCTGATACTTTTCGTATTGGATGCATTGGTAATTTAAATCAACAAGATATGACAGATACAATCACAGCTGTTAAAGAAGTAGTAAGTGAATTAAATATTAATGTTAAAAATTAATTTCCTATGAGTGATGCTGTTGAAATTCTTCTAGTTAAAGCGACCAATGAAACACTTAAAGGATATGGATACTTAATTGACTCCTATGAAAATAGTGACATTGAAATTGTAACGTGGCCTAAAAAAGGTTGGCGAGAGATTGATAAAGGAACAGGAAATGAAGGAGGGAGTACGGAAGGATCTTTTGATACTTGGTGGGAAGGTAGTACTTTGTGGGGACAAAATAATGCTGTTCAACATAACAATAGTGACTACGAAGTAGATGGTAAATATATACTAGGACATGCTTTACCACCAACGAGTGATCCAGCAACAGAATATAAAAAACCTGACCATATATATATCTGGCATGTGAATTACCACCCTGATGGTGGACAGCTCTTTTATCCCTCCACTAAAAGCCCTTTTATTTCACCATTAGCTTTACCTGGAGATGACGTACAAGTTGGTGATTTTAAGGCGTTTTATTTTGATGGATCACAGGGACTTTATATACACCCAAATATTTGGCATGAAGGAGTTTTTCCAATTGAAGAAAAAAGCTCTTTTCAAGGTAGACAAGGAAAAGTGCATGCTAGAGTAAGTATTGATTTACAAAAAGAGTTTAAAAAATATATTTATTTTAAAACCACTTTATAATTCAAATTGTTTTTTATATAATTCTGAAAATAAAATTGGTTGATCAATATTTACATAGTCAACTCTCAAATTGATAATGTGAATAATTTAAAAAAAATATCAAGTTTTTATGAAAATTATACATTTATCTGATCCGCATATTGAGCCTAAATTACTACATGGGATTGATTCAAAACAAAGATTTAAATTGGCATTAGAACATATTAAAGAAAATCACATAAATGCTGATCATTTTATAATTACAGGAGATATAACACATTTTGGACAGAACAACTCTTACCAAATTTTTAAAGATATATTAGTAGAGATAAATTTACCTAAACATCTAAAACCTAAATTAATTTTAGGTAATCATGATAACCGAGAAAATTTCAAAAAAAATTTTCCAGATATCAAAACTGATAAAAATGGTTTTGTTCAGTATGTAGAAAAAGATAATGATAAAACATTTATTTTCCTAGATACAAATTTAGCAGGTAAAGATGAAGGTTACTTATGTGAAAAAAGACAACACTGGTTAATAGATATATTACAAAAAGAAAAACAAAATAAAATTTTTTTATTTATGCATCATAATCCCTTGGCGTTAGGTCATAAAAAAAGTGACTCTATTGGCCTTGTACAAAGAGAAGAGTTTAAAAAAATTTTATTACAATTTAAAAATTCTATTGAGCATATTTTTTTTGGTCATCAACATATTACAAGCTCTGGGCAATATTTAGGTATAAATTTTTCTTCTCCTCGAAGTACTTGGCAGCCCCTAGTTTCTAACTTTATTGATAAATACAGACTTGGAACTGCAAATACAGATCCTAATTATAATGTTATTTTATTATCAGACGACTCTATAATTGTTCATAGTGAAGATTTTTTAAAATCAGAAGTAAACTGGTTTGAGAGTGAGTAAATTTATTTTTTTCCAATTACAAATATTTCATTATTAAAATAAAGACCTTTATTCTTTGCAACAACATTTTGAACAATTTTTTCATAATTTTTTGTTTTCTCAACTTTCATGACTTTGTCGTCATCCATTTGATTAACATATATTGAGGCATTCCATGCTGAAAAAATTAATGATGTTGCAATACTTCCACTGATTTCATTAGGCAAAGCTCTTAGTCTACATTTAATGTTTCTTTTTTCACCAAAAAATAATTTATTTAGTAAATCTTTATCTAAATTTTTCTTTAAATATGAAATTATGCTGTTACCAAGAGAAGGAAAGGGTTTTTCTTTTGGCCATAATTTTTTAACAATGTCATTTGCTGGATCTTTTCCAGCAGCATGAATGGTTAATAACTTTCCCTTTGATTTTAAAGCCCTAATCATAGGCTCAATAACATATTTTACCTTTTTTTCAGCTGAAATTCGTGATCTATAAGGCTGGGATGCAATTATGAGATCAAATTTATTTTCAGAATTATTTTTTATCGGAATTAATTCATTTACATTGAATTCTTGGTCTTCTCTATAAATAACCATAACGGAAGGTTCTTTATAAGTTGGGTTTCCTGTTTTTTCATTAATTTCTATGTTCCATTTTTTTTCTAAGAATTCATTTTGTTTTCTTAACTGCTGTGCAAACTCAAGTGAAGTATCTCCTTTAAGTTTTATAACATTCCAATTAATTTTTTGTTGTTTCTTTTCATTTTTAGATTTTAAATTTGCAGCTTCTGCATAATGTAAATTTGAAATTACAAAAACAGTATTTTTATGTTCGACAAATCTGTCTGGTAATTTTTCTAAACCTAATCTTACATCTTCTATACTAATTTCCTTTGTTGCAACCAATAATGGAATGGTAGGGTTTGCAGAATGACATTGACGCATAACATTCATTAATAATGATCCATCACCCATACCCGCATCAAATAATTTTATTCCAGGTTTTTGTGGTTTGATTCTATTTACATGAGGACGAATAGCATCAGCAATTTGATTTTTTTCATTTGTTGTTGTAACAAATAACAAATATTTTTGTCTATTGTCATAAAATCTAAAATTTTTTTTCATGTTTAATATAAACCCATTTGTTGAGCAGATTTAGTAAAAGATTCTTTATTACCAATAAAGTTTTTACCACGTTCTCCTAAAAAAGCATCATCTACTATATTATTCCATTCTTGAACAGGAACTTTTATTTCATTTAAATTTAAAGGAACATTTAAAGAGCGCATAATTTCACTCAATTTTGATGACCCAGCTTCTAAGTTATTATTGAAAATTAATTGTAATCTTTCCTCAGCAACTTGATCAATACCAATCATGCTTCTTGTAATAATAGGGAGTGTAAATGAACAAGCAATACCATGTTGGATTCCATAATTAAGTGTAATAGGGTAAGAGAGATTATGAGCAATGGCTGTTTTTGTATTTGAAAAAGCCAAACCTGCATGAACGCATGCAAGTGCAATGTTAGAACGTAACTCAATATTATTTAAATCTTTGGCTAGCAAAGGTAAATTATCTAAAACTAACTTCGAAGCTTGAATCGCATGTGAAGCTGAAACTGGGTTAGCATTTACATTCCAAATACTTTCCATAGAGTGAGATAAAGCATCAAGGCCAGTAGATATTGTGAGACCAAGAGGTTTATCAATCATAATAGATGGATCGATAATTGTTTTTTCTGCATAAAGTGTTTTATGAGCTAAAGAGAGTTTGTTATTTTTTTCTTTATCCCAGATTGTAGCCCAACAAGTAAGCTCACTGGATGTTCCAGATGTTGTGGGAACAGCAATGATTTTTATAGGGTTTTCAACTTGTGGACTTTTTTTATTTCTTACAAAATCTGTTAAGTATTCTTGTTTATCTTTAAAAGCAGCAATAGCTTTTGCTGTATCTGTTACAGAACCTCCGCCAATTGCTAAAATATATTCAACATTTTCTTTAATATGAGAAAATTTTTTTTGGAGTTCTAAAATATCTTTATAATCCGGATTAGGTTGAACATCCGTCATAATAGACAGTGGTGGATTAGAAGAAGAATTCAACTCATCACTATATTTTTTAAAAATTTCTTCAGGGTGAGTAATAATTATATAGGATTTATTTTTAAGTGCTGAATGTACTTCTTTAAATTTATTTTCTCCAAAGATGATTTCTACAGGATTATAGTAGTTCCACATTATTTTAAATTGATTTTGCTGCTTTTGATAAGATTGTCATTTTTTCAATTGCTTGCTCTCTTGTAAAGAATCCTAAACCACAATCTGGGGCAGCAATTAAACGATGCTCATCAATATGTTCTAAAGAGTCTTTCATTCTAGTTCTCACTTCCTCTACAGACTCCATTCTACTTTTAGCAATGTCAATAAATCCAAAAATAACTTTTGTTTTTTTAAATTTTTCTAGAAGATTTAAATCATTATGTCTGTGAGAGTCCTCTAAAGATACTTCATCAATAGTAGAGTCATCAACTAAAGTAGCAATTCTATCATATGCATCTAAGTCTGCTTTTTTATATCCTTCAGAATCAAGACAGTTTGGATAACCACAACAAATATGACAAACTCTTTGCACATCTTTGGGAATTCCATGCATCATTCTCTCTAAGTTCTCCATGCCATATGTATTAGCTTCTTCTGGTTTTCTTGCAAAAACTGGTTCATCAATTTGAATATATTTACAACCAGCATCAACTAGTGCTTTTATTTCTTCGTTTAGAGCTAATGCTAAATCAAAGCCCAGTTTTTTAAGATCATCATAGTAGTTGTTTGCAATTGAGTCAGTTATCGTCATTGGACCAGGAAGGGTAATCTTTACCGGATTTTTAGTAAATTGTTGAGCACTTTTCCAATCTAATGGCATACGTATCTCTTTGCTTGAAACTGGACCAATTATTGTTGGAACACTTGCTTCAAAGGCTCCTTGTCTTACTGACTTATGAGTTACTTCTTCAAAGCTTATATTATTTAAAAAACGACATTGGTGAAAAACATAACTTTCTCTTCTTACTTCACCATCTGTTGGAACATCAATGCCAGCACTGACTTGATCAAGTATAACTTCTTTAATTGCATCTAAAAATAAATTTTCTACATTATCACCAGCTTTCTCTATTGCTTTTTCGTAAGCACCAGGTGACCAGTTTGCCAATAATCCTTTAGCAGCTTTTTTTTCTTCTTCAGATTTAGTGCCTAAAAACCAATCATTAATTGGGGTATTTTTAGGTTTTGGATAAGCGCCTATTGTAGTTGTTATAAGTGGCATTTTTCCTCCATCAGTTTTTTTTTAAATAAAAACAGCGGCTTTTATAAAGCCGCTGCATTAAAAAGTTAATAATTAAATGATCTTTGTTTACAGAAGATCGTTTATTTCTTCCATCATCTCTTCTTGAAGATCACCCATATCATCAGCACTACCAGTAGCAATTTCCTCAGTGTAATCATAGATTACTTGAGTAATTGCTAGTCCGTTTTCACCAGGATATGCGAACCAATCTGCTAAGAGTGGAAGCTGTTCAACCGCAGTAAGTTTATTTGGATTTGCACTATAGAAATCACCTAATAAATCGTTAGCTGCTTTGTTTGGTGGAACATAACCAGTTGTCTCCGCAACTAATGCTGCGCCAATACCAGAAGTAATAAACTTCAAGAATGTCCAAGCCGCATCAACTCTTGCTGGATCATCAGAAGTAGAAGTTAACATTGCTGCATTTCCACCTGCTGGTAATCTTGCTGGAGTTCCATTGTTTACGCCTGCCATTCCAGGAAATGGAGCCGTCTTAAGAACGAAATCTGCTTTTGCAGCATTTACTGAACCTAAGCTTGAAGTTGACCAGAACATCATGCCAATAGTACCTGCATTAAATGCCGCTTGACCATCAGCAATTGAATAGTTAGGCATATTACATCCGCTCATAATATCATGCATTTGTTGTAAAGTTGCTAAACCAGCATCTCCGCCTAAGTTAACTTTTCCATCTTCAACAATTTTAACATTTTGAGTATGCATTAATGCTTGGTGGAACCAGTTACCTGTAATGTTCCAACCGAAATATAAAGTTCCACTTCCAGCTGCTTCTAATTTTCCACAAGCATCAATAACTTCATCCCAGTTAGTTGGAATGCTATCTATGCCTGCTGCAGCTAAGAGATCCATGTTATAGTATCCAACAGGAGTTGATACAGAGAATGGTAAACCATAAACCTCTCCACCAAATGTTGAAAGACTTAACATTGCAGAATGGTAACCGTCTTTTTCAAAATCAGCTTCTTTTGCAATGAATGGTTCTAAAGATTTTGCAATACCTTTATCTACTAGAGGAGCTTGTCTGTTAAGACCCTGCATTGTAACATCAGGTAGATTACCAGAAGTTGCTTCTCTTAAAATTGTAGCAGTTGCATCTTCATAGTTTTCGTAAGTTGCTCTAAACTTTACTTGAATATCTGGATGTGCTTTTTCAAACTCTGGCATAATAGCTTGATAAGTAACATCAAATAAACCTGAGTAAGGATAAGCTACTTCTATTTCAATAGATTTAGCTGAATTAACAGAACCATAGAAGCCAAAAGCTAATATAGCTGCTAATCCTGTAATTAATTTTCTCATTTAATCCTCCCAATTATTAATATAAATTTTAATTCAATCTAACACGTAGAATAAAATCGTTACAAATTTATTAAACAAATATTTCAATAAATAACTATTTTTTTCCACAGAAATTTTTAGATTTTAGAGAACGCCTAGGTTTTTACCAAGGAAGTGAAAAAGTCTTCACATTAGTAAAACTCTTCATCGCCTCAATAACACCCTCTTTGTATCCCAGTCCCGAGTCTTTAATTCCCCCAAAAGGAGACATTTCAATTCTATATCCAGGTACTTCCCAAATATTGACAGTTCCAACATTTAAGTTTTGAATATATTTTTTTGCTCTCATAAAATTATTGGTACACACACCGGAAGATAATCCAAAAGCAGTTGAATTTGAGATCTTGATGACAGATTCATCATCATTTGGAACGCGTATAATTGGAATGACAGGTCCAAAAGTTTCTTCCAATACTAATTCACTTTTAGGATCAACATTATCAATTACTATAGGAGGCAATAACGCATCTTTTCTTCCAGGATGATATAAAATTTTCGCACCATCTCCTTCTGCCATTGAAACTCTTTTATCAAACAGTTCAGCTGCTTGAGCATTAACAACGGTACCTAAATCAGTTTCCATGCTCATTGGGTCTCCGAACTTAATTTTTTTAGCTCTTTCCAAAGCCAGTTCAACAAACTGATCAGCAATTTTTTCTTGTACAAGTATTCTTTTAACTGCTGTACAGCGTTGTCCTGAATTTTTTGTTGCCCCAGTTACTGCTAATTCAACAGCTTTCTTTAAATCATCTGAATCTAAATCATTTAAAACAATTAGAGGATCATTTCCACCAAGTTCAAGAACGGTTCTTTTATATCCTGCTTGTTCAGCAATTAGTTTTCCAACTCCAACACTTCCTGTAAAAGTAATAAGGTCAATATTTGAATTCTTTATCATTTCTGAACCAATATCTTGTGGCCATCCTGTAACAACAGAAAACATTTCAGGAGGTAGACCAGCTTCATATAAAACATCCGCAAGAACCATTGCTGTTAATGGAGTTAACTCTGTCTGTTTACAAACAGTACAATTATTCGTTGCAATAGAAGGAGCAATTTTGTGCGCCACCATGTTTAACGGATGATTAAAAGGAGTAATTGCAGAAATTGCTGTTAATGGTTCTCTTATTGTAAATATTTTTCTCGCTTTTCCATGAGGAGTTAAATCACAAGAAAAAATTTCTCCGTCATCATGAATACAAAGTTGTGCAGTTAAAGAAAAAACATCAAATGCCCTACCGACTTCATATAGAGAGTCTTGTTTTGAAATCCCAAGCTCTAAAGTAATGATATCAGAGATTTCTTCTTTTCTTTTTACAAGTACCTCTGCGGCTGTTTGAAGAATCTTTTGTCTTTCATATCTTGTCAACTTAGGTTGATAGTTTGCTGCAATTTCAAGAGCTTGTTTTGCATGTTCAGCATTTCCTGCAGGAACCGTACCAATGACTTCACCCGTAAAAGGATACTCAACATCAATTGTTTTTTCAAAAGTTACTTTTTTGCCAGCAATTCGCATAGCTTCATTAATCATTTTCTTTTCCATTACAGAGCTCCATTAATTGCATAGTAGAATGCATCATAATTATATAGCTGTTTTTCATTATTGTAATTTTGAATTTTTAGATTTGATATAAAAGGCACCTCTCGCTCATGCAAACCACCGTGAGAACGTAAAGGTTCATTTAATCCGGAAAGATTATGTTTATCTTCCGATGATCCAATGGTCATAAATTCTGAGGACATACATATTATATCACCCATGCGATCAGGTGGTAGATTGTATGTATTGCAACCTTCGTCTTTAGTTAAAACTACCTCTATATCCTTAATTTCTTTAATTGATTCTATAACGTCATTAACTTTAGTTTTATCTTCAAGATAAATTGTTGCAAATGAACCTAATGATCCATGATGAACAACGTAAGGATCAGTTATTGGTAAAATAACTTTTGCTACATTTGGTTCAAATTTTTTATCCAGATAGTCTTGTAAAAAAATTGCATTGGGTGAACCATCGTCTTTTGATTTAGGTTTCATACCATGATCAGCCGTAATAATTATTGATACATCGCCCTTATTTAAAAGGCCAATATATTTATCAAACATAGCATAAAACTTATTAGCCACTTCATTTCCTGGTGCATACTTATGTTGAATATAATCTGTCGTAGATAAGTACATTATTTTTGGTTTAAATTCCTCAAGTAATTTTACTCCAGCTGCCATGACAAATTCGGAAAGACCCTGAGAGTATACTTCCGGTACAGGCATTCCTAACCATTCATTAACATTATCAATACCATTATGTTCTTTTGTTGCCTGATCAGATTTTTCCGCCGAAAAACATATTGCTCGATTATCATCAAATCCTAAACCATTGCCCAAAAGAGTTCTGAGTTTATCTTTTGCAGTAACAAGAGCAATCTTTGATCCAGAATTATAAAATTTTTCAAATATTGTTGGCGCACGCATATATTTTGGATCATTCATCATAACTTCTTCCCCTGTTTCAGGAGTGTAAAAGAAATTACCACATATGCCGTGAACAGAGCTAGGTTGCCCTGTTACAATTGATATATTATTTGGATTTGTAAAACTTGGGATAGCGCTATGAACAAGTAAACTCTGTCCATTAGAAATTAATGCATCAATATTAGGTGTAAGATTTAGTTTTGATGCCTCTTCGAGATACTCTTTTTGGCTTCCATCAAGACAAATAACTATAGCTGTCTTAGAAAATGTGCTTGGATATTCTCTGTTATTAATTACTAAATTTTCAGACACAATGATTAATAAATAATTTAAAAATTGAATTTATAGTTATATGTTCCTTAAACTCAATAATAATTTAAGTTTTTGTTCATAAAATTTAGATAAAAATGAAATAAATTCATTTTAAAAAATCATAAAATTTACTACAAAGTATATATAAAAAAAGGGGGGGCAAATGGGCACAATATCACTTAAAAATATTTCAAAATCATTTGGATCTACCCAGGTATTAAAAGATCTAAACGTAGATATAATAGAAGGTGAATTTTTAACATTAGTTGGTCCGTCTGGTTGTGGCAAATCTACCTTACTTCGAATTATAGCAGGTCTTGAGCAACAAACTTCTGGTGATGTTTTAATTGATAATAAAAATGTAAACAGAATTAGAGCTAGTGAAAGAGACCTAGCAATGGTGTTTCAGTCTTATGCTCTGTATCCTCATCTCACAGTAAGAAGAAATTTAGAAACCCCTCTTAGACTTAGAGATTATAGTACATTTGAAAGATTACCTTTAATTGGAAATTTGTCTCCAAATAAGAAACAAAAAACAGAATCTATAAATCAATTAGTCAGTAAAACTTCTGAGACACTTAAAATCTCTGAGCTACTTGATAGAAAGCCAGGTCAACTATCTGGTGGTCAAAGACAGAGAGTAGCTCTTGGTAGAGCAATGGTGAGAGAGCCTGTTGCATTTTTGATGGATGAGCCTCTATCAAATTTAGATGCGGCACTTAGGGTTCATATGAGATCAGAGTTATCAGAGCTTCACAATTCTCTTAAAACTACATTTGTTTATGTAACACATGATCAAGCTGAAGCATTAACAATGTCTTCTCGTATGGCTGTTATGATTGATGGAAATTTATTACAGCTTGATACGCCCCAAGAAGTATATGATAACCCTTCATCACTAAGTGTGGCTCAATTTGTCGGCAGTCCTAAAATTAATATTTTTAGAGGTTCATCAGACTCAAGTGGGGCTGTAAGCTTACTAAATCTCACCTTAAAAAGAAAAAGTTCAGAAACAAATCTAGAGCTAAATATTGGTATTAGACCTGAACATTTAGAAATTACGAATCAAAGTGATGAAAATACTTTTAGTGCAACAGTTTCTTATAGAGAGAATTTAGGGTCAGATATTTTCTTTCATGTAAATACAGAAGATGGAATGAATAGAATAATTGTCAGAGGTATACCACAATTAACACATGAGATTTCTAGTGGTTCAAAAGTAAACATTAGAAGAGTTTCTAATAAAGCTTTATTATTTAATAAAGAAGGAAAAAGGGTTCAATTTAATAATGCATAATTCCAAAGCACATATTTGGTTTATTGCACCTGCAATAATATTAATGATTATTATATTAATTTTTCCTTTATTTCTTGCAGGTGGAATTTCTTTTACTGATTATAATTTAGGTAATAAATCTCTCGAATGGATCGGACTTGAAAATTATGAAAAAATGTTTTCAAGAAAAACATATGTAAAAATGATTTGGGCTACAGCAACTTATGTAATTGTTGTAGTTCCTATCTCCGTTGTACTTGGTTTGTGTGCTGCTATGCTATTAAATTCACTAAGGTTTGGAGCCGATATTTATAAAACAATTTTCTTTCTTCCTGTTATGGCAACTCTTCTTGCTATGGCAATTGCATGGGAATTCACTCTTCACCCAACACTTGGTATAGTAAATAGTTTTTTAGCTAATGGTTGCGGAGGTGTAAGAGAATTTATTCTTGGTTTTCATTGGTTACCATGGGTTGACTCACAACAAAGCTGGTATCATGTGGCATGTGCAAATAATATGGATTTTCCTTATTGGCTGAAGCAAAAAAATACAGCAATTTGGACAATATGTTTTATAGGAATTTGGCAAGCATTTGGTTTTAATATGGTTTTATATTTAGCAGGCCTTACAGGTATACCTCGAGAATTATATCACGCAGCAGAAATGGATGGAGCTAAATCAACCTGGGAACAATTTAAACTTGTAACTTGGCCAATGCTTGGACCTACAACTTTGTTTGTAGTAACAATTACAACAATTAGAACATTTCAAGTTTTTGATACAATTGAAATACTTACTAAGGGCGGCCCATCTAAAACTACCTACGTTATGATGTATGCAATTTTTGAAAAAGCTATCCAACAAAACTTAACGAGTATAGGAGCAGCTATTACTGTTGTCTTTATTGGTTTTATATTGATATTAACTTTTTTCCAAAGATATATCATTGAGAAGAGGGTTCATTATTAATGCAAGCTAAACAATATATTGGTGAGAGCTGGAAACATGGCATTTTAATTGTTGGTGCAATCCTTGTTTTACTTCCATTTTATATGATGGTTTCAATGTCACTAAAATCTCAACAAGAAATTCAATCAATTTCTGGAGGTTTAATAGGTGCACAAGAAGTGCAAACATTTCCAGTATGTGTCAAAACTGGTTATTCCGAGGAAACATGTACGACCAAGCCGTATATTTATAATTACTGGTTTGCTTTTGAAAAAGCTCCCATTCCTAGATACTTAATGAATGGAGTTATAGTAACTTTATCGATTTTTATCATTCAAGTTCTTGTCGCCTTACCATGTGCTTATGCACTTGCCAAACTTCGATTTTATGGACGGGAATTTGTATTTTCGATGGTATTATTTTGTCTTCTAATACCAGTTCACGGCATTGCACTTCCTCTTTATGTAATGCTAGCCCAGGCCGGGCTCGTTGATACCTATTCCGCCTTAATACTCCCCTGGACAATATCTGTATTTGGAATTTTTCTCATGCGGCAATTTTTTATGACAGTTCCAGATGAATTAATTGATGCCGCCAGGATGGACGGCATGGGAGAATATTCAATAGTATGGAAGGTTATGTTGCCTACAGCAATACCCGCATTACTGGCATTTGCAATATTCTCAGTTGTTGCCCATTGGAATGATTACTTCTGGCCACGAATGGTTATTACTGGAAATAGAGATCTCTTTACACCGCCTCTTGGAATTAGAGAATTTAGAGGAGGTATAGACAGTGATGAATTTGGCCCAATGATGGCATCAATTGTTACTGTCACAGTTCCTTTAATTGTTGCTTTTATAATTGCACAAAAAAGATTTATTGAAGGAATTACTCTTACAGGTATGAAGTAAACTAAATTTTCTAGTTTTGTCTCATGTCAGTTAATTTTTTATTTTTACTTTTATTTATTGCTGCATTATCGCATGCAGCCTGTCATAGCATTCTTAAATATAATAAAAACCCACTTGGTGTTTTAGGTATTACATCTGTTGTTGAAATTATTATTTTCACCCCTCTTGTTTTAAGCGTTCCTTACCCAACTACCTATATTTGGATATTAATTATTATATCAGCTCTTCTTCATGGTTTTTATAGATTGCTTGTAATCTTCTCTTATAAGTATGGGGATCTATCTTTCATTTATCCTATAGCTAGAGGAAGTTCATCTTTATTACTTGCTATAATAAGTTTAATTTATTTAACTGATAAAATTTCATTATTTGGATTCATTGCTATTTTGATTGTCTGTGCAGGTTTATTTTTAATTTCTTACTCTGACAAATTAAAGTTTAATTATTCGGCCCTTATTCTTGGTTTGTTAACAGCTATTATGATTACTACTTATACTTTGGTAGATGGCATCGGTGTTAGACATTCTGAAAATCCTTACACTTTTCTATATTGGATGCTTTTGCTTAATGGAGTACCAACATTAATTGCGTCCTTCTTATTTAAAGAGAACGGTTTAAGAATAATTAGTAAAGATCTTTTTTTCCCAGGATTTGCATTTGGAATTTTGGCACCTTTAGCTTATGGGTTAGCTGTTTGGTGTATGCAATATTTACCCATTGCCTATGTGTCTTCGATGCGGGAGACTAGTATAATATTTGCCACTTTAATTGGCCTACTTATTTTAAAAGAAAAAAAAGCATCTAAAAGAATAGTTCCTTCGATATTTGTGGTAGTGGGTATATGTCTCCTATACTTTCAAATTTAAAGATAGAAGTTAATTAGTATTGGACATCAAATCATAAATTTCCTATAGAAAGGTCAAGATGGCAGAAATAGAAAAAGTGCCTACAAATACTGAAACTATTTGTTGCGATGGTGGTCAAGATGGTTTAGGACACCCGGCAGTTTATTATAGTTTTGATAATCATGATAAAGTTGTCTGTGGTTACTGTGGTAAAATTTTTATTAGAGAAAAAGAATAATTAATATGTACAAAGAATCTTGGGGAGAGAAAAGAATTTGTCCGATGTGTAGTAAACAATACTACGACTTAGGAAGAACAGAGTTAGAATGTCCAGAATGTGGTAAAGAAATCGAAGTTACCACAATGTCTAGACCAAGACGAGGCAGAAAACCAGGTAGTACAAATGCTGCTCCTTTAGTAAATCCAATTCCTGCAAAACCAAAAGAAAAAGATGATGAATTAGATATCGAAAACTTGGATATAGAAAATAATGAGGATAATCTTGAGGATGATACTGTGCTTCTCGAAGATGAAACAGAAATTGATCCAGCTGCTGATGCAGGTATAGTAACACCTGATGAAGGCGAAGAAGAATACTAATTTTTAATTAAAATAAAATACAATGTTAACTGTGCTGCGCAACACTTGGGCTCTTTTTTTTGGTTTTGGGATCATTTGTATAGGTCACGGACTTCAAGGTAGTTTAATCGGTGTTAGGTCTGTTCTCGAAGGCTTTAGTTTTATCTCTACAGGATTAATTATCGCTGGTTATTATACTGGCTTTTTAACAGGTTCTACTCTTATACCTATCTTTTTAAAACGTGTTGGACATATCCGTGTATTTGCTGCGCTTGCTTCTTTAGCATCAATTGCTATCTTGCTTCATTCTATATTTTTAGATCCATTTTCGTGGTTCATAATTAGAATTTTTTCTGGAATAAGTTTGTCTGGGATTTATATTATTATGGAGAGTTGGTTAAATGATAAATCAACAAATCAAACGCGCGGTAAACTCTTATCTATTTATATGATTATCACTTTTGTGTTTCTTGGTTTGGGACAATTATTTTTGAATATTAGTGATCCTCTAAAAGTTGATTTATTCATCTTAGTATCTGTTTTATTGTCTTTTGCTTTATTACCCATTCTTCTCTCTTCAACAGAACAACCCAACACTAATAATACAAAAAGTTTTTCTCTATCAGAGTTTTATGCAGTTTCCCCTTTGGGTTTTGTTGGCGCATTGTTTACAGGTTTAGCCCATAGTGTGGTATTCGGATATGGCGCTGTTTATGCGACAGCAAAAGGACTAAGTGTTTTAGAAGTTTCAATTTTTATGATTATTATCACATCCTTTGGTGCCTTATCTCAATGGCCGATTGGTTATTTATCAGATAAGATGGATCGGCGCATAATCTTAATAGGGGTTACTTTTATAGCTGCAGGTTTGTGTGTGCTTATTATTGGCTCTTCATATATTTCTTTAACCTTGTTTTTCATTTTGACAGCACTTTATTCCTGTGTATCTTTACCAATGTATTCTTTAGCTATAGCTCATACAAACGATTTCCTCGAGCAAAATGAAATTGTTGCTGCAAGCTCTGCGTTTGTAAGACTTATTGGAATAGGTTCTATTTTAGGGCCTCTTATAGTTTCAGCAATAATGAATCTCACAGGTCCTAACGGCTTTCATATATTTCTGCTATTAGTACATACTTTACTTGGGCTATTTGGCTTATATCGTATAACAAAAAGAGCTATACCTGCAGATAGTGAGTCACAATATGTTCCCCTTCCTCGCAATATTACACCTGCAGGTATGGAGCTTAATCCTATTACCGAGCCAATTGAGGAAGAATAATCTTAAAGTACAATCTATAAAGTAGCAGTAATAAGATTAAAAAAATATAAATTGCTGGTTCAATTTTATTTGCCCTAACCAACATATAAAAGTGTACACTGGATAAAATTGCAGCTGGGTAAATTAAATAATGAATTCTTTTCCATACTTTGAATCCTAATTTTTTTAACATTTTTTTTGGTGAAGTAATAACTAAGGGAATTAAAAAAATAAAACTAATAAATCCAAAAGTGATGAAGGGTCTCTTTATTATATCTTTAATAATAAACGTCATATCAAAAAAATGATCTAGAGCTATGTAAGTTAAAAAATGCAAAGACACATAAAAGAAAGCAAATAATCCTATCATTCTTCTTACTTCAATTAAAAAACGAAATTTTTTGAATTCACTTAAAGAAGAAATAAATAATGTTAATACTATTAAGCGTAAAGCCATTTCCCCCATATTATCCATTAATTTCTCAATTGGATTTACACCTAAAGAGCCAATAATAAATTGATAAGACCAAAACATACTTGGAAGTAGGAATGCTAAAAATATGATTGGTTTAGTTTTTTTAAATGATTGAGTGGGTATCATTAATTAATAATATTTTTCTAAATCCATTCCCTCATATAAATAACTAACCTCTTCTTCGTATCCATTATACATTAGAGTATTACGTCTTTTAAATTCACCAATGCGTCTTTCGGTATTCTGACTCCATCTAGGGTGATCAACAAGATTATTTACATTAGAATAAAAACCATATTCACTAGGGGCCAACATAGACCATGTAGCCTCAGGCTGTTTATCAACAAAACGAATAGAGGAAATCGATTTAATAGATTTAAAACCATACTTCCACGGCACAACTAATCGAAGTGGAGCACCGCTTTGATTAAGTAAATCATGTCCATATAATCCTGATGATAATATAGTTAAAGGATGCATCGCTTCATCCATGCGTAAACCTTCTACATAGGGCCAGGGTAGCAATCTTCTTTTTTGACCAGGCATTTCTTCGGGTCTAAATACTGTAACGAATTGAATAAATTTTGCAGATGATAGTGGGTCAGCAATTTTAATTAATTCTGATAAAGGAAACCCTTGCCAAGGAATTACCATGGACCAAGCTTCAACACATCTTAATCTATATACCCTGTCTTCAATAGTTACCTGTTGTAAAAGTTTTTCCAAATCAAGAACTTGAGGATTATTGATTAAACCTTCAAGAGATATAGACCATGGTTTTGGTTTAAAATCACTAGAATTTTCAGAAGGATCAGTCTTACCCATACCAAATTCATAAAAATTATTATAAGTAGTTATTTCCTCAAAGCTATTTAGTGAGTCATTTTCATCAAGTTGATTATCATATATATTTTTATTTGATGTGTGGTTAGCTTTAAGGCCTGTTGACGCTGCTATTACTAGGCTACTTGCTATAGAAGATTTAATGAATTTTCTCCTATTCAAGTAATTTTTGTAAGAAGTTATTTCTGAGGGTAAAATTTTCATTTTATTCTATATATATCGTAATTAGAAAAAGAGTAGTTTCAAAGAACTTCCTCTTCAAAATACCATATTTAGTTGATAAAAAGTTTAAATGAATCTTAAATACATAATCTTTTTTAGTATATTTCTAATATTTCTTAACTCTAATGCATTTGCTAATAAAACCCATGGCATTGCAATGCATGGCAAGCCAAAATATGAAAGTAATTTTTCAAACTTAGATTATGTGAATCCTAGTGCACCAAAGGGTGGAGTGGTTAAATTTGGATCATATGGTTCATTTGATAATTTAAATAGAGTAGCGTTTAAGGGATCAAAAGCTGCAGGACTTGGTTATGTAAACGATACATTAATGCGTAGAGTTTGGGATGAAGCATTTTCATTATATGGACTAATTGCTGAATTTGTTGAGATGCCTGAAGATAGATCTTCTGTTACTTTCTATTTAAATCCTAAAGCAACTTTTCATGATGGATCACCTATTACTAGAGATGACGTATTATTTAGCCTTGAAACGTTTCAAACAAAAGGAACTCCTAATCAGAAAAAAACTTATGGAAAAATTATTTCAACAGAATTAATTGGCAACAATGGTATCAAAATGGTTTTTGTTAATAATGAAGATAAAGAACTTCCACTTATTGTAGCGGGTTTCTTACCAATAATTCCAAAAAAATATTATGAAAATATTGATGTTACAAAAACATTTTTAGACATTCCTCTGGGAAGTGGTCCATATACAATTGAAAGTTTAGATCCAGGACGTCAAATAAAATATAAAAGAGTAAAAAACTATTGGGCAAAAGACTTACCTGTAAATAAAGGTCTCTATAATTTTGATACAATAATCTATGATTACTACAAAGACTCTAATGTATTAGTGGAAGCATTTAAAGTGGGAGAATATGATTTTAGAAGAGAATATAATGTTAAGAGATGGTTATCTGAATATAATTTTAAAGCAGTAGACTCTGGAGAGGTTATATTAGAAGAAATGAATAACGATAGACCTGTTGGAATGAATGGTCTTGTCATGAATACAAGAAAAAATATCTTTAATAACAGGAATGTAAGATTGGCGTTAAGTTATGCTTATGATCATGAATGGATTAACAAAACAATTTATCAAAACGCTTATGTAAGAACTGATAGTTTCTTTGATAATTCTCCTCTTTCTTCTACTGGTCTTCCCTCTGATGCTGAGCTTAAATTACTTAATCCATGGAGAGATCAAATTCCATCTGAAATATTTACAGAAACATTTACACCTCCCAAAACAGACGGTAGTGGTAATGCAAGAGAAAATTTGCTGAAAGCAAAAGAAATCTTAGAAAAAGAAGGATGGATTATTAAAAATAACAAACTTACAAAAGATGGTGATGAATTTAAATTTGAATTTTTAATAGTAAGTCCATCAGATGAAAAAATAGCACTAGCTTACCAAAGTAATTTAAAAAAACTTGGTATTACAATGGAAGTTAGGACCGTTGATTCATCTCAGTATCAAGCACGACTTCTAAACTATGATTTTGACATGATTAAACGATACTGGGGTGTTAGTTTGAGTCCAGGAAACGAACAACAGTTTTATTGGGGTTCAGAGGTAGGTAAAAAAGATGGAAGTAGAAATTATCCTGGTATTAATAGTCCTGCCGTTGATGCGTTAATTGAAAAATTAATTAGTGCAAAAAATAGAGAAGAGTTAACAACTGCAATTCACGCGCTAGATAGAGTTTTGTTATGGGGGCACTATGTTGTACCTTTGTATCATAGTAATAAAGATAGGATTGCTTATTGGGATTTTTTTGAATATCCAGATAAAATACCACTTTATGGAATTGTAATTGAATCCTGGTGGGTTAATAAAGACAAACAATAAATTTTTAATTATTTTCAATGAGTCACACTAGAGCAAATATTCTTATGCTTATTGCTACCCTAATTTGGGGAACTGCTTTTGTTAGTCAAACAACAGGTATGGGCGCTATTGGACCTTTTACATTTAGCTTTGGTAGATTCTTCTTTGCATTTCTTACAGTGTTGCCATTTGCAATTTATTTAGAAAGAAACAATATTTCTAAAATATTAAGTGATAGGACAAAAATTTATCTTTGTATAGCGACTGGTTTTTTTTTATTCGGTGGGATGGGTTTACAGCAATATGCTTTACAAAAATCAATGATTTCTAATGCTGCTTTTTTAAGTACACTTTATGTTCCATTTGTTGGTATTATCTCTAGATTTATTATTAAAAAACAAGTTCATTGGATAGTTTGGATCGCCATATTGCTCTGTCTTTATGGATCCTACTTATTGTCTTCTAACCAATCAATAGAAATGCAACAATCAGATTCACTCCTGTTCATCGCCGCTTTATTTTTTGCCTTACATATTATCTGTATTGATATTTTTATAAAAAAATTAAACAGCCCCTTTCTTTTTGGAAGTATTCAGTACTTCATAGTCTTTATTCTCTCAATGTTTTTAGCTTTTACTTGGGAAGATCCAAAATTATCAAATATGCAAATTGAATGGTTTGAAATATTGTATACAGGAATCTTTTCTGCAGGAATTGGTTATACGCTTCAAATTATAGCTCAACATAAAGTTAATCCTGCGCCAGCTGCAATTATTCTATCAATGGAATCAGTTTTTGCAGTAATAGCTGGTTGGATATTATTAAATCAAGTTTTAGACACTCAAAAAATACTAGGATGTCTTGCAATATTTGCGGGAGTCATTATAGTGCAATTAGTACCAATAATAATTAAGCAAAAATGAGTGAAAAATTAGATATTGTAGGCATTGGAAATGCTATGGTTGATGCCATTATTCCATCAAATAAACAAGAGGTCGAAAAAAATAATTTAAATCGTGACTCGATGAATTTAATTGATGAAGATTTAAAAAATTCTCTCCATCAAAATTATTCTATCAAAGAAATGGCTGGAGGTGGCTCTCTAGGAAATTCGATGTTTGGTATTACCTCATTTGGTGGAAATGGAAGTTTTATAGGAAAAATAAAAAATGATGAAGTAGGAGTATTTCTTCAAAAAGATATGGTTAGAGAGGGATTACAATTCCCGCTTGGTTTCACTTCTCCTGATATCTCCACTGGTTGTTGTACTATTTTTGTTGAAGACGATGGAACAAGAACCATGTGTACATTTTTAGGAGCGGGAACCCTAATTGGGCCTGAAGATATTCATCCAGAACACATAACTAGTCATAAAATTGCTTATCTAGAAGGTTATTTGTGGGACAATCAAGATGCTAAAATGGCTATGAAGAAAATGGTTGATATATGTAAATCAGATAATCAAAAAATTGCGTTTACTTTATCAGATTTGTTTTGTGTTGATAGACATAGAGACTCCTTCAAAGAGCTTATTGAAAATGATGTAGATATTTTATTTGCCAATGAAGATGAAATTAAAGCTCAGTGTGAAAGTGATAGTTTTGATAAAGCTGTTGAATATGCAAAGTCACTAAACATGATTGTTGCTATCACAAAAGCTGCAGATGGATCAGTTATTATTAACAATGATGAGGTTATTGAAGTTAAGCCTGTGCAAGTTGACAGAGTTGTGGATACAACAGGTGCTGGAGATTTATATGCAGGTGGTTTTTTATTTGGCATGGCAAAAGAAAAAGATCTTGCTACCTGCGGAAACTATGCGTCCATTGCAGCAGCAGAGATTATCTCCCATTACGGCGCAAGACCTTTGGTTAAACTATCTAATTTAATTTAGTTAATATTTCTGTTTTTTTATCTTCTGGGAGAAAAGAAGATTCAATTGCATTACGCGTCATTGATAAAAGTTCTTGCTCAGAAAAACCTATATCAGCCATAGCGTCATACTCACCTTGGATTGTTGCATTAAAAAAAGGAGGATCATCAGAGTTAACAGTTACTCTTGCCCCTAACTCATGTAGTTTTTTCACAGGATGCGATTCATAATTCTCATAAATTTTTGTTGCAATATTGCTTGTAGGACAAGTTTCTAAAACAATATCTTTCTCCACAATTTCTTTTACTAAATCTAAATCCTCTATGGAGCGAACGCCATGACCTAAACGAGTTGGATGTAAGAGATGAATAGCATTACGTATATTTTCTGGACCATCCCATTCTCCAGCATGAACAGTGATAGGATATGACTCTTGCTTTAACATATCAAATGTTTTGGTAAATAAATCGGGTGGAAAATGTAGTTCGTCACCTGCCAAACCAAATCCCACAAGTGCTGGATGAGGATTATTAAGAACTTCTTCTGCCGTTTCTTGAACAGAGTCAGCGCCTAAATGTCTTATTCCATTCATTAAATATCTTGAAACAATACCAAAATCTTTTTCTGCATCTTGAGAAGCCTGATGAACACTGTCTAAAAAGGAATGATAAGTCATACCCTTAGCTTTAGCATGTGTTGAAGAAACCATCGCCTCAACATAAAGCACATTGTAAGAAGCGCATTCTTTTAGATATTCATAAGTTAATTCATAATAATCTTCTGGAGTATAAATAACGCCAGTCACAATGTCGTATCTTTTAATGAAATCATAAAAATCCTCCCATTGATATGCATACTCAGAGCCAAAAATATCCTCAGATAGCTTAACTTTATTTCGCTCAGCAAATTTTCTACATAAAGAGGGAGTTATTGTTGCCTCAAGATGGACATGAATTTCTGCTTTTGGTATATGAAGGGTTGAGTTCATTATGTTTTTTTTATATTTAGAAATTAATGTCAGTTTTTAATAACATATCAAGAAGAAAATTTATTTATGGATGCTCATGCGTGTGTGCTTCATCTTTAATTCTTCCATCTTGCACTGAAGTTGCTTTATCTGATCGGCAACAATTAAATATTCTCTCAGACGATTTTTTATATTCAAGAACTTTTCCTGCATACAATAATTTTAAAGCCCAATCTAAGCTAATCACTGGTACTTCAGAGTATAATCAAATTGTTGATATTGGATTTAAAATTCGTGATGCAATAAATATTTATTATGAAACTAATTCTCAGGAAGATCCTACATCTAACTTTCAATGGGAATTTGTTCTCGTTGATGATGATCAAACAAAAAACGCATGGTGTATGCCTGGTGGTAAAATTGCGTTTTATTCTGGTATCTTACCAATTCTAAAAAATGAAGATGGAGTAGCATCTGTAATGGGCCATGAAATAGCTCACGCTGTCGCAAGACACTCAGCGGAAAGAGCAAGTACCGCTATGGTAACTGATCTTGGAATAATGGCGTTAGAAAAATTAGTATTAGGACAAAGACTTCCTCAAGCAACTGGGTATGTTCGTCAATTTGGACTAGATCTTCCGTTCAATAGAAAACAAGAGTCGGAAGCAGATTATCTAGGTTTAATTTTTTCTAGCTTAGCAGGTTATGATATACATGAATCATATAAAGTTTGGGAACGTATGAAAGAAGATATGGGTGGTTCTGGACCTTCTGAATTTTTTAGCACTCACCCGTCTCCCGATAATAGAATCAAAAAACTAAAAGAATGGATACCTCTTGTTAATGCAAAGTACCCTGCTATAAGCACTTAATGTTGGCAGTAAATATAAAAAAACTTAGTCACAAAATTAATAATAAACCAATTTTAAATCATGTTAATTTTGAATTAAAAAAAGATTCTATTGCCTGCATTCTTGGCCCTTCAGGGTGTGGAAAAACAACTTTATTAAAACTCATTGCAGGTTTATCGCATGTCCAAGATGGAGAAATTTTTTTAAATGGCAATCTAGTAAGTTCAAATGATGTTCATTTAAAAACAGAAAAAAGAAAAATAGGTTTTTTATTTCAAGACTATGCTTTGTTTCCACACCAAACAGTAAAAGAAAACTTGCAATTTGCTATCAAAAATAAATCTACCTCACATACAATTCAGGAAATACTAGATGTAATTAAACTATCGGATTCTTTAAATAAATATCCACACGAATTAAGTGGTGGTGAACAACAAAGAGTAGCTTTGGCACGTTCAATTATTTCAAAACCAGATATTTTGTTACTTGATGAACCATTTTCAAGTCTAGATTTAAATTTAAGAGAAGAGGTTAGGGATGATACTTTACATCTACTTCAAAAGTCTAATATTTCAGTTTTAATTGTTACTCATGATCCTTTTGAAGCTATGTTTATTTCTAATAAAATTTATATTATGAATAAAGAAGGCAAGATAGTACAATCTGGATCTCCAAAAGAATTATATAATCTTCCAAACTCATCATATGTTGCAAATTTTTTTGGAGAAACAAATAAATTTAGTGGAATAGTAAAAAACAAAACCGTTGAAACACCTGTTGGAGAGTTTAAAGTTGATGACAGCCTAGAGTCTAAAAATGTAGATGTATACATTAGGCCTGAAGCAGTAAAATTAAATCAAGCACAAACTCCTGTTAATGGAATTAAAGGAACGGTAATGGCTTCAAAATTAATGGGCGGATATAGTTTTGTTCATTTATCAGTATTAAATAATGATAATGAAATTGTTCACGTTCATAGTCACATGCCACCAAATTTTTTACCAAATCAATCCAGTGCAGTAGGCATAGAGATAGATAAAGAGCAGGCTTTTATTTTTCCTGCTAATTAATTTATTTTACTAGAATATTTTTTATTGTTCTACTTAAAAAAATAACTGGGCCAAGACCCGCTAATACAATTATTAGAGCCGCAAATGATGACTCTTCCAACATTTCATCTGATGCATATTGATAGACATATGTTGCAAGGGTTTCAAAATTAAAAGGTCTTAATAAAAGAGTAATTGGAAGTTCTTTTAAAATATCTACAAAAACTAAAATTCCACCAACCAATATATTTGTGTACGTAAGGGGTAATATAACTTTTTTCATTGTTGTTAAAAAACTTCTGCCCATTGTTCTTGAAGCGTCAATAAGGTTTGGGTTAATTCTTATAATACCTGATCTTATTGATCCATTGCCAATAGCTAAAAACCTTAATGTATAAGCAAAAATTAATACCAAAAAACCCCCAATAAAATAACTCATGTGAAAATAAAATATATCATTTAACCATCCTACAAAAACAACAACACCAACAGCTAAAATTGTACCAGGAAATGCATATCCACAAGATGCTAAAAAAATTAGTAATTTCTGAAAAGTGTTAGATTTGTATGTTGCAACAACTACCATAAGAAAAGATAAAAGCATGATTGTTGTAGATGCAACAAATGAAATAGAAATACTTGTAATAGCCGTATCTACAACTTCACTTATATTAACAACAGCATAACCCTTTAAAACAAAGTTGAATAAAACAGATACTGGAATAATAAAACCAAGTATCAGTGGAATTAAACAGGTTATAAAAAATAATATTTTTTTAAATTTTGAAATCTCTTCTAAATCTATTGATTCTTGTCTGCTATGTTTTTCATAAAATCTCTGATTTCGCCTTGCTATTAATTCTAAAGTTAGAAGTATTACTACTATAAAAAATAATATTGAAGATATTTGAGCTGCACCAGATAAGCTGTTCATTCCGAGCCACACATTAAAAACACCCAGAGTTAAAGTCTCTATTGCAAAATAATCTACAGTGCCAAAATCAGAAATTGTTTCCATCAAGACTAAAGCCAAACCAGCAATTATTGCTGGTCTTGCCAATGGAAGTGCAACAGCAAAAAAAGGTTTTCGACCATAAATTGCACTTGTTTGAAAATATGAAATAGGAAGAGTCATGAATGATGCCCGAGTTAATAAATAAACGTATGGATACAGCACTGATGACATAACTAGGATAGCTCCTTCCAATGATCTTATATTAGGAAACCAATAATCTTGTGAGTTTTGCCAATTAAAAATTTCTCTTAAATAACCTTGCACAGGACCGGCATATTCTAAGAGATCCGTATAAGTATAAGCAATGATATAAGCTGGGACTGCGGCAGGTAATAAAAGGGCCCATTCAAAAATAGACCTTCCTGGAAATTCATATCTGGATACAAGCCATGCAGTAGATATACCAAAGAGCAAACTTAAACTTCCAACACCTAACATTAATAATAAAGTATTGAGGAGATATCTTGGTAAGACTGTTGAAAAAAGATGTGGCCATAAAGTTGTGTCCCCCAAAAGGGCTGAATAAAAAATAGCCAGTACTGGAGAAATTATAACTAAAGATATAATTCCAACCGGTACTGACCAAATATTCCAACTAGACACGATAAAGCCCTTATAGGCTACCAACCAACTCTATCAATAATTTTTTGTGCAGTAGGTGCAAGTTCTGCAAGTCGCTCAACGGGCAATTGGTCTTCTTTAAAAACTCCCCAGGAGCTTAGCTCTTCAGAGGGTTCAACGTTTGGATTTACTGGATATTCATAATTCATTTTTGAGTATAATACTTGTGCCTCTGGCTGAGTTAAAAACTCAAGTAGAGCTATAGCATTATCCTTATTTTTTGAATATTTTACAACACCACCACCTGCAACGTTTATATGATTTCCTCTGTTATCTTGATTAGTAAATATTAAGTTAATGGATTTTGCCCATTCTTTTTGTTCTGGATTCTTTTCATTAAATTTCATCTTACCAAAATAATAAGTATTCATCACAGCAATGTCACAAACGCCTTCATGGACTGCCTTAGCTTGTGCTCTGTCATTTCCTTCTGGTTTTCTTGCTAAGTTTAAAACTAAATTCGATGCCCACTCTTCTGCTTTTTGTTCTCCATTAGCAGCAATAATTGATGCTAATAAAGATCTATTGTAGTCATGACTGCCAGGTCTTGTACATATTTTTCCTCTCCATTTTGGATCAGCGAGGTCTTCTATATTCTTAATAGAATTATTAGAAACTCTGTCTTTTGATACTGCTAATATCCTTGCTCTCTTTGATAGTGCAAACCATTTATTGTTACTATCTCTAAGATGTGAAGGAATATTTTTATTTAGAATATCAGAACTCACTTCCATTAATAAATCTTTTTGAACAAATTGACTCAATCTAGCAATATCTACTGTCAAAACTAAATCTGCAGGCGTATTAGCTCCTTCTGAAATTACCCTTTCTAAAAGACCTTTTTTAGCATGAAGAACATTTACTTTTATTCCAGTGGTTTTTGTAAACTCATCAAAAAAAGGGTCTATAAGTATTGGTTGTCTGTAAGAATATACATTTACTTCACTTTTTGCATAAACAGTCTCAGTAAAACAAAAAATAAAACAAAAAGTTGCTAAGAGTTTGAGAAAATAGTTTTTCATAATTAAACTTTCAATTATATGTTGTTGGAGGGTTGCTGATACCTAACATCATCAACCCTCTTGTTCTCTTATTGAGAATCTTATGAATAAATATTCTTAAAAAATAGTAATTAAATATTTAATTTAGAAAATCACAGTAATTGCTAAAAAACATACTTTTTTAGAATTATTCTAATTTAAATTAATAAAGAAAAACCGAACAGCGCACATCCGAATCCAACAATTCTTAGAACAATCGATGAAAATTTGGTCTTAATAGCTAGACTTCCTATTCCCACACCAAATAAATGTAATGTTGCTGTTCCAGAAGCAAAGCCAAGAGCAAATAAAATTGGATTTACTGCCCATGGCATCTCCATGCCGTGAGCTAATCCGTGACACATTCCAAAAATGCAAATGAAAATCATTATAATGTTAGTGGCAATTTTTTTTTCTATAGCAATTGCTAAACCCAATAAAATGACAGAAAAAACTATCCCATATTCAACAACTACAAAGGCAGATTCTTCAAGGTTAAAAAAAAAGACTTCAATAAGCATACCAATGGTTCCGCCAATAATCATCATTAAAACAAAGGTTGCAGGAATAGTCCAAATTGCTCTCCCCCCTATTTGGGCGCTTACAACACCAACACTAACCATTGCTAAAAAATGATCTATTCCTAATACTGGATGAGAAAGACCATCATAAAAACCTACCATGCCGGTAAAAGTATGTGCGTGCACTGAAGGGGCAAAAAGTACAAAAGATAAAAAAAATAAAATTAAATTTGATTTCATACAAATCTTTTTTGTTTTCTAAAAAATAACTTTTTAATAATAAAATAAATTAGGAATATTATAACCACTAGAGCTATGTGAGGAATATAAGCGCGAATATCAAATTTTTGCCAATGCGCTATATCCATAGCGGGTCCAATATATAAAAGGATAGGCGCCCATGTTAAAATTTGCTCCCACAAATTAGATCCAAAAAATTCTGCTTCTCCAACAGCAAGAGAATAATGGCCTGTATTATTCTGATTAAAAATTTGTATCATGTAAGAACCTGCATCCAAATTAAAACTTCTCTTAAAGCCTGTATCTTCATTTACGTCAGCTCCTATTTCAGGACCTTTCCAATACCAATCTCTAGCATATGGTTCATACCAAGCTTCCCATTTAAAGTTCTGACCGTCAGCAAAAAATTTTAAAATTTTATTATTTTTTTCATTTATCGAATACACAGCAATCGATAACCATAAGTAATCATCATCAACTTTAGGGCTTAAAATTCCAGTATAAAATAAAAATTCTTCTTCACTATTAATTATATAATAGTGCGGTTCACCATCAAGCTTGCCATAATATGCTTTGGATATTTCTGGATCTATGACTTGATGAGGATTATCAATTGAGGGTGAATAATTAATTAACTTTGGCTGATGAGCAAATAGATGAGAACTAAATAAAAAGATAATAATTACAATTAACTTCATTAATTAATTATAGTTTAGCTTTTGTCATTTTCCAATAAAATAAAAATGGGGCCACATTGGGCCCCTATCCTTATTAAATATCTTTATAATACTTATAAATTATTTAATTTCTATTAAGCGAGCCTTTTTTTCCTCAGGTATGATGCGCTCTAAATCAATATTTAACAGACCATTCAACAATTCAGCATTCTTAACCTTTATATCTTCTGAGATAGTAAATGATCTTTCAAATTGTCTGGTTGAAATTCCCTTATGAATAACGCCATTTCCTTCTTCATTCACAACTTTCTCTTTTTGTCGGTTGCGAACAGTAAGATTATTTTCTTTAAGCTCTAATTCAATATCATCTTTTGAATACCCAGCTAATGCTACTTCAATTTTATAATTATTCTCATTTATTCTGTGAATATTATAGGGTGGATAATTTGAATTGTGCCGCTCAGTTGACTCTAGCATTCTATCAAATTCTTCAAAAATTGAGTCAAATCCAACTGAAAATGGTCTAAGCGAATTCCATACGGATAGGTTTCTTGTCATAAAAACTCCTTATTAAGCAAGTTAAATGTCAGCACCCATAATGGCATACTAACATTAAAAATATGGGGATTAATGAAATTTTTTCAAGTAAGATATTACTTTTTTCGAACAAATGAGAGACCATCAGACAGTGGCAATAAAGAAAACTCCACTCTATCATCTTGATTAATCTTTAGGTTTAAATCACGAATAGTGTTCGTTTGTGAATCAGTTTTCTTTTTATCGACCACATCTCCGTGCCATAGCATGTTATCAATAATAATAATGCCATTTGAAGGAACTAAACTTAAAGATAATTCATAATAATTTGGATAATTATTTTTATCGGCATCAATAAAAATCAAATCAAATGTATGTTGGCGATCAATTAAACTTTGCATCACATCAGTGCCCGTTCCAATTATGGATTCAATTTTAGATGTCAGACCATCCTCGTCCCAATATTTTTGTGCTAATGGTAAAAATTCTTCAGAATTATCAACCGTAACTATTCTGCCATCAGATGGAAGTCCTCGCGCCATATATAATGTACTTAAACCAGTAAACCTTCCAATCTCTAAACATGATTTAGCTTTTGATGTTTTGACAATGATTTCTAAAAATTGACCTTGCTCTTTAGCAATTTGCATTTGAGCTACACTGCCTAGTGCCTTGGTCTCCCTCTCTAAATCATCGACAACTTTATCTTTTCGGTACCCTAGATTTTGTAAATATTTTATGAGATCTTCATCAATTTCTATCTGTGTGCTCATTAGTTTATTACTTCATAGGTATAGGGAAGTTCAGATACTTCAGAATCAGCTATAATAAAACAGTCCTGTATTTTTTTGCTAACAGTTTCATAATCATCTGCTGATTTTATAAAAACACTTAAAAGAGGAAGGCTTGGATCAACCTTATCACCAACCCGTAAAATATTATTGTAACCTACATTAAAATTAATTTTATCCGTAACTTGTTTTCTTCCTCCACCTAACTCAATAAGAATCAATCCTAAATCTCTTGTTTTAATTTTCTCTACCCAACCAGATTTTGTTGGAAAAATATCTTTCCTTATAGCATTAATCTTTAAATGTTTTTCATGTGAGGATAAAATATCAGAAGGGCCTCCTAAAGCATGGACCATTTTTTCAAATTTTTCTGCTGCTTCTCCATTTGACATTACGCTATTAATTTTTTCAAGAGCAGCTTCTTTGGAAAGCTTTTGTGACATCATTAAAATTGAAGCTATTAATTCATACGTAATTTTTTCAAGTCTTGTTTCTTTTTCTTGGTTTTTTAGAAAACTAATACATTCTGATATCTCTAAAATATGGCCTGCACTTTTTCCTAAAACCTGATTCATATCAGTTATAATAGCCTCACATTGTAAACCTGCACCTTTTGCTACTCTTACAAGAGAATGGGATAAATCTCTTGCTATATCTATAGTGCTATTAAATGAACCATTACCGACCTTAACGTCCAATACCAATGTCCTTAAGCCTGATGCAATTTTTTTTGATAAAATAGATGATGTAATTAATGGCAAAGATTCTACAGTGCCAACAATGTCTCTAATTGAGTATAGTTTTTTATCTGCGGGTGCTAAGTTTGCAGTTTGTCCTATAATCGCGCAGCCAACTTCTTTCACTGTTCTCTTAAATGTGTCTAGATCAGGTTGAGTATTGTAGCCTGAGATAGAATCAAATTTATCAAGAGTCCCTCCAGTATGTCCAAGACCTCGTCCTGAAATCATTGGAACGAATAATCCGCAAGCTGCTAAAATAGGCGCAAGAATAATGCTGGTTTTGTCTCCAACACCGCCAGTAGAATGTTTATCACAGACTAAATCTGTATCAACGACACCTTCCCAATTTATTGTCTCTCCCGAAGTTGTCATTGCTTCAGTTAAATTAACTGTTTCTTCTGGTATCATGCCATTTAAAAAAATAGCCATACTCATTGCAGCAACTTGTGAATCTGAAAAAGATCCATCCGTTAAACCTTTTACAAAAAGAGAGATTTCTTCTTTTGAAAGAACTTTCTTATCTCTCTTTCTTCTAATTATTTCCTGTGGGATCATTAAATTTCACTTCTGTAATAAAGTTTTTAATTAGTTGAACAATATTTTGTTCAGCAAGACTAGCGTTTTCCAATGTTTCTTTATGACTTAGTTTTGTTTTATTCATCCCTGCAGCTAAATTCGTTATGACACTAATTGCAATAACAGGAAGATTACAATGATTAGCTACTAATACTTCTGGAACTGTTGACATGCCTACGGCATTACCACCGATTACTTTTAGAGCATTAATTTCTGCAGGCGTTTCAAAATTTGGACCAGAATACATACAGTAAATACCTTCAAAGATTTGTTGATTATTTTTTTTGCCAATTTCCAGCAATTGATGACGGTAATATTTATGGTAACCATCGCTCATATCATGAAATCTAGGTCCGTACTCATCTTGATTTTTTCCAATTAAAGGATTGTAGCCACTCCAATTAATATGATCGGATATTGCCATTAAACTTCCAGCTGGCATATTTTCATCAAGGCTTCCTGCTGCATTAGTAACTATTAAAAGTTTACATCCTATGTCTTTTAATACGCGAATTGGTTTAGCAAGACTATTTGGTTCATGCCCTTCATAGATATGTGATCTACCGTACATGCAAACTATTTTTTTATCAGCAATCTCACCTAAAACTAATTTGCCTGCATGTCCCTTTACTGTAGGTTGAGGAAATTCTGGAAGATCAGTATAGGGTATTTCTTTAATAATATTTTGCGTTTCAAAAAAATTTGTTAAACCCGATCCTAAAATAACAGCAACTTCTGGCTGTGTATTTGTTTGTTCTAAAAAAGATTTTGATGAGGAATACATTATAAATTTTCTGGACCAAAGGAGTCAGGAAGTAAATCTTCTAGTGTTGATGTTTTAATATGTCCATTAATATTACACATATGAATATTAACATCGAGTGCTGCAAACTCTCTTAATCTTTGCCTGCATCCTCCACACGGAGAACATAACAATTCACCTGAACCAATAACAACTACTTCTTTAATTTTTGTAAAACCCTTTGCTACAAGGTTTCCTATTGCACTTGCTTCTGCACATTGTGATTGTGGGTATGCCGCATTCTCAACATTGCACCCCGCAACAATCGAATTGTCCTCTGTAAGAAATGCAGCGCCTACTTTAAACTTTGAATAAGGAACATGCGCATTATCTCGAACATCTTTTGCAGCTTGAAAAAGCTTTTCAAAATTTTCTGAAATCATATGATCATTTATCATGAAAAATCAAAAAAAATTATTTATTTCTAAATCTTAAACAATTCTTCAGTTAAATTTGGCAAATCATCTCCCCAAAAAACTTCTCGGCGTAAAAATTCCGGATCCTTATCAAAACAAATAGACATGGCTGAATTATAAACAGCTCTTGAATCAATAGTGGAATTTAGATCTCTACCTTCAAATAATTCTTTCTTTTTTAAACCAGGCCAATCTGTATACACCTGTGATTTTTTTAACAAACCACCTGCCATTAATATTGCACTACCATAACCGTGTTCTGTTCCATAACCTCCATTTTGTTTTATTGTTCTTCCAAATTCTGTTAAGGTCAAAATAAGAGTATTATCAAAAGCATTGCCCAGATTTTCGCTTAGAATTTTTACAATTTCATTTACCTCTTCTAATTCATCAGCATGAGCTCCATCCACACCTCCCTGTGCTGCATGAGTATCAAAACCATCTAATTCAAAAACAGCTACTCTTGGACCACTTTGATCTTTTAATTGTTTTGCAGCCTCAAGAGCAAGTTTTTTTCTATCTCCTGAGTCTGTTGCAATTTGCATTGATAATGGTCTTTGCCTGATTGTATCTAATGTAGATTTGATGAGCTCATTATGATCACCTTTAAACTCATTATAAATTTTATCTATCAATTTTTTTTCAACAAAATCTGGAGATGGAAAGAAGTTATTGTTTTGAGGAACTCCTCTTAATAAAAGTGGCATAGGCAAAGATATTGCAAGACCCTTTCCAACAATATCTGATGCTAACAACCCCCTCCCAAGCCATCCGGTCTTTTCTTTGTATGGAATGTGAGCCCCTGTTTCCATTAGATTTTGTCCATCAAAATGTGATCTACCTGTATAAGGAATATTAGTTGCATGAACAAATGCTGCCTTATCATCTTTCCAAAGTCGATGAAAAATTTCTAATTTAGGATGAAGACCAAAATCATTATTTAATTTTAAAACATCCTCTAAGATTAGTTTTTTTCTTAACTTCTTTAATCGCTTATCTCCAATTATTGGTATTGCTGTTAGTCCATCCATTCCCCCACGAAGTGAAATAATTATTAGGTTTTTCTTCTTCATGGAAGAAAAGCTAATTTTAGGGAAAAATCCTGAGAGAAATAATGTTGTTGATCCTCCAATTAAAAAATTTCTTCTTGTACAGTTCATACCTTTAATACTCCTGGTAAATTGCATATAATTCCATATTTTCTCCCTAAATCTTTATCTGTAGTGCCGAACCTAAATTGATCAATTAGAGAGGCGATTTTTTCATGATCTTCAAAATTATTTTTCAAACAACTTAAAATAAAATCATGTGATTTATTTTGTGATTTAACTAGATATGGCAATTCAACTGAAGCAAACCAAAAACGTCTTAATAACAATTCTGGCGATACCCAATCTACTTCAAAATCACTCCAACCATTAGGTTGTTTAGCTCTATAAGGTGAATTGCCTAGTTCGCGCAGAATCCACGATAGTTTTTTTTGTTTATTATTTGGTTTGTGTTTAAAGGTATAGCTCATCTTTTCAGCTGAAAGAGGAATATTTAAATCGAACATTCTAGATAACTGCATTAACCAGATTTCAGGTGGATGAAATTTATGAGTATTGTCATTGTATTTAAAAGCTTGAGTAACAACAGCTTTATGAATTTCAATTAAATTACCATTAGATTTATTCCATGCCTCAATTACTGGGTCTATCATTTCTTGCGTTGGTTCATCAGTGATAAAGTGCCTACATAATTTAGTTGAGACAAACTTAATACAAATCGGGTGTGTAGCTAAATCATGGATTACTTTTGCAAGTTCCCTTTTTGCATCATTTTTATAATTGATACCTAAAACTACCTTATCACCTTTTTGATGCTTTTCTTGATCAAACCAGACATCCCCTGTTTCTAGATTTTTCCTACTCCACTTGTGACCCCAACCAGTCATTATATATGCTAATTGGATTACATCCTCTTGCGTATATCCCGCACTTGGAGATACAGTATGGAGTTCTAACAATTCTCTTGCATGATTTTCGTTTATAGTTTCCCTCCATTCAATTCCTTTTTTAGAATTGGGGCCAACAGATTCTGAGTTGTCAAGGTGATGAATCATGCTCCACGAAGTTGTAACAGCCTGAACCATCTCTTCAAAATTTTTAACCATGTTGGGTCTTATAATTTCACGTTGATAAGGGCCGGTACTGAACTCTGGTAAAGAATCTTTTTCACTTATCGCAAAATGATTTCCCCAAAATAGCCAGAAGCGCTCAAATACAGGTTGAGTTCCATACTTTGTTTGATAATGCCGAATAGCGTGTTCATTTAACTCAAAATATCTTTCACCAGTTTCTATTCTCAATTCATCTTTTGCTTTTCTGTAAGAAGTTTTGTCATTTTTAAATTTTTTTCTTAATACTTTTCTATCTCCATATACCCATTCTCCGTATTTTTTTCTTAATTCTTTTTCTGTTGGAATAGAGCCTTGCCATAAAAAATCAGGGATAGAATTTAATTGGTTTAATGCCCATTTAAGAGGTTCTTGAGGAAGATCATCTGTCGGTGATAAACCGAATGCAACTCTTCTATAAAAATTTAATGACATAGAACAACAAAGTAGTTTACATGTATTTTTTAATAATAAAATATTTATATTAATGAATAAAGTGTCACTAAAAATTTGTGGAATAACTAATAGATTATCAGTTAAAACTGCACACAAAAATCAAATAAAATATCTTGGTTTTGCAAGCAATAATTTAAATGGTCCTAATACTGCATCAGATAAAAAGATTCAGTCATTAATTAAAGAATGCAAAAATTACAAAATTGAGTCAGTTTTACTTAGTCGTTACGTTTCACTAGATAAATTAATTCAACAAATAGACTTTACTAAACCTAAAACTATTTCATGCTCTTACCATTTTAGTAAGTATGAATTACAAATGTTACGCAAAACTTTTAAAAGACTTAAAATTGGAATTTCAATTAATCCTGAGAATTTTAATTTGCAATATATTAAAAATATCAAAAATTTAATAAATATTATCTATTTTGATATGAACGTGTACAAAAAAAAGAGCATTAAAACATATTCATTAAATAAGTGTGTTAAGCAAATTAAATCAATTAAAAACTTATCAATTCCAGTTTTTATAGGTGGGGGAATTAATCAAGCTAAAGCAAAACAAATAATTAATTTACTAAAACCTGATGGTATAGATGTTTCACGAAGTCTTAAAAATACTAAAAATATAATTTCTTCAAAGAAATTAAAAAATTTCTTAAAAGAAATTGCTGTAGCTTAATTTTTTAATCACATAATGATCTTTCAAGCTACTTAATAAATCTTTTATTGATAGTTTAGTTTCTGGATCTCTAAAAAAAGGATTTAGATCAATAAGAGGAAGTAACACAAAATCTCTTTCTTTTGCTCGAGGATGCGGGATATACAAATTTTGATTTCTAAATTTTTTTTTACCCCAAAAAATTATATCTAGGTCAATCTTTCTTGGGCCATTAACTATTCTTTTATTTTTTTTTAATTTTTTTTCAATAAGATGAATGCTTTTCATTAATTGTATTGGCATCATTTTTGATTTAAGTTCAAGCACACTGTTATAAAAATAGTTTTGATTTAAGTAACCGTATGGTTTTGATTTATAAATATTAGCAATCTTAGAAATTTTGCCTATTTTATCTAATTCATTAATTGCAGCAGAAAAATTATTTTTATAATTTCCTACATTAGTTCCAAGAGCTATATAATAATTAGTTGGATACACTTACTGACTCTGCGCCGTATCGTTTTGCAACTTCTGTTTTATTAATCTTAATTTTAACTTTGTTTAATTTAAATTTTTTTTCTAACATATGAGAGGAAGAGGTGATCAATCTTTCCAAGGTAGAGTACTTTGATTTGTTAATATACTCTTTTAATGATTTAGTAATACCAGAATAGTCTTTAAGATTTGACATTGACTCTAAACCTTTCCCTTTAGATACAGTATAACTAAAGTTTAATGTAACCTTTAATAATTGCTTTTTTTTTCTTTCTCCTGCAGTAATTCCAATATTGGCAAAAACTTTTAGACTCTTTATTTCTACATTAAACATAAATTTTTATAAACTTTCAGTGCCTGGTAAGTTTCCTTTACATCGTGGACTCTAAACATATTTACTCCTTTTTTATAGCAATAAAGGGCAGATGCGACTGATCCACCGAGACGATTGCTAGCATCGCTTTTATCTATTCCACTAATCCAGCTTTTTCTTGATGAACCTAATAAAATGCCACAATTATTTATTTTAAACTTTTCAATATTTTGCATAATTTCCAAATTTTGTGCAAGATTTTTGCCAAATCCAATTCCAGGATCAAACCATATTTTAGATTGAGGTATTTTATATTTATCTGTTTTTTTTAACGTAGATTTAAAAATTTTTCTGATGTCATTTACTACATTTTTATAAGAATTTACCTTTGATTGCATTATTTTAGGTGGAGCGGGTGTATGCATAAGTACTAACCCATTCTTGTATTTTTTAGTAAGCTGAAAAAGATCGTCTGAACCGCCGAATATATCATTAATAATATGAGCTCCATTTTCTAAAGCAAATTCTTGGGTTTCAATTTTTGAAGAATCAATGGATATTATAAATTGGTCTTTTGGTAATTTTTTTAGAATTGGTGAAAGTTTTTTAATTTCATCTTTGTAACTAATTGAGTCACTACCCGGCCTAGTGCTCTCCGCACCAATATCGATTATTTGTGCACCATTATTTAGCATTAGGTTTATTGATTTTAATGCATTAGATGTTTTATAATTTTTTCCACCATCACTAAATGAATCTTTGGTAACATTACATATACCCATAATCGCAGGTGAAAGGATTGAAAATTCAGAATTATTTAATTTCATTATTTTAATTTATTTTTGTATATAGAAAATAACTTATTAAACATTTTTGAAGAAGAGCTAAACCATTTTATTGAAGGAATAGATGATACTTTTATAACTCCTTTTCCTGAACCAACTAATATTATTTCATCTGCTCTTTCTAGGTCTGAAAACTTAATAAACTTACTTCTATAATTTTTGCCTATTTTAGACAGAAGAAATTGTAAAGTTATACCTTTGTAGACACTGCCTTTGGGTAGAATAATTTTATTGCTTTTTATCATTATTATATTTGTGGTTGAGCCCTCAAGTAAATTTTGATTTTTGAAAAATAATATTTCTTCTTTTTGCATATCGATTTTTTTTTGCATCGATAATATTTTTTTATATTGTAAATTTTTAATAAATGCGTTTGATCTCTGATAATTTACGAGCTTGCATTGAAAATTCTTTTTTGGTTTTAGGCGTAAACGTAGCGATAATGATAAAATATTTTTTTTAATTGCAACTCTTAATAAGTGGTCATATTTTTTTATTCTTAAATTATTTGGCATTAAGTCCAAAAATTTGTTTTGGGTTAATGAAAAGGGGATATTCAATTTTTTTAAACTCTTATTAAGTTGAGATATATGTTCATTTATTAAAATATATTTAGGCCTATTTCCATACACACGAATAGTAGTGAAGACACCTGTTGATCCCCACAAATGATCATATTTGACTTGCTGAAAATTACTAAGCTTGTAAGATTTTTTGAATAAGAAATTTGCCATCAACTGTCAAAAAAGAGTCAGGGTGAAATTGAAATCCATAAACACTATTAATAGTATCTTCTATCGCCATAGCAACATTAGTTTCAACACATCTCATTGTTATTTTAAGAGTTTTACTAGAAAAAGGCTCTTTTAGCTTTAAAGAATGGTAACGGCCTCCTATTAAGATTTTATTAGGCTTAAATATCAAACTTTCTCTTAAGACTTTTATTCTTGATTGGTATCCGTGATATATTTTTTTTTGGGGAATTATCTGCCCTTTTTCAGCATACAAAATCTGTTGATATCCTAAGCAAATACCAATTATTTTTTTTAAACCCCTGTATTGATAATAAATTTTCTGTGTTTCTGGATAGTGAGATGGTTCACCCGGCCCAGGAGAAAAAACAATAATCTTACATGCGTCCAATTTTTTTTTATCAATATTAAAGTAGTTTGAAACATAAGTTTGTCCAAAATTTTCAAAAAGATGCACCAAGTTATAAGTGAAAGAGTCTTCGTGATCAATTACGTAAATCATAATTTAAATAAATCTAAAAGTGACTTTGCTTTGATATAATTTTCTTTGTATTCTTTTTTTGGTTTACTATCAATTACCACACCGCTTGCAGCAGAAATTTCTGAGCGTTTTTTGAAATTCAAAATAGAACGAATAATAATACTAAAGTGCATATCTCCATTTGCATTTATATAGCCAAAACTACCAGTATAAATATTTCGATTTAATCTTTCCCGACTATTTAAAAGTTTTAGCGTATTAATTTTTGGACAACCGATTACTGAGCCACCAGGCATCATTGCTGAAATTATATCATGATTAGTAGTCTTGTCTTTAAGTAAGCCTTTTATCTCCGTTACATAATGATAAAGATCTCTATATTTTTCTACACTCTTTAATTTTGAAATTTTGACACTACCAGATCTACATATGCGAGATAAATCATTTCTTTCCATATCCACAATCATATTATGTTCTTTGCTTTCTTTTTCATTTTTTTTAAAATAACTTCTTGCATATTTAGTTGTCATTTTCTTAGTACGATTTAGAGTTCCTGCAATAGGTTTTGTAATAATTGTATTTTTCTTTTTTTTAATAAGCATCTCTGGGGAACAACTTATAATACTATAATCTTTGTCACGTATGAGAAAACTCTCCGGTGACTCATTAATACTCATCAGTTTCCAAAAAAAATTAACAGAATCAATATTTGATTTATTTGAATAGGTTTGACATATCTTAATTTGATAAGTTTCTCCCATTTTAATTTTTTTAGAGAAATACTTAAAGAGATTTGAATACTGTACCTCATTTAAATTTAAATTAAATTTTTTTTCATAGAAATAGTTATAATTTTTTTGTGAGGGTATTTTTTTTCTAAAATCTTTTAATAAACTTTTAATAGTTATATTTTTTCTTATTTTTATTATGGTCTGAGGTTTGTAAACTAAACCGGGATAAAAATTCAAAGTTTCTTGTTTTGGTAGCTTAATATTAATATTCTCACATAAAAGCTCATAACCAAAAAAGCCAACGTAGCAGTTAAGTTCTCTGATTTTTGAATTTAATTTATTACATTTGATGTTCAAAAAACTTTTAAAATTCTTTGAGTTAAGGACAATTCTTTCTTTGAAATCTGTATAAACATCAAATCCACCAATAGTTTTATAAATTATTAGTGGTTTATTGGATTGAAAAATCTTATTGAGGTATTCTTTATTGTTCAGCACAGAAATCTATTATAATTAGGTAAAAAATATGAAAAATACTTTTATTCGAAAAATTGTTTTTTTGCTTGTATTATTTTTCTCCAGCGTAGTTTTATCGCATGGGACTGTTATTATAACAAATGTAGAGCATGATGATGGCTATATAGATGTTAAAATTTATGACTCAAAAGATAGTTTTTTAAAAGAGGATGAGGCAGTTGAGATAGTTAGAAAAAAAGTTAAAAAAGGGAAAGTTGAAGTTCCGTTATCTAAAATCCATGAAGGTGAAATAGCAATTGTTGTTTATCATGATGAAGATGGTAATGGCGAATTAAAGACAGGTATGTTTTGGAGGCCAAAAGAAGGTTTTGCTTTCAGCAATAACTATTCTCCAAAAGGACCGCCAAAATTTAAGAAAGCAGCAATCATATTAGAACACGGTGTACCTGTAGAGATTGAGTTAAAATATTAACAACAATAAAAAAATTTATGATCTTTAAAATTCACAACACTTTATCTGGAAAAAAAGAAACTTTTAAACCTGTTGATAGAGATAACGTTCGAATTTATGCATGTGGTCCAACAGTTTATAATTTTGCACATATTGGAAATGCAAGAATGGCCGTTGTGAATGATCTCTTAGTTAATGTTTTAAAAACACAGTTCAATAAAGTTACCTATGTATCGAATATAACAGATATTGATGATAAAATTATAGATGCTGCCCATGAACTAAACGAGCCAATAAAAAACTTAACAACAAAATATACCAAAATTTATAACGAAGATATGGGTTATTTAAATGTTAAGCTTCCAGATATACAGCCTCACGCTACTGACCACATCAGTGAAATGATAGAGCTAATAAAAAAACTAATTGAAAATAATTATGCTTACGAAAAAGATGGACATGTTCTTTTTCATGTGCCGAGCTTTTCAAAGTATGGGGTTTTATCAAAAAGAAATCGTGACGAACAAATTGCAGGAAGTAGAGTAGAGGTAGCGCCTTTCAAAAAAGATCCTGCTGATTTTATTTTGTGGAAGCCATCGCCAGACCCTTTACCGGGTTGGGACTCGCCTTGGGGTTTTGGTCGTCCGGGTTGGCATCTTGAGTGTTCTGCAATGTCTGAAAAGACGCTAGGATTACCTTTTGATATTCATAGTGGAGGGATGGATTTAGTTTTTCCACACCATGAAAATGAAATAGCTCAAACCTGCTCTTTAGATGATAATCATGAGCCAGAGAGTTTTGCAAAGTTTTGGTTTCATAATGGTTTTGTAAATGTTGAGGGTGAAAAAATGTCTAAATCTATTGGAAATATAAAATTAGTACACGACCTTATAAAACAATACAAGGGAGAGGTATTAAGATTAACTCTTTTGTCTGCTCATTATAGACAGCCCTTGAACTGGACAAAAGAAATTATAGATCAAAACAGCAAAATGCTTGATCGTTTTTATCGCTCTTTAAAAGATCTGCAAGATATAGAAATTTCTTCAGAGAGTGTATCGGAAGATATCATGGAAAGTTTGTTGGATGATCTTAACACACCCAAAGTTTTAGCTAAACTTAACACATTATCTAACACATTATCATCAGCTAATAGTGATGAAAAAAGGAATATTAAAAATAATTTAATAGCTGTAGGAAAAATTCTTGGTGTATTGCAAGAAGATCCCAACATGTGGCTAGGCTATAATCAATCAGCAAATCCTGAAAAAGAGGAGATAGAAGGGTTGATAAATCAGCGCAATGAAGCTAGACGCAGTAAAGATTTTAAATTAGCCGATCAAATAAGGGGTAAACTTAAATCTAAGGGTGTAGAAATTGAGGACACAAAAAATGGGACTATTTGGCGTAAAGACTCATGAGTAACAACATTATAATTACCTTTCCTGATGGAAAGACTAAATCAGTAGAAAAAGGAATTTCAGGGTTTGAACTAGCAAGTCAAATTTCTAAATCACTTTCTAAAGAGTCAGTTGCTATAAAAATTGATGGAAAGATTTGCGATCTATCTCTTCCACTTAATAATGACTGCAAAGTTGTTATTATTAAAAGAGAAAATGATGAAGCTCTTGATATAATAAGACATGACTGTGCACATGTAATGGCAGAGGCTGTGCAATCTTTATATCCAGACACACAAGTTACAATTGGCCCTTCAATTGAAAATGGCTTTTATTACGACTTTGCTCGGAATGAACCTTTTACAATTGCAGACTTACCAAAAATAGAAAAGAAAATGAATGAGATCATTTATAAGGATGAAAAATTTACAAGAGAAGTCTGGTCAAAAGATAAAGCTATAAAATTTTTTAAAAATAAAGGTGAAGACTATAAAGTTGAGCTGATTGAAGATTTAAATGGCGATGAAGAAATAACTATTTATAAACAAGGAGAGTGGTTAGATCTTTGTCGTGGTCCTCATATGTTGAGCACTAAACAAATTGGTAAAGGCTTTAAGTTAATGAAAGTTGCTGGAGCATATTGGAGAGGTGACTCAAATAATACAATGCTAACACGCATTTATGGAACGGCTTGGAGAAATGAAAAAGAATTAGAAAATCATTTACTTCAGATTGAGGAAGCTGAAAAAAGAGATCACCGCAAACTTGGAAAAGAAATGGATTTATTTCATTTTCAGGAAGAGGCTCCTGGCGCAGTTTTTTGGCACCCTAAGGGATGGCGGTTATTTCAATCATTAATAAATTATATGCGAAAAAGACAAGATAAAGCTGGTTATGTAGAAACAAACACGCCTGACATGATGGATAAATCTCTTTGGGAGGCCTCAGGTCATTGGGATAAGTTTAGTGAGATGATGTTTAGAACTGAAGCAAAAGATGAAAAAATATACGCTATAAAACCAATGAACTGTCCTGGTGCTGTAGAGATTTTTAAACAAGGTTTAAAAAGTTATCGTGACCTTCCTTTTCTCTTATCTGAGTTTGGTAAAGTACACCGATATGAACCTTCTGGTGCTCTGCATGGCTTAATGAGAGTGAGAGCATTTACACAAGATGATGCACATATATTTTGTACAGAAGATCAAATAACTCAAGAAAGTAAAACCGTATGTGACTTAATACTTAGTATCTATAAAGATTTTGGCTTTGATAATGTTAGAATTAAATTTTCTGACAGACCTGAAAAACGGGTAGGAGATGACGCTGTTTGGGATAAGGCTGAGGCAGCATTAATGCAGGCTATGGAAGCAACTGGACTTGAGTATACTCTCAACCCAGGCGAAGGTGCTTTTTATGGCCCTAAACTAGAGTTTGTTCTTCGTGATGCCATTGGAAGAGACTGGCAGTGTGGAACTCTTCAAGTTGATTTGAATTTACCGGACAGACTGGGCGCAACCTATGTGGGTGAAGATGGTCAGAAAAAAGTGCCTGTGATGTTACATAGAGCTCTTTTTGGCTCTTTAGAGAGATTTACTGGCATTTTAATTGAACACTATGCTGGACATTTACCGCTGTGGTTATCACCCTTACAAATTGTAGTTGCTACAATAACATCTGAGTCTGATAACTATGCTTATGAAGTTAAGGATCAATTAACTAAAAATGGATTAATAGCAGATGCAGATGTACGAAATGAAAAAATAGGTTATAAAATTCGTGAACACAGTAATGCAAAAGTGCCTGTGATTCTTGCTGTTGGAAAAAAAGAAGCCGATGATAAAACTGTTTCTGTTCGAAGACTAGGCAGTCAAAATACATCAACTATTAAGCTTGATGAATTAATAGAGAGCCTTCAAAAAGAATCTCTTTCTCCAATAAATTAATATGACAAATATAAAAGTAGGACAGTTTCCATCAACACGACTAAGAAGACTTCGTATGAAAGATTTTTCAAGAAGAATGATTAGTGAAAATAATCTATCAGTAAATGATTTAATATGGCCAATATTTGTGTGTGAGGGGGATAACATTGCTGATGAAATAAAATCTATGCCAAGTGTTTTTAGATATTCAATAGATAATATCTTAAAAGAACTGGAAGCTGTTGTTAAATTAAAAATACCTGCAATTGCATTATTTCCTCAAATTGATAATTCATTAAAAGATGAAAATGGATCTCAAGCAATTGATGAAAATAATTTAATATGCAGAACTATAAAATTTATAAAACAAAATTTTCCTGATATTGGAATTATTTGTGATGTTGCGCTTGATCCATACACAAACCATGGGCATGATGGTATTATTATTGATGACATTGTTAATAACGATGCAACACTAGATATATTAGAAAAGCAAGCACTTGTTCAAGCAGCTGCAGGCTGTGATATTATTGCTCCGTCTGATATGATGGATGGAAGAATTGGAAGAATAAGAAATATTTTGGATCAAAATAAATTTGAAAATACTTTGATTCTTTCGTATGCAGCAAAATATGCATCAAAATTTTATGGCCCATTTAGAGATGCCATTAGCTCTTCTGGAAATTTAAAAGGAGGAAGCAAATCTTCCTATCAAATGGATGTTGCAAATAGTAATGAAGCTTTAAGAGAGGTTGCGATGGATATAAATGAAGGTGCAGATATAGTTATGGTTAAACCAGGCATGCCTTACCTTGACATAATTCAGCGTGTTAAATCAGAGTTTAAAGTTCCTACATTTGCTTATCAGGTATCAGGAGAATATTCTATGATAAAAGGCGCTGTTATAAATGGCTGGCTAGAGTCAAAAGTTATTAAAGAATCTCTTTTGTCATTCAAAAGAGCTGGTGCAGATGGTATTTTAACATATTTTGCAAAAGAAATTGCAGAGGAATTACGAAATGAATGAAGTAAAGTTTGAAAAAAGAAAAACAGTTGAACAGATAGAAGAATCAACTGAATTAGCCCCTAAATTTGATCAGGACGGTTTAATACCTGTTGTAACTACTGACTTTAATTCTGGCGAAGTATTAATGCAGGGTTACATGAATAAACAAGCGCTAAAAAAAACAATAATTTTAGGGGAGGCAGTTTATTATTCACGGAGCAGACAAACATTATGGCACAAAGGTAAGACTAGCGGGCTTGTACAAACAATTAAAGAAATAAGAATTGATGACGATCAGGATTGTGTGTGGTTGAGAGTTGACGTTCAGGGTGGAGCAAGTTGTCATGTAGGTTATAGATCTTGCTTTTATAGAAGTATTCCTTTTGGAGAAAATAGCTCTACTACAATTTTAAAATTTGAAGAAAAAGAAAAGGTTTTTGATCCAAAAAAGGTATATGGTGACGCCCCTAATCCAACAAAAGTATAATATTATTTACAATTAAATTTAAAGAGATAAAGCAATACTCTATTTATGACATCTACATTGAAATTTATTGAAACAAGCAAACTACCAACTGACGTAGGGGAGTTTACTGTTCATGCGTTTACAGATGAAAAAGACTCCAAAGATCATTTAGCCATAGGTATGGGTGACTTGTTAACCAATGAACCTGTTTTGTGCAGGATTCATTCACAATGTATAACTGGTGAGTCTTTCTTTAGTATGAGATGTGATTGTCGGTTTCAATTAACTGAGTCACTAAATCAAATTGCAGCAAAAGGCCGTGGAGTTGTTTTTTATCTTCAACAAGAAGGAAGAGGTATAGGTCTATCAAATAAAATTAGAGCTTACAACCTTCAGGATAAAGGTTTAGATACTGTAGAAGCAAACCATCATTTAGGCTTTAAAGAAGATGAAAGAGGTTATGAAATAGTATCAGGTATGGTTAATTTTCTTGGAATAAAAGAAGTTGACCTTATGACTAATAATCCAAAAAAATTAAAAGCACTTGAAGCAATGGGTGTTAAAATTAATCAGCGTGTACCGCTTTCATCAAATACAAATAAGTATAACGAAAAATATATATCAACAAAAATAAAAAAGCTTGGTCACTTAATTTAAGTTTTCATGACTGCTCCTAAAGATTTAATTAAAAAATTAAATTTGATAGCCCACCCAGAGGGAGGTCATTTTTCAGAATCATTTCGTGACAACAATAATAATATTAGTTTAATTTATTATTTGCTTAAAAAAAATGAATGGTCTCATTGGCACCGTTTAACGAAAAATGAAACATTACATTTTTATAAAGGGGACCCTTTAACAATTTATATTTCAAAAGATGGTATAGATTATAATTCGGTAACTTTAGGAGAAGATGATAATTTTCATTATACAGTTAAGGCTTATAACTGGTTTGCCATGAAGTCAAATGGGCAATACAGTCTAATAGGGTGCACTGTTGCTCCAGGTTTTGATTACAAAGATTTTGAGTTAGCACCAGCTAAATGGAAACCTATAAATTTTGATATTTCCTAGGGGTAAGTGCGTCTAATTTTTCTTTGCTTTCGCTAGATTTGTTTATATATCTATACTTGTTCAAAAAAGGAGAAATATACAATGGATGCCGAAAGCAAATGCCCAGTAATGCACGGTGCAAATACAAAAAATAAAGGTGAAGGAACCACAAATAGAGATTGGTGGCCTAACCAATTAGACATAAGTATTCTTCATCAGCATGATGAAAAATCTAATCCGATGGGAAAAGATTTTGATTACCGTGAACATTTTAAAAATATTGATTATGACAGATTAAAAAAAGACCTTAATGATTTAATGACTGACTCACAAGATTGGTGGCCAGCAGATTATGGTCATTATGGACCCTTCTTTATTAGAATGACTTGGCATGTAGCTGGTACATACAGAACTGCTGATGGACGTGGTGGTGGTGGAACTGGTGCACAAAGATTTGCTCCTCTAAATAGTTGGCCGGATAATGGAAACTTGGATAAAGCAAGAAGATTGTTATGGCCAATAAAACAAAAGTATGGAAATCAAATTAGCTGGGCTGATTTACTTATTTTAGCTGGTAACGTTGCAATTGAATCAATGGGTGGAAAAACATTTGGTTTCAGTGGAGGTCGACCTGATATATGGGCTCCCGAAGAAGATATTTACTGGGGTCTTGAAACAGAATGGTTAACAAACAAAAGATATTCTGGAGACCGCATATTAGAAAATCCTCTAGCAGCAGTTCAGATGGGACTAATATATGTAAACCCAGAAGGACCTGATGGAAATCCTGATCCACTAGCGAGCGCAAGAGACATTCGAGAAACTTTTGGTCGTATGGCAATGAATGATGAAGAAACAGTTGCATTGACTGCAGGTGGTCATACTTTTGGTAAAGCACACGGTGCAGGCGATGCTGCTCTTGTTGGACCTGAGCCAGAAGGTGCCCCAATTGAAGAAATGGGTTTTGGATGGATTAGTAAATATGCTTCTGGAAAAGGAAGTGATGCTATAACGTCTGGTATTGAAGGCGCTTGGACAACTAACCCAACTAAGTGGGACAATGGTTATTTTGATTTACTACTTGGTTACGATTGGAAATTAACTAAGAGTCCTGCTGGTGCAAATATTTGGCATGCAGTAGATCAAAAAAAAGAACATATGGCCCCTGATGCTGAAGACTCTTCAAAAAAAGTTCCTACAATGATGACAACTGCTGATATGGCAATGCGTGAAGATCCTGAGTATAGAAAAATATCTGAGCATTTTCATAAAAACCCTGATCAGTTCCAAGATGCCTTTGCACGTGCGTGGTTCAAATTACTTCACCGTGATATGGGACCAAAAACGCGTTATATGGGACCTGAAGCTCCAGCAGAAGATCTAATTTGGCAAGATCCTATTCCAGCAGGAAACTCTAATTATGATATAAGTGCAGTTAAAAGAAAAATTGAAAATAGCGGACTATCCATTAAAGAAATGGTGGAAACTGCGTGGGCTAGTGCCTCAACCTACCGACACACCGATATGCGTGGTGGTGCAAATGGTGCACGCATAAGATTAGAGCCACAAAGAAGTTGGGAAGTTAACAAACCAGATCAATTAAATAAAATTCTTGAAATCTTGGAAGGTATAGCTGCTGATACTGGGGCAAGTGTTGCTGATGTAATTATTCTTGCAGGCAATGTTGGTATAGAAAAAGCTTCTGGAAAAACTGTTCCATTTACTCCTGGACGTGGGGATGCAACTCAAGAACATACTGATGTGGAATCTTTTGCTGTTATAGAGCCTGAAGCTGATGGGTTTAGAAACTATCTAAAGAAAAATTTCACAATAACGCCAGAAGAATTTTTATTAGACAAAGCGCATCTTCTTGGTCTAACCGCACCTGAAATGACAGTCTTAGTTGGCGGAATGAGAGCGCTTGGTATTAGTTCAGATGACCGAGGTGTTTTCTCTAATGATGGAAAACTTGATAATAGTTTCTTTACAACTCTTCTTGATATGTCTGTTAAATGGGAGGCTACAGGAAGCAATTCTTATCAAGCCTCTGATCGAAAATCAGGTGAAAAAGTTAGAAGAGCATCAAGAGCTGATCTTGTTTTTGGATCAAACTCTCAATTGAGAGCTTTAGCAGAAGTCTACGCACAATCTGATAATCATGATAAGTTCGTAAACGACTTCATCAGCGCATGGCACAAAGTCATGAATGCTGATCGTTTTGATGTAAATTAATAAAAATAAATATTGATTAAAGGGCATATTTAATATGCCCCTTTTAATTTAATAATGCGTAGAAGAAATTTTTTAAAAAAAATTATAGTTATCAGTGTAGGAATAATATCCATAACTAATAAGTTATTTTCAAAAGAAATTTTTAGTAAAGAGATATTTAAGAACGGTATTTTCTATAATAACTACATTGACCATAAAATGGCAACGTTCAAAGAATTTTGGAAATGGCGAAAAGAGTCAAACAAGCCAGAACCAATGTCCTTCCCTTTAGCAAAAAATAATCCAAAATTTTTACAAGAAAATAGAACAAAAAAAACTTTAACATGGATTGGTCATGCTTCTTTTCTTATGCAGTTAGAAGGAGTCAACATTTTAACTGATCCCCATTTAACCAAGCGCGCATCGCCAGTTGTTTTTGCAGGACCATCAAGAACTACAGCTCCAGGATTAGATATAGAGGATTTGCCAGAAATTGATGTAATTGTAATCTCTCACAATCATTATGATCATCTAGATTATCAAACCATTCTTAAGATAACTAGAAAACAAATTAACAGTCAGCCCTTAATTTTAGTCCCACTTAAGCTTAAAAAATTACTTGAAAGTTTTGGAGCTAGAAATGTCAAGGAGTTGGGTTGGTGGGATACAACAACTTTTAATAATCTTAATATACATGCGGTGCCAGTTCAGCATTGGAGTAATAGATCTTTTAACACAAATAAAACGTTGTGGTGTGGTTGGGTTTTTGAAAATGCAAATTTCAAATCTATCTTTGTTGGTGATACTGGATATTCAAAAGACTTTTCTGCCATTCAACAAAAATTTGGGCATATGGATTTATCTCTAATTCCAATTGGTGCTTATGCTCCGCGATGGTTCATGAAGGATCATCACTGTAATGTTGAAGAAGCTATTCAAATTCATAAAGATCTAAAATCAAAAAAATCTATCGCTATGCATTGGGGAACTTTTCAATTAACAGATGAGCCAATGGATGAACCAGTAAAGCTTCTAAAAAAATTTACTATTGAAAATAATTTCTTACCAGATGAATTTATTGCCATGAAACACGGCGAGAGCAAGATTCTATAAAGCAATCTATCTTTCTTTAACGTATGGTTGACCAATTGCATTTGGGGCAATTGCTTTTCCAACAAATCCTGCAAGTAATACCACTGTTAAAACATAAGGAATGGCTTGAATTAATTGAACTGGAATTGTTCCGATTGCTGGTAATTCTACTCCTTGTAAACGAATTTGAAGTGCATCAGTAAAGCCAAATAATAAACAAGCGATTAGGGCTGTTTTAGGATGCCACTTACCAAATATTAGAGCTGCTAAAGCAAGATAGCCTCTTCCTGCAGACATTTCTCTAAAGAAGTTGGCGTTAACTGCAGTTGATAAATGAGCACCAGCAAACGCAATCAAAACACCATTGATCATAAGTGCTTTATAGCGCATAGTAAAAACATTAATACCTGCTGTATCAACAGCGCTTGGATTTTCACCAACTGCACGTAAACGTAATCCAAAGCTTGTTTTAAATACAATCCAAAAAACGATAGGAACACATAAATAAGCTAGATAGACGAAAATATAGTGGCCACTCAAAATATCACTATAAATTATTCCTACTACTGGAACGTCTCTGAGTACATCAGTAAAAGGAAGAGTTATTTCTAAAAAACGTTGTTCATCAGTAAGTGTTGGAGTTAGTCCAGCTTGACCAAACCATGCTGCAGCTAACGCAGTAGTAAGACCTATCATTAAAATATTGATAGCCACGCAAGATACTACTTGATCCCCTTTATGAGTCACAGAGGCAAAACCGTGTAACATAGAAAGACTAACACAGGCAATAATTGCTAAGATTAAACCAAGCCATGGTGAGCCAAAATAGTAAGAGCCTACAGCTGCAACAAATGCAGCGGCTAACATTTTACCTTCTAACCCAAAATCAATTACACCTGATCTTTCTGCAAACAATCCAGCCATCGCTGCAAAAATTAATGGAGTTGAAATACGTAAGGTCGAATTTATTAAGGATGCAATATCAGGTAAAATTTCCATTAAATTTCTCTTTTCATATTTAATTTGTTAACAAAGAAGCTTTCAATCTGTGGTCTAAATAAATTTTCAAGCGCACCGCTAAATAAAATAATAACACCTTGCACAGCAACAAACATGTAGCGTGTAATATTAGGCATATCAAAAGTAACCTCTGATCCTCCTTGGTACAAAATACCAAATAAAAATGCAGCGGGAAAAATACCTATGGGATGATTTCTTCCCATTAACGCAACAGCAATGCCTGTAAATCCATAACCTGCTGGAAATCCTGCTACTATCTTATGATGAACGCCTAAAATTTCATTGATTCCCAAAAGACCCGCTAAACCGCCAGAGATACACATAGCTATGATAATATTTTTATAGGGAGAAATGCCTGCATAAATAGCAGCTTGCATATTGTGCCCAACAGCTCTCATTTCATATCCCCATTTTGTTTTCCACACTAAGAACCAAACGAAAAATGATGCCGCAATTGCTAAAAGAAAAGAAACGTTCAGCGGAGAGTATCTTATTTTAACACCAAATAATGCTGCAAATTCTTTGAAAGTTGGAAACCAGATTTCTTTTGGAAGGGCAACGGTGTGGGGGCCCATTTGTTTCATATCACGGATTACATCAACTAAAAGAAACACCATTAAGGAAGAGGCAATAAAGTTGAACATGATTGTAGTGATAACAACGTGACTGCCTCTTTTAGCCTGAAGATAGGCTGGTATAAAAGCCCACGCTGCTCCAAAAATAAATGCTCCTGCAATTGCTAAAAGCCAGACAATAGGTACAGGTAAAAAACTAACATTTATCGCTACAAGAAAAACTCCAAGACCACCAATATATGCCTGACCTTCTCCACCAATATTAAATAAGCGGCAATGAAAAGCAACAGCAAAAGCTAAACCAGTAAAAACAAAGTTTGTAGTATAATAAAGGGTATAGGCAAAACCATCAAGATAACCGAATGATCCATAAATAATTAATTTAACTGCCTGAACTGGATTTTCTCCAGCAATAAATATAAACAAAGCAGAAACTAATAAAGCTAAAATTAAATTTACAAGAGGAACAATTAAATTTGATACCCACCAAGGTACTCTAGATTTATCTACGGCTGCAACCATTATGCAACCCCTGCCATTAATAATCCAAGATCTCTATCAGTAACATCTTTATTAACTCTCTCTCCCACGATATTTCCATCAAACATAACAAGTATCCTGTCAGAAAGAGAAAGCACTTCATCAAGTTCAACTGATACCAATAATATTGCCGCCCCTTTATCACGCATATCAATCAATCTTTGATGAATAAATTCAATTGCACCTATATCAACACCTCTTGTTGGTTGGCCAACTAATAAAATTTTTGGATTTTCATTTAACTCTCTACTTAAAATAATCTTTTGTTGATTGCCTCCAGAAAAATTAGAAGTGATGAGTTGAGGAGATATTGGCCTGACATCATATTCCTCCATCACTTTTCTTGAAAAAGATAAAATATCACCATCTCTTAGAATAGAAGATTTTGAGTATGGTTCTTGATCATGATAACCAAATATTAAATTTTCATAAGCTTTAAAATCTGTAACTAATCCCATTCGTTGCCGATCTTCTGGAACGTGGGCAAGTCCTTTTTCTTTTAATTCTCTTGGATCTAGAAGATTGTCTTTGTCAGATATTTTTTCATCATTTAAATATATCTCACCTGATTCAACTTTACGAATACCAGAAAGAGCTTCTAATAATTCTGTTTGCCCATTCCCTGTTACACCAGCTAATCCTAAAATTTCTCCAGAGCGGATTTCAAAATTCACATTTTTTACTCTTGTAACATCAAGATCATCTTTGACAGATAAGTTTTTGACTTTAAACATCACATCACCAAGTTTAGCCTCTGATTTGTTCAACCGTAATAAAACACTTCGTCCTACCATCATTTCAGCTAACTTTTCTTTATCAGTATCAGTGGTTTTGGTATGGCCAACGACCTCGCCTTGCCGCATCACGGATACCTCACTAGTTAAATCCATAATTTCATTAAGTTTATGTGTAATTAAAACAATTGTTTTTCCTTCTTCTTTTAAAGAGCGAAGTATTTTAAATAATTCATCAACTTCTTGTGGGGTTAGCACACCAGTAGGTTCATCAAGGATAAATATTTCAGCGCCCCGATATAAGGATTTTAAAATTTCAACTCGTTGACGAAACCCAACTGACAAATCAGAAATAACAGAGTCTAAATCGATATTTAATTTATAAGTATCGCATAAGTTTTTTAAATCTTCTTTTGCTTTTTTAAGTTTTTGTCCAAAAACAAACTCTCCTTCAAATCCTAAAACAATATTTTCAAGAACAGTAAAATTTTCCACCAACATGAAATGTTGGTGCACCATACCAATGCCACTTTCAATAGAGTCTCTTGGCGATCTAAGTTTTATTTCTTTTCCGCTTATACTTATTGAACCAGAGTCAGCTTGATACAATCCGTATACAATGCTCATTAAGGTAGATTTACCAGCACCATTTTCACCAATAATACCGTGTATAGTACCTTTATTTATTTTAAGATTAATATTTTTATTGGCCTGAACATGGCCAAAAGATTTATTTATATCTTTTAGTTCTAATATAGGTGAGACCATAAAAAATATATTTTATTTAGGTCTCACCAAAAAGTTTTTTCTAAACTACTCTTGTGACCAGTCTGCAACTGATATTGATCCGTCTATAATACCTGCAGCAGCAGCATCTGCGGCGGCAGCCATCTCATCAGTTACCATACCATCTTCAGTAGCATAGCCTACCATGCCTTGAGCAAGTCCAAGAATATTAATACCTGGCTCAAAAGTTCCAGCAGCAGTTTTTTCAGCTTGTTCAAAGATCGTTAAATCTAAACGCTTTAGCATAGAAGTTAACATGCTTCCTGGGTGCATCCAATTTTGGTTTGTGTCAACCCCAATTCCCATGATGCCAGCATCAGCCGCAGCTTGAAGAACCCCAATACCAGTTCCACCAGCTGCTTGATAAACAACATCTGCACCACCATCAATTTGTGCTTTAGTTAGTTCTGCACCTTTAGTTGGGTTATTCCAAGCTTCAGGAGTAGTGCCTGTCATATTTGCTAATATTTTAATATCAGGATTAGCATGTAAAGCCCCCTGTTCATAACCACCTTGGAATTTTCGAATTAATGGAATATCCATTCCACCAACGAAACCAATTGTTCCAGTTTTTGATGCCATAGCAGCTATTACCCCTACAAGAAATGAACCTTCATGCTCTAAGTAACAAGCTTGATAAATATTTCCTGCAGGATCATCTACCCAACATACATCCACCGCCACAAAGTTAATATCGGGGTATTGTGGTGCAATAGCAGCAACTGCATCAGCTTGAGCAAAACCCATTGCTACAACTAAAGTAGCTCCTCTATCAGCAACTTTTCTCATACCTTGTTCAATCTGCGTATTGTTAGCAGCTTCAAACTCGATCATATCCCAACCAAGTTCGTTTTTTACTCTTTCAGCAGTTCTAAATGCTAATTCGTTAAAAGATTTGTCGAATTTTCCGCCAGAGTCATAAATTACACCAATTTTATTTGCAAAAAGATTTGATGAAAATACAAGCGCGAAAGATACAACAAAAATATTTAATATTTTTTTCATAGTCAATATCTCCTCATTATTTCCGAAATAGATAATTAATTGATAACATTATTATCCTAAAAAAAAATTAATAAAATTAATTAAAATTTTATATCGTGGATAAATAATCTAGGTGCCCATATATCTGTCCCCTGCGTCACCAAGACCAGGGACAATGAACTTATTTTTATTCAATTTAGCATCAATTTTGCATGTAAAAATATGAAGCGACTTATGTTTTTTTTGTAAATTTTTAATTCCCTCAGGTGCTGCAAGAAGAGAAACTAAGAAAATATCTTTTATATTCACGTTTTTGTTTTTAATTAAATTAATTGCAGCTATTGATGAGTTGCCAGTTGCTAACATTGGGTCAAGCACCAAAACTTTTTTGTTTTTTGTTTTAGGAAGTTTGCACAAATATTCAACAGGCTCATATGTTTGTTCATTTCGATACAAGCCAATGTGACCTTTTTCTGCATCAGGTAAAAATTTAACAAATCCCTCTAATAGTCCCAGACCGGCTCGTAAAATTGGAACCAGAATTACTTGCTGGGCTAAATCAACCCCATTAGTTTTAATCAAGGGTGTTTGTACAGAGATTTTTTTATATTTCAGATGTTTAAGCACCTCGGCAGCAATTAAATAACTTGCTTCGTTCATTGTTTGCCTAAACAAAGAGTTGGAGGTTTTTTTATTTCTTAAAATAGTCATTTTGTATTCCATGAAAGATGATTTAATAGATGTAATCATAAACATATTACATATATATATTTGACTATAAGAGCAATGCGGATATTTTTATTTCTTACACCATTATTATTTATTTGGGGGTGTTCAACAATAGAAGTTACTAAAGAAGTAATTAAGGTAACAAATACAATCTCAGATCAAGTAAAAAAAACTTCACCAAAAAAAACTGAAGACAAAGAAATTATAGAAGAGATTATTGAAGAAAAAGAAATAGAAGAAGAAATTGAAATTATTGAAGAAACACAGAAAGCGGAAAAAAATATTGTAGCAAGCCAACAAAAATTAGCTGAAATAAATTTTATTGGTAAAACTGAAGCTCAAATTCTAAGACTATTGGGTGAGCCAAAGTTGGCAAGAATTGATGGGGTAGTTTATACAACTCGTTATAACAGCGCAAACTGTCGACTATTTCTTTTTTTTAATAAAAAAATAGAAAATAAAAGAGTTGAATATTTTGAATTAAGAAATGCTAATGCTGATTTGTTGAACTCTAAACAATCTTTGGAGCAATGTTATCGTGAATTTAGTTTAATGAATTAAGCCTATTCAATTTCAATTAATAAATCTTTGGTCTCTACATTATCACCAGAATTCACATGAAGTTTTTTTATCATTCCACTTTTTTCTGCTGAAACAATTGTTTCCATTTTCATTGCTTCAATAACCAAGACTCTATCACCTTTAATAACTTTATCACCAGCTGCAATAAATATTTTCGCAACTTGTCCTGGTAAAGGGGAACCTATATGATTTAGGTTTCCATCTTCTGCTTTTATTTTTACAGAAATATTTTTGGAAAATTCAGTATTTTGAATTTCAATAGTTCTTGGCTGACCATTTAATTCAAAAAACACCGAACTTGAACCGCTTGCATTTGGTTCGCCTTTTGCTAAGTAACGAACAATCAGATTTTTTCCCTTATCGATAGGAAGTGAATATTCTTTATCTTGAAGGGGTCCATAAAAAAATAATTCAGTTGATAAAATTGATGTATCGCTGAATGTTTGACGGTGAATCATAAATTCTTCAAAAACTTTTGGATACATTAAGTGAGAAGCTAGTTGCTGATTGGATACTGTATCTTCATACTTTTTTTCTAGGTTTTTCTTTTCTTCATCTAGGTTTATGCTCGGCAAGATAGATCCTGGTCTTTTATTAAGTGGTTTGTCATTACCTAGTATTTTTTTCTGAAGCTCTTCTGGAAAACCACCAAGTGGTATACCCATCTCACCTTTAAAAAACTCCACAACTGATAAAGGAAAAGATATCTCTTTATCTGGATCTAAAACATCTTCTGGGCTTAAATCGTTGGTAATCATGTATAGAGCCATATCTCCAACAACTTTTGAAGAAGGTGTTACCTTTATAATATCACCAAACATGTTGTTTACCTCAGCGTACATATTTGCAACAAGCCCCCATTTATCAGTAGTAATTCCAAGGGAGCGCGCTTGCTCTTTTAGATTTGTAAATTGACCTCCTGGCATTTGATGCAAATAGACATCTGAGCTGCCACCCTTAAAATCAGTTTCAAAAGCCTTGTAATTATTTCTTACCTGTTCCCAATATAAAGAGGCTTCGCGAATGTGCTCCTCTTCTAATTTAGGATCAGAATAATTTTGTTTCATAATAGAAACAACTGAGCCAAGTGCAGGTTGGGAGGTTAAGCCACTCATTGAATCCATTGCTAGATCTACAATATCTATTTTTTCTTCAATTGCTGCTAACACTGTCGCAGAAGATGTTCCAGACGTATCATGCGTATGATAATGAATTGGCAAAGAAATTTCATTTCTTAATTCTTTAATAAGCAATTTAATAGCAGTCGGTTTACATAGCCCTGCCATGTCTTTTATAGCGATAATATGAGATCCTGCTTTTTCAAGTTTTTTTGCAAGATCAATGTAATATTTAAGAGTATACTTTTCTTCTTTTGGATTAGTTACATCATTAGTGTAACAAATAGTACCTTCACAAATTTTGTTTTGTTTTCTTATTTCCTCAATTGAAACTTGCATGTTCTCAATAAGATTTAGTGAGTCAAAAACTCTAAACACGTCAATACCAGCTTGGGCTGCTTCTTTAACAAAAAACTTTACTACGTTATCAGGATAATTTTTATAACCTACAGCATTAGAGCCTCTCAAAAGCATTTGCTTTAAAATATTAGGTGCTTGCTGATTTATTTTTACCAGTCTATCCCACGGATCTTCTTTTAAAAATCTCATACTAGTATCAAATGTTGCCCCACCCCAACACTCAATTGAAAATAGCTCTGATAAGTTGTTACTATAAAACTCAGCTATCTTAACCAAATCATCTGTTCTCATTCTAGTTGCTAAAAGTGATTGATGTGCATCACGCATAGTCGTATCAGTAACTAGTGTGTATTTTTTATTTTTAATTTCTTGAGTAAACTTATCTGGGCCTAGTTTTTTTAATTCATCAACATAATTATTAGTTTGTGAATTTTTTTTATATAAAGGGATAACTGGGTCAACTATATCAAAATCATTTATTCTACCTTTTATATCTGAGTGACCATTAACAATAATATTGCCAAGATATGAAATAATTTTAGAAGCGCGATCTTTTTTTGGCTTATAATTATACAGATCTTTGTTCGTATCAACAAAGTTAGTATTATAGTTTCCCGACTTAAAATTATCATTGTTAATTAATGACTCCAGAAAAACGAGATTGGTTTTAACGCCACGAATTCTAAATTCACGCAACGCTCTATCCATTCTTCTAACACAATCATCAGTTGTTTGGGCCCATGTAGTAACTTTGACTAATAAAGAATCATAGTAAGGAGTAATTAGTGAACCTGCTGCTGCAGTTGCCCCATCTAACCTTACCCCAAAGCCTGAAGCTGATCTATAGGTCATAATTTTTCCGTAATCAGGCATAAAGTTATTTAATGGATCTTCAGTTGTAACTCTGCATTGAATTGCATATCCATCAAGTTGGATATTTTCTTGATTTGGAAGAGCTGGATCCTCACCTATTTTTTTTCCTTCAGCAATTTTTATTTGTGCTTTGACAATATCAATGCCCGTTACTTCTTCAGTTACAGTATGTTCAACCTGAATTCTTGGATTAACTTCAATGAAGTAATGTTGGTTATTTTTTTTGTCATATAAAAACTCAATGGTGCCTGCTCCACAATAATTTACATGTTTGGCAATCTTAACAGCAGAGGCACAAATACTTTCCCTTGAAATTTGTTCTAAAAAATGTGCGGGGGCTCTCTCAATTATTTTTTGATGTCTTCTTTGAAGTGAACAATCTCTCTCATATAGGTGTACAATGTTGCCATTTTTATCGCCTAATATTTGAACCTCTATATGCGCCGCATCTTCTAAGAATTTTTCAATAAAAACCTCATCCTTGCCAAATGCTTTTTTGGACTCGCTCTGGGCAAATTCTATTTGTTCAGATAACTCATCAGCAGAACGAACAACTCGCATTCCTCTTCCTCCGCCGCCCCAGCTTGCTTTTACAATAACGGGGTAGCCAATCTTATTTACTTGGTCATGAATATTATTTTTATTTTCCTCATTAACTTTAACTGACGGAATAGTATTAACACCCGCCTCATCCGCAACTTCTTTTGCTGCTGTCTTGTTGCCTAATCTGCTAAGTATTTCAGGAGTAGGTCCGATAAAAATAATATTATTTTTTTCACATAAGTCTGCAAACTCAGGATTTTCAGATAAAAAACCATAACCAGGATGAATAGCATCTACCTCCGCTTTTTTAGCAATATCGATAATTGAATTAATATCTAGATATGCCTGAATTGGACCTTTTCCCTTACCGACAAGATAGCTTTCATCTGTTTTAAAACGGTGTAATGCAAATCTATCTTCTTTAGAATAAATAGCAGCTGTTCGAATTCCAGATTCTTCTGCGGCTCTGAAAATCCTAATAGCAATTTCGCTTCTGTTGGCTGCTAAAATTTTTCTAATTTTTTTCATTTTTTTAATACAATCAATGTTATGCAATCAAACATTGATCACAATTTTTTTTTGCGATTTGCATTTATATCTTCCACACAAAATAAGCAAGTGGTGGTGTTTTTTAGCCACTTTTTTAGTATTATCTGTTCCAACATTTACTATTTTTGAACTTAAATTTTAGTTTTTTTTAGATCAAAACGAAACTAAACCTGTTTTAGGCAGATCTATCTTTTCTTTTTTAAATTTATAATCTGAATTTATTTTTGTTTTATTCATTTGTAACACTTTAAAATAAATATTTTGTATATAAATATTAAAATACAATAATATTATGAAAGAAAAATTAATACCCCACGAAAGCTGCTCTAAATCCCTTTTTATTTTATTGGGTATCATTCTAGTTTTGTGGGGATTGGTATTTTCATTTATTTTGATTTCATTTGGGGCTTGGCCAATTACTATTTTTTTAGGAGCAGAGTATCTGGTTCTATTTTATTTAATAAGACTATATTTTAATGAAAAAAATATTGGAGAAAATATAACAATTAATTCTGATGAAATTAAAATAGAAAAAATTAAAAAAAATAAAATTTTTCAGACGACTAAGTTTGATACTTATTGGTCAAAAATAAATTTTTATAAATATAAAAATCAATCATCATTAACTATAAAACAATCATCAAGAAAAATAGAGGTGGGTTCTTTTCTTCATTCAGATTTAAAAGAAAAACTATACTTCAAATTAAAAAAATATTTTTAGTAGATTTAATTTATAAGTATCCTAATTCTAACATTTCAGTTTTACAAAAATTTTCTATTTTTCTAATTTGTTGTGAGGAAAGTATATTTTGCCATTGACCAACCTTACCTGCATTAAAAAATTGATTTGAGCTTTCGTGAAATTTATGATTTTTTTCAATTCCTTGCAGTCTTTTAAAATCTGATTGTTGAATAGAATATTTGATATGATCAATATCAACATCAAAATTAAGAATATTTGATAAAAATTTAATTATTTTAAGTTTTGTTTCAAAAGTATTATTTATTAAATCCTCATATCTAATTATAATTCTTGGAACCTTTGCAACTCCATTTGTCCAAGAATTATAATTAAATTTCCAAGATCCAAGAATTTCAACATCTAAAGGGAATTTTTTTGAAACATGAGAATAAAGATTTTCAGAAGTCATTCTTTCAATTGCTTTTTCAAGGCTGAGAGTTTGATCAAAATTACTATAAGAAACCGCTACATCTCTTGGGTCTCTTACTAGGTAAATAAATGCTAAAGAAAATCTATCATCTGTAAGACTTCTTCCCTCTACAGAAACTAAGGCATTGTGATTTTTAACAAAAATAAAATCTTCTTTTGCTTTGGTAATTTCTAATTGAATCTGATGCCAGTATTTTGAAATATTATAAGCGTTTTCTTGAATTTCATTCTCTTTTAGTAACTTCTGAAGAATTTTATAGGGTGGAAATTTATCTATTTTACTAAGAATATTGAAATCTGTATCTATTTTTTTCTTATTGAAAAAATAATTTGATATAAACCATCTTGTCCAAGTGTTTCCACTCTTAGGATAAGAAGAGATCCAAATAATTTTTTTCATAATAATTTAATTTTAAATTATTTAGAAAATAATAGATCATTCATCTTATAAAGGCCTGATTTTTTTTTGCTTAGAAATATAGCAGCGTCAATTGCACCTTTTACAAAGATTGATCTGTTGTTTGCTTTATGAACTAAATCAACTCTATCATTTTCACCAATAAAACTAACAATATGTTCTCCTGCAATCTCACCACCTCTTGTAACTGAAAAACCAATATTGCCTTTTTTTCTAATCATTAGTTTTTTTGTTCGATCTAAAACTTTTGATTTATTAAATGAAACCTTTCTGCCCTTCGCAGCATATTCTCCAAGAGAGAGCGCAGTTCCCGAAGGTGCATCTTTTTTATGTTTATGATGAGTTTCAGCTATTTCAATATCATAATCTGTTTCTTTTAGAGCGTGCGCAGTTTGTTGAACTAAATTAAAGAGAAGATTTACACCAAGGCTCATATTCGAGGACATAAGAATTGGAATTTTTTTCGCATAACTTTTGATTTTCTTTTTCTGGGCTTCTGTCATACCTGTTGTGCCTATAATAACAGCAGTTTTATGTTGTGATGCAATTTTAACATTCTCCAAAGTTGATTGAGGTGTTGTAAAATCAATTAATACTTTTGCTGACTTAATTGATTGTGAGGGATCAGAATCAACAAGTTTTGTAGAGTTAATATTAGATATTTTTTTAAATTCTTTATTAACATCTTTGTGTTTTTTATGCTCAAAACCTCCAACAAACTCAAGATTCTTATTGCTAAGAATTTGTCTGGATAATTCTTGTCCCATTCTACCCAAACATCCAGCTACTGCAATTTTAATTTTTGCCATAAAGCTTCTTATACTTTGGGTAAACTTGAATGAAAAGGAATTAAGTTAAATCTTCCCAAACTTCTTTTAATTTGGAGAAAAAACTCTGTGATTTGGGACTATGTTTTTTTGATGTTCCGCCTTCTTTTTCAAATTCTTGTAAAATTTCTTTTTGCTTACTAGTAAGATTAACTGGTATTTCCACATTTGTTTCAACATACATATCACCCCTTCTTGTTTGTCTAAGTATGCTCATCCCTTTTCCTTTTAATCTAAATTGCGTTTCTGATTGTGTTCCTGCGGGTATGTTAAGTCTTGCTTTTTTTCCCTCAATAGTTGGGACTTCTACCTCTCCACCTAAAATCGCTGTAGTAATAGAGATGGGTATTTGGCAAAAAATATTTTCTTCTTCGCGTTCAAACAGCTTATCTTTTTGAACCTCTACAAAAATATATAAATCACCGTTACCTGCACCTCTTTGTCCAGGCTCCCCTTCACCAGATATACGAATTCTTGTTCCGGTATCAACTCCAGCTGGAATTGTTACAGAGATAGTTTTTTGCTTTTTTACCTGACCTGTTCCACTACATTTTAAACACGGATTTTTAATTGAAGAGCCTTCACCACCACATTTTGGGCATGGTCGTTCTATAGAAAAAAAACCTTGGGTTGATCTTACTTTTCCATGTCCCCCACATGTAGAGCAGGTACTTGGCCCAGACTTATCAGCACTACCTGTTGCTGAACACAAATCACAACCTTCATAGCTTGGAATTCTAATTTGGGATTTTTTTCCACTAAATGCCTCTTGAAGTGAAACCGACATATTATAGCGAAGATCATTTCCTCTTTGAGGCCCCCTTTGTCTTGCAGATCCTCCAAATCCTCCTCCAAAAAATTCTTCAAATATATCTGAAAAACCGCCTGCAAAATCTCCAAAGCCTTGTCCTCCACCCATGCCCCCTTGGCGAAATGCGTCATGACCATATTGATCATATGCAGCTCTTTTTTCTGGATCTTTCAATGCTTCGTATGCAGCAGTTGCTTCTTTGAATTTCTTTTCAGCCTCTTTATTATCTTTATTTCTATCAGGATGATATTTCATCGCAAGCTTACGATAGGATTTTTTTATTTCATCATCACTGGCATTTTTTTGAACACCTAGTATATCATAGAAGTCTCTATCAGCCATGTACGCCCCTTAAAGGAAAATATTAAAGACTGTTAATCTTTTTTATTTTCGTCAACTTCTTCAAATTCCGCATCAACAACCTTCTCATCTTTTTTGTCAGACGAAGGTTCTTCTCCAGACGGATCAGGCTGTGCTGCTCCAGCTTGAGGATTTTGTTTGTAAATTGCTTCACCAAGTTTTAATGATGATTGAACCAAAGCCTCTGTTTTAGATTTAATAGCTTCAATATCATCGCCATCTTTAACTTTTTTTAATTCCTCAATGTCTGCTAGAATTTTGCTCTTATCTTCTTCAGGAACTTTATCGCCGTGTTCCTTTAAATTTTTTTCAGTTTCATTTATCAGGCCGTCAGCATGGTTTTTTGTGTCAACAGATTCTCTTTTTTTCTTATCTGACTCAGCATTTTCTTCTGCCTCTTTGACCATTCTTTCAATTTCGTCATCAGATAAACCGCCTGATGCTTGGATACGAATTTGCTGCTCTTTGCCAGTAGACTTATCTTTAGCTGAAACATTAACAATACCATTTGCATCAATATCAAAAGTTACTTCAATTTGTGGCATTCCTCTTGCTGCTGGTGGTATTCCAACTAAATCAAATTGACCTAACAATTTGTTGTCAGCTGCCATTTCTCTTTCACCTTGAAAGACTCTTATTGTTACAGCGCTTTGATTGTCTTCTGCTGTAGAAAAGACCTGACTTTTCTTGGTTGGTATTGTTGTATTTTTATCAATAAGTCTGGTAAAAACACCTCCTAGAGTTTCAATTCCTAATGATAAAGGCGTTACGTCTAAAAGTAATACGTCCTTTACATCACCTTGTAAAACCCCTCCTTGAATTGCAGCACCAGAAGCAACAACCTCATCCGGGTTCACTCCTTTATTTGGCTCTTTGCCAAAGAAATTTTTTACTAACTCTGTAACCTTAGGCATTCTTGTCATTCCACCAACAAGAATTACGTCATCAATATCAGCAGCTTGTAAACCAGCATCCTTAAGAGCTAACTCACATGGTTTTAAGCTTTTATTTAGCAAGTCGCCTACAATTGCCTCTAGTTTAGCTCGTGAAAGTTTTATGGTTAAATGCTTAGGTCCAGTTTGATCAGCTGTAATGAATGGTAAGTTTACTTCTGTTTCAGTTGAGCTTGATAGTTCTATTTTTGCTTTTTCAGCAGCTTCTTTTAATCTTTGAAGCGCAAGCTTATCTGACCTTAGATCAATTGAATTGTCTTTTTTAAACTCATCTGCAAGGTAATCAATAATTTGTAAATCAAAATCTTCACCACCAAGATGGGTATCTCCGTTAGTAGATTTAACTTCAAATACTCCGTCTCCGATTTCCAAAATGGAAATGTCGAAAGTTCCACCGCCTAAATCATAAACTGCAACTGTTCCAGTTTTTTTCTTATCAAGACCATAAGCTAATGCTGCTGCGGTTGGCTCATTAATAATCCTTAAAACTTCAAGGCCAGCAATTTTGCCCGCATCCTTTGTTGCCTGTCTTTGAGCATCGTTAAAATAAGCTGGTACAGTTATAACTGCTTGTGTAACACTTTCACCAAGATAGCTTTCAGCAGTTTCTTTCATTTTTTGCAAAACAAAAGCACTTATTTGACTTGGACTGTATTTCTCACCACGTGACTCGACCCAAGCGTCACCGTTATCACCTTTTACAATTTTATAAGGAACTAGTCCGCTATCATCTTTAACAATTTTATCTTCAAAACCTCTACCTATTAATCTTTTTATAGCAAATAAAGTATTTTCAGGATTTGTAACAGCTTGTCTTTTTGCTGATTGGCCTACCAGCTTTTCTTTAGACTCACTAAAAGCAACCATTGAGGGAGTTGTTCTTGCTCCTTCTGCATTCTCAATAACTTTTGCCTCTTTCCCATCCATAACAGCAACACATGAATTTGTGGTACCTAAATCTATTCCTATTACTTTTGCCATATTACTTTTTTCCTGTTTTGATTAAATATTTGCCCAAAATAAAGGGCTATAAAGAATATGGTATGGAACTTTAAAAATACAAGAAGCTCCTAAAAATATTGTATTTATTGTATTTTCTCAGTTTTTTGGGATTTTTTAATCTTTGTCATTATTTTTTTTTTCGTTATCAGCTCTAGAGGCTTTTTCTTGTTTAGTTTTTTTTGATACGCCAACCATTGCCGGTCTTAGCAATCTATCGTGCATCATATAGCCAGTTTGAATTTCCTGAACAACAATACCCTCATCCAAATCATCTCTTTCTACCTCCATCATTGCCTGATGCAGGTTGGGGTCAAATTTTTGGTTTACCGTATTAATTTTAATAACACCATTTTTTTCTAAAGCAGAAGAAAGTTCTTTTTGAACCATTTTAAGTCCTTCGATCAAATTTTTAATTGACTGACTGTGATCTTCTTCAGGGTTTATTGCTGATAAAGCTCTTTCTAAATTGTCACCTGGTGACAAAATATCTCTAGCAAATCCGACGCTTCCATATTTAATGGAGTCAATTTTTTCTCGATCAAATCTCTTACGCAAATTTTCCATTTCAGCCAAGACTCTAATCTTTTCTTCTTTTAATGTTCTTATCTCTTCTAAAAGTTTTTCATCTTCAGTCTCTGATGCCTCTTCTTCATGTTCGTTTTCTTCTTCATTAAAATCTTCAGACTTGCTTTCTTCTTTTATCTCTTCAACTAATTCTTCATTTTCATGTATTTCTTTAGTATTTTGCTGCGAATTTTCTTTTTCTTTTTTCATTACTTTAAAACCTTTCCGATAATTTTAGATGTATAGTCGACTAAAGGTACGATCTTTGAATAGTTTAGTCTTGTTGGTCCTACCACTCCAATTGCTCCTACGATTTCTTGTTCCTTGTTTTTATATGGGGCCATTACCATAGAAAGGC
>CACGUF010000004.1 GCA_902576125.1 uncultured Alphaproteobacteria bacterium | reverse complement strand
AACTCTCCGCAATTTGATCTTTCATTACTCGGTTAAAAAAATCCCTGCTTTTTTTTCCAACAGGCATGAGTTGAACATTTTTACCACTACTTTCTAGTGACTTTACAAGTTTAAAAGTCTCTCTATTAATACTGCTATTAAAGCCACCACATAAACCTCTATCTGCACTAACTGGAACAACAATATAATTTTGATCATTACCAGTACCCGTAAGAAGCTTAATAATTCCCTCTCCCGATGCTACCGAAGAAGCTAGTGATGCTAACATTTCTTCAAGACGTGAAGAATAAGGTCTTGCGGCTTCAGCTTTTTCTTGAGATCTACGCAACTTACTTGCTGCAACCATTTTCATAGCTGAAGTAATTTTTTTTGTAGATCCAACAGAATTGATCTGTGTTTTAATATCTTTTAAACTTGGCATTAATTAGTTACTCGTAAATTTTTCAACAAGATTATCTAAGATAGATTTTAATTTATCATCATTATCTTTTGATAATTCTTTTTCATTTGCAATAGCGTCTAATAAATCAGTGTGACTAGATCTCATTTCATTTAAAACTTCCGTTTCAAAACGAACAACATCATTAACAGCAACCTTATCTAAATAGCCACGAACTCCTGCATAAATAGATACTACTTGTTCAGATACCGTAAGTGGAGAGTATTGTCCTTGTTTTAAGATTTCAACTAATCTTGCCCCTCGATCTAATAATTGCTTGGTTGATGCATCTAAATCAGATGCGAACTGGGCAAATGCTGCCATTTCACGATACTGAGCTAATTCCAACTTAACTGGACCAGCAATTTTTTTCATTGCCTTTGTTTGCGCTGCAGAACCAACACGACTAACAGATAATCCAACGTTAATCGCTGGACGAATTCCAGCAAAAAATAAGTTAGTCTCTAAGAAGATTTGACCATCTGTAATAGAAATAACGTTTGTTGGAATATAAGCTGATAAATCACCTGCTTGCGTTTCAATAATTGGTAAGGCTGTTAAACTTCCACCACCATGTTCATCACTCATTTTAGCAGCTCTCTCAAGTAAACGACTATGAATATAAAAAACGTCACCAGGGTATGCTTCACGCCCTGGAGGCCTTCTTAACAACAAAGACATTTGTCTATAAGCAACTGCTTGTTTAGATAAATCATCATAAACTATAAGAGCATGCATTCCGTTATCTCTGAAGAATTCTCCCATTGTACAACCTGTGTAAGCAGATAAGAATTGAAGGGGAGCTGGTTCAGATGCAGTAGCAGATACTACAATAGTGTATTCCATAGCCCCATTATCTTCAAGAGTTTTAACAATTTGTGCAACTGTTGATCTTTTTTGGCCTATAGCTACATAGATACAATATAACTTATCTTTTTCGTTATTAGATTGGTTAACAGACTTTTGGTTAAGAATTGTATCAATAGCAACAGCTGTTTTACCAGTTTGCCTATCTCCAATAATTAGCTCACGCTGTCCTCTTCCAACAGGAACTAAAGCATCAAGCGCTTTTATTCCAGTTTGCATAGGTTCAGATACGCCTTGACGAGGAATTATTCCTGGAGCTTTTAATTCAATTCTTCTTTTTTCTGAAGATTGAATAGGCCCCTTACCATCAATTGGATTTCCTAAGCCATCTACGACACGTCCTAATAATTCTTTTCCAACAGGAACATCAACAATTTCTCCTGTGCGTTTTACTGTGTCACCTTCTTTAATACCTGTATCATCGCCAAAGATTGAAACACCAACATTGTCCATTTCAAGGTTAAGGGCCATACCTTTGATTCCACCTGGAAATTCTACCATCTCACCAGCTTGTACTTGATCAAGACCATATACGCGCGCGATACCATCTCCTACACTTAGTACTGTTCCAACTTCAGCTACATCTGCTTTAGTTTCAAAATTGGCAATTTGATCTTTTATTACTGATGAAATTTCAGCTGCTTTTATTTCCATTACGCCCCCTTCATTGCGATTTTAAGTTTATTTATTTTATTTGCCAGTGAAGTATCAATCATTTTTGATCCCACTTTAACAATTAGTCCGCCCATAATATTTTTATCAACATCAAATGATAATGATAATTTATCACCTAAAATACTTTTTAGCTGATTAGTAATATTAGTTTTTTGATTATCATCTAATTCACCAGCTGATGTTATATCAGCAAGAATATCACCTCTTTTTTGTGAATTGATATTCATGAATTGTGAAATGATAGATGCTAAATTAGAAAATCTTTTATTTTTTTCAATTACTTTAATAAATGTATTGGTGAGCTCATTAGCATTTATTTTTTTTAATAAACTTTCAAATATATTAAGTTTATCCGCGGGAGTTATAAGAGGACTTTTAACAACTAAACTTAATTCTTTATTGTCCTTCAAAATATTTTTTAAATTTGATAAATCGTTTAAAACAGGATCAATAAGATTTTTTTCAATTGCTAAATCATAAAGTGCTGAAGCATATCTATCAGATACTAGGTCTCCAGATGCAAGTTGTGATGCCATTAATTTATTCTCCGTAAGGAAATTTGTGAAAGGCTAATAACACATCAGAAAAAGCAGGTAAACTCCCAGTTTATGCGTCAAATATGTAATTTTTGATATTTAGTCTCTAATTGTGAATAAATCACATAAAAGTATAAGGATCCACATCGATAATTACTTTAACAGCCGATGGTAATTTAACTGAATTTACCATTTTTTTGGTAAAAACGTTTAGATTTTTCCTACTTTTTCCTTTTAAAAGTATTCTGTATCTAAACTGACCTTTTAATAAATTAATAGGAGCTTCGACTGGGCCAAGCACATTACATTCTTCTGAATATTTCCTAAAATAAACTAATTGCTGAGAAATTTTTTCAACATTCGCTTTTGATGAACCTGATATAATAATGGATGTCATAAAACCAAAGGGTGGTATTTTAAATTGTTCTCTCTCCATAAGAGTTTGTTGGATGAAAGAAGTTCGGTCTCTTTCTTGTAAAGATTTAATGATAGGTTGTTCTGGATAGTATGTTTGAATAATAACTTTACCTGTTTGTTGAGATCGCCCTGCTCTACCACTCACTTGTTGCAACATGTTATAAGTCTTCTCTATTGCACGCATGTCTCCACCAAACAATCCAGCATCAGCATCAATCACACCTACTAATGATAAGTTAGGAAAATCATAACCTTTGGCCATTATTTGTGTAGCGACAATAATATCAATCTTTTTATTAGAAAATTTATCAATTAATTCTTTTATTTTTTTTGGTGAATTAATAAGATCACTCGACATCACATTTACCACTTTGTCAGGAAAAGATTGAATGAGCTCTTCAGCAATTCTCTCCACTCCGGGCCCAATAAATTTAATAGAGTCTTTAGCAGAACACTTTGGACAATTAAAAGACATCTCTTCAATGCTACCACATTGATGGCAGAGAAGACGTTTTTTTTGTTGATGCATAACCAACCAAGATGAACACTGTGCGCACTGATGTCTATACCCACATTCTACACATAAGCTTAGTGGTGAATATCCTCTTCTGTTTAAAAAAATTAATGCCTGTTCTTTATTGGATAAACAATTTTCAATCTCATTTTTAAGAATACTTGATATCCATTGATTTTTTTCTAATTTATGCTTTGATAAATCAACTAAACTTATTTGGGGAAGTGGCAAACCTGAATATTGTTTAGATAAAAAAACATGATGATACTTTTTTTTATTAATATTATTTATGGTCTCAAGGGAAGGTGTTGCTGAAGCAAGTATCAATTTACTTTTTTCATAATTTGCCTTTACAACCGCCAAATCTCTTGCTTGATACCGTATGCTATCCTCTTGCTTATATGAAGAGTCATGTTCTTCATCAATGACTGTTAATCCTAGATTTTTAAAAGGTAGAAAAAGGCTTGATCGTGCTCCAATAACAACTAATGGTTCACCATCAAAGCATTTGTGCCAAATTTCCTTTCTTTTTTTGGGGGTAATTTTAGAGTGCCATATCTTTATTTCTAACCCAAACCTTTCTTTAAACCGATTTTCTAATTGAGGTGTTAAACTTATCTCTGGTACCATAATCAGTATTTGTTTTGATTCATTTATCTCACGCTCAATTAAATCAAAATAAACTTCTGTTTTTCCAGAACCAGTTACTCCTTCTAATACAATAGGTTTGTGTGAGTGCTCTTGTATTTTTAAAATATCTACTTTAGCTTTATCCTGTTCATCATTTAATATAATTGATTTAAATGATGGCTGAGGAAGATCATTGGTATCTCGTTGATAGTTTATAATATCTTTGTTGATAGTAAATAATTTTAAAACCGATCCTATTGGAGCTAATGTATAATCACTTACCCATTTTAAAAATTTAATATTTATTTCATTAAATTTTATTCCGCTAATAACAGATTCTATTTTTTTAATATTATAATCTGGTTTCTTAACATCAATCTCCATTACCATTCCTACTTCCATGGCTTTTCCAAAAGGCACAATAACAATTTGCCCTATTTCTAAAGACTGATCATCTAGCTTATAAGTAAAGACTTTATCAAAAGGTCTGGCAATAATAATGTTATAATACATATTCAATAATAAATTTTTATAATCTTAACTTTTTAAATATCACGTATATGATATACAGCAATCAATGAAATTTTTTGTCGATACTGCAGATATTAAGCAAATAGAAGAGCTTATCCCAACTGGATTCGTTAATGGAGTTACAACAAACCCATCTCTTATTGCTAAAAATGGTGATGATATGGCTAAAACTATAAAAGCTATTTGCTCTATTGTATCAGGGCCTGTTAGTGCAGAAGTTACTGCAACAGATTATAATACTATGATGCAAGAAGGTGAATACTTAGCTTCTCTTGCCAAAAATGTTGCAGTTAAGGTTCCTTTAACACCAAGTGGTTTAAGGACTTGTAAAACACTGCGAGAGAGGGAAATTTTGGTTAATGTCACATTGTGCTTTACTGCCGCTCAAGCTTTATTGGCAGCAAAAGCGGGAGCATCATTTATTTCTCCTTTTGTTGGAAGGTTGGATGATCTAGGTGAAAATGGAATGGATTTAATTGAGGATATTGTAGATATATATGAGAACTATGATTTTGATACAGAGGTGTTGGTTGCGTCTGTAAGATCACAACAGCATATAATTGATGCTGCAGTAATTGGAGCTCATGTAGCAACGCTGCCACCAAAAGTTATTCATGAATTATATAATCACCCTTTAACTGAAAAGGGATTAAATGCCTTTTTAGATGATTGGAAAAAAACAGGACAATCCATCCTCCCAAAATAAATGAAAAGAAAAGATGATAACAGTTCGCCTGAAGAGCTAGTTAAAAATTTTCTTAAAAAAAATAAAAATTTTTTTTTAAAACACCCTAATCTTCTTAAAGAATTACAATTTCCAACTAAAATTAGTGAATCAGACAAGGTAATTGATCTTCAAGTTTATCGCTATAAAAAAATCAATCAAGAAAATATTGATTTACAAAATCAGATGACGCAGATTTTGCTTGCTGGCAAAAGCCATATGCAATCACAAAAAAGAATTTTAAAATCCTCTATTAAAATATTAAATTGCAAGTCATTAAAAAAAGTATTTGAGGTTATCTTATCTGATTTTAAAATCTTACTTGGATGTGAATATATTAACTGTTTCAGTACTAATAATAATGTTGGTATCAATGAGGTTCAAAAAATAGATACACGCGTTGCAAAAAGTTATTTTCGTGACAAAGCAATAACAAACTTAAATCAAAATCCAAAAGGTGTGTTATTGTTTTTTCCTAACAAATCACCACAAATAAAATCCTATATTTTATTAAAAATTAATTTTCAGGAAGATATATTTATTGTTGCTATGGGATCAAAAGATATCAATAAATTTAATCCTGATCAACAGGTTGATCTTATTGAATACTTAATAAAAATTATTGAAATTAAAATTCATCAATTATGAAGCTAATAGCTCTCATGATAAAAAAAGAGGATTGATGCGGTGTGGACAAGCCGTTATTAAAAATGCTCCTAAAAAAATATTCAAAAAAAATGAGTCTATCTTCAATTTAAGAAATTAGTTTTCAAAAACTTCTTCTAAATAATTAATTATGTAATTATTTTTAGCTTCCCATTGAGTAAAACAATTATCTTTTTTAGGATAAACTGGTGCAGAATGAAAATCTGTTCCTAACATTTTTTCACATCCAAAATCAGTATAGTTAATCATTTTAAATTTATTAATTTTACTTAAAAAAGAGAGTGTCTCTCTATTTTCATATGCATCTTCATCATGAATAAATGCTAGAGAATTAATTTCTGAAAATTTTGATATGGTTTGTTCCCAGTCGTTTCGCAATGCTTTCCATATTGAATAAGTATTTTTATCTCCTATGATATTTCTTGGCTTAACGTTTTCACCATAACAAGCTGGATTAGTGACAATAGATGCTTTAATTTTTTCAGGAAAATGTGCTGTTAAATATATTGATAAAAATGCGCCACAAGAGTGGCCCATGAGAACAATATTTGAAAAATTTTTTTCTTTTAGCTCGTTAATTTTATCTAATACAATTTGTCTTCTGAGGTGTTGTTTAACTTTATCAAATAATCTCATTCCATCATAATCAACTATTTCAAGAAGGCCGTTTGTGTTTTCATCTTGTTCAATCATATTATATGTTCTATCCATTTGAGGATCATTAAGACCTCTAACACCAGAACACATACGGTAAATTTTTATTGTTAAGCCGTTGATCTTTTTATTATGTAAAATTCTTACAAATTCAGGAACATCTGATGCCCCTTTATTACATCTTTCAACTCTTTTTTGACCATCTTGTTGCCCATGGTTGAAAATTATAACTATTGTATTTTTTCTATTGGTTATTTCATCTTCACTATACAAATTTAAATCATCATCAATAAATCCGCTAATTCTTGAAAGTTTTTTTATATCCTTTTGAAGTCTTTTTTCAAATTTAGTTTCTTTTGCTGACACATAAGTAGAAATAGAAACTACTAAAATAATGAAAAATTTAAGCATATTAATTCATATCATGAATTATTGTGTTTAATTAAAATAAATTAAATATAGTGATAATAGTGCTGGTATGTCTTCAAGATCTTCAATTAATAATATTTTAAAATTATCAATTCCTATTTTTTTTGCTAATCTTGTTATTCCGTTAGTAGCAATTGTGGATACAGGCTTAATGGGAAATTTAGATAATGCGAGTTATCTAACTGCTACCAGTATTGCGACCAGTGTATTTTCATTAATTTTTTGGAGTTTTGGTTTTCTTAGAATGGGCACTGTTGGTTTGGTAGCCCAGGCTCATGGCTCAGAGAAATATGAAAAGATTGTTAATTTAGTTTTTCAAAATATTTCTTTTGTCATTTTTATTTCGTTGCTTTTAATTTTATGTCAAAAATATATTTTTATAATTGCATTAAGTATTTTTGAATTATCAGATGTGACTACAAAATATTTTAAAGAATATTTTGAATTACGAATCTACTCTTCTTTTGGTGAACTAAGTATTTTTATAATAACAGGAGTGTTTATTGGTTTACAACGAACAACTATATCAAGCATAGCGATTAGTTTTTTTTCAATCACTAATATTTTATTCAGTATAGTATTTGTTATTTACTTTAAATTAGATGTTCAAGGTGTTGCTCTTGGAACGGTGATATCTTCGACACTGACTGCTATAATTTTTTTAATTTATACATTCTTTGAATTACAAAAATTTACATCCATAAAAATTAATTTAGCAAAAATATTTAATATAAAAGAAATTCAAAAATTATTTAGCATCAACATAGACATATTTATTAGATCAGCCCTCCTTACATTTTCTTTTATTTTTTTTACCTACTTAGGAAACTCCATTAGTGAAGATGTGGTGGCCGCCAATACTATTTTGTTAAATCTCATCATGTTATCTGCTTTTATTTTAGATGCGTATGCGTTTTCAACAGAAGGAATTGTTGGCTATTCTATTGGCTCCAAAAATAAAACATTACTTACAAATGTAATTAAAAATTCATTTATCTTAAGTGCAACAACAGGATTATTAATTTCTATAATATATCTCTTGGGTAAAAATCACTTTATCTCCATAATGACTGATCTACCTGATATTAAAAGTTTAAGTTTCTCATATTCTTATTGGATTGTTATAATTCCATTTGTATCTTCCTTTTGTTATCAATTTGACGGTATTTTTGTTGGTGCTTCACAAACAAAAGAATTACGTAATGCTATGATTGTATCTGTTGGTATTTATATAGTGTGTGCCATCTTCTTGGCAGATACTTTTAGTAATACAGGTTTATGGATATCACTTTGTATCTTTTTTGCCTTGAGAGCATTATCTTTATTCTATTTTTTACCAAGAATTTACCAGCGGCTTCCATAAAGTGCAAAAAATCAGGAAAATAAACTATAAAAAAGAAAAAGTTAAATATGAATAGCTCTTCCTTCAATATTCATTGCTGCCTCTTTTACAGCTTCACTTGTTGTTGGATGAGCATGACATATACGAGCAATATCTTCAGAACTCCCACCAAATTCCATCGTCGTAACTATTTCTGCAATAAGCTGTCCTGCATCGTGTCCTATAATATGCGCACCTAAGATTGCATCAGTTTTCGTGTCTGCTAAAATCTTAACAAAACCCTCAGGAGAGGATGTTGTTAGTGCTCTTCCGTTTGCCATAAAAGGAAACTTGCCAACTTTATAATCAATTTTTGCTTCTTTAAGTTGACTCTCTGTTTTTCCAACAGAAGCTACTTCTGGATTAGTGTAAACAATAGCTGGAATAATATCATAATTAATATGTGGTTTTTGACCATTGATAAATTCTACACATGCAACACCTTCTTCTTCAGCCTTATGCGCTAACATAGGACCTGGAACTACATCACCAATAGCAAAAATATTTTCAATGTTTGTTTTAAACTGATTATTAATTTCAATAGCTTTCTTTTGATTAATCTTCACACCAATACCTTCTAAATTTAATCCTTCGGTATTTGGTTTACGACCAACAGACATTAGAACTACATCATATTTTTGTTTAATTTGTTTTTTATCAGATGACTCCATTGAAACTTCTACACCTGACTTACCTGCTTTCGTAGAAATTACTTTATGAGAAAGTTTAAATTCTAATCCTTGTTTTTTAAGGGATTTCATAAATTCTTTTGCAATCTCTTCATCCATTGTGGGTACAATTCTATCCAGAGCTTCTACAATCGTAACTTTAGATCCAAGTCTATTCCATACTGAGCCCATCTCTAATCCAATATAACCACCTCCAATTACAAGAAGTGATTTAGGTACCGACTCTAATGCTAATGCGCCTGTTGACGTTACAATTTGTTTTTCATCAATCGGTATTGCATCAATAGCAATAGAAGTAGATCCAGTTGCAATAATATAATTTTTTGCTGAATAATTTTTCTCTCCATCAATGGAAGATACTTTTATTGTTTTTGTATCCAAAAAAGATGCAGATCCTTGTATGTGAGTAATTTTATTTTTTTTAAATAAAAACCCAATTCCAGAAGTTAATTGTTTTACAATTTTGTTTTTACGTTGCATAAGTTTTGCCAAATCTAGAGAAACTTTTCCAGTTGAGATGCCATGCTCTTCTGCATGTTTTGATATTTCTGCAAATTTTTCTGATGAATTCAATAGAGCTTTTGAAGGAATACAGCCAATATTTAAACAAGTACCCCCAAGTGTTTTTTCCTTTTCGATACAAGCAACTTTCATTCCTAATTGTGAAGCTCTGATAGCCGCAACATATCCTCCAGGCCCAGTTCCAATAACAATTAAATCAAAATCTGCCATCTATACTCCTAAAATTAACTTTGATGGGTTTTCCAATAAATTTTTAATGCTTATTAAAAACCCAACACTCTCTTTTCCATCAATAATTCGGTGATCATAACTAAAGGCAAGATACATCATTGGTCGAATAACAATTTCATCATCAACAACCACAGCTCTTTTTTGAATATTATGCATACCTAAAATTCCTGATTGAGGTCTGTTAATTATTGGTGTACTTAACATTGAACCATATACACCGCCATTTGAAATAGTAAAAGTACCACCTGTTAAATCATCCAAAGTTAAAGTACCTTCTTTTGCTTTTGAGCTAAGCTCAACAATTTGTTGCTCGATATCACCAAAAGTCATTGTGTCAGCATCTTTTAAAACAGGAACTACTAAACCTTTTTCTGTTCCAACAGCAATACCAATATCAAAATGATTTTTATAAATAATATTTTCTTCACGAATTTCAGCGTTAACAGCAGGAAATTCTTGAAGGCTTTTGACAACAGCTTTGACAAAAAAAGACATCATGCCAAGCTTTACATTATAGCGTTCCATGAAGTCTTCTTTTTTTGTTTCACGAACTTTCATTATCTCTGACATGTCAACTTCATTAAAAGTTGTTAGAATTGCTGCAGTATTTTGAGATTCCTTTAATCTAGTTGCAATTGTTTTCCTGATCTTAGACATCTTCACAACTTCTTCTCTTTCTTTTGAAGTTTTGTTAGTCATCGATGGGTTATTCATAAAATTAAATACATCACTTTTAGTTAAACGACCATCTGATCTTGATGATATAATTTTGTCTGAGTCTAAATCATTTTCATTAATTAGTTTTTTTACTGCTGGTGATAGTTTATTACTTTCGCCATTATTGGAAGTCGTCACTATTTCTTCTTTATTTGTTTCTTTTGTAGTTTTTTCTGTAACAGATTTTTTTATCTTTGAAGATTCATTTTGATCTTTTTTATCTCCTAAAAGAGCGAGCACTCCTCCAATATTAACATCAGCACCTTCATGTACTTTTATTTCAGATATAGAGCCCGCATTTGGCGCTGGAACTTCTACGGTAATTTTATCTGTTTCAATTTCAACTAAAGGTTCATCAGCTTCAAATGAATCCCCAACTTTTTTTAACCATTTAGAAACAGTTGCTTCTGTAATAGACTCTCCAAGGGTTGGTACAATTAACTCCATAGTATTTATCTTCTATTTAACATGTTAACTCATTTATTCAATTGGCAGTTTATATTTAACAAGAGAAACGCCTGATTTTTCATTTTCAATTTCATCAAGTTTTGCTTCAGTAGCTAATCGAATAATATTTTTTTGATTTGATAAGTGCCGATCAAATACGCCAGTTGCAGGAGATGCGGCTGCTCTTCTTCCGATAAAATGTAATTCATTTTTAGCACCTACTAAATGCAATACTGATTTAAGTCTCTTTTCAATAAATTCCCAAGCTCCCATATTTTTTGGCTCCTCTTGACACCAAATTAATTCACAATGAATAAATTTTTTAATTCCTTGTTTTAATGCTTCGTAAGGGAAAGGGTACAATTGCTCTAAACGAATTATATAAACATTATTTAATTGAAGTTCATTTATATGATCTTGCAATTCAAAATAAATTTTTCCTGAACAGAATACAATACGATTAATATGTTTATAGTCATCTTCTGAAAGTGGGTTGCTCAGTACTCGGTGAAAAGTGGAACCATTTACAAAATCTTTTAAAGCAGATGTGTTGGCTTTGTGTCGAAGAGTAGATTTAGGAGTCATCAAAACTAATGGCTTCCGAAAGTCTCTCATCATTTGTCTTCGTAAAATATGAAAATAGTTTGCAGGACTAGTACAGTTTGCTACTTGAATATTATCTTCTGCGCACATTTGTAAAAAACGTTCTAATCTTGAACTTGTATGCTCAGGACCTTGTCCTTCGTGACCATGTGGTAATAGCAAAGTCAAACCAGACATTCTTAGCCATTTTCTTTCACCGGTAGTGATGAACTGATCAATTATTGTTTGAGCGCCATTGGAAAAATCTCCAAATTGAGCCTCCCAAATAACTAATGTTTTTGGATCTGCTTGTGAATAACCATATTCAAAACCGAGAACACCAAACTCAGATAAAAAACTATCAACAATTTCGAACAGTGCTTGTTCTTTTCTAAAATGACGAAGAGGAACAAATCTTTTTTCATTCTCCTGATCATATAATACAGCATGACGATGACTGAAAGTCCCTCTGCCAACATCTTGTCCTGAAAGACGAACACCATAACCATCCTTAAGTAATGTTGCAAACGCAAGAGCTTCTGCTGTAGCCCAATCAATATTTTTGCCATCATTAATTGATTCTTGACGTTCATTATAAATTTTTTGTATTCTTTTATGAGGAGTAAATTCTTTAGGTATAGTATGAATCTCTTTAGCCAAAGCCTTTATATCTTCTTCTGTAGATGAGGTTTTACCTCGTCTTGCATCTATAGATGCTATCTTTATTCCTGTCCATGTTCCATCTAACCAATCTGCTTTATTTGGCTTATAAGATTTTGATAGCTCAAACTCACTATCTAAAAAATTTTTAAAATCAGAAATTTTACTTTTCGCTTCTTCCTCAGTTAATACTTTTTCTCTAAGTAGTTGTTCTTTATATAAATTAAGAGTTGTTGAATGACTCTTAATTTTTTTATACATTAAAGGTTGAGTAAACATTGGTTCATCCGCTTCATTATGTCCTGAACGTCTGTAACAAAACATATCAACAACAACATCTTCTTTAAATAAATTTCTATACTCTGCTGCAAGTCTACATACATGAACTACAGCTTCTGGATCATCACCATTTACGTGGAAAATAGGGGCTTGAACCATTTTAGCAATCTCAGTACAGTATGGAGCGGAGCGTCCATAATGAGGTGTTGTTGTAAAACCGATTTGGTTATTTATAACAAAATGTATAGTTCCTCCTGTGCGAAATCCTCTAAGTTGTGACATTGCAAATGTTTCCGCGACAATCCCCTGTCCAGCCATAGCAGCATCACCATGAATTAAAATTCCAAAAACTTTATCATTAGTTTTGTCATTTGTTATAGTTTGCTTTGCTCTTACTTTACCTACTACAACGGGATCTACTGCCTCAAGATGTGAAGGATTCGGAGTTAGAGATAAATGTATTTTTTTTCCATCAAACTCTCTATCACTTGATACACCTAAATGATATTTTACATCACCTGAGCCTAAAACTTCATTAGGATCATTTAAATCTCCTTGAAATTTTGATAAAATTCCTCTGTAAGGCATCCCCAGGACAGTAGACAATAATGTTAATCTACCTCTATGCGCTGTTCCAAAATAAATATCCTCTACTCCTAATAAACAAGATTGTTTAACGATCTGCTCAATGCCAGGTATCATAGATTCACCACCTACAATTCCGTATCTTTTGGTTCCCAAAAATTTTTTATCTAAATATTGTTCAAATACTTCTGATTCAACTAATCGTTGAAATATTGCTTTTTTACCCTGATTAGTAAAATTAGTTTTATTATAAGCGTCTTCTATTCTTGCTTGTACCCATTGTTTTTGTTCAACTGATTGAATATGTAAAAACTCAACACCTATCGAAGATGCATAAGTTTTATTTAAAATTTTAATTATTTCTTTTAAACTTGCTGTTTCTAAACCTAAACTACCATCAATGAAAATTTCTCTATCTAAATCATTTTCGTTAAAGCCATATGATTTATAGTCTAATTCTGGATGATAAATTTTTTCATGTAATTCAAGTGGGTCTAAATTTGCAATAAGGTGACCATTAATACGGTAGGCACGAATTAGGCGAAGGGCGCGTATTGAATCTAAAGTAGAAGTTTTAAAACTATTAAAATCTACCCCTGATGATAAGCGAATAACTTTATCAAAAGAAATATCATTGATAACATTGGTGTCTCTTTTCTTCCACTCAGGTCCGCCAAAATCTGAAATGATTGATATTTCATCTTCATTTAATGAAGAAAAAAAACTCTTCCAACTCTCATCAATACTTTTGGGATTCTGGGTATACTTAAAGTAAAGCTCAGCTACGTATGGAGCATTGGCACTATTCAAAAAACTATCATTCATTTTTTATATTTATACACTAATTATATTCTATAAATATTATTAGATTGCAAATTTAATTATACCCTTTTTGCATCTCTAATAACATCGTTTCCCCCATTTTAGCAGGAGAGGATGCTACAGCAATATTAGCTGACTGCAATGCATCAATTTTTGACTGCGCAGTTCCTTTACTGCCAGATATTATAGCTCCGGCATGACCCATTCTCTTACCTTTTGGGGCTGATACACCCGCAATAAATGCTGACATCGGTTTTTTTATTATTGATTTAGATATGAATTCTGCAGCATCTTCTTCAGCTGTGCCCCCTATTTCACCTATCATTAAAATTCCTTTTGTGTCATCATCCTGTAAAAACAAATCAAGACAATCTATAAAGTTCATTCCATGTACTGGATCTCCACCAATACCAACACAGGTTGTTTGCCCAAGTCCAACTTCTGATGTTTGCCATACTGCTTCATAAGTCAGCGTGCCTGATCTACTTACTATTCCTATTTTACCTGGCTTATGGATAAAACCTGGCATAATTCCAATTTTGCATTCACCAGGTGTCACTAATCCAGGACAATTAGGTCCTATAAAATAAGTTTTTTGTTCAATAATTCTTTTTTTTATCTCCACCATGTCAAGCACAGGAATGCCCTCTGTAATACAGGTAATAATTTTAATATTAGCATCTAATGCCTCATGAATAGCCTGTGTTGCAAATTTAGCTGGAACATAAATTACAGTTGCATCTGCTTGTGTATAATCTTTTGCTTCTTTAACTGTATTAAATACAGGCAAACCTAAATGTGTTGTTCCCCCTTTTCCAGGAGTTACACCCCCAACCATTTGAGTTCCATAATCAATAGCTTGCTGAGAGTGATAAGTCCCTTGTGATCCAGTAAATCCCTGGCATATAACTTTGGTATTTTTATCAATTATTATTGACATAATTATCCTTTAGCCAAATCCACTACTGTTTTTGCAGCTTCTGTAAAATCATCAATGGAAACTAATCCTAGATCAGAATTATTAATTACATCTCTTCCCTCGCTAGCGTTTGTTCCTTGAAAGCGAACAACTAAAGGTAGTTTAAATTCTAATTCTTTTACCGCTTCAACAATTCCATTAGCAATCATGTCACAATGTATGATGCCGCCAAAAATATTAATCAATATAGATTTAACATTTGGATCAGATTGAATAATTTTGAAGCCCATAATTACTCTATCTTTATTTGCAGTACCTCCTAAATCTAAAAAATTTGCAGGTTCTTCACCAAATTGTTTTATTATATCCATTGTTGCCATAGCAAGACCTGCACCATTGACCATACATCCAATTGATCCATCAAGTTTAACATAATTCATATCATGCTCTGCAGCTTGCAACTCTAAAGGATCTTCTTCTGTTAAATCTTTTAAATCAGCTAATTCTTGATGTCTAAATAATGCATTATCATCTATGCTGATTTTTGCATCTAATATAATAAAGCGCCCCTCTTTATTTAAAACTAATGGATTGATTTCAATTGTTGAAGCATCAATAGAAATAAAAGCATAAAATAGTTTATTAATAATTAGGTTTAGTTCATCAAATTGATCTATAGAAATTTCAAGTTTTTTTTGCAGGCCTTCATCTAGAGAAATATCTTTGTCTTTTGTAAGATGAATATTTATAATTTTTTCAGGATTGGTTAATGCAACATCTTCAATGTCCATACCGCCAGCAGCAGAAATCATGAGCATTACTTTTGAATTATTCCTATCAATGAGTAGACTTAGATAGAATTCCCTTTCGATATCACAACCTTCTTCAATAAAAATACTATTTACAGTTTTGCCATTCTCCCCAGTTTGTTTTGTTATTAAGACATTACCCATCATTGATGTTGCAATAGGAAATACTTGTTCTTTTTCAAAAATAACTTGAACTCCTCCTTTGTCATTAAAAGGATCCTTAAAGTGTCCCGCACCTCTTCCTCCTGCATGAATTTGTGATTTTACAACCCATGGGGGGCCATTTAAATCAATTAGATCAGCCTCAAGATTATCAAGATTTTTATTATATACTTTCCCATCAAGGACAGGTAAGCCAAAATTTTTAAGAATTTCTTTTGCCTGATATTCGTGTATGTTCATTTATAAATCTTAAATAACAAAATTTTATTAACCTGACACTAATTGCGCCAAACTCCTTATTTTGATGTTAGTTTTTTTGCTAAAGCAGTAAGATTTTTTACGGCTTTTACTGAGTTATTAAATTGTTTCTTTTCATCAGAATTTAATTTCAAATCTAAAACTTTTTCCACGCCTTTTTTACCGATAATAACTGGAACGCCAACATACAAACCTTTGACACCGTATTGCCCATTTAAATAGGCAGCACATGGAAGAACTCTTTTTTGATCTTTTATGAAGGACTCAGCCATCGCTATTGCCGAGGAAGCAGGAGCATAAAATGCAGAAGCTTTTTTCATTAACCTGCCAATCTCACCACCACCATCTCTAGTTCTCTCAATAATTGAGTCTATTCTTTTCTTTGTTGACCATTTTAATTTAATTAACTCTGGAATAGGAACGCCTGCAACACTCGCATACCTTATAAGTGGTACCATGGTATCACCATGACCGCCAAGAACAAATGCACTTACATCTTCTACAGAAACTTTAAACTCTTTAGCTAAGAAATATTTTAATCTTGCACTATCAAGAACGCCTGCCATACCAACACACATATTAGTTTTTAAGCTAGCAGCTTTTTGTAAAACACTAACCATGGCATCAAGTGGATTAGTTATACAAATAACAAATGCTTTAGGGCAATTAGCCTTTATACCTTTTCCTACTGTTTGAATAATTTCTGAATTTTTTTCTACTAAGTCATCTCGTGTCATTCCAGGCCGTCTTTGAAAGCCTGCTGTTACAATTACTACATCAGCACCCTTCATATCACGGTAGTTTGAAGATCCGCTCATTTTTGAATTAAAATTTTCAATGGAAGAGGATTGTGCTAAATCAAGGGCTTTTCCTTTTGTCATACCATCTGCAATATCTATAAGAACTACATCGCCTAGCTCTTTTAATCCAATCAAATGAGCAAGGGTTCCACCGATATTTCCAGCTCCAACGAGAGCAATTTTCTTTCTCATGAGGAACCTATACAAGAATTATAATTCTGTAACAATAGCCTTCTTTAAATCTGCAATTGCTTTTGCAGGATTGAGTCCTTTAGGACAAGAGCGCGTACAATTCATAATCGAATGACATCGATATAGCTTCATTTTGTCGTTTACTGCTTTCAATCTATTCTTTCTTTCAGAGTCTCTAGAGTCATTCACCCATCTAGCTGCTTGCATTAAAACTGCAGGACCTAAATATTCTTCACTATTCCACCAATAGCTTGGACACGCAGTTGTACAACAAAAGCATAAAACACATTCCCATTGACCATCTAATTTTTCTCTATCTTCCGGTGTTTGTTTTTTTTCCTCACTTATACTTGCTGTGGTATTAGAATTTTCATTAGAGCGTTGCAGCCAAGGTTTAATAGAAGCTAACTGTTCGTAAGCTTTACTAAGATCAGGCACTAAGTCTTTAATAACAGGCATATGAGGAAGTGGATAAATACTTATCTCACCGTTTACCTCTTCAATAGGTTTTAAACACGCCAAGGTATTGACCCCATCTATATTCATAGCACAGGAACCACAAACACCCTCTCGGCAAGATCTTCTAAAGGTTAATGAAGAGTCAATTTCATTCTTTATTTTCATTAAAGCATCCAAAACCATTGGGCCACATTTACTTAAATCAATTTCATAACTATCTAAACGGGGATTTTCTTGATCTTCAGGATTCCAACGATAAATTAAAACCTTCTTTGGTTTATTTGATACTTCTTTTACTGGGTGAGTAACACCTTTTTGTACTTTTGAATTGGCAGGTAAAGTAAATTCAACCATCTTTAATACACTCTTTTCTTTGGAGGAATAGGTTGGACATGATTGGTTAAAGTATTCATGTTTACAGGTCGTGTTCCTATTCTAACACCACCTTTATTATCAAGCCATGATAAAGAATGGACCAGCCAATTAGAATCATCTCTTTCTTGATGATCTTCTCTTGCATGCGCTCCTCTGCTTTCTGTTCTGTTTAAAGCAGAATGAAGAGTAACCTTCGATTGTGCCATTAAATTATGTAACTCAAGAGACTCAGTTAAGTCTGTGTTAAAGATCATGGATTTATCTTTCACATCTATGTTATCCATTGAGCTTTCTATAAGACTAAACTCCTCAATACCTTTTGAAATAAGTTCATCTGTTCTGAAAACTGCACATTTTTCTTGCATAACTTTTTGCATCGAAGTTCTCACTTCACCAGTTGAACTATCCCCTTTGTTAAATCGGATTTTATCAAAACGATCTAATATTGGGTCAATTGTAGTTTCATCAATTTCAACTGGCTTACTGTTAGGTTTCACTTTTTCTTTGGCTGTAACACTTGAGGCTTTCCCAAATACGACAAGATCAATTAAGGAGTTTGTTCCTAAACGGTTGGCTCCATGTACAGATACACATGCTGCCTCACCAACTGCCAATAACCCTTCACATACATTATCAGGATTATTTTCTGTTGGGCGGAGTACTTCAGTTCTATGATTTGTGGGTATACCTCCCATATTATAGTGTACAGTCGGTAATACGGGAATTGGTTCTTTGGTTAAATCTACACCTGCAAAAATTTTTGCAGTTTCTGAAATTCCAGGTAATCTTTTATGAAGAGTGGTGGAGTCAATATGCTCCAAATGTAAAAGAACATGATCAGCATCTTCTCCACACCCTCTATTTTCATTTATTTCAATTGTCATAGCACGACTAACTACATCTCTTGATGCTAGGTCTTTGGCATTTGGTGCATATCGCTCCATAAATCTTTCACCATCACTATTTGTCAAATACCCACCTTCACCCCTAGCTCCTTCAGTTATTAAAACTCCAGCACCATAAACACCTGTTGGGTGAAATTGAATAAATTCCATATCAGATAGAGGTAAATTTTGTCTCAAAGCCATAGCACTTCCATCACCTGTACAAATATGCGCGCTTGTAGATGAAAGATACGCCCTACCATATCCGCCTGTAGCAAGAACTGTTTGATGAGATAAAAAACGATGAATTGTTCCATCTTCTAAACACCAAGCAACAACACCTTTGCAATTTCCATCTTTATCCATGACCAAATCTAAAACAAAATATTCTATATAAAACTCTACATTGTGTTTAAGTGATTGTTGATAGAGAGTATGAAGCAAGGCGTGTCCTGTTCTATCAGCCGCTGCACATGCTCGCATCGCTGGCGCTCCTTCTCCATTATTAGTTAAGTGACCACCAAATGGTCTTTGATATATTTTACCATCGTCTGTTCTGCTGAATGGCATTCCGTATTCTTCAAGTTCAATTACTGCTTCTGGGGCATTAGCACACAAATACTCTATGGCGTCTTGATCGCCCAACCAATCAGAACCTTTAACAGTGTCATACATATGCCATTTCCAATTGTCGTCACCCATATTTCCAAGAGCTGCTCCAATACCTCCTTGAGCAGCAACTGTATGGCTTCTAGTTGGAAATACTTTTGAGATACATGCTGTTTTTAAACCAGCTTCTGCTGAACCTAAAGTTGCGCGCAATCCAGATCCGCCCGCCCCTACAACAACAACATCATAATGATGATCTATTACCTGATAAGCTTTATTCATGAACTAATTATATAAAAAAGAGAAATGGTTGTTAAAATCATGGATATATAAGTCAATGCACTTATAATTAATTTAGTAATGTTTTTTAAATTATGTGATGTGACATAATCCTCTACTATAGTATCATTGCCTAATTTTGCATGATAAAGCATTGACATTATTAGAATAAAAAAGAGGAAAGTGTTTATTTTTGAAAAGAAAAAAGTTCTAATTTGATCATATTCATAACTTGAAAGAATAACACATTGATAAACAAACCAAAATGTAAGAGGTATTAATATTACAGCAGTTAGTCGCTGCATTATCCATTTAAATGCATAATTTTTCATATTGAAAACCAAACTAACATTGTCGATAAAATTGATAAAATTATCACGACGTAACCAGATTTATATACGGTGCTTAAATCCATCATTTTGCCATAACTCCAAAATAAATACCTGATTCCATTATAAAGATGATAAAAAATAGTTAGCGTCCAAAGAAATAAAAATATTTTAAAAAAAATTAGAGAACTGAAAGTCTGAAATTTAGCATAAAAAGAAGGACCAAGCGCAATGAGAATAATCCAAACGGACAATAAGATAGCTCCAAGACTAAGAAAGATACCGGTAAATCTATGAAAAATAGAGAAAACTGATGTTAGAACCTTCTTATGAATAGAGAGGTGTGGGGATAAAGGGCGATTCAATGACATTTTATATAGTAAAACAGAAACTTTATATCTTCTAAGTATATTTTTTTTGCAGAAATTCAAAAAAAATCCTGAAACTCAAGTATAAAAGGGTAATTTTATTAATGTGTATAAGTCTGTGGATAGATTATATTGTATTAGTAATTTTTCTATAGAATCCAAGAAAATATTAACAAAATTTTCTTCTAAAAGTTGAATTTATTGCCCATTGATTGTAATCTGATTTTAGTCGGATTGTAACTCATTTTCTTTGCTTCGGAGGAACGCCTAGAAATTGTTTTCATCTTACCCGCCGTTTGATGATAACCGAGTTTTTTACTAGAGAAGTGTCTGCCAAGGTACAAACTAGCAAAGACAGTCCGACTTTTTTATTTTAAATTATCCTCAAAGAAATCTTTCATTTTTTCTGAATATAAATCTGGGTATTTAAACATACCATCTACATGATATGAGTTTTCAGCTAACCAAAACTTAGATTTAATATTATTATCCTCTGCATATTTTTTAAAATAATAGTAGTGCCTTACCAACATCCTTTGATCTTTGTCACCATGTGTAAAAAAATAATTTTGGTCACTAGTTAATTTTTTAGCAGGATTTAAATTAACGGGATCAACACCTGATAATAACTTTCCAAAAAAACTAACAGCAGGTCCAAACTCAATTGATAATCCATATCTAGCAATTTCATCTTTAAGCACCATACTAAATTCAGCTAAAGAACTATCTACCCAAATGGCTTTAATATCTTTTTCTTCATTAGCGGCAAAGATTGCAGGAACTGCACCTAATGAGATACCATGAAGGCCAATGCTATTACTCTCAAAGCCAATTTTTTTTAAAAAATCATATGCACCCAAAACATCGTTAAAAGATTTTAATCCCAAATCTTCATAATCGCTTACTTTATCGCTTTGCCCATAGTTACGTAAATCTATAGTTAAAGCATTAATCCCTTCCTTTATTAGCAAACTTGCAATTAAATTTGATTCAGGTTTACACTTGCCATTTGGAAAAAGACCATGAATAACAATAACCACTGGACGATCTGCATAATAATTAAATAACCATCCATTAATTTGAATTCCATTTTCTCTTGATGGAAAATAGACATTTTTCCATTCATCAAGATGGTATTCATTAGAAGGAAAATTAGATCTCAATATATTTCTTGATAAGTTTGTATATTCATGAGCATCAATTTTAGTGCTCCAAGTATTAGGTTTTGAATTTTCATGCCAACCACATGTATGATCTATTTTAAGAATACTATATGCAACATAAAACCCCACTGCTCCATAAATTATAAGGCTAAAAAAAATCATAGAAGGCAATAGTATTAAAAGTAATTTTTTCATGATGTTTGTGTGATAGTCATTTCATATAATCTACTTGCCGTTCTCTGAAATTCATTTGAAAGATTGGTAATTTGGCATAGTGAAGAAATCGGATTTTCGGCAAGAATAACAACTGAACACTTATTGTCGTAGAGCATGTCTATAAGGCTTATAAATCTCCTACATTGATCAGAGTAATCATTTGTCATTTTGGGAACCTTTTCAATAAAAATAAGTTTAAATTCTTTTGCAATACGTGCATAATCTTCGTGTGCAAGATTAGTATTACAAATAAATTTAAAAGTGCAATAAGCTACATTTGCTGAACATTTAGTAAAATTTATTTCTCTACTTTTAACTTCAATTTTTTTAGAAGTTATATTGTTAATATCCACTAACCTATTAAAAAGTAAATTAAATTCTTCTTCAGTATCTCTGTTAATAGGGGTAAAATATGTCTTTGATTGATTAAGGGCAAGCCTTCTATAATCAGTTTGACTATCAACACCAATCACATCATAGTTTTCCTTTATGTGTTTTATAAAAGGTATAAAATCTGATCTTTGCAAACCATCTTTATAAAGATCACCTGGCTTAAAATTTGAAGAGGTCATTACGAATATATTATTTTCTTCAAGAAGAAGAAAAATTTTTCTAATAAGAAGAGCGTCAACTATATTAAAAATATGCAATTCATCGATAAAAAGAATTTTAATATCTTTGCAGAATTCTTTAATGAAGGTTTCTAGTTTTTTATTTTTATTTATATTTTCTTTTGAATTAAGAGCTTCATGAATATAGTTCATAAAGTGATTAAAATGAATTTTCTTTCCAGTCTTACTATATTGGCAAAATAAACTAAGTAAAAAAGTTTTACCTGTGCCAACAAAACCATAAACATAAATGCCTATTTTTTTCTTTTTAGAAAAAAAAAGGTTATTTTTATTGAATTGCTCCCAGGCAAAAGAAATTTTGTTTAACAAATCAATTTGCTTAATATCTTTTTTTATAAAACTATTTAATACAAAACCTTTATAATGATCAAGAACGGTAAAACTCATTAATTTTTTCCCAAAAATTTTTTCAAACTATTCAGTGTTTCTAATTCAGATTTTGATAACTGCCCATCTTTTTGTTTTTTTAATAATCTTTCATATTCTAACATTAAAAATTTAATACTTTTGGCTACTTTTTCAGTCATGGAAGTTTTTTATAAATAGGAACTGACGTTGAAACAACTATTAAAGTTATACTAATAGTAGCAATGGTTGTAATTCCAAATCCCCAGTCGATTAAGTATCCAAATACTAAGGGGCCAAACGCACTTGCAAATACGGATCCAGCATGGAGCAATGCCTTAACAGTTCCCAAGCTTTTCACACCATATATTTCCGCCCATAATGATCCGATGAATGGAGCGCTAATACCCATATTAAGACCATATAAAGACATGTAGGCCATTAAAAAAAATACATTATTAAACAAGAGAAGTATAATTACTGATAATAATAGAGGCACTAAAACTGTAATTGCAGTTTTTTTAGTATCAAATTTATCTATGATAGGTCCTCCAATTAAAAGGCCAAGTATTGAAAAAAAACCAAATAAAATATAGCCATTTCCTAGCATTTCTAAGGACCATCCTTTTTTACCAAAAATATAAATTTGATGAAACATCAGCCCTGTAGATATAAATGGCGCTGCTATAGAAAGAGGCAAATAGATATAAAATTTTTTATCTTTAATAATATCTCTCGTGCGAAGTTTTAAATTTAAGGGATCATTTATTAATTCTTGATCAAATTTATTATGTCTAGCTTGCTGATCTGATAACGCCAAAAAAATAAAAGGAATAAATAAAATAATTGAAATTGAGGAATAAAGCCAAAGCTGGCTCATTTCTATATTTTTAAAATAATTTAGAGTTATATAAGGAAGAAACATTACCCCTGTCATTCCTCCAAGGGTTGCAACTGATAATGCTTTTCCTCTATTTTTTCCAAAATATCTGGCCATGGTTGTTTCTCCAGCATGAGTCATCGCTCCTTGGCCAAAAAATCTAAGCATAAAAATTATTAAAAAAAGATAGAGAACATGATCAACTAAAATAACCATACCAAAACATGCTAATAAAAGTCCGATTGTAACTATTAATGAATAAGTTCGTAAATCTATATGATCAATTAATTTTGCAAAACTAATAAGAATAAATGAGCTAAATAAAGTAGAGATAGCATAAACAAAACCAAATTCACCATCTGATAAAACATAAAATTCTCTGATATCAGTATTAAAAAGAGATATAAAAAAAGTTTGACCATAACTAGCAAAAAAAACAATTAAAAATCCATAAAACAAAAGTTTTGGATCATGGGAGAAAAAATTTTTCATTTAAGATATTTTAATTACATTTAATAAATTTTGATTAGTTTGAATTATTAGTTTTATTCTAAATTTTTTACAGAGATTTGTTAGACGTTGTTTTTTTGGAAGATTTACTGTTTTGAAGTTAAGATTATCATGACCAAATAATAATCCCTGACCAATGTCTTCATAATATTTTTTAAAAATACTTGATTTCCTCCTTATAGGCATTATCGATCCAAGACTTTCTGAACTTTTTTTAACAACTTCAACATTTTACTTTCATCTATTCTTCCAGTATTTACATTTCTGGGGCTTGGATGGTAAGAACCTATTAAAAATTTTTTATCTGGAAGAATATATTTGGCTCCATGATGAAATATAAAATCTTTTCTTTTTAAATCATAGTCTTGCATATAAAAATTTAGACATGCATCAAATGCAATTTTTCCTAAAGCAACAATAGTGTTTATTTTTGGTAAATAATTTATTTCTTCTTTAAAAAACTTAAAACACATTTTTAATTCATCAGGCTTTGGTTTATCTTCTGGAGGAACACATTTTAATGCTGTAGTTAAATAAAGATTATTTAGCTTTAATCCATCATCCTTAGATATTGAAATGCTTTGATTTGCAAATCCTGCTTTATGTAGACATTTAAACAAGAAATCAGCAGACTTATCTCCTGTAAAAACTCTCCCTGTTCTATTCCCCCCATGTGCCGCTGGCGCAAGTCCAATCATCAGTAATTGAGAATTAATATCGCCGTATCCAGTAATTGGTTTACCCCAATAATCTTGATTAATATATTGTCGTCTTTTTTCAGTAGCAATTTTTTCACGAAAATTAACTAAACGCTCACACTGACGGCACTTGGTAATTTTATTGTTTAATTTAATTAATGTCATGAAGGTTGGTCTTCTATATTATAGCTCACATATGAATGAAAGAGCAAAAGCAATTTTAGATTTTTGGTTTGTACAATCTAGTATTGAAGATTGGTTTAAAAAAAACGACAAATATGACGAAAAAATAAAAAAATTATTTTTTGAAGACCTTAAAAAAGCAATTAATAATGAGTATGACGAATGGCAAGATACACCAGAAGAATGCTTAGCATTAGTTGTGGTGTTAGATCAATTTTCTAGAAATCTCTATCGAAATAGCGAAAAATCTTTTGAACAAGATTATAAATCAAGGTTAATAGTTAATGAGGCAATAGACAGAGGATTTTTAGAGGAATTAAGTCAAACTAAAATACATTTTCTTCTGATGCCACTAATACATAGTGAAGATATAAGTGATCATGAATTTGGTCACAAACTTATTGATATATATTTAAAAAATTTTGAACATTATGAAAAGATAAAAAAAGCATGGAATGCTCATTCAATTCCAATTAAAAAATTTGGAAGATATCCGCATAGAAATAATATTTTAAACCGTCAATCTACTGATGAAGAAAAAAAATTTTTAAAAAAACCTAATAGCTCATGGTAAATTTAAATTTCAGTTTAAAAAAATTCCAGATATACAAAAAGCCTCCTCAATGCATAATTATTTTTTATAAATTATTTCCTTAGGTTATCAATTTTTGCTTCAGCGTTTGCTTTAAGAGCTGCAGCGGCCACTTCCTTAGTTACTACTGTCTTGCCGATAGGTGCAAAGCACGCCCCTGCAATTTTAAAATGTTGAATGCCAAAAGGAATCCCTATGATTGTTATACAACATATTACACCAGATATCACATGACCAATACATAACCATATACCTGCAATTATAATCCATATTATATTTCCTATTAGTCCTAGTGCTCCAGTGCCAATGTCATCTTTACCTGAGAGTTCTTTTCTTGAAATTAATTCTTTACCAAAAGGGAAGAAGCAAAAATTACCAATAACAAAACTTGCTTTCCCAAAAGGTATAGTAATTATTAAAATATACATCAATACTCCAAGTATCCACCAACTTATTCCTAGAAATATTCCGCCCAACAGAAACCATATTATGTTACCTAGTAGTCTCATATCAACCTCCAATTTTTAAAACTAAAATAAATATTTTAATTATATTACTATAAGTTAAATTGAGTAATATTTAAAAAAAATGTGGATAACGAAATGGTTTCGTGGTGAAATGGATATCACACATGTCTTCGGAACATGGGTTTGGGGTTCGAGTCCCTACGAAACCGCCATTTAATTATGAAAGAACTACAAATATGCAAGTAAAATCTTTTTATAAAAAATCAGTATATTTTCAAGAATCTGAAATTTATGGAAAAAATTAATACTGGATAATTAAATTTTTATATAATTTGAATATTTAGAGATTACTAATTCAGCAATTTGAACAGCATTGAGAGCTGCTCCCTTTCGTAGATTATCAGATACAACCCATAAGTTTAAACCGTTATCTATTGAGTGATCATTCCTAATTCTACTAACATAAACTTTATCTTCTCCTGCTATTTCAACTGGAGTAACATAACCTTCATCTTTTCTATGATCAATTACTGAAATACCTTCAGATTTAGACAATATTTCGTTAGCTTCCTTTTCATCAATTGGAGAATCAAATTCTATATTTATAGCTTCAGAATGTCCTATGAAAACAGCAGTTCTAACACATGTCGCTGAAACATTAATCCCCACATCTAGAATTTTTTTTGTTTCATCAATCATTTTTTGTTCTTCTTCAGTATTACCGTTTTCTAAAAAAGCTCCAATATGTGGAATAGCATTAAATGCAATTTGCTTTGTGAACTTTTCTTTTTTTAATTCTTGGTTTGCATAAACGTTTTGTGTTTGATTAAACAATTCATCCATACCTGTTTTCCCTGCACCAGATACTGCTTGATATGTGGACACAACTACTCTGTTTATAATTACTTTTTCATGAAATGGTTTTAAAGCAACAACCATTTGTATTGTTGAGCAATTAGGATTGGAAATTATATTAGCTCTATTTTCATCATCAAAAAATTCATCGAGTGCATTTGCATTTACTTCAGGTACTATTAAGGGAATATTTTCCTGCATTCGAAAATGTGAAGTGTTGTCAATTACTAAACATCCTGCTTTAGCTGCTTTAGGTGCATATTCAGCAGAAATTTTTCCTCCAGGTGAAAATAAACCTATGTCTGCTTTTGCAAAATCAAACTCTGATAAATCTTCTACAACAATTTGTTTATCTCTAAATTCTACCTTTTTTCCTTTTGACTTTGAAGATGCCAACAAGAATAAATTGTCAATTGGAAAATTTCTTTGTTCTAAAATTTGAACAATCTCAGTTCCTACTGCTCCTGTAGCTCCTGCTACTGCTATATTAAATTTTTGACTCATTTAATTTCCAGATAAAACTTTCAACTCTTTTATAACAGCAACACCCATTTCTTTAGTAGAAATAATTTTATCTGCTCCATCCTTAATATCAGCAGTTCTTAAACCTTTTAATAAAACATTTTGAACAGCCTTTTCAATTAGTTTGCTATCTTCCTCCATATCAAAACTATATTTGAGCATCATTGCAAAACTCATAATCATAGCAAGTGGATTAGCTTTTGATTGACCAGCAATATCTGGGGCACTTCCATGAACTGGTTCATACATAGCCGCTCTAGTACCATTTTCTTTTACTGGTCCAAGTGATGCTGAAGGAAGCATGCCGAGTGAACCTGTTAACATAGCAGCAGTATCACTTAGCAAATCTCCAAAAAGATTGTCTGTCAAAATAACATCAAATTGTTTTGGATATCTAACAAGTTGCATTGCACAATTATCTGCAAGTATATGTTCTAACTCAACTGAAGCATATTCATTTCTATGTAAATCAGTAACAATATTTCTCCAAAATAACCCTGTTTCCATAACATTAGATTTCTCAGCTGATGAAACTTTGTTTCTTCTTAATTTTGCTAATTCAAATGCAACTCTTGAAACTCTTTCTATCTCTGATGTAGTATAAACTTGAGTATCAATAGCTTTGCTTTCTGTATCACTAATTTTAGAAATTCCTCTTGGTTGACCAAAATATACACCGCTTGTTAATTCTCTTACTATTAAAATATCTAATCCTTTTACTAAATCTAATTTCAAAGATGAAGATTCAGAAAGGGCATCTAGAACAACAGCTGGTCGCAAATTAGCAAATAAATCTAATTCTTTCCTTAATCTTAAAAGCGCTGCTTCAGGACGTTTGTTTCTTTCAACATTATCCCATTGAGGTCCGCCGACCGCACCAAACAAAACTGCATCCGATTCTAGTGCTTCTTGCATAGTTGAATCGCTTATAGAGTCGCCTTCTTTATCATATGCTGTTCCTCCAACTAATCTCTCAGATATATCAAATGATATAGATCGGGTTTTAGATAACCAATCAATTATATTAAGTACTTCTGCCATAACCTCATTACCAATGCCGTCGCCTGGTAATACAAGAATTTTTTTATTACTCATTTAAATAATCCACGGATGTGAGGATTTAAGCTTAGTTTCATATTGGGTTATTTTTTCTTTTTTTTGAAGTGTTAGACCAATATCATCAAGTCCTTCTAATAAACATTTTTTTCTAAATTCGTCGATATCAAAATTTATTGAATTACCATCTTCAGAAATAATTTTTTGTTCTTTAAGGTCTATAGTTAAATTATTTTTATTATTTGCTTGCTCCATTAAAATATCAACTTTATCTTGAGTTAGGCTAATTGGAAGAATTCCATTTTTAAAACAATTATTGTAAAAAATATCAGCAAAACTTGGGGCAATAATACATTTAAAACCAAAATCTAATAACGACCAGGGAGCGTGCTCTCTACTTGATCCACAACCAAAATTATCTCCAGCAATAAGAATTGATGCTTGTTTATAAGGATCCCAGTTTAATACAAAATCATTTTTTATATTGCCTTGCATATCATAACGAAGTTCATGAAAAAGATTTTTACCTAACCCTGAACGTTTAATTGTTTTTAAAAACTGTTTTGGTATGATCATATCTGTATCAACATTCATCATAGGAAGTGGAGCTGCAATCCCTTTTAAAATTTCAAATTTTTCCATTACAAATCACTCTCTTGGGCAAAGGTTCCTTTAATGGCTGAAGCAGCAGCAATAACAGGGCTTACTAGATGAGTTCTACCTTCTCTACCTTGTCTTCCTTCAAAGTTTCTATTTGATGTTGAGGCACATCTTTCTTTTGGTTTTAATTGATCTGGATTCATTGCCAGACACATTGAACAGCCAGGTTCTCTCCAATCAAATCCTGCATCAATAAAAATTTTATCTAAACCTTCGCTCTCAGCTTGCTCTTTAACTAAACCAGATCCAGGAACTATCATCGAATCAACAGTTACTTTTTTTCCCTCAACGACTCTAGCAACCTCTCTTAAATCTTCTATTCTTCCATTTGTACAAGAACCAATAAATACTTTATCAATTTTTATTTTTTCAATTTCTTGATCTGGCTCTAAACCCATATATTCTAATGAACGCTCAACAGCTTTTTTTCGATTAAGATCCATAATAGTTTCTGGGTTAGGGACCTTTCCATTTATTGGAACTACATCTTGTGGACTTGTTCCCCAAGTAATTTGTGGTGAAATCTCTTCAGCTTTAATATGTATTTCTTTATCGTATTTTGCATTTTCATCTGATGGTAATGATTTCCAAAACTCTATTGCCTTATCCCAATCTTCACCTTTTGGAGCATAAGGTCTCCCTTCAATATAATCAAAAGTAGTTTGATCAGGAGCAATCAAACCTGCTCTAGCCCCTGCTTCTATACTCATGTTGCAAATAGTCATTCGACCTTCCATACTAAGTGAATGAATTACATCCCCAGCATATTCAATAACATATCCTGTGCCACCAGCTGTTCCAATCAAGCCTATAATATGAAGTATAATATCTTTTGCTGTCACTCCAGGTTTAAGGTTTCCATTAACTGAAATTTTCATATTTTTTGCAGGCTGCTGAATCAAAGTTTGACTTGCTAAAACATGCTCAACTTCACTAGTTCCTATACCAAAAGCTAGTGCTCCAAAAGCGCCATGTGTAGCTGTATGACTATCACCGCATACAATTGTCATACCGGGTTGTGTTATTCCTTGCTCTGGACCAACAATATGCACAATTCCTTGCCTTCTATCTAAAAGGGGAAATATTGTTACTCCAAATTCTTTACAATTATTTTCAAGTGTCTCTACTTGGATTCTGCTTTCTTCGTTATCTATTCCTTTAGATCTGTCAGATGTTGGAACGTTATGATCAGCAACGGCAAATGTGCTTTCTGGACGATGAACCTTTCTATTGTTATCTCTTAAACCCTCAAATGCTTGTGGGCTGGTTACTTCATGAACTAAATGACGATCTATATATATGAGGCATGTTCCATCTTCTTGCTGGTTAACAAGGTGATGGTGCCAAATTTTATCAAATAGAGTTTTAGGGTTAGGATTTTTCATCCGTTTTATTTTCAGCTTCGTCTGCTGTTGCCTCTTCTTTTTTTTCTTCTACCTTTGGCTTTTCAGAAGATTCTTCTTTTTGCTTATCTTGCACAGCCTCAACTTCTTTTTCTTTTACTTCATTTGCTGTTTCTTGTTGTGGTTCAATTGAAGACTCATTCTCCTTTGAATTTAATTCTTGAACAGGATCTTCTTCAATCATTGCATATTGATCAGCTTCATCACCTCTATCACGATCAGCGATACGAGCTCTCTTACCAGTTCTGTCTCTTAAATAGTATAGCTTAGCTCTTCTAACATCCCCTTTACGAATAACTTCAATTTTTTCTATTATTGGACTAAACAAAGGAAATACTCTTTCTACTCCTTCACCATGAGAAAGTTTTCTCACTGTGAAATTAGAGTTTACTGAATTATTTTTTCTTGCAATACACATTCCTTCAAAAGCCTGAAGTCTTGATTTATCACCTTCTGTAATTCTTATTGTTACTTTTAATGTATCTCCAGGACGAAAAGTGGGAATACGTTTTTTTCCAGTTAATTTTTCTATTTGTTTTTTTTCAAACGTTTCCAATAAATTGCTCATTTTTAATCCTGTTTTTTTATTTTTTTAACATACAAATCTGGTCTTATAGTTTTAGTTTTTTCAACCGATTTATTTAGTCTCCATTTTTTTATATTTTCATGATGACCGGATCTTAATACTTCTGGCACATCATGTTTGTTACCTAGAGAATCTTCCCAAACCTGTGGTCTAGTATAATGAGGATACTCTAGAAGGCTATTAGAAAAACTCTCTTCCAATATACTTTCCGGGTGCCCTAATACTCCAGGAATGAGACGAATACAACCTTCAAGTAGCACTTGGGCCGCAATCTCTCCCCCTGCTAGAACATAATCACCAATACTAATTTCTTCAAATCCCAAGACATCTAGAGCTCTCTGATCTACGCCTTCAAAACGACCACATAAAATAGTGATTTTCTCCTGCTTGGCTAAAATTCCTAGTTTTTCTTGGTTTAATGGAGTTCCAGAAGGAGTAAGATATATTTTTACAGAGTCCCTTTTGTGCTGCTCTGGAATAGAATTTAGAGCTTTTTCAACAACATCAGGTCTTAAAACCATTCCTGGCCCACCACCAAATGGCTCGTCATCAATGCTCATTCGATCATCAATCCCATATTCATGCAAATTAATAGTATCTATATTAAATATTTTTTCTTTAAGCGCCTTACCTATCAAAGAATGTTCTAAATTTCCTGGAAACATTTCAGGATAAGCAGTTAATATTTTGATATCAAGCATTATCAATAATTCCTTTAATTGGATCCACTAAAATTTTTTTATTTTCAATATCAACAGAAAGAACATTATCAACATCTAAAGGAATATAAATTTTATTTTCTCTAAATATTGTTTCTAATAAATCTCCCGCTCCAAAATTATCAACATTTATTACATTGCCTATATAGTTTCCATCTTTATGCACAATCTTACAACCAATCAAATCAACAACGTAATATTCGTTAGATTTAGTTTTTGGCAAATTATCTTTCATAGCAAATATTTTTATATTTTTTAAATTCTCAGCATCATCACGATTTCTACAATGTGATGGCAGAGCAACACACTTTTCATTACGCATTTTAATGAATTCAAACTTCCATTCAGTAGATTGATCATAGTTGTAGTAATGACTCAATGATTTAAAAACATCAAAATTGGATGTTAAAAGATTTATTTTAATTTCACCTTTTAATCCAATTGCAGCACCAAAAGTACCTACATGAACGAAATTTAATTTGTTCAATTTTTACTCAGCTTTATTTTCTTCATCTTTTGTCTCTGGCGCTGGTGCTTCTGCTTCTGCTGGTGCTTCTGCTTATGCTTGTGCTTCTGCTTCTGCTGGTGCTTCTGCTGGTGCTTCTGCTTCTGCTGGTGCTAGTGCTTCTGCTTCTGCTTGTGCTGGTGCTTCTGCTTCTGCTGGTGCTTCTGCTTTTTCGTTTGCTGCCGCTAATCTTTCTTGTGCTTTTTTCTTTGGTAAATGTTTTTTTGTTTTTTCAGTAATAACTGGTTTATCTACAACACCTAACTTACTTAAAAATAGCGTCACCCTGTCAGAAGGTTGAGCCCCTTTTGACATCCAATCTTTTGTTTTTTCAACATCAATCTTGACTCTATCTGGACTATCTTTTGGCAACATAGGATTGTAAGTACCTACTTGATCAATGAACTTTCCATCTCTTGCACGTCTTGAGTCAGCCACTACAATTCTGTAAAAAGGTCTTTTTTTCACTCCCCCACGGGACAATCTTATTCTTACTGGCATAATGTTTCCTTCCTTTTTTTAGTTAATTTTTGGTGGCAAGTTACCTTGCAATTTTTGCATTAAATCACTAGGTATTCCACCTTTACCCATTGATTTCATTCTCTTCATCATTTTTTGTGATTGGAGAAACTGTTTTAATAGTTTGTTAACGTCCTGAACTCTTGTTCCAGAACCTTTTGAAATTCTAATTTTTCTTGAGGCTTTAATAAGACTTGGATCAGCTCTTTCCTTTTTAGTCATAGAGTTAATTATAGCAATTTGATGACTAATTAGTTTGTCAGAAATTTTATTTTCAGCCATTAATTTTTGTGTCTTAGAAACACCTGGTAACATTGATAGAATACCAGATACACCACCCATCTTACCCATCTGCTTTAATTGTTTAGCAAAATCATCTAAATCAAAGTTACCTTTTGACATTTTTTTTGCTAAAATTTCCATCTCGTCTTGATCAATATTTTCAGCTGCTTTTTCAACAAGACTAACTATATCTCCCATACCCAAAATTCTCTGCGCAATTCTCTCTGGGTGAAAAGGCTGAAAATTATCAATTTTTTCTCCGACTCCGATGAATTTTATTGAAGAGTTGGTTATTGATTTTATAGATAAGGCGGCACCACCTCTACTATCTCCATCAATACGTGTAAGTATCGAGCCAGTAATATTAACAGCTTCACTGAAACTTTTTGCTACATTTGCAGCATCTTGTCCTGTCAAAGCATCAGCAACGAGCAGTGTTTCTTGTGGTTTAAAAGATTTTTCGATTTCAATTAATTCATTCATCAAATCTTCATCAACTACCTGTCTTCCAGCAGTATCAAGAATAACAACATCAATTAGATTTTTCTTAGCATAATCTAGTGTTTCGCTAACTATCTGATTTGTAGAATTAAAATTATGGCTAAAAAAATCAACTTTAACTTGTTCAGCTAAAATTTTTAATTGTTCTTGTGCTGCTGGTCTATAAATATCAGCAGAGGATAGTAAAATTTTTTTCTTGGAAGATTTTACTAAATGATTTGCAAGTTTTGCAACAGAGGTTGTTTTTCCAGATCCTTGCAGTCCACAAAATAAAATTTTTGTCATTTGAGAGGTAACTATATTAAGTGGTTGATTTTCAGCCCCCAGAATATTTACCAACTCATCTTGAACAAGCTTTATGATCATCTGATCGGGCTTAATTGATTTTAAAACTTCTTTGCCTAAAATATTTGTCTTAACTGTATTAATGAAATCCTTAACAACTATTAGAGAAACATCTGCCTCTAAAAGAGCAATACGAATTTCTCGAAGAGTGGAGTCTAAATCTGACTCTGATATAACTGCCTTACCACGAATACCACGAACAATTTTTTCAAATTTATCATTTAATGTTTCAAACATATTTCTCCAATAGCATTGCAACACCAGGGCACGAAACTCGTGGGCTGATGTACCTATCACAATTGTAACAAGCTTTTTACTTTACAATTTAGGATTTGTAAGAACCCCTCTATTTATTGAGACTAATAAAGTCAAGTTTTCTTAAAATTTTAAAAATTTCCAGGATTTCTGGGTAAATTAAGGTATAGAGACTTTATGCAAAAAATAGAATTTACAAAAATGCATGGACTAGGAAATGATTTTGTTATCATTGATAAAAGATCAAGTAAAATTGAAATAAATGATAATTTAATTCAGAAATTAAGCGACCGCAGAACTGGGGCTGGGTGCGATCAATTAATTACTATTAACACTCCACAAAATAATAACGTAGATATAAGCATTGATATTTTTAATCCAGCGGGAGATAAGGCAGAGGCATGTGGTAATGGAACAAGGTGTGTTGCAAAAATTCTTTTTGAAGAAAGTAGTGAAAAAGAATATCTAAAAATTCTATCAGACGCTGGCACACTAATCGCAAAAAAAGCAGCAGATCTCATAAGTGTTAATATGGGCAAAATAACAACTGACTGGAATAGAATACCACTTAGTAAAGAAATGAATACGTTAAGTGTTCCAATTCATGTTGATGGATTTGATGCAGGTGTAGCAGTAAATATAGGCAATCCCCACATTGTTTTTTTTGGCAAATCAATTGAAGATATTAGTTTAAATGAAATTGGTCCTAAAATAGAAAAGCATCATTTTTTTCCAAATAAAACTAATGTTGAATTCATTGAAGTAGTAAATTCAAATAAAATTAAAATGAAGGTATGGGAAAGGGGGGCAGGAATAACACTTGCATGTGGCAGTGGCGCTTGTGCAGCTGTTTATGCAGGATGGAAAAAAAAACTAATTAAAAATAATGCTGAAGTTCAACTTGAAAAAGGATCCTTACACATAAATATTGTTGATGATGAAGCTATAATGACTGGTCCAGCAGAAATTAGTTACAATGGATACATTTTTATTTAATAATGGATAAAAAAAATTCACTTATAAATCTTGGCTGTAGACTTAATATTTATGAAGGTGAAATTATTAAAAATCATTTAAAAAACAATAATTTAAATAATGTCACAGTTATAAATTCATGCGCTGTTACTGCTGAAGCAGAAAAAAAAGTAGCATATGAAATTAGAAAAGCAAAAAGAAATAATCCAGAAAATAAACTTATTGTTACTGGATGTGCAGCTCAAATTAATCCAAAAAAATATGATGCTATTAAGGAAGTCGATTTAGTTTTAGGCAATAAAGAGAAATTAATTTCCAATGTATGGAATAATTTAAATTTTAATAAACCAATACAAGTTGAAGATATTTTGTTAGAGAAAAAAACAGTTCCCAGTTCAATTGAAAAGTTTGATGGTAAATCAAGAGCATATATTGAAATTCAGCAAGGTTGTGACCACCGTTGTACTTTTTGCATTATTCCCTACGGTAGAGGAAATAATAGAAGTGTGCCTGCAGGCGAAATAGTCGAGAGAATAAAAAAAATAGTTAGTAATGGTTATAAGGAAGTTGTTTTGACAGGTGTGGATATAACAGATTATGGTAAAGATTTACCTGGGAAACCAACTTTTTCAAATTTAATTAAACGAATATTAAAGCTTGTACCTGATTTAGGGCAATTAAGATTATCATCAATAGATTGTGCTGAAATTGACGAGGAATTTTGGGATTTAATAAACGAAAAAAAATTAATGCCTCATTTTCATATAAGTTTGCAAGCAGGAAATAATTTAATTTTAAAAAGAATGAAAAGACGTCATACAAAAGAAATGGCAATCAATTTTTGCAATAAAGTTTTACTTAAAAGAAAAGGGGCAACTTTTGGGGCTGATTTAATTACAGGTTTTCCTACAGAAACTGATGAAATGTTCAAAGATACTTTAGATTTAGTAGATAAATGCAATCTGACACATCTTCATGTGTTTCCATATTCACCTCGTGACAATACTCCTGCTGCACGTATGCCACAAGTAGACAAATCCGTAATCAAAGATAGAGCAAATATTTTACGGAAGAAGGGGGTTGAAAAACTTAAAAAACATATGGAAGACAAAGTTGGAGAGAAAGATTTAGTCTTAATTGAAAAAAATCAAAATGAAAAATCTATTGGAAAGGACCAAAATTTTTTGAATGTTATTCTGGATGAAACAATGAGAGAAGGAAATATTGTACCTTGTGTTTATGTAGGAGTGAATAATGATATGTTAATGGCCAAGAGATTATGAGCCTATTTTCTACTTTTAAAAACAATCTTCAAAAAACATCAAATTTTTTATCTTCTAACATACTTAAATCATTTCAAAATAAAAAAATTGATAGCGAAACTTTAGAAGAATTAGAGTCTATTTTGATCTCAGCTGATATAAGTTTAGATGTAGTAGAAAAATTAATAAATTCGGTAAGTAAAGTTAATAGATCAAATCAAGATATCACAAACACTGTTCTTGAAACATTAGCTAAAGAAATTGAAATAATACTTCAACCCAGAGAGAGAAAAATATTTGAAGAAAATGATGAGAATCCAAAAATTTTAATTTTTATTGGTGTTAATGGAAGCGGAAAAACAACAACGATAGGTAAAATTGCAAGTCAAATAAGTGATGAAAAAAAAATCTTAATTGCAGCTTGTGATACATTTAGGGCTGCTGCTATCAATCAATTAAAAAATTGGGCAGATAATAGTAACAATGATTTTTTTTCAGGAAATGCCAATCAAGATCCTGCAAGTGTTGCTTTTCAAGCTACTGAAAAATTTTATAATGAAAATTATAATTATTTAATTATTGATACAGCAGGCAGATTATCTAATAATAAAAATTTAGTAAATCAATTAGTTAAGTTAAAAAATGTTGTCTCAAAAATAGATTCCAAAGCTACAATTGAGACAATTCTAGTTTTAGACGGAACCAATGGATCCAACATGATTAAGCAAGTTGATATATTTGGTAAAGAATTAGATGTTTCAAGCATAATTATTACAAAATTAGATGGTACTGCTAAAGGTGGAGCCTTAATTTCAATTGCAAATAAGTATGAAATACCTATAAGCTACATCGGTCTTGGAGAAAAACCTGAAGACTTAACAGACTTTAGTGCTAAAAACTTTTCTAGATCTATATTAAATTTGGAAGCATAACATGAAAGCAATCTATAAACTTTTAATAGATATAGGGCCATTAGCTGTTTTTTTTATATTCTATACAAGAAGTGGACTGCAAGCATCAATTCTACCTTTTATGATAGCAACTGTAATTGCAGTGATGTTTTCTTACATTCTTGAAAAAAAAATACCTATTATGCCAACAGTTGGAGCTGGAATTGTTTTAATTTTTGGTGGATTAACAATTTACTTTGATAATGAAGTTTTTTTTAAAATGAAACCTACTATCATTAATTTACTTTTTGCACTAATTCTCTATGGCGGTATGCTTATAAGAAAACCTTTACTAAAAATTTTACTTGGAGCAGCACTAAAGCTTGAAGAAGAAGGGTGGAGAATACTAACTTACCGCTGGATAGGATTTTTTATTGCACTTGCAATCCTAAATGAAATTGTATGGAGAACACAATCAACAGATATATGGGTAAATTTTAAAGTTTTTGGAATTTTACCTATTACTTTTATTTTCACTATGACTCAATTTCCATTAATAAAAAAATATCAAATTGAGGATTAACTAAAATTATTTTCTATTAACGCTATAACACCTGGAGATTGATTGCCTTCCAACCATTCTAAAAAGGCGCCACCTGCGTTAGAAATATAATCAAAACCATCTTCTGCATTTACATTTTTAATTGAAGAAATTGTATCTCCTCCTCCAGCTAGAGCTTGAATACTAAATCTTTTTGCATTTTCTTTAATATTAAGTGCAATTTCATTTGTAGCCTTATCATATGGTTTGTGTTCAAATGCTCCTAGAGGGCCATTCCACAAAACCATTTTTGAATTCTTGATTGCATTATTAATTTCTTCTGTTGTATTATTTCCAATATCTAAAATCATATAATCTGATAAGATTTCATTAATATTTAAATGTACAGGCTTTTTATCTTCTATACTTTTGCCACAAACTACATCCGTTGGAAGTATTAATTTACAATTTAATTGATTAGCTCTTTTTTGAATATTTATAGCTTCATCAACTAAATCTTTTTCAACTAATGATTGTCCTATTGGTATGTTGTTTGATAATAAAAATGTATTAGCCATGGCTCCAGCAATAACAACACAATTAAATTGTTGAATTAAATTATTTAAAAGATTAATTTTTGTAGATATTTTTGAGCCGCCAACAATAGCAATATTTGGTTTTTTGGAATTTTCTAAAAAAGAGTTAATGCTTTTTATTTCTTTAATTAAATGATTTCCGGCAACAGCTGGAATATACTTTGGTAAACCTGTAATTGATGCGTGATTTCTATGCGAGGCTGAAAAAGCATCATTAACATAGACATCAAAAAAACTACTCAAATTTTTAGCAAAATCTAAATCACTTTTTTCTTCACTTTTTTCAAATCTAATATTTTCAACAAGACAAATTTCACCGTAGTGCATCTCATCAACTTTTTTATTAATATTTACTTTATGCAGGTTTTCTAAAAAATATATTTTTTCAACTTCAAGAATTTTTGTGAGTAATGGAAGAATGAATTTTAAAGAATATTTTTCAATAATTTCTCCCTTTGGTCTTCCAAAATGAGCTAGTATAAAAATCTTATTTTTTTTTCTGATGAGGCTTTCAATGGAAGATTTAATTGCAAAAATTCTAGATCTATCAGTAATTACCCCATCAACAACTGGGACATTTAGATCAGCTCTAAATAATACCTTTTTATTTACAATTTCGTAATTACTAAGATTTTTCATTATTTTTTAAAATTATATAAAGAAATACATGTTTTTTATTGTTTTTTCATAAAAAAGCCCAGTTTTTTCTTGGTGTGGTAGTACATTTAGTATAATAGTTGGTCTTTCTACTACTATATGTAGATATTATAAAAGGATAGATTATGCCCTGGGATGAAAGTAATGTTTCCAAATTAAGAGAATTATGGGATCAGGGTTTGCCTACTGCCCAAATTGGGAAGTTACTTGGGTTTACAAAAAATGCTGTTGTGGGAAAAGCACATAGAATTGGACTTGAAAGAAGACCGTCACCAATTAGGCGTACTGCAGTAAAACCTGATAGAAAAAAAGCTAGATCACCAATTATTCCTAAATTAAACTTTGAAGTTGCGGAAGTTGTGAAAGATGAAGCTAAAGAAAAACCTATTGTCCATCAAAACTTCCAACCAGTGGTGAAAAATTTATTTACCAAAAATACAAAAAGGGGATGTGAGTGGCCAGAAGGCCATCCTGATGAGTCTGACTTCAAATTTTGTGGTAAAGAAAGATTTGAAGAAAAACCATATTGTATTGAACATTGTGCTATTGCGTATGTAATTCCTGAAAAGGAAGAGTCAGAAAAACAACAGATTGTTCAAAGAGCTTAATTTTTAATAGATTAGTTTATTTAAACTGCTACGTTCATTAAATTTATTTATGAGCAAAAAAAATAATACAAATATATTTACTCCTGTACTGATTGGGGGGAGTTTAATTTTATTAATTAGTTTTGCTATTCGTTCAACTTTTGGTCTTTTTCAAATACCAATAGCTGAAGAGTTTATGTGGGCTAGATCAGAATTTTCAATGGCAATAGCTATTCAAAATTTAGCATGGGGGATTGGAACTCCTATTTTTAGTGCATTTGCAGAAAAGTTTGGAGATAGAAAAGCAATAACTTTAGGATTAATTTTATATGCTGCCGGGATCTTTATTAGCAGTTCAGCATCTTCTCCTGAAGCTCATCAATTTCTAAATATTTTGATTGGTTTCGGAATTGCTGGAAGTGGCTTTGGTCCAATACTAGCAGTAGTTGGTAGAACAGCAGCACCTGAAAAAAGATCTTTAGCTTTAGGTCTAACAACTGCAGCTGGATCTGCGGGACAAGTTGTAGGTCCTCCTTTTGCAGCAGGACTTCTGGAAATAATGCCATGGTCGTCAGTTTTTATTATATTTGCAATAATTAGTATTTTAACAATTGTATTAGTTCCTCTTCTTAAGTCAAAATCAGAAATTTCCAAAAAAGAAGTTGAGGAAAATTTAAGTGATGCTCTTAAAGATGCATTTAAAGATCCAACTTATTCTATGCTTTTTCTTGGTTTCTTTTCATGTGGGTTCCAGCTAGCTTTTATTACTGCTCATTTTCCTGCATTCATAGCAGAGGCTAGCAGTCCTATTATTCAGGGAAGTCTAATTAGTTTAGTTTGTAATTCTGTTGCATCTTTAGGCGCATTATCAATTGCTTTAATTGGACTTTTTAATATTTTAGGTTCAATAGCTGCCGGTGCATTAGGAAAGCATTTTACAAAAAAATATTTACTATCTATGATTTATACCGGAAGAACAATTGCTGCAATAGCTTTCATAATGTTGCCAATAACACCAACCTCCGTTGTTGTTTTTTCAATTGTAATGGGATCTTTGTGGCTTGCAACAGTTCCTCTTACATCTGGAATTATAGGTTATATATATGGATTAAAATTTATGGGAACTCTTTACGGTATAGTTTTCTTGTCTCATCAAATTGGTTCCTTTGTTGGAGTTTGGTTAGGTGGAATTTTTTATGATATGTATGGAAGTTATGATTTAGTTTGGTGGGTAGGGATTGGAGTAGGTGCCTTTTCAGCAATAATACATTTACCTGTGAAAGAAAGTCCTCTTTCTGAAAGAAAATTGATATCTGTCTAAAAGAAATATTTATTTTGTTAGTGGATATTTTTATATTTAATATGTAATTAGTAATTAATGAAAAAGATAGCCGTATTTATTGCTTCAGGTTCTGGAATGGGTGCGGATGCAGCCAAAATTCTAAAAAAAGGGGGGTATGATATAGCAATAATGTCTTCGTCTGGCAAAGGTGAAAGATTGGCAATAGAGTTAGGTGGGCTAGGTTTTACAGGATCAAATTTAATAACGAAAGATATAGAAAATTTCATTGAAAAAGTTTTATCTAAATTTGGTAAAATTGATGTTCTTGTAAATAGTGCTGGACATGGTCCAAAAGGAGAAATTTTAGAAATAACAGATGAAAATTGGATTAAAGGTATGGAAATATATTTTTTAAATGTTGTTAGGGCTGCAAGATTAGTTACACCAATTATGCAAAAACAAAGAAACGGCTCAATAATAAATATTTCTACTTTTGCCACTTTTGAACCTGAGTCAAGCTTTCCAACTTCAGGGGTTTTTAGATCTGGCTTATCTAGCTTTACAAAACTTTATTCTGATAAGTATGCAAAATTTAATATTAGAATGAATAATGTATTGCCTGGTTTTATAGACAGTTTACCAGAAAAAGAAGAGTTCTTAAAGCGTATACCTATTAACAGATATGGAAAGGTAAGTGAAATTTCAGCTGTTATTGAAATGTTAGCCTCAGAAGGAGGCGCATATATAACTGGTCAAAACATCAGAGTTGATGGTGGTATAACGCGATCTGTATAAAATATGAAAAAAATAAAAATTAATTACAAAAAATTATTAAAAAAAAAAAATAAAATTCCGATCACATGTTTAACTGCATATTCAATGCCTTTAGCTAATATATTAGATGGCAAAGTTGATCTTATACTAATCGGTGACTCTGTTGGAACAACTTTATATGGAATGAAAAATACAAGAGGTGTTACTTTTGAAATGATGAAAAGTCATGGAAAAGCGGTTGTAATTAATACAAAACTTTCAATGACAATAATTGATATGCCATACAATACTTATCGTAATAAAAAAGAAGCCTTGAAAAATGCATTGGAAATAATTTCTTTTACGAAAGCAGATTTTATTAAAATTGAAACAGATTTAAATAATATTGAAATAGTCGAGCATTTATCAAAAAATAAAATTAAAGTTGTTGCTCATATAGGTGTAAACCCACAAAAATATTCTGATTTCAAAAAGATAAAAAGTGTTGGAAAACAACCTAATGAAGCTAAAAAATTATTAGATTTAGCAGCCAAACTCGAAAAAGCAGGTTCTAAATTTATTGTTTTAGAATGCATTAATCAATCTACTGCAAAAAAAATAACAGATATTTTATCTATTCCCACAATAGGAATTGGTGCTTCAAAAAATTGTGATGGTCAAGTTTTGGTTATTGATGATATATTAAATTTTAATTCAGACATTAAAAAACCCAAATTTGTCAAAAATTTTATCAATATTGAGGGAAGTATTTCAATGGCAGTTAATAACTTTGTAAGAGATGTTAAAAATAAAAAATTCCCATTATCAAAACACTCCTATAAATAATTAAATTTTCTCAAATTTGTTATTTGAAGAATTTAAAGATTTAATATCACCTGAACTTATATCAAATATTAAGCCACTAATTAATAATTTTTTTTTGGTAACAAGATTTTTAATATTTGGATAATTTAATAAATTATTGATTGAAACTTTAACACCCTCTTCTTCTAGAAAAATTATTTGATTTTTTTTTGATAATTTTTTTGGCAATTTTAAAAATACTGCAGAAATATTTTTTAACCACCTGTTCACAAATTTGTAATTATTTTTAGCACCTTTAAAATGCTGATCATAAATAGCTTTGATTCCTCCACAATTTGTATGACCCAAAATAATTAGGTTTGGAACTTTAAGTTTCTTAATTGCATATTCTATTGCTGCAAAAGTTGAATTATCAATATTAGTTGAATTGTATGGTGGTATTATATTTGCAATATTTCTATGTATAAATAACTCACCTTCCTTAGCTCCAAAAATAGAGGTTGGATTTATTCTAGAATCACAACAAGAAATAATCATAGCTTTTGGCTTTTGTGGAAGTTTAGATAATTTCTTAAAATTATGTTGATTTTTAAAATAATAAGTTTTTTTCCAAATTTTATATCGATCAACTAAAAATCTCGGCAAAGAATTTGTTTTTTTTATCATAAATATTACCTTAAAAAGTTACTTATATTAACAAATTATTGTAGGCAAGTGTTTAGAAGTGTAATTAACTTTGATTTTAATGAATAATTTTAGTCATGAAAAATAATTTAGAACGTAAATTTTGTGTTGCCCCTATGATGGGATGTACAACCCCTTACGCTAGAAATTTATATAGAATATTATCTAAAAAAGCTTTTTTATTTTCAGAAATGATAGCAACAAAAACTTTAATCCATTCTAGAAATTCTAATTTAATAATAGCAAATGACAAAAAAAATCCAATTGCGTTGCAGGTAGGAGGGTCTGATTATAATGATTTAAAAAAGTGCGCTAATATTGCCTATGAATTAGATTATGATGAAATAAATTTAAATGTTGGTTGCCCTAGTAAAGCAGTGCAAAAAGGAAGTTTTGGAGCGTGCTTGATGCAAGACAAAAATTTAGTAAAGAATTGTTTAAGCTCTATGCAAATTAATAAAAATATTGAAGTATCAATTAAATGCAGAATTGGAATTGGAAAAAATTTTAATTATGAATTTTTTGAAGAGTTTGTTGATGAAATTATTAAAAGTGGAATTAGAATAGTATATGTGCATGCAAGAAATGCAATATTAAATGGTTTCAGCCCTAAAGATAACAGAAACATTCCTCCATTAAATTATGATTTTGTTAAAAGGGTTAAAAAAAGATATCCGCATATAACTTTTATACTTAATGGTGGAATAGATAGTATTGAAAAAGCTTTTGATTTGTCAAAAATTTTTGACGGGATTATGGTTGGAAGATTAATACAAAATAACCCTTTTTGTTTAAAAAAAGTTGATAATTTATTTTTTAATACATCATCTTCTTATAAAGTTTCTGAAGAGACAATTATTCAATATTTTGAATATATAAAACCAAAAATTGGAACCGATTCTATTTATAGGTTGTTAAGTCCACTTTTAAATATATTTTTTGGTATAGAAAATGGAAAAAAATTTAAAGTTGATATTCACAATAATATGAAAACTAATAATTTTGATAGTCTAGAAAAAATATTTTTAAATTTTGTAAAAGAAAAAAATGTATTAATAAATTAAAAGGGTTTTTGATAAGAAAAACTTATTATTTCTACTCCGGGATTTTTGTTACCAATGTTAGCATTAGATATATGGCCAAGTGACAAACCAATCCTATTCTTATTTTTTAATTGGTAGCTTATTTCAAAAGTAGTTCTAAACTCTAGTTTATTGCCTAATTTTTTTCCATTTCCATCATCATAATATCCAAAGCCAAAACTAGGTGTAAAATTCCACTCATTTTCATTTCCTATCATAAGTTTTCCTAGATTATCTTCTAAATAAATACCTCCCAAAATATAAAAAGCAGAGTCTGTTGTTGTTTCAATACCAACAAATGGTTTTAAATAAAAAAAATTATCATCTTCTGGTCCAATATCAACTAATGTATTGGCGAAACGTCTTTCGTATCTAAAATCTGTGGCATAGTTAGAAGATGATCCATCAAACTTAACATCATATATTCCTATTCCAAAAACATCATATCCTTGTGCAGACAGAATAGAGGGTTTAACTAAAAATATTAACATTAGAAAAAATAGACGAAACATATGATAACTTTATTTTATAGAGGAGTAAGTATCAAATAAAAAATTCTTTATTTTGTTGAGAAATTTCAAGAATTGTAGTTTTTAATTTTTCTAGAGCTTTTGTTTCAATTTGCCTAACTCTTTCTTTACTTATTTTAAGCATTTGCCCCAACTCATCTAGTGTAATGCTCTTTTCTCTTAATTTTCTTAATTTTATTATCGTTCTTTCACGTTCATTTAATGATAAAATAGCTTTATCTAAAAAATCTTTTTTAATTTTGCCATCATTAAAACTTTGAAATGACTCTTCAGGATTAGCCCTATCATCCTCTAATAAACTCATAAGATCATTTTCTGAGTCATTATCAATCTTTTGATTGAGGAATACATCACCACCACTTAATCTTGATTCCATATTTTGAACCTCAAAACTTTTCACATTTAGCATTTCAGATACTTTATTAATTTCTCTTTGACCCATATAATCAGAGGAAGCCTCTGATATTTGTTGTTTAATTTTTCTTAAGTTAAAGAAAAGAGCTTTTTGAGAAGCTGTAGAGCCAGTTTTTACAACTGACCAATTTTTTAATATATAATCCTGTATTGATGCTCTAATCCACCAAGATGCATATGTTGATAATCTAAAGCCTTTAGATGTATCAAACTTTTCTAAAGCATGCATTATCCCTAGAACGCCCTCATGAATTAAATCATCAAGTGGCAAACCATAGCTTTTATATTTTCTTGCATATGAAACGGCTAATCTTAGATAAGAATTTAAAATAACCTGCAGAGACTTTGATTCCCTTTTATTTCTCCAATTTTCAATGTGATGGAACTCTTCTTCTTTATCAAGAATTTTAGATTTCTTTGAAAACTCAACTAAGTTATTAGAAATTAGTGCTCTTAAAGTCATATATTAATTTATACGCACAAACTTCAATTTGGATCATTTTGATTCAAATAATTCTAAAATATCTCCATTTTTAGCAAAAATTCCTGCTATAATTTTTTTACTTTCTAGTGGTTGCTTAAAAAGTGTACACAAAACCATTGATTTAGAGTTTTCGATATCATTATGAGAGTTTGATTGATAACCTCTCACTATTCTTTTGAATGAAAAATACGGCTTATTAATTTGTGAAAAATTTTGATAGCCCCACCAAAAGCAATCATTTTGTGCTGATAAAGGTCTTGATATATCAACCCCTCGATTTACAAATAGCACCTCTTTTGTATCTGTATATGCTGCGTGCTTTAAATTTGAAAAAAATTCTTTATGCCCAGGGCTTGATAATATTTCATTATTTAATTTTGTAGTTAATTTATTTATGTGAATAGTACCTTGTGTAGCAATTTTTCTAAATTCATCAGGATCAAATCTGTATGATATTAATGTCTGATCAACCCCATGACTAAAAACCCAATCTAAAATTTCTAATGGATTAGGTGCAATATGCAATTGAAGTAGTTTACTAAACATTTCTTCTTGTGCTCCTCTTAAAAAAACTATGTCATTATTTTGAAGTTTATGTTTAGCCATAAGTTTAAATCTTAATTTTAAAACTTCATTTACAATCTCTTTTGATTTATTTCCAAAGCCTATTACATTGCCTAAAAATATTAATTTATCTCCTAATTCAAAATTAGATAAGATATAGTTTTTAATTGAATTAAATGAGTCTAAGCCTGAATGTAAAGAACCTATTGCCCAAACTTTGTTTGCATCTACTAATTCTGAAAAGTTACTAGAATTTTCCAACTACTTATTTCTTAAAATTGATTCAATTTTTTCAGTTGATTGAAAATAATCTGTTTTTTCTACAGCTGCTACTTCCCTTGCAAGTCTCTCAATTGCTACCTGAAACATTTGTCTCTCACTATAAGATTGTTCTGCTTGACTAGTTTTTCTAAAAAGATCTCTTACAACTTCAGCAATTTTTATAGGATCTCCTGAAAAAATTTTAGCATCATACTCCTGTGCTCTTCTACTCCACATAATTCTTCTTATTTTTGGTCTTAGTTTTAAAATATTGAAAACTTCTTCAATGATTTTTTTTGAAGAAATTCTTCTTAAACCAACTTGTTCCAGTTTTTCAGTTGGAACCCTAATTATTAGTTTTGACTGCTCCATTTTAACAACATAAAAATTTGTTTTGATGTTTGCTATTTCCATTGTTTCAATTCTTATAACTTCACCAACACCATGTTTTGGATAAACAACAATTTCACCTTCCTTAAATTGAGAATTCTTTTTTACCATATTTAACCTCCTGCTTTTTCACTAAAGTGATTTTTATATTTGTTCTCAACACCTTCCCATTCTTTAGCATCAACTGGCGGTTCTTTTTTTTCACTTATAACGGGCCACAATTCAGAATATTTACGATTAATTTCTGCCCACTTTTCCATTCCCTCTTCTGTATCTGAATGAATTGCATCTACGGGACATTCAGGTTCACAAACTCCACAATCAATACATTCATCAGGGTGGATTACTAACATATTTTCACCTTCATAAAAGCAATCTACTGGACACACATCAACACAGTCCATGTGCTTGCATTTTATACAGTTTTCATCAACAACATATGTCATAATTTATTTAACTTATTACTTGCTCTTTTTTTTGCATTTCCGCACTCAATATCTGAAACGTATAATAATCCAGCCAATCTCCTTAAAAGGTTTGACTCAAAATCATGAATTTCATTATCGGATAAAATAACTTCCCATAATACCTCTAATAATAATATTTTCTTTTCATGAGAAAAAGATTTATTTAATTTAGAAGTATAAAAAAATAATGACCTAGAATTATCTTTATTTTCAAACGCTTTGGATAGAGCTTTGTCGACGTCTTCTTGATTTTCTTTAAAAACATTTATCAGACTAGAAGAAATTTTGCTTAGCTCATCCTGAGAAACATTGCCATCAGTATTAGCTGCTTCTATCAACAACCCTGTGAGAATATTAATATCATTATTATCATCTTCTTGAATCTGATTGTTTTTATTTGAAAATATATTTTTTAGAGATTCTAACAATTTTATACCTTATTATTTTATATTTTTAAATTTCTTTAAAGTAGTTTTTCCAAAACTGCAAAAGGAGAATTTGGGTCTGCTTCTTTTTTACTTTTATTTGAAACTTTGGTTATTTTGTTATTTTTTTTAATATTTATTTTTTTTTCTTTAACTGTTGTTGATTTTTTTGGATATTTTTTTGGCTCACTATAATATAAATCTCTATCATTATTTAGTTTTAATACACTAAATCCACAAAATTTAAGTATTTCTCGCAGTTGATTTCTATCACAGCCAACAGGATTCATTAAATCTGAAGAGTCTATAAAAGGTCCATTTTTAATTTTTTGCCTAGCTAAGAAAAAAATTCTTTCAAAAACATCTACTCTTAATGCAAAATTATTAAGCTTTATGTAGCCTATAGCAAGCCAATATTCTTTTTTCATTTCATTTTTAATTTCAAAAGATACTCTTCCATCTTTTGGTAGTGGAATTGCTCCTTCGAATTTATGTTCAATAAAAACACACCACAGAATTGCAGATAACTCCAATGGTGCTTTTTTTAAGAAATTAGGTACAAAAAAGTATTTCGCACCAACACGAATACCTAATTTCGATATTATATTTTTTTCTTCTAAAGATATATTTTTAATAAAGGTGCTAAATTGATCTACGGGTAGTGTTCCAAAATTTTCAAAAACATTAAATTTTATCGCTCTTATATTTGCTGACTCATTTTCATCATTAGGCTCTTTTACAGGCCACAACAATACTTTTATTAATTCATCTATCCACTTTTGAAGCTTTGCTGCAATTAATAATCTATTTTCACTACTAATGAATTCAGTATTTAAAGCATCTGCAATTGGCGAAGAAATACTTGACCCTTTGCTTAGATATCCAACAATATCGTCCCCCCAATAAATTTTTACATTTTTATTGAAATCAATTTCACTAATATTGCCAAAACTTATTGCTTCATTTGGAGCATTTAAAAAATTATTTATTTTTTCTTCAATCATTAATCTAACTAATTTTTTTACATGAGTTAGAGAAAAAAGAGAATGAGAAATTGCATCTTTACTTAATTTTAAATCAAAATTTTGAAGTGAGCCATATTCTTTTTTGTTAATTTTTATAATTTTATCATCAATTACTGCCAGATCTTGATTTAGATCTTTTTTATTAGATTTTATGAAATATTTTGAATTAGTATCAACAAATCTATTAGTCAGACCTTCATGAAGATTGTCAGATAAATCATTTTCAATTCTTCTGGTAATTTCTTGCCAATATTTTTCATTATTAATCCAGTTTTGATGATTTGAAATATATGTCCATGTCCTTACTTGAGAAATTTTTATAGATAACTCTTCTATTCCACCATTAAATTTCTGGAGTCCTAAAATATTTTTTTCAAGCCATAATTTAGGTATTTTTTGATTTTTGATTAAAAGTAAAAAAATTGTTTTAAGAAACTGAAGATAAGAGTCATTAAACAACTTTTGAAAATCTGGAATCCTACAAACATCCCACAATAATTTAATTCTGTCTTTATGTGTTATTAATTTTTTTATATTTTGATCTTCAATTAAGTATCTAAAATTTAATTCATCAGCCGCATTTTTTTTATGAATAAAATAATTATGAACAGGAAATTCTTTCAAACTTCCAAGAAAATTATCAATGCTTGAAAAATCAAGAGAGCTATTTCTCCAATAGATTTTGTTAATTGAGTAAAAATTACTTTCTTCAATATCTCTAATAGTTTTTATGTCTAGTTCACCTGCATTATTTAATAATGAAAACGTGCCATTATTTTCATATCTACCTGCTCTTCCAGCAATTTGACCAATTTCACTAGGATACAAATTTCTTTTAAACCTTCCATCGTATTTTTCGATTGAAGAAAAAGCTATGTGATCGATATTTAAATTAAGACCCATGCCAATTGCATCCGTGGCAACTAGGTAATCAACTTTTTTTTCTTCATATATTTCAACTTGTGCATTTCGTGTTCTGGGGCTTAGAGATCCAAGTACAACTGCTGCTCCTCCTTTGTGTGTTCTTATATTTTCAGCAATCTCATAAACATTGTTAATATTAAATCCAATTATTGCTGATCGAGGTTTAAGTTTTGAAAAACTTCTATTAGAATTAAAACTGAGTTTAGAAAATCTTTCTCTCAGCTCAATTTTTATATCAGGAAAAATTTTTAATAATAATAATTTTATTGTTAAAGAGCCTAAAAAAATTGTTTCAAATTCTCCCCTTGTATTTAAAAGATGTTCAGTAAATATATGCCCTCTTTCATAATCTGATGCTAATTGAATTTCATCAATTACTACACATTCCACATTTAGTTTTTTGGGAATAGATTCTACAGTACAAAAAAAATATTTAGCTTCATTTGGAACAAATTTTTCTTCTCCTGTAATTAAAGCAACATTATTAATACCAATTTTTTTTACAGCCTTGTCGTAATTTTCACGAGCTAACAGACGAAGAGGAAATCCAAAAATTCCTGATTTATATGACAATAGTCTTTCAAATGCCAAGTAAGTTTTTCCTGTATTAGTAGGTCCTAGTATCGCTACTAAGTTGCTATCATCTTCTTTCACTTAATTTATGATGCTTTTTTTATAATTGAATTTAACACGTATTGTAAAATACCCCCTTGTTTAAAATAATCCAACTCTTTAATAGTATCTATTCTACATAAAAGTTTTATTTTTTTTTCATGATTAGATTTTATCTCACAATTAAGCTCTGAACTTGGTCGCAAAGTATTTAGCCCTTTTATCGTAATAAACTCGTCTCCATTAAGACAAAGTGATTTTCTATTTTGATCTCCAATGAATTGTAAGGGCAATACTCCCATACCTATTAAATTTGAACGGTGTATTCTTTCAAAGCTCTCAGCAATCACTGCCTTTACACCTAATAATTTTGTACCTTTTGCTGCCCAATCTCTGGATGACCCAGTGCCATATTCTTTACCAGCAAATATAACTAATGGCGTTTCTTGTTTTGCATATTCTATTGCAGCATCATATATTGACATTTCTTCAGCTTTTTTATTAAAAAACTTTGTTATACCTCCTTCTGTTCCTGAGATTATTTCATTTTTAATTCTTATATTTGCAAATGTTCCCCTCATCATAATTTCGTGATTACCCCTTCTAGAACCATAAGAATTAAAATCTTTTCTGCTTATTTGTCTTTCATTAAGATATTTTCCAGCTGGACTATCTGGTTTTATTGCACCAGCAGGAGAGATGTGGTCAGTGGTTACGCTGTCACCCAAAATTGCAAGAATTCTTGCATTAACTATATCTTTAACATCGTTTTCATCATCTTCAAAGAAAGGTGGGTGTTTTATATAGGTACTAGAAGAGTTCCATTCATAAGTAGTATTTGAAACACTTTTTATTAATTGCCAGTTTTGATCACCGTTATATATTTCTTTATACCTTTTTTTAAACATTTCAGTTGATAATGATTTGTTTACAATTTCATTAACTTCAGATGAAGAAGGCCATAAATCTTTTAAAAAAACTTCTTCTCCATATTTGCTAACTCCTATTCGATCATCAAACAAATTAATATTCATGTTTCCAGCAATTGCAAATGCAACAACTAAAGGTGGTGATGCAAGAAAATTTGCTTTTACTTCTTGATGAACACGACCTTCAAAATTTCTATTACCAGATAAAACTGAGCAAACAGTTAAATTTTTGTTTTTTATCTCTTCTGATACCCACTCATTTAATGGGCCAGAATTACCAATACAGGTTGTGCAACCATAACCTACTAAATTAAAACCAATTTCATTCAAATATTTTGATAGGCCTGCTTTTTCTAAGTAATCACTTACAACTTTACTACCAGGTGCAAGACTTGTTTTCACCCATGGTTTAACAGTTAAACCAAGTTCTACAGCTTTCTTGGCAACCAATCCTGCTGCTATCATAACATTTGGATTTGATGTGTTTGTACAACTAGTAATTGCGGCAATTACAACATCTGCTGACTGCATTTCTTTTCTATTATTTTTGAAGTTAGAGGCTGAATTATTTATTTCATTAAAAACTTTAGGTATATCTCTAACAAATATTTTATCTTGTGGACGCTTAGGTCCTGCAACAGATGGCTCAATTGTATCTAAATCTAAATATAAAGTTTCGTCAAAATAAGGATTATAATCACCTTCAGCCCATAGTTTTTGAGCCTTAGTGTAATCTTTAACAATTTTTAATTGATGCTCATCTTTTCCAGAAAGTTTTAAATAATTTAATGTTTCTTGGTCAGTAGAGAAAAAACCACATGTTGCTCCATATTCTGGTGCCATGTTTGAAATTGTAGATCTATCAGAAAGTGACAAATTTTTTAAACCCTCTCCAAAAAATTCGACAAACTTTCCAACTACCCCATACCTTCTTAATATTTCTGTAATTGTTAAAACTAAATCAGTTGCTGTAATACCTTCTTGCAACTTACCATTTAATTTAAAGCCAACTATTTTTGGAACATTCATAGATATTGGTTGTCCCAACATTGCAGCCTCAGCTTCAATTCCTCCTACGCCCCATCCTAATACTGAGAGTGCATTAACCATAGTGGTATGACTATCTGTTCCTACAACAGAGTCTGGATAAATGTAGTCTTCATTTTTTATTTTGCTTGACCAGATTGTCTTAGCAATACTTTCTAAATTGACTTGATGACAAATTCCACCACCTGGTGGAGCTAGATAGAAATTATCAAATGTTTTTTGCCCCCATTTTAGAAACTCATACCTCTCTTTATTTCTATCAAATTCTTTTTTAACATTTTCTTCAAAAGCTCTATTACTTCCAAAGTGATCTACCATTACTGAATGATCAATAATCAAGTCCACCCTTGATAATGGATTAATGTTGCTTGGATTTATTCCTTTTTTTCTCAATGCATCTCTCATAGCGGCCAAATCAGCTACAGCCGGGACGCCTGTAAAATCCTGCATAAGTACACGAGTTGGGGTAAACGATATTTCGAAATTTTCTTTAGGTTTGGTGATTTTTGTACATAAATTATCAATCATTTCCCTAGAGACTGCCTCACCATCCTCATTTCTTATAAGATTTTCAATTATTATTTTTAATGAATTAGGAACTTTAGATAATTCAAAACCATAAATGTCTGAGAGAGTCTGTAAATCAAAATACTTATAATTTTTTTTGTTAATTGTTATATTTTTACAAGTATTAAAAGAGTTTAAAGATGTCATGTTAACTATATAGTTGTATCAAAAAGCACTTATACTAAATTGACACTAATTTTTTAAATTTAATAGTAATTATGTTTAAAAATAAGTTTTAATCTAATAATACTGAAAAAAAAATTTGTATAGTTATTTCTAAATTTTTAATTAGAATTCTGCGAAAAATGTAATAAACTTATATTGTTTTTAATTATTTTAATTAAAGTTTTTTTTCTATAACATCATGTTTTCTTAAATTGTTGACTTTATGCGTAAGTTTTGGGAAAAAAAGAAAGCCTTTTATGTTTGTCACTTATTTTAAGTGATGATGGAGGGGGGTTCCTCCAGTTTAACCCATTACAAGGAGCATTAAATGGCAAAGAAGAAAAAGAAAGCAGCTAAGAGAAAGAAGGCTGCACCTAAGAGAAAGAAAGCAGCACCTAAAAGAAAGAAAGCTGCTCCTAAGAAGAAAAAGAAGGCAGCACCTAAAAAGAAGAAAAGAGCTGCTCCTAAGAAGAAAAAGAAAGCAGCACCTAAAAAGAAGAAAAGAGCTGCTCCTAAGAAAAAGAAAAAGGCTGCTAAGAAAAGAAGAAGATAGTCTATTTTCATTAGTAAGAGAAAAGAATCAAATTTTTTTCTTTTTCTTAATTTTTCTAAAATTAAAAAAAACGGGGTTAGCCCCGTTTTTTTATTGTTTATCAATTAAAATGATTTTAATCTTTAAAAATGCTTCTAATAAATAATTTATCTTTTTACAGAAACAACACAATCATATTTGAAGATTTAAATTTGTCTTTAAATAATGGGCAAATTACTCAAATCAGAGGAAAGAATGGTTCTGGCAAAACAACCTTCCTAGAAGTAATTTTAAATATTTTAGAGCCAAAAAATGGAGATATTTTTTGGGAAGGAAAAAATATAAAAAAAAATATTTTTAATTTTTTTAATGTTACGACTTTTATTATGGATCAAAATACATCAACTAAAAAACTCACTGTTCTTGATAATATAAATTTTTGGAAGGGTTTGTGTGCATCAAAACTAACAAATGCTGATATATTACTATTATTAGAAACATTTAATTTACTTAAATATAAAAATACAAAAGTGATGTATTTGTCAAAAGGGGAAATAAAAAAATTAGAACTTTTAAGATTAATTTTAGAGCAAAAAAAACTTTGGATTTTAGATGAACCATATAACCATTTGGATAACTCATCTATAGAAATTTTAAATCAGACATTTAAGGATCACGCAAATAAAAATGGTATTATCTTATTTGCATCTCATTTTAATCCAAGTATTAACAACTTAGAAATTATAGATTTTCATTAATATGGTTTTTTTAAAAAAAATATTTTTATTTATTAAAAGAGAATCACAAATATTTTTTAGTAATTTTGTAGATCTTTGTTCAAATATTTTATTTTTTTTCTTATCTATTTTTGTTTTTGTATTTGCTTTAGGGGCTGATGAGCAACTTTTAAGAACAGTTGGCCTGGGAATAATTTGGAGCCTATTGCTTCTTAGCTCTACATTAAGTTTAAGAAAATTTTATGAGGAAGATTTTAATAATGGTGTGATTACAATAATTCATATGGGGGGTATGAGTTATGAATTAATTGTTTTTTTTAAAATCATTTCACATTTTTTATTTGTACAAATTCCTTTTTTGGCCTCTATCCCAATAGCAAGTGTATTTTTTAACCTTCCAATTATTGAGGTTTATAATTTAATTTTAACATTTATAATTGGTTCATTGATTTTATCTTGTTTGGGCTCTATTTCTTCATCAATGAATCTGCTTAATAAAACTAACTTTTCTATTGGAAGTATTATTGTGCTCTTATTTAGCATACCAGTAATTATATTCTCGGTTGGAATAAATAATTCTGATAGCAATTTTAATAATTTGATTAATTTGCTCATAGGTATAGCTTTAATTTTTCTGGGAATTGCTCCTTGGTCTAGTGCTGCTTTTATTAGGCTAGCATTAAGAAATAAATGATGCTTAATTTTTTAATCAATCCTAACAAATTTAATATTCTTGCAGATATAATATTTAAACCACTTCTAATTATTGCTTTTATTATTCTTATACTGGGATTGATTTTAGTTTATTATTCACCTTTAGATTATCAACAAGGGTTAACAGTAAAGATTATGTATATTCATGTTCCATCTGCCTGGTTAGCCTTACTTACATACGCTATAATGACTATTTACAGTATTGTTGGATTAGCTTTTAAAATACCTTTTAGCTTCATAATTAACAAAGCAATAGCTCCAATTGGGGCTATTTTTACTACCTTATGCCTATTATCTGGATCATTATGGGGAAAACCAATGTGGGGTACTTGGTGGGTATGGGATGCGCGGTTAACATCCGTCGCGATTTTATTAATAATTTATGTAATAATTATTTTTTTAAATCAAACTTTTGAAAGTAGAGAGGTGAAAGAAAAGACTGTAGCGATATTTATTTTAATTGGCTCAATTAATCTTCCAATTATAAAATTTTCAGTTGATTGGTGGAATACCTTGCATCAACCAGCTAGCATAAGTAAATTATCCTCTCCTTCAATAGATATATCAATGCTAAAACCCCTGCTGGTAATGACTATAGCTTTTAGCTTAATTGGCCTTATTATTGCAATTTTGAGAATAAAAGCAGAAATTTTAATAAGAAAAAGGGATCTTTAGCTATTTGTGACTTTTAGTCACCGCTTTATCTATTATTAAATTTTATATAGTAATAATTATGTATTTTTGGTTTGTTTTTATTGCTTATATTTCAGCTTTTTTTTTAGTTTTTGGTCTACTAATACTTTCATATTTAAAATTAAAAAATCTTAAATAATAATGAGTTTGAGATTTCAAAGACTAATATTGATTCTAATAACATTAATTGTATTAGGGTTTGCAATAATATTAATTCTTTTTAATACTAAACAAAATATCATATTTTTCTATACACCTTCTGAATTAATTAAAAAAGATATTAACAAAGATACAAAAATAAGAATAGGTGGTTACGTTAAAGAGTCTACATTTAAAAAAATATCTCTTAATAAATATGAGTTTAAAATTACTGACAATAATTATGATCTCTCAGTAATTTATGAAGGCATACTACCTGACCTATTTAGAGAAGGGCAAGGAACGGTTATTGAAGGTATTGTTAATAATAACAATATTATCATTGCCAATAGAGTTTATGCAAAACATGATGAAAATTATATGCCTTCTTCAATAAAAAAAGAATTAGAAAAAAATAATCAATGGAAAAAAAAATATAAATGATTTCATTAATAGGTTTTTCTGCACTATGTTTATCAGCCTTTTTTTCTATTACATTGTTAATACCAAATTCAATATTTAAGTTTAAAATAAAATTTTTTTTGTTATTTTTTAGATTATCAACTTTTTTAATCTGTATTTCTTTTGTATCATTAATAGTTGCATATGTTTCTTCAGATTTCTCAAATTTTAATGTTTTTCAGAATTCTCATTCAAATAAGCCTCTGATTTACAAAATTTCTGGCACTTGGGGCAATCATGAAGGTTCTATTTTATTATGGCTTTGTATGATTTCAATTTATGGGTTTGCTTATTCTTTAATAAGCAATGCGTTAGATGATTTTAAAATAAATGTATTAAAAATTCAAAGCTCACTTTTTGTAATCTTTGCTTTTTTCATTATTTTTACATCTAATCCTTTTTTAGTAAATTCTGTAAAAGTAGATGAAGGTCTTGGATTAAATCCAATTTTACAAGACCCTGCTTTAGCAATTCATCCTCCAATGCTCTATATGGGCTATGTTGGTTTCTCTTTGGTGTTTAGTTTAGGAATGGCAAGTTTATTTAAAAAAAGCAGAGATACAAATTGGATTATTGAAACAAAAAAATGGGCAATTATTAGTTGGACTTTTCTTACAGCTGGTATTGCCCTTGGATCTTATTGGGCATATTATGAACTTGGTTGGGGAGGATGGTGGTTTTGGGATCCTGTTGAAAATATTTCATTGATGCCATGGATAGTTGGCTTGGCTTTAGTACATTCATTAATAATGATTAGAGGAGAGCAAACGATTGAAAGATGGATTGTTTTTTTATCAATACTATGTTTTTCTCTCAGTATTTTAGGAACATTTTTAGTTAGATCTGGTATTTTAACTAGTGTTCACTCATTCGCATCTGATGCTTCTAGAGGTCTTTTTATTTTACTAATTTTCTTTTTAATAACAGGGTTTGGTTTTTTGATTTTTTTAATTAAATCGCCTGCAAACAAAAATAATTTACAATTACTTTTAATAAATAAAACATCAGCTTTGATTATAAATAATATTCTGATGATAATAGCCATGCTTACAATACTTTTAGGAACAATTTATCCAATTTTTATTGAAGTATTAACAAACACTCGAGTATCTGTTGGAGGACCGTATTTTAACGCAACAGTCTTACCAATACTTTTGCCTGGTTTCCTATTAATGAGCATAGCTCCAGTACTTTCATGGCAATCAAACAAAATTAAAAAATTTAGAACTTATGTAATATTTTTTTTAATTTTAAGTTTTGTTGTATTTTTACATTCTTATTTTACAGTTTTTAATACTTGGGGATTTATTGGTTTGATTTTAGGTTCGTGGATAATTTTAGCTTCAATAATATCAATAATATTAAGATTTCAATTTTTAATTTCATTTAATTATATAAAATCAATAAATAGTTTTATTGCACATATTGGTGTGGGCATAATGATAATAGGTATTACGTTTTCCAGCGTATATCAAAAAGAGTATAATTTTAATATTTCTGTAGGACAAGAAATTAATTTAAATGAAAATATTTTAAAATTGGAAAATATCAAAATAATGGAAGAAAAAAATTATCAAACCTTAAAAGCTTCTTTTAGTTTAAAACAGAAAAACGATTTAATTGATTACATTTTACCAGCAAAAAACTATTACCCAGTTTCAAAAATGATTACTACTGAGGCGGGTATATATCATGATTGGTTAAAAGATATTTATATAACTTTAGGCGCTGAAGATAATAATATTTGGAATATAAAAGTATACATAAACCCTCTAGTGAGTTTTATTTGGATAGGTGTGATTATAATGATATTTTCTGGATTAATAGCAATTTTTAAAAGATGAATAAAGTACTTAAATTTTTACCTCTGATTTTATTAATTACAGTATGTATTTTTTTTCTTTTGTTTATAATATTTGAAAAAAACCCAAGCAACCCGCCTAGCGCATTATTAAATAAAGAAATACCAGAGTTTTCAACTAAGAGCTTATATAATAAATACGTACTTTTATCATCTGAAAATATAAGAAGGAATGTCAACTTACCGGTTAATAATAACGCCTATACTAATGAAAATAATATACAGAATAAATATACAATTATAAATTTTTTTGCATCTTGGTGCACACCATGTAGGGCTGAACACAATTTATTTTTTGAAATTAAAAATAATTATCAAAATGTTTTTTTACTTGGTATTGCCCATAAAGATAATCCAAAAGACTCTATAAAGTATTTAAATGAAGAAGGAAATCCATATAGCTTTGTAGGCCTTGATCAAGATGGAAAAATTGCACTTGAATTTGGCGTTTTTGGTTTACCTGAGACATTTATTATTAATAATAATGGTAAAATAATATTTAAGCATATTGGGCCACTAACAAAAGAAATTATAGATGATGAAATTTCAATACTATTTTAAATACATAATTTTTTTGTTATTGTTTTCTAATGTTGCATTATCAAATGACAAACTAGATTTAAAAGTAAAAAAACTAACACTGGAATTAAGATGCATGACTTGTCAAAATCAAAGTGTATATGACTCAGACTCAGATTTTGCAAAAGATATCAAAAATCTAGTAAATGATAAATTTAAAGAAGGTTTAAATGAAAAAGAAATTAAGCTTTTTTTGACTGAAAGGTACGGTGAGTATATTTTATTTAAACCATATTTTAATATAAAAAATGTGCTTTTATGGCTTTTTCCTTTTATATTGCTATTATTTTCAATGGTTTTTTTTATTAAAAATTTAAAAAAAAATTAGACTAAATAAGTATTTAAATTGTATTTTTTGATTTAGGATATATGACTTGCTTATAAATATATAAAATTACTATCTTAAAGTAATTCACAAGGAGGAAGTGTGAAAAAAATTTTATTAATCTTATTTTCTTTAAGCGTATTAGGCTTTACAACTATAGCAAACGCTAAATCTATTAGAATAGGAACTGAAGGTGCTTATCCACCATGGAATAACTTAAATTCAGCAGGCGAACTAGAAGGTGCTGAAATTGATTTTGGTAATGAAGCATGTGCAAGAATGGGCGTTGACTGTGAATGGGTAACACAAGATTGGGATGGAATTATTCCAGCTCTACTTCAAGGAAAATATGACATCATCATTGCTGGTATGTCAATTACTGAAGAGAGAAAAGAAAAAGTAAATTTTACCAACGGTTATATGACTGATGGTGCAAGGTTTGCAGTATTAAAAGGAAGCGGCCTTGAAGGTTTATCAGTTGCTAAATTTACAGGAGGAGTTAACAAAGTTAACTTAAACAATGCAGGTGGAAAAGAACAAGCTGCTATTGGTCAACTAATTGCAGCAATGAATGGATCTACAGTTTGTGTTCAATCTTCAACTATTCATCAAAACTTTTTAGAAAAACATATGTCTGGAGCTGTTAAAGTTAAATTGTATCAAGCGGTTGATGATCACAATTTAGACTTAGCTGCTGGTAGATGTGATGCTATTCTTGCTGATGTTGGATCTATAATTGACTTTATGGAATCTGATGGAGGTGTTGATGTAGCTTTCACTGGCCCAACTTTTTCAGGCGGAGTTTTTGGAGATGGTGTTGGTGGTGCAGTTAGAAAAGAAGACACCGACATAGTAGATATGTGGAATAAAGCTATTGCTGAAATGTCAGCTGATGGCACAACTGCTGAAATCACTAAAAAGTGGTTTGGTAGAGACATTTCTATGTAAAAAAATTTGATAAATATACAATAGCGGTCTTTTTATAGACCGCTTTTTTTATGTTAAATAAACAGCCCTCAAAAGAATATAAAAAAATTATAAATTTTAAAAAAAATTTTAATGAAATTAAGATAATTTGTATTTGCAGTATTAAAGAAAATGATGTGATTAAGTATTTCCCTTTGCAATATGATGATAAATTAACTAATTACGAAACAAGATGAATTCACTTTTAGGATTAATAATACAAATTATAAATTTATATCAATTTATATTGTTGATTTATATCATCGCAACTTGGTTGCTAAATTTTAATATAATCAACTCATCTAATCGCTTTGTTTATAATGTTATGGAGGCTATGTATCGTATATGTGAACCAAGTTTAAAACTTGTTAGAAGATATATTCCAAATCTAGGAACAATAGATATTTCGCCTATCATTGTATATTTAGGATTATGGTTTATTAAAAGTTTACTAATTGAATATTGGCCGAGATAATATGACGAAACTAATTAATGGAAAAGAAATTGCTCAAAACTTAAGAAATCAACTTAAGAGAGAAATTGATAATTTAAAGAATAAAATTGGAAAAGTTCCTGGTCTTGCAGTTGTTCAAGTTGGTAATGTGGCCGCAAGTAGTGTTTATGTTAAAGCGAAAACTAAAAGTGCTAAAGAAGTTGGAATTGAAGTAATTGATCATCATCTTAAAGAAGAAACTTCAGAGAAAGAATTGCTAGAATTAGTTATGAAACTAAATAATCAAAATAATGTAAATGGTATATTGGTTCAACTTCCACTTCCTAAACACATTAATGAACAAATTATTTTGGACTCAATTCATCCTGATAAAGATGCTGATGGTTTTCACCCTTTAAATGTTGGAAAATTATCTGTTGCAAATAACAACGATGAAAATTTACTAATTCCATGTACACCATACGGATGTCTTGTAATGTTAAAGGGTTTAGATATAAATCTTCAAGGAAAAAATGCTGTTGTAATAGGAAGATCAAATATTGTTGGGAAACCAATGGCTCAGCTATTATTAAAAGAATCTTGCACTGTAACTATTGCACACTCCAAAACTAAAAATATAGAAAAGCTTTGTAAAGATGCAGATATTGTTGTTGCTGCAGTTGGAAGACCGGAGATGGTTAAAGGAAATTGGGTAAAAAATGGTGCTGTGGTTATAGATGTTGGAATAAACAGAATTGAAGTTAATATTGATGGAGAAAATAAAAGTAAACTAGTTGGAGATGTAGATTTTATAGAAGTAGAAAAAAAAGCATCTGCAATTACTCCAGTTCCAGGTGGAGTAGGCCCAATGACAATTGCTTGTTTGTTAAGAAACACAACAATAGCATTTAAAAATTCACAGAAAAACTAGTTTTGTAAAATCGAAATTACTTTGTTATAAACATTATCTACTGTTATTGTTTTTCTTGCCTCTTCACAATGTGAGCAAATATAACCTACTGCTCCACATGGAGATTTAAAATTATCAAAATATATATTTTCATGAAAGTTATAACCAGTGACCTTTGGATGAATCCAGCCACCAAAATATACAACAGCTTTTTTGTGCAAAGCTGCAGCAGCATGACTTAAACCGCCTTCAGAGCCTAAAAAAATGTCACAGTGGTTCATAATTGCACAAGCAACTCTGAAATTAAAGTCAATTGAAGACTCAAATAAACCATCATATTTTTTAGTTTTTTCATGTTTAGTCTGAATTAAGAGGTATTCATTTTTTAGTCTTAAAATTAATTCTTTCCAATTAGACTCTCCCCAATCTTTATTCTTCATTTTATTATAATAAAAGCTACGATCACCTTTGGCTGATGTTGACTCAAAAAAAATTATTGCTTTAAATTTTGAATTATTATTTTTTTCCCAATGATCTTTTGCCTCATTTAATATTTTTCTAGCTGTAGTTTTTTCATCTTCTTTAAAATATAATTTTCCTGGTGTTGGACTAAAATTCATGTTCCATTTCCAGTTATCATTATTACTACTTTGATAATCAAAATAAGGACGATTTCTATTATGATAATTTATAAAATGTATGGGTTTGTTTTTATCTACTTTATTTATTGGGGTTATATTAGGATTATTTTGGAAAATCAGAGAATCAAAAATTATTTTTTCTTTTACATTGCCAATTACAATTTGTTTGTTTGGGTATTTTTTTTTCTCATCTTCTACAAAAGCTGTTATCATTAGATCGTCCCCAAGACCCATTACTTACCTCAGTTTTTTAATCTTAATGAATTAATTTTAATAAACCCTTCTGCATCCCGTTGATTGAAATCACCAACTTCATCAAATGACACTAGCGATAGATTATATTTACTATATGGCGATCTTCTGCCTTTAATAATAATATTACCTTTATAAAGTTCTAATCTTACATCTCCAGTTACTTTATGTTGAGTTGAGTCAATCAAACTTTGCATACTCAATCTTTCTGAAGAAAACCATAAGCCATTGTATATAGTTTCTGCGTATTTTGGCATAATTTCATCTTTTAGATGTGCTTCACCTCTATCTAGTGTAATGCTTTCAATAGCTCTATGAGCTTTTGCTAAAATTGTACCTCCTGGGGTTTCATATACACCTCTAGATTTCATTCCTACAAAACGATTTTCAACTATATCTTCTCTTCCAATTCCATGATTATAACCATATTCATTTAGTTTTGATAATAATTCATGAGATTGCATTTTTTTTTGATTTATTGAAACCAGGTCACCTTTCTCAAACGAGATAATTATTTCTTCTGGTGTTGAGCTTGCATCTTTAATAGATTTTGTTCTTGAGTATACAAATTCAGGAGCATCTATCCAAGGATCTTCAAGAATTTTGCCCTCAGACGAGGTATGCAGCAAATTAGCATCGGTACTGAAGGGAGCTTCTCCTCGCTTATCTTTGGGAATTTTTATCTGATTCTTTTCAGCAAAGTTAACTAAATCATTTCTGGAATTTAATTCCCATTCTCTCCAAGGTGAAATTACTTCAATATTTGGATTGTTCGCATAATAACCCAGCTCAAATCGAACTTGATCATTGCCTTTACCAGTTGCACCATGTGCTACAGCGTCTGCTCCTACCTCTTTTGCAATTTCAATTTGTCTTTTTGCTATCAATGGTCTAGCAATCGCAGTACCTAAAAAATACAATCCTTCATAAAGAGCATTTGCTCTAAACATTGGAAAAACGTAATTTGTTACAAAATCCTCTCTTAAATCTTCTATAAATATTTCTTTTACTCCAAGAGACTCAGCCTTACCTTTAACTGGACTAAGTTCCTCACCTTGTCCCACGTCAGCAGTAAATGTAACAATGGGACAATTATATTTTTCTTGAAGCCATTTTAGAATTACGCTAGTGTCTAAACCTCCTGAATAAGCTAAAACAATTTTCTTTGGCATCTTAACAATCTTCATTCAAAAGATTTACTGCTTTTGTAAAACCTTTTAAAGTATATACATCATTTGTTGTTGTGCCTCTTGTTGAATGACCAGTAAGTGTTAATTCAAGCCCTTTTTTCATTGCATATATAACCTTACTGTCATCATTAGTCCATGCAGTTTCTGGTGAATCTTCTGTTGTATAAAAATTATAATCTGTATTATCAATTTTAACTTTAATTGATTTTTTAAGATCATATTTATATCCAGCTTCGATTTGAATTATATTTTCCTCACTTCCAATAATTTTATAAACCAAGATGTAATTATCACCACGTTTTTTTGTTTCAGGTAAATCAGATTCTTTAGGTGATGAAACAATATAACACCAGTCTTCATCCTTGACAAAAGACCACTTGCCTTTGTCTATAGCAATAGATTGTTTTGTGATGAAAATTAAGAAGACAGATAGAGATATATATAAAATTTTTTTCATGTAAAAATGTATATTTTTGTTATTATACCATTCTATAAAAGTATCAAAGTTTAAGATGCATAAAAATTAATATGGAAAATGAAAAATTAGTAGAGCTAGCAAAAAAAATTTCAAATAATAGAGATGAAAAGGCATTCTCTGAGGTATTTGATTTTTTAGCACCTAAGATTAATGCTTACTACCTAAGAAATAACATGAGTTTTGCGCAATCTGAAGAATTAACTCAGGAGGTACTTAGCACGATATGGACAAAAGCAAATTTATTTAATCCTGAAAGATCTAAGTTTATTACTTGGTCCTTCACAATAGCTCGTAATAAAAAAATCGACCTTCAAAGAAAAAATAAAAATAGAAAAGCCGAAGATGAAGATATTAGACAATTCCTTTATCAAAGTAACAAAACCAGTGACTATGAGATTCAATCATCAATAGATAAAATTAAGCAAGAATTGGATGAAAATCAGAAAAAATTAATAAAAATGAGCTTTTTTGAGCAAAAAACTCATAAAAAAATTGCTGAAGAGCTTGAAATTCCTCTAGGCACAGTTAAATCTAGAATAAGATCAACATTAACTAAAATGCAGAAATTTCTATCGTGAACATATCAACCCATAAAAATGAACTTATATTTGGCTATTCCAGCGGTAGTCTAAGAGAGGCAAAATCATTGTTCGTTTCAATGTATCTTTATCTTAACAGTGTAGCAGCCAAAAAAGCCTCAATATTTGATAATATATTAGCTGAAAATCTGATTCATATAGATGAGGTAGCTCCAAAAAAACTAAATTATAAAGATTGTATTAATGATGATATTGGTGAGAAATTTAGTTCTAGTACTAAAAATAACCATAATCCTCTTAGTAATCTAGTTGGAGATTTTAAGAACATTAATTGGAAATCAGTTTATAAAGGTTTCAAGGAGTTTAATATACCTGTTAATGACAGTGATGATTTAAAACTAATCAAAATGGATCCTGGAACATCAGTGCCACTCCATTCTCACAATGGAAAAGAGTATATTCTTGTTCTTGATGGCAGTTTTCATGATGAATATGGCGAATTTAAAAAAGGTGATTTGCAAATAAATGATCAGAAAATCAAGCATCATCCTACTGCCAGTAAAAAAGAAGGGTGTATTTGTTTATCCATAACAGAAAGTGATGTTGTGTTCTTTGGTAAGTTTGGTTCAGCACTAAATCTATTTACATTTATAAAATCATTTTTTAAGTAAATTTTAAATTTTTTGCTCTATAATAAAGTTATGAGCAAAGTTACTACACAATTTTATCGTGGAAATTTAGTTGAAAGCACTCACAACATCAAATGTCATCTTGGATCAATAAATGGGGAAATAATATTTACTACTGATAATGAGGAGGATTATATTTATCCAAGATCTTCTATTAAAATATTTCAAGCCATACCTTTTTCAGCTTCAAATGCTTTTAAAATACTTAAATTAAATGAAAAACAAATAGCGCTTTCGTGCTCTTCACATTGTGGAGAAAGTTTTCATATTAGAGAGTTGAAAAAATGGATTACTAAAATTAAACTAAAACCATCTCAATTAAAGTGTGGGATTCACAATCCTTTAGATACAAAATCAAGTGAGAGATTATTTCTTTCAGGAAAAAAACCTTACCAACTTTACAATAATTGTGCTGGAAAGCATTTGGCTATGTTAACAGCCTGTAAAATAAATAAATATTCAACCAAAGACTACTTAGATTTTGATCACCCACATCAAGTCAACATAAGGTATGTTTTTTCAAAATTTACTGAAAAAAAAATATTAAAAGACAATTTCAGTGTTGATGGATGCAGTGCGCCGCAATATTCTTTTAAAATTATTGAATTAGCAAAAGGCTTATCAAATCTTTATAAAAGCTATTATTCTAAATTTGATTATTCTGTAAATGTACAGATTATGATTGAGTCAATATTAAAGAATCCTCTTTTTATTGGTGGAAATAAAAATCTTGATAGTAACCTAATAAAAATTTCAAATGGAAATATTTTTTGTAAAGGTGGGGCAGAGGGAGTATTTTTATTTGTGCATTTAAAAAAAGGTATTTTTGGAATTTTAAAAGTTGCAGATGGAAATGAAAGAGCTCTACCATCAGTGATTTATAATTTATGTAAAAAATTTAAATTATTAAATAAATTGGAACTCAAACAGTTTAAATTGTGGAATAATTTGATGCTATATAATCATGCTAATTTTAAAATAGGGAAAATAAAAACAATTATTGAATAATGCCCAAACTTAGAATTATTAGAGTTGTTAGTGGAAATCTAACATAAAAAAAAACTTTGCTATGATTTTTGTTTTTGTAGATAATAAAATAATCACCAATTAACTGTAACAAAAAAAAAGTGATTAGCAAAAAAAAGACATTAAAATTATATAAGTAAATTATAATAATTATAACTGCAAAAAGACTTGGAGAGAAACCATATAAAACTAACTTTTTTGAAATATTTTCTTTTAGATTCCAATTGATTGATCCAATAAAAACTAAAATAATTATAGAATAAAAAACAGTAAAATTTTCTAATATAGAATTATCGATTTGATTTAAAAAAAATTTCTCAATTATAACAATTAAATATGGTAAAAACCCAAAATAAGAAATTAAAAATTGCAGGTTAAGATTTTTTAACATTTAATGATAAATATAAATGACATAAATCAAATTTCTACCATATTAAATGGTAAAAAAATTATTAAGTATCAATTAATCTCTAATTCTTTCAATATTAACTGTGTTAAGTTATATCTATCTAACAAACAAATAATAATTGCTAAATATTATTCTAAGAGTAATAAAAAATTTAATGCAATTTATTCAGAAAAAAAGAATTTAGAATACTTACAAGAAAAAAAAATTAATTATTTTCCAAAAATAATATTTGGAAATGAAAAGTATCTTATTACTGAATTTAAAGAAAATAATAATAAAAAACCAAAAAAAACAAATTTAGATTTCTTAAAAGCAGTAATAAATATTCATTCATTTTCAAATAACTTTTATGGTTTTCGATTTGATACTCAAATAGGAGGAGTTAAACATGAAAATAAATTTGAAAAAAATTGGGCAGATTTTTATTCCAAAACTCGACTAAATTATTTTTTTGATCTAGCAAATAAAAAAAACCTTCTTAACAAAAGTACAAGAATTAAGATTGATGAAGTTATTAAACAAATTAAAAACTTAATACCAAATAATCCTAAACCAAAGTTATTACACGGAGATCTGTGGGAGGGTAACATTTTATTTAAAGATTATAAATTTGTTTCATTTATAGATCCGGGATCATTTTATGGTCATAATGAAATGGAATTAGCATATCTAAGATGGTTTAAGCCTGTCTTCATTGATGATGATTTTCTTTTTAAATACAAAGAATATATCCCTATTGATAAAAATTACTTTAGCTACGAACCTGTATATCAACTATACTACGCTTTATGCAATTTAGTACTTTGGGATAAATCTTATATTATTGAGGTAAACAATTTATTAAATAAAATAAAAATTTAAATTTTAATTAATAATATAAATAAATCTAAACACATGGATTTGGATCGCTTAAATGAATATCTTCAATCTCATTTAAAATTTCATCTGATAAGGATATATTAATACTATCAATATTTTCTTTTAATTGATTCATAGTAGTTGCTCCAATAATATTACTTGTAACAAACGGCCTGTCGTTAACAAAGGCATTTGCAAATGTTGATGGTTTTATGTTATATTTTTTTGCAAGCTTAACATATTTTTTTATAGCTAATTCACCTCTTTCAGTATGATGTCTAGAAAAACGTCTTGGCCATAAAGTGTATCTAGCATTTTTTGGCTTTTTATTGTGTAGGTACTTTCCACTTAATCTTCCACCAGCTAATGGTGAATAAGCAAGTAAACCACATTTTTCCCTTATTGCAACTTCAGAATTAGCTATATCAAACACTCTGTTAACTAGACTATAAACATTTTGGATTGACATCATTCTTGGTAAATTTTTTTCTTTAGCAGCTTCTAGAAATTTCATTGTACCCCATGGGGTTTCATTTGATACACCCACATATCTAATTTTACCAGCCTTAACTAGGGACTGAAGATTATCCAGAACTGCCTCAATAGGATTCCAATCAACATCTTTAGAATCATATTCAAAGTCAAGAACACCAAATAAAGGTACTTTTCTCTCTGGCCAATGCAATTGATATAAATCAATATAATCAGTTTTTAATCTTTTGAGGCTTTCATCAATTGCTGCATTCATATTTTTTTTGTCAAAACCTAAATTATTGGATCCTCCTCTTATCCATTCTAAGCCTTCAGACTTTGATGCAATTTTAGAAGCTAAAATAACTTTATCTCTATTTTTTTTTTCGTGAAACCAATTTCCAATTATTTCTTCAGTTTTTCCATATGTTTCTTTTCTTGGCATAACTGCGTATAATTCTGCAGTATCAAAAAAATTTACTCCTCTTTCAATTGAGTAATCCATTTGATCAAAGGCCTCTTTTTGTGAATTTTGCTCACCCCAAGTCATAGTACCTAAACAAATTACACTTACTTCTAATTCAGTAGTTCCTAATTTTCTGTACTTCATAAATAATTAATAGAAATGCCTTGAATTTGTCTAATTTATAGCGATATTAGTTATAAATAAAAGGAGAATTTATGGCTTTAGACTTTAATCAACGATCTTTTAGTAAAACTGTAGATCAAGCTGCAATTGATGAAGGCTTAAGAGCTTATATGCTAAAAGTATATAATTATATGACAATTGGTTTGATGCTTACAGGTTTTATAGCATATTTTTTTGGAAAAGCTTCAATTGTTACCAATGATATGGGGCAAATAATTGGAGTAACACAAATAGGTGCTTTATTATTTGGATCTCCATTAAAATGGGTAGTAATGCTAGCCCCTCTAGGTTTTGTATTTTATTTAAGTGCAAGAATTTCAAAAATGTCGATTTCATCTGCTCAAATTACATTTTGGCTTTTCGCAAGTATAATGGGCTTGTCCCTCGCTTCAGTTTTTATAGAGTTTACACAAACATCTATTGCAAGAGTATTCTTTATAACAGCAGGAACTTTTGGGGCTATGAGCTTATATGGCTATACAACAAAAAGAGATTTAACAAAACTTGGTGGATTTTTATTTATGGGCCTAATTGGTATTATAATAGCGAGTTTAGTTAATATATTTTTTCAAAGTAGCGCATTGCAATTTGCTATTTCTGTTATTGGTGTTTTAGTTTTTGTAGGCTTAACAGCCTATGATACACAAAATATCAAAAATATGTATTATGGTGGAGACAGTGAGGAAATTGGATCAAAAAAAGCGCTAATGGGCGCGTTAAAATTATATTTAGACTTTATCAATTTGTTTATACTTTTATTACAATTGTTTGGTCAAAGAAGATAAATTTTAATCATTTTATCAATTTAATTCAAATATAACCCAGTCTTTGATAGACTGGGTTTTTTTATGAAGTCAGATAATAAAATTAAATCCATTATTGAAGAATTTAATAATGGAAAAATTACAAGTGCTTTTTCTCAAATTAAAAATCTTATTAAAAGCAATTCAGAAAATTTAGATTATCAATTTTTATATGCTAAGATGTGTAATCAAGCAAACCAACTTGATGAGTCAGAAAGAGTATCATTATTTTTAATCTCAAAAAATATTAACTCTGTTGATTATTTACATAACTTATATTCAACCTATCTTAAAAAAAATAATTTTATCAAATCAGAGTTTTTTATTAGAAAACTTCTTAAAATAGATAATGCTCATTATGAGGGAAAACGAGACCTAGGGTACATAGAATACACAAAAGAAAAATTTGATAATGCACAAAACATTTTAGAAGAAATTGTTAATGATAAAACTATTGATCCATTTGTTTTAAATGTTCTCGGATTGATTTATGTTAAAAAAAATTTAATTGAGAAAGCTAAAAATCTTTTTCATAGAGCAATATCTGCCAATCCAAAGTATATTGATAGTTATAATAATTTAGGAAAAATTTTTTTCGATCTAGAAGATCTTGATATGGCATTTAGTTTTTTTAAAAAAGCGTATAAAATAAACAATCGATTTAGTAAAACCCTTATAAATATTGGTAATTATTTAAGTTTAAAAGATAAAAATATATATTCAATATTAGCATATAAAGAAGCATTGTTAAAAGAACCAAAAAATTATGAAATTTTTTCTAATATTGCTCTAGCTTATGCTAGAGATAAAAATTTCGATTATGCTAAAAAATATTATGACAAAGCTCAAAAAAATAAAGTTTTAAACCCTTCTTTAAATTTAAGTTTAGCATATTTATACATCCATAAGAATCAATTTAATGAAGCATGGGATTTGTTTGAATCAAGAAAACTAACTAAGAAATTTTTGAAGTCAAAAAAATCAATTATTAACAAAACTTCAATAGCTAAAAAAGAAACATTGGTTGGTAAAAAAGTTCTTATTTTAAGAGAACAGGGTATTGGGGAAGAAATATTATTTAGTTCAATGTATAAAGAATTAATAAGCACTTCTAATGATTTAAAAATTGAGACAGATAAAAGATTAATAAGCATTTTTGAGAGATCCTTTGGAAAAAATGTTTTTGTTCCTGATGGCTACTATTCAAAAAATGAAAATAGGCTTAAAATGTTTGAATCAGTAATATTTGCAGGTAGTTTGTGCAGATACTTTAGAAAAACCCAATATGATTTTTTAAAAGAATCATACTTGATCGATGATAAATTTAAAACCACTAACATAAAAAGTGATCCTATTTTTGCAAAAAATGATTTAAAAATTGGTCTATCCTGGAAAAGTGTAGTCTCGATATATGGCAAACTTAAATCATTAAATTTGAATGATTTTGCTCCATTAATAAAAAATAAAAGACAATTTATTAATCTGCAGTATGGATTAGTTGATGAGGAAATAAAAAGAAAAGAAAATAAAAATTTTAATATTTATTCATTTGATAAAATTGATTTATTCAATGATCTTGACAGCCTAATGAGTATACTAAAAAATTTAGATGTATTTGTTAGCGTAAGCAATTCTACCGCTCATATAGCAGCTGCTATGGGAGTAAAAACATTGTTGATATGTCCAAAAAAATCTTCAACTTATTTTTATTGGAGTAATGAAAATAATAAAACTCCATGGTATCAAAATGTAAAAATTTTTCCTATTAATAAATCTTTAGAAGAAACTCTAAAAGAAGTTGAGGGAGTATTAAATAAACTATGACAGATATTGTTTCTAAGATTAATAATATACTGAATGAATATTTAAAAGGTGACAAAAAAACTGCGTATTTTAAATTAAAAAAAATTTCTAAAGAATATCCCTCTAATGAAAAACTTAAATTTAATTTGGCTTTTATGGAGCAAGACCAAGGATATGTAGAGGAGGCTAAAAATAATTATCTTTTTTTAATTAATAATTTTAATAATTTTAATGCAAAAATAAATCTCTACAATATTTTTTTAAAAGAAAAAGAATATCAAAAAACATTAAATTTAATAAACAATATATTGGAAATAAAAAATGATTTATTAGATGTCTGGATAGATAAAGCTTATATAAATTATAAAATTAAAGAATACACTTTGTCAAAAAATATCTGTAACTCAATATTAAGCAAAACAAACAACAATACTAAAGCATTAAACTTAATAGGCTTATGTTTATTTAAAGAAAAAAAATATGAAGATTCACTTAAGTATTTACATAAGGGTCTAGAGATAGATAAAAAAAATCTTTCATTGCTAAATTCAATAGGAGAAGTACACTATGAGTTAAGAAATTTAATAAAATCAGAAAAATATTATTTAGAAGCCTTAGATATAAAGCCTGATTCCTATCAAACATTAAATAATATTGCAGGTTTTTATCTTGAAACTAATAAGTCAAAAAAAGCTCTTAAACTTTACGAAAAGGCACTTAAATTATTTCCTAACGAGCCTACGATTTTAGAAAATATTTCAAAAACTTACTTTAGTTTAAATGAAATTAAATTGGCAAAAATATTCTGCAAAAAATCTCTTAAAATTAGGAGTTCAGGTTCTGTTCATAAATTATTATCAAATATTTATTTTAAAGAAGAAGACTTTGCAAAAGCATGGGGTCATTTTGATGGACGTTTAGATGAAGATAATTTTGTATATAAAAATGAAACTTATAATCTAATAAAGAGTAGATTATTACGCCAAAAAAAGATTGATCCAAAAAAGCAATTATTAATTATTCGTGAACAAGGAGTTGGCGACGAGTTATTATATGGAACTATGTATAAGGACGTATTAGACAGTTTTGAAAATATTTTTATTGAAGCAGATGAAAGATTAATAGATTTATTTGCTAATTCATTTGGAAAAGAACATCTAAATAAATTTAAAAAATTTGGATTTTTTTCAAAAAATGAAAAAAAATTAAAAAATATAGATCAAGTTTTATATGCTGGAAGTTTAGGTTATTATTTTAGAAATAAACTTACTGATTTTCCAAAAAAAAGTTATCTTAAGATTGATCAAGCTTTAATAAATGAAACTAAAGATGAATTATTTAATTATAATAAAAAATATAAAATAGGTATTTCATGGAAAAGCTTAAACAACAAATATGCTGAACAAAAATCTTTATCACTTGATAAATTAAAAAATCTATTGATGTTGCCTGATGTAGATTTTATTAATTTGCAATATGGAAATATATTAAAAGAAATTGAAGATTTTAACAATCATTATAACTTAAAATTAATCAACTTAAATAATATAGATTTATTTAATGATTTCTTAAAAGTAGCAAGTTTATTAATTAATTTAGACCTTTTTATTACAGTTAGTAATAGCACAGCTCATCTTGCTGGATCTTTAGGCGTCAAAACTCTTTTAATAAAACCTTTTAATCAAGCTACTTTTTTCTATTGGAATCAAAACTCAAACAAGACGCCTTGGTATAATAGTATAGAGTTAATTGATGAAGAATTGATTGACAATAAAAAACAATTAATGGATTTGGTTTATTCTAATCTCCAGTAAATTTATTTTTTAAATACTCATCTCTTTCAGAAATCCATTCATTAGCAAATTCAACATCTTGCCATTCATCAAACCATGGGCCACCTCGTGTGTAATGAACAGCAAATGGTTTGTTGTTATTGTGATTTGAAGTCCAACCTTCAAGCCAATTCCATCGTTCATCTAGTGATCCAATTTCACTATCTTTTAGCCATTTGAATTGATGAAGGAATGACCCTGTCTCTGAATTTACCAAGTTTACAGTTAATTGTTTGTTACTTGGATGGGAGCAATTGAATAATATAAAACTAGACCAATTTTTTCTTGGATAAATAGTTTGTTTTTGACCATCCATTTTATGTTTTTCTTTTGGAGTATAATCATGTTTCACACAATATACGGCTTTAGAGTCGTCTAGATTTTCAAGAATTTTAGATAAGTCTTCGAAAAAAATAAAGTCACAATCACAAAATATGGCCCAGCCATTGTATTTGTTCAAAGCAGGAACTAAAAAACGAGAATAGGTAAACTCTGTTGAAGCTAAAGGATCAATATCTCTTGAGTACATATTATTTGCTACTAATTCATAAAGTTTAAGAGACATAACTTTTAAATTTGAATTTGATCGCTTTAAAATAGAATGTTTGCAAACTCTATAAGCAATGTCTTCTTTTGAGTCATAGCCTATGTAAATATTTAAATTATCCATTTTTTAATATATTTGTTCCTAACATTTTTGGTCTTCTCCATTCAAGAGAATTAAAATGCCCAGAGTCAGAAACTGAACTCCAGTTGTTCTGAGGTATATTGGTAATTTGACAAATCCATATTTCATCTAAATTTGCATTTTCTGCCCTTAACATCCATGAGTCTCTTTTTTGAATATCATTAAATTCTCCCATTTCTAAAGCAGCCATAAATTCACAAATTTCACGATCTGGATTTAACTGTATCAAACCCTTAACATTTTCTCTTGCTATAGACCAATCATTATTAATAATGGCAAAATCTACCAATAACTTTTTTGATTCTTTGTGATCATTACTTCCTTTTATAATAAATTTAATATTTTCAAGTTTTGACATATTGTGTTTTTTTAGAAATTCAGAAATAATATTTCTTAAAGATGAACTTGGCTCACTATTCCAATACTTTTTAATTATTTTATTTATTTTAGAAATATCATTTTTAATAATTAAAATTTCTAAATACAGTTTGATAAATGGAGGAAATGGACCACAAAGTTTTATTGCCTTTAAAATTAAATTTAAAGAGTCCTCTGGATCACTCTCTTTTTTAATTTTACTTATTTCATAGTGAGCAATGCCAGTGTTTTTATTAAATAACTTTAAATCAATTATTTTTTTATTATATGCTTCTTTAGATAGATAGATAAGTTGATTCCAGTTTCTTGTTTTAGCAATGATTGATACTAATGTTAAATATAGTTTGTCTATATAAGGATTAATTTGAAATAGTTTTTCTCCATAAATAAAAGCATGGTGATAATCTTGTTTGATTATATTCTCTTCCATTAAACCTTTATAACCTAAAGCTTCAGTATTTTTATTTTTTATCATTTCCTCATGCAATAAGGAAAGTTCTTGATATTTTTTTTCTATCTTAAAAATTTCTGCATTTAGTAATAAAGATAATCCTTGATCATCTTTAATTAATTTTTTCATTTTATTACTTGCGATTACTGCATTTTTTTTATCCTTATTTGCTAGAGCAATCATTGCTTTTACAAAATAATCATAGCCTTCCTTTAATTTTTTATTATTTTTTAAAAGAAAGTATTTTTGTAAATTATACCGTGATTTAAAATAAAATAACTGAACGATAAAAGCAGATATCATTAATAAGAGAAATAAAAATAAAAGTAAGTTTGAAGAAAAAGTATATTGCAACTCATTAATATCAAAAGTAACTATAAAAGAGTTTGTTATGAAATAAGTAGCCAGAAATATTAGAATAAAAAGCTGAAAAAATAATATTAAAAGTTTAACCATTTCCTAAAATTTTTCCTATTGTTCTATCAAAATCAAAGGCGATAGACAGCTGTTCTAATGTTAATTTAAAATAATTAGAATCTTTATCAATTGAATTAATTAGGTCTATCGATTTTGAATAATTTTTATTTTGTATTTCTCTAAAAATATTATCTAAAGTTATTAATCTTTTATCTGATAATTTTTTCTTTTTTGATGGCTCTATTTTAATATATGGCAGTATTATATTTATAATTTTATTATGTTTTACAAAATTATTAGCAATATAAATATCAGTTTCTTTTTTTAAATTTAATACTAAAGTTTGATTACCAGCAAATCTATTGTTATTAATTAAATATAACTTTTCTATTATTGGTGTGTTTTTAGATCCTAAGAGCTGCGAAAGTAGTTCTAATTCTGCTGAGTAACTTTGTCCATTTTCAAATTTATATTTTATTAACTGAATTGCAATTTCTTTATTATTATAATTACTGAGACTGGCTGATTTATCTTTAGAAATATTTCCTTCTTGAAATGCATTTTGTAATTTTTCCAGTTCTAATTTAATATTATTGAAGTCACTTTGAATGTTTTTTAGAATAATATCTGATTCATTATTTTGATCGTTTGAATTTAATAAATTTATAATACCAGTAAGCTTTGAGTTGTTTTCATTAATTAAAACTTCTATTTTTTCAATTCTAGATGAATTTAAATTTATAGAATTTACAAGATCATTGTTTTTTGTTGTTTCAGCAGTTTCTTGATTAGATATTGAAGAATAACTTACATAAAAGAAGTAAATGAGTAAAATTATTATAAATATTAGAATAAAGCTTATGGATAATTTAGAAAAAATATAGATATTTTGAAGTAAATTTTTCACACAAACTTTTTATCATTATTACCTTGTTGTTTAACAGAAGAATTTAATATACGAAAAAAATATGCTAGTTTTCGCAATAGAAACCTCTTGTGATGAAACCTCAGTTTGTATTATGAGAGAGGATAAAAAGATATATAGCCATATTATTTTTTCACAAGAAGTCCACAAACAGCATGGTGGTGTTGTTCCAGAATTAGCATCTAGAGCCCATCTAGAAATTTTACAAAAAATAACGAATCAAGCCTTTAAAGAATCAGGTAAAAGTTGTCAGGAAATTGATGTGTTTACGGCAACGTGTGGTCCTGGATTAATTGGGCCTTTATTAATTGGTTCAACATTTGCGAAATCTCTTGCCATAGGCTCTGACAAACCTTTTGTGCCAATTAATCATATTGAAAGCCATGTGTTATCGCCCACATTCAATAATGAATTAAATTATCCTCATTTGTGTTTGTTGCTTACTGGCGGTCATACTGAAATATATCTTGTTGAATCAAAACAAAAGATAGTTCTGTTGGGTGAAACACTAGACGACGCAGTGGGTGAAACTTTTGATAAAGTTGGTAAATTATTAGGACTACAATATCCTGGTGGTCCTGAAATAGAAAAGATGGCCTTAAATGGCAATGAAATATCTTTCAATCTTCCAACTCCACTGTTACATGAAAATAATTTAAATTTTTCTTTTTCGGGTCTCAAAACATCAATTAGTAAAATTGTAAAAGAAAATGAATTAAATGAAATTTTTATTTCAAATCTTAGTGCTTCTTTTCAATTTTGCGTGTCAAAAATTTTATTGGAAAAAATTAAAAAAACTCTAAAAAAATTAAAAGAAAAATCTATAGAGATTGATACTCTTTCAATTGTGGGTGGCGTTTCTAATAATAAATACATTGCAAAAAAAATTAAAAATTATTTTGAGAAAAAAAATATTAAAATTTTATTACCCACTAGAAACATGATGAGTGATAATGCAGCTATGATTGCTTGGAATTGCATAAATAAAGATCTTAGCTCAAGTAAGGATATTTACTTTAAAGCCAGCCCGAGGCTTGTTATAAAATAAATTTGTATATTTAATTAATAAAATCTTTTATAAAAATGATTATGACTATTAAGTACTGGCTAATGAAATCTGAACCATCCACATGGTCGTGGGAAGATCAGGTTAAAAGTAAAATCGATATGTGGGACGGTGTAAGGAATTACCAAGCTAGAAATAATTTAATGAAAATGAAAAAAAAAGATTTATGTTTTTTTTATCATTCTGTTTCTGAAAAATCCATAGTAGGTATAGTTGAGGTAGTTAAGGAACATTATCCAGATCCTACAGATAATAAACATAAGTTTGTTGTAGTGGATGTAAAAGCAATAGAAAAACTAAATAAGCCTGTCACTCTTGAAGCTATTAAAGATAATAAAAAACTTAAAAATATTGCCCTAATAAAACAAAGCAGACTTTCTGTAATGCCTTTAAAAAAAACAGAATGGGATGAAATAATGAAAATAAGTAAATAGTTATACGCACTAGTTATAAAACTGAGGTATATAAGGTTAACATACAATAATAATTTTAAAGCTATACAAAATGTCAAAGCATATTTTTTGGATTTCTTCTTATCCCAAGAGTGGCAATACATTGGTAAGAGCAATAATCAGTGCATTATTTTTTTCTAAAGATGGAAAATTTCAACTTAATCAATTAAAGCACACAAGTCAGTTTGAAAAAAGAGACAGGCTAAACTTAATAAAAAAAATTAATAATGAAGATTTTTTAAATCTTGATCAATTAAAAATACTTTCAAAATATTGGTTAATTTTACAAGAAAAAGAAAATATGAAAATTGATAAAGGTTTCGGCTTTATCAAATCTCACTCTAATTATGTTTCAATTATTAATAATTGGTTTACTAACTCTAAAAATACAGCCGGTTACATATATGTTGTAAGAGATCCAAGAGATGTGGTTATTTCTTGGTCAAAGCATGCAAATTTAAATTACGATGAATCAATTAATTTTTTGCTAAATTTTAATTCATGTATAGAGTGGGCTCAGACTAAATCAGAATTACCTGATAATATTAAGCCAAAAACTTTTTTATCATCATGGGATGAACATGTTTTATCTTGGACAAACAATGATTTAGAGGTCCCAAAACTAATACTAAAATATGAAGACCTTGTTTACAAAAAAGAAAAAACAATAAAAATAATAATTAAGTTTTTTGAAGAGAGTTATAATGTTAATTTTAGTATAAGTACTGAAATTATTAACAATATTATTGAGTCAACGAGCTTTGAAAAATTAAAATTACAAGAGAATAATTATGGCTTTGCAGAGGCAATGTCAGGAGCCTTTTTTAGGGAGGGGAAAAAAAATCAATGGAAAAAAGAATTGAGTAATCAACAAATTATAAGATTAGAAAATAAATTTAGAGATTTTATGAATAAATTTGGTTATGATTAATTTATATTATTATGAATAACATTTATAAAATTAAAGACAGCTGGCTTTCAGAAGCTAAGGTTAACAAAGAAGAATATGAAAAAATGTATGAAGAGTCAATCTCTGACAATGAATCTTTTTGGTCAAAACATGGGAAAAGAATAGATTGGTTTAAACCATATACTAAAATAAAAGATGTGTTGTATAGTAAGGATGATGTTAAAATTAATTGGTATTATGATGGTACAACAAATGTCTCTTATAATTGTGTAGACAGGCATGCTAAAAATACACCTGACAAAACGGCAATTATTTGGGAAGGCGATGACCCAAAAAAAATAAAAAAAATAAGCTACAAAGAGCTTCAGACAAAAGTTTGTAAAATTGCAAATGTTCTTAAAAAAATTGGAGTAAAAAGAGGTGACAGAGTAACTATATATTTAACAATGATACCTGAACTGGCATATGTAATGCTGGCATGCGCTAGAATAGGTGCAATACACTCAATTATATTTGGAGGATTTTCATCTGAGTCAATAGCTGGAAGAATTAAAGATTGTAATTCTGAATATATTGTAACTGCAGATGAAGGAATTAGAGGTGGAAAAAAAATTCCACTTAAAGAAATAACAGATAGAGCTTTAGATAGTTGTCCAAATGTAAAAAAATGTTTGGTTGTTAAATATACAAAAAATAAAGTTAATATGGATGATAAGAGGGATACATATATAGATGACTTAATTTCTGAAGTAGATGATTATTGTCAACCAGAAGAAATGAACGCTGAAGAACCTCTGTTTATTTTATATACTTCAGGTTCAACAGGTAAACCAAAAGGTGTGCTACACACGACTGGTGGGTATTTAGTATATGCATCAATGACTCATGAATATATTTTTAATTATAAAAAAGATGATATCTATTGGTGTACAGCTGATATTGGTTGGATTACTGGTCACAGCTATATCGTTTATGGTCCACTTTCAAATGGTGCAACGACATTAATGTTTGAGGGCGTACCTAATTATCCAAACTTTTCGAGATTTTGGGAAATAATAGATAAACACAAAGTTAATATTTTTTATACTGCTCCAACAGCAATTAGAGCATTGATGAGAGAAGGGGATGATTATGTTAAAAGAACATCAAGATCTTCTCTAAAATTACTTGGAACGGTTGGTGAGCCAATAAACCCTGAAGCCTGGAGGTGGTATTATGAAATTCCAGGAAACTCAAAATGTCCAATTGTTGATACTTGGTGGCAAACTGAAACTGGGGGTATATTAATTTCTCCACAAAGTGGGGCTATTGATCTTAAACCTGGTTCCGCCTCAAAACCTTTTTATGGGATTGAGCCTTCTATAGTAAACAAAGAAGGTGAAGAGCAGATAGGTGAGGCAGAAGGAATGTTGTGTTTAAAAAATTCTTGGCCAGGTCAAATGCGAAGTGTTTATGGTGATCATAAAAGATTTATCTCAACATATTTTTCACAGTTTAATGGTAAATATTTTACTGGAGACGGGTGTAGAAGAGATAATGATGGATACTATTGGATTACTGGAAGGGTTGATGATGTTATAATTGTTTCAGGTCATAATTTAGGCACTGCAGAAATTGAAAGTGCTTTTGTATCGCATCCTAAAGTGTCTGAAGCTGCTGTTGTTGGTTACCCTCATGATATTAAGGGAAATGGTTTATATTGTTATGTATCTCTTATAGCTGGAACAGAATCTGATGAAAAATTAAATAAGGAACTAATTCAGACTATTAGATCAAAAATTGGCCCAATTGCAACTCCAGACTTTATACATTTTACAGAGGGTTTGCCAAAAACCCGTTCAGGAAAAATAATGAGAAGAATATTGAGAAAAATTGCAGCAAATGAACATGATCAACTTGGTGACATTACAACACTGGCAGATCCAAGTGTGGTTAAAAAGTTAATAGAAAATAAACTAAACAGTTAGCTATCTTGGTGCCCAATGTTTTAAACATCTGGGCTCATATATGTCTGCTGCCCCGACTTGAGTTCTGTCTCCACCCTCTGTCTTTCTAAAAGTTTTTGTTGCCTCCATTCCACACACATTACAAAAACCATAAATTTTTATAATTTTATCAGACAATCCAAGCAGCATTGAGGACGTTTCCCATGGCCTCCCTCTAGAGTCTTGATCTAAGCCAGAAGAAACAACATCAATTCCACAATTTAGTATTTTTTCAACATTCTCTAATGTTTCAGTAGTTTTCATAAACTGTATTTCATCTAAAAAGACAACATCAACAAAATCATTATGAAATTTAAAATTATTATTAACATGAGTCCAATCTTTCATAGAAAAACATTCATGACTTAAATCATTGTGAGTAATTATTTTCTCTTGATCATATCTGTCATCAATGATTGGCTTTATTACTATTATTTTTTTATTTTGGTGTTTTGCCCATAATATTCTTTTTAAAAGTTCGCTAGTTTTTCCTGCAAACATTGCACCAACAATAGTTTCTAGTTTTCCTCTCATAAAGATAAATCTTTTTTTATAGTATTATATATGTTTTGTACATTTAAAGAATATAAACAACCTACTGGCTTTTTAAAATTTTCTAGATAATAATTTTTAACACCTCTGCTGATTATATTTTTAAAATTATTTTTTTTCAAAGTTTTACTTTTAATTTTTAAGCTATCATAACAACCAAAATTATTACTATAATTAAATATATCGGTAAGGCCACATGGTGCCTTACAAAAAGCTGATGAGAATGTGTTCTCTAATCCCTTAATTGATTTATAATTTTTTAATAAAATCTTAGACGAAACACTGGTCTCTAATAAAATACCTCTTTTATTAAACATTTTAGCCACGTGTAAGGGGCCTGAGTCCATAAAAAGTCCGTATTGAATATTTTTAATTAAATGCACAAGATCTAATTTTTTTTCTGGATCGACTATAAATATATTTTCAAGATTCAGTTTGTTGTAAATAAAATTGGAGACTTCAGAATTATTATCTAGAAATATCTCTATAACATAATCTTTTTTAAGAATCTTAATCAAATCACTCAAAATCTTGATCGGCATTGTTCTTATAGGCGAACTAGAAAGAGGGAAAATTGAAATTTTACTTACTTTATTTTTTTGTATTAATTGAATTTTGTTATTATTATATTTAATATTAAAAAAACTAATAATTTCATCAAATATATTTGAGCGAAAATATTTTTGATTGCCTAGGTTTTTAATTTCTAAAGATAGATGAAAAATGGTATCAAAGGTAGAAATTTCCTTTTGTGTAATTGTATATTTATAATAATTATTTATTTTAAAATAATCTCTAAATAAAAATGTATAGTCACCAGTAAAAGCAACAGAAACTTTATCAAAAATAGTACTCTCAATTAATTTTTTTATCGCCGATGCATATTCAACTGCATCTCCTAAACCAATACTTGGTGGAAGACATAATAATATTCTTTTACCAATATTCTCAACTGGGTGTCTTTTTTCATGTCTTAAAAAATTTATACTTGAAGCACTTTGCTTGTTTAATATTTTCCATAATTGAGTGTTTTTACTGAAATAAACATTATTTGCTGTAATATTAAATGTTTTTAAAGATGGTTTAATCTCATTTATAGAAAAACTAAAAAAAGGCATTAATATATATTATACACTTTGATGAATAGAAGCACAAAAATTAGATATATAATATTTCAAATTTTAGTTGAAGTATTTAAGAAAAATAGAAATTTTGAAACAGTTTTTAATAAAATGATAACTGAGTTCAATTTTAATCAAAATGAAATTTCTTTTATCAATAATGTTTGTTTAAACTCAATGAGAAGGAGCATACACTGTAAAATAATCTTAAATAAATTTATCAAGAAAAAAATTAAAACGAATGAATTTATACTTTTATCTTCTGCTATAGTTCAAATAATTTACCTAAATATAAAACCCTATGCAGTAGTAAATGAAACTGTTAACGTAGCAAAAAAAGTTAATGTTTATTCTGGATTTATAAATGCTATTCTTAAAAATATTTTAGATAATATTGATAATGTTAAAGAAACAAAAATAAGTTTAAAAGATTTTCCAAAGTGGTTTATTTCAGAGGTAGATAAAACTAAAAATATTGATTATAATTCTTTTATTAATACCTTTCATAGACAGCCGAGTCTTCATTTGGTTTTTAAGTCAGAAAAATATGTAAATAATTTTAAAGAGCCTCATACTAAGAGTACAGATAAATCAGCATTTTTAGAAGTTCAAAAAAAGATTACCGATATTAAAAATTATAAAAAAGGTGAGTGGTGGGTTCAAGATTTTTCTTCAATGATACCACTCGCAATTAATTCTAAAATAAAAAATTATGATATTCTTGATATTTGTGCTGCTCCAGGGGGAAAGGCTTTTCAAATTTTATCTGATAATAATGTGATTTTAAATGATATAAACTATAAAAGAATTTTAAAGCTAAAAGATAATTTATCTAGATTGGGTTTTGGTGCAAAAATTAAAAATGTGAATGGCTTAAATTTCTCAGAAGATAAAAAATTTGATATTGTTCTTTTAGACTCACCATGTTCATCAATTGGTACAATAAGAAGACACCCTGAAATATTGTTCAAATCAAAAGGGCCAAATTTGAAAGATCTAAATATACTACAAACTAATTTATTAAAAAAATCATCTATGTTAGTAAAAAATAGAGGAAAAATAATTTACATGGTTTGCTCATTTTTCTATTCAGAAACAGTTGGAATAATTTCAAATTTTTTAAAAGAAAATAAAAACTTTAGTATAGAAAGATATAATCCAAATATAAAATTACTAGATATCAAAAAATTAATTTCAAGTGATGGATATTTTTTAACCATACCAACAAGTTATAAAAAACATTATATTGATGGTTTTTTTTCAGTACAGTTAACAAGAAATGATAAAAAATAAAATATACTTAATTATTAAAAAATTAATACTAATTTATATATATATTTTTCCTGGTAAAATAAAATTTCAAATTATATCAAGCTTAAATTTTAAAATTATAGATTTTAATGATTATGATAAAAATAAAAATTTAATTTTTAAAAAAAATTTTCATAAGATTGAAAATAATTCATTAGTTTACAATTATGATTTTATAAATATATGTAATAAACTTGGTGGTAAAAGAGGTATTGAAATTGCAAAGTTTGGAATATTTCGTTGGCATGAAATAAATAAATTCAAAGCTTATAATGTTTGGGAATCAGATCAAATTGCAAATAGAATTTTAAATATAGTTTATAATTTTGATTTTATAAACTCAATATCAACAAAAAAAGATGAGTATAATTTAAAAAAAATATTAAAAATAAATATTAATGCCTTCAATAGATTTGTTTTTCCAAAAAATATTAGTGGGTATTCGCTGCTGGAGTTTAAGGCGTATATTTTAATAAAATATATTTTAGGTGAGGAAATTTTAGATATAAAAAATAAGTTTGAGTCAATTTTAGAAGAACAAGTGGATAGTTTTTCAATGCATAAAACTTATAATATTTTTGAACAGGCTAAATTTATTAATAATATAAATGAAATAATCTCGATGTTACTTAATTTTAATAGCAAAGTTCCCAAAATTTTGAATATGACTAAGATAAAAATGGAGACTGTATTGGCACAATACTTTCACAAAGATGGAACTGTTGCTTTGTATAATGGCACAAATAATTTTAATCTTGAGAAAATAAAACTGGCATTTAAAGAAAATCAAAATATTAGAAAAATTCTTTTTCCTGATAACACTAATGGAATTTTTTATTTTGAAGATAAAGATAAAAAGATATTCTTAGATGCTGTACAGCCAACAAGCTCATTACATTCAAAAAGATTAAGTGCCGGAACGTTAGCACTCGAGTTCAGTTCTAATAAAGAAAAAATAATAACTAATTGTGGTGCTCTTGAAAAAAGCACTGGCAATGCTGCCTACCTTAGATATTCAGCAGCTCATTCAACTGTTATTCTAGAAAATACAAATATAAGTGAAATAAGAGAAAATCAGCCTCATATTAAATATCCACAGATAGTTACTTTAAAACAAAACGTGAAAGACTTAAAACATACAATTGAACTGTCTCATAATGGATATATAAAAAACTATAAAAAAATCGTTAAAAGAAAAATTTATTTTCAAGAAAATCAAAATTATTTAGTAGGAGAAGACTCAATAATTTCCTCAACTTCTAAAAATAAAGAAATAATTTTTCATATTAGATTTCATATAATGCCAAACATAAATATTACTCAAACTAATAGCAAAAGAAACATTATTCTAAAGACTAAGAACAATGTGATATGGGTATTTAAAGCAAATAAAGATTTAGTTTTGGAAGAAAGTGTGTTTATGGATAAAAACAATGTTAAAGAAACAAAACAAATTGTAATAAAAGGAATAACAAAACAAAATAGGGAAAAAATACATTGGTCACTTTCCAAAAATTAAAAAGTTTCGCTTTAATATCTGTTTATAGTAAAAAAAATATAAACACCTTATGTAAGGTATTAAAAAAAAATAGAATTGGAATAATATCAACCGGTTCTACATCTAGAAAAATCAAGTCTTTGGGTTTTGATTGTTTTGAAATTTCAGACTTAACAAAATTTAATGAGGTTCTAGATGGAAGAGTAAAAACTCTTCATCCAAAAATATATATATCAATATTACATGATAGAAAAAACAGTAATCACATAAATATTTTTAATAAAACAAGGTTTCCTAAAATTGATTATGTAATCGTTAATCTTTATCCATTTAATAAATTTGCAAATAATAACCACAAGGATGCAATTGAAATGATTGATATTGGAGGGTCAGCGCTACTTAGGTCTTCAGCAAAAAACTATGAAAACATAACAACAATTTCTTCTATAAATGATTATAAGTTATTAAAAAATAATATAGAAAAAAATGAAGGTGTCACAGATTTAACTTTTAGAAAAAAAATGGCTAAAAAAGCTTTCGGATTAACATCTAAATATGATTTAGATATACATAGTTGGTTTATAAAAAATAATAATTCAAAGAATATAAAACTAAGGTATGGAGAAAACCCAGATCAAACTGCAGTTTTAAAAAAAAGTAAAAACCAAAGTTTTGTAGATTATCAGATACAGGGTAAAAAAATTAGCTACAACAATATATTAGATGTTGACAGTGGACTAGATTTTTTAAGTGAGTTTAGTGAACCAACTACAGTAATAATAAAACACAGTAATGCCTGTGGTGTTGCATCATCCAAAACAATTAAAAATTCATTTGTTAACGCTTTAAATTGTGACAAGAAAAGTGCTTTCGGTGGTGTTATTTTGTTAAATAAGAAAATAGATAAAAATTTAGCAAAACTAATTATAAAAAATTTTTTTGAAGTTTTGGTTTCTCCTGGGTATACCAAAGAAGCAATTGAAATTTTGTGTCAAAGAAAAAATCTAATTTTAATTAATTCTGCTAAAATTCCTAAAGTAAAAAAGGAAATATTCAGAACAGTAAGGATGGGCTCTTTGTTACAAAAAAATAATAATTTTAGAATATCGAAAGACAATTTTAAAGTTGTATCTAAAAATAATAAGCTATCTAAAAAAGAATATGATGACGTTATATTTGCTTTTAAAGTGGTTAAACATATTAAATCAAATGGGATAGTTTTAGTTAAAAATAAAAAAACACTGGGAATAGGGGCGGGACAAATGAGCAGGTATGATGCAACAAAATTAGCAATAATGAAATATAAAGAAAGTTTTTCTTTGAAAAATTTAGTATGCGCATCTGATGCTTTTTTCCCATTTGTTGATAGTTTAAAATTATTAATTAGAAATAATTGTAAATGCATTGTAGAGCCAAGTGGCTCAATAAATGATCAGAAAGTAATTGATTTTGTTAACAAAAACAAAATTAAACTCATCTTTTCATCAAAAAGAGTTTTCAAACATTAATGAAAGCAAAAATACCAGTATATTTGTCCAAACTAATATTTAAGTACCCAGCTATATTAAGTGGAAGAAAAAATGCAAAAAAAAACCACGAGAGAATTCTTAAAACAAAAAAACTAATAAAGGAATATAAAAAAAATAAGAAATTAATTTAGTTAAAATGCTTAATATGAGAATTTATTTATCCAATAGTTAATATCAATTTTAATATTATTAATTTCATCAAAATTTTTATATCTATTTATAGAGCTAGAGTAAATAGGTTGTGTTACTTGATCATAACTTGGTGTATTTATTTTTTCTCTTTGCATAGCAGTGCTCTGAAAATCATTAATGCTTTCTTCAAAATGTAAATTTAAAAAATTTAAAAGCTTTCCTATTTCATCTTTAAAATTCATGACAACATCCTCGTATTTAATTTGATAATAATTAATTTCATAGTAATGAAAATATTTGAATAATAAATCAAAACATTGACTATAAAAAAAGGATGTTGTTTGAATATTTTCAAAATTTACCATAGCATCATTCATTTTAAAAGCAGTTAAAACACAGCTAATTATGCAATCTAAAGGATGTCTAATTGCTAAGATTATTTTTGAGTTAGGAAATATTGTTTTTATAAAACCAAGCTCAATCAAATTAAGAGGGTACTTATCAATTACTAACTTATCAGGCTTATAATCAAATGAATTGAAATATCTTTCTTGCATTTTGATTTTTTCTGCTTCTGTTATATGAAGAATATCATCAAGTTTATGATCTTTATAAAAATTGTGCCTAATATCTAATAAGTAAGGCTGTTCCTCTAATACCATGGTTTTAGAATGAGATCTTAAGATTGTATCTAAAAGCGTTGTACCAGATCTAGGAAAACCAATAAGAAAAACCAAGTTTGAATGATTAATACCACCAGATATATTCATTTGCTTTGGTTTATTTTTTTTATCAAAGAATTTCTTATAAGCTGATATTGTATTTAAAATCAAATCTTTATTATAGTTTTTGTTTTCTTTGAATTTAAAGATTGTATTATTTCTCTTTATAGCAAAATTATAGCTATCACTATAGAGGCCCAATTTTTCATATACTCTACTTAGTAGATGAAAATAATCTGCCAAATCAACATCGCTCTGTTTGTAAAGAAAATTTTCTTCAATTTTTTTATCAGCAAGAATGTTCAATGACTGGTTATATTTTCCTGCTCGAAAATAAAATAATGATTCATAATAATAAAGCTTTGCATTATTTTGAAAAATTTTCTTTGCACTATCTATTTTAAGTTTAAAATCTTTTAAGCGAGATTGTTTTTCATATTGTTTCATAAGAAAATCGTAGTTATTCCAAAAATTAGCATTTAAACTAATTGATTTTTTAAAAAAAACTTCAGACTCAGAAAATTTTCCTGCTTTTGTAAGAATAAAACCTTGCAAATAATAGAGCAAATAACTCTGGTATTTGTTAATAAATTTTTTTATGTGTTTTTCTAATTCGTTAATTTTTTTAATGTTTAGCAAATTGACTGCTATGGTATTTATAATTTCTATATTTTCTTCAACATTATTTAAATAATTATTCAAAATTTCATTTGCTTTTAGTGTTTTTCCTTCAAATGAATAAATATTTGAAAGATTTAGATATCCCTCATGCTTTGTTTTGTCTATCTTTAGTAGTTTTTTAAATTTCTCTTTAGCAAATAAAAGATTGTTTTCTTTAACATCAATTAATCCTAATTTTAATATTGCCTCATAGTTTGAGGGATTATTTTTTAAAATATTTAAGTAAAAATTTTTATCACTAATGCTATTATTTGTTATTTTTTTACTCATACAGATAACTATTTAAATTAAAAAAAGCATTTTAAAACAACATATTTTTATACAAGGCAAAAATTAACTTTTCAGGTTATTGTTTTTGCTTTATTTAAGATTTATGCATCTTTTTTTTTCTACACCAATTTGGATCAATGAAATAGGTAATTGTGAAAATATAAATAATGAATTATTAAATTATATTTATGAAGAGAAAGAAAAGTATCCCGACGGAACAAAAAAAAGCAATGTTAAAGGCTGGCATTCTAAAGACTTTGATTTAAAGGCTGAAAATCTTAAAAATTTTGTAACTGAAATTTCTAAAAATATTGGTAGTGCCATAAATGATATGGGTTGGGATTTGGAAACTCAATTAGCAAAAATAACAAGTATGTGGGCAATTATTAATAATAAAGATGCCTTTAATGAAAAACACCACCATGGAAACAGCGCGTTGAGCGCTGCATATTACGTAAAAGCTGAGCCAAATGCAGGTAATATTGTTTTTTTTGATCCAAGACAAGCTAATGTTTTTCATCATCCAACATCAAAAGAGGTAAATAGTATTAATGCTCAAGTACAGTCAGTAACACCAAAGCCGGGAACGCTAGTTTTATTTCCAAGTTATCTTGAGCACAAGGTTAACCCAAACCTATCAAATGCAGAAAGAATTGTCATAAGTTTTAATGTTTCTTTAATTAGAAAAAAAGACCTTTTATAAGTCTGTCACAAAGCTCTTAACAGCTTATTTTCCATCTAAATTTTTATATTTAGTATTAGTAAAATCTTTTAGTTATTTTTTTTAAAGATTTGTTCTTTAAGTATTACGTCTACTAGATCATAATTTAAATTTTTTAAAAAATTTATAATTGTTTTATTTTTAGGATCTTCTTCTTCAAGACAAATAACAGGATTGTTGTTTATTAGAGTATTTTGTGCACCTTTTAGAACATTAAGCTCATATCCTTGTACATCAATTTTTATAAAATTAATTTTTTTAAAATCAAAATCATCTAGTTTTTTTATTTCAATATTTTTTTTTACTGTCTCTTGACCAAACTCACCATATATTTTACTTCCATCCTGATTAAATCCAATTTTTGTTTTATTAATAAACGAAGATCCTCCCAGTTTAGTTAAATCAACAAACAATTCTCTTGTTTCTTCTTTTTCTCCTAAGCCATAAGGGTATATTTTTGAATTTTCTAAAGTAATATTTTTTTTTAAACATTCGTGGCAAAAAGGATTTGGCTCAAAGCAAACAATATTATTAAAGTATTTTGATAAATCTTTAGCCCACAAACCAATATTTGCCCCAATATCAATTGCAAACTCCCATTCATCAACATGAGAAACCGCTCTATTTCTCTGGGCTTCTTGATAATGATCAAATTTTTGAAAATAGGCCTGATATGATAGATCAGTCTCTGGAATATAATAGTCTTTTATTTTTAAAAGTTTTAACATTATATTGGAGCGGGCGAAGGGATTCGAACCCTCGACTTCAACCTTGGCAAGGTTGCGCTCTACCCCTGAGCTACGCCCGCAATAATTTTTCTACTATCATGATAGATTCATAAAGTATAATAAAAAGATGTTCATTTATGTTAGACTCCAAAAAAATTTTAGAGATATTAAATAAAAAGGGCTATGATTATGATGTTCATGAGCACCAAGCTCTGTTTACAGTAGAAGACTCAGTTAAATTAAGAGGAAAAATAAAAGGATCTCACACTAAAAATTTATTCTTAAAAAATAAAAAAGATAAATTTTATTTAATTTCATGTGAAGAGCATACAAATATAAATCTTAAAAAAATATCAAAATCTCTAGATTTGGGGAATTTATCTTTTGGAAGAGAAGAATATCTTCTTGACTTATTAGGAGTTAAACCAGGGTCTGTTTCTCCTTTTGCATTGTTAAACAATATAGATAATACAGTTGGTTTTTATTTAGAAGATAAGCTTTATAATTCAGACTTTATTAATTTTCACCCGCTAACCAATACAGCAACCATAACAATGAAATGTGATAATTTTATTGAGTTTATGATTGAAAATAATAAAAAAATACATATTTTTTCATCAACAAAAGGGATAATTGTTAAGACATATGAATGTTAGCAATATAGTAGAAATTAATGAAAGTGACTTTGAAAATAAAGTTGTAAATGAAAGTGATAATAAGTTAATAGTTGTTGATTTTTGGGCGCCTTGGTGTGGCCCTTGTAAGCAACTAACGCCAATAATGGAAAAAGTTGCAAAAGAAAATCAAGACGGCTTTAACTTGATTAAAGTTAATATTGATGACAATCAACAACTAGCAGCACAACTTAGGATTCAATCAATTCCTACTGTTTTTGCATTTAAAGACAAAAAAATTGTTAATGCTTTTCAAGGTGTAATTTCCGAAAAAGATTTTATTGAGTTTATTGAAAAATCATCTGGCAAAAAACTTAAAGAGGATATGAGTGATTTTTATAATGAAATGAAAGAGTTAATTGGTAGTAAAAAATTTGATGAGGCAAAAGATAAAATTTTGATTTTTTTTACTGAAAATACAAACGATCCAATAGCTATAAGTTTATATTTAGAGTGCTTGTTAGCTCAAAAAGAGTTTGGAGAAATAGATGATTTTATTGCTTCTCTTGATGATGAAATGAAAAATAATCAAGAAATTAATAAAATTATAAAAAAAACCAAAATCGTTAAAGATTCAAAAAAAACTGTTTCTATAGATTTGCTTCTTGAAAAATATAAAGGAGATCCTAAGAACATAAAAATATTGCTTGAAATCTCTGAACAATATTTTTCAGCAGCTGAATATGAAAAAGCCTTTACTTTTCTTTTAGATAATTACTTTAAAGACAAAGAAAAAATTAAGAAAAAATTAGTAGAGTTTTTTGATGCCCTTGGAAATGACCATGAGGCAACTAAAATTTATAGAAAAAAATTTTCAAGTCTTTTGTTTGCTTAGATGAAGATACCAATTTTTCCATTAAATGGAGCAATACTGTTTCCTGAAACAAATCTGCCTTTAAATATATTTGAAGAAAGATATATTGAAATGGTAGACTATTCTTTATCAAATAACAGACTAATAGGAATGGTTCAGCAAAAAAAGAATGGTGAGCTCTACAGGATAGGTTGTTATGGTAAAATTACTGTTTTTAACGAAACACCAGATAAAAGATATTTAATAAATCTAAAAGGAGAAAACTGTTTTAATATTATTAGAGAAATTGATACATTGCAAAAATTCAGAATATGCGAAATTGAAAATATTGATAACTTTAATGGAAACAAGCTTGATGAAGATCTGAGGAAAACAATTATTGATAGTTTTAAAAAATACAAAGAGGTAAAAAAAATAAATGTAAACTTAGATGATCTTTCTCAATTAAACATGCTCGATTTGCTGAAGTTTATAGTTATGATTTCGCCCTTTGATGATAGTATGAAACAAATGTTTTTGGAGCTTAAATCAAATGAAGAGCTATATGAAAATGTTTTATCCTCCCTTCAAATAGAATTGGTTTCAGACCAAGAAACAAATTTAATTAATTAGATCCCCATTGCAAACTCTACAATTTTCTCCTTCAAAAACTTATTTTTATTTATTACTTTGAAGCCTACATTTTTTAAAAATCTAAAATAAAATTTGTCTTTTTTAAAAATCCAGTCGAGCTTATCAGTTGTTTCAAAAAGCCTATATGCATCGTAATAGCATAGATCATTGTAGGTTTTACAAAAATCTTTTGTGCCTATCGCTGAACCATTTTCTTTTGCTTTTTTTAGCAATCTTGTTATTGATTTTATATCCCTCAATCCTAAATTCCAACCCTGGCCAGCAATAGGGTGAATAGAATGAGCAGCATCGCCTAAGTAAACAGTTTTATTATCATAGAATTTTTCGTTAATATGTGCTGAAAGGGGAAAGGCTTGTATTGAATTAATTTTTTTTATATTTCCTAAATATACAGAAAGTTTTTCTTTAAGAATTTCTAAAACATAGTCATCATTTAAATTTGACTTTGTGATCATGTCAACTATCTCCGGCTTATTGGACCAGATTAAAGTGCTTTGATTATTATTTTTTTCTTTTTGCATTGGCAGAATAGCTAATGGACCAGTTTTTAAAAAAAACTCATACGCTATATTGTTATGTGGCATTTCATGGTAGAAGTTTACAACAAGAGCTTTTTCCGAATAATTTTTTTTGAAAAAGTTAGTGCCTAATATTTTTCTAACAGTGCTATTTTTTCCATCTGCAGCTATTATCAACTTTGAATTTATTTTTTTATTATTTGAAAGACTTACAATCTTTAAATTTTGAGATAAAATCGAATTAATATTTGACCCTGTTATAAACTTTACATTTTTCTTTTTTTGCAACTCTTTAATTAATACACTAATCAATGTTGAGTTTTTAACTATATACCCAAGATTAGATTTGGGTGTGGGATTAATAAAATCTAAGTCACATTTTGCAGTCATATCAAAAACTCTAATACTTTTTATTGGTTCAGCATAATGCTTAATAAATTTCCAAATACCTTGAGACTCTAAAAAAATCTTTGATCCTTCCGCTATAGCAGTGGTTCTGATATCAGTTATTGATTTTATACTATTTGATATGATGTTTTTTTTCTCTGAAATAATTATCCTATAACCCAAAACCGCCGCACAGTAAGCGGTTAAAAGGCCCGATAGAGCTCCTCCAATTATATGCAAATCACAATTTAATTCTTTCATAATTTTTCTTCGAATTACCTTATTCTAGGGGTATTAGAAACAATTATTATGTTTAAATATGGCGGATTTAAATTATTTATTTTGAAAACCATTTTTGGTTTAGTTTTTCTCGCCTCTGGTTTATTAATTATTGTAAGCCTAGGCACACACAATCCTGAAGACCCGGGTATTGGAAAACTACAGTCATTTGGAGATATAACAAATTTTTTTGGTCAATTTGGAGCCTTATTATCAAGTACATTTTTGTTTTTGTTTGAAATTTACTCATATGTGATTGGTCTCTTTATATTTTTTGTTGGATTTTTGTTTTTATTTGGGTTTCCAACTAAAAATATCTTTTTTAAGTTTTTCTTGATTCTTTTTTCATCAGTATTGTTTAATCATGTTTTTGTTGAATTTAATTTGTACTATTCAGACGGGGGAATAATATACAATGCAATTGCGAATATTATTGAAAGCCTTTTAAATAATTATAATTTAGTTTTTTTTGAAAATTACTTCTTTCGTCTATTTGTTAATGTTGTTTTTTGTTTTTCTCTAATAACTATATTATTCTATGTGTTTAATATAAAATTTAAGTATATAAAAAAACTTAAGTTTATAGAAATTATAATTTCTGTTATTTATAAACAAATATTTAGAATAATTGCCTTTAGTTTATCAGGCTTAAAAAGGAAAAGTCAAAAAGCAAGAACTTCGCAAAAATCTTATAAAAGCGAACCAGTTTTACACAAAAATAAAAATAGCTTTATTCGTAAGATTAATAAAGAAAACAAAATACAAAGTTCTGAATTTGATAATTATATTTATCAATTACCAAGCACAGAATTATTTGCGAGATCTTCAGTAAAGTATAGTCAAACAAAAGAATTACAAAAACTAAATCAAGAACTTTCTCTTAAATTAGAGAATACTTTACTAGAATACGGTGTTGAGGGAAAAATTGTAAACTATAAATCGGGCCCAATTGTAACTCTTTTTGAATTTGTGCCAAAAGCGGGAATTAAAGCCAGCAAGATAGTTGGGCTTTCAGACGATATAGCTAGAGCCATGTCTTCTCTTTCTGCTAGAATTTCTTCACAACCAGGAAAATCTAGTTTGGGTATTGAAATTCCTAATAGCAGAAGAGAGGCTGTTTATTTTGGCGATTTAATAAACGATGATACTTTTTTTGAAGAAAATAATTCATTAAGATTGGCTCTGGGTAAAAATATTTCTGGTGAAAATATATTTACTGATCTTGAGAAAATGCCTCATCTTTTAATTGCTGGCACTACTGGCTCAGGTAAGTCTGTTGGAATTAATTCTATGATTATGAGTTTAATTATAAAATTTAAACCAAATGAATGTAAATTAATTTTGATTGATCCTAAAATGCTTGAGTTAAGCATATATGAGGATATTCCACATTTATTAACGCCAGTTGTAACAAGCCCAAATAAAGCAGTGTTTGCTCTAAAGTGGGTAGTTAGAGAAATGGAAAACAGATATAAGTTAATGAGCTCAATAAATGTAAAAAATATTTCGACCTTTAACAATAAAATTAATAACTTCCAAAAATCTGGGAAGAAGATTTTCAGAGAAGTTCAAACAGGAATTGATAAAGACACTAGAAAGCCAATAATAGAAAAAAGAGAAATACCGCTTGAGGAGATGCCTTTTATTGTTGTTGTTATTGATGAAATGGCTGACCTAATGATGGTTGCAGGAAAAGAAGTTGAAAGTCTTGTTCAAAGATTAGCACAAATGGCTAGAGCGTCTGGAATTCATTTAATTACTGCAACACAAAGACCTAGTGTTGACGTCATAACAGGAACAATTAAAGCAAACTTTCCAAGCCGTATTAGTTATAAGGTTGCAAGTAAGTTTGATAGCAGAACAATTATAAATGAAATGGGCGCTGAACAATTATTGGGTAGTGGCGATATGCTTTTCTTGGAAAACGGTGCAAATTTAAAAAGATTGCACGGCGGTTTTGTTAGTGAATCAGAAATTGAAAAAGTTGTAAGTTTTATAAAAAAACAAAATGTTTTTGATTTTAAAAATGAAATTTCATTAGATGAACATGGCGGGGATAATTCTTTATCTCTTAATTTTGATAACGGAAATGTTGATGAGCTTTATGCTAAAGCTGTTGATATTGTTATAAATCAGCAGAAAGTTTCAACTAGCTTTATTCAAAGATATTTACAAATAGGATATAATAGAGCCGCAAGAATTGTTGAAAAAATGGAGGATGATGGAGTCGTATCTGAAGCAAATAATGCAGGCAAGAGGCAAGTTCTTAAAAAAACTAATTAATTTAACAGCTTTTTCAATACTGTCTGTTGTAATTTTTTTTTCAAAAAATCTAGCAGGGGATGATGTTGGATCAAAAATAGATAAATATGTTAATAATTTAAATTATTTTTCCTCAAAATTTATTCAATCAAATGGAACCTCATTAGAAGAAGGTCGGATATATATAAAAGATAACAAAATAAGACTGGATTATTTTTTGCCTAATAGATCACTAATATTAAGTAAAAATAAAGGCGTATATATAAATCATGAACTTAAAGAGGAGGAATTTTTTTCTACTCAGAAAAATATTGTGGGCATATTTTATGATATTTTTTTAGATAAAAATTATTTTTCAAAATTAACCCCTAAAAAGAAAAGTGAAGAAATTGTTTTTGAAAAAATTATTTCAATAAATTCAACTAAAACAAATTTAAGAATATTTTTTGAAAACAAACCTATAATACTAAGAAAAATTACTGCGGAGTCTGAAAATGAAATTATTTCAATAAGTTTTAATGAACATAATTATAACAGCATTCTTGATGATGATTTATTTTCTTTTGTGCCTATTTATCTTGATTAATTGTTTCTAAGTAAACGTATTTTTCTTTGCTTGAAATTGTAAAATGTGATCTAATTTTTTTCAATTTTTTCCTAATTCTGTTTAAATGACTTTCCATTGAGGATGTGTTTAGCTCTTGCTTTATTTGCAGGGCATCTCTCTCAAGTAATTTTTTTTTAACATTTTTTTCATTAAATAGCTTTAGAAGAATATAATTTTCAGCTTCAGTTAGATAAATCTTTTCATTTGTTTTGGGGTTAGTAATAGTATGATTTTTTAACTCAATATTCATAAAGTGATGTTTTTTTGTATTAATAAAATTATTAATAAAATCTATTAATTTATTTATTGATACAGGAGAAATTAAAACATTTTTTTGATTTAAAGAAAATTTTTGAAAAACAGAAAAATCTTTACAAACAAAAATTATATTTTCATTCTCAAATAATTTTTTTTCAATTTTTTTTGAAATAATACTTTCCTTATCTAAGAATATCAATTTTAAAAAATTGGAATCATAAAAATTACCTAACTCTTCAATATCTATAATATTGATATGAAAAAAATCTTCGAGGTTTGAAAAAAAATTTCTTAATTTTTCTGTTGAAAATATTTCTAATGTGGTTTTCATTTTAATCTTTTACCAAATAATGATGTACCAATACGAATATATGTTGCATTTAGTTCTATTGCTTCGGTATAATCAGAGCTCATGCCCATACTCAGTTTAGAAAGATTATTTTTTTTAGCTTCATTTGATAAAATTGAAAAATGTTCTTTTGGCTTGTCGTTAACTGGAGGAATGCACATTAAGCCAACAATATTAAGGGATAGGTCGTTTGTGCAATAATTTACAAATTGATTTAAGTCCTCAATATAAATCCCGCTCTTATTCTTTTCCCTGCCTGTGTTAACTTGAATAAAAAATTTTTTATTATAGAGCTCTCCATTTTTTACAAACTCTCTTGCTAGTTTTTCTCTATCAAGAGTATGAAAAACATCAAAAAGCCTGATCGCCTCCTTAACTTTGTTTGTTTGCAATGGTCCAGTAAGATGAAGCTCTATGTTTTTGTATGATTCCTTAAGATCATCAAACTTTGCTTTTGCTTCTTGAACCCTATTTTCCCCAAATATTCTAACCCCATAGCTAAGGGCTGATTCTACAGAAGTTTTGGGGTGGTTTTTAGAAACGGCCACAATCTGCGTTTTTTTCCCAAAACCCTCTATTTCTTTCAAAATTTTCTTATAAATATTAATATTGAACATTTCTTATTGTTGTAAAAAAACAACACATTATATCAAATTTATTTATTTTTATGCTTTTTTTGGTTTTTTAGCAATTTTTTAATTAAGAAGTTCATCAATATAAGAGTAGTTTCTTATATTTAATGAATATTCATTAACTCAATAAGGAGTATATTATGAAAAAAGAACTATTATTAGCATCTGCTCTAGTTTCTACTATGGGCGTTGCTTCAGTTGCAGAAGCTGTAACTGCTACTATGTCAGGTAGTCACCACACTGGTTTAAGAGGTACTGATACTGATGCTAGTACTGACGCTTCTATGGCACAAGTAACAGCTTCTAGCTTTTCAGTTTCTCTATCAGAGACTACTGATGGCGGTGTAGGTATTGCTTCAAGCTTTATGCTGGCTAACGAAGGCACAACTGGTCTTCAAACTGCTGGTCTTACACTTACTTTCACTGACGGATCAAAATTAGACGTGATTAACGGTGGTAACGCTGCTAAATCTCACGACATTTCAGTTCCGGGTGGACAAGGTGAAGCTTCAATTACTGTAACAACTACAAACAGAGCACAAACTGGTCTTGACTTCTTCGGTGAAGCTACAGCGATTGGTTTCGAATGGCATTCAGCTGCTGACTTTATGGCTGATGGTCTTAAAATCGGTGCTTCACTTTCTGTTGATGACGGTGTTGCTGCTGATGGATCTGTTGAGCTTGAAAGCTCATGGGGTCTTGGTGCGACTTACGTAACAAGCGCTGGTGACACTGCTGTAACTATTGGTGCAGGTGTTGCTGACTCTGATTGGAAAGATAACGCTCAAGAGCCTTCAGAAGGTTCTAACGGTTTCCACGTTGGTTTCAGTGCTGTAACTGGTAACTTAACTGTTGCTGCTGGTTATGCTAGTGGTGATAAAGTTAAAACAACTCCAGAAGCAGAAATTGTTGATAACACTGTTTCAAAAGTTGGTGTTAAGTATGTAACTGGAGATGTAACTCTAAGTGTTGGTTTCACTAATGCTGAAGGTGCAGATAACACTACTCTAGGTACTGCTGGTACTACTGATGATGCGCAAGACATCACAGATGCTGGTATTTCATATGCTGTAGCATCAGGTGTAACTGCTAACATCGGATGGAAGAATGTTGACTCAGAAAACGAAGGTGCTTCTGAAACATCAGGCGGTTCTTCTTGGTACATCGGTGCTAACATGTCATTTTAATTAAAATAAACTTTATTAAAACGGCACTTTTTTAAAGTGCCGTTTTTTTTTATAATTTACTTTTTTACAGCAATAGAATATTTAGAGAATATGTCCCTTTTCAAAGTAGTTTTGTTCGTCTTATTTTTGTTTATTTTTTCTTGTAGTCAAGATTTAACGGAAGAAGAAAAAGAAGAGCTGTGGTCAAAAGCACAAACAACCGGTGAGATAATTAGTAGGTCCGGCACCGCAATCAATAGTGCAAATGATAAAGAGGCGGCCATGAGGGATGCAGAGACAAGATTGTCTACTGGTGGTGGTCTGTTTGGTAAAGATGGCATCACGGTTTTTGGTGAACTTAATAATAAAGAAAATAGTGGTGGGTTTGCTTCCGTTGGTATGCCAATAAATCCTTATCTTTGGTCAGCCAGCTTAGAAACCTTAAGTTTTATTCCACTAAGCTCAGCAGATCCTTTTGGGGGTACTATATTTACTGATTGGTACAGCACAGAAAACAATGAAAACGAAAGGTGCAAAATCAATGTTTTTATTAGTGGTGCTGAACTAAAAACACAAAACCTTAGAGTGTCTTCTTTTTGTGAAATTTTTAAAAATAATAAGTGGATTGGAGTTAAAACAAAAAATCAAGATAATATAGATCTCGAAAATGCTATATTAAATAAAGCAAAAAAATTAAAACTTAAAAACATCTAAAGTGTCGGAAAGATACAATCACAAAGTAGCCGAACCAAAGTGGCAAAAAAAATGGCAAGATGCAAATATTTTTAAAGTAGAAAAAAAAGACAATAAAAAAAAATATTATGTGCTTGAAATGTTTCCATACCCTTCTGGAAAAATCCACATGGGGCATGTAAGAAATTATACACTTGGTGATGTTGTCGCTCGTTATAAAAAAATGAAAGGTTTTAATGTTTTTCACCCAATGGGATGGGATGCGTTTGGTTTGCCTGCTGAAAATGCTGCAATGACAGAAAAAAAGAGTCCTGCAGATTGGACTTATGGCAATATTAAATATATGAGAAATCAGTTAAAATCCATGGGCTTTTCTATAGATTGGGACAGAGAGCTGGCAACATGCCACCCAGGATATTACAGGCATGAGCAAAAGTTTTTTACAGATATGTATAATAATGGGCTCGCATATAAAAAAATGTCTGAGGTTAATTGGGATCCTGTTGATAAAACAGTGTTGGCAAATGAGCAAGTTATTGATGGAAGGGGTTGGAGATCAGGAGCGCTGGTTGAGAAAAAAAACCTTTCACAGTGGTTTTTAAAAACAAGCAGCTACTCTGAAGAGCTGTTAGCTGATTTAGACTCATTGGACATGTGGCCAAACAAAGTAAAAATTATGCAGTCTAATTGGATTGGTAAATCAGTTGGTGCAGAAATTATATTTTCAATAGTTGAAAATAATATTGTAGATGAAAAATCTCTCAAGGTTTACACCACTAGGCCTGATACAATTTTTGGAGCAACTTTTATTGCTATTTCATCAGAACACAAACTTGCAAAAAAAATTATTCAAAAAGATAATAATGCTAAAAAATTTCATTCTGAAATTAAAAATATGGACTCAGAAAAAACTAAGGCTGGGTATGATACGAATATATTTATTAATCATCCTTTTTTAAATAAAAAAATTCCTCTCTTTATAGCAAATTTTGTTTTAATGGATTATGGTCTTGGCGCCATATTTGGTTGTCCTGCTCATGATCAAAGAGATCTAGATTTTGCCTTAAAATATAAGCTGGATGTTATTCAGGTTGTTAAAAGCCCTTTAGCAACTAACAATTCTAAAAAAATCAAAAGTGAAGCAATGTTAGAAAATGGAATTATTATAAACTCTAAGTTTCTAGATGGATTAGATAATGAAACAGCAAAAGAAGAAGTTATAAAAAAATTAGAAAAAGAAAAAATAGGTAATAAAAAAATAAACTATAAGTTAAGAGATTGGGGGATTTCTAGACAACGTTATTGGGGCTGTCCAATCCCGGTCCTTTATAGAGAAGATGGCACTATTGTTACTGTTCAAGACAAAGATCTCCCAGTTTTACTGCCAATTTTAAGTGAAAACAAACCAAACCCAACAGAGGAAGAAATTAATAATTGGAAAAACACCACCTGTCCAACAACAGGAATGAAGGCTGTGCGAGAGACTGACACTTTTGACACATTCTTTGAGTCCTCTTGGTATTTTTTACGTTATTGCAATCCACGCTCAGATAAACCGTTTATAAAAGATGACATTAATTACTGGCTTCCTGTTGACCAATATATTGGGGGGATTGAGCATGCAATTCTTCATCTTTTATATTCAAGATTTTTTACGAAAGCGCTTAGAGACTTGAATTATATAAATTTAAGCGAACCTTTTAAGGGATTATTTACACAAGGAATGGTTACCCACAAAACATTTAGAAATAAAAAAGGTGAGTGGATAGAGCCAAATAACATTTTTGAAACAAGCGATGGTTACTTTGATAATAATAATGAAAAAGTTGGGGTAGGTAAAATTGAAAAAATGAGCAAGTCAAAAAAAAATGTGGTAAATCCCTCTTCTATAATTGACACATA
>CACGUF010000003.1 GCA_902576125.1 uncultured Alphaproteobacteria bacterium | reverse complement strand
TTGTGTATATTTTGATTAATCAAAACATAATTATACTCATTATAATGTTTAATTTCCTCGAGAGCATAAGATAACCTTAGTTTTATTTCAGTATTACTATCCCTGCCTCTTTTTACTAATCTTTTTCTTAATTCTCTTACTGATGGAGGAAGAATAAAAATATCTATTATATCTTTTTTATCAAAATTTCTTCTAATTTTTCTAGCACCTTTCCAATCAATATCAAAGAGTATATTTTTGTTAAGTAAATTAGATTTTCTAATATTTTTAATTGGAGAACCATAAAAATTATTAAAATTATTACATGATTCAATAAAATAATTACTCTTTTCTAGTTTTAAAAATTTTTCTTTAGAAACAAAATAATAATCTTTTCCATTAATTTCATTTAAACGTTTACTTCGAGATGTATAAGAAACTGATAAAATTACATTTTTAAGTTTTTTTAAAATCATTTTACACAATGTTGTTTTACCAGCTCCAGATGGGGATGAAATAATAATTATTTTATTTTTTACTTCTATATTCACTTAATTTCCTTTTATGATCATTATATGTTTTTGAATAAATATGCTTTTTTACAATATTATCATAAAAATAATATAAATATTTACTTTTATAATTTTCAAAAATTAATTCCATTGTTTTTTTTCCTACATATGAAATTGGAGCGGGCGGCAAACCTTTAATATGGTAGGTATTATACGGATGTTTAAATTTTAAATCTTTTATTTTTAAATCTCTGTTTAAATCATATTTACCGTCTGTTATTGCAAATATTGTAGTAGCATCAATTTGTAATTTCATATTTTTTTTCAATCTATTTTTTATAACTGAGAAAATTAACTTTTTATCTAAATCATCAATACCCTCTTTTTCTAACAATGATCCTATAATTATAAGTTCATCAAATGAAAATTGATCTAATAATGTGTGGTTCTTATATTTTTTTTTATTGTTTTCTTTTATTTTATTTAATTTTAAATAAAAAGAATCAAAATCTTCATATGAATGTAAAAAATATGTGTCAGCTAATATATCTAAATATTCAATATCATCAAATGTATCAAATTTAGATTGCAACAGTTCATTCAATTCATACTTGCTCCATCCCTCTACAATTGTAATTTTTGATATAAAGTTTGATGGTTTAGTAATAATTGATATAAATTCACTTAGTTTAATTTTTTCTGGCATAATAAAAACACCGTAATGTATGTTTTTAATATACTTAGAGTGAATTGATAATGATATTTCAGATATAATTTTTTCTATTGAGTTCAAATTATTAATATTTGAATTTATAATACTTTTTGCACTTTGATTTTTTTGAATAGTTAAATTAAAATCATTTATTTTAATTTCTTTTATAAAAAGAATATAAGATAAATATAGAAAAAATAAAATTATAAATAAACTAATAGTTCTTAAATAATAAAGCAGTATTTGTTCCCCCAAAACCGAAAGAGTTACTTAAAGCAACTTTGATTTTAGTCTCTTTTGGTTCTTTTGCTACAAGATTTATGTTTTTAGAATCAATTGGTTCATTTAAATTAAGTGTTGCAGGAGCAATTGAATTATTTATTGCCAAAATTGAAAAAATAGACTCAACACTCCCAGCGGCTCCTAATAAATGACCAATAGATGATTTTGTTGAACTTACGAATAAATTTTTATGATTATTAAATAATCTCTTAATAGCATTTAATTCAATTTCATCACCTTTAAGTGTGGATGTCCCATGCGCATTAAGATAATTGATATCATCTAATGAAATTTTAGCCATATTGATACATTGTTTCATTGCTCTATATCCACCATCACCATCCTCAGAAGGTGAGGTAATATGATATGCATCACCTGACATACCGTAACCAATCAACTCAGCATATATTTTGGCACCCCTTTTTTTTGCGTGCTCAATTTCTTCCAAAACAATAATACCTGCGCCCTCACCCATTACAAAACCATCACGATTTTTATCCCATGGTCTAGATGCTAATTCAGGAGTTTCATTATATGAAGTGCTTAAACTTCTAGCAGCACAGAAACCGGCAAGACCGAGCTCACAAACTGCTGCTTCTGCCCCTCCAGCAATCATAATATCTGCTGCACCTCGTTTTATTATTTCACCTGCATCTCCTATAGAATGCGCACCTGTAGCACAAGCTGTTACAACAGAATGATTTGGTCCTTTGAAACCAAATTTAATAGAAATCTGACCCGATAGAAGATTTATAAGTGAAGATGGAATAAAAAAAGGAGATAATTTTCTTGGACCATTTTGATTAATGGTCAATGATCCATTATAAATAGTTTCCAGACCACCTATTCCTGATCCAACTATAACTCCAGTATTAAGTTTATCTTCATCACTTAAGTTTTCAATGCCCGCGTCTTCAACAGCCATTTTTGCGGCAACTATTCCATATTGTATAAATCTATCATTTCGTTTTATTTCTCTAGAGTCTAGATGTGAAGTAATATCAAAATAGTTATCATTTTTTACATCATTGGAAATATAACCAGCAATTTTACAAGGAAATTCGTTAGTGTCGAAATGTTCTATTTTTTTTATTCCAGATTTACCACTAAGAAGGTTGCTCCAAGTTTCATTTTTTTCACTACCAATTGAAGATAGCAATCCTATTCCTGTAACAACAACTCTCCTCATTATAAATAATTAAAAGATTATTTTTTACTTTCAATATAATCTATTGCATTTTGAACTGTTTGAATTGTTTCAGCAGCATCGTCAGGAATTTCTATTCCAAATTTCTCTTCAAATGCCATTACTAATTCTACAGTATCTAAACTGTCGGCACCCAGATCATCAATAAATTTAGCTTCTGGTGTTATTTTAGCTTCATCTATTCCAAGATGGTCTACCACTATTTGTTTTACTTGCTCTTGAACATCACTCATATGTATCTCCTTAATGTTATTAGATTTTAATAAATTATTATTTCTGTTTATGTCAACTAATTAAACCATCAACATTCCACCATTTACATGAAAATTTTGACCAGTTATATAAGATGCTTCATTTGACGTTAAAAAATAAACTAAATTAGCCACATCAGCTGGCTCTCCAAATTTTTTCATAGGTATATTGTCTAATATTTTATTTTTTTGTATTTCATTTAATTTTTGGGTCATTGGAGAGACAATAAATCCAGGTGAAACAACATTAACATTTATATTCCTACTAGCTACTTCATGAGCTAGTGACTTATAAAAACCTATCATTCCTGATTTTGAACTTACATAATTAGCCTGACCTGGATTTCCCGAAATTGCAACTACTGATGACACTCCAATAATTTTACCTTTCTTACTTTTTATCATACTAGGTAAAATTGATTTAATAATTACAAAATTTGAAGAAAGATTAGTATTAATAACTTCTTGCCACTGTTCTAATTTCATCCTAAGTAATAAACTGTCAGAAGTAAGACCAGCATTGTTGATGATTACAGATATATCAGGATGATCATCTATAATTTCTTCCATTTTAGAAGTAAGATTTGTTAAATCAGATATATTTAAGTGATAATAAAAATGTTTTTCACCATACAAATTTTTCATTTTGCTAAGTTTTTCTTTAGATGAAGATATTAAAATCAAATTACATCCGATTTCATTAAATTTCTTTGCTATCGAACTCCCAATACCTCCTGAAGATCCTGTAATAAATACTTTTTGTGTATTGCTCATAATAATTTTAATTTTTCTAAATCATTTATATTATTAATTGAAATTGTATCTAATTTCTTTGAAATTCTTTTAATTAAACCGGATAATACCTTACCTGGCCCAATTTCTAGAATCTTATTTTCACCATTTTGTTCAATCTTTAAAATACTCTCTGTCCATCTAACTCTATTTGACATTTGTAATTTAAGATTTTCAATAATTTTTAAAGATGATGAATTTGATGAAGCATTATAATTAGAGATGATTGAACAAATTGGTTCTTCAAATTTTATTTTATCTATTTCAATATTAAGTTTACTCTGAGCTTCTCTCATAAATTTACTATGGAAAGCTGCTGAAACATTTAGTTTAACAAATTTTTTTATTCCATTTTTAATAAAAATATCTTCTGAGTTTATTATATTAATATTTGTCCCTGAAATTACAACCTGACCAGGTGAATTGTCATTAGCAATTTCTATATCTAAGTTGTTAATCTTAATAATTTGTTCAATTTCTTCACAGTTCATTCCAATCAAAGCAGCCATTGAAGTTGTATTTGGCTCAATTGCAGAATTCATCAATTCACCTCTTATTTTTAGCAAAGTTGAAGCTTGGTTAACAGTAATACATTTACTTGCTGCTAGAGCAGAATATTCACCAAGAGAATGACCAAGCATATTACTAATTTTTATTTTTTCAAAATCAAAATTTGCTTCTAAGGTTTTATAAATTGAAATGGAGCAGGCAAATATAGATATTTGTGTAAAATTTGTTAAATTTAAAAGAGTAGTATCATTTCCAAAAATTATCTTTTTTAAATTGATATTTGTAGAGTCTTCAATTTCTTCAAATGTATTCTTTGCCTCTTTAAAATTATCAAAAAAATCTTTAGCCATACCTAAAAATTGACTGCCTTGACCTGGAAATATAACACTTGTCATTTATGGTTGATTTATTTCAAAATAAGAATATATGCAACCACAACTTCTCTTGATAACAATTTATTGAGATTTAACCATGGAGTAAAATGAATAAATTTGAAGCCGTTTTATTAATAAGTCCTGAGTCATCAAACGCAATTTTATCAGAAAATATTAAAAGTTTTGAGAAATTAATTTCAAGTAATTCTGGCAAAATAACAAATATTGAGGATTGGGGTTTAAGAGACTTAAGCTATGACATTAGTAACTTTAAAAAAGCTTTTTATAGATATTTTCAATTAGAAATAAATGGAAATAATATTGAAAAGATAACCAAAAATTTAAATCAAAATGATAATATTCTTAGACATTTATTTATTAAAGTCAGCGAACATCAAGAATTGCCAACAAAATTAAATTATGAAAAAAACTAAAAAAAATAAGTCAAGAAGCAGGGATGACTCAAAAAATAGTCCTTTTGAGGACAGAAAAAGGTTTTGTCCTTTTAGTAGCAAAAACTCTCCTGTTATAGATTATAAAGATGTGAAACTATTATCAAAATATATTAGTGAAAAAGGTAAAATTGTTCCAAGTAGAATTACCAATGTTTCAAGAGGTAAACAAAAAGAGCTATCTTTAGCAATTAAAAGAGCAAGATTTTTATCATTAATGTCTTACACAAATAAATTTACAAATTAGTATGAAAATAATTTTAACAACAAACGTGAAAAAACTTGGGAGAGTTGGTGATCTTGTAAATGTTAAAGATGGATACGCAAGAAATTTTTTGTTACCAAAAAAAATGGCACTTAGGGAAAATAAGAAGAATCTTGAATATTATGAAAAAATTAAAGATGAAATTAAAACAAAAGAAAAAGATAAATTAGAAAAAGCAAAAAAAACAATTGAAGATATAAAGAAGCTTAAGATTCAATTTAGTAAAGAAGCAGATGAAAAAGGTCAGCTATATGGAGCTATATCAAAAAAAGAAATTCTTAATTTTTTTCGAGAAAATAGCATAATAATTCACTCTGATGATATTATTATAACACAGCAAATAAGATCTGTTGGAGACCACCAAATAAAAGTGAGCCCATATACTGATATACAAGAATTAATTAATATAAAGGTAGTTAAAAACTAATTTTATTCACATTTTATTATATAGATATTAACCATTTATATTTAAATTTAAATATGACTTATTGTTATAATTTATTTTTTTATTAAAAAATAATTGTGCAAACTAATGAAGTTATAAATTTAGATAAAAAAAACCAAATCAAATCTGAAATTTTTACAAATGTAGAAGCAGAACAAGCTTTAATTGGCTCTATTCTTTGGGATAATAAAAATTATGAAAAGGTTGCAGATTTTCTTGAAGATAAACATTTTGTTGACCCCAATAATCAAATAATTTTTAAAACAATTTCAATGTTGTTGAATAAAAATATGCTTGTTTCTCCAATAACATTAAAAAGTTATTTACCTTCAAATGATTTTGATTTTGATAACTTAAAATACCTTAATCAAATTAAAGATAGCGCTCCATCTACTCAAAATCCTTATCAATATGGAAAAATTATCTATGATCTGCATATTAAAAGAAATTTAATATCAATTGGACAAAATCTCATAAGTGATACTGCTGAAAATGAAGATAATGAAGAAGGTATAGAATTAATAGAAAAAGCAGAAAATGAACTTTATCAATTATCTCAAACTGGGAATACTGAAAGAAAATATTCTTTTTTTAGAGAAGCACTAAAAAATGCCGTCAATATAATCAATGAAGCTTTTAAAAGAGATGGTAAAATTGCTGGTTTAGCAACTGGGCTAAAAGATTTAGACAAAAAACTTGGAGGAATGCATAATTCAGACTTAATCATAGTAGCGGGTAGACCCTCAATGGGTAAAACTGCTCTTGGAACAAATATTGCTTTTAATGCTGCTGAAAAATACAAAGAGTTGATTAATGAAGATGGAGAAAAAACAACAATTGAAGGTGGTAAGGTAGTTTTTTTTTCTTTGGAAATGTCCTCAGAACAATTAGCTACTAGAATATTAGCTGAACAGTCAAAAATATCAGGTGATAAAATGCGTAAAGCAGAATTATCCAAAAATGATTTTAAAAATATTGCAAACATTAGTTCGAAATTAGAAAATTTAAATTTAATAATTGATGATAACCCAATTTTAACAATACCTTCGCTCAGAGCGAGAGCTAGAAGATTAAAAAGATTACATGATATAAACTTAATTATAATAGATTATCTGCAGCTGATGTCTGGAAGTTCAACAAAAAAGAATGACGGTAGAGTTCAAGAGATATCAGAAATAACAAGAGGTTTAAAAGCAATAGCTAAAGAATTAAATATTCCTATAATTGCTCTTTCGCAATTATCTAGACAAGTAGAGCAAAGAGAAGATAAAAGACCACAATTAGCTGATTTAAGAGAAAGTGGAACTATTGAGCAGGATTCAGATGTAGTTATGTTTATCTTTCGTGAAAGCTACTATTTGGAGAGAATGGAACCTATCAAAAAGCCTGAAGAATCTGAAGACAAATATGATGAAAGACATAATAGATGGCGTGATTTATGTGAAAAATCTCATAACACTGCTGAAATTATTATTGCTAAGCAAAGACATGGGCCAATTGGAACAATAAAAGCACACTTTGATCCTAATTTCACTAAATTTAGTGATTTAACAGTTAAAGATTATGATAATATAATTGAGTGATCAATAATTTTTAAATTTAAAAAATAATAAAATTAAATATTAATTTTTTAATAATTAAAATATGAAATTGTTTTTTTTTAAGTTATTTGTAAAAAATATTAGGTCATGAAATTCTAGCATTCTAAATGCAGGAAAATGGAGGCGAAATTTGTCAAGACTAAAAATAAGTTTTTTATTTGTTTTTTCTGTAATGTTGATAATTTTTTCATCTATTTACATTAAAAATTTTAGGATTGATGCTTCATCAGACACTTTAGTTGCAAAAAATGATAAGGATTTTCTGTATTTTAATAATTATAATAAATTATTTACAACAGAAAATTTTTTAGTATTGGCAGTCAAAAATAACGGTGAAATTGATAATAAATTTATAGAAAAAATTGATTTTTTATCACAAGAAATATTAAAAATAAAAAATGTTAAAAGAGTATTTAGCTTTATTGATGCTCCTATTCTTTTTTTAAATAATTCTTCACTAAATTCTTTAAATGCAGAGAATATTGAAACAATCAAAAATTCTAACTATAATTTAGATGACGTTATAAAAGAATTATCAAATAATCCTATATATAGAGATCAAATAATTAATTCTGACTCAAATGTTTTTTCATTAATAATTTATTTACATAAAAATTTAGAAATAGAGAAAGCAAGAGATAATTATAACAACTTGAAAATTTCTAGAGACCAATATTTACAATTTAAAAAAAATAATGATGCTCAAAGAAATTCTCTTATCAAAGAAATAAGACAAATAATAAATAAAGTAGATGACAATAATGAATATTTTTTAGGTGGCGTTGAAATGATTACAAGTGATGTTATTAATTTTGTCAAAAAAGATATAATTATTTTTAGTTTATCTGTGGTTTTAATTATAATATTAGTTTTATTTTTGATTTTTAAGGAAATAAAATTTGTATTGATAAGTTTAATAAGTTCAATTTATTCAGTGTTTGTAATTTTTGGAATTATTAGTTTTTTTCAAATTGAAGTAACAGCAATATCTTCAAACTTTTCTGCATTAATTTTCATTTTATCAATTTCCATGAATATACATATTATTAATTATTATAGATTATTAGATATTGATCCAAAAAATAAACTACAAATTACTATTAATAAAATGTTTTGGCCATGTTTTTACACTACATTAACAACAATTGTTGCATTTGGATCATTAATTGTAACAGATATTAAACCAATTATAGACTTTGGAATTATTATGATAATTTCACTAATAGTTTCTTTTATATGTTCTTTTTCAATACTTCCACTATTACTTTATTTGTTTCCAAATAGCAAAAATAGTAATCATAATATTTTTATATTAAAAGATTTATTATCATCTTTAACTAAAAATTTTTTTAAAACTATTACAATAATTTCAATAATATTTTTTATTATATCTATTGGAGGTATTTTAAAACTTAATGTAGAAAATAGTTTTGTAAATTATTTTAAAAAAAATACTGAAATTTATAAAGGTATGAAACTAATTGACAAAGAATTAGGTGGTACTACACCTCTAGATATAATTATTAATTTTAATGAAACTGATGATTTATCAAACGTTGGAGATGACATAATAAATGAAGATGATTTAATAATTGATGAAGATATTTTTGATGATGAAATATTTTTAAACGATGAGACAAATACCTGGTTTACTAATGAGAAATTAGAAATTATTTCAGATATTCATTATTTTTTAAATTCAAGAGAAGAAATTGGTAAGGTTCAATCAATTGTATCATTAGTAGAAATGGCAAATTTAATTAATAAAAAACCTCTAGAGATTTTCGAATTATCAATACTTTACAATGAAATACCTGAAGAATATAAAGAAAACTTAATATACCCATTTCTGCTTATAGACCAAAATATGGCCAAAATAACTGCAAGGGTTAAGGACTCAGAAAATATAAGCAGAGAAAATTTAATAAATGATATTAAAAATTACTTAGAAAATAAAAATAATTCTTCAGTTAAAAATTTTAAGGTTAATGGATTATTAGTTTTATATAATAATATGTTAGATTCTTTATTTGAATCACAAATCAAATCACTTGGATTTGTAATTATTTTAATTTTAATTATGTTTGTAATACTATTTAAATCAATAAAATTAAGTATTATTGGCATTATTCCTAATATATTAGCTTCATCTTTTATATTGGGTATAATTGGCTATTTATCAATACCTTTAGATATAATGACAATCACAATTGCTGCGATTACTATAGGTATTGCTGTAGACAACACTATTCATTATTTGTATCGTTTTAAAGAATTTAAAAATGAAAACAAGTTAATGGACTCAATTAAGCTTACAAATTCTTCAGCTGGTTTAGCCGTTTTAACTACTTCAATTACTATTGCTTTAGGATTTTCAGTATTATCTTTTTCAAATTTTATTCCAACAGTTTTATTCGGTATATTCACTTCATTAGCAATGATATTTGCTATGTTGGGAGTTATGATTTTAATCCCATCACTTTTAATAATATCGAAATATGATTGAAAATTTAATTTTTCCTATTGATTACATAATATTAACAATTGCAATTATTATTATCATATTTTGTTTTTGGAAAGGTATAATTAATTCAATATTAGGTGTGCTAACATGGGTAGGCTCTATATTAATTACTATTTATTTTTATAAAATTTTATCTGATTTTTTTAATAAACAATTATTAAACTTAGAAATATTAAAAAATTATGAACAAATAACAAATTTAATTTCAATTATACTAGCAATACCCATTATTTTTCTTTTTACTTTATTTGTACTAAAAAAATTTAGAAAAATCATTTCATCAGATTTAGATAGTCAAATATTTGGAAAAATAATAGATAAAGTATTTGGATTAATATTTGGATTTATTTTTAATTATATTATTTTTAGTACAATAATTTATACTTTAAATAATTTTGATTTTTTAAATCTTATAAAATTTTTTTTATATGAAAATTCCTATATACTTCTAGAATTAGATAAATTTAATCAAAATTTAATAAATGATTTGTTTTTTAGTGATAAATTGGATGTTACTTAAATGGATTTTTTGAAGAAGAAAATATTAGTTTAACTTTTGAGTCATTAATATTAAAAGTTTTAATAATATTATTGATAAGATAATTTTTATAATTTTTTTTTATTTCTTTGTTAAAGTTAGAAAAAATTTTAATTGTTATAGGAGAAGATGAAACTTGAACAGCATACTTAAAGTTCACAACTTTTCCTTTTATCAAAGGATGAGGATACTCAATGGAAGATCTTTTTAACCATGAATTTAACTTACTAGTTGTTATGATGAAATCATTTTGAATTGATTTTTCAAATATTAAATTTTTTAATCTGCTAACATTTTTTTTATTTTTTGCTGAGATAAATAAAGTAGTAATATTGTTAATTTGAGAGAAAGTTTCATTAATAAATATTTTAATATTTTTTGAAAATTTACTTTTATTTTTAATTGTATCTAATTTATTAAAAACTATAATAATATTTTTAGATTGATTGATTAGAATATTTAAAATCTTTTTAATTTGTGTATCAAATCCTTCATTACAATCAATGAGTATTATACTTAAATCTATTTGAGTTTTTAAATTTAAAGATTTTCTAATTGCTTCAAAATTAATAGAATTACTATTAATTTTTCTTTTTTTAAAAATACCTGCAGTATCGATAATTTTAAATATTTTATTTTTATATTTATAAATATCTTCTACTATATCTGATGTAGTTCCTGCTGAACTGCTAGTAACAATTCTATTAAATCCTAAAAGTGAGTTTGCCAGTGTACTTTTACCTGCATTTGGTTTTCCATATATTGCAATTGAATAATCATAATGATATTCATTTTTAAAACCTCGATCATTTCGTTCTAAATATGTATATAATTGATCAAAACCTAAGTTATGTGAACATGAAATATAAAATAATCTATTAAATCCTATTTTAGAGAAAACATAGTTTTCTTGAAAATTATCATCTTTATTAATAATTATATTTATTGTTTTATTAAATTTTCTTAATTCATTTATAGATTCTTTATCATAATCATTATTTTTGTTTCTATAATCAACTACATAAAAGAAAATATCAATTTTTTTTAATAATTGAGAAAAAATTAATTCATTAGATTTATTAGTTTTAATCATAACTCCTGGAGAGTCATAAATAGTTGAATTTTTTAAACCTTTAATCTTACTCTTATGCCAGTCTCTTGTAGTTCCTTTTTCTTTATGGATAATATTTTCTGAAACAGTCAATTTATTATAGATTGAAGTTTTCCCTACATTAGGTTTGCCAATTAATAAATATTTCATTTTTAGAAAATTCCAATTTTACCATTTTCTAGCTTAGCTACAATTTTATCTTTTAAAAAAACAAAAGAATTTATTTTATTTAATTTTGTATCCAATGATTCTATTATTTCATTATTTTCTATTATTATAATTTTTCCATTATTTAAAAAAATTGCCAAATTTTTATTGCGATTAGTTATATTCAAGATTTTTGATTTTTTACTTATTTCACCATCTATTAACCAAAATGATTTTCCATTTAAAATATTTAAAGCTTCTAAATAATTATCATTTTTTATTATTAGCGCATTATTATAAAAATAATTTGAGTCAGAGGGATTAATTTTATAATTATATAATAAGAATTCATCATTTAATATGTCATAGGTATACATGAATTCACCTTCATCCAAATATACTAAAAAGTTTTTAAATAAATATATTTTGTCTTTTGCATTGTTGATAGAGCTTTGTAATTCTAAATTAACAAATTGATTATTATTTTTAGATCCAAGATATAAATCAACTGAACCTAATCTACCATTTGGAAGAACAAAATAAATATAATTAAAAAAATTTCTAATTTTTCCACCTTTAGCCTGTATTATTGGTAAGTTTTCATATTTTTCTGACCATAGTTTTCTTCCATTATCAAAATTTAAACCAACTATTTCATCACCATACATTATTATAATTGTGTCATTGAACTCATATATTAAAGAATTAAAAATTTTACTATTTTCAAATTCCCAAATTATATTTCCATTTAAGTCAGTTTTAATAATCTTGCCTGAGTTATAAGCTAAAATTAAATAATTATTTTTAAAATAATTTGCAATTAAATTATCATTTTTATCTTCTTCAAGAAATTGATAACTTTTTATTAATTTTCCATTATTGAAGTTATGAATAAAAATTTCTGATTTTGAATTAAAAGTATATAGTTCATTATTATAAATGAAAGTTTCTAGTTTGGATTGACTATTTTTGGAATTTTTAATTTTTTGAAGATAAAATTTTTTGCTAAAATCAGTTTCAATATAAGCTGAACTAATTAAAATTTTTTCATCATTTTCTAAACTTTTAATTTCAGGTATGATTACCTGTTTTTTAAAATTTTCATCTATAATTTTTTCTACAGATTTGCATGAAATAACAAATAAAATTAAAAATAAAAAAAGATTCTTAAATAAAAATATAATATTCATGAATTTTTTTAACTCTTTCTTTGATTGAAGATGATATATTATTATCACTCATCATATTATCATATAAATTCAATAACTCAGAGTTATTCTTATAATCAGAGTCATTGTTAAGAGATAAAATGGAGACTAAATACAACAGTTCATTTTTATTCCCAATAAAATTATCTAATTTATCATCAATTAGAGAAATAAACCGGTTTATATTTTCAATGTATTTATTATTTTTATTTTTAAATGCAATGTTAATAAAATTATAAGCTGCATTAATTGCAACTAATGAAACATATTTATTGTCCATACTTTTTGAGTTTAAAATATCATCATATAATTCTAAGGATAAATCAAAATCACCATTATTCATATTATTTTGAATTAATTCTAACTTAGATAAAATTGAGTAAAAACCTTTTTCATTAGTTAATTTAGTTATTTCAGAATATTTAAAAATTTCATCATCTAAATTTTTATTTGTAAAATATGAAATACTTAGTTTATTTATTTTATTTATTTTATAATATGAGTAGCTCTGATAAGCTAAAAAGAATAAAAAAATAGCTGCAAATAAAATTATTAAATATTTTAAATTTTCTTTAATAAGATTTGAAATCGAATTTAGGAAACTTTTTTTATTTTGATCTTTATTATTCATCACTTTTCCATTTAATTGAACAACCAAAACTATTAAACTGTTCTTTAGGTCCAACTCCATTATTTTTAATCAGTATCATTGCATTATATAATTCTCTATATATTTCTGAGTCATTAGAATTCATGACTCCAGAGTCAATTCTTCCACGATACATAAGTTTAAGAGAGCTATTAAACCCAAATAGATCAGGTGTACATACAGCTCCATAATTTTTAGCAACTTGTTGAGTTTCATCATAAAGATAACAGAAACTAAATTTATACTTTTTTGAAAAAATTTTCATGTTTTCAAAAGAGTCCTGCGGATATTTGTTAACATCATTTGACATTATTGCGATTGTATTAATTGATAATTTCTCCAATTCTTTAGCTTCAAAGCTCAATCTTTCTGCTATTGCAATAACGTAAGGGCAATGATTACATATAAACGCAATTACAGTGCCATTTTCACCTTTTAAATCATCCAAAGACATAAAAGATCCACTTATGTCTTTGAGTTTAAAACTAGGAGCTGACCATCCTAATTTTTCGTTTGTAGCATTTACAGGCATTTTTTTTTTGATATATTAAATTATGGGTTCAGTATCATCTACTTCTATTCCAAACAATCATAAATTGTATTTTTCAAAACTAGAATTAACTAAAATTCTAACTTGCTACTCAATCGGAGTTTCAAATGGAAATTGGAAAGATTACTCTCTTAATTTTAATACAAATGAGGCAATTTTTTCCTTTTATAAGCATACATTAGCTTCACCAGAGTGTATTTTAAAAAAATTGAGAGAAAAAAAGAAAAAAAGAACTTTTTATCAACTTAATATTAGCAACAAAAAAAATAGTAAATATGAAGATATTGATCAATTGATTACAACAATTAAAAGGTATCAATTATCTATTGTCTAGACTTAGAGTCATTTTTTTAATAATAAACCTGTTATCCTTATAAATTTGATAGTTTTTAAAATGACTAATATTGTCTTTTGATCTTAGAGTATCTTTGAGCCTGCAGTATGAATAATAAAGTTTTCAGATAAATTGCATCTTTTTTTTGCATCGGAAATATCTTTTAAATATATAGTGTTTCCTCCATTATTGAAACCTTCAATAATTTGAATTGAACGATCAAAAGGATTGTAATTAACTGACACAAAACCAAATTTACGAATTTCAGCATCTAATTCTTTATCTGATACACCAAAATCGACTCCACTCCCATTTAACTCAATTATTAATGCTTTTACATTATCATTGTTAAAAAAATTTATACCGCCATCAATTACAAATTTTTCATATCCCTCAACGTCGATTTTAACAATAGAAGAATTTATTGGCTGGAATTTTGAATCTAATGTAACAACAGGAACCTTAGTAACGTTACTATTATTTTTGATGGTATTTACTTTATTCATACAATTAAGAGAGTTTGTAAACTCAAGTATTTCTGAATTTGCTCCAACACCACAATTTTTTGCTGAAACTAAATGTTCAATTTTATTTATTTTAATTTGATTAACCAAACGCTCATATGTGTCTGGAAGTGGCTCAAAAGCATACGACTTAGAACCTCGAACCGCGGATGCAAGAATTGAATAAGCGCCTACATTGGAACCGATATCATACAAATCATCAGAACTTCTAATATAGTGTAAAAGAAATGACATTTCTTCAAGCTCCATAAATCCACAATAATAATTTCCACTTAATCCAGTCTCCCCTTTGCTTAATATAAATTTTGAACTATTAACCCAATTTACAATTAATTTTTTTTTTATAAATGTTGAACGTAATTGCCAAATAATAAATCTTAATAAAGCATTTAATTGTCTTCCTTTACTTAAAGGGTGAAAAAGGATAAATCTAAAGATTGAAAATAAAGCTTTCATTAAAACTACTCCCACTCAATAGTACCTGGTGGCTTTGATGTAAAATCATATAAAACCCTGTTAACTTCTTTTACTTCACTTATAATTTTTTTAGAAATTTCTGTTAAATCATTTTTATTAAACATATAAAAATCAGCAGTCATACCATCAACTGATGTTACTGCCCTTAAAGATACAGTATAATTATAAGTTCTTTCATCTCCCATCACACCCACTGATTTTACAGGAAGTAAAACTGCGAAAGCTTGCCAAATATTATTATAAATTGAATTTTCTTTTAAATACTTAATGTAAATATTATCTACTCTTTTCAGAATATCGATTTTTTTATTGTCTAATTCGCCAGGAATGCGAATTGCAAGGCCTGGGCCAGGGAAAGGGTGTCTATTTAATAAGTTAGAATTGATTTTTAGTTTTTTTCCTAAATTTCGAACTTCATCTTTAAATAATTCTTTTAATGGTTCAACAATTTTAAGTTTCATTTTTTTGGGTAAACCACCAACGTTGTGGTGACTTTTAATTTTTGCTGTTGGGCCTCCAAAAAATGGCACACTCTCAATGATATCTGGATAGAGAGTCCCTTGAGCAAGATATTTAACACCTTTTATTTTTCTTGCTTCTTTTTCAAAAACTCTAATAAAAGTTTCTCCAATTATTTTTCTTTTTTGCTCTGGATCTTTTATTTTTTTTAATTTAGTTAAAAATATTTTAGAGGCATCTATTTTGATAAAATTTTTACCAAATTTTTTTGAGAAAAATTTTTCAACCTCTTTAGTTTCATTTAATCTTAACAAACCATGATCAATGAAAATACAATATAAGTTTTTTTTTATAACTTTATGTAATAAAAAAGAAGTAACTGTTGAGTCAACACCTCCTGATAATCCGCAAATAACTTTTTGATTTTTTAATTCATTTTTTAAAGTTTTTATTTTTAAATTTAGAAAATCCTCAATTTTAAATTTTTTCTTAATTTTACAAATTTTAAAAAGAAAATTTGATAATATTTTTTTTCCTTGAATAGTATGATAAACTTCAGGGTGAAATTGTAATCCAAAAATTTTTCTATCATTATTTTCAATAGAGGAAATAACTTTATTATTTGATAATGATGTTATAATAAAGTTTTCAGGCTCTCTCTCAATATGATCACCGTGAGACATCCAAACTTGATTTATTTTTTTTAATTTATCAAATAATAAAGATTTCTTTTTAATAGAAATAATTGCGTGACCATATTCTCTTGAAGTTGTTTCACCAATCTTACCATTAAATTCTTTGCAGATTAATTGAAGACCATAACATATACCTAAAATAGGAATATTAAGACTCAATATTTTTTTATCTAAATTAGGTGATGATTTATCTCTAACAGAATTAGGTCCTCCTGAAAGAATTATTCCCAATATAGTTATATCTTCTAAAATTTTATTATCTATTTTGTTATACGGATATACCAAACAATATATTTGTTGCTCTCTTATTTTTCTTGCAATTAATTGAGTGTATTGTGAACCATAATCAATTACCAATATTTTATCATTACTTATATTCATTATTATAAAAAATCTTTAGCTATAATAAAAATTTCAACAGAGTCTTTTCTAGAAGCGTTTGGTTTAAAATATGATACTTCATTAAATTTTTTTTTTAGCTCTTTAATTAAAGATTTTTCTTCACTACCTTTCCAAATTTTTGTAACAAATACACCTCTCTTTATCATTAGTTTGTCTAGAAGATCTATTATATCAAATAACATCATACTTATTCTTAAATGATCAGTTGATTGATGACCAGTTGTATTTGGTGCTATATCAGATAAAATTAAATCAAAATTTTTTTCAATTTTATTATAATTAAAATTTAAATAATCTTCTTTATAAAATTTTATTTGAGGATGATTTATTTTTAATTCCAATAAATCTATTGCTGTAATTTGAATTTTTGGATTTATTTCTATTGCTACCTGACTCCAACCTCCAGGGGAAGCTCCAAATTCAAATACATTGCTTGATTTTTTTATAATTTTAAATTTGTTGTCAATTTCAACAAGTTTATAAGCAGCTCTACTCAAATATCCTTGCTTCTTAGCCTTTTTTACATAAAAATCTCTTTTTTGTCTATTTAACCAATCCTTCGATTTCATATACGCATTCCATTTAATGACTATTGTTTTTTCTAAGTAAACTCTTATATAATCACTTGAAATATTAATATGAAAAAATCAATTTTTATAGCTTCTTTTATTCTTTTATTAGTTGTCGGTTGGATTGGATCTGGTCAATTCTCAAATAAGGTTATAGCACAAGATGAGAACTCTGTTGCAGTTACTGAGACAGAAACTTCATACTCTGAAGAAACTAAAAATAATGAAAGTGAAGAATTTATATTTTCAGTTGAAACAAAAGTCTTTACTTCAAGTCTTATTGATCAATCCATTGAATTACAGGGACAAACAATTCACAATAAAAAGATTGATGTTAAATCTGAAACATCTGGAAATATCGATAGTATAGAATTTTCACGAGGTGATAAGGTATCTGAGAGTTCAGAAATGATAACAATTTCATTAGAAGACAGAAATGAAAAATTATTAAGTGCAAAAAAAGACCTAGAAAGGCTATCTAAAGAAATTATCTTAAATGAAAAAAATAGAGATAATTTATTAAGACAAAATGTAGAAAGAATAGAATTATATGAAATAGAATATGCATCAGCTAAACAACTAATTGATAAAGGTTTAAGTTCAAAATCAAAATTAAGCTTAGCGTCTTTTAATCTTGCGAATGCTAAAGCAGATAAAGAGGATATTAAAATAAAGTTTGAATCAACATTAGCAAATCTTGAAGCTCAAATTTCAAATGTAAAGTCAGTATTAAAAAATATAAAATTGGATATAGATAAAACAAGTATCAAAGCACCATTTGATGGAATTATTTCTGAAAAAATGGTTGAGGAAACTGAATTCATTTCAGTTGGTACTCCCTTATTTACTATAATTGATTTAGATCCAATAAAAATTGAAGGTTATTTATCTGAATTCGATGTAAACAAAGTTAGCGTTGGCACAAAAGCAATAATTGAAGATAGTAATGGTATAAAAAAAAATGGTATAATTTCTTTTATTTCTCCCTCTGCTGAAACTAGTACTAGAACATTTGAAATAACTATTGAGGCAGATAATAAAGATCTTTCATATAAAAGCGGAATAACTACAAAAATTATTATTAAAGGTTCAGAACTTAAAGCTCATAAAATACCTCCTTCTATTTTAACATTATTAGATGATGGCACTGTGGGTGTCAAAGCAGTCAATAATGAGAATAAGGTTGCTTTTTATCCCACTAAAACAATAAAAGATACTATTGATGGAATGTGGGTTTCTGGACTTCCTGAAAAAGTAAACTTAATCGTAAGCGGTCAAGAATATATAAGTATTGGTGACATAGTAAATTAATTTTAAATGAAAATTAATATTATAGATTATGCAATAAGTCATTCCCGAGTTTTCATGGGTATACTGCTATTTATTATTTTTTCTGGTGCATCTACTTACCTAACAATACCTAAAGAGTCTACCCCTGATGTTAGTATACCTATAGTTTATATTTCACTTCATCAGAATGGTATATCTGCTCAAGACTCTGAGAGACTCTTAGTAAAACCAATAGAGGATGAAGTAAAAACAATTGAAGGTGTTAAGGAAGTAAGATCTACTGCTTACTCTGGGGGCGGAAATGTTATATTAGAATTTGATGCTGGGTTTGACTCAGATCAAGCAATGATAGACATAAGAGATAAAGTAGATAGAGCTAAAGGAGATTTGCCAAGCGAAGCAGATGAGCCGACAGTAAATGAAGTTAATATTAGTACATTTCCTATAATTCAAATTTCATTAAGTGGTGATGTTCCAAATAGAACACTTCAGGATTTAGCTGATAAATTACAAAATGATATTGAAACAATTCCCAGTGTATTAGAAGCTAAAATTGGAGGTAAAAGAAATGAACAGGTTGACATATTAATTAATCCCACAGCCGTTGAAAGCTATGGCATTAATCTTGAAAGCCTAATAAATATAGTAAGAGAAAATAATAAGATGGTTTCTGCCGGAGGTCAAGATACCGGTGATGGTAGTTTTGACATTAAAGTGCCAGGTCTTTATGAAACAATTGAAGATATTTTAAATACTCCCGTAAAAACTGATGGTGATTCTGTTATTACATTTAGAGATATAGCTGAAGTCAAAAGAACATTTGAAGATAGGCAATCTTATGCGAATGTTAATGGTTCTAATTCAATTACAATTGATGTTTCAAAGAGAATTGGGGAAAATATAATTAACACTATTGAGGAAGTAAAAAGAGTAACCTCAATAAGTTCAAAAAGTTTTCCAGACAACGTTGAAATTTCTTTTGGAAGTGATCAGTCAAAGGGAATTAAAACTATGTTAAATAGTCTTCAGAACAATGTTATAGCAGCGATCATACTTGTTTTAATTATTATACTTGGTGCTCTTGGTGTGAGGTCAGGTTTACTAGTTGGAGTCTCTATACCTGGCTCCTTTTTATCAGGATTATTGGCTCTTTCCATCATGGGCTTTACAATCAATATAGTTGTACTTTTTGCATTGATACTATCTGTTGGTCTCCTCGTTGATGGAGCTATAGTAGTAGTTGAATATGCTGATAGAAAAATGAAAGAAGGATTAAGTGTAAAAGATGCATTTGCCAATGCTTCAAAAAAAATGTCATTACCGATCATATCATCAACCGCTACAACGCTAGCAGCCTTTCTTCCACTTATATTTTGGCCTGGTATAGCAGGTGAATTTATGAAATATTTACCAATTACTCTAATTTGTGTTCTAATTTCTTCTTTATTTATGGCTTTGTTATTTGTGCCTGTTTTAGGATCAATTCTTAATACTGTTTCAAGAGTTTTACTTCAATTTATTATACCACTGTTAGCATTGTTAATCTTTTTTAATATTTTAACATTTGGACTTGGCAAGTTGAATATACAAAATTTAAGTTTTTTTGTAACAATTGGAAAATATTTAGTAAGCTTTGCTTTATTTATTTTTGTTTTTATTAAAATTATTCCAAGAGTTTATAAAATTTCTGAAAATATAAATTCAACTGGTAAATTAGTTTCAGGTAATGCTAAAATACTATCTTCAGAATCAAATGAACCTGTTTTAAATGTAACTGGTTTTGTTGGTATTTACGCTAAAATATTAAATTATTTACTATATCATCCTTTAAAAGTAATTATTAGTGCCTTATTAATTTTAGTTGCAGTTAACTATACTTATACAAAAGTTGGAGAAGGCGTTGAATTCTTTCCTGACGTTGAGCCAGACCTTGCTAAAATTGTTGTATTTGCAAGAGGAAATCTTTCTGTTGAAGAAAAAAAAGACTATGTAGCAAGGGTTGAAAATATTATTTTGAAAATTCAGTCTGAAAAAAAAGAATTTAAAAATATTTATTCATTAAGTGGAAATGTAAGTGAGCAATCAGAAGCTTCTGAAGATTTTATTGGCTCAATTAGTTTAGAATATACAGATTGGGATAAAAGAAGAAAATCAAAAATTATTCTTGCAGAAATTTTAAATGCAACAAAAAGTATTAATGGTATCAAAGTTGAGTCAAGAGAACAACAAGGTGGTCCAGGTGATGGGAAGCCAATTAATATTAAATTAACAAGTGATAATAAAAAGCTTTTAGTTGAAGAGGGAATTAAACTTAAAAAATTTATGGATAGTTACCCTAAATTGATGAATGTTGAAGATAATCTTCCCGCACCAGGTATAGAATGGGAAATAAATGTAGACAGAAAACAAGCATCGAAGTTTGGAGCAAACATTACATCGATAGGAAATGTAATTAAGCTTGCAACGAATGGTCTTAAACTAGGTGAATACAGACCAGATGATAGTAATCAGAGTATTCCATTATATTTACGATATCCCAATGAAGGAAGAACATTAGATAGAATTGATAATTTAAGAGTATCTACTTCCAATGGATTAGTACCAATATCAAATTTTGTAGATATTGTTCCTAATAACAGAACTGGAAATATTATTAGAGTGGATTCTAAAAATGCAATCAATATTCAAGCCGATGTTGAACCTGGAGTTTATCCAGATGGTAAAGTTAAAGAACTGGAATATGTTTTAGGAATAACTGATATTGCTCCATCATGGAGAGGTAGGACATTAGATTTACCACGTTATGAATTAGATAATAAAATTATTGTAGAACTAATTGGTGAAAATGAAGATCAAAAACAAGCTCAGGAATTTTTAACCAAAGCATTCGGAGTGGCTCTTTTTTTAATGTTAATGATTTTACTTTTACAATTTAACAGTTTTTATAGTGCATTTTTAATACTATTTGCAGTAGTTATGTCTACAGCAGGTGTTTTTATTGGTTTAATGGTTACTTCTCAGCCTTTTGGAATAGTGATGTCTGGAGTTGGTGTAATTGCTCTAGCCGGAATAGTTGTTAATAATAATATCATACTTATTGATACTTTTAATTTTTTAAAAACAAAAACATCAAATATTAGAGAAGCTATAATAAAAACTGGAGCACAAAGACTAAGACCTGTTTTACTTACAACAACTACAACTGTGCTTGGTTTACTCCCGATGGTAACTATGACTAATATTGATTTTGTAACAAGAGAAGTAACTAGAGGATCTCCAGATACACAATGGTGGGTACAGTTATCTACGGCAATTGTTTTTGGTCTAATTTTTGCAACTATCTTAACTTTAGTTGTAACACCATCAGCATTAATGTTGAAAGAAAATGTTGTAAATTGGTATAGAAAAAAAGTTAATTCTTAATATTTCTGCTTTTTATAATTGTATAAAATACTGATATTAAATAACTACCAAAAACTATAATTAAAGTAATCCAAATTTTAGAAATCAAGGCAACACAAATTAATACAAAAATTAAAAAAATCCATGTTTTATATTTTGGATTTATATTTAATTTTTTTAATGAAATAGTTGGTATTTTGCTAATCATCATAAAACCTATTAAAATTGTAGTAATTAAATTAAAATATTCATTTTTAAGAAAAGATAGATGAAACTCAAAAAATACAAAAAGAGGGAGAAGTATTAATCCAGCTGCAGCAGGTGAGGGCACCCCTGTAAAATACTCATTATTATCTATAGGTTTATTTGTTATATAAATATCAGCAGTAAATCTTGCCAACCTAAGTGCACTACATATTACAAAAAATAGTGTTGCGCCCCAACCAAGAGAACCTAGAGTATTAGTTGACCATAAATAAATAAGAAAACTTGGCGCAACACCAAAAGATACAAAATCACTTAAAGAATCAAGTTCAGCACCAAAATTTGATCCACTTTTTAGTTTTCTAGCAAACCAGCCATCAAAAAAATCAAATATTGTAGCTAATAAGATTAAATATATTGCAATCTCCCACTCTCCTTTTAATGAAAATCTAATTGATGTGAACCCACTACTTAATGAGAGAAGCGTAATAAAATTTGGAACATATTTGCTTATTATATTTTGATCACTCATATTAATTTAGAATTATTAATTTTAAGTATATTTTTGGGATTAGAAATAATTGTTTCACCCCCTATTACTCTTTGACCTTTAGCAATCAATATATCATAACTTTCTGGAAGAAATAAATCTACTCTACTTCCAAACTTTATAATTCCAATTCTATCTCCTTTGGCAACTTCTTGACTGACTTTTAAATTACAAACAATGCGTCTAGCAATTAATCCAGCTATTTGCACAATATAAAAATTATCATTATTGCTTTTAACAGAAATTATATTTCTTTCATTTTCTTTACTTGATTTATCAAAAGTAGCATTAAGAAATTTTCCAGGAATATAATTTATTGAGGATATAGAACCCTGGATAGGCATTCTATTAACATGTACATCAAACACACTTAAGAAAATACTAACCTTCGTATAAGTATTTTGATCTTTTTCATTTTCAAGGGGATTTTTTTTACTGCCAATATATGTTACAACTCCATCAGCTGGTGAAACAACAACTTCATCGATTGGGATAGCTCTTATAGGATCTCTAAAAAAATAAAAAACATATGCTGATATAATAGCTAAAAAAATACCTAAAATTGTGTGGAAAGGTATAACTATAATCGTTATTAAACAACTTATAACAAGATAAACCCAACCTTCATTATGAATTCTTAATTGCATATAAAAAGGAGCTAATACATAATAATGAAAATAAAATCTCTAACAATCTACTGCTCAGCATCACAAAAAATAGATAAAAAATTCTTCAAATTAGCTAAGGAAACAGCAAGAATAATTTCAAATTATAAAATTAGAGTCATTTATGGTGGTGGAAATGTAGGACTTATGGGGGAAATTGCAAATACTTTAGTTGACTTAGATAGGGAGATTATAGGAATAATTCCAAAATTTATAATAAATAAAGAAAAATTAAATTTAAAGATAAAAAATTTAAAAGTGGTTAATAATATGACCAAACGTAAAAATGAGTTATTTAAAATGGGTGATGCTTTTTTAATTTTACCAGGCGGTACAGGAACTTTAGAGGAAGTAACAGAAGTCCTATCATGGAAAATTCTTAAATTACATAACAAACCAATAATTTTTTTAAATTTTGATAATTATTGGACACCTTTAATTAAACAATTTGATAAAATTATAAAAAATAAATTTGGAAATAAAAATTTACAAAACCAATATCAAGTAATAAAGAAACCCAAAGAATTGGAAAATATAATAAAATTATGGACAAAATAACTATGACAGGTCTATGTATGTCAATTTCAATTGATAAAAAATTCAAAAAAAGGAAATATTAACTTATGGAAAAAATTAAAGTAAACAAACCTGTCGTTGAAATGGATGGGGATGAAATGACAAGAATTATTTGGGAGTTTATCAAAGATAAACTAATTCTTCCATATATTGATATTGATATAAAATATTATGATTTAGGAGTTAAAAGTAGGGATAATACTGAAGATCAGATTACTATTGATGCAGCAGAAGCAGTTAAAAAATATGGTGTTGGGATCAAATGCGCAACAATTACTCCAGATGAAGATAGAGTTACTGAATTTAATTTAAAAAAAATGTGGCGTTCTCCAAATGGAACAATTAGAAATATTTTAGGTGGAACTATTTTTAGGCAACCTATTATTTGTAAAAATGTTCCTAGAATTGTTACTAATTGGAACAAACCAATAGTTGTCGCAAGGCATGCATTTGGTGATCAATATAGAGCAACAGATACACTAATTTCAAAACCAGGAAAATTAAAAATGGTTTTTGAACCAACAGACGGGAGCGAAGGATTTGTAAAAGAAGTATTTAATTTTGAAAAAGAAGGTATAGCTCTATCAATGTATAACCTAGATCAATCAATAATTGATTTTGCAAGAGCTTGTTTTAATTATGGTCTAAATCTTGGGTGGCCTGTCTATTTATCTACTAAAAATACTATTTTAAAAGTTTACGATGGAAGATTTAAAGATTTATTTGAGAATGTTTTCAAGGAAGAGTTTGCAGAAAAATTTAATGACAAAAATATTGTTTACGAACATAGATTGATAGATGATATGGTTGCTACTGCTCTAAAGTGGGAAGGTAATTTTATATGGGCATGTAAAAATTATGATGGTGATGTTCAATCTGACTCCGTCGCCCAGGGTTATGGTTCTCTTGGATTAATGACAAGTGTTTTAATGACTCCTGATGGAAAAACTGTAGAAGCTGAAGCAGCGCATGGAACCGTTACTAGACACTTTAGAAATCATCAACAGGGTCTAGAAACATCCACAAATCCAATTGCTTCTATTTTTGCATGGTCAAGAGGTTTGTATTTTAGGGGAAAATTTGATGATAATCAAAATTTAATGAATTTTTCAAAAAAACTTGAAGAGACTTGCATCGAAACTGTTGAAACTGGAAAAATGACAAAAGATCTGGCGATTTTAATTAGTGAAAACCAAAAGTGGTTAAACACTCAAGATTTTTTAAATACTCTAAAGGATAATTTGGAAAAAAAATTAAGATCTTAAATTAGTTTTAATCCTATCCATAGCTTGATCAATATTTTCTAGACTAATACCACCTGCTTGTGCCATATCTTTACGACCCCCTCCTCCTTTACCACCTAAAATCTTAGATACATCTTGAATAACTTTTGCGGAGTCAAAATTAGATGTTAAATCTTCTGTAACACCTAAAACAATAGATAATTTATCACCATTTTTTGAAATTATTAGAGACGCACATTTATTTTGATATTTGTTTTTTTGATCATCTACAAACTGTTTTAGTATTTTCGATGGATAATTTTCAGTTAGTAAATACACGAAATTAATATCATTAATTTTTTCAATAACGATATTTTGTAATGATGTTTCTTTATTTTTATTTTGTTTTTTTTGATCCAATAATTTTTTTAATTCCTTTAAATTATTTGTTAAATCACTATTTTGATCATAACTATAATCAAAATTATTATCATACTCTTTTATCCCACTTATAAGTATTGAAATTTTATCTAGGTTTTCTTTTGATGTTTTATTATCAAGTTGAATTTTTTGCTTATTATATTTGTCAACTGCAATATTTGTTAGTGCCTCTATTCTTCTTATTCCTGAGGCTACATTAGTTTGATTAATTATTTTAAAATTCAAAATATCACCAGTTTGAGCAACATGTGTACCCCCACACAGTTCTTTTGAAAATATTTTATTGTCTTCAACTGTACCCATTGACACTACACGAACCTCATCACCATATTTTTCTCCAAAAAGTGCAGTTGCTCCCTCATCTAATGCTTTTTGATGATCAATAGTCTTAATTTCTATTTGCGAATTAGCTGTTATTTCTTTCTTCACAAAATTTTCAATTTTTATAATATTATCTGATGTTATTGGTTCATTATGACTAAAATCAAACCTTAATTTTTCACTATTAACCAATGAACCTTTTTGTGAAACATGATTTCCAAGAATTTTTCTAAGTGAAGCGTGTAGCAGATGAGTTGAAGAATGATTACATTTTATTAATTGCCGTATATATGAATCAATTGTAGCTGTTACACTATCTCCAATTTTAAATTTTCCTTTTTTTACTTTACCATGGTGCAAATAAAATAATCCAAATAATTTAGTCGTATCATTTACTTCAAAAGTATTGTGCTCAAACACTATAGTACCTATATCACCGACTTGACCCCCACTTTCACCATAAAATGGTGTCTGGTTTAAAATGATAATTCCATTTTCACCTTCATTTAGCTGATCAGTTTTGTTATCACTCTTAACTATAGAGGTAATTTCACTTTCAGACTCAGTTTGATCATAGCCTAAAAATTCTGTCGAGCTTAAATTCTCAGTAATTTTAAACCAGTTTTTTTGATCCTCTTGATCACCTGTACCTTTCCAATTATTTCGAGCTCTTTCTTTTTGCTCTTTCATCATTTGATTGAAATTCTCAACATCAACTTCCACATTTTTTGATTTGAGATAATCTTGTGTTAAATCTAATGGAAAGCCATATGTATCATATAATTTAAATGCAATTTTACCATCTAGTTTATTTGATGATTCAGAGATTTCATCCTCTAAAATTTTTAGACCTTTTTCTACTGTCTCCTTGAATTTAGTTTCCTCGTTAATAAAAGTATTAATTATTAAATCTTTAGCTCTTATTAATTCAGGATATGAAGTTTTAAAAATATCCAATAACGTTGGAAAAATTTTATCAAATACCGTATCTTTATTTCCTAACGTATGAGCATGCCTCATTCCTCTTCTCATTATTCTTCTTAAAACATAACCTCTGCCTTCATTAGACGGTGTGACACCATCAGCAATGAGAAACGATGAAGATCTTAAATGATCAGCTATAACTCTATGGCTAGGACTGTTTAATTGGCTTTCATCATTTAATAAATTTCTAGAATTATCAATTAAAGGAATAAACAAATCAGTATTATAATTATCATTAGTGTTATTTATTAAAGCTGAAATTCTCTCTAAACCCATTCCAGTATCAATAGAAGGTTTCGGGAGGTTGATTCTTTCAGAAGATGAAATTTGCTCAAACTGCATAAATACTAGGTTCCAAATTTCAATAAATCTATCTCCATCTTCATCTGGACTTCCTGGGGGTCCACCTGGATATTTATCACCGTGATCATAAAAGATTTCTGAACATGGTCCACATGGTCCCGTATCTCCCATCGACCAAAAATTATCAGATGTGCTTATTTTAATTATTTTGTCATAACTTAGACCTGCAATTTTCTTCCAAAAATTATATGCTTCTTCATCTTCGCTAAATACAGTGACTAATAACTTTTCTTTTTCTATTTTAAATTCCTTAGTAATTAAATTCCATGCGAATTCTATTGCCTGATCCTTGAAGTAATCACCAAAAGAAAAATTACCTAACATTTCAAAAAAAGTATGGTGTCTTGCAGTGTAACCTACATTTTCTAAATCGTTGTGTTTACCTCCTGCCCTCACACATTTTTGCGAAGTAACTGCACGATTATAATTTCTTTTTTCTTTTCCAGTAAAAATATTTTTAAATTGAACCATTCCTGAATTTGCAAACATTAGCGTTGGATCATTATGTGGAACTAAAGGACTTGAATGGACTATTTCATGACCATTTTTTTTAAAATAGTTCAAAAAAGTAGATCTAATTTCACTAGAATTCATGATCACGTATTATAGCGTCAATTTTATTATGTCTAACACAAAAAAAAGGGGGTTAAATCACCCCCTATTTTTAAATTAATTCTTATGTAAGATTTACTCTTCAGTCTTTTCTTCTTTAGACTTTTTAGACTCAATTTCACCTTCCATCATAGCCTTCTCAACTATTCCAGCATTTTCAAGAATTTTATTTTCAATTTCTTTTGCTATATCAGGATTATCTTTTAAGAAATTTTTAACATTTTCTCTACCTTGGCCAATTTTTTGATCTTTATAAGCAAACCAAGATCCTGCTTTATCAATAATTTCAGCTTTAACACCAAGGTCAACAAGCTCACCGAGCTTAGAAATACCCTCTCCATACATAATGTCAAATTCAACAACTTTGAAAGGTGGGGCAACCTTATTTTTAACAATTTTTACTCTTGTTTGATTGCCTATAATTTCATCTTTATCTTTAATTGCCCCTATTCGTCTGATATCCATTCGAACAGAAGAGTAAAATTTAAGAGCATTTCCACCTGTTGTAGTCTCAGGACTTCCAAACATAACACCTATTTTCATTCTTAACTGATTAATGAAAACAACTAATGTATTAGACTGAGCTATAGAACTTGTTAATTTTCTCAAGGCTTGGCTCATTAATCTAGCTTGTAATCCAGGCAAAGAATCACCCATATCGCCCTCTAACTCAGCTCTTGGAACTAGCGCAGCAACAGAATCGATAACAAGCACATCTATTCCTCCAGATTTTATAAGCGAGTCGGCTATCTCTAAGCCTTGCTCACCAGTATCTGGTTGTGATATTAATAATTCTTCTAAATTAACACCAAGTTTTTTAGCATATGCAGGGTCAAGAGCGTGTTCAGCATCAATAAATGCACAATTCCCACCTTGTTTTTGAGACTCAGCAACTATGTGTGTAGCTAATGTAGTTTTACCCGAGCTTTCTGGGCCATAAATTTCTATTATTCTACCCTTAGGAACGCCCCCTATACCTAGAGCAATATCTAAACCTAAAGAACCTGTGGGAATAGCCTCAATATCAACATTAGTTTTTGAACCAAGTTTCATGATTGAACCTTTTCCATAATTTTTTTCAATTAGACTTACAGCAGCCTCTAAAGATTTAGTTCTATTTTCTTTATCCATTGTATTATTATTCTCTATTACTTTTAATTTAGCTTGAGACATTGTTTTCTCCATTATTTGGTAGTTTTTTATTGTGATTCTTGCAAATCATGATTTTTTTGTACACGTTTTGTTCTAATTTTGAAAGTTCTATTTTTGTTCTTTTAATAAAAATCATTTAATATATTGAAATATATAGATTTTTTTTTAACAATAATAATCTTGAATTATCATATTCTTTTGATAAATCCATTCGAGTTTTAAAATATGGCAAAAATTTCAAAAACATACAAACCTACTCAAAAAGAAAAGTTTATGAATGCTAAAATGAAAGAATATTTTAGGCAAAAACTTGAGAGATGGAAAGGTGAACTGTTAAAAGAGTCATCACAAACGCTCAATAACCTTCAATCTGAAAATGAAGCGAAACCTGATATGACTGATAGAGCTTCTGAGGAAATTGACAGAACATTTGAACTTAGAACAAGAGATAGAGAAAGAAAATTAATTAATAAAATAGATGCGGCATTAAGAAGAATCGAAGATGGTACTTATGGATATTGTGAGGAAACTGGAGAACCTATAGGCTTAAAAAGACTTGAAGCTCGTCCGGTTGCAACCTTAAGCATTGAGGCACAAGAAATGCATGAAAAGGCTGAAAAAAGATTAAATTAATCTAAATAATATATAAGTTTAATTATGATGAAGAATTACTCTAGCCTTTTTACGCCTGGAATATATGTTATTAATAATGATAAGAAAATTGAATGGGGTATTGGTCAAATTCAATCATCAATCAATAATTTTATTACAATTAATTTTGAAAATGTGGGTAAAAAAACAATTAATCTTAATGAAGTCAATTTAGAAATAATAAATATAAATGCAAATAGTTGATCAATTTTTAAGAAAAGTAAATTATTTGAGAGTATCTGTTACTGACAGATGTGATTTAAGATGTGTTTATTGCATGAAAGAAAAAATGAATTTTCTTCCAAAAAATGAAATCTTAAGTTTAGAAGAAATTGAAAGGTTGTGTGATAACTTTATTGAATTAGGTGTAGAAAAAATTAGACTAACTGGTGGTGAGCCGTTAGTAAGAAAGAATATTCTCCATTTAATTGAAAATTTAAATAAAAAAAAATCTAGCAGTAATTTAAAAGAAATTACATTAACCACTAATGGAAGTTTATTAAAAAAATTTGCAAAAGATTTAAAAAATAATGGAATAAATAGAATTAATGTTTCTTTAGATACGAATATAAAAGAAAAATATAAAGAAATCACCAGATTTGGAAATTTAGATAATGTTATTGATGGTATAGAAGAAGCAAAAAAAAATAATATTAAAATTAAAATTAATACTGTAGTTTTTAAAAATTTTAATGAAGATCATCTTTCTGATCTAATTAATTGGGCTAACAAAAAATTAATTGATATAACTTTCATAGAGGTAATGCCTATGAGTGATACTGATATGCCGAGACATATGCAGTTTGTGAGTCTTGATAATACATTTAAAAAGTTAAAAACTATATATAGTTTAGAAAATTCTAGTTACAAAACTGGTGGCCCATCAAATTATTTTACAAGCAGTAATTTAAATATAAAAATTGGTTTTATAACACCTTTATCAAATAATTTTTGTGCTACCTGTAATAGAGTAAGATTATCAAGCACTGGAAGACTATATATGTGTTTGGGACAAAATGAATTTGTAGATTTTAGAGAAATTTTAAGAACTGATAGAGGTGATGAATACATCAAAGAAAAAATTAGATTTGCTTTGAGTATAAAACCAAAAAAACATGATTTTATTATTAATAATGAAGTTAAGCCTTACATTAATAGGCACATGAATGAAACTGGGGGATGATGAAATTTCATTTTACATCTTCAAATTCAAAAGAATCTAAAAATGCAAAAGAGGATTTTATAAAATCCTATTCACAAAGCGACCCAAAAGAAGCTGATATAATTGTTCCAATAGGTGGAGATGGAATTCTTTTAAAATCCCTGCATGACTTTAATAATCTTAATAAATCTTTTTTTGGAATCAATTATGGATCTATTGGTTTTTTAATGAATTCTTTTAAAGGTAATAATTTGGAAAATCTTATAAAAAACTCTAAATCAACAGAACTGAGACCTCTTAAAATGATTGCAAAAGATGATAGTGATAAAATTTATGAGTCAATTGCATATAATGAAGTTTCGCTAATGAGACAAAGTCATCAGGCCTCTAAATTCGAAATTAAAATTAATAACGTTAAAAGAATGAATGAATTAATATGTGATGGAGTATTAGTATCAACATCAGCTGGAAGCACTGCTTATAATTTATCAGCTCATGGAAGCATATTACCTTTGGATTCCAAATTGTTAGCCTTAACACCTATTAGTGCTTTTAGGCCCAGAAGATGGAGAGGTGCCCTACTCTCAGAGAATAATAAAATTAAAATTAATGTATTAAATTTTAAAGAAAGACAAGTAAGTGTTACTGCAGACAATATAGAATTTAGAAATATCAAAGAGGTGCATATTGAGTCATCAAAAGATAAAGTATGTAAAATTTTATTTGATAAAAACCATTCTATAGAAGATAAAATTTTAAATGAACAATTTGAATATTAAATTTTAATCTGAACAAAATATACATATTTTATTTCCATCAAGATCCCTAAAATATGCATAAAAATGCTCTTCATGTCTTGGTCCAGGAGAGCCCTCATCTGTGCCACCTAATTTTAAAGCTAAGTTATAGAAATTGATTACGCTCTCTTTGGACTCAGCTGTAAAAGTAATCATAGTGCCGTTTCCAAAAGTGGCATCTTTTTTATTATGAGGCGTCATTAAATAAAATTGAATTTTTTTTAAATTATTTTTTTTTGCATAGCCAACATAACTATTTTCTTCTTCTGATTTGACTATATCTATTGAGGCAAGAAGTTTATCATAAAAAAGTTTACTTTTTTTTAAGTTATTTGTTCCTAATGTTACAAAACTAAACATATTTTATCAAAGTTGGTAGCCTCGGCCGGACTTGAACCGGCACTCCCAAAAGGGCAAGGATTTTAAGTCCTTTGTGTCTACCATTCCACCACGAGGCCAATCTAAAAATTGTATTATCAGACAATAGAGTAATTTCCACCATTTAATTTTATCATCTCAATTATTTCTTTTTCCACATCATCAAGAGAACTCATCGTCCAAGAGGAGACTGATATATTAACTCCTCCGGTCTTAGATAGAAAATTAAAATAAGGGTAACTACCAATAGAACATTCTTTATATTTCTCCTGTGTATCTTTTAAAAAGGAGGCTATTTTACTTTCATATAAATTCGTATTTATAGTTGTTATTTTTTTTGGTTTGCCTTTTTTTAAATTTTTTAAAACATTAATAAACATTACTTCCATTATTTTTGGGACTCCAGGAAGGACATAAACATTATTTAAAACAAAACCAGGTGCTGCAGTCAAAGGATTATAAATTAAATGTACATCAGCTGGCATCTTTGCCATTCTTTGTCGACTTTTATTAAACTCTCCATCAGGATAATATTTTTCTAGAATATTAAAAGCCTCTCTATTTATTTCATACTCTTTATCAAATGCTGCAGCTATACTCTCTGAAGTAATGTCATCGTGTGTTGGCCCTATTCCACCAGTAGTAAAAACATAACTATATTTCTGGCTAAAAGATCTCACTGATTCTACAATAATTTTTGTTTGATCCTTAATGACTTTGATTTCTTCAAGTTTTATTCCAGATGATGTTAATTGTTTAGCTATAAAATTTGCATTTGTATCTTGAGTTCTTCCAGATAATATCTCATCACCAATTATCAAAATTCCAGCTGTAAAAATTGTCATAAGGTATATTTTTTTATAATTATACTGTTATTTAGTAAATAAAAATATTAAAAAGAATAATTAAATGCAATCTAATAATATTCCAATTTACCATAAAAATGATTTTGAAAAAATGCGTAACGCAGGTAGATTGGCAGCTCATATCTTAGATCAATTGTATGAATTAATAAAACCAGGAATTTCTACTTTAGAAATTAATGATTTTTGTCACGATTTAATAATTAAAAATAATGCAATACCTGCTCCACTAAATTATAAAGGATTTCCGAAATCAATTTGCACATCAGTAAATCATGTTGTCTGTCATGGTATTCCAAATGAAAAAAAATTGTTAAATATTGGTGATATAATAAATATTGATATTACGGTTATTTTAGATGGCTGGTATGGTGATACTTCTAGAATGTTTGTTGCAGGTAAAACAAATAAAAAAAATTTAGATTTATTAAAAACAACTTATGAATGTCTTTTTATTGGAATTAAAGAAGCTAAACCAGGAAAAACTTTTGGAGATATCGGTTATAAAATTCAAAAATACGCAGAATCTAAAAATTATTCAGTTGTAAGAGATTTCTGTGGCCATGGTATTGGAAGACAATTCCATACCCCGCCTAGTGTACTTCATTATGGTAGCATCGGAGAAGGTCCTGAACTTAAACCTGGTATGTTTTTTACAATAGAGCCTATGATTAACTTAGGTGATTGGAAAGTAAAAATACTAAATGATGGTTGGACAGCTGTAACTAAAGATAAGTCTTTATCTGCTCAGTTTGAGCATACAATTGGTATTACAGAAGATGGAAATGAAATTTTTACATTATCAGAAAACAATACAGATTTTCCAATAAATGATTTATAAAAAAATATATGATACCAAGATATAACAGACCAAAAATAGAAAAGATATGGACACTAGATAACAAGTTTAAAATTTGGACAGAAATAGAAGTTTTAATTGCTGAAAAATTAGCTGATATTGGAGAAATACCTAAGCCTGCCGCAAGAGAAATTAGAAAAAAAGCAAAATTTAATGTAAAAGAAATAAATAAATTAGAAAAAGAAACAAAACATGATGTTAATGCATACATAGATAATGTAAGTAAATATATAGGCAAACAATCAAAGTACTTTCATCATGGTGTTACATCGAGCGATATAATTGATACTGGTTTTTCAATTCAACTTAAACAAACAGGTGAAATAATTCATAAAGAATTAAATACTTTAATCAAAAATTTAAAAAATAAATCTATAAAATATAAAAATACATTAATGATTGGTAGAAGCCATGGAATTCATGCAGAACCAATAACTTTTGGATTAAAATTAGGATCTTTTTATAATGAATTTAAAAGAAATCTTAAAAGACTTGAGTTGGCAATTGAAGAAATAAGTATATGTTCAATTTCAGGACCTGTTGGAACATATGACAGTATAGATCCAAGAGTAGAAAAATATGTTGCAAAAAAACTAAATCTTAAATGCGAAGATATTTCAACTCAAATCATTCCAAGAGATAGACATGCTTTCTTTTTTTCTATACTTGGTATCATAGGCAGCTCAATAGAACGTCTTGCTGTAGAAATTAGACACTTACAAAGAACTGAAGTATTAGAGGTTGAAGAAAGTTTTAATCCAAAACAAAAAGGATCATCTGCAATGCCTCATAAAAGAAATCCAATCTTAAGTGAAAATTTAACTGGTTTAGCAAGATATATAAGAAGTGCAGTAATTCCTTCCATGGAAAATATTGTTTTATGGCATGAAAGAGACATTAGTCATTCAAGCGTTGAAAGAATTTTTGCCCCAGATATTAGTATTGCTTTGGATTTTTCACTGCATAGACTTAATGAAATTATTATAAAGATGAATGTTTATCCTGAAAACATGAAAAAAAATCTAAATTTAATTGGTGAACTTCAAAATAGTCAAAAATTACTCCTCAAACTTACAAAATTGGGCTTATCTAGACAATTAGCCTATTCCATAGTTCAAAAAAATGCAATGAATGCTTGGAATAATAAAAGAAGTTTTTTTGATGTTTTAAAACAAGATAGAAAATTATTAAAGTACATATCTATTCAAGAATTAAGAGAAATTTTACAGATTAAAAGAAAAAATAATAAAATAGATTGGATATTTAAAAATAAAATTAAATAGTCTTTATTTTTTCAATTTTATAAACTATTTAAATAAAATGCCTTTATCAAAAGAAGAGTTAGAAAAACACATTAAAGAAAGTATTCCAAACTCAAAAATAATCATTGAGGATTTAAAAGGTGACGGTGATCATTATAGTGCAACTGTTATTTCAAAATTATTTGAAGGAAAAACTAAAATAGAACAGCATAAAATGGTATATGACTCATTAAAAGGGAAAATGGGTAATGAATTACATGCTTTGATGCTTAAAACAAAAACGGAGTAATAAATGGAAGAAAATAAAATGATAGATGTTTCAGAAAACATTAAAAACGAAATTAAATCAAGTGATGTAGTTTTATTTATGAAAGGGACACCAGTTTTCCCTCAATGTGGTTTTTCTGCTGCAGTTGTTGAAGTATTATCAAATATAGGTGTAAAGTTTAATACAGTTAACGTGTTAGATAGTGATGAAATAAGAGAAGGAATAAAAAAATTCTCTAATTGGCCTACTATACCACAGTTATATGTAAAAGAAGAATTCATCGGTGGCTGTGACATTGTTAAAGAAATGTATGAGTCTGGAGAACTTATTGAATTATTTAACAGCAGAGGGATTGACGTAAAACCATCATAATTTGAAAAATAATATTTTTTTTAGAGGTATATTTTATACTTGTTTAGCCTCACTATTTTGGGGAATGCCTCAGCCTCTTTTTTTTGATCAAATAAAATATATACCACCAATAGAGATTGCTATGCACAGAGGGCTTTGGTCTTTTGTTTTGCTATTTATTTTACTGTTGTTTTCAAATGAAATAAAAAAGTTTTTAGCTATTTTTAAATTATCAAAAAATATTATAATTCTATCAATTACTGGAATTTTAATAGCTGTAAATTGGACTGGATTTATTTACTCTGTAAGTATTCAGCAAGTTCAGGATGCATCATTAGGTTATTTTTTAACACCTATGATTAGCATAGTTTTGGGTTTCATTTTTTTAAATGAAAAACTTAACATCAGTAAAGGTATTTCAGTCTTTTTAATGCTTGTTGCTTGTTTAATATTATTTCTAAGTCTAGGTAGTTTTCCTTTGATTGCTGTGCTAATCGGAACCACTTGGGCTGTTTATGGTTTACTAAGAAAACAAATTCAAGTTTCACCTGCTATAGGACTATTATTTGAATCTGGATTAATTACTATACTGGCACTTCCCTATTTAATTTATCTAAGTTTTTTAAACATTGGATACATTAGTTTAACATTTAGTTTCAATACCATAATGTTGCTATTAACTGGTGCTGTTACAATTTTTCCATTATTTTTTTTTAATCTAGGTCTTAAACATGTGCCTTTAGGGCTAGCTGGAGTTCTATTTTATATTGCCCCAAGCTTTCATTTTATTACTTCTGTGTTTGTACTTGGTGAATATATGGAATTTAACAAAATTTTGGCGTTTATAATAATTTGGATAGGTGTAGGAATTTTTATTTTTGATGCAATAAAGCAAAAGGACTATCTTGAATAATACTCAATAACTAGATTTGGTTCCATAGTTACTGGGTAGGGCACATCATGAATTAAAGGAGCTCTCAAAAATTTACCTTTAAACTCTTTAACATCTACTTCAATGTACTCAGGAATTTCTCTTTCTTGAGAAACGATTGATTCTTGAACAATGTTAATTTCTTTGCTCCCATCTTTAAGTGATATTTCATCACCATCTTTAACTGAATATGAAGGTATATTAACTCTTTTTCCATTTACTTTAACATGGCCATGATTAACTAATTGCCTAGCAGCAAAAATAGTAGGAACAAATTTCATTCTATAAACAATAGCGTCTAATCTTCTTTCTAAAAGTTCAATTAAAATTTGACTTGTATCTCCCTTAGTATTTGAAGCTTTAGTGTAAATTCTTCTGAATTGTTTTTCTGTTAAATCACCATAATAAAACTTTAGTTTCTGCTTAGCAAAAAGCTGATTGCCATAATCTGAAAGTTTTTTTCTTAGACCCATAGCGCCATGTTGGCCGGGTTTAGTATTTCTTTTATTAAAAGGACTTTTAGGCCTGCCCCAGAGGTTACAACCTAATCTTCTATCAATTTTGTATTTTGCAGATATTCTTTTTGTCATTAATTAATGGCGTATATAGTGATTAATTTATTGATGTCAAATCCATAATTTTAAATTTTTGGCTGATTTTTGAGCTTTTTATGCATTCCCCACAACATTCTAAGTTCTTTTTTGGTCAAATTCATTTTATTGTAAATTGCGAAGATATTATCAATCATACTTTCTTTTTTTTCTATTGGCTTAAAAAAATTCATTGAGTCAAGATCATTAATAAGTGAATTTAAAAAATTCAATAAATCTAGTTTAGTGACTTGTTGATTATTTTCTTCTAAAATATTAGTCATTTTTTTAGAATTAAATAACTCATAAGATATTAAAGAAACTGCATGAGATAAATTAAGTGATTTATTGATGCTTGCTGTTTTTATTGTATAAATATAATTTGCTAATCTAAGATCTTGATTAGATAATCCAGAATTTTCAGGACCAAATAAAATTGCAGTATTTTTAAAATCACTAATTTTTTTATTTAAATCATAAAAGTTATTAAATATTTGTTTCGTTATAAAACGTTTTCTATTTGTTGTAGCAATAACAACTTTAAATTTTGAAACAGCGTCCTGCAAACTAGTAAAAATTTTTACTTTTTTAATAATATTTATTCCCTGCTTAGCTGAATTTTCTGCTAATTTACTAGGCCATTCAGCTCTTGGATTAACAATAAATAATTTTGATAAACCAAAATTATCCATTGCTCTGGCAGTCATGCCTATATTTTCTGAAAGCTGAGGTCTTACTAAAATAATTGTTGGATTAATTAGTTTCAATTTAATTATTCAAATCTTTAAATAATTTATAGCTTATACTATCATAAATAGCATTATAAGAGGCATCTATAATATTAGCTGATACACCGACTGTAGTCCAATGTTGCTTGTTACTATCTGTAGACTCTATATGAACTCTTGTTATTGCACCAGTACCTTTGTCTGATGATAAAATCATAACCTTATAATCTGTAAGTTTTAAATCGTTTAAAGTTGGATAGAAATCAATTAATGCCTGTCTTAGTGCGCTATCAATTGCATTAACTGGACCATTACCTACACCCACTGTCATTTTTTCTTGATTTTTAACTTCTAAATGAACAGTTGCCTCAGAGTCTGTGACAAGTTTTCCTTTTGCATTCCATCTTCTTTCATCAGTAACTCTAAATTTATTAAGGTTAAAATATTCCTTAAATTGACCGGTATGTTTTCTCACCAATAATTCAAAACTAGCTAATGCAATATCATAAGAAAATCCTTCAGCTTCTTTTTGTTTTATCAACTCGAGTAGTTGGGTAACTTGCTCATTATCTATGTTAATTGATAGTTTTTTTATTTGACTCAATAAATTTGCTTTACCTGCCTGATCTGAAATAACTACATTTCTAGAGTTTCCGACTAATTCTGGATCAATATGCTCATAAGTAGATGGATTTTTTGCAACAGCTGAAGCGTGTAGTCCGCCTTTGTGTGAAAATGCATTCTCACCAACATAAGGAGCATTTTTTGATTTTGGCTCATTTAAAATATCATTTAAAGTATGAGAAATTTTAGTTAATAATTTTAAATTTTGCTCATTAATATTGGTATGAAAATTTGTTTTTAAGACCAATGAAGGTATTAAAGACGCAAGATTTGTATTTCCGCATCTTTCTCCAAGCCCATTGATTGTTCCCTGAACATGTCTTACACCAGTATTTATTGCTGTTAGAGCATTAGCTACACCATTTTCGGTATCATTATGAGCATGTATTCCTAATTTATTTGCTGGAATAGTTTTCATAACTTCTTGAATTATTTTGGATATTTCATTTGGAAGAGTTCCGCCATTTGTATCACATAATACAACCCACCTTACATTAGCATTTAAAGCTGTACTCAAACATTTTAATGCATAGTCTTTATTTTGTTTAAAACCATCAAAAAAGTGTTCTGCATCATAGATAGCTTCCTTATTTTTAATGTGCAAATAATTAAAACTATCATTTAACATCGAAAGATTTTCATCTTCAGTTATTCCTAGCGCATTCTTTACTTGAAATGATGAGGATTTACCTACTAGACATATTGTAGAAGCGTTACTATTAATAAGAGAATTCAATCCTGGATCATTTTCAGCACTTCTTCCAGGTCTTCTTGTCATTCCAAAAGCAGTAAATTTTGATTTGGTAAAATTTAAATCACGTGAAAAAAAATCATTATCAGTAGGGTTAGCGCCAGGCCACCCTCCTTCAATATAATCAACACCTAACTCATCAAGACTTTTAGCTATAGTCATTTTGTCACTAACAGAAAAATTTACACCTGTAGTTTGTTGACCATCTCTTAAAGTAGTGTCAAATAAATAAATTTTATTGTCTTCATTCATATTTAAAATTAGCTCTTAGAGAATAAAATATTTTTTTCTAGGTTTTTCCAAATTTTCTAAGTAATGTCTGCTTGTTGAACAAAGGAAGGAAATTCTTAAGTTCTGGACCTTTGTCTTTACCAGTTAATATAAGCCTTAAAGGCATATAAAGATCTCTTCCTTTCAAACCTGTATTTTTGCTTATTAATTTTGTCCAAATATCCCAAGTTTCATATGTAAATGGAGAATCTGGAATATGCTCAATTGCAGATTGAATTAGATTAATTGGAATTTTATGCTTTTCAATATCAATAGTAATATTAATTGCTTTATACCAAATATTAATTTCATCTAAAAAAGTGATATTATTTTTTGAAAATCTCCATAACTTCTCTAAATCTACTTTTGTATTTTCTATATTTATTTTTTTATTAACTTGTTCAAAATTATAATTTTTTAATACATCTGAGTTTAAAGATTTCATAACTGTTTCTGAAAATTTAGCTGATGATTTTGATATATTCTTTATGTCAAAATTTTCTAAAACATTGCTTAAAATAGTTTCAGGTTTTATATCTTCACTGGAACCAATATTAATCAGGTAATTAATAATAGAAATATTTTCATAACCTTCATTTTTTAAATTATCAATTGAAAGGCTGCCTAATCTTTTCCCAAAACCTTTACCTTCTTGATCAGTTAAAAAAGGGTGATGAGCAAACTCAGGACTAGATGCATCTAAAGCATTAAATAACTGAATATGGAATGCTGTATTTGAAATGTGATCTTCTCCCCTTATTATATGTGAAATTTTTTCTTCAATATCATCAATAACTGACGGTAAATGATAAAGAAGTGATCCATCTTCTCTTATTAAAATTGGGTCACTTAAGTTTTTTGAGTCAAACTTAACCTCACCCTTAATTAAATCATTCCATTTGATTATTTTTGTGTCTAGCTTGAATCTCCAATGAGGTTTTAGACCAGAATTAATTTTTTCTTTAATCTGTTCTTCACTTAATAATAATGCTGATCTATCATAAATAGGAGGTTTCCCAGATGAAAGAAGTGATTTCTTTTTAAGAGCTAACTCATCTGCAGTTTCAAAACAAGGATATAGACGGCCATCTTTTTTTAACTTTTCTATTTTTATACTATAATTTTCAATTCTATCAGATTGATTAAAAGTCTTATCCCAATTAAGACCTAACCAGTTTAGATTTTCTTTTATTTTATTTTCAAACTCTTTTGTTGATCTTGATTCATCAGTATCATCTATTCTTAATATAAACTCTCCCTTATTTTTTTTGCAATAAGCCCAATTTAATACTGCAGACCTTGCATTTCCAACATGCAATAAGCCAGTTGGACTAGGGGCAAATCTACATTTCATATTAATCTTTTGGAAGAATACACACAGGTATTGGTTTCATTTTATGTAAATTTGGTTCTCTGATTTTATTATATTTTTCAAAATATTTGCTATTAGGATCATTCATAGCCTCTTCAATTTGGTTGTAAGTTAAGCCTAATTGAGATTGGTCATTTCTACTATCATCCCAAAGGCCGTCTGTTGGAGCGGCTTCTATAATTTCTTCTATTACTTCTAAAGTTTTTCCAATATTCCAAACATCAGTCTTAGTACAATCTGCAATTGGTGAAATATCTACTCCACCATCACCATATTTTGTATAAAATCCTACTCCAAAATCTTCGACTTTATTTCCTGTCCCAACAACTATTCCATTATTTGCTTGAGCAATTTGATATAGAGTAACCATTCTTAATCTTGATCTTGAATTGGCAAATGCTAATTTGTTATCAAAATTAAACATTGTTTTTTCAAAAGATTTAAAAACTTCATCAAGTTCCAAGATCATTGTATCTACATTATCAAAATTAGCATTTAACCAATCTAAATGCTTTAAGCTTAAGTCATGCTGAGAGAAATTTTGTCTTATTGGCATTGAAACTGCAATAGTTTTTATACCTGTTTTACAGCATAAAGTACTAGTTACAGCAGAATCAATTCCACCCGAGACTCCAATAACTAGGCATGGTGGTTTAAAGCGAAGAGAGCCAGCATATTCCTTGATCCAATTTGATATATATTCAATTTGTTGTTTTGAATTCATAATTATAATTTATATCTAAAATTAAATTTGAGAAGACTTTAAAGATAAAAATTTTTCATCTTTTAAATATTCAGAAATTAAAAAAGCTATTTCTAACGACTGAGAGGCATTCAATCTTGGATCACAAAAAGTATGATATCTGTTTTTAAGATCTTCTTCAGTAATTTGCTGCAAACCACCCATACATTCTGTGACATCTGCTCCCGTCATTTCTAAATGAACTCCACCAGGATAAGTGCCAAGAGTTTTATGAATTGCAAAAAATTTCTGAATTTCAGAAAAAATATTATTTACTGGCCTAGTTTTGAAGCCAGTTTTAGATTTTATTGTATTTCCATGCATTGGGTCACATGCCCAAACTACAGCTTTACCTTCAGTATGAACCTTTTTAATTATATTCGGTAAATGACTATCAATTTTATCAGCACCCATACGGCAAATTAGAGTGACTTTTCCTGGCTCATTATCAGAGTTGACAATATCAAGAATTTTCAACAACTCATCTGGATCTGAAGTAGGTCCAACTTTAATTCCTATAGGGTTTTCAATACCTCTTACAAACTCAATATGTGCTCCATCAAGTTGTCTTGTCCTGTCACCAACCCAAAGCATATGAGCTGAAACATCATACCATTTACCCGAAGTACTATCAATTCTTGTTAATGCTTCCTCATAATCAAGTAACAAAGCTTCATGACTTGTAAAAAATTCTGTTTCATAAATTTGGCGAACATTATCACCATTGATGCCACACGCTTTCATAAAAGCAAGACATTCATCTATTCTATCAGCAATTTCTATAAATTTATTAGCATTTTCTTCTTCAACAAAGTTTATATTCCATTGATGTATTTTATTTAAATTTGCATATCCTCCTTGAGAAAAAGCTCTTAACAAATTTAATGTAGAGGCAGATTGATTATATGCTTGAATAAGCCTTTTGGGATCTGGAATTCTATCCTCCTTAGTAAATTCAATACCATTTATTATGTCACCTTTGTAAGACTCTAGCTCAATACCATCTACAGTTTCTTTATCAGATGATCTAGGTTTGGCAAATTGTCCTGCTATTCTTCCAACTTTTACAATTGGGCAAGAAGCTCCAAATGTTAACACCACTGCCATTTGAAGAATTACCTTGAAACTATTTTTTATATTATCAGGATGAAAATCTACAAAACTCTCTGCGCAATCACCACCCTGTAATAAAAAAGCTTTTCCATTTGATACATTTGCAAGTTTAGATTTTAAAGATCTAGCTTCACCAGCAAATACTAAGGGAGGAAATTTTTTTATTTCCTCTAAAGCATTTGTTAATTGATTTTGATCCTTATAAATAGGAAGATGTTTTGCTGGCTTTGAACGCCAAGAACTTGGTGACCATTGAGATTTCATATTAAATTAGGCTATTAAACTCTATAGAATTTCTAAACAAGTTTAATATAAGCTTAAAAACATAGAAATTAGTAAATTTTAAGATTAGAACGTCTCAAAGCAAGCTTATTATTAGGAATATCCTTATTTATCACACTGCCTGCGCCAATTTTAACGTTATTTCCTATTTTTATTGGTGCAATTATTGAAGTATTTGATCCTATAAATGATTTATTCCCAATAAAAGTTTTATTTTTTTTATATCCGTCATAATTACAAGTTATGCAACCTGCTCCAATATTAACTTCATTTCCAACTTTACTATCGCCTACATAAGATAAATGACTTATAGATGTTTTAGCGCCAATTATTGAATTTTTGATTTCTACATAATTTCCAATTTTACAATTTTTTGCAATTTTTGAAAATTTTCTAATTCGTGCGTGGGGACCAATGGAACAATTTTCATTAACTAATACTCCTTCTAAATCAGAGAAACTTTTTATTATTGTTCCAGATTTAATATTAACATTTGTGCGGATATTTACATTAGGTTCAATAACAACCTTCTTGTCTATTTTAGTATCATAACTAAAATAACAACTTTCTGGTTTTTTAATTAATACACCCTTTTTAATGAATTTATTAATTAATTTTTTTTGTAAAAAATCATCTGCTTTATTAAAATCAAATAAATTATTAATACCTGTCATCTCTTCTTCTGAAGAAATGGAGAAAGAAAATGGGATATTTTTTTTATAATATATATCAAAAAGATCTGTTAAATACTTCTCTTTTTTTATTTTACTAAATTTAATAAGTTTAACATTTTTAAAAAAAATAAATTTGTTTACAAGCATAATACCTGAATTACATAAATTGATTAATTTATCAGATGTATTTGCATGAATTTCTTCTACAACTTTTACAACTTTATTTTTTTCCAAAATAACTCTTCCATAACCATAAGGGTTAGAAGATTTAAATGAAATCATACTTCCTTTTTTGTTTTTTTCAAAATTTTGGATTAATTTTTTTAGAGATCTTTCTGTTACAAGAGGCACATCACCAAATAATATTAAAAAGTTTTCTGTTTTAATATGTGGTCTTGCTGCTTTAATTGCATCAGCCGTACCCATTTGCAATTTTTGAATAACTAACTTACAACCTCTCAAGAGAGATTTTAATTCTGAGTGATTTTCTTTATTGCACACTACAACAATATTTTTTCCTGATATCTTTTTTGCAGTATTATAAACATGACAGACTATAGGCAGACCAGCTAAATGATGAGTTAGTTTAGAATTATTAGATATAAAGCGTGTGCTCTTACCTGCGGCTAAAATAACAGTTGTAATATTTTTCATTCACTTAGAGATTTCTTAAAATCTCATTACCAACATTTATAATTTCTCTCGAAGCATCAGATGTTACATTAATATCAATTACACCTCTACCAACTGCAAATGTTTCTGCGAATATAACTTTGCTCGATATTCTAGATCTTGCAATTTTAGCTCCAGAATATCTTAATCTTAAAACCATAGCATCAGTAAGGCGGGCTCTTGGCATTACTCTGTTTAAAATAATAATAGGTTTCTTTTTTTCATCTCTTGCAATTTGCAAAAATGGCAAGGTTGCCATTAAATCTAGTGGACTTGGTTGAACTGGAACAAAAATACCATTTGATGCCTTTATAATTTGAATGGTTTCAAAAGTAATTGATGGCGGGCTATCTATGATAATAAAATCGTATTTTCTTTTTATTTTCTTAATTTCGTCTGGAAGATTCCTGATATCAAATTGGTATGTATCAATACCGATATCATTTTCTCCATAATATCTCTTTCTTTCTGAAAGCCAATAAGTTAAGCTTTTTTGAGGATCTGCATCAATTACAGCAACTTTATATCCGCTATTACTCCACAATACAGCAATATTAGCTGAAAGGGTTGATTTACCTGACCCTCCTTTTTGATTAGAAAATGCTATTACTTTTCCCATGATAAAATTTTTACTAAGATAATAACAATTTTAGTACTATATGAAACAAATTTTAAAAAAAAATGCATCAAAAAACTATAGATGAAGCAAAAAAACGACTTTTTGAGGGTCTACTTGTTATTTTTCCCACAGAAACTGTATATGGGATTGGGGCAAATGCAAAAAATGAAAATGCAGTTAGATTAATTTATGATGTAAAAAAAAGACCCTATAATAATCCTTTAATATGTCATTTTCCAAATATTAAAGAAATTGAAAAAAATTTTGTATTAAAAGAAAAAGATTACGAATTAGCCAAAACTTTTTGGCCAGGCCCCCTGACACTCATTTTAGAGAAAAAAAAAGAATCCAACATTACGACATTGTTGTCTAATAATAAAAATCTTGTAGGTTGTAGAATACCTAATAACAAAATAGCATTAGATCTTTTGACAAAATTAGATTTTCCAATAGCTGCTCCAAGTGCTAACATTGCAACAAAAACATCCATAACTTCAATAAATGACCTAGATAATCAACTTAAAAATATCTTTTATATTGATGGTGGATCTTCAGTCCTCGGATTAGAGTCTACAGTTATTCAAACAACAAATTTAGGATGCAAAATATTAAGGTTAGGTAGTCTAACAATTGAAGAAATCAAAAATAAGTTTAATGATTACAAAATTGAAACAATAGAGTCAAAATTATCACCAGGAAATCAATTCAAACATTATTCACCAAATAAAGCTATTAGAATAAATGTCAAAAATGTATTTGATAATGAATCTTTACTAAATTTTGGAAAAAATAAATTAAATTCAAATATTCATAATCTTAATTTGAGCATAAATGGGAATTTAATTGAAGCAAGTTATAATTTTTATCATTTTCTTAATATATTAGATAAAAGTATGTGTGATGGAATTGCAGTTGCTCCAATTCCCAATGATGGTTTAGGTAAAACTATAAACGATAGACTTAAAAGAGCTGCATATGAAGACTAATCAATTATTTAATGATTTAACAAAAATAGTTGGCAAAAAAAATATAATCACTAATACTGAAGATTTAACAAAATATAATAATGATTGGAGAGGTTTTTATAATAATAAGAGTTTATGTGTGCTATTCCCTGATAACCTGAATATAATAAAAAAAATTGTAAAATATTGTTATAAAAAAAATATTAAAATTGTTCCTCAAGGGGGTAATACAAGTTTAACCGGGGCATCAGTACCAACTTACAATAATAAAGAGATTATAATTAATTTTTCAAAACTTAATAAAATATTAGAAATTGATAAAAGTAACTTAACAATACTAGTTGAGTCAGGCTCAATATTAGCTGATATAAAAGAATATCTGGGTAAGGAAAATTATTATTTTCCAATTGATTTATCTTCTTCAGGATCATGTATGATTGGTGGTAATATTGCTACAAATGCAGGAGGTATTAATGCTCTAAAGTATGGTAGCATGAAAGAGAATATTATTGGCCTTGAGATTGTAACCGGTGATGGATCAGTTATATCATCATTATCTAAAATGAAAAAAAATAATACAGGTTATGATTTAAAATCTATTATTTGTAATTCTGAAGGAACTCTTGGTTTGATAACTAAAGTATTGCTTAAAATATTTCCAAAACCTCAAAATAATTTTACTTTTTTTGTCTCATATAAAAATCTTAAAACGTGTATAAAATCATTTAATCAAATTAGAGAACTTTATTATGATAAACTTGAAAGTTCTGAATTAATTCCAAATTTATCTTTTGAAGTATGTATTAAAAATAATTTTTTAAAAAAACACTTTTTTGAAAAACAATTGCCTTGGTATGTTATTTATCGATTAAATCTTTATGAAGATAAAGCTTCATTTCAAGATATTTTTGAAAAAAATTTTAAACTAATAGATAAAAATATAATTGAAATCTTAATTCCTAATTCCATTAATCAAGAAAACAAAATTTGGAAATTTAGAGATGATTTAGTAGAAGCTTATAAAATGCAAGGAAAAATTGTTACTAATGATATCTCTGTCCCTCTAGATAAAATGATAGATTTTTTTAATATTGCAGAAAAAAATATAAAAAAAATGAATTCAAAAATTAAATTACACCCTTTTGGGCATATTGGCGATGGAAATATTCATTATAACATGATTTTACCAAAAGATGTTTCACATGACACCTACTTAATATTAAGAAAAAAAATTTATTCTTATGTAAATGAATTAGTTGAAAAATTTGGAGGAAGTTTTAGTGCTGAACACGGCATAGGTCAAATTAAAAAAAATAGTTTAATAAAATTTAAATCAAAAAATGAAATTGATATAATGAAAAAGTTAAAAAAAGTTTTTGATCCAAAAAATATTCTTAATCCGGGAAAAATTTTTGATGCTTAAATTAGCTATTTAAATAATCTCTAATTTTATAATATAAAATTGCACTAGAATAAATTGGTCGTCTAAATATGCTTCCAAAAGGAATTGACATATGATTAATATCACTAAAAAATTTGAACCTTTCAGGATGCCCATTGATATTTTCTGCAATTAATTTACCTGCAAGTACACTTAAGGCTAATCCATGCCCAGAATATCCAAAAGCATAAGAAACTTTATTGTTCATTAGTGTTCCAAAATGAGGCAATCTATTAACAGTAATTGCTAGAGTTCCACCCCAAGAATAATCAATTTTAATATTTTTCAGTTGAGGAAAAACTTTTACCATTCTGTTAGAGGCAAATGATTTCGCATTTTTTACGAAATTAGATGTAAATGTCTCTCCTCCACCAAAAATCATTCTCCAATCTTCAGAAAATCTATAATAATCAATAATAAATCTAGTATCACAAACTGCATAATTATTTTTTATTATTTCTCTAGCTTCCTTTTCACCTAAAGGTTCAGTAGCAACAACGTAATTATTAATTGGTATAAATTTATTTTTCTTAGAACCTAAAATAGAATCTAAATAACCATTACAAGCAACCACAACTTTATTAGCTCTAATCAACCCTTTTTTAGATACAACGTGAACTCTATCACTTTTTTCATATATTTTTTCTATAGGTGTATTTTCAAAAATTTTAACATTTTTGTTTTTTGCAATTTTGGCTAAGCCAATTGTTAACTTGAGAGGATTTAAATGATAGCTTCCTGAATTAAGCATACCAGCAAGATACATTTTTGAATTTATTTCTTTTCTAATCTCCAACTTATCATAAAACCTATATCCTTCGAAATTATAATACTTAGACATATGCTCGATTTCAAATTTGTATTCCTCAATATCTTTTTCAAAACATGCCGCGGATAATACTCCATTTATTAGGTGACAATTAATTTCATTTTCTCTAATAAGATTTTTAACATCATCAACAGCTTCAAGTCCTAAATTCCAAAGTTCCTTCGCATGTCTAAGCCCTAATTTTTTTTCGATTGTATATTGGTCTTTTCTCATACCAATACCTAGCTGTCCTCCATTTCTTCCAGAGGCTCCCCACCCTATTTTTCTAGCTTCACATAATATAACGGAATATCCTTTTTTACTTAGATTAATGGCACTTGAAATCCCAGTTAATCCTCCCCCAATAATACATATGTCTGCATCTATGTCAGAAGTTAATTGATCTTGAGAGTTTAAATCTTCAACGGAACTCTTATAAAAACTAATTTTTTCATTATCATGTTGTTCATAGGTTCTATTTTTGTTAAACATAAAAAATATATATGTCTTTATCTAATTTATTCCTCTAAACAAGAATAACTCTAATTTTATATATCCTATGAAAGAAAACTTTGAAAAATGGCTTAGTGATAACTCAATTACTGAAGTAGAATGTTTAGTTCCTGATTTAGGGGGTATCGCAAGAGGAAAAATCCTGCCTACTAAGAAGTTTATTCAAGGTTTGGAAAACGATAGTCATAGGTTACCTCAATCAGTTTTTATTCAAACTATCTCTGGAGGATATGCTACTGAAGATGAAGAATTACCAATAGATGTCTACAATCCTACAGATATTGACGTAATTTTAAGGCCTGATTTTAATACAATCCGAAGTGTACCCTGGTATGAAGATCCAACAGCTCAAGTAATTTGTGATGCTGTAAATCTCAATGGTACTTATGTTATAAACTCAAGTAGATCAGTACTTAAAAAAATTTTAAAGCTTTTCGATGAATTAGGTTTTCAACCTATTGTCTCACCAGAAGTAGAATTTTATTTAGTTAAGCCAAATCCAGACTCTGACTATCCGTTAGAGGTGCCGATTGGGCAATCAGGAAGAGAAGAAACAGGCAAACAAGCATTTGGGATCGACGCAGTAAATGAATTCGATAATTTATTTGAGGATGTTTATAATTTCTGTGAAAATCAAAATATAGAAATTGATACAATTAATCATGAAAGTGGTTCAGCTCAAATGGAAATCAATTTTCAACATGGTGACCCTCTTGAATTAGCAGATCAAGTATTTTTATTTAAAAGAACACTAAGACAAGCTGCTATAAAACATAAACTCTATGCAACTTTCATGGCAAAACCTATGGAAAATCAACCAGGAAGTTCTTTACATTTACATCAATCATTACTTAGAAAAAAAAATAAAAAAAATGTTTTTTTTAGTCAAACAAGCACAATTTCAAATTTAATGAAAAACTATATTGCTGGACTTCAAACTTACACGCCAAATCTTATGCCAATACATGCGCCTAATATCAATTCCTACAGAAGATTATTTGCAACTTGGGATGCTCCACGAAATACAAATTGGGGACTAGCTAACAGATCATGTGGTTTTAGAATTCCTTCTAATGAAGAACATAGTATGAGGATCGAAAATAGAATATCAGGAGCAGATACAAATCCTTATTTAGTTTTTGCAGCTAATTTAGCTGCTGGTTATCTTGGTATAAAAAATAAACTTAAACCAACCCCTGAAACAAAAAAAAGTGTCTTTGGCAAAGATAAAAGTACGTTACCTAAAAATGTTGAAGAAGCAATTTCGTTCTTTGAAAATGATGAACAAATTAATGAAGTATTTAATCAAAAATTTATTAGAACAATAGCAGCAATTAGAAGAGTTGAAAATCAAGCATACTTAAAGGTAATTAGTTCATGGGAAAGAGAATATCTACTTCTAAATGTTTAACTAATACTATTTTCTAAGTGTCTTAAATACCAAGATTTAAATTTCTCTAATCCTTTTTCCATTTGAGATAAAGGTCCAGGTACATATTTATCTGATAGAACACCTTTTTGATTATTTTCTATAATTCTTTTATCTGCAATTGTAGTTACATCCCACATCCACTTCATTTCTTCAAGATTATAATCTTTTCCTTCCTCAGCATCTTTATGAACCAACCACATTAATTCTACCTGAGTATATAATGGGTTCACCGGAATAAATGTAAAGAGAGTAGCAAAATCATTACACATAAGAAGACTATTAAATGGAGAAGTTCCAACAGATGTATAACCACAATCATAATCTGTAAAATTACCCATTAAGATAGAAGCAGGTTTTCCTGATTTTGTTTCTGTAAACATACCTTCTTTCAATGGTGTTCTTTCAGCACTTCTAGAATAATCATTAAATTCTCTCTCTGTATATTCACCAGTAAGATGACCCATTTTTTCTACTTTTTTATTCCAGTCATTTAAAATCTTATCAAATTTATCAGATGAAGGTCCCGTATTACTTCCCGCACCATAAGCTATAATATAATCTTTATCATGTACTTGGCAGTATTCTGGGTGAGATGGCTGACAATGATAGCATTCATGAAAATTATCGAGAGTAAGTTTCCAATTCCCATTTGTAGGATAATACTGTCTGTGAGCAATTTTGGCATCTGAAAGTCCATGAAATTGTATAAATTTTTTAGTTGGAGCAATAAATTCCTCAAAATCATTTGGGTTTTCAGATAAATTAATAAATATTAAACCTTCAAATATTTTTGAATGACATTTATGTAAATGCCATTCATCTTTATTAAAACCTTTTTCCATGAGTCTAGCACCTCTTAAAGACCCATCTAAATTGTATGACCAAGCATGATAAGGGCAAGTTAGAACTTTTGCATTACCTTCGTTTTCTAAACATATTTGAGAGCCACGATGACGGCACACATTGTAGTGAGCATGTATTGAATCATCATTATCACGAATAATAATTATTGATTCTTTTCCAATATTAAAAAGAAAGTAATCACCAAGATTTGGTATCCTTGAAATATGACCGACAAAAACCCATTGTTTAGAAAAAATATTTTTAATATCTAAATCAAAAATATCCTGATTTACATAAAATTCCTGGTCTAGAGAAAAATTAAGTTTTTGCTTGTGAATTAAGTTTTTTAGATCAGTATTATTCATATCTATTATATAATATTGATTGAATAAGCATTCAATGAAATTTATACTAACTTATGGCTAACTTATATCACGATGACATTTATAAATTTGAAAATCCTGTAAATAGTTACTGGGAATCTACAGTAGACACAAAAGATAAATATAAAACTTTAGATAAAGACATTAATACAAATGTAGCTGTAATTGGTGGAGGATATACTGGTTTATCATGCGCATTATCATTAGCGAAAAAATATAATGAAGATGTAGTATTACTTGAGGCAGGTCATATTGGCTGGGGTTCTTCAGGAAGAAATGCAGGATTTTGCTGTATTCCTCCAGCAAAAATGTCTGTTAAAAAAATGTTTAATAAATATGGAAAAAATGAAACAAAAAAATTTTTTCAAAACACTATTGAGGGTTCAAATTTTACAAAAAATATAATTCAAGAATACAACATAGATTGTGATTTAACAGGTGATAGTAACTATGAAGTAGCTCCTCATCCAAGTTATTTTGAAGGGATAAAAGAAGAAGCTACAACATACAAAAAAGAATTTGGTATTGAAACAAAAGTTTTTTCTAAAGAAGAGTTTAATGAAATTGGTCACGGTGGTAATGAGCAATTTGGAGCTATGTCTTATAAACCTGGATTTGCTATTAATCCTTTAAAATTTTTACTAGGTATTGCCAATGTTGCCAATAATTCAGGAGTTAAAATTTTTCAAAAAAGTAAAGTTACAAAAATTGAAAAGTTTAAAGGAAAGTTCAAAATAATTTCAAATGGAAGCATTGTAAAAGCAAATAAAATTGTTATGGCAACTAACGGTTTTTATAAAGATGATATCTTTCCAAAACTAAATAATATGATTTTGCCAGTAATATCAAATATTATTATTACAAGACCACTTACAAGTGAAGAAATTAAATCTCATAATTTTATTACAAACAATCCAGTCCTAAATATAAGAAATCTTCTTTTTTATTATAGGTTATTAAAGGATAATAGATTTTTATTTGGAGCAAGAGGTGATTTGATTGGCAGTGAAAAATCTTCATTAGAGAAATCTAAAAATATGGAGCAACAAATGAAAAAGGTTTTTCCTAAGTGGAATAATGTAAATATTGATTTTCATTGGAGAGGGCTTGTTGCAGTGACAAATAAATTTTCACCTTCAATTGGGAAAATTGATGATGATGAAATATATTATAGTTTTGGTTATCAGGCAAATGGAGTTAACACAGCACCGTGGTCAGGTAACGAGCTTGCAAAATTGATTGTATCGAATAGTAAAGATTTAAAAATATCTAAAATTTATAAAGGTTTACCAAGTAAATTTCCTCTACCTAAACTAAGATTATTTTACTTAAAATTAGCCTTAGCTTACTATAAATATATTGATAAATATTAATGAAATATCCTCAACAATTTAATTTTTTTATGCCTCCAGAGTGGTATCCTCATGAATGTTGTTGGATGCAGTGGCCTCATGAGTTTAGTAATGAAAATTCATATCAAGAAATTGAAAGTTGGTCACATTTTGATTTTGAAAAAGGAAGATATAAATGGGCAGAAGTCGCTAAAGCAATATCAAATTTTGAAAAAGTAAAAATGATTGTTAATCCTCATGATATAGAAACTGCCAAGAAATTACTTGATGAGTCAATAAATATCTATGAATTTCAAAATGACGATTGTTGGGCTAGAGATTCTGGAGCTACATTTCTCCTAAATGATCAAAAAAAATTAGGAGGTGTTGATTGGGAGTTTAATGGATGGGGTAAATTTTCACCACATGACTCTGATAATAAAATTGCTAAATTTATGATAAATGAAAGTTCCGCAACATATTTTAAATCACCAATGGTACTTGAAGGTGGGTCCATACACGTTGATGGAGCAGGTACATTAATCACAACTGAGCAATGCCTTTTAAATAAAAATAGAAATCCTGATCTTACAAAAGAAGAAATAGAAGATAACATAAAAAAATACTTGAATATAAAAAAAATTATCTGGCTAAAACATGGTACAGATGAAGGAACTGATGGACATGTTGATAATATTGCATGTTTTGTTGATCAATCTAAAGTTTTAGCCTTATCCTGTTATGATAAACAAGATCCTTTTTATGAAAAGATAAATGAAAATTTAGAAATATTAAAAACATCTCGAAATGCTAATAACCTTCCATTAGAAATTATAGAAATTGAAATGTCTTATAAAAGACTCATACCTAATGATAATGAACCAAGCTCTTATATAAACTTTTATATTGCGAATAATGGAATAGTAATGCCCAGTTTTGATGATGAAAAAGCTGATAGAAATGCTAAGTATATTATTCAATCAATTTTTCCTAAAAGAAAAGTTATAGCAATTAATGGAATAGATATTTCTCTAGGTGGTGGAAATATTCATTGCATAACCCAACAACAACCATTAAGCATTTAGCAATGAATTTGTTTAAAAAATCAAAAAAACACTACATTGATGCTAATGAAACTTATTTTCAACATATGTTTGTAGCTCAAAATATATCATTTCAATTACTTAAAGCTTCAATGATGGCATTTATTCACTCTTTAATACCAGGTTTATTCGAAACTAATGCAAGCAAAAAAATTATAAGTTTAAATAATTACTTAGAAGAAAAAAAGAGAATAAAAAATGAAAATTAAAGTAGCGGCCACTCAAATGACTTGTGATTGGGAAATTGAAAATAATATAAAAAAATCTATCCATTTAATTGAAAAAGCTGCAGAACAAGGAGCGAATATAATTTTATTACAAGAGCTCTTTCAAACTCCTTATTTTTGTATTCAATATGATGAGGAAATATTCAAATTAGCCCAACCTTTTGAAAATAATTCCTTAATAAATCAAATGAGTGACGTCGCAAAAAAACATAAAGTTGTTTTGCCTATCAGTTTTTTTGAAAAAGATAATAATGCATATTTTAATTCTATAGCAGTTATTGATGCTGATGGTAAAATACTAGGAAAATATAGAAAGTCACACATACCTGATGGCGCTGGATATCTTGAAAAGTACTATTTTAATCCAGGTGATACTGGTTTTAAAATTTGGAACACAACTTATGGTAAAATTGGTATTGGGATTTGTTGGGATCAATGGTTTCCTGAAGCTGCAAGAATAATGGCTTTAAAAGGAGCGGAGATTTTATTTTATCCTACAGCTATTGGGGATGAAATAATGAGCACTTATGATAGCTCTGATGCATGGCAGACTGTAATGCAGGGTCACGCAGCAGCAAATATCATGCCTGTTGTTGCATCAAATAGAATTGGCTCAGAGTCAGTAAAAGGTCAAGTTAATGGATTTTATGGAAGGTCGTTTATTTGTAATAGATCTGGCAAAATAATTGCTGAAGCTTCAAAAGACAAAGAGGAAGTTATAATAGCCGAAATAGATACTGAAGAAAATCATTTATTCAGAAGAAATTGGGGACTTTTTAGAGATAGAAGACCTGAGCTTTATAAAGAAATACTTAGTCTTAACGGTGAAATTAAAGATTAAGATACCACTTATATTCAATATCGGAAATTTCAGTACGAAAAGATTCGATTTCTTTTCTTTTTAAATCAGAAAACATTGTCACATATTCTTTTGAATAATAATCAATACAAAATTTTGAGTTTTCAAATAATTGAATAGCCTTGTCGATAGATTTGGGCATTTCAGGATCAGGGTCAGTGCAAGCATTATCAATTCTAAATTTTGTAGGAGATATTTTATTAATAAGACCGTAATGAATTCCTGATAAAATAGCAGAAAGAACTAAATAAGAATTAGCTTCAGCTCCTGCTACTCTATGCTCAATTCTTTTGGATTTTTCATCACTTCTTGGTATTCTAAAAGCTACAGATCTATTATTAGGACCCCACGAATTGTTTACAGGAACAAATTGATCAGGCTCAAAACGCCTATAAGAATTTACATTAGAAGCAAAAATTAAAAAATTATCATATAATGTTTTTTGTAAACCACCAATTGCATAATGTAATTGTTCACTTCCTTCTTCTTTAGGTCCGGAAAAAATATTTTGATTTTTTTCATTAAACAAACTTATATGAACATGCATACCACTCCCAGTTTGCTCAATAAATGGTTTAGAAATAAAGCTTGCTTCATAACCATGCTTAATAGCAGTTTCTTTTATTACTCTTCTTAATAATGCTGAGTCATCTGCTGCTTTCAGAATATCATTGGTATGATTTAAATTTATTTCAAATTGACCTGGGGCAAATTCAGATGAAGCAGTTGATGCAGGAATATTTTGTATTTTACAAAATTCATTAACATCTTCCAAAAAATCATAGAATTCATCTAATTCTCTCATTCCATAAACTTGAGTTCCTTCACTTTGTTTGTTAGTTTCGTTTGATATTGCTGGTTCTGGCTTTTCAGAAATATTTTTTCTTTTTTTAAAAAGATAAAATTCTAATTCAAAAGCAACTTTAAATTGTAAATTTAAATCTTCAGTTCTATCTAAAACTCTAGCTAGTACATTTCTTGGGTCTATTATGGAGCTATATCGTGAATCATCTTGAATTGTGATTAACACTTGTCCTAAAGAATCTTTATGCCATGGCATTTTTTTTAAAGTTCCAGCTACAGGAAAATAAGTTGCATCTGGATCTCCATCAGTAAAACCTCTTCCTGCTGCATCAGGACAATAACCCGTAACATCTAATAAAAAAGTTGAATAACAAAATTGAATTCCTGACTTAAATAGTTTTTCAGCATCATTAATAGGTAATCTTTTGCCTCTAATAACTCCTGATAAATCACTTAAAATAGCATCTATGTATTTTATTTCTGGATTTTTTTCTTTAAAAGAATTAAATTCATCAGCTGTAGCAATTAAAACTTTGCTATTTTTAAAAGTCATAAAAAATTATATGTAAAAAAAAATTGAATGTCTATTTAATTAAATTAGGGCAATATCTGTAGTTTTGCATTATATATCAGCTGTTGAAATTTAAAGATAAATGAACTTTGTTTTACCCTTTTAATATGCCCTATTGATTACCAGTATTATTAATCTGTTCAAGCATAGCTAAGAATGGTGTGCTTACAGGAGTACAAATAGTTGGAAATCCCTATGATGATATATACCCGTTTTCCAAGCAGGGTATCAATTAGAGCAAATAGAGCCATGGTTTCAAAAAAATAAATTAAAACCTAATTTATAAAAATTGTTATTTTTTATTGAAATTTTCTCAAATTATTGTTCATGTAGCAATTAATTAAAATTTATTGGGGGTAAAAATGCCTAAATACTATGAAACTAAAAATTTTTTAGTAAAAACTTTAGGGGTGGCAATATTGATGGTTTTTATAACCGGATTATTTACCACATCAAAGGTTTTTGCTGATGAGCCTGGAAGTGTTTTTCTATGGGGCGGATATGATGATGATGGACTATTTGGAACATATGTAGAAGAACATGGGTCACCTGAATATTCAACATTCGGTGATGCTGAAGAAGGTTTACAAAAATTAAAAGCTGGTTTTGAAGTCGATTTAGCTTGGCCATGCCAAGGTGAAATAGCTCGTTGGGTTAGAGCTGGAGTACTTGAACCATTGGACACTTCTCGAATAGATCACTGGGATGATATGTTTCCTGAAGTAAGAGACCTACCAAGTGGTATTGTTGATGGTCAGAATTATTTTGCACCTATCGATTGGGGTGATACTACTTTATTTTACATGGCTGATCGAATTCCATGGATGAACGCTGATAATGAAAGTTTTGATCTAATGGAAGACCCAAGAGTAAAAGGTAAAGTTGGTATATTAGACTCAGCTGCTGACTCATTATTTTTAATGATGCATCATCTTGGAATTGATATCAGAGAAAAAGATCAATTAACTAAAGCTGCTATTGATAAAGGTATCAATAAGTTCCGTGAAATGAGAGATAACGGACAAATACGTGCATTCTTCGGAGACACTTCCTCAATGGTAGAGGCGCTAGGTAACGAAGAAATAGACGTAGCTCTTGGATGGAACGAAATTGCATGGAATGCTGGTGCAAAAATGATGCAACCTGCTAATGGTACAATGACGTGGGCTTGTGGGCTTGCCATTGTTAAAGGTGCAGACCTTGATAAAGCATATGCAATGATTAATGGAGCTACTAGTGCTGAAACTTCAGCTTATTTATTAAGTGAGTGGGGTTATGGTCATTCAAACAAGAAAGGCTTTAGCACAATTACTGCTGATGAATTAGCGGAACGTGGAGTAGCGGCTAATCCTGCAGAACACCTTTCAAATGGAATGTTCTCTGTGATGCCTTCAGATGAGGTAACTGACTATATGGAAGCTCAATGGGCTGAAATGGTTGCTGGCGGTTGATCAGAAATTAATTTATCTCAAAATAGCCTGTTCTCTTTTTGAGAGCGGGCTATTTTTTATTCAATAAAGAAATATCTTCTAAGCTAATACTTATAAAGCACTCGTTATTTTCAAAAGATTGATTGTCAAAATGTTGCGAAGAAACAGTGATAGTCTTATCAATTCCTTGCACCTCAACATAAAATCTAGTCATTTCTCCTAAATATGAAGTCTGTCTAATCTTAGCATCAAGACAAATATCCCAGTCAGATTTCACTTTTGAAATCATCATAGATTCTGGGCGAACACTACAAACAACATTCGAAGAATTTGCTGCGATATTTAAATTATTTTTAATTTTAAATTCTCCCAATTCTTCAATTGAAACATTGATGAATTCTCCATCACTCGATTTAGTTTCCGCTTTAAGAAAATTCGTTTCACCAATAAAATCACTTACAAATATATTTTTTGGATTCTTATAAAGTTCATTGGGTGCTGATAGCTGTTGAATTTTTCCATCGTTCATAACTGCAACTCTGTCTGACATACTTATAGCTTCTTGTTGATCGTGAGTGACAAATACAAAAGTAATTCCAATATTTTTTTGAAGAGTTCTTAATTCTAATTGCATTTCATCTCTTAATTTTTTATCTAAAGCACCAAGAGGTTCATCTAATAATAGCACTTTTGGTTGCCTGACTAAAGCTCTTGCAAGAGCAACACGTTGCCTTTGACCACCTGATAGCTGATTGCTAAATCTTTCTTCATAGCCCTCTAGCTTGACTAATGTAAGAACATCTTTAACTCTATTACCTATCTCATCATTACTTAAGTCAAGTTTTCTAAGTCCAAATTGAATATTTTTTTCAACATTAAGATGAGGAAAAATCGCATAGTTTTGAAAAACCATATTTGTAGGTCTTTTGTCTGGAGGTAAAGCAGTAATATCTGTGCCATCAATTAATAAATTCCCATATGTAGGGTATTCAAACCCTGCCAATAATCTCAACAATGTTGTCTTGCCACATCCAGAGGGTCCTAAAAGAGAAAAAAATTCACCTTCTTTAATCTCAAATGAAACATCATCAACTGCTTTCACTTCTTTAAAGTGTTTTGAAATATTATTGATCTGTATAAATGAATTATTCATAATTTTTTATAATTTCACAGCTATATCTTTCTTTCCTTTACCTTGTCCAACATTTCTTAACCAGAATGCTAATAAAACAATAAAAGTAGTAAAAACAATAATTACTGCTCCTAATGCCAGTACATGAGGTAACTTCTGAACAAATCTCATTTGGCCCCACATATACATAGGTAATGTTGCGTCACTCCCAGTTAAAAAAAATGCAAGAATAAATTCATCAAAAGAAATTATGAAACTGAGAAGAAGAGCTGCGACTATCCCAGGCAAATATAATGGAAATGACACTCTAAAAAATGTTCCCCACGCATTCTCTCCTAAATCTCTAGAGGCTTCTTCAAGTGAAAAATCAAAGCCTTCAATACGGGCTATAAGTATTAACATTGCAAAAGGTGTACAAAATAAAGTGTGACCAATTGTGACTGGTACGAGCCCCAATTTAAATCCAAGATTGATCCAAATTATAAGTATAGCTACAGCCAAAATAATTTCTGGTATCAAAAATGGCATCATTATACCTCCATAAGAAATCTTTTCCCCTCTAAATTTATATCGAGCAAATGCCTTAGCGGCAAAAAGTGCAATTGTTGTACTAATGACACTCGCAACAACTCCTACTTTTATACTCGCCCATAGAGCCTTATGTAAATTTCTTTTTGACCACATTTCCTCATAGTGCTCCGTTGTAAATCCAGCAAGAGGGAATGACATATAATTTGCATCGTTAAAACTAAATATAGGTAGGAATAAAACTGGCACATACAGAAAACCAAAATAAAGAAGGGTGTAAATTAATAATGTATTATTTTTTTCGTTCATTTTTAAGTTAACCTTTGTGTAAGTTTTTTTGTTACATTCGATACAATGATTGTTATGATTACAACAGTAGTTAACATAATTGTAGCTGAAGCTGCACCGAGAGGAATATTGTTTATTTTTCCAAAGTAAGCTTGGATCATATTCGAAAGCATACGACCATCAGTTCCCCCAAGTAAGGCTGGAGTTACATAATCACCTACTGTTGGAATGAATATGATTAATATTGCACCTATTACACCAGGTAACGATAATGGAAATGTAATTTTCCAAAACACTTCAAATCGAGATAATCCAAGATCTCTTCCAGCTTCAATAAAAGAAAAGTCAATTTTTTCTAAAGAAACATATAAAGGTAGTAATGCAAATGCAGCCCATGCATGAGTAAGGGTAATAACAACTGCGGTTTCTGAATACATAAGAAATGTCAGAGGTTCGTTAAGAATTCCAGCGTTGATCAATGAAGAGTTTATCACTCCTTTTGTTCCAAGAATAATCTTCCAAGAAAATACTCTTAATAAATATGATGTCCAAAAAGGCAAAGTAAGCAAAACAAGCCACAACATTTTGTTTTTTTTAACATAAAAAGCAATGTAATAACAAACTGGGTATGCTGTGATCAGAGTAATTAAAGTTACAAGAAATGATATTTTAATAGACTTTATGAGAAGTGTGACAAGCAATTTTTTTTGAAAGAAATCAATATATCTTTGAAAGGTAAAAGTATAGTCTATCTCCATCATGTTAACTTGAGTAAACATACTAAAGCTCAACATTAGTACCATTGGTACGACCATAGCTAAAATAATTAAAATTAAAGCTGGTGATAATAAAGTATAGGCTTTAACATTATCATTTTTAGCATAAATTTTTCTCCAAAAACTTATCATAATTTTTTTTCAGCTCCTTATTTATTCAATTAAAGATTTCAAACCTCTTTTATAAAGAGAATTTGCAATAATAATTCTATGAATTTCACTTGTTCCTTCCCAAATACGGTCCACTCTTAATTCTCTATAATAACGTTCTGCAACATTTTCTCTCATATATCCTCTTCCACCAAAAATCTGCACTGCACGATCAGCAATTCTATTAGCCATTTCAGATGCAAGTAATTTAATCATAGAACATTTTCCATGTAAAATTTTAACGTCTTGTTTTGCATCATGAGCTTTACAAACCTCATAAAGCATTAATCTGGTTGAGGCTAATTCATTTACACTATCTGCTAACATGAATTGTATAGCTTGATAGTTTGAAATTTTATCACCAAAAGATTCTCTTTCTTTTGCAAAAATTGTTGCTTCATCAATTAATCTTTGAGCAGCCCCGCAGCATCTTGCAGCTATACCTAGTCTTTCATGCCTAAACCAGGAATGTGTATAATCCATCCCTATACCTTCATTCCCAATTATGTTTTTATCTGAAATTGAAACATTATCAAACCTATAAATAGAATGATGATGAGCATATGTATGACTAAACTTAGGGCTATCTATTAACTCAATTCCTTTCTCATCCTTATCAATTATAAATAGTGAATGCTTACCCTTATTTGAGCCAGATTTAATTTTTGCCTGTAAAAAGAAAAAATCAGCTAGATTTGCACTTGTAACATACCATTTTTCGCCATTAATAATATATTGATCTCCCTTTTTTTCTGCTGTTGTTTCAATTGAGCCTTCCACATCTGAACCAGCGCCTTTTTCAGTAATCGCATAACATTCTTTTTTAGTACCGTTTAAAAGTGGTTTAAAATAATTTTCTTTTTGATAATCAGTAAAATTATTTTCCATCCAATCCTGAGCTTCTGAAAAACACCAGCATAATGCATTTGTAACTCGGCCTAATTGTTCCCAAACTATCATCTGTTCAAACATATTTAATCCTAAGCCTCCGCTTTCTTTTGAAATACCCATACCCGGCAAACCTAGTGAAATAGCAATCTCCCGATGTTTTTTTTCAATTTCCTTGGGTAACTCACCTTCATTTTTTTCTGCATGCACCTCCCAAGGAATTAATTCATCATTAACAAATTTTTTTATCTTTAATTGCCATTCCAAAGCTTTTGGTGTCATGCCACTATACATTGTTAAAACATACCCTTAAATTGTTTGGGGAAATTAGATTTAATAAACTCAAAACATATTTTCTTTGCTTGTATCCTGTTAAAAGTATCTGGATCTTCAAGTTGATCTAACCATAATCCCATAATCAAAGCTTGAAATCCTCTAGAAATATTTTTTTTAGATAATTTCACTTTTTCTTTTTTTATAAGTTCATCAAATATATTTTCAGTTAAAGATTGGTAATACATATCTCGTTCTTTACAAATTTGATGATAAGCGGGTTTATATTTAATTTCACTAAAAAAAGTAAACCACACTGCAATTTTTTCTCTAGTGCAAATTTTTTTACTAAAATCATTTTCTACAATTCCAATGATTTTTTTTCTTGGATCATTACCTTTTTTCGCAATACTTCTTTGAAATGAATCTAGATACTCGTTAGAAATATACTTTAATGTTTCTATTAATAAAAGTTCCTTACTCTTAAAATGAAAATTGACTATACCTTGGGAAAGGCCTGCTCCCTGCGATACATCTTGCATAGTTAATTCATTTATTCCTTTTTTTGATAAATTTTTAATTGTTGAAGAAATTAATTTTAAATTACTATTTTTCTTATTTTCTGATCTAAGATTTCTTTGTTTCATATTTAATAAATTCACTACATTTTTTCATAAAAAGCTTGATTTTACAAGAAATTTGGTTGAATGCTCATTCAAAGAAATATAAGAAAATACAATGAACAAAACTAAATATGATGTTGCTATAATTGGTGGTGGTCATAATGGATTAACCACAGCCTGTTATTTGGCTAAGGCGGGTCTCAAAGTCATTGTTGTGGAACGACATGAATATGTTGGAGGCGCAGCTGTTAGCAGAGAATTGCATCCAGGTTGGACTTATTCTAATTGCTCATATGTTTGCAGCTTATTAAGACCTGAGATATTTAGAGATTTAGAATTATCAAAACATGGGCTTCAAATTATACCTTATGAAGGTAGTGCGAGTATGCTTAATGATGGTAGATTTTATGCACATTATCAAGATCATGATTTAACATACAGATCTATCGCTCAATTTTCAAAAAAAGATGCTGAAGCCTATGATAGGTTTGGCAAAGATGTAATGAGGCAATGCAAAATTATCAAACCTCTTTTAAAAATGACTCCTCCTGACCCTACTTCTTTTAAACCAAAAGATATTATGGGTCTTTTTGAATTTGCAAAATACTTTGCAGCTAAAGATGAGCTTGGTGGTTTAGGTGAAAAAGAAATTTACGACACCATAAGATTTTGGACAATGAGCGTAAGAGATTATTTAGAAGAATATTTTGAATCAGATATAGTAAAAGTACATTTAGCAGGATCTGCAATAATAGGTACAGCGCTTGGGCCTTATTCCCCTGGATCAGCTTATGTATTATTACATCATTACATGGGAGAAGTAGATGGGACTGTTGGAGCATGGGGGTATTCCAGAGGAGGAATGGGCTCAATTACAAAAGCTATGGCGTCATCTTTAAAATCAAACAATGGTGAAATAAAAGCAGGTTCACCAGTAAGTCAGATTCTTATCAAAAATAACAAAAGTTATGGACTTGTTCTTGAGAATGGTGATGAAATTTATGCAGATAAAATAGTTTCTAACCTTGATGTAAAAAGAACTTTTTTAAAAGTTGTAGAAGAAAAAGAATTACCTAGTGATTTTTATAAAGCTGTCAAAAATTTTAAAATTAGAGGCTCATCAGGAAAATTAAATATTGCTCTTGATGATCTTCCTATTTGGAAGAGTATTCCAGTTGGTGATCCTGCTGGCACTGGTGATTTGCATATAACGCAAAACATAGAAGAGATGGAAGGAGCTTACGATGATTGGAAGGATGGTAAGTGGTCACAATTTCCTTATGTTGATATGTGCATTCCAAGCATCAATGATCCAACTATGGCACCACAAGGAAAACATTATATGTCTGTATTTATTCAATATGTACCCTACAATTTAGCTAATGGAGGTTGGACTGAGGAGAAACGTCTTGAATTTGGTAAACATGTAATGAATAGAATTGGCAATTACTCGACAAACTTTAATGATATTATCAATCATGCAGAAATTAGAACTCCTAAAGAAATAGAATCTGAGGTTGGTTTAACTGAAGGCAATATATTCCAAGGTGAACTAACCATGGACCAATTAATGTTTAATCGTCCAGTACCTGGTTATGCTCAATATAAGACACCAATCAAAAATCTATATATGTGTGGATCAAGCACGCATCCTGGCGGAGGTGTTATGGGTGCACCTGGAGCTAATGCAGCAAGAGAAATATTAAAAGATTTAAAGATGAAAATATCAACACATTACATATGAAAAAATTTGATGTCATAATAATTGGTGGAGGTCACAATGGATTAGTTGCATCTTCATACTTATCAAAAAAAGGAAAAAAAGTTTTGGTAATTGAAAAAAACGAAAACGTTGGAGGATTAGCGGAATATGCAGAATCACTAAACTGTATCTCACCAATCATTAAAAAAGAATTAGGGATTAATGTTAATAATATTAATCATTCAAATAATATTATATCACTAGAGGATAATCAAAATCATACTATTTTGTCAGATAAAAACGGCAAATTATCTTTTGTTCAAACAAATGCTGATGAAAATGATCAAAAGAAATTCTTGTCAATTATCAATAACTACAAATTGTTTTCAAAAACTCTTGGTGCATTTATGTTTCAAAAACCACCAAGAGTTAAATCAGGTAAAAGAGCTGACTTATTTCAATTAATTTCTATGGGATGGAAAATTAGAAAATTAGGTAAAAAAAATATGCGTGAACTATTAAGAGTAATTGGTTTAAATATCGCAGATGACTTAGAAGATAATTTAAATAACAATAATCTAATGGGTCTATTATCCCATGAAGCTGTTTTAGGAACAAACCTAGGTCCAAGATCTCCAGGCTCAATATTAACTTTACTTTATAAACAAGCTATCAATGACAATATTTTTAATTTAAACAAAATAGAAGTTGCAGAATATATTAATCAGTTAGAAGATTGCTGTAATAAAAATACTGTTGAAATCATTAAATCCTCTGAAGTTAAAAAAATATTAACTCAAAATAACTCTGTCACTGGCGTTCAATTAACTAATGGTGAGGGTTTTGAATCAAAATATGTAATGTCTAATGCTGACCCTAAAACAACTTATTTAAATTTATTAGGTGCAGAAATCCTAGATACTGATTTTATTAGAAGAACTAAAAATTTTAGAAATAAAGGAAATGTTGCTAAGCTTGAATTAGCTTTAGAAAATGAAATTAACATTAATAATATTGATAAAAAAATGAACGGAAAGTTTATTTATGCTCCTGGCATTAAGTACATAGAACATGCATTTAATGCTAATAAATATAACAAATATTCTGAAAATCCATGCCTTGAGTTTTACGTTAATCAAAAAACCTTATCAGCTAATGTTTATTATGTTCCGTATTTAATTAATACTAATCATCAAGAAAATGAAATAATTGAAAGATGTGTTTCAGTTTTAAGTAAATTTATTCCAGATATGAAAATAGTAAAACAAAAACTCATCACTCCCAATAAAATGGAAGAAAAGTTTAATATAGCAGGAGGGCATTGGCATCACGGTGATTTAGAAATAGATCAATTATTAATGATGAGACCTTTTTATGGATCAGCTCAATATTCTACACCTATAAATGGTTTATATTTATGTGGTGCAGGAACCCATCCTGGAGGGGGATTAACAGGTATCAACGGTCTTAATGCTGCAAAAAAAGTAATAGAGGATTTAAAATAATGAATACATCAAAAATATCATACAAAAAACCTCTCTTAGAGACACCTTTTCACGAAAGAACATCTGAGCATTGTTATGCAAATGATTGGTATAGATGGGCTGGTTATAAAGTTGCTAAAGAGTACTCATCAACAGAACTTGAGTATACTTCAATGAGAAATACAGCTGGGGTAATTGATATTACTCCTATGCATAAATATGATATCAAAGGTGAGGATGCTAAAAAGTTTATTAATAAATTAATCACCAAAGATATTACTAATATTCAATCAAACCAAGTTGCCTATGGCATATGGTGCAATGAAGATGGAATGGTAATTGATGATGGAACAATATTTTGCTTTAATGAAAATCATTTTAGAATTTTTTGTGCAGAACGAAATCTAAATTGGTTTTCTGACACAGCTACGGGATTTAATGCAAGTGTTGAGGATATAAGTCCATCAATTGCCGCTTTAGCTTTTCAAGGGCCGTTATCTTGTAAGATATTAAATTTATTAAAAGTAGAAAATATAGAAAACCTAAAACCATTTCATTTTAATAATTATAATCTTGAAAATCATAATGTTACAATTTCCAGAACAGGTTTTTCTGGAGACTTAGGTTATGAAATATGGTGTGACCCTTCTCAAGCCATTGATGTATGGGATAGTTTATTTAAATTTAATAGAGACTATAAAGTACTAGCAGCTGGGATGAATGCACTTGAGATGGTGAGAATTGAAGCTGGTTTTATCCAACCTAATGTAGATTTTATGTCTGCGGAACAAGCTTTAAGACCAAATAGAATGAGAAACCCCTATGAATTAGGTTTGGGCTGGTTAGTAAATCTAGATAAAGAGTATTTTACTGGAAAACAGGCATTAATTAGACACAAAGAAAAAGGTCCTGAAAAAAAACTCGTGGGATTAGATATTGAAGGAGATAAGCCTGCCGTTGGTTCTGTACTCTACGATAATAGTAAAAAAAATCAAGCCAAAGAAATTGGTATAGTGACAGCTGCAATGTGGTCCCCTGTCCTTAAATCTAATATTGCGATTGGATTTGTTAGCAAAGAACATTATAAATTAGGATCAAATGTTTATGCTGAAATTTATCATCCAGAAGAGCTGGATTACAGAAAAATTTGGGCTGAATGTAAAGTGGTTAAAAAGCAATTTTTTAACAATCCAAGAAGAAATGAAACACCTGCGTTTACATAAAGAATAATGGAATTTAATCTTTCAGAAGAACAGAATCTTTTAATTGATACTACTAAGTCATTTGTAAAAGCAGAATTGCTTCAACACGAAGAATTATTAGAAAAAACAAATAATTTACCTAAAGAATTATATAATGAAATTAAGAAAAAAAGCATTGAAGCTGGTTTGTATGCTTGCAATATGCCGGTTGAGCATGGTGGAGGTGGCTTAAATGCTTTTGATTTAACTTTAGTTGAAAAACATTTAGGTTTCGCATCTCTTGCCTTAGCTGAAATTGCGTGGCGTCCACAAAATATCTTAATGGCCTGTGAGGGTGAATTAATTGATGAATACTTAAAGCCAGCTATCACAGGTGAAAGAAAAGATTGTATTGCAATGACTGAACCTGAAGCTGGTTCTGATCTTAGAGGAATGAAAACAAATGCAAAAAAAGATGGTGATGATTGGGTAATCAATGGAACTAAACATTTTATATCAAATGCTCATATTTCTGACTTTGTTGTTTTATTTGCCTCAACTGGAACTGATGAACAAGGAAGAAATTTATTGTCATGTTTTCTAGTTGATCTTCATCAAAAAGGTGTTGAAGTAGCTAAGGGCTACGACTGTGTTTCTCATAGAGGATATGTAAATAATGTTATCAATTTTAATGACTGCAGAATACCTGGAAAAAATATTTTAGGTGAAAAGGATAAAGGTTTTGAATTAATGAATGTGTGGTTAGAAGCAACACGATTAACAGTAGCAGCAACTTCTGTATCAAGGGCAGAAAGAGCATTTGATATTGCACTTGACTGGTCAGCTAATAGAAAACAATTTGGAAAAGTAATTGGAAAGTTTCAAGGTGTTTCTTTTAAATTAGCAGATATGGCCACAAATATTAAAGCTGCAAATCTAATGCTACTTGAGTCTGCATGGAAGATTGATCAAAAAACTCTTTCCTCACAAGATGCAGCAATGACAAAATTATTCTGCACAGAAATGCTTGGCAAAGTATCAGATGAAGCAATCCAAATATGTGGAGGAATGGGTTTGATGTCTGACATTCCACTAGAAAGAATCTGGCGTGATGCAAGAATAGAGCGGATTTGGGAAGGCACAAGTGAAATCCAAAGGCATATTATCTCAAGATCTTTGTTAAGACCTCTTGGGGCTTAATTTTGTGAACTTAAGTAAATTATTTAGACCAAAAAAACTTGCAATAATTGGAGGATATTGGGCTGACTTTGTTTATGATGAAAATATAAAGATTGGTTTTAAAGGAGAAATTTGGCACATTAATCCTAAAAGAAGCAGTTCAAAAAAAAAGAAATATTATAAAAGTTTAGCTGACTTACCATCAATTCCTGATTGCGTTTATATTGCAGTTTCAAATGATTTAACAATTCAATTAATGAAAGATATTTCTGAAATTGGTGCTGGAGGCGCTGTATGTTTAGCTTCAAGATTTTCAGAATTAAATACTGCAGAGGGCAAAGAAAAAACTAAAAAGTTAATAATTAATTCAGGTAAAACTCCTTTTTTAGGCCCTAATTGTTATGGATTTATTAATTATTTCGATAAAGTTTCAGTTTGGTCAGATCAGGTTGCGGGTAGTCAAACAAACAAAGGTGTAGCTATTATTTGTCAAAGTGGAACTATTGGAAATACGATTAGCTTTAATCACAGATCTCTTCCAATAGGATACATCATATCATTGGGCAATCAGGCTAAAATAAGCATTGAGGATACAATTGAATATGCTCTGAAAGATAAAAGAGTTACGGCAATCGGTATTTACGCTGAAGGTTTCACAAGCATAAATAAACTAATTAGAGTTTTAAAAATCTCCAAAGAAAAAAAAATCCCAATAGCTATTGTCAAAGTTGGCAGATCAAAAGTTGCATCTGAGACAATTTTAACTCATACAGGCTCATTAAGTGGCAAAGAAAGTATTTACGATGCTTTATTTAAAAGAATGGGAGTTGCCAGATGTGAAACTTTATCAGAACTTACAGAGTTACTAAAATATTTTCATACCCATGGAGTTATTTCAAATGATCAAATATCAATTATGGGACCCTCAGGTGGAGATATGGCAATGTTAGGAGATGCTGCAGAAACTGTAAATTTAAAATTTGGAAAAATTAAACCACAAATTAAAACTGCTCTAAAAAAAGTAAATCATCCAGGTGTAATAGTTTCTAATCCTTTCGATATGCAAACATATAACTGGAATGATCCTGATAATATTGAAAAAACATTCAAAATATTTTTTAAAAATAATTTTAGTTCAATTAGCCTAATGCTTGATTTTCCAAATATGGAAAAATGCGATACTGATGAGTGGGATGCAATAGTTGATAAATTTATAAAAGTTGCAAAAAAATATAAAAATGGAAGCCTCATCTCTTCATTATCAGACACAATGCCAAAACATATTAGAGATAAATGTATTAATAATGGAATTTCACCTCTTCAAGGAATGAAAGAGGCTTTATTCACAATTAAAAAAGCAATAGAAATTGGAAGTATTTGGAAGAATGAATCTGCTGTAAAAAACTATAAAATAAAGAATAATAATAAAAATATTAAAACTTACTCTGAATTTGAGTCAAAAAAATTTCTAAAACAAATTGGAATTAAAACCCCTAAAGGAATAATTTCAAATAAAATTAAATTAAAAAAAGATAGTACTAAAATTGGTTTTCCATTAGTTGCTAAAATTCACTCAAACCAAATTTTTCACAAATCTGAACATAATGGTGTCATAACTAATATTAAAAATATTAATGAATTAGTGTCCAAAACAAAAAAATTTAAAAATCAAATTTTATTAGAGAAAATGGTCAAAGATTCACTAATAGAAATTTTAGTAGGAATTAAAATTGATGATGAATTTGGTCCTGTAATAGTAATTGGCGCCGGAGGAATTTATACAGAACTAATTAGAGAGACTAAAACTTTATTATTACCATTAACAAAAAAAGATATTCAAAATGAATTAAAAAATATGAAAATAGGTAAGATATTATTTGGTTACAGAAATCAAGATAGAGCGGATATCAATAGTTTAATTAAAGTAATACTTTCATTATCTAAATTTGCTGAAAAAAATATCAATAAATTACATGAAATAGAAATTAATCCACTAATAGTTTGTAAAAAAAATAAAGGTGTGTTTGCAGTGGATGCACTAATACATTATTTTGAAGAATTATGAGCGAACCAATCAAAACTAAAATTATAGACTCAATTCTTGAAGTTACAATTGATAGACCAAAAGCTAATGCTATTGATGCTAAGACAAGTATAATTTTAGGTAATATATTTTCTGATTTTAGAGATAACCCTAATCTTAAAGTAGCTATTATTACTGGTGGTGGAGAAAAATTTTTTTCAGCAGGATGGGATCTTAAGGCTGTTAATGAAGGAGAAGCAGCGGATGCTGATTATGGTGTAGGAGGATTTGGTGGTTTGCAAGAATTACCAAATATGAACAAACCTATTATTGCCGCTATAAATGGTATTGCTTGTGGTGGCGGTTTTGAAATAATGATTTCAGCAGATATTATAATAGCTTCTGAACATGCAACATTTGCATTACCTGAAATTAATGTAGGAGTTGTTGCAGATGCTGCTACAATAAAATTAAGAAGAAGAATTCCTTATCACGTAGCAGTAGAGTTTTTAATGACTGGAAGATGGATGGATACAAAAGAAGCTAAGCATTGGGGTTTAATTAATGAAATTGTTAATAAAGATGAGTTATTAAAAAGAGCTTGGGAAGTAGCAGAAAAAATTTCAAATGGACCTAATTTAATTTATTCTTCAATTAAAGAAGTTTTGCGTGAAACAGAAAATGAAAAAGAAATACCTTCTTTTGAAATTCTAAGATCGTTAGAAACTGTTAAAAAAGTCTATGGCAGTCAGGATTTAAAAGAAGGTGCATCTTCATTTGTGAAAAAAACTGATCCTAAATGGCAAGATAAGTAATAAAAATATACAATTTTCATTGAATGCTTATTCAGCGAATGATACTGTATTTTTATAATGAAAAATGATTATATCTCAGAAATTTATGAAAAAGATAAACTGGTACTTCATCCTTATGAAGATTTTAATAGTAGAGGTACTTATAATAGAAAATTAATAACTAAATCTGATAATATCTATTTGTATGATGAAAATGGTAATAAATTCATCGATGGCCCAGGTGGAATGTGGTGTAATAATATTGGTCATGGAAATAAAGAAATTGGGGAAGCAATTAAAAATCAGATTGAAAAAATGGATTACTGTAGTCCTTTTTCTGAGTCAAATGAAGTTTCTGCAGAATTAGCCTCAGTACTAGCAGATCTATCTCCAGGAGATTTAAATACAGTTTTTTTTACCTCTGACGGCTCAACAGCCAATGAAACAGCACTAAGATTTGTAATGTTTTATAACAATATATTGGGCAGACCAAATAAAAAACATATTATTACAAGGGATAAAGCTTACCATGGTAGCACCTATTTAACTGGATCAATTACTGGTAAAGACAGAGAAAAAAATAGTTTTGATTTTGAAAAAAATTTTATTCATCATTTAAGTTCACCTTTACCTTATAGAAGAAAAAAAGATCAAACTGTTGAAGAATTTTGCAATGAACTAATAAAAGAATTCGAACAAAAAATTGAAGAACTTGGCGCTGAAAATGTTGCAGCTTTTATCGCTGAACCTGTGCTTGCATCTGGAGGGTGTATTGTGCCTCCTGATGGATATTTTAAAAAAATTTATGATGTATGTAAAAAAAATCAAATTATTTTTATAGCTGATGAAGTAGTGACTGGATTTGGGCGGCTGGGTCATTTTTTCTCCTCAGAAGAAATTTTTGGTGTTGTGCCAGATATTATAACTTGTGCAAAAGGTATTACATCAGGTTATTTACCTTTAGGAGCAGTGTTGTTTTCAAATAAGTTGATAGCTAATTTAAAAGATGACTCATCTTTGTTTTTTCATGGATATACCTACTCTGGACATCCAGCATGTTGTGCTGCTGCACTAAAAAATATAGAAATTCTTAAAAGAGACAAGATCTTAGAACATGTAAAAGAAATTGAACCCTATTTTTTTGAAAAACTTAACTCATTATATGAACTGCCAATAGTAGGAGATATACGAGGCAAGGGTCTAATGGCTGGTATTGAATGTGTTATTAATAAAGACAGCAAGGAAGCACTAGTTTTAGATAAAGCAATAGGATCTAGAATTGATGAAGAATCCATTAAATTAGGTCTTATAATTAGACCTCTTTATCATATTTGCGTACTCTCACCTGCTCTGATTATAAATAAAGAACAAATTAATGAGCTTACTGAAAAGTTATATCAGGCAATTTCAAACACAATTGACCAATTAAAAAACGAGGGGCTCTGGTCTCAAACTAAATGATTCTAAATAGTTTAAAAAACTATTTAGACTTCAATATTGTAAACTCAAGTATAAAATATTTATCATTAGTTGCTTTTTGTACAGGTATAATAATTAGTTATTTTTATACTGTATTAGTTATACTTCAGAAATATGCAGGTTATTCAGAATTTTTAATTGGTTCTATCGCCTCTTTTGGTCCATTAGGACTAATATTCTCAGGATTTTTTGTCACTAAACTTTTAAAAAAATTTGGTTTTTATAAAATAATTTTTATATCAGCGGTAACTCAAGGGTTATGTATCATATTAATGCTTGAGTTTTTTCATCCAATCAATTTATCAATGTGTTTTTTTATATTTGGTATTATGGGTGGTTTAACATGGATGACAATGGATACTTGGGTTAATATTGTATCTAATAATTCTAATAGAGGTAAATCTATAGGTATTTATAACTCATCTGTAACAACAGGTTTGGCACTTGGTCCATTGATTGTTGGAGTGCTTGGAACATCTAGCAGGATACCTTTAATAGTATGCATGATACTAGTAGGATTTAAAATTTTAAGTCTAATAAGCATAAAAAAATATGTTAACCAAGTTATTATTCCAGAACAATCTTCTAAAATGAAATTTTCAATACTTGCAATATCACCTTTTGTATTTTTTGCTATATTTTGTGCGGGAATAGAAGACTCTTCTTTTTTAGCTTTGTTCCCTGCTTTTATGATTAATGATTTTTTTACAGATAAACAAATTGGTTTGTATATATTTATAGGCGGAATATTTGGCGTACTCTGTCAGCCTTTTATAGGAGCATTATCTGATAATTTTAACAAAAGAATAATTATTTTTTTATTATTATTCTCTCATATTTGTTGGTTAATGTTATTAAACTTTTCTAATTCAAATCCATATCTAATTATTCTTGCTCTAATGATAAGCGGATTTGCATCTACCAGCCTTTATACTGTAACACTCGCTTATTTAGGAGAGAGGATTAATCTAGCTGATATAGCTTTTGCTACATCACTCTTTATAATTATTTATGAATTAGGGGAATATTTAGGGCCAATTATAGTTGGCTTTAATATGAATATATATGGAAACCCTGGATTTATTTATACTTTGTCAAGTTTTGTAATTGCTTGTATAATATTTGGAATAACTAGATCATTGTTTAAAAAAAATGAAAATTAAAATTATAAAAGCAACTTCTAAACACGTTAAAGATGTTGGACACCTATTTGATTTATATAGACAATTTTATAAATATAAATCAAACCTAAAAGCATCGACAAATTATATTAAGCAAAGAATTTTAAATAAAGAATCTACTATTTTTATTTGTTATTCAAATTCATTAGAAGCTGCTGGATTTGTTCAACTATACGAAACCTTTGATTCATTGAATATTAATAAAAAATTAATTTTATATGACCTTTATGTTAATCAAAAATATAGAAGATTAGGTTATGGTAGAAAACTTATGTTAAAAGCAAAAGATTATGCTGTAAAAAAAAGAATTAAAATAGTTGAATTATCTACTGCTACAAATAATAAAAAAGCACAATCTTTGTATGTATCACTTGATTATAAAAGAGACACAGAATATTATAATTATTATTTAGAGGTTTGAGATGGAAAAAGTAAAATTTGTTGAGATGAAAGATGGTGATAAGGAAGATTATGAGCTTCTTGCAAAATTTGAAGATAAGTATATCGAAGGAACTGCCGATAGAGTAATTCGAATATTAAAAAGTCTCGACTCATCACTTGGAGGTTATCAGATTTCAAGATTAGAACATTCTTTACAAGCAGCCACAAGAGCGCTTAGAGATAATGCAGATGAAGAAATGATAGTAGCTTCTCTTTTGCACGATATAGGTGACGAAATCGCACCTTTAAATCACTCTGAAATATCTGCTGCAGTTTTAAGACCATTTGTGTCAGAAAAAACACATTGGATAGTGCAGCAACATGGGCTTTTTCAAGCTTACTATTATAATCATCATTATGGACATGATAGAAATTTAAGAGATAAATATCAAGGACACCCATTTTATAACGATACTATAAGGTTTTGTGAAACATATGATCAAAACTCATTTGATCCAACTTATGACACGATTCAATTAAAAGAATTTATACCTATGGTTCATAGAATATTTAACAGAGAACCTCACAAACACGTTTATTTAGGTCTATAATTTATTTTTTTAACTTATTTATTAAATGTAAGTTTTCTGAATTAAATTTATCTTTATTTTCATCTATAAAAGATTGAATTAAATCTCTTTTACTATTTTCAAACTCTGTAACTCTTCTTGAATCTAAATCTACATATAGTGAACAGACTTCCGTAGAAGATGCTAAGTATTTTTCTTTTTTATGTATCATTTCCAATTTGTAAACTAATCTTTTCTTATCAAAATCAAGAAAAATTAGATTCATATCTACTTCGTCACCAACCTTTACTTCCATATCATAGGTAGTATGAGACTCTACAGCAAACGTAGTTCTTTTTTCATTTTTGGCTGAGTGTTCACCAATATTAAATTTTTCTAATAATACTTCCCATGAAGAGTCAAAAAGATGGATATAAAATGCCAAATTCATATGGCCATTGTAGTCAGTCCACTCAGGGAGCACTTTTCCTGTTTTTAGATATATAGACACTTGTTAATTTCCTATAACTGAGATACATCATTTTTAAACAAAAATGAATAATGAAGTTGTAATTAGTTGTGCTGTAACCGGATCTGGCGATACTGTAAGCAAACATCCAGAACTTCCAATAACACCCAAACAAATAGCTGAAGCTTCTATTGAAGCTGCTAAAGCAGGAGCGGCTGTAGCACACATTCATGTAAGGGAGAATAATGGCAAACCAAGTAGGAAACTAGAATACTACAAAGAGGTTGCAGATAGAATTCGATCTTCAGATACAGATGTAATTATTAATTTTACAACTGGCATGGGAGGTGATTTTGAAGTTGGAGAAGGTAAAGATCCTCTAAATCCAGCTGGGCCAAACACAGACATGATACATGCTTTAGACAGACTTGAGCATGTTGAAGAATTATTACCTGAAATATGCACATTAGACTGTGGGTCATTAAATTTTGGTGACTCCAACATGACTTTTATTCATACACCAGTTCAATTAAGAGCTGCAGCAAAAAAAATGCAAGACTTAGGAATAAAACCGGAAATGGAAGCTTTTGAGATGGGACATTTATGGTTTGCTAATCAACTTTATAAAGAAGGATTAGTTGACTCACCTCCGCTATATCAAATCTGTTTAGGAATACCTTGGGGTTCACCTGCAAATACAGCTTCAATGAAAGTCATGGCTGATATGATACCAGAAGATGCTAATTGGGCTGGATTTGGCATTGGAAAACATCAAATGCCTATGGTCGCACAATCTGTCATATTAGGCGGTAATGTCAGAGTAGGATTAGAAGATAATTTATATTTAGAAAAAGGTGTGCTTGCATCAAATGCTCAATTAGTTGAAAAAGCAGCAAGAATAATAAGTGATCTTGGTGCAAAAATTCTTAACCCAGAACAAGCAAGAAAAAAATTAAACCTAAAAAAACAATTTTAAAGTGCAATACTCTATAAATAAAATTGCAGTTGTTGGAACTGGAGTTATAGGCACTGGATGGATTATAAGATTTATATTTAATAAAAAACAAATTAAAATTTTTGATCCAAGTGAAAAACAAAAGAAATTTTTATTAGATGAGCTCAAAAGAACAGCGCCTTTATTAAAAAAATTTTATAAAAGTAATATTAATATAAATAATCAATTAGAATTTTGTAGTTCAATAAAAACAGCTGTATCTGATGCAGATTTAATACAAGAAAATACTCCTGAAAATGAGAAATTGAAAATAAGAATCATAAAAGAAATAAGTCATTATTCTAAAAAAAACGCAATTATTGCTTCTAGTTCATCAGGACTATTGCCTTCTAGAATACAATCCAAAGCCCAGCATCCTGAAAGGGTTTTGATAGCCCATCCTTTTAATCCAGTTTATCTTTTACCCCTAGTAGAAATAGTACCAGGTAAAAAAACAGCAAAAAAAAATATTTTAAAAGCTAATAAGTTTTATACAAAAATGGGTATGAAAACTCTTATTTTAAAGAAAGAGTTGCCAGGATATTTATCAGACCGATTACAAGAATCTATGTGGAGGGAGTCACTACATATAATTAATGAAGGATTTGCATCTACAAAAGATTTAGATGATGCCATAATTTATGGACCTGGTCTGAGATGGTCTTTAATGGGTACTTTTTTAACTTTTCATTTAGCAGGTGGTGAAATGGGTATGAAGCATATGCTAGAGCAATTTGGTCCTGCTTTAGAATTACCATGGACAAAGCTTAAGGCGCCAAAATTAACAAATAGTCTAAAGAAAAAAATTATAGAAGGCACAAAAATTCAATCCAAAAAAAAATCTGTTAAAAATCTTGCCAATTTAAGAGATAATTTTTTAATTGATTTACAAAAATTATTAAAGAAATATAAAGTTTAGTATGGTTCAGAAAAGTAAATACGTAGCATTAAAAAACTATGTTCCTATGGGGCTGCCAAGTGAAGATGATTTTGTAATCAAAGAGCAAGAGATAGATTTATCAAATAATAATGATGTATTAGTAGATAATCTATGGTTATCTGTTGATCCATACATGCGTGCAAGAATGACTGAAAAGAAAAATTACAAAGAGCCATTTGTTATAGGTGAACCAATGGAAGGGGCTGCAATAGGTATTGTAAAAAAAACCAATTCAAATATTTTTGAAGTTGGGGATTATGTATTAAGTAATTATGGTTGGAGAGATAAGTTTGTTAATGCAGATAGCAATTTAAGTAAAATAAAACCAAATAACTTTACATTAAAATCATATCTAGGACCTTTAGGGATGACTGGTCAAACCGCATATACCGGTCTTTTTAAAATTGGGAAGCTTAAAAAAAATCAAACTGTTTTAGTATCTGCTGCTGGAGGAAGTGTTGGTTCTTTAGTTTGTCAAATAGCAAAATTACATGGTTGCAAAGTTGTTGCGAGTACAGGCTCAGATGAAAAAGTAGATTGGCTAAAAAATGAATTAAATGTTGATCATGCGTTTAACTATAAAAAAACAGATAATTTAGTGATAAAATTAAAAGAGATAATGCCAGATGGATTTGATTTGTATTTTGATAATGTTGGAGGAGACTTTCTTGAAGCAGCTATTTTTAGAATGAAAAATTATGGTAGAATTGTAATTTGTGGAAGAATTTCACAAATGAATTCAACTAAAACACCTGAAGGATTAAAAAACATAGCTCATGTACTGGTAAAAAGATTAACTATTAAAGGATTTTTAATTTTTGATCACGAGAATGACTCAGAAAATTTTCAAAATGATATGTCAGAATGGTTAAAAAATAAAAAAATTGTTTCAAAAGAAACAATATATGAAGGTTTAAGTAAAGCCCCAAAAGCTTTCATAGATTTATTAAACGGTAAGAATATTGGAAAAATGCTTGTAAAAATTTAAAGTGTTACATAGGGACTAGTGCCCCGAAAATTAATATCTAATTTAAGTTCTTTATCTATGGGTGGAAAAGCTCTTTGTTGACATTCAATTCGAGGACAAATTCTACAAGATACGCCTATTGGAGTTTGTAATTTTTTATTATTAATGTCCATTCCTTCAGAATAAATTAAATCTTTTGCATATTTGATATCACAACCTAGCCCTATTGATACAAAACTTTTAGGCATGCCATGTTTTTCAATTCCTTTTTCAAAAGCGCGAGCTATACAAAAATAAACCTTACCATCTGGCATTCTTGAAATTTGAGGATGTATTTTACCAGGGTTAAGAAAAGCAATATAAACATTCCATCTAGGGCACGATCCTCCATGTCTTGGAATATGAATACCTGATAATGAAAATCTTTTAGATACATTCCCAGCAATATCAGTTTTTAAAAAATGAAAAGGTACACCTTCATTTCCAGGTTTTTGTAGGTTAGTTAAACGATGTGTGACTTGCTCAAAGCTGCATGCATAATGATGCATTAATATTTCAACATCATATTTATTTTTTTTTGCATTAAGTAAAAAATCATCGTAAGGCATTAAAATTGCAGAAGCAAAATAGTTTAACAAAGATATTTTTAAAAGAGTTTTTACCTCATCAGATTCAATATTATTACTATTAATAATTTTAGCTATAACATCTTCTGATTCAAGTGAGGCTACCTGATAAGCTAAATGAAAATTCCTTGAGGTATAAGTTAGCATTTCAGATAGATTCAGTATTTTGTTTTGACTTTCAAACTTTCTAAATGATTTTAATTCCTCACTTGCAGGAACTATTTCAACTTTTACATTATGTTTTGATTTTAAGTAGTTTGTTAACTTAAGTCCTGATCCAATATTATGGACATCCTCCAAACCTGCATTTTTTCTAATTATTTCTGAGGCAAGCTCAATTTCATTGAAATAATTTTTATTATCTTGCAAAAAATCAGAAACGACCTCAACAGGTAATCTACTTGGACTTTCTACAACATTAGAATTTACATCCATTGATTCTAATCTATTTTGCATATCTTCTTTAAAAGATTTATGAGTATCATTTAGAGTTAGTAAAGCTTTCGCTATATTTGGATTTGAGCTAATAAATTCAGTTGTTTCTTGATTGGTAATATCAAGATCCTCAAACATCTCATTGCTTAAGACGTCCATAACATCGGATAAAACTCTTTTATTACTCTCTAGTGTTAAATCTTTAAGAGATAGACCTAGTTCATTCCCTACTTTTATTAATAAAGGAACAGTAATTGTCCTCCGACCACTTTCTAATAAATTTAAATAACTTGCTGATATATCTAATTTTTTTGATAATTCAGTTTGTGAAAACCCACGAGCCCTTCTCTCTTTTCTTATTTTTGAGCCAATATTAGATATTTCATTAATTTCCATAATTTACAATATTTACAAAATTACATACTACATTAATACTTTTTTTACAATATTTACCCTAGTTTTCTAGTATTTTCTTGAATTTTTGCTCTATTTGTAAAGAATGTAAATAATGAATAAAAAAGAAAATAGTAAAAAAGTTAAAGCTACTAATTCTAATCATGAAAATATTTCTCTTGAAAGTAAGGTAATTGAAAAATCATTAGACTCTAAAATTGATTTTGATTCAATTGATAATGCGAATGCTTATTACTCAGAGAGATATGGTTGGACATTAAGAAAAAATTAAAACTTTTAATTAATAAGCTTTTAATCTAATTTCATTGTAACTTATGAGTTACACTCCTAATCCTAAAAGATATTCATACAATAATTTTAAAAGATGCGGTGATAGTGGTTTAGATTTACCTCAAATTACACTTGGACTATGGCATAACTTTGGTGGCAAGATTATTAAATCAGAATCTAAAAAAATGATTTTTAGAGCTTTTGATAGAGGTGTCACACATTTTGATCTAGCTAATAATTATGGCCCTCCTTATGGTTCTGCTGAGTCTAATTTTGGCAAAATAATATCTCATGAGTTAAAAAAATATAGAGACGAAATACTAGTATCCACTAAAGCTGGTTATGATATGTGGCCTGGACCTTATGGTGAATGGGGATCAAAAAAATATATAACAGCAAGTTTAGATCAAAGCCTTAATAGAATGAAATTAGATTATGTAGATATATTTTATTCACATAGATTTGATCCTAATACTCCCTTAGAAGAGACTGCTGATGCTTTACATCGTGCAGTCCATCAAGGCAAAGCCCTATATATAGGTATTTCATCCTATTCATCTAAACAAACAATTAAAATGAATAAACTTTTAAAACAAAGGGGCATTAAATGCCTGATCCACCAACCCTCATACTCAATGATCAATAGATGGATAGAAAAGGATTTGTTAAAAACTCTTAAGAAGCTTGGAATAGGCTGTATTGCTTTTTCTCCTCTTGCCCAAGGAATGCTATCGGATAAATATATAAAAAAAATACCTACCACATCTAGAGCAAATGAGAATTCATCATTAAGTCCAAAATTAATAACAAAAAGCTATAAAGAGAAAATTATTAATTTAAAAAAAATAGCTTCTAAAAGAAATCAAACAATTAGCCAGATGGCTTTATCATGGATTTTAAGACATCAAGAGGTAACTTCAGCTTTGATTGGAGCTAGGACAATTAAACAACTTGATGAATGCCTAGATAGTTTAAACAATCTAAATTTTACAAAAAAAGAATTAAAATCAATTGATAAATTTGCAAAAGAAGAAGATATAAATTTATGGTCTGCTTCTAGTAAAAACTAATTATAAAATTCAGCATTTATTGGATCTTCCTGCTTATTCATAATCATATCAGCTGCTTTTTCTGCAATCATAATAGTTCCAGCATTTAAATTACCACTTAAAATATCTGGCATAATAGATGAGTCAATTACCCTTATATTATCTAAACCATGCACTTTAGTTTCCTGATCTACGACAGATAAATTATCAACTCCCATTTTATTTGTACATGATGGATGATAAGCAGTATCAGCGGTTTCTCTTATTATAGCATCTAACTCTTTGTCATTAGTCTCATAGCCTGGCCTTAATTGATCACCAAGATATTTTTTCATACTATCTTGTTTAAATATTTTATTAGCAATTTTTACACTATCGCGCATTTGTTGCAAATCTTCTTCATCTTCAAGATAATTAAACTGTATTTTTGGACTATCTAAATAATTATCAGATTTAATTTTAACAAATCCTCTACTTTTTGGACGATTAGGACTAGCATGAAACTGAAACCCATCAAAAGAAGGGTTTGTTAGACCGTGATTAATAACCAATGAAGGAAAAAAATGTAATTGAATGTTGGGATGTTTATATTTGTCAGATGTTTTAACAAAACCACCTAATTCTAAATGTGAATATGTTAACATTCCTTGCTTTAATAAAAACCATTTAATTCCCTCAATAGCTTGTGTAAAATAATTAGTAGACAAGTTATAAAGAGTGTCTTTTGTTTTTGATTTATGCTGAATATAAATCTCAAGATGGTCTTGTAAATTTTGCCCAACCCCAGGTAATTCATGAATTACTTCAATATTGTTTTGCTTTAATAGTTTAGGATCCCCTACTCCTGATAATTGAAGTATTTTTGGTGAATTTATTGATCCAGCAGAAAGTATAATTTCTTTATTACAATAATATACTTCAGTTTTATTATTATTTTTAATCTCTACTCCAATAGCTTTTTTATCTTTAAAAATTATTTTTGAAACATCTGTTTTGTGTTTTACTTTAAGATTATTATAATTTTTTACTTCTTCTAAATATGCTCTTGCAACACTTTGTCTTTTACCGCCATCTATTGTTACATCGAATGTTCCAAATCCATCTTGTTTAAAGCCATTAGAATCTTCAAAGGTTTCATAACCAGCTTCTGCAGCAGCCTTAATCAGTGAGTTAAATAAAGGAAATCTCTCATCAATTTTAGATCTATTTACTTTTAAAGGACCTTTTCCCCCTCTATACAAATTTTCTCCTCCTGACCAAGTCTCTAATTTCTTAAAATAAGGTAATACATTTTTATAACTCCAATTTGGCAAACCATATGATGCCCATCTTTCAAAATCTAATGGATTGCCTCTTACAAATACCATTCCATTATGAGAAGAGCATCCTCCAATCATCTTACCTCTAGGGCAAAAAATTCTTCTATTATTTAAATATGGCTCTGGTTCAGAGTAATACTTCCAATTATATTTAGGATCATGCATTGTGTACAGTAATGCACTAGGCATATCAACCTTCCATGAATTAGATTGAGGTCCTGACTCTAAAACGCAAACAGTATTTTTTTTATCTTTTGAAAGTCTGTTGGCTAAAACACATCCTGCAGATCCAGCTCCTATAATTATGTAATCAAATCGCTTACTCACTAAATCATTCTTTCAGTATTACCATCAATTGAAATACTTTGTCCGGAAATATTTTTTGAATGGTCACTCAATAAATATACTACCATAGATGCTATATCTTCTTTTGTTACGAAAGAGCGAATAGAAGTCATCAACTCAAATTCTTTTTGTATTTTATTTGGTTTAGTCTTTAATAATTTCGCCTTAGAGTTTATAACTCTTTTCATTCTGTCACCTTTAACAGAGCCAGGACAAATTGCATTTACTCTAATATTATATTTACCAAGCTCCATAGCTAAACTTTTAGTTAATCCAATTATAGCCCATTTACTTGCAGCATAAGGTGTTCTTTGAGGAAAACCATATAAACCAGCTGTTGATGAAATATTAACAATTGAGCCAGATTTATTTTTTTTCAAAAAAGGAATAGAGAACTTTGAAAAATAAAAATGACTATTTAAGTTAGTTTTTAGAGTATTTTCCCATTCTACATTTGAAATATTTTCTAGATATTTTGTTGGTCCAGCAACACCAATATTATTAATCAAACCATCAATCTTTTTTAGCTTTTTAATCGATAAAAAATATTTTTTTACATCTTGATAATTATTTACATCAAGGAATTGTGCAAAAATTTTATTTTTAAATTTTTTATTATTTTTAATTTTATTAATATTTTTCTTATCAATATCAGTTAAGTAAACCTTACCACCATTTTTAACTATTAATTTTGAAATGGAAAATCCTATACCATCAGCAGCGGCAGATATTATAAATTTTTTATTTTTTAAAATCATAAATCTTAAAAAAATTTATTTTAAATTGTAACCGTCTTTGCTGAGAGAAATAGCTAATTCTTTTTCAGTAATATACCCTTTAGTATCTCCTTTTTTGTCTACAACCATAACAGTACATCTATCTGCCAGAACCTTAGGTAAAAATTGTTCAATATAAGAACCTTCATCAACTTTCAAAACATCTGCCAACTTTATCTCATTTGAATTAAATTCATTTGCTTTAATCATAACTGTTTTAGCTCGTAGTACTTTTGCTCTATTTACATCTTTAACAAATGCTTCAACATAATCATCTGCGGGACTCATTATAATCTCTTCCGGCGTACCGGCCTGAACGAGTCTGCCGCCATTTAAAATACCAATATGGTCGCCCAATCTTAAAGATTCATCTAAGTCATGAGTGATAAAAACAATTGTTTTTTTTAATTTTGCTTGTAATTCAATAAGTTGATTTTGCATATCACTTCTAATTAAAGGATCTAAAGCACTAAAAGCTTCATCCATGAGAAGTATTTCAGGATTAGTAGCTAAAGCTCTTGCTAAACCAACTCTTTGTTGCATTCCCCCGGAAAGTTGAATTGGGTATTGATCTTCAAAACCTTGTAAACCTACAGACTCAATTTGTATCATAGCAAGTTTTCTTCTTTCTTCAGGTTCCTTTCCTTGAATTTCTAATCCATAGCCAATATTTTCAATAACTGTTTTATGAGGAAATAAACCAAACCTTTGAAAAACCATGCTCAATTCATGTTTACGGAAATCAATTAATTGTTGTTCATCCAATTCCATAATATTAGTTCCATCAACAATAATATCTCCATCAGTTGGATCAATTAATCTATTTAAATGTCTAATTAAAGTTGACTTACCTGATCCAGACAAGCCCATACATACAAATGTTTCACCCTCCTCTATTGAAAGTGAGACATTATCCAATCCAACTGTATGTCCTGTCTTTTCTAGAACTTCTTCCTTGTTTGCTCCACTTTTTACCATAGGTAATACTTCAGTAGGAGAATTTCCAAAAATTTTATATACGTTTTTGATTTCAATTTTTGGCATAGATTATTTTTTCTTTTTAGTTGGTTGAGTACGTTCTTGTATTTTTTCACCGTATGCTTGAGTCATTCTATCTAATACTATCGCCAATAAAACAATTGCTAAACCCGCCTCCAATGCAGCACCTACATTTAATTGCTGTAATCCAAGTAAAACTTCATCTCCTAATCCTCTTGTTCCAATCATAGAAGCTATTACAACCATGGCTAATGCCATCATAGTACATTGATTAATGCCCTGCATAATATTAGGTAAAGCTAGTGGCAGTTGAACACCTAGCAACATTTGCTTTTTACTCGCTCCAAAAGATCTTGCTGCCTCAATAACTTCTTTATCAACTAATCTAATTCCTAAATCAGTTAATCGAATCAAAGGCGGGCATGCATAAATAAAAATAGATATAATTGCAGGTATCGCCCCTAAACCAAATAAAATAATTCCAGGAATTAAATAACAAAATGCAGGTATAACTTGCATAGTATCAAGAATTGGCAAGATTGCATTTCGTACTTTTTCACTTCTTGCCATCGCTATTCCAATTGGAATACCTATAACAATACATATTGCAATTCCAATAACTACCATAGTTGTTGTTTCAATTGCTTTATCCCAAAAACGAGGATTTAAAAAACCAATAAAAAAAGTACAAAAACCAACAAAGACTGTTGTTCCTAGTTTTCTACCACTGGTAAAATATGTGATAGCAATAACTCCTATAATCACTACAGGCCATGGAGCTTGTACAATAATGGTTTTTAATTCAGTATATCCTCTAAGAAGGCCGTATCCAATAGCATCAAATATTACTCCATAATCTGCTATAAAACTTCTCCAACCTTTGTTTATCCAATGCATAAAAGGTGTATCAAGCCATTTTGGCCAATTAATCAACCAAGTAAAGTCTGTATATAGTTCTGAAACATTGTCTGGCTTTCTTTTTGAAGAAAGATAACTAACGACTATTAGTGCAAACATCACTATAACAGCAAATATTTTTGAAAGTTGATAAAGTAAATTTTTAGGTATTAGATTTAATAAATTAACTAAAAAAATAATTGTTGGAATTATAAAAATAAATTTTAAAAATAAAAAAAAAATGTTTTTAGGTATTAATAAATAATAAGTTGCAACAATAAGTGAAATATAAATTATTGATGAAGCAACTTTTAAAAATAAATTAGATATATTATTCATAATTTAAAGCTTCAAAAGCCAGGATCTTGTGATCCTGGCTTAATTTAGATTGAATTATAATGTGCTTTTAACTTTTGCAGCTACATCTGCAGGAACCCAAGATTCCCATTCAGAATGATTTTCTAAATAATGCATTGCTGTAGCTTCCATGTCTCCGCCTGACTCATCTACATAGTATGCTAACATATTATTAACAACTGATGTTGTAATAGTATAAGCATCTGCGAAAGCAATGATATCTGCATTATCAGCAGCAAATTTACCAGTAGCAAGCTTAGTTAAAGCCATATCTTTATACTCATTAGCACAAGAAGGCTCGTAAGCGTCAGGGCCATCAGCTTTGATTTTATTTACAACAACCATCATAGCGTCCCAGCAAGCTTTATCATAAGCTGGCTCAGTTAAGCGAACCATATCAATTTCAGGTTTTCCCATTAAACTTGTTGGAGTCCAATAATAAGTAACAATTGGCTGTCCTTTTGCAAAAGCACCAGCTATTGCAGCATCTAATGCTCCACCAGAACCTGGATCAAAGTTTGTGTACATATCACCAAGACCATATTCCATTATTTTTACAAGATTGATTGTGTAGCAAGTCCAACCAGAAATACAGCTTGTGATTCTTCCTTTAGATGGATCTTCAGGATCTTTAAACAGTTCCCAAATACCAGGTTTTTTTAAATCATCCACACTAGTAATTCCATGTGCTTCAGAAGTTGCTCTATCAACAAAGAAAGCTTGTTCTGATGCAGGTGTATTGATACCAAGATCGACTAAATTTCCTGAAGCTAATTCTGGATCAATTAAAGCTACGTTGTTATCAGTCCAGTGTTCAAAAATTATATCTAGTTGATTATCAATTAAAGCAGCTAAAATTGGATTTGTGCTTCCTTTAGTTACTTCAACATCACATCCGTAACCATGTTCCATAATATAAGAACCAATAGCCGTATGAATATTAGCGCTATCCCAGTCAAAATCTCCAACTTTAACAGTACAAGCATTTGCACTAAAAGAACTTAGGGAGAAAAATGATAAAAGAGATAGAACTAGAAACGATTTTTTAATAAATTTCATATTCTTTCCTCCTAATTATATCAATTTTATAGCGGTTATTTATATAGAAACAACTTATATTTGGAAAAAATGACAGATTTATTGGGTATTTTAATTATCATTTTTCCTCTCTCTATAAGCAACATAAATACTACTGATTGTGATAAGTATAGCCCCTATAACAACAGAATTGCTTGGTATTTCATTAAAAAAAATGTACCCCATTAGCCCTACAAATAAAAATGATGTATATTCAAAGGGTGAAGTTACGGCCACATCTGCATGTTTTGCAGCTTGTGACATAAAGTAATGACCCAAAGAGCCCATTACACCAAGGCTGAGTGCTAAAGTTAAATTAAAAGCATCTGGTATAATAAAATCTGACGGAAAAAATATAATGGAAGTAAAAAACAATGCAAAAGAATAATAAAATACTATTGAAGTACTTGTCTCTGTATTCATTAAAGATCTTGTAGATAAATAAACTGCAGCCATAAAAAAAGCTGATCCTATAGGAAGCAAAGATTTAAGGTAAAACAAATCAGTGCCAGGCTTTACGATTATCAAAACACCAATAAAACCTATTACTATTGCTAATATTCTATGAATACCAAGTTTTTCTCCAAGTATTGGCACTGCTAGCAAAGCTGCAATAATTGGTGCACTATGAGCTATAGCAATATTTTCTGAAAGTAATAAATATTTGATGCCAAAAATATAAAGCACAACACAACCAACAGCAGAAAAAGCCCTAACAAAATGCCTAATTGGTTTTTTTGTTTTTAATGACACTATACCTGAGCGATAAACTAGAAATAGAGAAATGATTGCACCACTAAAAGCTCGAAAAAATATAGCTTCCCAGACAGGGAAATTCATTGTTAAATTTTTATAAGTCATATCATTAATGCTAAGGCAGAACATACCTAGCGTCATTAGTGATATCCCAAGTAATTTTTTGTTCATAAAAAAAAGTTTTAAATAAAAATTAAATTTGTGATAGCCAATAGTAAAGTTATTTTAAATGCAAGATAAATATAAAATAGTTAAAATTAGAGAGAGAAATAAATACCTTCAGGTGTATTGGTGTGATAATCATATAAGTAAATTTCATTTTCTTTGGCTAAGAGATAACTGCCCTACTGCATTTCATAAAGACACAAGAATGAGAAATTTCAATATTTTATCTGTAACAAAAAAAATCAGACCTATAAATTTTAAATTTACTAAAAAAAGTCTGCATGTTTCTTGGTCTGAAAATAATCATAACTCGATATATAATTTGAAATGGATGAGAGACAATTGCTATACTGAAAAAAATTTAAAATCATACAAATCTGAATATAAATTATGGAATTCTCAATTTGCTAAAAAAATTAAATTAATAGTATATGATTACAAAAAAATAATTTCTGATGAAAAAGAATTAAAAAAATGGCTTCAAACAATTTGTTCATTTGGAATAGCTATAGTTGAAAATGCACCTACTAAAAATAAATCTGCTTTTAAAATTTTAGATAAAATTGGAAAATATCGCGAAACATTTTTTGGAACACCTTTTGAAGTTATAAATATACCTAAGCCAAACAATCAAGCATACACTTCTGATGCGCTCCCAAATCATACTGACCTTCCCTACTATGAATATGTACCTGGATATCAATTTTTGCACTGCCTAAAAAACAATGCTGAAGGAGGCAGTTCAACTGCTGTAGATGGGTTTGCTGTTGCTGATTACATAAAAAATAAAGAATTTAAAAAATTCAAATTATTAAATAAACATGAAGTTGTATTTAAAGATAATGACTACACTCAAAAAAATATCAGAATACAAAAATCTTCTATAATTAAAATCAACAAAAATAATGATTATGAAGAAATTAGAATAAATTTAGGTGCTATGGGAACATTAGATCTAAGTCCTAATATTATGGATCACTTTTATGAAGCGTATACTTTTTTTTATCAACTGCTACACAACAAAAAATTCCAAATAGAGTTTAAGTTAAAAGCAGGTGATATATTTTGTTTTGATAATAGAAGAGTATTACATGGAAGAAAAGAATTTGATCCAAATTCAGGTAATAGACATTTACAAGGTTATTATATTGAAAGAGAAGAAATTATCTCAAAGCTTAACTATTTAAATAGCATTAAGATTTAAGTAATTTTTATCCAAGTAGATTTAACTTGAACATAATTTTCCAACGCTTGATATCCATTATCTCTACCAATGCCAGATTGTTTATATCCACCAAGTGGGATTGTAGAATCAACACCTTCTTCATAATTATTTATATAAACTGTTCCTGCTCGTATTTCTCTAGATGCTTTAATGGCTTTGTTGATATCCTTCGTCCAAACACCTGCAGCAAGTCCATATTCTGTATCATTAGCGATTGATATAGCTTCTTGAAAATTGGAAAAAGTTAAAGATGTAAGAACAGGTCCAAAAATTTCTTCTTGAGCAATTTTCATATTATTCTTTACATTTTTAAAAATTGTCGGCTCAAAATAACACCCACCGGTTTCTTTCATAGTAATATTGCCTCCAACTTCAACACTAGCTCCCTCTTCCTTGCCAATATTTACGTATTTATTAATTTTATCTAACTGTTCAGTGTTTACTATTGCTCCAGCAAATGATTCTGGATCAAAAGGATCAGCTGGATGCATATTTTTACTTAACTTAGCAACTTTATCTACAAACTCGTCCTCGATTTCTTTCTGCACAATAAGTCTAGAGCCTGCAGAACAGACCTCTCCTTGATTACCGAAAATGGCATATGCAGATGCTTCTGCAGCAGAATCAAGATCAGGACAGTCAGCAAAAATAATATTTGGAGATTTCCCTCCACACTCTAATTGAACTCTTTTCATATTAGATTGACCAGAATATTGTAAGACTAGTTTTCCTACCTCACCTGATCCAGTAAAAGCAACACAATCTATATCATTATGGAGACATAATGATTTACCTGTAATTGGCCCATCACCTGGAAGTACAGAAAATACTCCATCTGGCAGACCTGCTTCAGACAATAAAGCTCCTATTTTTATAGCACTCATGGGGGATTGTTCAGCTGGCTTTAATATAACTGAATTACCAGTGATAAGTGCGGGTGCAATTTTCCAAATTGCCATCCATAGAGGATAATTCCAAGGAACTATAGCTGCAACTACTCCTATTGGCTCTTTAGTAATTAATCCCATATATTCTTTTGAACTTGGTGAAATATCATCAAATAACTTATCTATTATCTCAGCATACCATTCAATATTATCAATACTTGTGGGAAGATCTGCATTATAAGTATCATTAATTGTTTTGCCCATATCAATTGTATCCAATAGAGATAACTCCATGCGATCTCTTTCTAATAATGTAGCAAATTTTAGAAGAATTTTTTTTCTATCACCAGGTGGTAGATTTGACCAATAACCTTTATTAAATGCTTCTCTTGATTTTGAAACGGCTAAATTTATATCCTCTTGTTCAGCAATATAGACTTTATTTATTATTTTCCCATCAATTGGAGAAATATTATCAAAAGATTTTTCCGAGATTGATTTTTTATATTTACCATCAATAAATAACTCTGAAGGGAAATCTAAATTTGACTTTATTTTTTTTATACTTTCAAAATTAAATTCCATTATTGATCGTATATACTATTATTTTTTTTTAGCATCCTTTTTAATGCAGGCCACTCATGTTCACCTAATCTGAAATCTGGATCTTCATACTGCCCAGCTGCAAATTCTAATAAATTGTTAGATGGCTTTATAATATCTTTGTTGGTAGCAAGTAAATCAATTTGAACTCTACACGCTCTATCAAGATAATACATAAGCATGAAAGCCTCACCAATTGTCTTACCAGCAGTTAAAAGTCCATGATTTCTCAAAATCATAGCATTATTTTTTCCTAAATCATTTCTTAAACTTTCACATTCCTCTGTGTTTGTCGACATACCCTGCCAATCATGGTAACTGATTCTTTTATGAAACATTGCAGAATCTTGAATTAAAATTTCTAATCCATCCTTTAAACAAGAAACTGCTAACCCAGCTTGAGAGTGTGAGTGCATTACACATCTTAAATCTTCTCGGGAGTTATGTATAGCGCCGTGAATAACAAAACCTGTATAATTAATCTCTCCTTCACCTGAGATAATATTTCCATCTAAATCAATTTCTATTAAATTAGAAGCAGTTACCTCATCATATCTTAATCCAAATCTATTGATCAAAAATGTATTTTTTTTAGAAGAGGTTTTGCATGTTATGTGATTCCAAATTACATCACTAAAGCCATATTTATCAGCTAGATGATAAGCTGCCGCTAAATCAAGTCTATTATTTAACTCTTCATCATCAAATTTTTTATTATTTTTCATTTAAAAAAATGTATAGAATAAAACTCTATAAATTAGGAGTTTTTTTTGAATATAGCTAATACTAAACTTGATTTGGAATATGTCAGATCACAATTTCCGGCATTTAGTGACCCAATGTGCAAAGATTGGTCTTTTTTTGAAAATGCTGGAGGTAGTTATGTTCCTCTTCAAGTAATTGATAAACTTAATGAATTTATGACTTCAACTAAAGTCCAACCTTATGCGGAATATCCTATGTCTAAAATTGCTGGTGATAATATGGATAAAGCAACTGATTTTTTTGCTAATATGATAAATGCTAAAAACAAAGAAATTATTATTGGTGGGTCTACGTCAATCAATTTATATGTTTTGTCTAATGCTTTAAAATATTCTTTACAACCTGGTGATGAAGTAATTGTAACGAATCAAGATCATGAAGCTAATATTAGCCCATGGAGAAGATTAGAAGAAGTGGGAGCGATTATAAAAGAATGGAAAATAAATCCTGATACTGCAGAACTTGAAATAAAAAGTTTGGAAAATTTAATAACTAAAAAAACAAAAATTGTAGCTGTAACACATTGCTCTAATATAGTTGGTAGTGTTAATGACTTAAAAAAAGTATCAGAACTAGCTCACAAACAAAATGCCATAGTAATTGGTGATGGTGTGTCTTATGCTCCACATGGCTTCCCAGATGTTAAAGAACTAGGGGTTGATTTTTATACTTTCAGTTTGTACAAAACATATGGCCCTCATCTAGCATTATTATATGGAAAGGAAGATATTCTAAAAAATCTGCCTAATCAAAATCATCAATTTTTAGATGGAAGTTATCCCTATACGATAAATCCTGGAGGACCAAACCATGAAGAATTAGTTTCACTCATAGGTATTTACGAATATATGATGAATTTATATTCTCATCATTTTAATGACGATAATTTATCCATCAGGGAAAAAATTAATAAAGTAAATAATTTAATCTCAATACACGAAGAAGAAATTGCAAATCCATTATTGGATTTTATAAATAGTGAGAAAAATTTAAAATTAATTGGAAAAAATAAAATTGTTAATAAAAATAGAGCACCTACAATATCTTTTATATCAAATCATAAAACGTCAAAAGAAGTGAGTAAAATTCTAGTTGCAGATAAAATTGCTACTAGAAATGATAATTTTTATGCGTGGAGATGCTTAAAAGCATTAGGTATTGATACAGATGATGGTTTAGTAAGATTAAGTTTAACTCATTATAATTCTAAAGAAGATACAAATTTAGCTATTAAAGCTATTGGAAAATTATAGTTATTACTTATAGTAATTTAAATACCAATCTATAAATTCACTGATACCCTGTTCTATTTCTATTTTTGGATTATAATTTGAATAATCACTTATTAATGAAATATCTGAATGTGATTTTTTTATATCTCCAACTTGAATAGGTAATTTCTTGAATTTAGCTTTTTTATTTAATTTTTTTTCAATAGTATTTAAATAATCTTTGAGTTTTTTTGAATTACCTTTTCCTAAATTAAAAATATTAAAAGAGGGTTTGCTTTTTTTTGGACTTTTTATAACAGATACTATGCCTTCGACTATATCATCGATGTATGTAAAATCTCTAGAGTGATTTCCATGATTATAAAGTTCAATTTTTTTATTTTCTAATATATTTTTCGTAAATTTAAATAATGCCATATCGGGTCTACCAAAAGGTCCATATACTGTAAAAAACCTAAGAGCTGTACAAGGTAAATTATAAGTTGATGAATAAGCATAAGCTAAAATTTCATTAGATTTTTTTGTGGCCGCGTAAAGAGAAATTGGATTATTGGTATTATCAAATTCATTAGAGGGAAATTTTGTACTCTCTCCATAAACTGAACTAGTTGAGGCAAAAATTAAATGCTTAATTTTTTTTTCTCTACTTGACTCAATTATATTAAAAAAAACTTCTAAATTATTTTTAAAATAAGTTTTTGGGTTTTTTAATGAGTATCTTACTCCAGCTTGGGCTGCCAAATGAATTATATATTTAATATTATATTTTTCTATAGTTTTATCTAACTTACTTTTGTTAATTAAATCATACTTATAGAAATGAAATTTTCTAAAATTTTTAATTATTTTTAGTCTAGATTTCTTTAAATCAACATCATAAAAAGTATTTAAATTATCAATTCCTATAATTTCATAATTTTTTTTTAGCAAATAATAAGATAAATGAAAGCCAATGAAACCAGCACAACCAGTAACTAAAATTTTCATTAATTAATTAGTTGGCATTACAAATTCTGGTCCTGATTTAATACTATTTGGCCATCTAGATGTTACAGTTTTAAGTTTAGTATAAAATCTTACTCCCTCAATACCATGCATTGCATGATCACCAAATAGAGACTGCTTCCAACCACCAAAACTATGAAATGCCATAGGAACTGGTATTGGCACATTTACTCCAACCATACCTATTTTACAATTAGTTGTAAAATGACGTGAAATTTCACCATCTGATGTATATATGCTCGACCCATTTCCAAATTCATGATCATTAACCAAACTTATAGCTTCTTGATAATTTTTTACCCTTACAACTGATAAAACTGGTCCAAAAATTTCATCTTTATATATTTTCATATTCTTCGTGACATTATCAAATAAAGTTGGGCCAACAAAACTACCATTTTCATATCCTTGAATATTACACTTTCTTCCATCCAAAACCAGAGATGCCCCCTCTTTTTCACCAATACTGATATAATTTTCAATTTTTTCCTTATGTTCTTTTGAAATTACTGGGCCCATATCAGCTGAAGGATCTGTCCATGGAGCTACTTTTAAAGTTTGAGCTTTATTAGATACATTTTCAACTAACTTGTCAGCAATATCTCCTACTGCAACAGCTACTGAAACTGCCATGCATCTTTCGCCAGCGGATCCATAAGCAGCTCCCATAATACCATCAACTGCTTGCTCAAGATTTGCATCTGGCATAACTACCAAATGATTTTTTGCACCACCTAAGGCCTGTACTCTTTTCCCATTATCTGCAGCCTTTTTATAAATATATTTAGCTACTGGCGTTGAACCGACAAAACTGATAGATGTTACATCTTTAGAGTCAAGCAACATATTTACAATTTCTTTATCTCCATTTATTACATTAAAAACTCCATCTGGAAGTCCAGCCTCAGAAAATAATTCTGCAAGTTTTAAAGCGCAAGATGGATCTTTTTCTGAAGGTTTTAAAATAAAAGAATTTCCACATGCTATTGAAATGGGGTACATCCACATTGGTACCATTGCAGGAAAATTAAAAGGTGTTATTCCTGCAGTTATACCTAATGGCTGTCTAATTGACCAAGAGTCAATATTAGTTCCTACATTTTGTGAAAACTCTCCCTTAAGCAAATGAGGAATGCCCATTGCAAATTCTACAACTTCTAAACCTCTTATAACTGAACCTTTTGCATCTTCCAAAGTCTTGCCATGTTCTTCAGAAACTAATTTAGATAAATTTTCTATATTTTTTTCTATTATGTTCTTGTAGTTTGATATTATTCTTGATCGTTTTAATGGTGTAAATTTAGACCAAGACTCAAAGGCGTTTTTTGAGCTTTCAATTATTGAATAAAAATCTTTTTCATCTGATAATACAACATCAGCGATTTTTTCACCCTTAGATGGATCTTCTACAGATAAATAATTTTTTGAAAATGATTTAATTTCTCCATTTATATAGTTTTCAATTTTTTTCATTTTTCTTCCTATAAATTAAAATTAGATTTCTTAAATAGATAAATATACCAAAAAGCTGACCTGATATAATTACTGGGTCTTTTCTAAAAATAGCATACGTTAATAAACCTAAGCCGCCAAAAATACTTAAATACCAAAAAACAATCGGTATTGTGCTTACCCCTTTCTTCTCTGAATAAATCCATTGAACAATAAATCTTGAAGCAAATAAACCTTGACCTGCAAACCCAATTATCAGAAAAAATATTTCAATTTGATTTAAAGAGTTAAAAAAATTAAACATTATTCTTCTTAATTTTTTTTATAATTTTTACAACTTTTATAATATCTCTAAGACCTTTTGCACCTCTACTTAAAGTTCCATATTTAGAATAACCATTTAATCTTGGCCTATGGTTAACATCTTGAAATTTAGTAATACATCCTTTTGCAAGAAATAATGCAGGTAAATATCTATGAATACCATTAAAATATGGTAGTTGTAAAAAAATCTCTCTATTAAAAACTTTTAGTCCGCACCCAGTATCAATACAATTATCTTCAAGTATAAAGTTTCTTATATTATTCGCTATTTTAGAAATAAATAATCGCCACCAGCTATCATTTCTCTTACTTCTAATTCCACCAACTAAGCCAATATTTGGATTGGAAATATATGTTTTGACTAATTCATTTATATTTTTTGGATTATTCTGACCATCTCCATCTAAAGTAACTATAGTGTTGTATTTAGAAACTCTAACTCCTTCGTAAATAGATTTACTTTGACCATAATTTTTTTTATTATTTATTAGTTTAACTAATTTAGTATATTTTTTTTTCTGAAATTCAGTGACAGTATTATCTGTGCTAGCATCATTAACAACAACTATTTCAAAATTTTTATAATTTATATTAATTGTTTTTATAATTTCATCAATAAGGGGGAAAATATTTTTTTCTTCATTATAGATAGGTATAACAACACTTAAATCAGCTGATTCCATTATAAATAATAAGATTTAATAAATTTAATAACTGTATTAAAGTTAAACATAAAAAAACAATATAAAATTAAAAATATAAAATAAAAAGAAAAAGAAATTAGAGGATCTAGAAAGTCTGAAATCATTATACCTATAAGTGAAATTAAAAAAGATATAATCAAATAGATTATTAATACAAATTTTTTATCTAAACCTTCATCGATTAATTTATAGTGCAAGTGATTTCTATCGCCTGCCATAGGTGATTTTTTAATACTTATTCTTTTTAAAATTACATAAAAAAGGTCATAAACTGGAAGTGTTACGCACCAGATTGCAAATATTGGATTAAAAGTACTTATTGGAGGCTGAGTAAAATAAATCAATGCCCATGAAATAGTAAAACCAAGTAAAGTGCTTCCAGCATCACCCAAAAAAATTTTTTCAAATTTGAATGCCGATAGATTAAACATAAGATATGTTAATAATAAAGCTGCTAAAATCGACAAATAAAAAATCTGATGATAGTTGTCTGTAATGGCTTGGATAATTACTATTAAAACTAATGTAATTAAGGCCTGACCTCCTGACAATCCATCAATACCGTCAATGAAATTAAAAGCGTTAGTTAGCCCAATAACAATAAGAAGAGTGATTATAACTCCAACAAATGCCAAACTTTCTTTATTATCAAAAAATAAAAATGATATATCTAAAATATATAGGTTAGTAACATAAATCAAAATTAATGATGCTAATAAATGAATTAATAATCTTAGTTTTGCGCTAAGAATAATAATATCATCTAGAAATCCAGTAATTACTATTATAGATGATATATATACTATTGATTCAATTTTTTTTGGCATTTCAAATATTACTGTAATCAAAAATAATACTGCATAAATAGCAAGGCCGCCTACTAATGGAGCTCTTTCTATATTGTTTTTAAATAAATTAAATTTTCTAGATATAAAAATTAATAGTAGTGTCGCTATAAAAGCAAATGGTACTGCTATTATTGGCACTATCCAAATTATATGGTTGGACATATTGACTAATATATATATTAAATAATAAATTTTTTTTAGTTTATTATTAAAAGATGAGCAAATTAGATATCCTTTTTATAAACCCTAATTCATCAAAAAAAGCATATCAGGCATTAGCTGAAACATATTCGGCTATAGAGCCTCCAACCTGGTCATTACTCCTTGCTAAATCTTTGTCCAAGATTTGTAATGTAGCTATTTTAGATTGTGACGCACTCAGAATGTCAGATGAAAAGGCTGTTGAAGAAATTGAATATTTAAATCCAAAATTATTATGTTTCGTAATTTATGGACAAAACCCAAACTCTGGCACTACATCAATGATAGGGGCAGAGTCTTTAGCTAAAAATATAAAAGAAGCAAATAAAAATTTTAAAATTATTTTTATTGGATCTCATACTAGCGCATTACCTTTGGAAGTTTTATCTAAAAATTTTATTGATTATATATCTATTAACGAAGGAGTAGAAACATTAAGGCAATTGATTAATACAAATTTTGAGAAAGAAGATCTAAAGAAAGTAAATGGATTAGGATACAAAATTGAAAATAATCCAATATTAACAAATCCTTCACAAACTGTAAAAAATCTTGATCTAGACTTACCCGGTTATAGTTGGGATTTGCTACCTTATAATAATAACCCTTTAGATCTATATAGGGCACATTATTGGCATACATATTTTAAAGAAAAAGATAGAACACCTTTTGCTTCAATATACACATCTTTGGGTTGTCAATTTAAATGTAATTTTTGTATGATTAATATACTTAATAGAAATTCTAATGACCTAGACAAAAATGCTGCAGATTTCAAAGGTATGCGTTACTGGAGCCCTGAATTTATACTTGAGCAGATTGGTGTATTAGCTGATTTAGGAGTAAAAACTCTTAGGCTAGCAGATGAAATGTTTTTTTTAAATAAAAAATACTACATTCCAATATTAGAGGGAATTATAGAAAGAGGTTATGATTTAAATATGTGGGCTTATGCAAGAGTTGATACTGTCAGAGAAGATCAACTAGAGCTTTTTAAAAAAGCGGGTATTAATTGGTTAGCACTGGGAATTGAAGCAGGTAATCAAAATGTAAGACTTGATATTGAAAAAGGAAAATTTAGAGACATTAACATATCAGATGTTGTAAAATTAATTCAAAAATATGACATAAATGTATTAGGAAATTATATGTTTGGATTTCCTGAAGATGACTTATCTACTATGAATGAAACTCTTGATCTTGCATTAAATTTAAATACAGAACATGCAAATTTTTATGCTACATCAGCTTTACCTGGAAGTCCTTTGTATTTTTATGCCAAAGAAAATAATTGGGATATGCCAATGGAATATGAGGAATTTGCCTTTCTTTCATATGAATGCAAACCTTTGAAGACTAATTATATTTCTGCTAAAGAAGTATTAAAATTTAGAGATCAAGCTTGGCATAAATACTTTGAAAATGATAATTATTTAAAATTAGTTTTGAAAAAATTTGGACCAGAAGCAATGAGTAATATTAAAGAAATGTCTAAAATAAAGTTAAATAGAAAACTTTTAAGTAACTAAGTTGTTAAAAATTAAAAAAAAAAAATTTATTTCTTTTGACTCAACAATTGAATTATCTTCTAAAGAAATAAAGATTACAAAGAATGATATTCATGATTTAAAACAAATTAAATCTAATTTAATTGCAAGAGGATCTGGACTATCTTATAGTTTACTTAGTGCATCAGAAGAAGCAATTTCAATTAAATTAAAACAAAAAGAAATTACTTTAAATATTAATAAAAAATCAATTCTTATTTCATCTGATTATTGCTTAGGTGAGGCAACTAAATATTTAATGGAAAGAGGATATTGTTTGCATGTCCTGCCAGGGCATCCAAATGTAACTATTGGAGGGGCAATAGCATGTGATATTCATGGTAAATCTCAAAATAAATATGGAAATTTTGGAAATTATGTCAAATCTATTAAATTGTATCATCCAGATAAAGGCTATTTAGCATGCTCTAAAGACTCAAATTGTGAACTTTTTGAATTAACAATTGGTGGCTATGGAATGACAGGTATAATTGTAGAAGCAGAAGTTGAAGTAAAAAAATTAAATTCATTTGACATCAAAACAACAAAACAACAAATAAATAATTTAAGCGAACTAAAAAGTATTTATAAATCAAAATTAGATAATTACGAAGGTGTATATAGTTGGCACGATCTTAATGATATTAAAAAATTTGGGAAAGGTTTTATTTTTTATGAAAAATTTAATAACAAACTCGGGAAAAATATAAGAATTAAAAATACTTCAATTTCAGATAAAAAACCTCACAAAATTTGGAAATTATTTGCATATATTTATGGAAAATTTCAAAATACTTTTTTTTATTATTATAATTATTTGACGCTTTATAGAGAGCAAAGTATTAATTTTTACTACTCTAATTTTTCAAATAAAAAACAAATATATTTTAATGTTTTAAGATCTTCAGGATTCATAGAAAAACAAATGATAGTTCCAATCGATAAATGGGAAAAATATTGTAAATTTTTAGAAACAAATATAAAAAATTTATATTGTTTTTTATGTGTTTGTAAGTTTTCTTATACAAAAAAAAAATTTTTAAGATTTAGCGGTCAGGGGATTTCAATAGCTTTAAATTTTAAAAAAACTCAAAAATCGGTAGAATTTTGTAAAAAACTAGATAAATTTTGTGAAAATAATGAAATTTTATTATGTATTTACAAAGATAGTCAAATACAAAGCTCTGCTATAAAAAAAATATTTGGAAAGGAATATATTCAATTTTGCAAATTATTACATAAATATGATAAAAGTAGATTGTTTATTTCTAATATGAGTAAAAAATTTAATTTATAATGGCTTCCTCAAAAAATATTTTTATAACTGGTGCTGACGGGTTTATTGGAAGTCACTTAGTTGAAAGTTTAGTCAAGAGTAACCATAATGTTACTGCTTTGTGCTTTTATAATTCATTTAACAGTTATGGATGGCTTGACACTTTAGACAAAAATATTCTTAAAAATACTAATATAGTTATGGGTGATATTAGAGATCAAAATTCAATTAATAGATTAACAAAGAAATCTGAAATAATTTATCATTTAGCAGCTTTAATTGGAATACCATACTCATATACTGCATATGACTCATATATAGATACAAACATAAAGGGCACAAAAAATATTCTTAGCTCATGTTTAGATAATAATAGAATTGAAAAAATAATTATTACATCAACTTCAGAAGTTTATGGAACAGCTCTTTATACACCCATCGATGAATCTCATCCTTTACAACCTCAATCACCATATAGTGCATCTAAAATATCTGCCGACAGTTTGGCAAAATCATTTAACTTATCATTTAATTTGCCCATAATAATAGCTAGACCATTTAATAATTATGGTCCAAGACAATCAACAAGAGCAGTTATACCAACTATTATTACTCAAATATTAAATAATAAAAAAAAGATTGAGCTTGGAAATATTAATACAACAAGAGATTTCATTTTTGTTGAGGATACTGTTGAAGCAATGAGTAAATTAAAATCAAATAATCGACTAATTGGTGAAACAGTAAATATATGCAGTGGTAAAGAAATTTCCATTAAGGATTTATTTTATAAAATTAAAGAAATAACAGGAAGTGATGTTAAATTAATTACTAAACAAAATAGAAAGAGACCAAAAAATTCTGAGGTAAACAGATTGCTTGGCAATAATAAGAAAATGATTAAAAATTTTAAATGGAAAACTAAGTATAAATTAGATAATGGTCTTAAAAAAACTATAAATTGGTATAAAAATGAAGAAAACTTGTCTTTTTTTAAAAAAATAAATTATACAATCTAAAAGGATTAAATTATGCGTGCAATCATAATTGCAGGAGGAAAGGGAAGAAGACTAAAACCTTATACAACAATTATACCAAAACCATTAGTGCCAATTGATAATAAGTATTCCATTTTAGAAATAATTTTATTTCAATTATCTAGCCAAGGTTTCAAACATATCACTTTAGCTGTTAATCATATGGGTAAATTGATGGAGTCATTTTTTGGAAATGGCAGAAAATATGGTATTAAAATTGATTATTCTTATGAAGATAAAGAATTAGGCACAATTGCGCCTTTAAAAAATATTAAAAAACTTCCAAATAATTTTTTGGTAATGAATTGTGATGTATTAACTAATGTTAATTTTGCTAAACTATTAAACAATCATATAAAAAATAAAAATATTGCGACTATTACCTCAAGGCTTACAGATTTAAAAAGTGAATTTGGCGTAATAGAAACAAAAAAAAATAAAATAATAAATTTTAAAGAAAAGCCTGTAATAAGTCATAATGTTTGCATTGGTGTAAATTGTTTTAATAAGGAAATATTAAAATTTATACCCTCTAATAGAAAATTTAGCTTTGATGATTTATTAATCAAGTTAATAAAAAACAAAATAATAATTAACAATTATTTATTTAAAGGTTTTTGGTTAGATATTGGTAGACCTGAAGATTATGATAAAATAAATAATGAATTCAAAAAGAATATTAAAAAATTTAATATTAGTAAATCATTAATAAGCAATAGTAATGAATAAAACAAGAATATCAATTGTTTGCCCTGTATACAAAGAGGAAGAAGTTATAGAAAATTTTTACTCGGAAGTAGTTAGTTCTGAAAAAAATTCTAATTACTCCATAGTAAAGTTTATTTTTGTAATTGATCCAAGTAAAGATAGGACTTTTGAAATTTTAAAAAAAATTGCTGATAGAGATGACAAGGTAGAAGTAATCCTTTTATCCAGAAGATTTGGTCATCAAAATTCATTATTTTGTGGAATCCAACAAGTAAAAAACTCAGATGCTACAATAATGATGGATAGTGATTTACAACACCCACCATCAATAATTAATGAATTAGTAAAAAGTTTTAATAAAGGATTTGATATAGTTAATACAAAAAGAGTTTTCTCAAAAGATGTAAGTTTTTTTAATAAATTAACATCAAATTTCTTCTATAAGATATTTAGAAAAATTACAAAATTACCACTACAACAGTATGCTGCTGATTTTCGATTAATTTCAGAAACTGTAAGAATTAAAATCATTAATAATTTTAGTGAAAATAAAATATTTTTAAGAGGAATTATATCTTGGATTGGGTATGAACAGACTTTTATTGAATACAAAGCAAATGAAAGAGCAAATGGTTTATCAAAATTCAACACATGGACCAGATTAATATTTGGATTAAATAGTATTTTTAACTTTAGTGCATTTCCCATAATATTATGCATTTATTTTGGTATTATGGTATCAATGCTGGCTTTTTTAATCGGAATTTTTCATATAACTATATTCTTTTTATTTGATAGCATACCTAGTGGTTGGACAACATTGGTTACTCTTTTAACTTTTTTTTCTGGAGTTATCATTTTCTTTTTAGGCATTATTGGTAGATATATTTCACTAATATTTGAAGAAGTAAAAAATAGACCTTTGTACATTATTAAAAATCATATTAATAAAGATAATTAAATTTCATCTAATCTAGGAAAATTTTTATCTCTTTTAGAAATTATTGGATTTGATATATTCCATTTATAATTAATAGAATTCCATAATATTCCTTTATCATGATCTTTACTGTAGTAATTGTCAACGAGATAACCAACAATACATTTATTTGATAAAACTTGAAAACCATGCGCTATGCCCTTAGGTAAGAAAACAGCTTTATTATTGTCAGAAGAAAGTATCAGGCTTTGAACTTTTAAGTATGTTTTAGAATTTTTTCTTAAATCAATGAATACATCATTAATTTTACCTTCTATAACGTATACTAATTTATTTTGAGAAAATTTACCTTTTTGAAAATGCATACCTCTAATGGTATTAATCTTTGAAGAAGAAGTAAAAGATTCCTTAATATTAAATTTAATTTTATTTTTTAAAAAATATTTTTTATCAAATACCTTAGAAAAAGTTCCACGATTATCTTTAGAAAATTTGAAATTAAAAATTTTTACATCACCTATCATTTATTTTAAATTATCTAATCCTTTTTCTAGATTTATTTTTGGCCTCCAATATGGAAGTCTTTTCATTTTAAAATTAATAATTTTATTATTATTTTTCTTAAATTCAATATTTTCAAACGATATTTGTCTTATTTTTGAAATAATTTTTATTAATTTTGATATTTTTAATGGATTATTTGATCTCAGGGAATATTGTTTATTAAAAGGTTTTTTATTTCTTACTAAAAATTTTATACTAAATTCTATAGCATCAGATACATCTTCTACATGAAGTGGATAAATTTCAGCATCTGGATTATTGATGATAAATTTTTGATTTTTTGATAACTTAAATAATTTATTAATGATTTTGTTTCTCTTATCATTTGCTCCATAAGTGTCATGTATAAGGAGTTGTAAATGTGAAATATCGTGATTCTTCAAGTAGTGTTCTGCTATAGTATGTATAGATTGCTTTGTGCATGCATATAAATTTGCTGGGTTAAAAATATTTTTGTTTGAATAATATTGCCAATATGATCCAAAAGAAATAATACTTTTAATACCTGATATTTTGGCAGACTCAAATAGGTATAATGATAATTTAATATCAACTTCAATCAGTTTATCAATATCATTAATTTTATGATTTTTAATAAAATAACCAGCATTATGAATAATTACTTTTATCTTATTTTTTTGAAAAAATTTAACATAACCATTAATGGATTTGGGGTATAAGTAAGACTGTACATTTCTTAAACTAAATTTTTGTAATTTTCTATCAAAAGTAAAAACTTTATTTTTTTTTGCTAAATGTTTTGTTAAATTTTTACCTAAATATCCAGAAGATCCTGTTAAAAGAATATTCATTATTTTTTAAAAAATTTTTTTGTACATTCAAACATATAACTTATGTGTTCATCATTAATACGAGGATGGACCCCAAGCCAAAAAGTAGAATTCATAATTTTATTAGTATTTTTAAGATCTCCAATAATTTTATATTCTCTGTTTTTCATATAAGGTTGTTTTATAATATTTCCTCCGAATAAAAGTCTATTTCCTATTTTTTTTTCTTCATAATATTTTAATAATTTTGTTCTGAAGTTAGTGTCATTACTTTTAAGAGTTATTGGAAATCCAAACCAGGAAGGTTCAGCCAATTTATGACACTCAGGTAAATAAATATAATCCTCTAAATTTTTAAATAATTCATACATTTTCTTAAAATTTTTTTTTCTCTTATTAATAAAAATGTCGATCTTATCTATTTGAGCACTGCCAACTGCAGCTTGCATATCTGTTAGTTTAAGATTGTAACCCGCATGGGCATAAATATACTTATGATCATATCCATGAGGAAGATCACCTAATAACCAATCATATCTTTTTTTACATGTATTTTCTTCTCCAGGTTCACAATAACAATCTCTTCCCCAATCTCTAAACGACTCTAAAATTACTTTAAATAAAGAATTTTTGGTGTAAACCGCGCCCCCCTCTCCAGTAGTTATATGATGAGCTGGATAAAAACTAATTGTTGCAATATTACCAAATGAACCCACAATCTTATCATTAAATCTTGCGCCAAGTGCATCCGCACAATCTTCTATGAGATATAAATCATTTCTTTTACAAATTTCTGATATTTCATCTAAATCATATGGATTGCCAAGTGTATGAGCCAAAACAATTGCTTTTGTTTTTTTACTTATTGCATTTTTTAAAGCTTCTGTATTTATATTATACGTCCCAATATCAACATCTACAAAAACGGGCTTTAAGTTATTTTGAATTATTGGATTTATAGTAGTTGGAAAACCTGCGGCAACAGTAATTATCTCATCTCCTGGTAATAAACGTTTATTACCTAACTTTTCTGATGTTAAAGCTGATACAGCTAATAAATTTGCAGATGATCCAGAATTAGTAGTCAACACATATTTAATTCCAAGAAAATTAGATAATTTTTTTTCAAATTCTTTGTTAAATCTGCCAGCAGTTAACCAAAAATCAAGAGCACTTTGTGTTAAATTAACTACCTCATTTTCATTGTATGATTTTCCTGAAACTGGAATAATATCTTTACCTGGTTCAATTTTATCATTTGAATTTTTTAATAAATAATATTCTTTAACTAAATTCAAAATTTCATTTTCTAGTTTTAAAATACTCATTGATTTAAAAATTGTTTGATTTTTAAAAGAGGTTTTTTAATCAAAAATAATTTAGATATATTATGGCCATTATTTTTCCATGCCTGATATGCTTCTCTATTTGCATATATCATACTAGAAATATTTTTTGAACTAGCTCCACCCATTCTATGTTTTGAAGTAAAATTATTAATACAACTAGTTTTATATTTAGGATTACTGAAAATTTTAATATAAAAATCAAAATCACAAGCTAATTCTAAATCATTACTATTAAAATCTAGATCTTTTATTAATTGAGCTTTGAAAGCAACTGATGACCAATGTGGGTGGTAACCAGATTTTAAATCCTCAATACTATAATTAAAGTTATAAAACTTTCTAATAATTTTTGATGAATCTTTTCTATCAATAACGTAGCTATTTCCATACACAAAATCAGAATTACTATTTTCAAATTCTTTTACAAAAGTAGAGATTACAGAGTCATGTATAAAAAAATCATCAGCCATTAGTGGAATAATTATATCAGCATTCGGTAGTTCTAAACATCTTTTAATTGCTCGGCAGGGCGAACCCAAATTAGAAGTATAAAAAATATTTACGTTTGTTACTTTTTCATATTTTTTTAATTTATTTTTGGTATCATCTGTCGACTCACCTTCATAGATATTTATATGAAAGTTTGGGTAATTTTGTGATAAAACTGAGTTTATTGTTTGCTCAATAAATTTACTACCATTTCTTAATGGAATAGAAACACAAACTTTGTCATTCATTATGCATTTAATATATAATTAGTAATTATTTGTATAACTAAAAGTTTAATATACAATATAAATTTTATATATGAAAGAAATTATACTTCATGCCGATGATTTTGGTTTTACGAAGGAAATAAATAATAATATTTCAAAATCAATAAATAAAGGTGCTGTTAAAAGTGTTTCATTAATAGTAAATGGCTACGCTTTGGATCATGCTATTGAAAAAATTTATTCGAAAAATATAGTTTCATATATTCACTTAAACTTAAGTTTAGGTAAGCCTATTTCAAAAGATATTTTAGTATCAAAATATTTATGTGACAAAAATCAGTATTTTAATCTTAGCTTTATCAAATTACTTTTTTACAATTTTTACTTATCAAAAATTAAAAGAGAAAATTTAAAAAATGCTATTAAGATAGAATTAGAAAAACAAATACAAACTTATATTGAGAAAACAAATAAAAATATTGTTTATATTGATGCTCATGAGCACTTCCATGTTTTACCAATAGTACTAGATGCAATTTTATTATTAAAAGAAAAATATAATATTAG
>CACGUF010000002.1 GCA_902576125.1 uncultured Alphaproteobacteria bacterium | reverse complement strand
GGATGGCTGCACACGAACCAAGGCTTGCGCACGAGAATTTTGCTAACTCTATTGAAGATTTAAAACCAGTTATTGATGATGATGCTTCTGACTCAGCTGCTTTAGACTCCACGATTGAGTTATTAGTTAAGTCAAACAAATCATTGCCAATGGCTAAACTTTTAACGATACCAGAGGCTTGGTCACACCGTAGAGATTTTTCCCAAAAACTTAAAAATTTATATGCATATGCTACAGCAGTAATGGAGGCATGGGATGGACCAGCCGCTATTTGTGGTGCTCATGGTGATTGGGCAATTGCTGGCATGGATAGAAACGGATTAAGGCCAATACGATACACACTAACTTCTGAATATCTTATTGCAGGTTCTGAGACTGGTATGGTTGTATTACCAGAAAATCAAATTGTTGAAAAGGGACGTGTTGGACCAGGTCAGATGATTGCAATTAATTTTAAAGAAAAGAAATTTTATTCTGATGTAGAAATTAAAAAATATTTATCTGAGACAAAACCTTTTGGCAACTGGACAAAAAATATTACCCATATTGATAAGTTAGTGAAATCAGTTGATGAAGAATTAAGAGATATTGATAGTCAAGATTTAAGAAAAAGAATGTCCTCTTTTGATTGGTCAATGGAAGATATAGAACTCATACTTCACCCTATGATTATGGAACAAAAAGAAGCAACAGGCTCCATGGGAGATGACTCGCCTCTAGCAGTGCTCTCAAAAAAATATCGAGGCTTACATCACTTCTTTAGACAAAATTTTAGTCAAGTAACAAACCCTCCTGTTGATTCGCTTCGGGAGAGAGTGGTGATGTCTCTTCGAACTAGAATTGGAAACCTAAGTAATATTCTTGATGAGGATGAAAAGCAATGTGATCATTTACAGCTAAATTCACCAGTGCTCTCCATCAATCAATTTAAAACTATGAGACAGTACATGAAAGATACTGTTAAAGTTTTAGATACTACAACGGATTTAACTGTTGAAAATAATACCTTTGAAAAAACATTACTTGACCTAAACAAACAAGCAGAGGAAGCAGTAAGAGAAGGTTATGTTCATTTAATTTTAAGTGATAAAAATTTATCAAAAAATAGAGTTGCGTTACCAATGATCTTGGCAACAAGCTCAGTGCACTCACATCTTATCCGCCAAAATCTTCGAACTTACATATCCTTAAATGTTCAATCAGCTGAATGTTTAGATGTTCATTATTTTGCAGTTTTAATTGGTGTAGGAGCAACAAGTGTTAATGCATATGTTGCACAGCAAGCAATTGCTGAGCGTCATAAGAAAGGGTTGTTTGGATCTTTATCCTATGAACAGTGTGTAGAGAGATACATCAATTCAATTAATAATGGCTTACTCAAAGTGATGAGCAAAATGGGAATCTCAGTTATTAATTCATATAGAGGTGGCTGTAATTTTGAAGCTATTGGCTTAAGTCGTACTCTTATGAGTAAATTCTTTCCATCTATGAGTTCTAAAATCTCTGGAATGGGATTAGTAGGAATTGAAAAGCGTTCATTAGAAGCTCACTTAAAAGCTTTTGATGAACAATTAACAACACTTCCTGTTGGTGGATTCTATCGATATAGATTTGGTGGTGAACAACATGCATTTGAAGCAAAGTCCATCCATATGTTGCAATCAGCAGTTGGGAATAAAAATTATTCTTTATATAAAAAATATTCACAGATGATTGATGATATGCCACCAATTAATATCCGTGATTTATTGGGATATAAAAAAAATAACAAATCAACTAATTTAACAGACGTACAATCAGCACAAGAAATACGAAAACGTCTAGTAGCTCCTGGTATTTCGCTTGGCGCTTTGAGTCCAGAAGCTCATGAAACATTGTCAATTGCCATGAACCGTATTGGCGCTAAATCAGATTCAGGTGAAGGCGGTGAGGATGCAAGCCGCTTTAAATTAAAACCAAACGGCGATAATCCATCTTCAAGAATTAAACAAATTGCAAGTGGACGCTTTGGCGTGACAGCAGAGTATTTGAATAATTGTGATGAAATTGAAATTAAAGTTGCACAAGGGGCAAAGCCAGGAGAGGGTGGTCAACTACCTGGAGGAAAAGTAACTGAACTTATTGCTAAACTAAGACACTCAACAAAAGGTGTAACGCTTATTAGTCCGCCACCGCATCATGATATTTATTCTATCGAAGATCTTGCTCAATTAATTTATGACTTAAAGCAAATAAATCCGAAAGCAAAAGTATGTGTAAAACTTGTTGCACAATCTGGAATTGGGACAGTTGCAGCTGGTGTAGCAAAAGCAAAAGCGGATACGATTCTTATATCAGGTCATAATGGCGGGACAGGTGCTAGTCCGCAAACTAGCATTAAGTATGCAGGTCTTCCTTGGGAGCTTGGTTTAAGTGAAGTACATCAAGTACTCTCTTTAAATAATTTGCGTGATAAAGTTATTCTGCGAACAGACGGCGGTATTAAAACTGGAAAAGATATTGTAATTGCAGCAATGCTTGGCGCTGAAGAGTACGGCATTGGTACAGCAAGTTTAGTTGCAATGGGCTGTATTATGGTGAGACAATGTCATTCTAATACTTGTCCTGTAGGCGTTTGCTCTCAAGATGATAAGCTTCGTGAAAAATTCACGGGTACTCCAGAGAAAGTTATTAATCTTTTTACGTATATTGCAGAGGAAGTTCGTGAAATCTTATCCGAACTTGGTTTTAAAACACTAAATGAAATTGTGGGAAGAGCAGATTTACTCTATCAAGTGAGTAGAGGAAGTGCCGATCTAGATGACTTAGATCTAAATCCAATTATTCAAACAATTGATTCATCTATTGGTGATTATAAGGTGAAGAAAGATAATATTACCCAAGTGGCTGAAAGTTTAGATCTTAAAATGATTGAAGATTTAAAACCTCTGTTTAAGTCAGGACAAAAAGTTCAACTAAGTTACAATATTAAAAATACAGACCGTGCACTTGGAACTAGATTAGCATCAGAAATTACAACTAAGATAGGAATGAACAAACTAGAAGATGATCACGTAATTATCAATCTTAACGGTTCAGCAGGCCAATCTTTCGGTGCCTTTAGTGTAAAAGGGACTACTTTAAAAATACAAGGTGATGCTAATGATTATGTAGCTAAAGGATTATCAGGTGGTAAAATAATTATAACACCTCCTGAAATATCATCACTTCAGACAAATAAAAATGTAATTATTGGCAACACGGTGCTGTACGGAGCTACAAAAGGAACTTTATATGCAGCCGGCATGGCAGGAGATCGTTTTGCTGTGAGAAATTCTGGAGCACACGCCGTAATTGAGGGATGCGGTGATAATGGGTGTGAATATATGACAGGTGGAAGTGTTGTCATATTAGGTGAAGTTGGAAATAATTTTGGGGCAGGAATGACAGGTGGTATGGCTTTTGCGTTTGATAAAGAAGGATCACTTCCGCTTAGAATAAATCTTGAGGATGTTTTCTATCAACAACAAATGACACTATACTGGGAAGATGTCTTGAAAAATAAAATTTTAACATACTTCAACGAAACGAACTCTCATCACGCAAAAGATATTTTGAATAACTGGGAAAGAGATAAATATTTATTCTGGCAGATCATTCCAAAAGAGATGGTTAATAAATTTGAAAAACCAGTATTAGTGGAGACAACGAAAACTGCTTAGTAAAAAAACAAAATTGCATTATTATTAGGTATGAAAGATTTTCATAAAAACACTAATTTAGCACTTATTGTAATAGATATTCAAAAATCTGATTTTGCAGACATAGATAATAAAGATAAAGCAATACCAGAGATGCCAGATTATTCTAAAAGAATGTTAAACACACGTTTATTAATAGATGAATGTAGGAAATTAAAAATTCCAGTTATTTTTATTCAAGAAATACATAGAAATAATTTAGTTGATTTTGGTCGTGAACTTGATGGTGATGAAAAGGTCCATTGCCTTGATAATAATCCACTAACTGAATTAGCAGTAGATGAAATGGGAATACTTCCTAATGATTATAAAATTCAAAAAAGAAGATACTCTGCATTTTATGGCACTGATTTAGAAATATTATTAAAAGGTTTGTCTGCAAATACCCTTATTCTTACAGGAGGATTAACTGATGTTTGTGTGCACTATACATTTGTTGATGCACATCAAGGTGATTATCATTGCTATGTAGTTGAAGATTGTACCGCTGGATCTAGTGAGGATGCACATACTTCAGCACTAAAAGCAATGGAATATCTTCAAAATGGAACAGTTATAAAAAGAAGAGATATGATAGAAAAGATTAATCAATTACAATAAATATTAATTTCTTTTTTTCGTAATACTTGAAAAAGCAACTGCTAGAATTACAATAAATCCAACCAATACTTCTCTTATATAACTGTCAACATTCATTTGTGTTAGGCCATTATCTAGAACACCTAAGATTAATACTCCTAATAAAGTGTATAAAACTCTCGGCTCACCTTCTTCACTCATGGTCATTCCTAAGAAAACCGCTGCAATTGCTTCAAGCATTAGACCACTTCCCTGTGTAGGGTTCGATGATGCAACGCGGCTTGAATACATTAGTCCTGCTATTGCTGCACCTAATCCTGTTAGCGCAAATGCAGAAAGTCTAAGCTGTTTAACCTTTATTCCAGCTAGAAACGATGCTTCTGGGTTTCCTCCTATGGCGTATAACCTTCTCCCATATGTTGTTTGCTCCAAAATAAACCAGACAATAAAAAGAATTAGTAATGCCAGTATGCTTAAAAAAGGTATTTTTAGATCTAGAGAAGAAATTTCTATACCACTTCTAGCAAAACTTGAGAATTCACTGGGTATATCTCTTCCAAAAATGGTTCTACCCCCACTTATTAGAAAAGCAAACCCACTGAACATTGTGAGCGTGCCAAGTGTTGCAACGAAAGGGAGAATACCAATTATAGAAACTAAAAACCCATTAAACAATCCTCCAATTATTCCTACAAATAAAGCTGCCAAAATTCCAATCCAAATTGGATAACCCATCGAGAATAGCACAGCCGCAACTATACCTGCCAAACTTGCCATTGACCCAACACTCAAATCAAAATCATTCATCACCATGACTACGGTCATTGTAAATGCAACAACCGCAAGCATACTTATTTGCTGACTAATATTTATAAAATTTTTAGCTGTAAGAAATGTGGAAGGTAAATTAATTGTAAAAAAAATAATAATTCCAAAAAAACCAATCAATGTTCCATATTTTTTAATTAAATTTAATATTTTCATTATTTTTTACTTTCATAGAAATTTGCTAATAAATCTTGAGAGTTTATTTTAAAATTTTCTAATATTTTATATTGCTCATGATCTTTTAGTATAAGAATTTTATCACACATACCCATAATTTCAGATAAATCAGACGAGTTTAATACGATACCACAACCATTTTTTGTTAACTGAATAATTAAATTATAAATATCTAATTTGGCACCTACATCAACTCCTCTAGTTGGCTCATCCAGAAGTAAAAGTTTTGGGTTTGATGCTAGTGCTCTACTAAATACAACTTTTTGTTGGTTTCCCCCGCTCAGTTGATAAATTGATTGATTCATGTTTTCATATTTTAATTGAACTTTTTTAGAATAATTATTTGTAATTAAATTTTCCTGTTGTTTATTTGCTAAAAAAAAGAATTTAGATAGCTTTGAATAATGGGGCGTTGTGGTATTTGATTTAACTGACATTTTTAGCATCAGAGCCTCTTTTCTTCTCTCTCGCGGAACAAATGAAATTAATTTTTTCCAAGCATCACTAGGACTATTAGGTTCATATTTTTGATCCATAAAGCTTATTTTGCCTTTATCTATATTATCAACACCCATTAACATGTTAAATATTTCTCTTTGACCAGAATTAGATAGACCTGCAATACCAAGCACTTCACCAGCTTTTATTTTAAAATTAATGTTCCTAATATTTTTTGTATGAACATTATTTACATCGATAACAATATTTTCATTTATATTCCCTGTTCTCTCAGGAAAATTATCAGATAAATCTTTACCAACCATACTTCGTATGATTTTTTCTTTTGAAAGTTCTGATGTCTTATCAGTTAAAACTTTAATTCCGTCTCGTAAAACAGTAACCTTATCTGAAATTTCTAATATTTCATTCATACGATGAGATACATAGAGAATTATTGCTCCCTTTTTCTTTAAATTATTAATTACTTTGAATAATTTTTCAGACTCTTGTAGCGTTAACGCTGCTGTAGGTTCATCAAAAACATATAAAGTAGGGGTTGTGTCTGTCTTAATTAAACAGGATGCAATTTTAACTAACATTTGATCACCAGTAGATAATTTTGAACATTTTTTTTTCACATCAATATGCGTTACACCTAATTCTTCCAGCGCTTTACTTGATAATTTATAAATTTTATTCCAATCAATTATAGTTATGTATTTCTTTGGATAAGGGTGATTTAAAAACATATTTTCAGCAACAGAAAGATAAGAGACGATATTCAATTCTTGGTGAATAAAATTAAAACCTAAATTTTTTGATTGTATTGATGAGTATGTATTTTGAATATTATTATCAATTTTCATTATCATTTGATCAGGTTTTAAAATACCAGCTAGAACTTTTATTAATGTAGTTTTACCCGCTCCATTTTCGCCCATCAATGCGTGTGTTTCACCAGATAACAATTCAATACTTACATTTGAGAGTGCTTTAAAACTCGAAAAACTTTTAGTTAGATTTAAAAGTTCTAATTTTTTCATTTAAGTTAAAAGAAAAATTATGCGCTAATAAATTAGCGCATAATTAAAAAAAATATTAGTCACCAACATTGGCACTAGTAATTAATACAGTTGGAACATAAATGACTTTGGATTTAATTTCTTCACCACTCATTGCTCTACCAATTGCATTTGCTGTTGCAGATCCAATACCAACAAAGTCTTGTGCGATAGAAGCTTCAAAGTTACCACCTTGACTAATAGCATCTCTTGCTTGAGGATTTGCATCAATTCCGACAATTACAATTCCTTCATTGTTTCTTCCTGCTGCTTCAATAGCTTGCATAGCTCCAATTGCTGGTTGATCCCATGCTGCCCAAACAGCAGCAATTGATCCAGCTTCTGGATTTGCAGCAAGAAGCGCTTCCATTTTTGCTCGACTATCTGCTATACCACCGTCTTGAACGTCTGGTGTGATGCGATCCATAACATTTATATCTGGAAAGTTACCAAATACTGCATCAGCTATTACGCCTCTAATTTGAACAGGAGGAAAGGCATCAAAAACAAACATTACTACATTTCCTTTTCCTTCTATTCTATTTGCTACATACACTGATGTCTCTGCAGCCATTGCATACCCGTTAGAAGTCACATTAGTTACAAGAAGAGGGTCAGCACCTGAGTCCATACCCACAACAGGTATATTTGCAGCTGCAGCTACTTCTAGTCCTGCTGCAATTTGTGATGGATCAACGTTAATAACAATGCCATCAACTTTTTGATTTACAGCATCTTCAATTCTACTAATGACTTCTGCTACATCTCCTTTTGTATCTATAATATTTAAATCCCAACCTTTTTTAGATGCTTCATTTTTGAAGCCCTCAACATACATTTGAGTTCCTGGTTGAGCTAAGTAAGGAGTAATAACTGTTACCTTTTCTGCCCACGCTTTAGAAACAAATACAAAGAGAAAAAGCAAAGTAAAACTTATAAATTTAATGCACGATTTCATAATTCCTCCATAGTTGATCATTTTTTATACAGTCACAATATCAATATCAAGTAATTTGAGGTGAATGTACTAATTATCTTGGAAATTTAGAGAATTTTTCACTTATTTTAATATTACTCTCAGTAATATTTTTAAAAATTTCATATAAATCTGAATAATAATTTTTCAAATTTTGATCTGGTTCATAAAATTTATCAAAGCTGGTCATTTCATTAAATGCTTCATCAATGTTTGAGAATGTTCCTGATCCATAACCTGCTATACCAACTGAACCAAGTATCCCTGGATCTTTAATTGATAATCGATTGATTTTTTTATTTAAAATATTTGCGCGAATTTGATTCCAAATATCAGCTTGAAATCCACCTCCGCCACAATTTATTTCTTCATTGATACAATTTGAGGATTTTTCTAGAGACTCAATTATTAATTTTGCAGAAAAAGACACTCCTTCATAAACTGATCGAGCAAGATTGCCTTTATTTGTTTTGGAGTTCATACCATAAAAAATTCCTTTTAAATTAGGGTTCCACAATGGTGCTCGCTCTCCTTGTAAATGTGGTAAAAAAATAGGTGAAACATCATTAAAGTTTTCATTTTCTACAAGCTTATTCATTTCAAGTGGGGTTAAATTAAATAGATTACAGAACCAAAGTTTTGAAGCACCACCACTTTGTGTTGGACCTGCGTGTAACTTAATATTTTCATCTTCAGGAAAAATAATAATACCTGGCGTTGGTATAACTTCTTTCGAATTAATCCCTAAAATTTCACTTGTTCCACTTAAATAAATATTTTTTTTATTTTCAAAACCGCCGCTTCCTAGAATTCCTATCCAAGCATCCATTGTTCCATTAATTATTTTTGTTCCGTTAAAAGGTAGCTCTTTTTTAATTACACCAACTTGTTCAGTCATTTTTTTTAGTGGTGGTAACTTTGCTGGTGCGCCTGAAACTAAACTTAAAAGATCATCAATATATTTTAAATTATTATCAACTAAACCAATATTCGATAAAGGGTCACTTACAATTTCCCCTGATAATTTAAAAATACAATAATCTTTTGGCAACATTACATACTTTGTTTTTGCCCATACATCAGGTTTATTTTTTTTAACCCATAGCATTCTTGAAATTACATGACTCGCATCAATGGGCATCGGCGTTCCCCACCAGGAGATTTTTTGCTCATCACTAATTTTAGAATCTATTTCTTTAGCTTCACTTTTTGCTCTGGTATCTTGCCAAAAAATTGCTGGTAATAGAGCTTCTCCGTTTTCATCAACAAATATATGAGTATTTACTTGGCTGCACATTGATAGCCCACTCAATTGACAGCTAGGATTATTGTTTTTAAATTTAGTTAAACCTTTTATTATTAATTTAATCCAATCGTTTGGATCTTGCTCTATATGATCGTCTGAAATTGCTGCAGTAGAGTAAGGGGAATTAAAGTAAGAGATTAATTTTCCTTCAGTGTTTACTATCCCTAATTTTATTGCTGTGCTTCCAACATCAATACCTAAAAACATATTAACTATCAGCCCTTTGTTTTTGGCGAGCAATTACGCCCATGGAAGATGCTATTAATCTCGATACAGTTAATCCTCCAATTCCATCAATATCAACCTCTGGCATTATTTCTGCAAAATCCATTGCTTCAATTTTTGCCTTTTGAGCCACACCTTTTATTAAATTTAAAACCTGAAAGTATGTTAGTCCTCCAGGCACTCTCCCAATAGTATTTGGAGTTATGGATGGATCCATTGAGTCAATATCAATACAAATTATAACACTAGAATTTTGATCAATATTTTCTAAAATTGGATCCAGGCCATTAGAATGAACATCATCTGCTAAATAAAATTTTACTCCCCAATTTTTAGCATCTTCAAAATCTTGTGGATGTCCAGAACCTATCCCCCTTGCTCCTACTTGTATAATTTTTTTTATATGACTCATTTCAGATGCTCTACGCATAGTGGAAGATAAACCATATCGTTCTTCCATATGAATTTCTCTCCAATCAATATGAGCATCTATTTGAAGGATGGTAAAATCTCTCCCCTTCGAGCTCATAGCCTCTAGCATTGGAATTGGAATCGAATCATCGCCCCCAACAAGAATTGGTATGACATTATTTTTTAAAATTTTTTTTACTGTTTCAGAAATAATAGATCTGTTTTCTTGAAAATTTTTTTCATCCCAAGCTATATCTCCACAGTCAACAGCCTTAATTGATCCTTGAGGAAAAATTGGACCTCCTAAATCAAAATTATGTCTATCAAGATTTGCATTTAATGAAGCAATTGCATTTCGAATAGAAGAGGGGCCATTTTTAGCATAAGGGCCAACAGACCTATAAGGCGTAGCACAAGGCACGCCAACAAAAGCAGAAGACGCATCTATAGAGTCTAGATTATTACAGGGATCTAATCCTAAAAAAGTATCAGACTTTGTTGCCCCAAACAAAGATGCAAGATCAGGTTTATTATTCATCATTAATTTGAGAGAGCTCTTCAGGTATATTAGCTTTAATACAAATCATTATGATTATACTAACACTAAGAAGAGAAGGGTTAAATAATTTATTTAGTATTTCTTATATACTCTATTGATTGTGTAATCATTTTTAAATCAGTTTCCGTGGATAAGCGGTGATCACTTTCTTTGAGATAAATAATGTTAACGTTTTTACCAGTTACCTTTTTAAGTATTTTCTTAGGCATATCTTCTTTAACGACATTATCTTTTAGTCCGTGCATTAGAACAATTGGTTTTGTAAATCGAATTGGTTTTCGAAGAACTTTATTTTTTTCTGCTTCAATAAAAAATTTTTTCGTTAAGTAATAGCTAAAACCATTTGAGGTATATTTAGTAATACCCTTAGTAGAAATTTCTTTTTTATTTTTTTTATTTAATGCGTTGTATAAATCTTTTCCAAAGTCAGGAGCGGCAGCTAGACCAATCAATCCTTTTATTCTTTGTGGACGTGCTTTGGCAGCCAACAACATTAACCACCCACCCATACTGCTACCTATGAGAATTTGAGGTCCTCTAGCAACATTATCGATAATATCTAATAAGTCTTTTCTCCAATCAGACATGGTAAAATCCTCAAATTTTCCCTCAGATTTGCCGTGCCCTCGGCAATCAAAACGAACAAAATTCAGTTTGTTTTTTCTAGCATATCGCTCTATTTCAAGCGCTTTGCCTCCATTCATATCAGAGAGCAATCCGTGAATAAAAATGATTCCTAACCTTCTTCCTTTTAGTGATTTATAAGCAATTTTATGGTTTTGTTTGTTTTTATAAAAACGCATATTATAGATTACCAATATTAACTATCAATGTCATCCTTTAATCTTGTTCAAATTGTTCCTTCTTTAGACTCTGGTGGTGTTGAAAGGGGCACTGTTGATGTGGCTAATTTTTTAGCTGAAAAAAAGATACATAACTTTATCATTACTTCCGGTGGTAAAATGATAAAGGAACTTAATAAAAATTTTACGCATATTCATCAATTACCCGTAGATAGTAAAAACTTTTTTTATTATCCTTTAATAGCTAAAAAAATTAATCAATTTATTAAAGCCAACAATATTAATATAGCTCATGTTCGCTCCAGAGGTCCTGCCTGGATGATTAATTTAATGGCAAAAAATAATATCAAAACAATTGCTACATTCCATAATGTTTATGCGGGAAACTCTTATGTAAAAAAGTTCTATAATAAAGGTTTATCTAAAATGGATCATCTAGTTGCAATCTCTGACTATGTAAAAGAAACAATTATTAAAAAATATAACCTTTCACCAAATAATATTTCAGTTATTAACAGAGGCATTGATACCAAATATTTTAATCAACCTCTTGATGTTAGCATAAGAGATAAAATAATTAAAACTAATCAAATTGATACTGCTAAAAAAATTATTTTATTTCCTGCAAGAATAACCAGTTGGAAAGGGCAATTAGAGTTTATTGATGTTATAAAAAAAATAGATACCCAAAATATATTAGTGCTATTTGCTGGAGATACAAAAAATGAAAGCTACACAAAGTTAGTGCGAGATAAGATAAAACAAAATAACCTTGAAGGTGTTTGCAAAATTTTAGGAGGAGTAAATCAAGATGAAATGCGATGTCTATATCAGATAGCTGATCTTTCTGTCTCCTTTCCACTGCGAGCGGAGGGATTTGGTAGAACGGTAAGTGAGTCACTATATTCTAAGACACCTGTGTTAGCCTTTGACTATGGTGGAGTTAAAAATCAATTGGAAGATTTAAGTGAAATATTCAAAGTTAAACCTCAGGATTTTATAGGATTGCCTGCACAAATAGAGAAATTACTTAGTTTGTCTGATGATCAAAAAAAAGAAGTATTAGAAGGTGTACAGTCCTTTATCGAAAGAGATTTTTCAAAAACGAATATGGCTAATCAATATTTAAAATTATATGAGTCCGTTAAATCCTAAAAAAATATTACTCATTAAACACGGCTCTCTTGGAGATATTGTGTTTGCATTGGAGCCAATTTTAGCAATTCATAACAAATTTAATAACTCAGTGATTGATCTTGTTACCGAAGAAAAATTTATTCCTTTTTTTAAAAAAATAAAAATGTTTGATAAATTTCTAGTTGATAATAGAGGAGGTTTTCTTTCAACGTTTTCTCTTATTAGTAAAATACTTATTGGAAAATATGATTTAATTATTGATCTTCAGAATTCGAAGAGAACAAATTTTTATCATTTTTTTATCAAAAATTTTTCTAGTTCACGCATTAATGGATCAAGAAGCTTTGTGCATGATCGATATATTATACCTGTTCAAGGGCAAGAAAGTCCAACGCAAGGTTTATATAATCAGTTAAAACTTTTAGATATTGATCAAAGTGATCCTGATTTTAGTTGGTTGGCATCTGATAAAGAAGATCAAAGTATTGAAGATAAGCAAGTTGTCTTGGTTATACCTGGTGTATCAAAATCTGGTCGTGCAAAACAATGGTCACCTTCTAATTATCAACAACTATGTTCCTTGTTGGAGTCAAAAGGATATTATATTTGTTTAGTTGGCACCAAACATGATGCTTTATCTTTCCAACCAATTCTTGATGGTTGTAAACATGTTATTAATTTAATTGATAAGTCTCCACCTGAAATTATTTATACAGTTGCAACAAAATGTCACTTGATCATTTCAAATGATACTGGTCCTGGTCATATAGCTGCACTTAGTCAAGTTAATACATTATGGTTAGCTTTGGATAATGATGTAACAAAAGCAAATTTAAGTTATAGAGCAAATAGCCATCTGCTTCTTAAAGAGAAAATGGAAGACTTGAGCGTTAATGAAGTTCAGGACTATATTGTAAAAAACAAATTGTTAGATAAACTTTAATAGTTTTTGATTTAATTCTTTATCACTCGTTTCTAAGGCTAAATATTCTTTATTCCAAGGGGCATATTCTTGTTTAATGCTATTTGGAAAATTATCGGCATCATAGATCACAGCAAGTTTACACTTTGTTAAGGAAGCAATATGAGTACATCCGCTCTCTGGGGTTATTACATAATTTACTTGATTTAACAAACTTGTCCAGTTCTCAAAACTAAAATTATTACATATTAAAATACTTTTTTCACTCTTCTGAATGTCGCTAGGATCTCCCACAACATCAAAAGTCTCAAAAATTTTACTAAATTTATTTTTTGTTGTTTCGTCTGTAGTTAAGTAAATAAATATATCTTTTTCATTTAATAATTTTAGTAGATCGTTGAAATTTTCTTCAGAGTAGTAAGTGTTAATCCATTTTGAAGAGAGATGAATGACGCATACAGACTTATTTTTCTTTAATTTAAATACATTGTTAAAGGTAAATTTAGTTTGACTTTTTCTGCATATTTCAACGCCACTTTTTGATATAGCATCCATCATTATATTGGTTTGGTGGATATTTTTATTTTCTTGCAATGATTTAAATCTATTTATTATTAATGACTGAGAATAAAATACTTTACTAAAAAAAATCTGACCTAATTTACTAAATATATTTGAATTGTACCTGGACTTAAGAATTAAAGAAGATTTAAACTTACTTTTTGAGAAAAATCCTAAACGTAAGCCAAACCAGCCAGGGCTAAAAGAATAATAATAATCATATTTTTCTGCACTAATAGACTTTATTAAATTATTGAATGATAATTTTGATTTTTCAAATATTTTATCAATCAAATTATATTGCATACATATCTTTGAATTTTTTTGTGATGCAATTACATGGATAATAGCCTGTGGATTCTTTTGCTTAATTCCTTGGATCACAGGCAGGGTTAAGATCATATCACCCATGCGATCACTACGCTCAATACAAATTTTCATTTATTTTTATTATAAATTAATCATTTTTTAAAAAACAGACCTTGAATTTAATTTCATTTTCATTATATCTCTAGAAAATATGAAAAAAAAATTCAATTCCTAATATGCTATTTATCAATAGCTTAATCCACTTAAAATAACAGTTTTGGCAGTAAATTTCAGAGCAAAGAAGAGTACTGGTCCTAGGACTAATGAGCAAATCACTGCTAGTGAAGTGCGAGTAATATCAAGTTCAGGCAAGCAATTAGGAATTATTAGTATAAGAGAGGCACTAAATCATGCTGAAGATGAAGGATTTGATTTAGTTGAAGTTTCTCCTGCGGCTAATCCACCAGTATGTAAAATAATCGATTACGGTAAACTAAAATATAGAGAGCAAAAAAGTAAAAAAGAAGCCAAAAAGAAGCAAAAAACTATTGAAGTCAAAGAAATTAAAATGCGACCTGGTATAGATACGCATGACTATAACGTTAAAGTTAAAGCACTTTCAAAGTTCATTAGTGGAGGAAATAAAGTTAAAGTGTCTATGCGATTCAGAGGTAGGGAAATGGAGCATCAAAACTTAGGATTTGATTTATTAAAAAAACTTACTGAGGAAGTTATAGAATATGCAAAGGTAGAAGTTCCGCCAAAATCTGAAGGTAAGCAAATTATGATGATTTTGGTTCCTCAGGTTGCTAAATAATTACTTACTCATTGATTCTTAAGTAAATATCACTATAAGGCCCTTAAACTAGCTATGGCCTGCGGGGCAGCCTAGCGGTAAATTAAACAAGGAGTATAGAATGCCCAAGCTTAAAACAAAAAGTAGTTTAAAAAAACGTTTCTCTAGAACCGGAACTGGAAAGATCAAGTTCAAGCCTGCTGGAAAAAGACACGGTATGAGCAAAAGATCAAATAAATTCATACGTAGTACAAAACGATCAGCGATTATGTCTCCAGGAGACTCCGCGCTTATCGATCATATGCTACCATACAATAAATAGGAGTTTAAAATGGCAAGAGTTTCAAGAGGCGTTACAGCAAGAGCAAGACATAAAAAGGTAATAAAAAGAGCAAAAGGTTATTACGGAAGAAGAAAAAATGTATTTAGAGTTGCGGTTCAAGCTGTTGAGCGTGGAATGCAATATGCATACCGAGATCGTAGAAAAAGAAAAAGTGATTTTAGGGGACTTTGGATACAGCGAATTAATGCAGGGGTTAGAATGCATGGAATGACATATTCTCAGTTTATCTCTGGCTTAAAGAAATCATCTGTGGAAATCGATAGAAAAATATTGGCTGAATTGGCAGTTAATCAACCAGATGCATTTAAGGCTTTAGTTGAAAAAGCTCAATCAGCTAACTAGTATTTAATTTTTAATAATTTATACTAAGCACATGTCTTTACCAGTTGACGCTGTAGATGTTAAAAAAAGAATTGAAGAATGTAAAAGCCTTCAAGACGTTGAATCTATACGTCTAGAGTATCTTGGAAAAAAGGGTTTAATCCCATCTGAAATGAAACTTTTAGGGAAACTTTCTATAGATGAAAGGAAACTAAAAGGTCAGGAATTAAATAAACTTAAAACCCTAGTTGAGGAAACAGTTAATAATCAAAAAACTAATATTGAAAATAAAGAGATAGAAAAAAAATTACAAAATGAAAAAATTGATGTAACTTTACCTCAACAAGAAATTACAGATGGGAAAATCCACCCAATATCTCAAACAATATTTAGCATTATAGAAATTTTTGGTAATTTAAATTATTCAGTAGAAGCTGGACCAGATATTGAAAGCGATTTTAATAATTTTTCTGCATTAAACATTCCTCCTCATCATCCTGCTCGTGAAATGCAAGATACTTTCTATGTACAAAATAGTGATGGTGAAGACAATGTATTAAGAACGCATACAAGTCCTGTTCAAGTAAGAACAATGCTTAAAACAAAACCACCAATAAAGATTATTGTTCCTGGAAGAACATATAGAAGTGATTCAGACTCAACGCATACACCAATGTTTCATCAAGTAGAGGGATTGGTAGTAAATAAAGATGCAAACATGGCAGATTTAAAATCTACCCTTATTACTTTTTTAAAAGAGTTTTTTGAAATCGATAATTTAAAGTATCGTTTCAGACCAAGTTATTTTCCGTTTACTGAACCAAGTGCAGAAATGGATGTTGCTTTTACCAAAAAAAATAATGTTTTAAAAATTGGTGAGGGTGATGAATGGTTGGAAATTTTAGGATGCGGTATGGTCAATCCAAAAGTGTTAGAGAATTGTAACATTGACTCCTCGGTGTACCAGGGCTTTGCATTTGGGATGGGAATAGAAAGATTATCGATGCTCAAATACGGGATTACCGATATGAGAGGTTTATTTGATTTAAATCTTAAGTGGTTAGATCATTATGGTTTTTCACCATTGGACCTAAGGAATAGAGCAGAGGTTTAAAGCTAAAATGAAATTTACACTTAACTGGCTAAAAGATCATTTAGAGACAGCAAAAGATTTAGATACAATTGTTGAAACACTAACAAATATTGGTTTAGAAATAGAAAATGTTGAAGATAAATCCAAATCTTTCAATGATTTTACAGTTGCTGAGGTTTTAAAAGCAGAACAACATCCAGATGCAGATAGACTTAAGGTATGTAGTGTAAAAACTATTGATGGAACTTTTCAAGTAGTCTGCGGAGCACCAAATGCTCGTACAGGAATGAAAGGTATTTTTGCACCTGAAAATAGTTTTATTCCAGGTACAGGATTAAAATTAAAAAAATCTAAAATAAGAGGAGTTGAGTCTTGTGGCATGCTTGTTTCTGAGAGAGAAATGGGATTATCAGATGAGCATGATGGCATTATTGAAGTTGAAACAAAACATAAACTTGGCAAGAAATTTATCGAAGTATTTAATCTTGATGATCCAGTCATAGAAATAAATATTACGCCAAATAGAGGTGACTGCTTATCTGTTAGGGGAATTGCTAGAGACTTAGCTGCAGCAGGACTAGGAACTTTAAAAGAAAATGCTCTAACAAAAAGTATTAAAGGTACTTTCGAAAGTCCTATTAAGTGGGAAAAAGCTTTTAGTGGTGATGATGAATATCTGTGTCCAGGAGTTGCTGGTAGATATTTTAAAAATGTTACCAATAAAGAAAGCCCAGCATGGCTTCAACAAAGATTAAAAGCTATTGGGTTAAGACCAATCTCTGCTTTGGTTGATATTACTAATTACATTACGTATGATTTAGGAAGACCTTTGCATGTGTATGATGCAGATAAATTAGATGGTAATCTTAAAATGCGTTTTGCTAAGAAAAATGAAACTTGTTTGACTCTTGATGAAGAAAAAAGAGAATGCACTTCAGGTATGATTGTAATTTCTGATAATCAACAACTCCACGGAATTGGTGGTGTCATGGGTGGCCTTGATAGTGGTTGCAGCCTTGATACTAAAAATGTTTTCTTAGAAGTTGCATTATTTGACCCTATTTCAGTTACTAAAACAGGAAGACATCTTAAACTTCAAAGTGATGCCAGATATAGATTTGAGAGAGGAATAGACTCAACCTCAATTAAATGGGGAGTAGATGCGGCTACTAATATGATTAGTGATTTATGCGGAGGTGAAGTTAGTAAACCTGTTCAAACTAATGTTTTAGATAGTAAACAGTCTAAAATAATTTTTAATACAAACAAAGTTAAATCTCTTGGAGGTTTAGAAATTAAAAATGATCAACAAAAATCAATTTTAGAGTCTTTAGGTTTTAATATTGTAGAAAAAAATAATATTTTTGAAATAATTGTTCCAAGTTTTAGACCTGACATCGAAGGAGAAGCAGATATTGTTGAAGAAATTATGAGAATATATGGTTTTGATAAAATACCTCTCACTAATGTGAGTGACATACATAATAAGAAAAATATCTTAAGTCCTGAACTTAAGTCTTTTTATAAAATTAAAAAAGTAATTGCCAATCAAGGTTATCTTGAAGCAGTGACATGGTCTTTTATGGACGAAAAAGCTGCTAAATTAGTTTCTGCAGATGTCATAGAAATAAAAAACCCTATTAGCTCTGATCTTAACGTAATGCGACCATCTAATATTCCAAATTTGTTAAATGCAATTAATTTAAATAAATCAAAAGTCATTAATTATGGTAAACTATTTGAAGTTGGCCCAATATTTGCTGCCTCCTTAGAAAATAAACAAACTAACGTTGCTACAGCAATTGGATATGGAAATGTTAATGGTGGAAATTGGAATTCTATAAATCAAGATTTTGATGTTTTCGCTATAAAATCAGATCTTATGCAAATATTAAAAGCTCTGAATGTGCCTGTAGACAATCTTATTTATGAAAATATAAAGAATAAAATTTTTCATCCTGGTAAATCATCATCTTTGCGAATTGGAAAAAATATACTCGCGAATTTTGGGGAACTAAATCCAATTTTATTAAAATCTCTCGATATTGGGCATTCAGTTGTTGCTTTTGAAATCTTCACAGACACATTGGCTCAATTTTTAGCTAAAAAAATATCAACAATTTCAGCTTTTGATAACAATCCATACCAGATGGTTGAGAGAGATTTTGCTTTTTTATTTCCAAAGTCAGTGCAGGCAAATGACATAATCAACAAAATAAAGAAAATTGATAAGAAAATTATTAATAAAGTATCAATTTTTGATGTTTATGAAGGTGAAAAAATTGAATTTGACTCTAAAAGCATTGCAATCAGAGTTTTATTACAGCCAATTGAAAAAACTTTTAGTGATGAGGAGATAGAAAATCTATCTAATCAAATTATTGATACAGTTATCACAAGCTTTGCAGCATCATTAAGAAAGTAATGAAAGAACTCTCAAGTATAAGAAATTTTTCTATAGTTGCGCATATTGATCATGGCAAATCAACCTTAGCTGATAGATTAATTCAATTTTGCGGAGGATTAACAGATAGAGAAATGAAGGAGCAAGTGCTGGACTCTATGGAGCTTGAAAGAGAGCGTGGAATTACAATTAAGGCACAAACAGTTCGATTAAACTATACTGCAAAGGATGGTAAAAAATACATTTTAAATATTATGGACACACCTGGTCACGTAGATTTTTCCTATGAAGTATCAAGATCTTTGGCTGCATGCGAAAGTTCTTTATTAATTGTAGACTCTACACAAGGTGTTGAAGCACAAACACTTGCTAATGCATATCAAGCAATTAACAATGATCATGAAATTTTACCAGTATTAAATAAAGCAGACCTACCATCATCTGAACCTGAAAAAATTAAAAAGCAGATTGAAGAAGTGTTAGGTATTGATTCTTCAGACGCATCTTTAGTATCAGCTAAAACTGGTCAAGGGGTAGCAGACTTATTAGAAAAAATAGTAGTAAAACTACCTTCTCCAATGGGAGAATTAAATAAACCGCTTAAATGCATGCTTGTTGATAGTTGGTACGATAGTTACCTTGGAGTGATTGTTTTAGTAAGAGTAATAAATGGTCAACTCAAAAAAAATCAAAAAATAAGATTTATGGCTGCGGGTGCTACACATACTATCGATAGAGTAGGTATTTTTTCACCTAAACCAACGGAAGTAGACACTCTTGGTCCGGGAGAAATTGGCTTCATTAACTCAGGTATTAAAAGTGTGTCCGACTGTAAAGTTGGTGACACAATTACGGAAGAAAAAAATCCAACACCTGAAGCACTTCCAGGTTTCAAACCATCACAACCAGTTGTTTTTTGTGGCATGTTTCCAGTTGACTCAGATGATTATGAACATTTGCGCGACAGCATGGTTAAGCTTGCATTAAATGACTCAAGTTTTTCATATGAGCCAGAAGTTAGTCCCGCACTAGGTTACGGATTTCGATGTGGTTTTTTAGGATTACTTCACCTTGAAATAATTAGAGACAGATTTGATTTAGAATTTAATCTTGAGCTTGTAACTACTGCGCCATCGGTTGTGTATAAAATAAATATGAAAGATGGATCAGTAGTTGATCTTCACAATCCAACAGATATGCCTGACCCCGTTCGAGTTGAGTCAATAGAAGAGCCGTGGATAAAAGCTACGATTATTGTGCCAGATGAATATCTGGGAGCAGTTTTAGAATTATGTACATCTAAAAGAGGAATCCAAATTAACCTCAATTATGCAGGAACACGAGCAATGGTAGAATACAAACTACCACTTAATGAGGTAGTTTTTGATTTTTATGATCGATTAAAATCAATCACTAAAGGATATGCAAGTTTTGATTATGAGTTAATTGGTTACGAAGTAAATGATTTAGTTAAAGTAAGTATTATGATTAACGGTGATCCTGTTGATGCCTTATCTTTAATTGTTCATAGAGATAGATCTCAGCAACGTGGAAGAGCATTATGTGAACGTCTTAAAGATCTAATCCCAAGACAACAGTTTAAGGTGGCCATTCAAGCTGCAATAGGTGGAAAAATTATTGCGAGAGAAACAGTTGCTTCATTTAGGAAAGATGTTACCCAAAAATTATATGGCGGGGATGTAACGCGTAAAAATAAACTGCTTGATAAACAGAAAAAAGGAAAAAAAAGAATGAGGCAATTTGGAAAAGTTGATATTCCTCAAAATGCATTTCTAAATGCTCTAAAGATGAATGAAAATTAAAATAATAACAAAGCTATTCTTCAAAAAGATATTTATTAATTTTTCCTTCAAACATTTCTCTTAAAGTCCATTGGCTGTAGGATATATTATTAAATATTTCATAGTCTATAGTTTTATTTTCGATGTTACTAATTGGATTAATTTTTTCGAGGCTTGGGTAGGTAAAATGGGCGGGAATTCCTTTGATCATTGATTTAAAACCTGCTGTCGACTGAAGACTTACAAATGCCCATGCATTTTCTAAAAGAGAATCTAAAGGAATTTCCGAAAATTTATTATGAACTATAATTTTTCTATCAGAAAATTCTTTTATTCTTTTTATCGTATCTTCAACCCAATTGGGGATATTAAAAAATTTTTTTAAAGCATCTGAAGGCTCAGACATAATAATATAATCACCATTATTTTTAAGATTTTCAAATTTAATGTTTAAAATTTTTAACCTATCATCCTTAAATTTACCTTCTCTAATAGAAATAAAATCATTTTTTACAATTCTAAAATATCCATCAAATGTATTTATATTAGTTTTTCCACCAACAAAATCTCGTTTAGAAGATGATAAATAGCCATGGTCAATATAAAAAAATTTATTAGATTTTTTCATTAATTCACCTGTACCTCGCAATATACCATAAGAAGCAATTGTATCTGCTATGTTGAATTTATAGTTTTTTATATTAATTTTTGTTGATTTTGTTCCGCGAGCAAAACATTCAGTTACAGTTTTATTAACAAAATGATCAGTTTGAATTACAATCATAAGTTATTCTACCACTAACCAAGGAGATTTAAAAGGATCAGCTATTTTTTATTTTCTTATCATGAACATGAAGATAGACAGGTAAATAAGAATAAGTTTTTTCATATTAATATCTGAAAAACTATATCACAAATTCATCACACTTTTGTTAAAAAGAATTTCTATTAACAAGTAATTTATTATGATAAATCACAAAAATTATAAGCTGGAGAGATGTGAGAGTGGTTTAATCAGCACGCTTGGAAAGCGTGTATAGTGGCAACACTATCGAGGGTTCGAATCCCTCTCTCTCCGCCATAAATTAAGATTTCTCTTTAAAGATTTTTTAACAAAAAAGTGTTTCGGCGCACATACGGCGCACTTACACATTCTTTTTCATCTTTGAAAAGTATGTTATTTATATTTTCTTAATTGGTTTTTTCGGGTGTCATTTATGGTTATCTTCTAGTTTTTAATTTTTTTTGCTGCTTTTGCATATTCTATATTTCTTCCGCCATAACGTCTTAGACGTATGTTGCATTGTTCGGCATGACCAAGAAAACCTTCTAAATATGAAAGTCTAGAGCCATACTCACCTATTAAGGTCGCAGCTTCATCTGTTAAAACTTTTTGATATGTGTGTGTTTTGATAAATTTACCCACCCATAATCCGCCAGTATAACGTCCGGCTTTTTTAGTAGGTAGGGTATGGTTTGTTCCAATCACTTTGTCACCATTTGCAACATTGGTTCTTGGGCCAAGAAATAATGCACCGTAAGATTTCATATTTTCCAAAAACCAATCATCTTTTTTTGTCATCACTTGCACATGTTCCGAGGCAATTTCATTTGCTTTATCAAGCATTTCTTCGTACGAATCACAAAGTATAACTGCACCGTAATCTCTCCAACTTATACTTGCTGTTTCTTTAGTTGGTAAAATTTGAAGAATTCTTTCAATCTCTAATAGAGTAGACTCTGCTAAATTTTTTGAATTTGTAATTAGAACTGCGGGTGAATTATATCCATGTTCAGCTTGCCCTAAAAGATCAGTAGCACATAATTCTCCATCTACAGTATCATCTGCAATAACCATTGTTTCCGTTGGGCCAGCAAATAAATCAATCCCCACTTTTCCAAATAATTGTCTTTTAGCTTCAGCAACATAAGCGTTACCAGGACCAACAAGCATATCAACTGGTTTTATTGTTTCAGTTCCTATTGCCATTGCACCTATACCTTGCATACCACCTAATACATATATCTCATGGGCTCCACCTAAATGCATAGCCGCAATTACTGCTGGATTAGGTTTGCTTTGAAATGGAGATGTAGTAGCTACTATTCTAGGGACATCTGCAACAGATGCTGTTACTACAGACATGTGTGCGGATGCTACCATAGGAAATTTTCCTGCAGGAACATAACAGCCAACTGATTGTACTGGAATATTTTTGTGACCTAATATCACTCCAGGTAGTGTTTCAACTTCTAATTCCTTTAATGTTGCAAGTTGTGCTTCTGCAAATTGTCTTATTTGTTTTTGCGCAAATTTGATGTCCTCAATGTCATCTTCAGATACCTTACTAATTAAATTTTGAATCTCGGAATCTGTTAACCTAAAACTTGTTGGGGAATAATTATCAAATTTCTCTGACAATTCTCTAACATATTGGTCACCTTGTTGTTCTATTTTTTTTAATGTTTCTTCAACAATGTTTTTAACTTTATCATTCTCAGCTGATCGTTCTTGTTCAGCAATTCCTTTTTTCAAATATTGAATAGTCATAAGTTATTTTTTATGTATTAAATCAAATATATCAACGTCTATCTGGTTAAGTATGTGTGCAATATCAATGGGCACCCAGTTTTCTCTTATTAATCCTTCGTGATGTAAATAAAAATCCATAACTCTCATTGTTACTGATTTGCCTGTGCCTTCATATCCAAGCCATTCTTTTGAACCATGCTTACACTCTATGCTGTGCCAACCTGATGTCATCGAAAAATTGCCATCTGCAATTTCAATATAGTGTCCTATTTTCCAATAGTCTCTTTCCTTAAATGTTAGTCGAAATGGTAATTGATGATGATCAACATATCCTTTTAGTCCTCTTGCAGTACCTATACCACTAGGACCATACCACATCATTTTAGGATGCCAGAAATCTTTTTGTGCATGATTTAATAATTTCTCTCTTATATATTCATAATTAGATCCAGGATCAGTTTCAGGTTTGATGTTTAAACTTCTTTGCATTGTTAAAGCTTGCTCCATAGATTTAATTGATAATTCATTATCCATATTTTCAAATGTTGTACCATCACCGGTTATTGGCCCTGGCCACATACCTTCCACGCCTAGAGATTTATTTATTGGCCAAAATCCAGCCTGACGAATAAAATCTAAAGTATCAATTAAAATGTGAGATTGAATAATTTTATTATCTTTGATTTCATGCGCTTCACATATTCTAAGATGAATTGTTTTGGCATGAGCAGGAACATTAAGCCATGGATTTACAAAAGTCCCTGTTAAATGAGCTACTGTAGAAACAAAAATTTTATCTTGAAAAGACCCTCCAAGAATTAGATTATCCCTTCTTTCAAGATCAGGAAATGCATTTATAAGTGGTTTCCATAATTTTTCTGTTATTTTAGAAATTCCTTTTAAGTCATTAAGTGGATGGAATGCTCTTATTTCCGCATCATCATGATACGCATCACTAATATTTTTACTAATATTTTCTAAATTAGATTCAGCTATATTTTTTAAAAGAATTCTTAAGTTTTTTTTATTTACTATATTAATCTTTGGGTCTAAATTAATGACTTCAGTACTTCCTTTTTTTTTTATTCCAGTATTAAAATTTTCAATGTTTGTCATAATTATTTAAATTTTAGTTACTAACAATCAGGCAAAATATTAAATTGATTTATTCAATATTTTGAATATTATTCATTAAAAATGAATAAAATATAATTTTTCCTAAAATGTCAATAAATATAGAAAAACGTCTAGCAAGATTTAATGATCTTATTCCCAGTAAGATTCCTTTTGTAGAAGGTAAGTTAAAAGGTCATCAGGATAGAAAAAATTATTCAATTGTCGGACCAGGGGTAAGTGAAGATTCTAAGCAAAATGTAAAAATTGCTGAAGCTCACGGATTTAATATCGGGGCTGTAAGTGCTGCCCCAATGAATGGTTCAGGATTGCATAGTCATACAACTGCCGAGGTGTTTATTATACATGCTGGTTCATGGCGTTTTTATTGGGGAGTAAATGGCGAAGAGGGTGAAGTAATTCTTAGTAAAGGAGATGTAGCATCATTTCCTACTAATATGTTTAGAGGATTTCAAAATGTTAGTGATGAAGAAGCCCTTATGTTTGTTGTGCTAGGTGAAGATGATCCTGGTGTTATTACGTGGACTCCAAGATTATTGAAAGAAGCAAATGAATCAGGAATGTTATTAATGGAAGATCGTTCATTGGTTGATCTTAATAAGCAAAAAGTGCCTGAGGGTAAGTTAGTAACAAAACCTCTTGAAGATAAGGAACTGGAAAGCTTTGACCATTATACCTCAGATGAAATTGAGAAATTTGTTATTCGTTATAATGATAATAAAAATTATGTTGATGATGAACATTATAATTCAAATTCAATAATTAATTATTTAGATTCATTTGAAATACATGGAAAAAAAATTGAACCTAAAATTCTTCACAAAACAGGCTTTGGATTGACTCTATTAAAAGGTGTTTCAGCCCATATGCATGCGTATTCTATTAATTCATCTGAAGTTTATAATTGTTTAAATGGCAAGTGGGAAGTCACATGTAATGATGAGAAAGTTATTCTCGAACCACGTGATAGTTTCTCTGCTACAAAGAATTCTACAAGAAGTGTAAAACAGATAAGCAATGATGAGGGTAGTTTATTTATCGTTAGGCAATCAAATTAATTTATTAAAAATATGAAGGGTTTTGATAAAAAATTTAAAGATCTGCCTGATTATATTCTTAAGATTACCTATCAGATTTGGGAGGATAAAGATGTTGAGTCAATTAGGGAGTATTATGCAAAGGGAATTCCGGTAAGATCTCCTGATGGAGTTATCTACGGACCTGATAAAGTAGTAAAAGCAACTTATGCTACGCTTGACGAATTTCCAGATCGGCAACTTCTTGGAGAGGATGTTATTTTTATAGGTAATGAAAATGATGGTTATTTATCTTCGCATCGTATTTTAACAAAAGCGACTCATCTAAATGATGGAGTTTACGGAAAAGCCACAGGAATTAAAATATCTTACAGAGTTATAGCAGATTGTGCTTGTAAAAATAATCAAGTTTATGATGAATGGTTGGTTAGAGATCAGGGAGCAATAGTCAGACAGTTAAATTTAGATCCAAAAACCTATGCTAAAACATTAATTGATAAGCAAGGCGGTGTAACAAAATGCTCTATACCTTTTAATCAAAATACACCTCTAGATTTAAAATATACCCAGTTAAGTTTGCCTAAAAATAACACTGGTTATGAATATGCTGAAATATTAAAAACTATATTTCAAAAGGATTTGGATAGTATTGAAAAATTTTATGACAGATCTATTAATCAAGAACAACCTAGTGGTCTTAAAGCGTATGGAGTAGACGAGGTTAAATCTTTTTGGTCATCAATTTTTTCTTCCTTTCCTGAAGCGACATTTAAAATTGAACATGTCAGTTATCTGGATGAGCCTGCAGCATATAGAAAAGCAGCGATAAGATGGTCTTTAAATGGTATCCACTCTGGTCCTGGGTATTTTGGCAATCCTAGTCAAACAGAAGTTTATGTAATGGGAATTTCTCATGCAGAATTTGGTCCCAGAGGTATAAAAAATGAGTGGGTTTTATTTGATGAAACTGCAATATGGAAACAAATTTTAATGAAAACTGGTTAAGGATAGATAAACATTGAATACGAAAATTTTAACAACCCATGTTGGAAGTTTACCACGTTCAAAAACATTATCTGAATTTCTTTTTGCTAAAGATAAGGGAGAAAGTTTTAATTTAAATGAGTTTGATGAAGTAGTATCTCAAAATGTGCATGAAATTGTAAAAAAACAATTAGATATTGGTATTGATTTTATCAGTGATGGGGAAATGAGTAAAATCAGTTATGCTACCTATGTCAAAGAGAGAATAAATGGCTTTTCTGGAGAAAGTGAAAGAAGAGCTCCTGCTGATTTGGATGCATTTCCCGAATATAAAGAAAAAATTGCCAAAAGTGGTGGAACGCCTACTTATACCCGTCCCTGTTGTACTGGAGAGCTGTCACTTAAAAAAAATAGTGACCTTTTAAAAGATATAAATAATTTTACATCTGCTCTTAAATCAAACAACCATAAAAACGGCTTTATGAACTCTGCTTCACCAGGGGTTATAAATGTTTTTTTACCAAACAAATATTATAAAAATGATGATGAATATCTTGAAAAGTTATCTTCAATAATGTCAGATGAATATGAAAAAATTACATCAAAAAATTTATATTTACAAATTGATTGTCCTGATTTGGCTTTAGCTAGACATATGAATTTCAAAGATATAGATGAAAAAAGCTTTTTACATCGCGCTGAAAAACAAATTGAAGCTCTCAATGCTTCCCTCGCAGCAGTTCCACAGGATCAAATTAGAATTCATATTTGCTGGGGTAATTATGAAGGGCCTCATACTTTTGATGTTGGTTTGGAAAAAATTTTACCAATTGTTCTAAAAGCTAAAACTAAATACCTGTTAATTGAGTCTTCAAATCCAAGACATGCACATGAATGGAAGGTGTTTGAGAATATTAAATTACCAAAAGATAAAGTTATTGTTCCAGGGGTTATTGATTCCACATCGAATTTTGTTGAACACCCTGAAGTTGTTTCAGATCGACTTAGACAATTTGCAAGTGTTGTTCCAAAAGATCAGATTATGGCAGGTACAGATTGTGGTTTTAGTACATTTGCTGGATTTGGAAAAGTTGACGAGAAAATTTGTTATGAAAAATTAGTCTCCCTAGTTAAAGGTGCTAAAATAGCCTCAAATATAATTTGAATTGTTAATTTTTTTATCTAGTTGTATTTCGATAAATAAATTTGCCCTGTATTACATGATTAATAGGCTCAAATTCTGGATCCTTTATATTATCATCTATAATTTGGGTAACAAGCTTTGACATTTGTCTAATAGGTTGTCTAATTGTTGTTAAATTATATGAATGCCAATGTGCTGTTGATATGTCATCATATCCAATTATCTCTATTTCTTTTGGGATATTTAATTTTGTATTTTCTTTAATATAATCAAGGCAACCAAAAGCCATAGTATCGTCAGCACAAAACAATGCTGTAATATTTTTTTTTAAAAGTTTTTTTGCTGACTCGAAACCTCCTTCATATGTAAAATTTCCTCTTTCATGAAAAAGTTTAATTTTGTTTAAATTTTTAAAATGGTTTTTAAAACCTTTACATCTTTCATTACTTACAAAGGATCCAGTTGGTCCTTCAACTATTCCTATATTAATATGTCCATTGGTAATGAAATGTTCTGCCGCTGCTTCTCCACCATATCTGTGATCACAAGCTACAGAACTCAATGTGGGTATTTTCCAATTTCTATTAAAAGCGATAAGTTGAATTTGTTTGGATAAACAATTTTCTACAAATGTATCCGTAGGCTTTGTAGCCGAAACAATCGCAACCAATCTCTCTTTTAGGTAAGGTTGAATTAAGTCGTTATCAAGTTCTTCACCATCATCGGTTGTAATCAAAAGTATCCTGTACCCACTCATTCGAAGAGCCTCATGTAATTCAGTTAGGACTTCAGGATAATATCTATTGGTGATATAGGGTAATATTACGCCCACTAGCCCACCATCCACTGATGAAGAAAAAGAATGCTGAATAGTTTGATGTTTATAGCCCAATTTTTTAGCAGCTTCGATGACGCGTAATTTTGTGCGACTTGAGATACTGGCTCCTTTGGTGAAGCACCGAGAGACTGCTGACTGGGATACACCAGCTAATGTGGCCACATTCTGGGATGTTGGATTCTTTAATTTAGTTTTCATTTATGCCTTTATCCACCGAAATATTATTCATTACATTGCATATTTATTCAAAACAATGCAATATATTAATTATAAATTTTTATAATATTAATTCTCTTAACATAACAATTTATTTTAAGGGTAATTAATAGGGAGGAAAAATGATATTTAAAAAATTAATATTAGTTGGATTTATTTCCCTATTTTTCAGCTCATCATTGTATGCAGCTGATTGTGGACCTAATGGGCAATCAATCCGAATTCTAGCAAGTGATTTTCCAGCAATTCACGCAATAGCAAATGCCGCTGAAAGTAATTGTGCAGGATCTGCCTCTGAATTCAATCGAAATCATACTACCGAAGCACGTCAAATAATGAATGCTGCTCAAACACCAAATCCAGCAGAGTATACTTCAGTTATTGTAGCTAACTCTACTCTAGTTCAATTAATGAACGATGGGCTTGTTAGACCATTAGATGATTTAGTTGAAAAATATGGTGGGCACTTAAAATCTAACCAACTGATAACTGTTGATGGAAAAATAATGGCAATAGCGTTTATGGCAAATTCTCAGCACATGTATTATAGAACAGATATTTTAGAAAAATCTGGAGTTGATGGAATACCAGCAACTTATGATGAAGTAATTTCTGCTGCTGAAAAAATACGTGCAGCTGGTATCATGGAGCATCCACTTGTAATGAATCTCAAAGTCGGATGGAATGTTGGTGAAGTATTTAACACTATATACCTAGCACATGGTGGAGAATTCTTTAAGCCTGGTAGTGCTGAAGCATCTATTAATAATGCCAAAGGTGTTGCTGCTCTAGAAACAATGAAAGCTCTTGTAGAGTATGCTCACGAAGATCATTTAACGCAGGCATCTGATGATACGCAAGGATTATGGGAAGCTGGTCAAGCGGCAATTGGCTTTATGTGGGGTTCTCGCGGAGGAGTTATACTAGATAATGAAGGTTCTTCAGCTGAAGTGACTTCAAATACTGTTCTATCTGCAGCTCCAACTGTTACTGGTGGTTCAATACCAGGAGCAACTTTATGGTGGGATGGAATAACTATAGCTACTAACGTGTCTGACAGTGAAGCAGAAGCAACTTTTGCAGCACTTGTAAGTGGTATGACTTCAGAAATGGTTGCTGCTAATAATGATGATGCAATTTGGTTAATTGATGGTTTTAAACCTGGTCCAGCTGCAGCAGGAGTTTCTGCAACTGCTCAAGGCGGTGCTAAATCTTACCCAATGTTTGCTCAAATGGGCTTGCTGCACAATGCATTAGGTGCAGAGCTAGTTGATTTTTTAAAGGGATCAGAGAGCGCTGAACAAGCACTTAGTGATGTAGAGGCTGTTTACGAAACAGCTGCTAAAGACGCAGGTTATCTGTAATCAATATAAATAAATCAGTAAAAAGGGGTTTTCAAATTTGAAAACCCCTTGTATCTTTCTATGTAATTTAAAATCGTATAATGAAGCACAGCACATTCTTATTATTTTCTCTTCCTTCATTAAGCGTAATGTTTTTATTTATTGCAATACCTATAGTTTCTGTTTTTATTCAATCTCTACATATTGAACATAAACAAGTAATAATTGTTACAGAAAATTGTGATCCTTTTGGTTGTGAGACAACAACATCTGTGGATACTGAAGCTTCCGCAAAGTTAAAAGAAAAAGCACCTCTTGGTAAATTTAATGGATTTAAAACGTATTCAAACAGAATGCATTTTGCATTTGATGAATTAGGAGAGGCTTGGAAGAGCTCGGATAGTTTCACAGTTTTTGTTAAAAAATTATATAATTACCCCTTATATAGAGCGCTCAGTTTCACTCTTACTTATACCTTTATAGTTACTCCCTTTGTCTTATTTCTTGGTTTTTTAGTTGCCGTTGGAGTTAATAATCTTCCTAAGATGTTTAAAGGTCCAACAATTTTTGCATCTCTTCTTCCAATGATAGTTACACCTCTTGTTGGTTCATTGATACTTTTCTGGATGGTTGACGGTGATGGTGTGATTGGAGCTACACTCCAAAAAATATTTAATGATAATTCTCTTAGCTTGAAAGCATCACCTGTGCTTACCTGGATTATGTTAATGGTATACGGTATTTGGCATTTGATGCCTTTTAGTTTTATTGTTTTTTATGCAGGTCTTCAAACGGTTCCTCAAGAAACAATAGAGGCGGCAACAATAGATGGCGCATCAAAATTTCAAAGAATACGCCACGTTGTTATTCCTCATTTAATGCCACTTGCAATTTTCATAACTTTAATACTTTTGATGGATAATTTTAGAGTTTTTGAACCAATCATAGGTTTTAAAGCTGAAGCGCACGCCACCTCAATATCGTGGTTAATATGGAATCATTTGCGAGAAAGTGCTTACCCTCTCTATAACGCCGCAGGTGCTACATCTATGATTACTATTTTTGGTGTAGCAATTTTACTTTTGCCCGTACTAATTCGAACATGGCGAGATTTTAAAGAAAAAAATAAAGGTTAGGAATTTGTGAATACAAAAATTGAAAATAAATTAACCCCAGTTCGTATTATTGCTTTTATATTTGTGGCTCTGTGGTTGGTTATTGCTATGTTTCCTTTTATTTGGACATTGTGGGGATCTTTCAAAGTACAAGCTGATTTTTTTTCAAAAGCTGATTGGTCAAATGCAATATTTGGCTTTCATACTGAAAAACAAACAGGCGGTTTTTTTACTATGGGTGGATATTATGGCTCTTGGATTGAAGAAGAATTTTGGCGTGCCGTTATTAATACAAGCATAGTAGTATTTTTTACAGTTTTAATTTCTCTTACTTTTGGAACTTTAGGTGGTTATGCTCTTGCAAGGTCTACTTATCGTTATGCCTTCTGGATTTTAATGGCAGGTCTGATCTTTCGTGCGATGCCTCATATGACTTTGATTTCAGGATATCTTCAACCTTTTTTTGCATGGAATGTTTGGGGAATTTTGCCTACAACAATAATTGTGCTTGTTGCAATTAACCAACCTTTTACTCTGTGGATGCTACATTCATTTTTTTTAAACATACCAAAAGATTTAGATGAAAGCGCTATGTGCGATGGTTGTAATAGATTTCAAGCATTTAGATATGTGATCATTCCTATAATGTGGCCAGGGGTAATCACTACTGGATTATTTAGTTTCCTTCTTGCTTACAATGATTTTACAGTTACATCCATGTTGCTTTCAGATGAAAATGAAACAATGATTCCAGCAATTGCAAGTTTTCTAGGTACTGTCCAAGAAGAAGGTAAAGTAATGTATGCTGTAGCAGCCGTTGTTTCAGCAACTGCTCCATTATTCTTTTTTGTACTGTTTTTTCAAAGACAGATTGTTAGTGGATTAACAGCTGGAGCAGTAAAAGGTTAAAAGTAATGAAATCAGAGCAATTAAAAAAATACTTTGAAGATTATCAAATAGCTACTCAAAATTTTAATAAAAATTCAATAAATAATTCTCTAACTAAATACTTCTCAGAACATTCTGTGTTTCAATTCTGTTATCCCTTTGGAACGTTTAATGGATTAGATAATTTTTTATCTAATTGTATCAATCCTCTTTTAGAAAGTATTCCAGATCTTGAAAGAAGAGATATGATTGTTATGGCAGGCACAACACCTGAAGATAAACACTGGGTAGGTACTATGGGTAATTATATGGGAACATTTTTAAAATCATTTTTAGATATTCCACCAACTGGTAATTTAGTTCATATGCGTTATCATGAGTTTTTCCAAATTGAAAATAATCAGATTATAGAAATGCAATCAATATGGGATCTACCTGAACTGATGATCCAGGCCAATGCATGGCCAATGAGTCCTCAGCTAGGATCTTTTTTATGTACACCATCTCCGATGACCGGAGACGGTTTAAAAATAAAAGGCGATGGATCAAAAAATTTTGATCTTGTGATTAATATGCTTCAAGACATGGTTTTACACCCTAGTAATCCAGATCCACAAGTTATGAATTTAGATAAGTATTGGCACCCCAGATTTAATTGGTATGGACCAGCTGGAATTGGAACTGGAAGAGGTATAGCAGGATTTCGCCATTGGCATCAAATACCCTTCTTACGTGCAATGCCGGATAGAAAGGGAGGTTCATCAAATGATAGCTTAAAAAATGAGGGATTGAAGGATATGCTAACTCATTGGATATATGAAGGAGATTATGTCTGTGAAACTGGTTGGCCAAATATGCGATCTACAATATCACAAGATGGATGGATGGGTATTGCTCCTTCAAACCAGATTATAGAAATGCGGAGTTTAGATTTTTGGAGAGTTGAAAATAATCTTATAAGGGAGAATTGGGTTTTAGTAGATCTTCTGGATGTTTATCAGCAAATTGGCGTTAATGTTTTTGATAGAATAAAAGAATTTAACAAAGCAAGAAATGTTGGTGATATTAACATTTCTCAAGGACTTGATTTAATTAAATAAATATTGATATAGAAGAAATGTATTTACAAAAATTTGAAGTCAAAAACAAAACTGCATTAGTAACGGGAGCAGGAAAAGGTTTGGGAAAAGCATGTGCTATTGCTTTGGCTGAGGCAGGAGCCAATCTCATTATATTAAGTCGTACCAAAACTGACTTAACAAAAGTTGAAAAACAAATAATAAAATTAAATAGAAAATGTCGATCAATCGTATGTGATGTAACAAATTATGAAGATGTAAAAAAAACTTTTTCCTCCATATCTAAGTTAGATATTCTTGTTAATAATGCTGGAACTAATAGACCTGAATATTTTACAAAAATTAAAAAAAAAGATATGGATGATGTTGTTGATTTGAATATTAAAGCCGCATTTCATATTGCACAATTGGCTTCAAAAATAATGCTAAGATCCAAAAATCGAAAGAAAGTTGGGGCTTCCATAATAAATATGTCTTCTCAATTAGGAAAAGTAGGAGCTCCACGCCGAAGTGTTTACAATATGACGAAATTTGGAATTGAAGGATTAACCAAAGGAATGGCTGTGGATTTAGCTAAACATAATATTCGTGTCAATTCAGTTTGTCCCACATTTGTTAAAACGCCAATGGTTGAAAAGTTTTTTAAAGATAAAGAATTTATGAAATCTGTATTAAAAAACATTCCTTTAGGCAGAATAGGTTCAGAAAGCGATATTGCTACAGCTGTAGTGTATCTAGCCTCCAATGCATCATCAATGATTACTGGCTCATCATTAGTAATAGATGGTGGTTGGACAGCAAAATAATTAAAATTTCTCGGCGCACATACGGCGCACTTAGACACCCGGTATTTACATTTACACGTTTAATTTTTCCTAGAAACCTTACACTTTGTTTTTAATCAGCACGCTTGGAAAGCGTGTATAGTAGCAATACTATCGAGGGTTCGAATCCCTCTCTCTCCGCCATAAATTAGAAAATTATTTTAATAAATATTAGTTAAATACCTTTTAGGCTACACTTTGAGTTACCTTTTTTTTCTATTGTGATAAATTAAATTATTAATGAATTTTTCAATTCCAAAACTAATGAATGCTGTTGTATTAACTGGTCATGGTGGAATGGAGAAACTGGAATATAGATCTGACGTTGAAGTTCCTGCTCCAAAAGATGATGAAGTGCTTATTAATGTAAAAGCTGCAGGCATTAATAATACCGATATAAATACAAGAATTGGTTGGTATTCAAAATCTTCAGCTGAGAATAGCGATGATGGTAGTTGGTCAGGAAATCCAATAAACTTTCCTATTATACAAGGAGCAGATATTTGTGGAATTATTGTAGGGGCAGGAAAATCAGTAGATAAAAAAAGAATTGGAGAGCGTGTTATTGTAAGAACAATGCAAGAAGTTCCTTTTAATCATGATAGCTATTCATCTTGGACAGTAGGATCTGAGTGTAATGGAGGATTTGCACAATACACTTCAATTCGTTCTTCTGAAGCTTTCAGTATAATTTCAAATTGGTCAGATGTTGAGCTTGGATCTATTCCTTGTGCTTATTCTACTGCTGAAGGTTTATTATATCGTTCAAAACTAAAAGATGAAATTGTTTTTATTACAGGAGGTTCTGGAGGAGTTGGGTCAGCCGCTATTCAACTAGCAAAATTACGAGGATCAAAAGTAATTGCTCAGTGCTCAGAAAATAAACACAAAGATGTTTTAAGAATAGGTGCTGATAAAGTAATTGATCGCAATTCTAATATAATTCAAGAGTTGGGAAAAAATTCAGTCGATGTTGTGATTGATTTAGTAGCAGGTGATCAATGGGGACAGCTTCTAGAAATTTTAAAACCAGAAGGACGTTACTCAACTGCGGGCGCTATAGCAGGGCCATTGGTAGAATTAGATGTACGAACTTTATATTTAAAGGATTTAACTTTTTATGGATGCACAAAACAACCTAAAGAAGTATTTTCAAATTTAATTAGTTATATTGAGCAAAATAAAATTTCTCCCTTGATTGCAAATACTTATCCTTTAAAAGATATTAAAGTGGCACAAGATGATTTTTTAAGCAAAAAATATACAGGTAAACTTGTGCTTATTCCTCCAAATGTAATTCAATAATTATTTTGACACATATTGGTCACACTTACTAACCCGATAATTAAAAATTAAGATTAAATAATCTCTATAATCTCTTAACTTCTTCCTAATTGTAACACTTGGAAAGCGTGTATAGTAGCAACACTATCAAGGATTAGAATCCCTCTTTCCCTGCCATCATTAAAATTTTTAACTTAATTATCAATAAAAAAGCTTATTTTAGAAAATTTAAAAAAACAAATAATAATATAATTTAGACATTTGATCATATAAGAAAATATATATTAAATTACTGATCGTATTAAGTTTTTTGTATATTCATTTTTTGGATTGTTAAAAATTGAGTTGGCAATGTCATACTCAATTATTTTTCCTGTTTTAAGAACTAATATTTTATCTGATACAGATCTAATTACATTCATATCATGACTAATAAATATATAACTCATAGAATATTTTTCTTGTAAATCCTTTAGTAATTCCAAAATTTGACTCTGAATAGTTACATCTAACGCAGAAGTTGGTTCATCTAAAATTAGTATTTTAGGTTTAAGAATTAATGCTCGAGATATCGCAATTCTCTGTCTTTGACCTCCGGAAAATTCATGAGGAAATTTGTTATAATCCCTATCAAAATTCATACCTGTTTCAATTAAAATATTTTTTATCATGACTGTTTTTTCATCCTTTGAGAATTTTGGAAAATGAACATCTATACCTTCAGATAATATTTCATAAACATTCATTCTTGGACTTAATGAAGAAAATGGATCTTGGAAAACTATTTGAATATCTTTCCTAATGTTTTTTAATTGATTTTTATTTATTTTATTTAAGTTAAGATTATTAAAATTTATTTTTCCAGATGATGCAATCAACTTTAATATAGCTAAAACAAGTGATGTTTTTCCTGATCCTGACTCTCCTACTATACCTAAAGTTTCTTTTTTGCATAAATCAAAATTAATATCATCAATTGCTTTGACATAATCAACAGTTTTTTTAAAAATTCCTTTTTTTATTGGATACCACACTTTTAAATTTTTAATCTGTAAAATTTCTGATTTTGTATTTTTTTCAATTGTTTTTATTTTGTTTTGAAAACCTACTAATTGTTTTGTATAGGTTTCTTTTGGATTATTGAAAATTTCATTCTTATGCCCTTGTTCAATAATGTTACCATCTTTCATTACATAAACATAATCAGCTATCTTATTTACAACACCAAGATCATGACTAATAAATAAGATTGACATTTTTCTTTTTTCTTGAATTTTATTTAAAAGTTCCAAAATTTGGATTTGAACTGTCACATCCAACGCAGTAGTTGGTTCATCCGCTATTAATAAATCAGGATTATTAGCGATACTCATTGCAATCATTACTCTTTGTCTCTGCCCACCTGAAAGTTCATATGAGTAAATATTAGGCCTAGCTACTAGATCTTCTAAATTTACTTCTTTTAGTAATTGTAAAACATTCTGATTCAGTTCTTTAGAACTAATTTCTTTGTGGGTTGTAATAATTTCTTTAATTTGCTTATCAATTCTATGTAAAGGATTTAAACTTGACATGGGTTCTTGAAAGATAGTTGATATTCTATTTCCTCTAATTTTTTCCATTTCTTCTATAGGTAATTTAAGTAAATCTTTTGAATTATAGATAATTTCTCCTCGATCTATTCTAGCACTACTGGGCAACAATTTTAAAATACTTAGGGCAGATAAAGTTTTTCCAGATCCTGACTCACCAACAATTGCAACAGTTTTACCTTTTGGTATATCTATAGACACATCATTGACTACTTTTTTGTTATCTTTAAAATTTATTGTTAGGTTTTTTATTGAAACAACACTATTCATTTTATTTAAAAGTCTTTCTTGGATCAAGCGCATCTCTTACTGCTTCTCCAATAAAAACCAATAGTCCAAGCATTAAACCTAAAGTTAAAAAACTTGTTAAGCCAAGCCAGGGTGCTTGTAAGTTGTTACGACCTTGATTTACCATTTCACCTAGTGAGGCAGAGCCAGGAGGTAAACCAAACCCTAAGAAATCTAAACCTGATAAAGCTGTAACAGAAGCACTAAGACTAAAAGGTAAAAAAGTAATAGTTGCAACTGTTGCATTAGGAATCATGTGCCTAAATATTATTTTAGAAGTACTAACCCCAAGTGCTTTAGCCGCTCTTATATAATCAAAATTTCTAGCTCGTAAAAATTCTGCCCTAACGACACCAACATAACCCATCCAGCTAAACAGTAGTAATATTAACAACAACCACCAAAAGTTTGGTTGAATCACACTAGCTAGAATAATTAAAACATATAAAGTTGGTACTGCAGACCATATCTCCATAAACCTTTGAAAAAAAAGATCTGTTTTTCCTCCAAAATATCCCTGGATTGCTCCTGCTGACACACCAATTATCATGGAAAAAAAGTTAGTGTGAAACCAAACAAAATTGATATCCTGAAACCATAAATAAGCCTGGATAAAACATCTCTAGCTTGATCATCAGTACCTAGCCAATTTTTTTTACTTGGTGGAGAGGGCGCGGGACTATCTATATCACGTATAATTGTATTGTATTTATATGGAATGATTGGCATTATCATCCAACCTGACTCATTAATTAAATTTTTAACAAATGGATCTCTATAATCAGCTTCGGTTTCAAAATCTCCTCCAAAAGTTGTTTCAGAGTAGGATTGAAAAATTGGATAATAAAATTTATCTTCATATTTTATTAGTAGTGGTTTTTCATTTGCTATGAAATCTGCAAATAAGGAAATAATAAATAAAATAGAGAAAACCCAAAAAGAATAGAGACCTCTTTTATTAGATACAAAGTTATTTAAACGTCTTTGATTTAAAGGTGATAAATTTGTCATTCTCGAGACTCAAAATCAATTCTCGGATCAATGATGGAATACATAAAATCTCCAATTATACCCATTATTAAACCCAGCAATGAAAAGAAATATAGTGTGGCAAATATTACAGGATAATCTCTTGTAAGAGCCGCTTCGTATCCAAGCAATCCTAAACCATCCAATGAAAATATGACTTCAATGAATAAAGAGCTAGAAAATAATATTCCAATGAATGCAGATGGAAAACCAGCAATTACAATTAACATTGCGTTTCTAAATATATGCCCATAAAGAACTTTTCTCTCCGATAACCCTTTTGCTCTTGCTGTCATAACGTATTGTTGATTAATTTGATCTATAAATGAATTTTTTGTTAAAAATGTTAGTCCAGCAAAACCACTTACTATCATTGCTGTTAGGGGCAAAGTTAAATGCCAAAAAATAATCTTTTATTTGCGATAAAAGAGATAACTCTTCAAAATTTTCTGAGACTAAACCTCTTAATGGAAAAATATCATAAAACCTACCTCCTGCAAAAAATACAATTAGAATAACGGCAAACAAAAAATTTGGTATTGCATACCCTATTGTAACAATACTACTTGAAATAATGTCAAACTGTGAACCATCCTTTATTGCTTTTCTTATTCCAAGTGGAATAGAAATTAAATACACTAGTAATGTCGTCCATAATCCAAGAGATATTGAAACAGGCATCTTGTCTAAAACTAGTGAAGTTACTTTTTGATCACGAAAAAAACTGTCACCAAAATCAAAAAATATATAACTTTTTAACATTTTAATAAAACGTTCATGAGCAGGTTTGTCCATGCCATACATAATTTCAATTTCTTTTATAATATCTGGATCTAAACCTTGAGCCCCCCTATATTTTGAGTCGCCATCTTCAAAACTTGATGCATCAAAATTTGAATTTATCTCCCCATCGTCTCCTCCAGAAAATCGAGCTGTTGACTCAACAGCGGTCCCAGTCATTTGTGCAATCATTTGTTCTACTGGACCACCTGGTACAATCTGAATGACAGCAAAATTTATTAGCATTATCCCAAAGAGAGTGGGAAATATAAGGATAATTCGTCTTATTAAATAAGCGCCCATTAAGATGTATTTATATTATTTATGTTAAGTTTTTAACTTATTAGTTAGTAGATCTTTGTGAATTAATAAAATTAAATTTATTTTGATTTATCCACCAAGTATCAAATCCAAGGGAATATTTAGGCTTTTGTTTTGGCTGATCAAAGATATCCCAATACAAAACTCGATATGAAGAAATATGCCACTGAGGAATTACATAATAATTCCAAAGAAGAACCCTATCAAGAGCTCTGGTAATTGTAATTAAGTCTTCTCTATCTTTTGCATTAATTAGATTTTCGATTAATAAATCAATTACATTATTTTTTATACCTATAATATTTCGGGAGCCATTTGTATCAGCAGCTTCGGAGCTCCAAAAGTTTCTTTGTTCATTTCCTGGAGACAAGCTTTGAGAAAAAGTAAATACTACCATGTCAAAATCAAAACTTTCTATTCTTTTTTGGTACTGTGAGCTATCAATTGTTCTTAAAGATGCATTTATTCCAAGCTTTTCTAGATTATCAATAAACGGTAACACTATTCTTTCAAATGCAGGTGAAACTAGTAAAATTTCAAATTCAAAAGTTTCACCTTTAGAATTTTCTAGCTTACCATCCTCAAGTTTCCAACCAGCATCCCTAAGAAGTTTTGTAGCTTCTTGCAATTCACTTCTTATAAAACCTGATCCATCTGTTTTAGGATTTTTATATTCAGTATTAAATATTTCTTTTGGAAGCTGATCCATATATGGACTTAAGTAAGTAAGCTCTTTTTGTGATGGCAATCCTGAAGAAGCAAGCTCAGAATTTTCAAAAAAACTATCACTTCTTTTGTAGGCTCCATAAAATAAATTTTTATTAGTCCACTCAAAATCAAATGCATAACTAAGAGCTTTTCTAACTCTTTTGTCACTAAAAATATTTTTGCGAGTATTAAAAGCGAAAGCCTGCATTCCCTGTGGATTTTCATGATCAATGAGCTCTTTATTTATTAAACCTTCATTAACTGCATTAATATCATAACTAGTTGCCCATTCTTTTGAAGAATTTTCAGAAAAGAAATCAATTTCACCAGATTTGAAAGCTTCTCTTTCAACACCTCTATCTTTGTAATAATCATAGCGTATTGTAGCAATGTTATCTTTTCCTACCTTAATAGGTACATTATTATTTTTAAAACCCCAGTAATTTAAATCCAGTTCAAAAGTAATTGATCTGCCAGCATCATAGGACTTAACTTTGTAAGGACCACTACCTATAGGTACTTCCAGTGTTGTTTCTTCAAAATTTTTATTTTCCCAATAGTGTTTAGGCAGTACTGGAAGTTGTCCAACAATTAACACTAGTTCTTTATTAGTATTTGTTGAAAATATAAACTTAACTTTATTGTCATTTATTTTAACTACTTCACTTACATCTCCATAATAATATTTATAAAATGGATGACCTTTCTCCATTAAAGTATTGAAGGTCCAGACAACATCATCACTTGTTATTTTCTTTCCATCATGCCATCTTGCTTCATTTCTTAGAGTAAATGTTACCCAGGAGCGGTCATCAGGCCATTCTATATTTTTAGCGAGAAGTCCATATTCTGTAAATGCCTCATCACTAGATCCAACCGTTAAAGTTTCATACAATAATCCTATACCTGCAGCAGATGTCCCTTTGAGTGTAAATGGATTAAATGTATCATAAGTTCCTATTGCACTTCTAACTATATCCCCACCTTTTTCCGCACTGTTGCTTACATATTCAACACTGATAAAATCTTGACTATATTTTGGCTCTCCATGCATAGCGATTGCATGGGATATATTAGTTTCTGCCAAAATATTATTTGAAATTAATAAGATAAAAATTGTGATAATAGTGATAAAAGATTTCATAAAACTAATATAATTACTTTAATTAAAATTTAAATTAATTTTCTTCGTTTATTAAAGAAATTAATTCATAGTGAAGCTTCTCGTTTGCTGAAGCTACAACACTGCCTTGGGATTCTGTGGTTATTTCATTGCCAAATTTATCTGTAATTTTACCCCCAGCTCCCTCTATTACATTTACTAAAGCCATATAATCATGAGCTTTTAAAGTGTCTTCAATAACAATATCAATTAATCCTGAAGCCACCATGCCATACATGTAGCAGTCACCACCATAACGATAATACCTTACTTTATTAGTAATCTTATCTACAGCTTTTCTTAAATGTGGTTCATCAAAGTATAATCCTGATGTAAAAAGATAGGCATCTTCAATTTTTGTTATACTGGATGTTTTTACAGGTTTTGTATTAAGGTATGAATTTTGATTTATAGCCCCAACCCATCTTTCTTCATGTGCGGGACAATTAATAATTCCTATAATTGGTTTTTTGTTTTGAGTTAAAGAAATTAAATTACCATAATCTTTGTGACCTGCAATATAACTTCTTGTACCATCTATTGGATCTATTACCCAAACAAATTCTGCATCTGGATTAATGCTGTCAAACTCTTCTCCTAAAATTCCATGGTTGGGATATTCTTTCTCAATCATTGATCTTATTTTTAATTCTGTATTTTTATCCGCAATAGTTACTGGAGTTTCATCACTTTTATTATCTATGTCTATAGTATTTCTAAAATACTGCATTGATATAATGCTAGCTGCATCAGCAAGTTTATTTGCAAAGATTAGATATTCCTGATGGGAATTATGCATTTTTCAGTTTACGGTAGAGGAACAGGATTTTCTGCTTGTTCTCTCAAAAATAAAACAATGTTAGCTCTATCTTGAACTTTCTTCAAACCAGCAAAATTCATTTTTGTACCCTTAATAAATTTCTTAGGTTTATATAAAAATTCTGCCAATTCTTCATAACTCCATTCACCACCATACTCTGCCAATGCTTTTGAATAAACAAATCCATCAACATTTGCTTTTGGTCTATTTATAATATTCCATAAGTTAGGACCAACTTTGCTTGCACTATTTTTTTCATAATTATGGCAAGCACTACATTTTTTAAACAGTTTTTCTCCTTTTTCGAGAGAAGCACTTGCTAAGATTAATGAAATTGGCTCAATAATTTCTTCTTTTGGCGCATCCCCTGCAATAACTTCATCAGATTCAGGCACATCGATTTTATATGCAGTTTCTTTCATTTCATGATGTTCTATATCAATGATTATATCTCCAATATGGCCAATTACTGTTACAACAAGTATTGCCAATATAATAGAAGCCAGAATTTTATTAACTTCGAGACCAGACATGTGTAAGACATCTATATAGATTTTTTTAAAAATGAATAGAAATGAAAACACTGAATAAAATGCTAAATACTGCTTAATTGTCGCATAATTTATGAAAACAGCGGTAATAATTCCGGCCAGAATGGCCTCTCAACGTTTCCCTAATAAACCTCTGGCCAAAATTGATGGAATCTCAATGATTCAAAGAGTTTGGCAGCAGGGTATAGATTCTAAAATTGGAGATGTTTTTGTGGCATGCAGTGAGAAACAGGTATTTGATTTAATTACTTCGAATGGTGGTAAAGCAATAATGACTGATCCAGACCTTCCTTCTGGAACTGATAGAGTCTTTGAGGCATTTAATACACTTCATAATAAAAATGAATATGAAAGTATTATTAATCTTCAAGGAGACATGCCTTTAATTAATCCTATGATTTTAGAAATTGTAAACTTACCTCTTAATTATGGTTATGAAATTGGAACAATTGCAACTAACATTTCAAGTGATCAAGAAAGTAACACTAATATTACAAAAGTTTCTATAGATTGGGAAAAATCTATTTCTGTTGGCAATAGCATTGAATTTTATAAAGATTCAAGAAAGCAATATGAAAACATTTATCAGCATGTAGGAATATATAGTTTTAAACCAAGTACACTATATAAAATTGTATCAATGGAGCCTTCAAAAAATGAAATTGAAAGAAAATTGGAACAATTTAGGGCACTTGATGCGGGTATTAAAATTGGAATAATTTATATAGAAAATGTTCCAATTAGTGTAGATACGATGGAAGATTTAATTTTAGTAGAAAAAATCATAAAGAATAACAATGGAACAAGTAAATAGTTTTGCTTTTCAAGGCATAAATGGAGCTTATAGTGAACAAGCTGGTAAAAACGTTTTTCCAGAGGCTAAGAGTGTTCCTTGTTCAACATTTGAAGAAATGTTTGCATGTGTTAGAGATGAAAGAGCAAACATAGCTTTAGTTCCCATTGAAAATTCGCAAGCTGGCAGGGTTGCAGATACACAAAGGCTTATTCCAGACTCAGATTTACATATTATTGGAGAGTATTTCTTGGAAGTTAAACATAATTTACTCGTGGTACCAGGGACAAAATTGAATGATCTTAAAAGAATACATAGTCATGAACAGGGTATTGCTCAATGTAGAAATAAAATTATCAATCTAAATAAAGAAATGATTGTAGCTGCTGATACTGCTGGTTCTGCAAAAAAAATATCTGATTTAAATAGTAAAGAAGATGGTGCAATCGCTTCCGAACTTGCAGCTAAAATTTACAATTTAGAAATTCTTGAAAAAAATTTTCAAGACTCACAATATAATGTTACAAGATTTTTGATCATGTCAAAAAATAAAAGTGAGATAGAGTCTAACTCAAATGATCTTTTGACAACACTTGTATTTGTTGTCAGAAGCATACCTGCATCTTTATATAAATGTCTTGGCGGTTTTGCTAGTAATGGAATAAATATAACTAAATTAGAAAGCTATATTCACCCCCAAGGTTTTGATGTGGCTCAATTTTACATTGATTTTGAAGGACATCCTAATGATAATTCAGTAAAATTAGCATTAGAGGAAATGAAATTTTTTTGTAAAGAAATTAAAGTATTAGGTGTTTATAAAAAGTCAAAATTTAGAAAAAAATAAACATAAAAGATAATTCACAAGTTATTTTTTTATTCTTTAATGATATACTAGGAGTGGAAGGTTTGAGGGCGAATATCTTGTTAATCCAGTCAGGTCTGAAAAGAAGCAGCTGTATCAAGTTTATTCGGGTCTTTTAACCTTCCTTAAAATTATGAAAGATAATTTAGAATATAAAGTACTTGCAAGGAAATATAGGCCACAAAAATTTGCTGATTTAATAGGTCAAGAAATCTTGGTCCAAATTTTAACTAATGCAATAAAAAGTAATAGAATTGCAAATGCCTATCTCTTAACTGGTGTTCGTGGAGTTGGTAAAACTACAACTGCAAGACTAATTGCAATGAGTTTAAACTGTGAAAATAGGAAGGAAACTAGTTGTGAGCCCTGTGGAAAATGTGACTCATGCAATTCAATTAGATCCGATCATAATTTAGATGTTATTGAAATGGATGCTGCTAGTAAAACTGGAGTTGATGACGTAAGAGAAATTATAGAAAACGTAAAATATAAAGCGGTCAATAATAAATTTAAAATATTTATTATAGATGAAGTTCATATGCTCTCAAAAAGTGCTTTTAATGCATTATTAAAAACGTTGGAGGAACCTCCTGAACATGTTAAATTTATTTTTGCTACAACCGAAGTAAAAAAAATTCCAGTAACAATCTTGTCTAGATGTCAACGTTTTGATCTAAAAAGAGTTGATTCAGACAATTTAGCCAAACATTTAAAAAAAATCTCAGAACAGGAAAAAATTATTATAGATGATGACGCAATTGCACTATTAGTTAGAGCGGGCGATGGCTCAGTAAGGGACTCTATAAGTTTACTTGATCAAGCAATAATAAATAATAATATCAATGTTACAGCTGAAACAGTAATAAGTATGTTAGGTCTAGCTGATAGAGGAAAAATATATGATCTTCTAGAAAATATTACTAAAGGTGATGTATCTGAATCCTTAAAAATTTTCAGAGATCTTTATAACTCCGGAGCGGATATTTTGATGATTTTTGAAGAATTATTAAATGCCATTCACTCTATAACTCAAATCAAAATTTTACCTGATATTAAAAATGATATTACGATACCTGAAATTGAAAGAATAAGAGGTACTAGTTTTGCTAATCAATTATCAATGAATTCACTTGGTATAATGTGGCAAGTTCTTTTTAAAGGTTTTCAGGAATTACAAAGTGGACACCATCTATTCCAACTTGCAGAAATGATAATTATAAGACTCATATTTATAAGTGATAGTCCAAATCCTGAAAAGTTTAAAAAAGAAAGTTTAAATAAAAATGAAATTAATGATAAATTAATAACAGAAAATCAAGAAATAAAAAAAAAAGTTAATTTAAATAATAATTTAAAGACCGTTACTACTTCTAATAATAACAATACTACAGAACCCTCTATAATCAAGATTTCTAATTTTAGAGAATTTGTTGATCTTTTTTATAAGAAAAGAGAAGCTTTACTGCACACTCAACTATATAATTCAGTTAAACTTATATCATTTAAAGAAGGTGAAATTGTTGTAAATACTTCACTAATTAGAGATCAGCATTTTAATAGAAATGTTGCTAAACTGATTTCAAGGTGGACTGGAAGAATATGGCAAGTTCATTCTTCAGATAGTAATATCGGAAGTTCTTTAAGTGAAGAAGATATTATTGATCAACAAAATGAAATAAAAATAATGAAAAATCAACCCGAAGTAAAAAAAATACTAGACGCTCTTCCAGGTTTGAGTATTCATTCTATTACTGATATTACAGAAACTGTTGATGAAACTATTGATGAATTTAAGCAAGAAAATCATAAGGAGGTATAATGGTTAACATTGGTAATATGATGAAACAAGCTCAGGAACTCCAAAAAAAAATGGCAGAAGCTCAGGAAAAACTGAATTCTATCGAAGTTGAAGGTTTGTCAGGAGGTGGAGTTGTAAAAGTTACTGCCACAGCTAAAGGTGAAATAAAAAGAATTAACCTTGATGAGAGTTTATTAAAACCTGATGATAAAGAAATTACAGAAGATTTAATAGTTGCTGCAATTAATGATGCAAAACAAAAGGGAGAGGCAGCTGCACAAGAAGAAATGAAATCTGTTACAGGAGGATTACCTTTACCGCCTGGAATGAAATTGCCTTTTTAGTAATGGACGGATCTGCAATAGAAAAATTAATCACTGATATTTCTAAACTTCCTGGCTTAGGAAGGCGTTCAGCACAAAGAATTGCTCTTTATTTATTAAAAAACAAAGATAGATCATTGTTACCTTTGATACAAACATTGGAGTCCTCTCATAAACTTATTAGTGAATGTTCTGTATGTGGTAATGTAGATATGAAAAATCCTTGCAATATTTGCTCAAGCTCAAACAGAGATGAGAAATCAATCTGCATCATTGAAGATGTGTCTGATTTATGGACATTTGAAAGAACTGGTTTTTATAAAGGATTATACCATGTGTTAGGAGGATCATTATCAGCAATCAATGGAATTGGAACTGATGAACTAAATATCACTAAATTATTAAAAAGAATTAAGGAAAATAAGATTAGTGAGGTTATACTTGCATTAAGTACTACAATGGAAGGGCAAACAACAACACACGTAATAGCTGATAAATTAGAGTTATTTAAAAATTTAACAGTTACAAGATTAGCACAAGGTATCCCTATTGGAGGTGAAGTGCATTATCTAGATGAAAATACTCTAAATACTGCATTTCAATCACGAAAAAAAATAGTCTAGAAATTAATGGAAATACTATTAGTTCCCAATGAAGTTTTACGCCTTAAAGCAAAAAAACTAACTAAAATTACTAAAGAAGATATTAATATTGCGCATCAAATGATGGATATCATGATTAAAGCTCCAGGTGTTGGGTTAGCAGCCAATCAAGTTGGTATATTAAAGCAAATTGTTACAATAAATTTTGAAGATAAGGAAAATGATAAAAAAGAAAATTATATTTTATTTAATCCCTCAATTATAGAATATTCTGCAGAAAAAACTACCATGGAAGAGGGATGCTTGTCTTTACCTGAACAATATGCAGATATTGAAAGACCTAAAAAAATTATTGTTGAGTATACAGATGAAAATGAAAAATTAATTAAAAAAGAAATAGATGGTTATGAAGCAAGAATACTGCAACATGAAATTGATCATTTATCTGGAAAATTATTTGTTGACTATCTATCATCTTTAAAAAGAAACATATTAGTAAAAAAAGTAAAAAAATTACAAAATATAAAAAATAGATGAATGATAAAAAAATAATTTTTATGGGCACACCACATATAGCGGCCCAACATTTACAACATTTAATTGATAATAGTTTAAATATAGTTGGTGTATTTACACAGCCTCCAAGAAAAAAAAATAGAGGCATGCATATTGAAGAAAGCCCAGTTTATCAAATTGCTAAAAAAAATAATTTAGAAATCTTCTATCCAAGTTCTATAGATTTCTCAGCAATGGAAAAAATTAAAAGTTTTGAACCTGATATAATTATTGTAGTTGCATATGGTATCATTTTACCATCTGAATTATTAGATATACCAAAATTTGGATGTATTAATATTCATGTATCTTTACTTCCAAGATGGAGAGGGGCAGCACCAATTGAACATGCTTTGTTAGCAGGAGATGCGCAAACTGGAATAAGTGTAATTAAGATTTCTCCCAAACTTGACGCTGGAGATATTATTTATCAAGCAAGCTTAAAAATAAGCGATGATATGTATAGTGATGAATTGACAGTTGCCCTTACAAATTTAGGTAAACTAACAATGCTTGAAGTTTTGCCTAAAATTTTTGAAAATAAAACTCCATCTAATAAACAGGACACAAATAATGTTACATACGCAAGTAAGTTCACGTCTGCTGATAGAAAAATAAATTTTAATAATTCTACTAATCAAGTTTACAATCACATACGAGCTCATGGACCAAAACCAGGTTCGTGGTTTGTTTATCGAGGTGAGAGAATTAAAATTTTAAAAGCTATAAAGCGTAAAGATAAAGGGCAGCAATCCACAATTTTAAATAATAAATTTATGTTAGGATGTAATGATGGAAGTATACTTCCTACACTAATACAGCGTGAAGGTAAAAAAGCTGTTGAATTAAAAGATTTTATTCGAGGTTTCTCTTTCGAAGTAAATGATAAAATAAATGCCTAACTATAAGATTACTGTTGAGTATGATGGAACTAATTTTGTTGGCTGGCAACAGCAAGCAAATGGAATTTCAATACAGTCATCACTTCAAGACTCGGTATTTAAACTTTCTGGTGAAAAAGTTGTTGTGTATGGAGCAGGGAGAACTGATGCAGGTGTTCATGCTTATGCACAGATTGCTTCTTTTGCAATTTCAAAAAATATTTCTACTGATGTAATTAGAGATGGCTTAAATCAACATTTACGACCTTTAATGATCTCAGTTTTAAAAGCAGAGGAGGTAGAAAATGATTTTCATGCAAGATTTTCAGCTAAAAAAAGATGGTATGTATATAAAATAATTAATAGGAGATCTCCATTAACAATAGACACAAATCAAGCATGGTGTGTTCATAAAATTTTAGATACAAAAAAAATGAAAAATGAATCCGCTTCATTTCTTGGTAAACACGATTTAAATGCTTTTCGTTCTGCACATTGCCAATCAAAAAGTAGCATCAGAACTATTGATGATATAATCATCGATATTAAAGATGAGAATATAATGATTGAGGTTGTAGCAAAATCATTCCTTCATTCACAAGTAAGAATCATGGTTGGCACCTTAGTAGATATTGCTAAGGGAAATATAAATAGATCTATATTAGACATTATTAATTCTAAGAACAGAGAATCTGCAGGACAAACAGCACCTGCAAACGGCCTATATTTAAAAAAAATTGATTATTAATATCAAACTTGTTTATTTAATTATTACGAGACTCTAACAATTTTTTTTTGATCAATGATAACCCACTTTCTTGTTTTGATTTATAGGACTCATTAAAAGCTTCTAAATGCCATCCATTCAGACGGCTTCTTAATAATTCAATATTTTTTAACTTCCATTCATTTGTTGTATTTTCGTCTTTCCAAGCTTTTTTATCATCATTTGATCTAGCACATCCATAGCAAAAACCACTAATAGGATCTGTTTTGCAGACGCTAATACATGGAGAAATAATATTTTGTTCATTCATAAATATTTAATTATATTTTTTTTCCAATAATTCAATTACAATGCTCTAATTATGTCTAAAATATTTATCGTTTATTCTCACTATGATGAGAAATCTTTTAACTCTTCAATTAAAGATACATTTATAAAAAAAGCAAAAGAGGAGGGTCATACAGTTGATTTAGTTGACCTATATAAAGAAAAATTTGATCCTGTTTTTTTTGGACAAGAACCAGATAATGTAGTTCTCGATCATCGTAATCGTATTGAAAAATCTGATGTTATTGTTCTGATTGCTCCAATTTGGAATTTCAGAATGCCAGCGATCTTAGAAGGTTGGATTGATAAAGTTTTAGCACCACCTTGGGCGTTTACTTTTAGGAAATTAATTGGAAATTATGGTTATCCACTAGGTAATTTAAAAAATAAAAAAGCAATAATATTTTGTACATATGGATCACCAAGATTAGCTATAACAACCTTTTTTTTAAACCTACCGATAAGAAGATTAAAACGAGGGGTCTTCCATATATGTGGAATTAAAAAGATAAATTATAGAAGGTATTTTGCTGTGCCTTTTGTGTCTGATGCAAAGAGAAAATCATTTTTAGCAGATGTTGCTAATTCAGTTAATTGGATTTAAATTAAATTAATAATTATTTCTAATATGAATTTTTCATACAAAAATATAGACAATGCCTATAGTAAAATAAAAAATCAAATTATTAAAACTCCACTAATATCAAATGACTACATTAATAAAAAATTAGACTCTAAAATTTTTTTCAAACTAGAAAATCTTCAGAAAACTGGTTCTTTTAAATTAAGGGGGGCAACATATAAAATTTCTAAATTGAGTGAAGAAAATAAAAGAAATGGTGTAGTTGCTTACTCTTCAGGCAATCATGCACAAGCGGTTGCTTATGCTTCTCTTCAAAATCAAATTAGTTGTAAAATTATTATGCCAAACAATGCTCCAAAAATTAAAATTGAAAATACAAAAAAATATAAAGCCGAGGTTATTCTTTACGATCCTTCAACACAATCTAGAGAAAATATTGGTGAAAAAATTTCTAAAGATGAGAGCAGAACATTGATTCGTCCTTATGATGATATTGATGTTATTGCTGGTCAAGGTACTGCAGGCTTAGAAATTTATGATCAATTGAAGGAAAATAATATTGTACCTGATATATATCTATGTTGTTGTGGAGGTGGAGGTCTTATTGCTGGGACATCAACTTACTTAAAAGATAAATTTAAAAATATTGAGTCATATTCTGTGGAACCTTATGGTTTTGATGATACAAGAAAATCTCTTAATAGTTCTCAAATATTAGCAAATGAGCATGGACATTATTCAATTTGTGATGCGATTATAACTCCAGAACCTGGCAAACTTACGTTCCCTATTAATCTTCAAAATTTGAGTGATGGATTAGTAGTAAATGATGATGAGGTAAAAAATGCAATTAAATTTTTTGCTGAACATTTAAAAATAATTGTTGAACCTGGAGGTGTAGTAGCAGCAACTGCCGCATTAACGAAAAAAATTGATTTGAAAAACAAATCTGTTGTTGTGATGATATCAGGAGGTAATATTGATTTGAAGATGTTTGCAAATTTATGAAAAATATTAAAATAAAAAAAATTCAAAATAAATTAAAAGATAAAAATATACATGCATTAATTATCAATAGAACAGATGAGTTTTTAAATGAATATATTTCTCCAGACTCTGAGAGATTATTTTGGGCTACTGGCTTTTCAGGGTCAGCAGGTCGAGCTATAGTTAGTCAAAATTCAGCAAGCCTTTTTGTTGATGGCAGGTATACTTTTCAAGCTAGAGAACAGGTAGACAGTAATCAAATATCTCTAGAACATCTTAATGATTTTTCTAAAAAATTAAGTGCATACTTTATAAAAAATGAATACCTAGCGTTAGATCCAAAATTACATTCAATCGAAGAGACTCTAAAGTATATAGACTTGGCAGCTAAAAATGAAACTAAATTATATTTTACAGAAGATAATATAATTGATGAATTGTGGGATGACAAACCTAAGCGTAATTATGGTTTTGTTTTTGATCATCCTAAAAATTTTGCAGGTATAGAGTCTTCAGAAAAACTTACGAATGTTATTAAAACTTTAGATAAAAATAATTTAGATGCCTATTTGTTATCAAGTTTAGACTCCATAGCTTGGTTATTAAACATAAGGGGTAGTGATATTATAAATACACCTTTAGCTTTCGCGTACTTATTAATATCTCCTAAGGATAAACCAATTTTATATATAAAGCTTGATGTGGTTGAACCTATATTAAATAAAAGACTTACCAATTATATTAACATAGAGCCAATAGAAAAAATCAAAGATGTATTTAATGATTTAGAAGATAATTCAAAAATTGGGTTAGATTTTAAAGCTTCTTCTTATTTTTTTTATGATTTATCAATTAAAAAAAATTGTGCACCCGTTCATCATGAAAATCCATGCCTTATTCCAAAAGCAACAAAAAATGCTATTGAGCTGCAGGGAGCTAGAAAAGCACATATTAGAGATGGTGTAAGCGTAACAAAATTTTTATATTGGTTGAAGAATCATCCCAATATTGAGAATGAAAATGAAGACTCTGCAGCTAACAAATTATTTTCTTTCCGTAAAAAAAATGATCTATTCCATTCTGTTTCTTTTGATACAATTTCTGCTATTGGTAAAAATGCCGCTCTTCCTCACTACAGATATGATAAAAACAAACCTATCCCACTTAAAAAGAATAGCATTTATTTATTTGACTCTGGTGGTCAATATTTTGATGGCACTACTGATATAACAAGAACTGTAATTTTAGGAAAAGCAAATAAAGAGCAAAAAGAAATGTTTACTAGGGTTTTAAAAGGACACATAAATCTTTCAAAGCATACTTTTCCAGAAAAGACAAAAGGCACAGATATTGACTACATAGCAAGAGCGAGTCTAAAGGAAATAGGATGTGATTACGATCATGGCACTGGACATGGAATTGGAAGTTTTTTAAGTGTTCATGAAGCCCCGCAGAGAATATCTAAAAAAAATATGTTTCCCAGTGTAGATTTACTTACTGGAATGATTTTATCAAATGAGCCAGGTTATTATAAGGAGGGAGAATATGGAATTCGTATTGAAAATATACTTATAGTTAATAAAGAGAATGAAAATTTGCTTGGTTTTGAAAATATTTCATGGGCGCCAATTGATAGGGACCTTATTGAACCTTTGTTATTAAGTTCACATGAAGTGAAGTGGTTAAATGATTATCATCAAACAGTATTTGATAAACTATCAACACTTCTTAACGCAGATGAGAAGCTTTGGTTACAAGAAGTAACCTTGCCTCTCTGACTTCAGTAAAAATTATATTTAAAATTGGTTATATTTACCTTTTTGATCAAGGTCCCTAATTTTTTGTTCTAAATCGTATGTATTTGCAGATTTAGAAAGATATTTTTCAATCTTTTCAAGCTCATGATTAGAGGTAAGTGATCTAAAAAAAATATTAAGCAGCTTTTTTATCATTGCTAGTATTTTTTTTGCTTAAGTGTTCAGTTAGAGCTGATCTCCATTCTTTTCCATATTCATTTCTAAAATATCTCACTAAGTTGGGATCAACATCATCAAAACTATAATCATTTGCAACTTTGTATGCAGCATTTATAAAAGTAATTATATTGTTAATCATTTTGTTTCCTTTCAAAACATATATATGAATTTATATATGCAATACAAGCAAGTTAAATACATAAGTTGTATGCAATATATGCATATATTAATTCTAAAAATTTTAATAAATATAAAAAAATCTTATTTTTTTAAAAAAATGATTTTCTGATTAAATTAATCATACACTTAATCTTTGATTCAAGATAGTTAGTTATAGGAATGATTATAATATTGACACAATGCTTCCCTCCAAGACTTGGAGGTATAGAAAATCTTGTTGAAAGTTTATCGTTAGAATTAAGTAAAGTATATGAAGTTTTAATTTTAGCTGATCAGTATAACAAATCAGAAGACAATTTATATGACTCAAATTTTAAAAATAATATAAGTATAAAAAGATTTGGTGGGATTAAATTTCTCCGTAAAAGAAAAAAAATAATAGATTTAAAAAAATATTTAAAATTAAAAAAAATAACTTGTGTTATAGGAGATAGCTGGAAAAGTTTTGAATTGAGTGTTGATATCTTAAATAATCAATCCATTCCATCCATTTGTCTTGCTCATGGTAATGAAATTATACCTAAAAATTTTTATTATAAAAAAAGATTAATTACTACATATGATAAGGTTTCTAAAATAGTTTGTAATTCAAATTATACTAAAAATTTAATAAAGAATATTGGTGTAACAAATCAATCTATTGCATATATCCATCCTGGTGCTCAAAATAATATTAATTTTCCTGATAAAAAAATTCAAAAATTAAATGGAAGTCCAATCATAGTTACTTTGGCAAGATTAGAAAAAAGAAAAGGGCATTCATATATTCTTTCAGCAATAGAAAAACTTAAAAAAGAGTATCCAAACATTCTTTATGTAATTGCAGGATCAGGGGAAGAGCTCTCAAGCTTGCAAAGACTAGTTAAGACTTTAGATATTGAAAATAATGTACTTTTTGTGGGCAATATTAATAATAATGAAAAAAATTTTTTATTTAAAAAAACTGACTTATTGGTAATGCCTACAACTGATGAATCAGGCAATAGATCCATAGAGGGTTTTGGTATAGCATATATAGAAGCTGCCTTTTATGGCATTCCATCAATAGCATCAAATGTTGGAGGAACCCCAGAGGCTGTTCTTCATGAAGAAACAGGTTTGATACTATCCAATATTAATGATGTCTATTTATCAATTCAAAACCTATTATCTGATCGTAAAAAAGTAGAAAAACTTGGAAAAAATGCCAAGGTTAGAGCTGAAAAATATTTTTTATGGAGTGATGTAGTAAAAAAATACCTTCATATCATTAATAATATTGATAAAAAAAATTAATGAATATTTTATATTATTGTACTTTTTCAAATCAAAATGAATTTTTAAAAGCATTAAAAAAAAAATTTAAATCTCATAAAATTTATACTCTTAATGATAAAATTGAATTAGATAAAATCGAAGTTGCGTTAATATGGAATTTACCAGATAAAATTTTAAAAAAATTAATAAATTTAAAAATTGTTTTTTCATTGGGAGCTGGCGTAGATCATATACTTAAATTGTCTAGCTATAAAAATACACCTATAATTAGAATCCAAGATCAAAATATGCGAGCACGTATGTTAAATCATGTGCTTTCTCAAATATTAAACTACCAATTAAAACTCAATGAATACCATATTGCTCAAGACAAAAAAATATGGCTTGAGGAAAGATATACTGCTTTAAATAAAGATTTAACCATTGGCGTTTTAGGACTTGGTTATATTGGAAATTTTGTAGCTCAGAATTTAAAAAATTTAGACTATAATATTATTGGATATAAAAATTCCTATAAAAAAAGAAATTCATCAATACGAATTTATTATAAAAATTCTTTAAGAAATTTTTTACAATCATCAGATATTGTAGTCTCAATACTTCCTGCTACAAATGAAACAAAAGATTTAATTAATAAATCTTTTTTGAAGAAAATGAAAAAAAAATCTTTATTAATTAATATTGGAAGAGGTTCATCATTAAATGAGATTGATTTGCTGCAACATATTAGCAAAAACCCAAATTTTTTTGCCTCATTAGATGTTTTTAAAAAAGAACCTTTACCAAAAAAACATGAATTTTGGAAAAATCGAAATATTACAATCACTCCTCATATTGCAGCTATTACTGATGTAGACTCTGCAGTAGATTATATGTTTTTCAAATTTGAGCAATTTAGAATTAAAGGAAAAATTAAAAGTGAAGTTAAAATTAAAAATGGTTATTAGTTTTTTTTAAAATAGTTATTTAAAATTTGATAATAAATTTTTGTCAATTCATCTAAATCACGCAAATAAATAAATTCATCTATTTGGTGTAATGTCTGATTTCTAATACCGAGTTCAATTACTTCACAGTAATTTTTTATAAATCGCGCATCAGATGTTCCCCCATCAGTTGCAAGTTCTGGCTCTTCATTTCTACCAGTAGCTTCTGATATCGATTTAGATATAATTTTACTTAAATTACCTGGTTTATTTAAAAATGAGAGAGCACTAATCTCATGTTTTACATTGCAGCTAACATTTATTTTATCTGAAAAAATTGAGTATACTTTTTCATTTAGCCACTCAATTATAGATTCTGCAGTGTGAAGATCATTAAAGCGTATATTTATCGTAGCATTTGCATACTCTGGAATTACATTGTGAGCAGGATTTCCAACATCAAAAGTTGGAATTTGTATTGCTGTTGGTAAAAAAAACTCATTTCCTTCATCTAGAGGTTTTGCTAAAATATTTGAGATAAGTTTTGTTAAGTAATGTACTGGATTTTCTGCTCTATGACCATTAGCTGTATGTCCTTGGACACCTTTTACTGTTAAAAAGAAATTAATAGATCCTCGTCTTCCAATTTTTACTTTATCTCCAATGCTAGAATTAGATGTAGGCTCACCAACTAAACAATGATCAATTTTTATATTTTGTTTTTTTGTCCACTCCATAATTTTTGGAGTACCATTAATAGCCTCTCCTTCTTCATCGCCAGTTATTATAAATGATAATTTGCCACCAAAGTTTTTGCCATTTTTTTCTAAGAATTTTTCTGTAGCTGATATAAAACACGCAATGTTACTCTTCATATCTTCAGTTCCTCTGCCATATAATTTATCTTTTTCAATAACTGCTGCAAAAGGGGGGTGCGTCCATGAACTTTCATTACCTGGGGGTACTACATCTGTATGACCAGCAAAGGCAAAATGTGGACCATTGGAACCAATAGTTGCAAATAAATTTTTCACCTCATACGATCCGCTTCCAACAAATGTTAATGGTGTACAATTAAAGCCTAAGGAACTCAAATGATCTTGAACTACGATTAATGCACCATCATCATTTGGAGTAATACTCTGACATTTGACTAATGCTTGAGTAAGTTTGATTGGATTAAAATTAATATCAGGCATTAATCACGAAGCAGATCATTAATAGAGGTTTTAGATCTTGTTCTTTCATCAACTCTTTTGACAATTACTACACAATATAATCCAGGACCTTCAGTTTCATCTGGAAGTTTCTTACCGGGTAAAGTTCCTGGCACTATAACAGAATAAGGAGGTACTTTTCCCATATGAATTTCTCCACTTGCTCTATCAATAATTTTTGTTGAAGCACCAATGAATACGCCCATCGATAATACTGAACCTTCTCCAACTATAACCCCTTCCGCTACCTCACTTCTTGCTCCAATAAAACAATTATCTTCTATAATAACTGGATTAGCTTGAAGAGGTTCCAATACACCCCCAATTCCTGCTCCACCAGATATATGGCAATTTTTACCAATTTGAGCACAAGAACCAACTGTAGCCCATGTATCGATCATGGTACCTTCATCAACATAAGCACCTAAATTTACAAAAGATGGCATCAAAATTACTCCCTTTGCAATAAAAGCAGATTTTCTTACAACAGCATCTGGCACATATCTAAAACCAGCTTTTTCATGATCATCTTTTGTCCAGTTTGCAGTTTTGCTCGGAACTTTATCAAACCAAGTTGCATGTGGTGATTTTATAATTTCATTATCATTTAGTCGGAAGCTTAAAAGTATAGCTTTTTTTATCCACTGATTAACTATCCATTCATCATTTATTTTTTCGCAAACACGTATATTTCCAACATCAAGCTGATTTAAAGTTTCTTCAACACTTTCCCTTATCTCGCCTTGGGTATCAAAGTTAATTTTATCTCTTTTTTCAAAAGCTTCCTCTATAATTTTTTTTAATTCACTCATATTTTTCCTTTGTTAACATCCTCTAAAAATTCTGCAATGTTAGTTGTTTTATGATCAAGATATTTTTTTGAAGCTTCAATGTCATCACTAAAATTTTCATAACCTGCATCAATCCATACAGAAGTAAAGCCAACATTTTTTGCAGGAACTAGATTTTTAGCTATATCATCAAACATTGCTGCACTTTTTGTATTTATATCAAATTGTTTTATCATTTGTTCATATGGAGCCAATTCTGGCTTTGGTATATAATTAGCCCTTTTTATATCATAAATTTCATCAAAAAAGTTTGATAATTCTATTCTCTCTAAAACGTCAAGCGTGTGTTGCATATTTGCATTGGTATATATTATCTTACGTCCTCCAAGTTTTTTTAATTCCTCGTTAAGTTTTTTGTTTGGACCAACAATAGAATAGTCAAGATTGTGTACTTCGGCTAAAAAATGATCAGGATCAACACCATGATTATCCATCATTCCCCTTAATGTTGTGCCATGTTGTTTATAATATTTTTTCTGTATAATTTTTGCATCTTCAATACTTATATTCAGATGATTAGATACAAATTTTCCCATTAATTGATGAACTTGTTGAAATATTCCACTATCTGCAGAATAGAGAGTGTTATCAAGATCAAAAATCCATGTATTTATTTTTTTTTCTAAAGTAATCATATCTTAAGAATAAATTTGAGTTCCAATACCATGTTCAGTGAATAATTCTAATACTAATGCGTGAGGAATTCTACCATCTAATATTGTAGATTTTGTTACTCCACTTAACATAGCATCAATACATGTTTGAATTTTAGGTTTCATACCTCCAACAATAAAATCTTCTTTAACTAATGAAAGAGCATCTTCAAGTTTTAGAGATGGAATTAACTTCTTATCTTTGTCTAATACACCGGCAACATCTGTTAAAAGTAATAATTTACTTGCTTTTAGCTTTGCAGCAATAAAACCTGCTGCAGTATCAGCATTAATATTATATGAGTTACCTTCTATATCTATGCCTAGTGGTGCAATAACAGGAATATCACCTGAATGAATATGATCCTCAATCAATTTAGTATTTACATCTGTTGGTTGCCCTACAAATCCTATATCAACTAATTTTTCAATATTTGAGTCTGAGTCTTTAACTTGCACTTTTAATTTTTTTGCTTTTAAAAGATTATTTTTGTTACCACTTATACCAATTGCTTTTCCTCCAGAGTCACTAATTGCGCTTACTATTTCGGAATTTATTTCATTTGCTAAAACATCTTCAACTACTTTAACAGTCTCAATATCAGTAACTCTTAAGCCATCAATAAATTGAGAGGTTATATTTTTAGATTTTAATCTGTCTGCAATTTGAGGACCGCCTCCATGAACTACTATAGGAAATATTCCTACCTCTTTGATTAATCCAATGTCTTTAGCAAAACTTTTAGCAAGTTTGGGATCTCCCATTGCATGACCCCCATATTTAATTACAATTGTATCTCCACTATGTTCTCTAATAAAAGGCAATGCTTCAACTAATGTTGAGGCTTTATGTATAAAATAAGCCTGATCACTTTCTGATAAAAAATCAAATTTCATTTTTGTTTTGATAAAGTATAAATATCTTTTTGCACATCAATTATCCCCTCAATTTTCTTAGTACTTGTAAAAAAAAATTTACTAAAAGATTTTCTATAGGATTTCATTAAACTTTGCATAGAATTTTCTAAATCTGATAAATATGATTTTGAACATTTATCAATTTTTGTAAATATTATTGAGAAATTTCTTTCAGAGTCATTAAGAAGATCAAACATATCAATATCACTGTTTTTTAGGCCTACTTTAGCATCTATTAGAACATATGCCTGTATCAAATTTAATTGGTTCATAACATATTCCTCAATTAATATTCCCAAATTATCTCTCATTACTTTGGAAACTTTGGCGTAACCGTATCCAGGTAAATCAACAAGATTAATATTATTGTTAATTGTAAAAATATTTATGGATTGAGTTCTCCCTGGAGTTTTGCTTGTTTTAGCAAGATTTTTTGTTTTAGTAACTGCATTAATCATACTAGATTTACCAACATTAGATCTTCCAACAAAACAACAATCATTAATAGTATTTATTTTTTTAATATCTTTATAGGATTGAAAAGATCCAATAAATTTGTTTGAATTAAAAAAATTTTTTAAAGATTTATTTCCATTACTCATTTTTAGCGAGTATTTTTCTTTGAATAAACCACTGTTGAGCTATTGAAAGAATGTTGTTTACAGACCAATATAACACTAATCCTGCGGCAAAACCTGCCAATACAAAAGTAAATACAAAAGGAAGTAAGGCAAATATTTTGGCTTGAGTTGGATCGGCCGGTGCTGGATTTAATTTTTGTTGAAGCCACATTGTTAGACCCATTAATATCGGAAGTATACCAATATTTATTATTGATAAAATTGGCGGAACATCCCACGGAACTAAACCAAAAAGAATTAAAATACCCAAAGGATCAGGTGCTGATAAATCATGGATCCAACCATAGAATGGTGCATGATACATTTCAATAGTGACAAATAGAACTTTATATAATGAGAAAAATATTGGTATTTGAACTAATATTGGTAAACATCCAGCTACGGGATTTGCTCCTTCTCTTTTGTATAGTGCCATTAATTCTTGTTGCATTTTCTGACGATCATTTGGATAAGTTTCTTTTAATCTTTGCATCTCCGGCTGAAGTTTTTTCATTTTTGCCATTGATTTAAATGAGGCATGTGCGAGTGGAAAAAGAATTAATCTCATTAAAATTGTAAAAGCAATAATTGCCAAGCCAAAATTACCAACATAACCAAAAAACCAATTTATTGAATAGGAGACTGGTTTTGTAAGAAAAGCAAACCATCCCCAGTCGATAGCATCGGTAAAACGAGGAATTGATAGAGTCTTGTCATAGTTGCTCAAAATATCTAGCTTTTTAGCTCCAGCAAATAATTTTCCTCCATACGTAATTGATTTACCTGGAGATATTTTGAATACCTGACCAACATAACCCGTTCTATAACTATCTCTACCATTGTTTCCATGGCGGTAATTTATATTGATTGGTTCATTTGGATCTGGAATTAAAACTGACATCCAATATTTGTCTGTAAACCCTAACCAACCCCCTTGTCCTTTTGAATCACAAAATTCATCTTTGATAGGCATACTTGCAGAACAATCATCAAGTAAGTCATCATAATTTTTTTCAAGCAGCTCATCACCAACAAGACTAATTAGACCTTCATGTAAAATAAAGAAATTGATTGTTTTTGGAGTATTTATCCTTTTTATTAATCTGTATGGATATATTTCCAATTCTTTTGAACTTTCATTGATAACTTCTTGTGTTATTGAAAACATATAATTTTCATCAACAGAAAAATTAATTAAAAATGTATTATTTTCTTCGCTAGTCCAGCTTAATTTTACATCATTGTTTGGAGTTAAGTTTATTGAGTTTGTTTGCCAAACTGTTTCTAAATTTGGAAGCTGTACATTTTGATCACCTAATGCTTTCCAGCCGAATTCAATATAGTAAGGATTAGCTGTTCCATCAGGAGACAATAAGTCAATATTATCTGAGCCATCATCTAAGCTCACTTTATAATTTGAGAGTGTTAAATCATCTAATATTGCACCTTTTAAATTAATTGAACCAGTTAATGACGGAGTCTTCAATGCAACTCTTTTGTTAGCTTGAAGTACATCATCTTTTGGTTTTACTATTTCAATAATATTAGTTTTTTTCTCATCAATAGATGCAGCTGGAGCTAAAACTTCATTTTCAGATTTTTGAATTGGCTCATTTATAGAAGTAGGGAAAAGAAATTGAAAAAAAACAATTATTGCTATTGAAATACCTATAGCTAAAAATAAGTTTTTTTGTTCATTCATTTATTTTTTACCTCTTTTGTTGGGATTGGGTCATAACCGTGGCCTCCCCATGGATGACATTTTCCAATTCTTTTTAGTGTTAAAAAAATTCCTTTTATTAAACCATGTGATTTAAAAGACTCCATAGCATACTCAGAACAAGTCGGCATGAAACGACAATTTGAACCCAATAAAGGTGATATGATTAATTGATAAGCACGTATAAAGATAAGTACTGGAAATGTTATTATTTTATTTAACATTAATAATATCCTCCATTTCTTCTAATAGTGTTTTAAATTTGGTGTCTAAAATTGATATTTTGGCTATTAACACATAATACGTGTTTGTTTTACTTTTTATCAATATTTTTTTAGCTAATTCTCTCATAATTCTTTTTGCTTTATTTCTTTTAACTGCATTCCCTATTTTTTTAGTTGCTGTAAAACCCACCCCAATTTTTCCATCTAAATCTTTATCTAATAATTTTTGAACGTTAATATTTTTGCTACGGATGAAAACACCTTTATTGCGGATTTGAACAAAAGTATCTCTTTTTTTTATAGTAAATAAATGAGGGGCCATATGGCCATATTAAGCGCTAAGCTGAGCTCTTCCTCTGGCACGACGACGATTTATAATTTGCCTTCCCGCTTTGGTTGCCATTCTAGCACGAAAACCGTGTCTACGTTTTCTAATTAATTTGCTTGGCTGATAAGTTCTTTTCATATTTAAATAATTTTTGAGCCCTATTACGAATTGATCGTATATAAGTCAAATAGATAGTCAAAAAAATATGAAAATAGTTAAAAAAACTTCAGAAATTAAAGAAATTTTGTCTTATTTAGAAAGCAATAAAACAAAAATTAATCTTATTCCGACAATGGGGAATATACATGATGGGCACCTATCACTTTTATCAGAAGCTAATAAATTTGAGGGAATAAATATAGTTAGCATATTTATCAATCCCACGCAATTCAACGAAATAGCAGATTTAGAAAATTATCCCAATACATTTGATAATGATGTCAACTTGTTATCAAAAAATAATTGTCAAATTGTTTTTGCACCTGAAATAAATGAAATGTATCCAGGTGGCTTAGAAACTAAAAAAACCATTTTTGAATATAGAAAAATTTTATGTGATAATTTTAGATCTGGTCATTTTGATGGAGTTACTACTATTGTAAAAATTCTATTTGACCATATTAATCCATCTAATGTTTTCTTTGGTGAAAAAGATTTTCAGCAACTAAAAATAATAGAGCATATGATAATTGAAAATAATCTAAAAATAAATTTAGTAAAATGTCCATCTATCAGAGGCACTAATGGTATGAGTTTATCATCTAGATATTCTAAATTTAGTGAAAATGATAAAACTAAATTCGATCAGTGTGCTAAAATTATTAACGATAATTTATCTGATCTTATAGAATCATTTGATTTCAAAATTTTAGATAAAATTAAAAATGACTTAAAAAGTATAGGCATATCTAGCATTGATTATTGTGAAGTCAGAAGTGAGGATAGTTTAGATCTTTCAAGTATAAATAAAGACTCTAGATTATTTATAGCATTTTATCTGAATGCAATTAGAATAATTGATAACTTTACCTTGTACTAAGGTATCAACCATTCAAAGTTTTCAATATTTTCTTTAATAGTAATTTTTAATCTTCTGTGTCCACTTGCTTCTAAATATAACCAATCTATTTCTTCAATTTTATTTTGTATAACTGTGAAGTTTTTATAACCTTTTTCACTTTCCTCTTTATTGGGTTCTTTTCCTTGTAGACTTTTATCGATACCATCTTCGGGTACATTAGTAATGGAGCTTGGAGGTTTTTCTGTTAGATAACATTTTCTACTAAATAATTTCGTTTTACCCCATACTTCTTCTGCAAGTGAATTTTGATTATTTAGGTTTGAAATAGTTTTAATTCTTAATTGCACTTTTAATTTATAATCATAAAAAACAAATAAAGAATTTTTATTTCTTTTAATATCAGCCACTTTTGGAGATCTAAAATCTGTATGAAAATTTAAAACCATATCTTTAGAATCAAATTTTCTTAAAACCACCACCCTTGACTCAATGGTATTTTTATCATTTATATTAGAAAAAACAGGGGTGTGAAAGCTGTGTTTTCTATCTTTAACTGCTCTAGATAGATTCCTTTTAATACTCTCATATATTTCTTTAGGATTTTCTTTTGAAAACGTCGACATTAATATTGTAATATAAATTGTTTTAGAAAAATAGCTAGATATGAACAATAATAAAATAAGTGATTTACTTAATTTAGAACCTATTAAATTTTTGTTTTCTATTTTTAAAAATCATAAATCTAAAATTCGATTAGTGGGGGGAAGTATAAGAGATACCATTATTAATAGAGAGATAAAAGATATAGATACAGCAACTTCTTTAGAACCTTATGATGTATTAGAATTGCTTAAATTAAATAATATTGAGTATGATGATTTTGCAATACAATATGGATCAATCATTGCTTTTCTCAATAATAAAAAAATCCAAATAACTTCACTGAGAGAAGATATTAATCAGATTGGAAGACACACTTCAATTTTGTATACCAAAGATTGGAAAAAAGACGCTGCAAGAAGAGATTTTACTTTTAACGCATTGTATCTTGGTAGTGATCACATTGTATATGATTATTACAATGGAGAAAAAGATTTAAAAGAAAAAAATATAAGATTTATTGGAGAAATTGAAGATAGAATAAAAGAAGATTATTTAAGAATATATAGATATTTTAGATTTCTTGGATTATTTGACCAACCTAAAATAGAAGAAATGACTCAGACATTCGTTGAAAAATATATTCATGAGTCTTTAGTTGTTTTAACAAACGACGTTATACGACAAGAAGTTTTAAAAATGTTTAGTATGCCTTTTCCATTGAATTGTTTTTTTCAATCACATGATAAATATAGGTGGGTTGAAATTCTTAAAGAGCATTTTATAAAAACTAATTACGATATAGGTTTAAAAAAATGCCTTAATAAAATTGATAATATTATAAATTAATTGAAAATAACAAAGTTATAACTATTTAAAATATTATGAGAAAAGTTGTTCATATTGACGACTGTATAAAAACATTTGAAGGTGACGGCATTCCTGTCACTAGAGCGTTCCCTGTTCCTAAAATGAGAGAAAATGATCCATTCCTTTTATTTGATCATTTTGGACCAATAAATTATGAACCAGGAGGAGCAACAGGTGTGCCAGCTCATCCACACTGTGGTTTTGAAGCAATAACTTATTTATTAGGTGGAGAGGTTGAGCATAAAGATTCGTGGGGTGGTCAAGCAGCTATTGAAACAGGAGACATTCAGTGGATGACAACAGGCTCAGGTCTTGTACATTCCGAGTTAGTTACTGATAAATTTAAAAAAAAAATGGTGGGGGTAATGCAAGGATTGCAGATTTGGGTTAACCTCCCTCAAAAAAAAAAGAAAATAAAACCATGGTATCAACATATTAAGAAAAATGACATTCCCATTATTGATGAGGGTAATGATGTTTTAATAAAAGTGTTGGTAGGTAAAGTTAAAAATATTTCTTCAGCTGTTCAGACATACTCTCCAGTTTCAATCTTTGATGTTCAATTTACTAAGCCAGGTTTAATAGATTTAGACATCTCAAAAAATCAAACGGTAATGGTTTATGTAATAGAAGGGGAACTAAAATTTCATGATGATAACCAAATTGCTAGAAAAGGTCAGATGATTTACTTTGATCATTCAGCAGATATGATAAATTTAACTTCAATATCAATCAATGGATCTTACTTAGTTTTAGCGGGTGAGCCTTTAAATGAGTCTATAGTTAGATATGGACCTTTTGTTACAAATACTGAAGTTGAGATGAAGCAAGCAATGTTGGATTACCAGAATGGTAAAATGGGTAGTTTAAATTAAATACTGTTTGTTTGTCGAAGACCTTCACCAATTACTAAAGCAACAGAGCTACTTAAATTAATTGACCTTACTTCCTCTTTCATAGGTATAGTCAATCGGTGATCAACTATTTTATGAATATCTTCAGGAACACCTGCGCTTTCTCTACCAAATAAAAGCACATCTGATGAATGAAATTCAAATTTATAGAGACTTAGTTTTGTTTTTGTTGTCATTAATATTAACCGAAATTTATTTTTTTGAGTCCAATTATAAAAACTCTCCCAGTTAATATGCCTTTTGTATTCAATGTAATCGATATAATCCATTGAACTCCTTTTGAATTTTTTATCATCAAAAATAAAGCCAGTGGGTTCAATAATATCTACTGGTACGCCTAAACATGCTCCTAGTCGAAATATATTGCCTGTATTTTGAGGTATATCAGGTTGGTATAGTGCAATTCTCATAAATTCTTGTCTACAGTATTTTTATGATTGCGTCACGCTGGCACACATAATTTGGTATTTTTTTTCGAATTTAAGCTATAAGAGAAGCCTAAATTATGGCTGGAAATCACGATAATAAAAGAAGAGACTTTCTCCAACTAAGCACAATTACAATTGGAGCAGTTGGTACAGCTGCATTTATATGGCCATTCTTAAAAAGCATGAATCCAGCAGAAGACACGATTGCACTTGGAACTACTGAAGTTGATGTTAGTCAAATAGATGAGGGACAGAGTATAACAGTTAAATGGAGAGGAAAACCTGTTTTTATCCGTAAAAGAACAATAGAAGAAATTGAAGAAGCAAAAACTGTTAATATTTCTGATTTAAAAGATCCTGAAGCTGATGTTGATCGAGTAAAAAAAGATGAATGGTTAGTTTTAGTTGGGGTATGTACCCACCTTGGTTGTGTTCCTCTTGGTCAAAAATTAACAGATAGTAAAGGTGAATATAACGGTTGGTATTGTCCGTGTCATGGATCACATTATGACACATCTGGTAGAATAAGAAAAGGACCAGCACCTGAAAATCTAGCTGTACCTCCTTATACATTTTTAAATGATACAACAATTAAGATTGGTTAATAATGAGTGGAAATTCAGAACCTAGAAAATATAAAAATTCCGTTTTAAATTGGATAGAGTTTAGGCTTCCAATAATTTCTTATTTTGAAAAAGAATATGGTGATTATCCAATGCCAAAAAATTGTAATTATTTTTGGAGTTTTGGAGCCTTAGCAACAATTACTCTTGTTACTATGATAGTTAGCGGCATTTTTCTTGCTATGAATTATACACCTCACACTGATATGGCTTTCGATAGTGTTGAGAGAATAATGAGAGATGTTAATTATGGTTGGCTTCTAAGATATATTCATTCTAATGGAGCAGCATTTTTCTTTATCATTGTTTATATTCATATTGTTAGAGGAATGTATTATGGGTCATATAAGTATCCAAGAGAACTTAATTGGATATTAGGTGTTTTTATATATCTTTTAATGATGGCAACTTCGTTCCTTGGATATACTCTTCCATGGGGTCAAATGTCTTATTGGGGTGCAACAGTAATAACAAACTTATTTAGTGCTATTCCATTTATAGGTGAGGGATTAAAGACCTGGTTACTTGGTGACTATACTGTAGGTAATGCAACCTTGAATAGATTTTTTGCTCTACACTATGTACTTCCATTTGTAATTTTTGGAGTAGTTGGTTTACACGTTGCAGCAGTTCACGTTCACGGTTCTAACAATCCTACTGGTATAGATATTAAATCTAAAAATGATACTGTAAAATTTTTCCCTTATATGCTTATTAAAGATACTATTGCAGTTTGTGTTTTTGGTGTTCTTATATCAGCAGTTATATTTTTTGGACCTAACTTAATGGCAGAAGTTGATAATTATATTCCAGCTGATCCGCTTGTTACACCTGCACATATTGTACCTAACTGGTATTTAGCTCCATTCTATGCAATTTTACGAGCTGTACCTGATAAGTTAGGTGGAGTTGCACTTATGTTTGGCGCAATTGCAATCCTTTTTATTCTTCCTTGGTTAGATACATCTAAAGTCAGAAGTTGTAATTTTAGACCAATGTATAAATGGTTTATGATGTTGTTTTTTGTAAACTTTTTTGTTCTTGGTTACGTAGGCATGTTACCAGCTGAAGGTTTATATCTTTTAATAGCAAGAATTGGACTAGTTTATTATTTTGGATTTTTTCTTATTATTACTCCCTTTATTGGATGGATTGAAAAACCCAAAACGCTACCTGCAAGTATCAGTGATGTTTACCTCGGGGGTGGCAAAGATTTACCATCAGCAGTTACACAAAAAGAAATTCATTAAATGATAAAAAAATTAATAATTATTTTAACATTAACTTTTACTTTAAATGTTTACTCTGCTGAGTCTAATAAAGTTCCTATGCCAAAACATGAATGGTCATTTAATGGCATTACAGGTACTTTTGATAGAGCTGCATTGCAAAGAGGATTTAAAGTTTTTACAGAAGTTTGCGCAGGATGTCATTCGATGAATCTTCTTTATTATAGAGATCTCATAGATATAGGATTTTCAGAGGCACAGGTAAAAGCAATAGCTGCAGAATATGATGTATTAGATGGTCCAAATGATGAGGGAGAGATGTTTGAAAGGTCTGCTCGACCTGCAGATAGATTTGTAAATCCTTATCTAAATGATAATGAAGCAAGAGCTAGTAACAATGGCGCTTATCCTCCTGACTTAAGTGTTATTACTAAGGCGCGAAGATATGGTGAAGATTATATTTATAATTTATTAATGGGTTATGAAGAAGCTCCTGAAGGGGTTGAGGTTGGGGATGGAATGTATTACAATAAATGGATGGATGGAAATCAAATTGCAATGCCAGCACCAATTTATGATGGTAGTGTTGACTATGATGATGGCACAAATAATAATGCAGCACAATTGTCTGAAGATGTTGTTACATTTTTGAAATGGTCTGCTGAGCCTGAATTAGAAGTTAGAAAAAATTTAGGAATAAAAGTTATTTTATTCTTTTTGGTGCTTGGAACAATAGTATATCTAGCAAAAAATAGACTTTGGCGCGAAGTGCACTAAACATTAAAAAGAAAGTGCATTACATCGCCATTTTTAACAATATAATCCTTACCTTCTTGTCTTAATTTTCCAGAATCTCTACTACCTACTTCTCCTTTAAATTGTATGAAATCTTCATAAGCTATTGTTTCTGCTCTAATAAACCCTTTTTCAAAATCAGTATGTATTTTACTAGCAGCTTGAGGTGCTAACGTATTTTTTTTTATTGTCCAAGAACGTGTTTCTTTAGGGCCACAAGTGAAATAATTAATTAAATCAAGAAGATTATACCCACTTTTTATTACTTTACTTAAAGCTGAATCGTTTAGACCCATCTCTTTAATCATTTCTAGTTTTTCTTCATTATCTTCTAGTTCTGCAATTTGAGATTCAATTGATGCAGATATAACTACAGAATTATGATTTTGTTTAATTGCATACTCATCAACTTTTTTAGACAGCTCATTTCCATTTTGAACTGAATTTTCATCAACATTACAAATGTAAAGCATTGGTTTGATGGTAATTAGATTTAAAGTTTTGATAAATTGACTCTTTTCTTCAAAAAAATCATTTTGCTCTATCAAATTTATATTACTTAAATTTTCTAAAAGTTTTTCAATAATACTTATTTGATCTTTAATAATTTTATCACCTTGTTTAGATTTTTTTTCTAAGGATTTTTTTTTTATTTCTAAAGACTCAATGTCTGCTAATTGAAGTTCAGTATTGATTGTTTCAATATCATTTATAGGATCAATAGCATTCGATACATGAGTAATATTCTCATCTTCAAAACATCGAACTACGTGAGCAATAGCATCAACTTCGCGGATATGACCTAAAAATTTATTTCCCAAACCCTCTCCTTTAGATGCTCCTTGAACTAGCCCCGCAATATCAACAAAATCCATATATGAAGGTATTATTTTTTCACTTTTTCCAATCTTTCCAAGTTGTATTAATCTTTCATCAGGAACAGCAACTCTTCCAATATTAGGCTCAATAGTAGCAAAAGGATAATTCGCTGCTTCAGCCTTGTTTGTTTCAGTTAAGGCATTAAACAAAGTAGATTTTCCAACATTTGGTAACCCAATAATACCACATTTAAAACCCATTATTTAATCTCTGCTAATTTAGTTAGAAAAAGACCAATATCACTTAAAAGCATTTCAAAATTTTTAGTAACATTATCAAGCTTATTATTAATAATTGCCATCTCAGCTTCACTAAATTTATTAAGTACGTAGTTTGAGACTAAATATCTTGCTCCAGGATGATCAATTCCTACACGAATTCGATAATAATCATTTCCAACCAATTCATCAATACTAACAAGTCCATTATGGCCGCCATTTCCTCCTCCTAATTTAACTTTGACCTTTCCTAACTCTAAGTCTAAATCATCATGAATTACAAAAATTTTACTTTTTTCTATCTTATAAAAATTTATTACTTCTCTAATAGGTTGACCAGATAAATTCATGAAATTTAGAGGTTTCATTAATAAACAAGAATTATTATCTATATCACCCTTAAAGATTTCTTTTTTTTTGTCTTTTTTAAATGGAGTAAAATTATAATAACTTAATAGTTTATCAATTAATTTAAAGCCAATATTATGTCTTGTATTGATGTATTCTTTACCTGGGTTGCCTAGACCACATATTAAAAACATAATTATTTATAAATTATTTTATTTAGATTCTTCTTTAGAGTCTTCTTTATTTTCTTCTTTTTTATCTTCTTTTTTATCTTCAGTTTTTTCTTCTTTTGCTTCTTCACCAGATTCTTCTTCAGTTTCGGCAGGTTTTGTCTCAACTTCAACAGTAGGAGGCACTAAAGTAGCAATAACAAAGTCTCTATCAGATATAGTAGGTTTTACACCTTCTGGCAGATCTATGTTACTTATCTTAACTGAGTCACCAATTTCACTATTAACAAGATCAAATTGAAGTTTGTCTGGAATATTGTTAGCATTACAACTTAACTCAACCTCACGTCTAACTAAATTTAAAACACCACCTTTTTTCAAACCAGGACAAACATCCTGGCTTAGGAATTCAACACGAACTTCAACAGTCACTTTAGTATCTTCTTGCACTCGCAGAAAATCAAAGTGAATTAATTTATCACTTACAGGGTGATATTGTAATTGTTTTGGAAGTACTTTTTCAGTTTTTCCATCAATATCAATATCAATGATTGTAGAATAAAAAGCACCTGTATGCATTAATTTTTGTAAAATTTTATTATCAAAAGCAATTTTAGTAGGTTCTGTACCCTTGCCATAAACTATGCCTGGTATCATTCCTTTGTTCAGCAAAGAATATGTTGACCCTGTATTTTTGGATCTCTCTATTACTTTATATTTTTCCATTATAATTTGTATTATTTTTAGTCAAAAAGGGCAGAAACAGATGAGTCACTGTTAATCCTTTTTATGGCCTCACCCATTAAAGGAGCAATACTGATATGTCTAATATTTTTTGTATTTTTTACATCATTTGATGCCTGTATACTATCTGTTAGCACCAATTCTTTTATAGCAGAGTTCTCAATTCTATTCAAAGCCTCACCTGACAAGACTCCATGGGCAATATAAGAATATATTTCTTTAGCTCCATTCTCTTTAAGAGCTTTGGCAGCATTACATAATGTACCAGCAGAGTCTGCAATATCATCGAGTAAAATACATGTTTTACCTTTAACATCGCCAATTATATTCATAACTTCAGACTCACCAGCTTTTTCTCTTCTTTTATCGGCAATAGCCAAACCTGCATTTAAGCGTTTTGCAAAAGCCCTTGCCCTAACCACACCTCCAACGTCTGGGGAAGTTATTACTAGATTTTTATTATCAGGAAATTTTTCTTTCATATCTTTTATAATCGGTGGTGCAGAAAAAATATTATCTAGAGGAATATCAAAAAAACCTTGAATTTGGCCAGCATGTAAGTCCATTGTTAAAACTCTGTGAGCCCCAGCTGATGTGATTAAATTTGCAACTAATTTTGCAGTTATAGGTGTACGTGGTCCTGTTTTTCTATCTTGTCGTGCATATCCATAATAAGGCATTACTGCTGTAATTCTTCTTGCAGAACCTCTTTTTGCAGCATCGATTGTAATTAATAATTCCATTAGATGATCGTTTGCAGGATGTGAAGTTGATTGAATTATAAAAACGTCTTCTCCCCTTATGTTTTCGTTTATTTCAACAAATATTTCTCTATCAGCAAATCTTCTAAGTGATGCATTAGCAAGACTTACACCTATGTAGGAGCAAATGGCTTCTGCTAAAATTTTATTACTATTGCAGGCAATAATTTTCATTTAATAATTTTACCAATATATAAGTATAAAAATAGATCAACTATTAAGTCAGAGATATCAAATTAATAAGCCTGCCTGTGGTATTTTTTTCTTTATGGACAGACCTTCTATGACTGAAAAAAAGACTTTTGTTTGAATATGTGTCTAAGTTAATATTATGTATTTTTTTTAAACCTAATTCTTTTAACTGATATTTAATCAAACCCCGAAGATTAAAAAAAAATTTACTATTGTTTTTTTTTCTAAAAAATCTTGCATAAAATGGGTTTTTATTACAAAAGTTTTGTTCAAAATTTTTATCTACTTCATAATTTTTTGCACCTAAACAAGGGCCAATTATCGCAATCAGGTTGTTTCTTTCAATTTTGTACTTATCAAAAAATTTTACTGCATTTTTAGAAATATTTTTAAATGCTCCTCTCCATCCTGAATGTAAACAGCATACAAATTTAGCTTTATTATCAAAGATAAAAATTGGAGCACAATCGGCTGTTAAAACTCCTAAAACAACATTATCTAATGAAGTGATCATTCCATCAGCTTCTATTTTTTTATTAATATTAAATTTATTAATTTCAATTACTTTTGAAGAATGAATTTGATTAATTAAAATTAATTTTTTTTTGTTTAATTTTAATTCTGTCATTGCCTTTAATCTGTTTCTGTAAACTAAATATTTGTTATCTCCATTAGAGCTACTACAATTAAGAGACTCAAAATCTTTTTTTGAGAAACCATAGAGTCTTGTAAAAAATCCATGAATTATTTTGGTATTTTTAATACTATAATATTTTTTTTTTAAAGACATGATATAACTAAAACTTTAAAAATTTCACCCATTTGTGAAGAATTTGTAAGACGCTCATACTCTAATTCAATTTTTTTCATAGTTTTCTCATTTTTATCTTTTTGTAATTTTTCTTTCCTTTCTTTTAAACCACAATCAATTAAAAAATCATTTTGATTACAAAATAAATCTATTTTTAGATTATGTTGATTAGCAATATCTAAAAAATCATTAAAATTTACATAAGCTGTAATATCTTGATTGCCTAAATTTTCAAACAAATGAGTTTTATTATGATTATGAATTGTTTGAAGAGAAAGGTTTTTTAATGGATCATTATAACCATAATCAATAGTTACAAAAATTCCCTTGTTTTCTTTTAAATATTTACAAACCAACTCAAAATATTTTTTTCTAGACTCAGAAATTTCAGCCACTTCAACATTATTAAATTTTTCAAGATCTTTAAGTATTTTTTTACTTTTTACTTCTTCTGAAATAAAACTAAATATATCCTCAATTTCATTATAATTTATAAATTTTTCATACCATTTATTTTTTTTAAAAAACTGCCTAATTGGAAAACAATCAAAAAATTCATTAGAATATATGATTGATGGTCTATTGTTTTTTTTAATATTAAACTCCTGAATCCAATTAACTTGGTCAAAATTAAAATTACTTAAAATATTTTTTTGTTTTTTTATTAATGATTTATTTTTTTCAATGAGAATAATATTGATCGCGTTAAGAAAATTTCTATTTATATTTGCAGTACGTAAAATATCGGAAATTAAAGCACCAGTTCCTGGCCCTAATTCAATCAAATTAAATTCTTTCTTAATTTTTTGATCCCAGTAATTTATTAAAAATCCACCAAGAATTTCACCAAACATTTGTGAAACTTCTGGTGCGGTTATAAAATCATTTTTTTTTCCAATTGGTTCATTTTTTATATAATATCCATAATCACTAAATTGACAAATTTCCATAAACTGGCAAACATTAATTTTACCTTTTTTTTTAATTTGTGAAATTAATAATTCTTTAATTTTCATCTACGTAATAAAATAATTAAACCCGCAAAAATTAATGGAATGCATAAAATCTGACCCATAGAAAAATAATTAAAAAATAAACCTAATTGTAAATCAGGTTCTCTTAAAAATTCAATTGTAAATCTAAAAACTGAATAGAAAATTAAAAATAATGCACTTGCATTTCCAGTAATATTTTTGTTTAAGTTTTTATTAAAGTAAAAAAATAAAATAATAAACAAGATTACCCCCTCAAAAAATGCTTCATATAATTGAGATGGGTGTCTCGGATTATTATCAATTTGTGGGTATATTATTGCAAGGGGAAAATCAGTAACTCTTCCATATAATTCAGTATTTATAAAATTTGATATTCTTCCTAAAAGTAAACCTATAGGAGCAACTATTGAAACTAAATCTGATAAATAAAAAAATTTAATATTATTTTTTAATGAGAAAAAATAAATTGCAAAAATAATTCCAATCAACCCACCGTGAAATGACATACCTCCTTTCCATATTTCAAATATATAAAATGGTTCTAAATAAAATAATTTAATTTGATAGAATAGAACATATCCTATTCTACCTCCAATAATTACACCTAGCACAGCCCAAATAAAAAAATTATCAATTTGTGAATTTGCAAGAAGATTATTTGATTTTCTATTTAGTTGTTTAATTAATATTGATCCAAAAATGAAAGCTAAAATATATGCCATGCTGTACCAACGAATATCAACAAAGCCTAAAGATATAATTACTGGGTCTATTGAAGGTTGAATTAAAATCATTATATTTATAATAGGGTACTATATTATGGTTAATAAAAGCAAAATTTTGTCAGACTTATCAAAAATTGCAGTTGATGCAATGAGTACCTTCTCAAGTTTGAAAAAAGAAATTGAGACAATAGTTGCTTTGAGAGTTAATAAAGTGGTAAATAAAATGAATCTCGTGAAAAGAGATGAGTTTGAAGCTCTTAAAAAAATGGTGCAAAAATCTATAATTGATAACGAGAAATCGAAAAAAACTAAAAAGAGAGCCACTGTTAAAAAGAAAAAGAGAAAAAAAACCTCGAAAAACAACTAATTATTCACAGTTTTTCCTTAAAATTATCTATTTAGCTTGCGAAACCGTATACTAATTTAGTAAGACTATATCTAGTACTGTACACAATTTTAATACTAGATGAAGTATGGATCTTGAAAATTTAATCTTAAATCCAATTGATATTGTTGAGGAAGTAATTTACGAAAAAAACTGGAGTTTTAGTAGGGCAGATGAATACGAATTAGTTGCTGATATGGCATCAAAGTGCTGCCAATATAGATTATACTTTACCTGGTCCGAAAATATTAAAGCTATAAGTTTTACAATTACTTTTGATTTAAAGTTTCCTAAATTAAAAATCATCAAAGCATATGAATTAATAGGGTTAATTAACGAAAAATTATGGCTAGGCCATTTTGATATAACTAGTAAAAATGGCATTCCTGCTTTTCGTCACACTATCATGTCAAATTCGGATAATGATTTTTTACATAAAAAATTAGAAAATTTAGTTGATATAGCTTTATACGAATGTGAAAAATATTATCCCGCATTTCAACATGTGTTATTTGATGACATTGAACCATGTGAGTCTATATCTTTTACAAATTTTGAAGTTCTCGGCTCAGCTTAAAAAGCTATATATTTTTATAAAAAAGTATAATTAATATTTTAGTTATGAATAAAATCTTGTTAGTTGGATGTGGTCATATGGGTACTGCATTAGTCAATTCTTGGCTAAATTTAAAATCATATTCTTTTACAATAGTTGATCCATATAATTATAAAAAATTAAAAAATAAATTTAAAATTAAAAAGATTAACGTGCAAAATAAAGCTCCTACTCAAAAAGAAATGCAAAAATTTGATATAATTATTTTTGCAGTAAAACCACAAATTGCAGATTATGTTTTATCTGAATATAAAAATTTTAAACTTAAAAAAAATATTTTAATAAGCAGTATTATTGCTGGAAAAAAAATAAATTTTTTTGAAAAAAGAATAAAAAATGCAAATCAATTTGTTAGAATAATGCCAAACATGCCCGCTTTAATTAGAAATGGTATTTCATGTTTTGTATCTAGTAATAATTTAAGTGCTAGTAATAAAAAAAAAATAAATCAACTTTTTTTAAATGTTGGCAAGACATTATGGTTAAAAAATGAAAATGAAATTGATAAAGCAACAGCAGTTTCAGGTAGTGGGCCTGGTTACATTTTTGCTTTAATTCATTCTTTAGAGGTAGGCGCACAAAAACTTGGATTTTCAAAAAAACAATCTAGGGAGTTAGTTGTAACAACTATTTTAGGATCAATTTATTTAATGCAAGAAACAAAAAAAGAACCAATTGATCTAAAAAAACTAATTGCTGTTAAAGGTGGCACAACTGAAGCGGGTATAAATTATTTAAAAAAAATTAATATCGAAAAGATAATTTATAATACATATATGTCTGCATTCAAAAAAGCAAAAATACTTGGTAAAAAAAATTAATGATTGATGTAGAAAAAAAAATTGCTGAAAATACTCTAAAAAAACTTCATAATAAGTCCTGGGAAAAATTATCTTTAGATGATGTGCTTGACAAAAATTTAAAAAAACAAAAATTAATTAATTCCAAATTAGATCTGTTGAAGATTATAAATAGATATGTAGATAATCAATTAATTCAAAATACAAAAACTTTAGAAAGTTCAAGTACTAAGGATATGTTATTTGAAGTATTAATGGCAAGATTTGATATTTTGCAGGAAAACAAAGTTTCCTTCTTAAAAATATTTGAAGCATTTAAAAAATCTCCAAAAAAAATACTAAAACTCTTTCCTTCATTTCTGGAGAGTATGATAGTTACAGCAGAATTAGCTGAATTCAATGTTAATGGATTAAGAGGTGCAGTTAGATTGAAAGGTCTTTTTATCATATATCTTATTACATTCTACTCTTGGATTGATGACAAGACTTCTTCTTTAGAAAAAACTATGAATGCACTTGATAAAAATCTAGACCAAGCTGAAAAATTAAGTAAATATCTAAAGTGACAGAAATCATTCAATATCAAGATTTTGAGAAAGTAGATATTAGGGTTGGAACAGTTATTTCAGCTGAAGTTAATTTGAAACTCAAAAAACCGTCTATTATTTTAGAGATTGATTTTGGAAAAAAAATTGGAATAAAAAAAAGCTCTGCTCAACTTACCGAAAATTATAATCCAAATGATTTAATAAATAAGCAAGTCTCAGCAGTAGTAAATTTTAAACCAAAACAAATTGGTAATTTAATGTCTGAAGTACTAGTTTTAGGATTTCCAGATAATAATGGTGAACCTGTAATTATTGAACCAAATAAATTTGTACCAAATGGAGGGAAACTCTTTTAAATTGGAAGTTGAATTAGTGATTTTAAGCCTCCGTAACTAGATTTTGATAATTTTATCTCACCCCCGTGGGATCTAATAATATCTCTTGTTATAGATAAGCCCAAACCACTTTCACCTTTTAGCTTATTGCGAGAAGGATCTAACGAGAAAAATGGCTTGAAGACATCTTCGTAATTTTTATCAGGAATGCCTGGGCCATTATCTTCTATAATTAATATGCAGCCATCATTACTTAATAAAATTTCAATATTTAGTTTATCTGAATATCTCAGAGAATTATCAATTATATTTTGAATAGCTCTTTTTAATTGTAGTGGCCTTCCTGAAGTTTTAATTATATTTTTTTCTAAAAAATTAATACCATATTTTTTTGAGTCTATATTTTTAATTATATCTTTTATTAATTTATTTAAATTAATATTTTCAATTGGCTCAGGTGCCTCAGACCTTACAAAGCTAACATAACTGTCAAGCATTGCTGTCATTTCATTGATATCTAACTCTAATTCTTTTTTTGCTTTTTCATCTTTTAGAAGAGATAATTGAAGTTTCATTCTTGTTAAAGGTGTTCGAAGATCATGACTTACTCCTGCTAGCATATCAGTTCTTTGTTTTAAAAATCTTTTAATTCTTGTTCTCATTTGATTAAATGCATTTGCTGTTTGTTTAATTTCTGATGCTCCTGTTGCTTTTAATTCTGGAGCATCTAAACCTCTTCCAAATGTTTCAGCTATAATCGACAATCTTTTGAGAGGTCGGATTTGTTTATTCATAAAAAAATAGGAAAAAAATAAAAGAAGAATTGAAGCAAATATCATCCATAACAAAAAAAACAAAAGCTGTTTCGCTGTATAGTCTATCTTTATCTACATTAATTAATAAAAATTTTTTTTCATTTATTTGCAAAATTATTTCGACACCCTCATCAATATTACTTAAATCGTAAACAAATGGAATACTAAGATCAATAAGTGATTGTTTGAGTCTATTTGATAAAATACCTCTTTGCTCTTTATAAGAATTTGCACTCATATTTGCATTATCTTCAATTTTAATTTTCATTTTAAAATCTTCTTTAGCTATTTGTCTTGCTTCAAATTCCAGATTTTTGTCAATTAGTTTTACAAGTACATTTATATCTGCCACAACTGATTGAGTTAATCTTTTTGAAATAATATTCCAAGAAGTTTGATAAAAAATTATTGAAGTAATTATTACCAGTACAATAATTGGTACAAAAATAATAATTATTGATCTTCCTAGTAATGACAGGGGTATAATTTTTTTAAAAATCATATTTCTCTGCAAACTAACATATAACCTTTACCTCTTATAGTTTTTATGAATTGGGGTTTTTTTGGTATTTTTTCAATTTTTTGACGTAATCTAGTTATACCTACATCTACTTTTCTTAATTCACTTTCATCAAATTCTTTTTCAGCTAATTCTTCTCTTGAAAGTAGATTATTTCTTTTATTAATTAATTTTATTAGAAGCTTATTTTCACCTTCAGTTAAATAAATTTCTTTATTATTTTTTTTAAGATCTTGAGTTTTTGTATCAAAAATAAAATCTCCAAACTCAATACGTAATTCAGATTGATTAATATTTTCATACAATTTTAACAATTTTATAATGCGAAGATATAATTCTTCTGGCTCAAAAGGTTTTGTAATATAATCATCAGATCCAGTTTTTAAACCATGAATCTTATTGTCATGTTCTCCCATGGCTGTTAACATAATAACAGGGGTATTAGATTTGTTTTTTATATATGAAATTAATTCAACACCATCTCCAGTGGGCATCATTCTATCCAAAATTATTAAATCAAAAATAAAAAATTTTATTACTTCTTTAGCTTCTGCAAAATCTTGACAAGTAAATATATTTAGGTTTTTTTCACTTAAATAATCTTTTATTAAATCTCTCAATCTTTGATCATCATCCACTAATAGAATAGTTCTGTTCATCTTTAATCATTTATTTCTTGAAATGTTTTTTTATTATCTACTTCTATCATTTCATATAGTATTTGTTTAAAACCATTTATATCTTCTTCACTAAATTCATTTATCACACCTCTAATTTTATTTATTTGAATTGTTGATAATTCATTTTCAAGTTTTTTACCTTTTTCAGTAAGAGATAATTTTTTTGTTCTTTTGTCAAAACCAGTTGAAACTATAATAAATTTTTCATTTACTAGTTGATTAAGTACCCTTGAAAGACTTTGTTTAGTTATTTGTAAAACACCTAAAAGTTCTTTAATTGTAATATGATTTTTCTTTCCAACAAAATATATCACTCGATGATGAGCTCTACCAAAATTTAATTTTTCTAGAATTTTATCAGGTCCAGAAGTAAAATCTCTATATGAAAAAAATAGAAGTTCGATAACTTTTCTTACTTCTTTATCATTCAAAAAAAAAGGTGATAATAAATTATTTAGGTCAGCCATATTGACTTAATTATGCATCACTGATAGTCAATTGTCATTAAAAAAAATTATTGAAGTAATTTATGAGTAAATCATTTGAAAAAAGAGATGGTTGGATTTGGATGAATGGTGAATTTATTCCATGGAAGAATGCTACATCTCATATAATTTCTCAGGGATTGCATTATGCAAGTGCAGTTTTTGAGGGAGAAAGATCATATAATGGAAAAATTTTTAAATCTGAGGAACATACAGATAGATTTTTTAATTCTGCAAAAATTATTGGAATTAATATTCCTTTCACTAAAGAAGAAATAAATGAAGCTAAGAATCAACTTATTAATAAAATGAATTATAAAGATTGTTACGTTAGACCACTTGCTTGGAGGGGGGGTGAGCAAATGGGAATTTCAACAACTCATTCTAATATAAATGTTGCAATAGCAGTTTGGGATGACTGGGCATCTTATTTTAAAATTGAAGATAGAAAAGCTGGTTTAAGATTAATTACTTCACCATGGAAAAGACCTGCACCAGATACAGCTCCTTATGAAGCTAAAGCTTCTGGACCTTACATTATATGTACAATGTCGAAGGAATATGCTGAAAAAAATGGGTATCATGATGCTCTAATGTTAGACTATAGAGGCTATGTGGCTGAGGGTACTGGAGCAAATATTTTTTTTATCAAAGATAAAGAAATTCATACACCAATTCCTGATTGTTTTTTAAATGGTATTACTCGCCAAGCAGTTATTAAAATGGTTACCAAACAAGGATACAAAATTACAGAAAAATACATATTACCAAATGAAATTGATAATTATGATGAAGCTTTTCTAACAGGAACAGCAGCAGAAATAACACCGATAAAATCAATTGATGCTGTAAATTTCACCACAGGTGACAATTCAACAACTTTTAAATTTATGGGTGATTTCAGTGAAATGGTTAAAAACACTAATTAGAATTTGCTAACCATTCATTTGAATTTTCATAGAATTCATTCTTCCAAAATGGCGCATCTTTTTTTAGATAATCCATAATAAAATTACATGACTCAAAACTATCTTTCCTGTGCTGTGCAAAGCAAGAAACTAAAACAATTTTACTGTTAATATCTAATTTTCCATATCGATGAATAATTAAGCAATCTATAAGTTTCCATTTCATTTTAGCTTCATTAATTATTTTCTCAAACTGTTTATATGCCATATCTTTATAAACTTCTAAATTTATTGAGTTGACTTTTCTATTATTATTCTCATTTCTTACATATCCAGTGAAAGATGATATAGCGCCTACATTAGAATATAGATTTTTTATTTTATCAATTTCATTCTCTGCGTTAAAATCCTCTTTTTGAATTTTAATCATTAACCCCCACTTACTGGAGGAAAAATTGCTATTTCATCATTTATATCTAGATTTATGTTATTTATTATATATTCTTGATTTACTGCAAATCTTAATATTTCTTTATCCAAGTATTTTTTTAAATCAGGATATTTTTTTTTCATAAATGTTTTAAGATCATCTAAATTATTAATTTCTTCTGAATTTATTTCTTCCTCATCATTATTAGTTATATCTTTAATCCAGGCGAAATATTTTATTTTCATTTAAAAATGCCTTAGGCCAGATTTAAGATAGTCATATCCTGTATACAATGTTAATATTCCTGCAGTCCATAATGCAAATTTTCCAATTATAATAATTGGAACTATCGTAATTACACTCTCACTAAGTATTAAAAAAGCTAGAGCAATTAATTGAATAGATGTTTTTATTTTAGCGATTCTTGACACGGGAACACTAACCTTTATTTTTGCCAGATATTCTCTTAATCCGGATACAGCTATTTCTCTTAGTAATATTATTAAAGCTGGAATAGTCTCCCAATCAGCTATAACTTCTTTTGAAGTTAAAATTAAAATTACTGCTGCAACTAATAGTTTATCTGCTATTGGATCGAGGAAGGTTCCAAAGTTAGTTACTTCATTTCTTATACGAGCAATATAACCATCAAAATAGTCAGTTATACTTGCTAGACAGAAAAGTACAAAAGCTATCCATCCATAAAAAGGATCTTTAAGATATATACACAAAACAATTATAGGAATTATTATTATTCTAGTTATAGTAAGAATATTTGAAATATTTATTTTCATTAATTTTTTTTAGATTAAGTTTAACCTATTAGCTATTAAAAAATTCGTATATATCCTCGAGTTTCTTATCTGGAATAGATTTTATCTTTTTAAGTTCTTTCAATGAAGCAGATTTTATCTTTTGAAGTGTACCAAAATGCAGAAGGAGCTCTTTTTTTCTCTTTGGTCCTATGCCTTTGATTTCTTCAAAAACAGATTTAAAAGAAGATTTTGATCTTCTTGCTCTATGTGAAGTAATTGCAAATCTATGAGCTTCATCTCTTAATCTCTGAATAAAATTCAGTAAAGTATCATTTGGTTTTAAGTTTATATCTTTATTTTCAAGATGAATAATCTCTCTCCCTGCATTTCTGTTAGACCCTTTAGATATACTCAATAATTGTATGTTTTTTAACTTATATTTTTTGAGAATTTTCTGAACACTATTATATTGACCTCGTCCACCATCAATAATAATCACATTTGGCTCTATGGTATTTTCTTTTTGATTAATTTTTGAAAGGCGTCTACTGAGAACTTCTTCCATCATATAATAATCATCAATTTTTGAAATTTTTTTATCTTTAAGATCATATCGAATATTAAATTTACGATAATGTTTGGGACTCATACCTTCTTTGTCAGCAACAATCATAACTCCTACAGCATTTTTACCAAAAGTATGACTGTTATCGTAAACTTCAATTCTATTAATATTATCTGATATGTTGAATAATTTTGATAACGCACTTAGTGCTGAAAGATGAGACTCAATACTTGTTTTTTTTAATTTTATACTCTCAAAAGCATTTTTTTCTGCAAGCAAAATGTGTTGTAATTTTTCACCTGACTTAGGTTTAAAAATTTTAGTTTTTGAGTTATTTTTTTTATTTAATGTTATTTCTACCTCTTTAAATAATTTTTCATCAATATTAACTAAAATTTTTGGAGGCACATCCTTGTCTGCATAAAATTGATATAAAAAAGACTCGAGAATTTCTTTAGCTTCACTTGATTCTTCATGAGAAGGAAAAAAAGATTTATTTCCATAATTGCTTCCGTTTCTATAAAATTTTCCATGAATACAACTTTTGTTGTCATTTAGTTTTATTGCAAATATATCAATATTGCGCATATCTTTTATATATACAGACTGATACTTTTGAATTTGATTTACTGATTTAATTCTATCTCTAAGACGCGCTGCTTCTTCAAACATCTGATTTTTGCTAGCTATCTTCATTTTAGCAGTTAATTTTTTTTCAATTTTTTTTGTGTTACCTTTTAAAAATTTTTTTGCATCATCAATGCTTTCTTTATATTTCTTTTGATCAATATAATCTACACAGGGCCCACTACATCTTTTGATATCAAATAATAAGCATGGTCGAGATCTGTTTTTAAAAATACCTTCAGAACAACTTCTTAAGAGAAAAGCTTTCTGAAGAGCTATCAAAGTATAATCAGCAACTGAGGGTGAAACAAACGGACCAAAATAATCACCTCTTATTTTTTTTGCACCACGATATTTTTGGAGTCGAGGAAATTGATACTCATTATTAATTAAAATATAAGGAAAAGATTTATCATCTCTTAGAATAATATTAAAACGCGGCTTATGTCTTTTAATTAAATTACATTCGAGTAGAAGGGCTTCTATTTCAGTATTAGTAACAAAAAAATTCATTTTTTTTGTTAAGCTCACCATTCTTTGTAAACGACGAGTAAGATTATTTAATGAAGTATAATTAATTACTCTTTTTGCAAGATTCTTAGCTTTTCCAATATATAAAATTTTTCCTTCATCATCCTCCATTTGATAAACTCCTGGTTGATGAGGTAGTGTTTTAGCAATAAATTTAATTATATCCTGACCTTTTAAATTATATTGAGCATCTTCTATGATCTTTCCTGATTTTTCATTTTTTTTATTCATTATCTAATTAATTTTCTAGATTATGCTGTCAAATTATTATAGTCCAAAATTTAAATTTTATAAATATGTCTAAATAGATAACATAATATATTAATTGGAGATTTGAAGATGGCTAAAATGACTACAGAAGAAGCTTTTGTAAAAGTCTTACAAATGCACGGAATACAACATTCTTTTGGAATAATAGGTTCAGCATTTATGCCAATTTCTGATCTTTTTCCAAAAGCAGGGATAACTTTTTGGGATGTTGCACATGAGTCCAATGGAGGGTTAATCGCTGACGGTTACACAAGATCTACCGGTAAAGTTGCTATGTGTATTGCACAAAATGGTCCGGGTATAACAGGTTTAGTAACTCCAATAAAAACAGCATATTGGAATCACACTCCAATGCTTTTGGTTACTCCTCAAGCAGCAAATAAAACAATGGGTCAAGGTGGTTTTCAAGAAGTAGAACAAATGAACTTATTTAAAGATATGGTATGTTATCAAGAAGAAGTTCGTGACGCATCTAGAATGGCAGAAGTATTGAATAGAGTAATATTAAAGGCTAAAAGAGGATCAGCACCGGCTCAAATAAATGTTCCACGAGATTTTTGGACCCAAGTTGTTGATATTGAATTGCCTTCTATAATTGAATTTGAAAGACCTTCTGGAGGAGCCACAGCAATAAATGAGGCTGCAAAACTTTTATCAAATGCAAAATTTCCAGTAATATTATCTGGAGCAGGTGTAGTTCTTGCTGATGCTATTGAAGATTGCAAAAAAAATTGCAGAAAAATTAGATGCTCCTGTTGCTTGCGGATATCAACACAATGATAGTTTTCCAGGAAAACATCCGCTTGCTGTGGGTCCGCTTGGATACAATGGATCTAAAGCAGCAATGGAAATTATTTCTAAAGCCGATGTAGTTCTAGCTCTTGGCACAAGATTAAACCCCTTCTCAACACTACCTGGTTATGGAATTGACTATTGGCCAAAAGAGGCAAAAATAATTCAGGTTGATTTTAACTCTGATAGAATTGGTTTAGCAAAAAAAATCTCAATAGGAATTTGTGGTGATGCTAAACTCGTTGCCCAACAAATTCTAAGTCAATTATCTTCAACTGCAGGGGATAGTGGAAGAGAAGACAGAAAAGCTCTAATACATCAGACTAAATCTGCATGGCTTCAAACACTAACAAGTCTAGATCATGAAGAGGATGATGAAGGGACTACTTGGAATAAAGACTCAAGGGAGAGAGACCCAGATAGGATGTCTCCTCGTATGGCTTGGAGAGCTATTCAAGTAGGATTGCCAGAAGATGCTATAATTTCAAGTGATATTGGAAATAACTGTGCTATTGGTAATGCTTATCCTACTTTTGAACAAGGAAGAAAATATTTAGCTCCAGGTTTATTTGGACCTTGCGGGTATGGCTTTCCATCTGTTTTAGGTGCAAAAATTGGTTGTCCTAATACTCCAGTTGTAGGTTTTTCAGGAGACGGTGCTTTTGGAATTAGTATGAGTGAGATGACTTCATGTAGTCGAGAAGAGTGGCCAAATATTACAATGGTTATATTTCGAAATTATCAATGGGGTGCAGAGAAAAGAAATACCACCCTTTGGTACGATAATAACTTTATTGGAACAGAACTTGATCCAAAATTAAGTTATGCAAAAATTGCAGAAGCATGCGGCTTTAAAGGCGTTAAAGTGACAACTCAATCAGAGTTAACAGAAGCTCTTAAAGCATCATGTGTTGATCAAATGAATGGTATTACAACTTTTATTGAAGTCATTCTAAATCAAGAGCTTGGTGAGCCATTTAGAAGGGATGCAATGAAAGCACCGGTTGAAGTTGCTGGTATTAATAGTAAGGATACTGTCGTTCAATAAACTTATTGATCTCCAATAATCATTGACTAATCTTTGCTTATATCTTTTTTTACAAAATAAATTAAAAAGAACATGTGAATTTAATTTTTTTGTTTATAGGTTTAGGTCTGCTTGTTTTTGGTGCTGAACTAATTATTAGAGGTTCAATTAGTTTTGGAAAAAAATTAAAAGTTTCATTATTTGCTATTGGTGTAGTTATTATTGCTGGGGGAACATCTTTACCAGAATTAGCAAGTAGTATTAATGCTGTAGTTATAAATCATGCTGATTTAGCTGTCGGTGCTGTTATCGGAAGTAATATTGCTAATTTAATACTTGTAATGGCCGCAACATCTTTTTTAATTCCTATTAGTAATATTAACCAAAATCAAATTAACCAAGCTTGGATAAACATTTTCTTGGCTTTAGTTTTAATAGCTATGAGCTTTTTAATCTTACCTTTTAATTTCCTTTTTGGCATTTTATCTATTGGTCTTTTATTTTTTATTATGTACATGCAAGTTAAACAGGGCTCACTTGATGTATCTGATGTTGAGGAAAAAGGTGATTATTCTCTTATAATATCAATAATATTAATTTTAGTTGGAATAGTATTGCTCATTTATGGATCAGATCTTTTTGTTAAATCAGCAATTAATATTGCAAATGAATTAAATATTCCAGAAGCTATAATAGGTGTATCATTAGTTGCATTTGGTACTTCACTTCCTGAACTAGTAGTTGGAATTTTATCAGCAATTAGACGTAAAGTTGATTTTGCTCTCGGTAATGTTTTGGGATCAAATATTTATAATATCTTGGGCGTATTAGGCGTTTCTTCTTTTTTTGGAAACTTTAGCATACCATCAGTAATAGGATCTGAGGATTTACTCTTTATGTTATTTGTAACTGTCATGATCTTAGGATTTATGTTTTTTTTAAAAAGAATCGGCAGAACTTATGGGTCTATAGGTTTGCTATTATATATTGGTTATATGTTTTACATTTATAGCTAAAAATCAAATTAAAGATTTTTTTCTCCGAACACTTTTTTTGCCACTCTAAAACATTCTAACGCCTGAGGGACTCCACAATAAATGCCTATTACATGAATAATAGCCCTTATCTCTTCTTTAGATACTCCATTGGTTATTGCCCCTCTGCAATGAATTTCCCATTCTTGCATTTTACCTAAAGCCCCAATCATTGATAGGTTCATCATTGATCGAGTTTTCATATCAATTACTTCATCTCCCCAGCCAAAACCCCAACACCATTCAGTCATTGCTTTTTGAAAAGGAAGAGTAAATTCATCAGCTTGTTCTAAATTTTTTTCTACATATTCTTTGCCTAAAGTAGCTTTTCTTTTTTCTAAACCTTTTTTAAATAATTCTTCATCCATATCTTCCTCTGTTTTTGTTTATAAGTATAATGTATATTATTATAATATGAATTTTAATACAAAAAATATCAATAGAAAAATTGGTCCGAAGTTTGGGGAAAAAGATTCAATTATAAACAACGGATTCAAACCAAAACTTTATGAAGATAAAATTAATTTTGATCGTATGCGAATGTATCGATTAAATAGAGTAAGAGATCAATTACAACAAAACGAAATAGGTGCATGTATTTTATTTGATCCAATAAATATTCGTTATGCTACTGATACAAGAAATATGTCAATATTTTCTTTTCATCTGATGACGCGATATGTTTTTATTCCTGCGACTGGTCCAGTAATATTATTTGAATACCCAAATTGTGAACATATTTATCTAAATAATTGTACTATTGATGAAGTAAGAGAAGTGATCAGTTGGGATCATTTTACTTGGGGAAATGACGTTTATGATAAAGCGCTTGAATGGTCAAAGGTTATAGATGACCTGATGAAGCAATATAGTTCTGAAAATAAAAAACTGATTATCGATGTTTGTGATCCAGCCGGTATCAATGCTTTAAATAATAATTATGAATACGAAATAATTAACGCTCAAAAATTTATGGAAATTGCAAGATCGATAAAGTCTCAAGATGAAATTATATGCATGAAAGCTTCAGTTAAAACAGCAGAGAAAGGCATTTTACTTATGCATGAAAATTTAAAAGCAGGCATGACAGAAGAAGAATTGTGGTCAATTTTACATAAAACAAACATTGAAAATGGAGGTGAATGGTTTGAAACAAGATTATTAAATTCAGGTCCAAAAACTAATCCTTGGTTTCAAGAGTGTAGTAATAGAATTATTCAAGAAGGTGAGCTCGTTGCTTTTGATACCGATATGGTTGGACCTTATGGATATTGTGCTGATATTTCAAGAACATTTGTAGAAGGAAAAAAATTAAGCAATTATCAAAATAAAATTCATAGCTTGGCTTATGAAAATGTAAAATATAATGAGCAATTAATTAAGCCTGGACTATCTTTTAGAGAATTTGCAGAAAAAGCCTGGAAGCTTCCAGACAATTGTTTTGATAATCATTATCCATGTCAAATACATGGTGTTGGAATGAGTGATGAATGGCCGTATATTGGCTATCCCGATGAAGATTATAGTAATGGAGATTATAGTGGTACCTTTCAAGAAAATATGGTGGTGTGTGTTGAAAGTTATATTGGGGAGGTTGATGCAAATGAAGGTGCAAAGTTAGAAGATCAGTATTTAGTTACTGACAAGGGTTTGGAATTATTATCTTCAATACCTCTTGATTTGATTTAATTGTATTTATAAGTTTATTACTAGTCTTAATGCATCATAAATAGCTGCATGGATATTTCTAGAAGAAATAGCATCTCCTATTCTATATAAATAAAATTTGTTATTTTTATTTTTAATAATATTTTGTGCCTCACCTTTTATGAATTTAGTGTAGTTCACTTCACCTTCATTTTTGGAAAAAGATACAAGATTAAAATATAACTCGTCTAAAGGTTTTACTCCATAGTTTAAAAAAATTTGATCATAAGTAGAGCTATATTTAAAATTTTCATCATAATCAGAACCAATTATAGCATTTAATTTGTTCCCTTTTATTGATACATCTTTTAATCTTTTAGCAATAGAGTATGTTATTTTTTTATTTTGAAGATTTTTTAAATAAGGAGTTAAATTCATTCCCATTATTTCAGAAGAAATTAATCTATCTGGTGTCATAAATTCAACAGTTGATCCTTTTTCAATAGCTATTTCTGCTGATTGCATAGCTGTATGATCACCTGCCTCATCATAGATTAATATATTTTCAGCTAACTTAACGTCCCCTGAAATTATATCCCAGCTTGTAAAAACATTTTCTAAATCTTTTTTTGTTTCAAAAAGTTCGAGGTTCGGCATACCTCCTGTTGCGATGATTATAGTATCAGGGTTTTGATTCATCACATCTTGAGCTTCAGCAATAATATTAAAATTGAATTTAACATTTTTGTTTATGCATTGCTGCATTCGCCAATCAATAATACCCATCATATCTTTTCTTCTTGAAGATTTTGCGCATAATCTAATTTGGCCTCCAGGATCAGGTGCTGCTTCAAAAACTATAACCTCATGACCTCTTTCTGCTGCTATTCTTGCTGCTTCAAGTCCTCCAGGCCCAGCACCAACTACAACAATTTTCTTTTTTATTTTTGATTTACTAATAATATTTGGAAATTTTAATTCTCTTCCTGTTGCCGCATTATGAATACAAAGAGCCTCCTCACCTTGGTAAATTCTGTCCAAACAATAAGTAGCTCCAACACAAGGTCTAATATCATCTTCTCTTTTTTCTTTTATTTTTTTTACAATATAAGGGTCTGCTAAATGACCTCTTGTCATACCTATCATGTCAACCAATCCATTTGAAATTGCATATCTAGCAGTTGCTACATCAGAAATTTTAGATGCATGAAAAATTGGTAAATTTACTTCTTTTTTTATTTCTCCTGCAAATTCTAGATGTGGAGCACTTTTCATTCCTTGAATAGGAATATGTTTAGTTAGTATTGGATCAGTATGTATTCTTCCTCTATTGATGTTTAAATAATCTATTAAACCTGAATCAGATAAGATTTTTGCAATCTTTAATCCATCTGATTTAGTTATACCTCCTTTTTCTACTTCATCGAAGACACAACGGATTCCTACAATAAATTTTTGACCAACTTTGTTTCTAATGTCTGAAAGAACATCAAGTGTAAAACGTAATCTATTTTCAAAACTACCACCATATTCTGTTTCTAATTCATTAGTTAAGGGGGAAAGAAATTGACCAATTAAATGACCTTGACCTTCAAGCTCAACACCGTCCATCCCACCTTCTTTCATTCTCTCAGCGGCATCACCATATTCTCTAATGATTCTTCCAATGTCCCAGCTCTCAGCAACTTTTGGAAATGCTTTATGCGCAGGTTCTCGGTGTTTTCCTGATGAAATAGATGGAAGCCAATCACCTTTACTCCAAGAAGTTCTTCTTCCAAGATGTGTTAACTGAATCATAATTTTACAATCCTGATCATGAATAGCTTCAGTAAGTTTTTTAATCCAAGGAACAACTTCATCTTTATAGGCATGAATATTGTCAAATGAAGGAGGACTATCTTTTGAAACTACAGTTGATCCTGCAGTCATTGTCATGGCTATGCCTCCTTTTGCTCTCTCTAAATGATAGGCTACATATCTATCTTTTGGAAATCCACCCTCATTATAGGCTGGTTCATGACTTGTCGTAATAATTCTATTTTTTAGATTCAAATGTTTCAATTTAAATGATTGAAGCAATGAGTCAGTCATATAATTATTATTTAATTATTTGAAAAATCATTATCGGTCAATGAAGTGGCTACCCACTTATTAAAATGGTGAGTAGGATTATCAAGAGCTGGAGAAAAATTACCTCCATTGTAAACAGGTGAATTTCTTCCTTCCTGCATACCTTCAATAATATTTAAATCTTCAGTTTGAATGCTATGCCATTGTTCAAAATTTTGTTTTCTCAATGATTTATACGAATCATCAAGAGCAGCCTCTTCACCTACATAATAGATTTCCATATGTTCCTTAGTAAAATTATGCGCAACAGGCTCTAACCAATAAGCATAGTAATGGTCTTTGTGAATACCAAGCATTACGTTTGGAAATAAAGCGACATATTCAGCATGATCTTCTTTCCCCTTTCTCCATCCAGGGAATGTTGGAAATTTTTCATTATTTTCAAATCTAGGATTATAGACAAGTGTACCTTGTCCAGCAAAACGATTAGGTAGTCCTTGTATATGATAATGATCATCAATTTTTGAATAGGCATTTAGACCAGGATGAACAAAAGGTAAGTGATAACTTTCACAATAGTTTTCTATTGCAAATTTCCAATTACACTTTGCTTCTAATTTGAAATATCCATAATCTTTTGCATGACAGATCATTTCTTGATCTTGTTTTGTCCAAAACTCAGACCATCTTTCCTCAAGCGGTTCTATATATTTTTCAAAAGGTAATTCATTCCCCAAAATATTTACCATAACTAAGTCGAGCCAAACAGATGATCGCACTTCTTTCAATCCACTTTTAGATTTATCAAAATCATGATGTTCATTTTTATTTATTCCACCTAAATGAGGTGTGGCAATTAACCTCCCTTCCAAGTCATATGACCATGAGTGATAAGGACATCTTAATACATTTTTAAGAGAGCAAGTTTCACTAACTAACTTATATCCTCGGTGACTACAAACATTATGGAAAACTCTAATTTTTTTTTGTTTATCCCTAACTATGATTAGTGGAATACCAAGTAGATCAAAAGGTTTAACATCTCCTGGATTTGGAACTGAACTTGCAACACCTATTGTAACCCACTTTTCTTCGAAGATTTTTTTACGTTCAATTTTACTATAAGGTCCATTCAAGTAACATTCATTAGGAAGACCGTGCGCTTTTTCTATATTCTCACTAACAACACTTAACTTTTCTTTATCTATGATTTTATAAATTTCTTTTTCCATAAAAACCTGTCAAAACACTAATTTAGGTTCTATAAAAGTCAAATTAAAATGATTAAGAATAAAAAATTGTTACTAGATATTTGTAATATTTCTATAAAGGCAGGGAATAAAGTTCTTGAATATTACAACGATGATATTGAAGTTACTGATAAAAATGACTCATCGCCTTTAACTAAAGCTGATTTAGCCTCAAATGAAATAATTTTAAACTCACTTAATAATTTGGATAAAACCATTCCAATTTTAAGTGAAGAATCACTAGTAGAATGGAATAAAAGAAAAAATTGGAAAAAATATTGGCTTGTTGATCCGTTGGATGGCACCAAAGAATTTATTAAAAAAAATGGAGAGTTTACCGTTAATATAGCATTGATTGAAAATAATAAGCCAATTTTAGGAATTATATTTGTACCTGCAAAATCATTAATCTATTTTGCTCAAAAAAATAATGGATCTTATAAAATAAATACAAATATTGAACTAAGTCATCTTGATGAAGCTAAAAAAATTGTTGTTTCTGATCAATCACATATAACTCGTATAATTGGCAGTCGATCTCATTCAAATAGTATCTTTACCAGTTGGGTTAATGAAAAATATCCAGGTGCAGAAATTGTTCAAGTGGGAAGTTCAATAAAGTTTTGTTTAATTGCTGAAGGTCTAGCTGATATTTACCCACGATTTGGACCAACATCTGAATGGGATATTGCTGCTGGACATATAATTGTTAACGAAGCTGGTGGTAAAATCCTTACCTTTAAAGACAGTGATGTATATTATAATACAAAAGAGGATATTCTTAATCCGCAATTCTATGCTATAGGCAACCTTAAACTTAAGTAAGAGATGAATTTATCACATTTAGAAAAATTAGAATCTGAAAGTATTCATATTATCCGTGAAGTAGCATCTGAGTTTGACAATCCTGTCATGTTATACTCCATTGGAAAGGATTCTGCAGTCATGCTGCACTTAGCACTTAAAGCTTTTGCTCCTGGAAAACTTCCATTTAAATTATTACATGTTGACACTACTTGGAAATTTAAGGATATGATTAAATTTCGTGATGATATTGAAAAAGAATATGATTTAGATTTATTAGTTCATATCAATCAAGAGGGAGTGAAAAATAATATTGGACCAATTTCTCATGGTTCAAAACTTCATACAGATATAATGAAGACACAAGCACTTAAACAAGCTTTAAACAAATATAAGTTTGATGCAGCTTTTGGAGGGGCAAGAAGAGATGAAGAAAAATCAAGAGCGAAAGAGAGAATTTTTTCCTTTAGAGATCAGCATCATCATTGGGATCCAAAAAATCAACGCCCTGAGTTATGGAATTTATTTAATACAAAAATAGCTAAAGGAGAAAGTGTTAGAGTTTTCCCTTTATCGAACTGGACAGAAATAGATGTATGGCAATACATTTATCAAGAAAAAATAAATATCGTCCCATTATATTTCGCAGAAGAACGACCTGTAATTCAAAGAGATAATTTACTTCTTATGGTTGACGATAAAAGATTAGATATAAAAGATTATGAAAAAGTACAAAACAAATTAATACGTTTTAGAACTTTAGGCTGCTATCCATTAACTGGCGCTATTGAGTCATCAGCTAAATCAGTAGAAGAAATTATCGTTGAATTATTAGAAAGTAAGAATTCTGAAAGAGAAGGAAGGGCAATAGATAATGATCAAATTGGATCAATGGAAAAAAAGAAACAAGAAGGATATTTTTAATGGATTTAAAAAAATTTTTTCAAGATCAAAATAAAAAAAACCAAATTAAGATTTTAACATGTGGTTCAGTAGATGATGGTAAATCAACTCTATTAGGAAGATTATTATATGATTCTCAAAATGTTTTTCTAGATCAAATGAATCAAGCTAAGGCTGAAAGTGAAAAATATGGCACACAGGGAAAAGAACTAGATTTAGCTTTGCTAATAGATGGTTTACAAGCTGAACGAGAGCAAGGGATTACTATTGATGTTGCATATCGTTTTTTTGAAACACCTAAATGCAAATTTATTATTGCTGATACACCTGGACATGAACAGTACACACGCAATATGGCAACAGGTGCATCTAATTCTGATGCGGCAATTATTCTAATTGATGCTCAAAAAGGAGTTTTAGAACAAACAAAAAGACATAGTTTTATTGTTAATCTTTTAGGGATAAAACATGTAGTAGTTGCAATCAACAAAATGGATTTAGTTAAATATGATCAAAACAATTTTGAAAAAATAGTTAATGAATATAAAAATTTTACTAAAAATTTTAATTTTTTTTCAACAAATTATATACCACTTTCAGCTCTAAAAGGAGCAAATGTTTTTTCGATTTCTGAAAATACTAAATGGTATACAGGTCTTTCACTTATTGAAACTTTAGAAAATATTCATATTCAAGATGAAAATGTAAAAAATGCATTTAGCATGCCAGTTCAGTGGGTTAATAGATCAAGTTCAGAATTTAGAGGATACTCTGGAACTATTACTTCTGGCAAAATATCAAAAGGAGATTTGATAACAACAGCATTATCTAATTATCAAACATCAATTAAAAATATTTATGGACCTAAAGGTGAGTTGAATGTCGCTTTTACTAATCAGTCTGTAACATTAACATTAAAAGATGAATTAGATATCTCGCGAGGAGACACCATTCTAACAAAAGATAATAAGGCAATCATTAAAGCTGATAAGTTTGCAGCTCATATTGTTTGGATGGAGCAAGAATCAATGCTCCCAGAGCGTAATTATATTTTTCGTTTTAATAACACTTATATTAATGGACAAATAACAGATTTAGTTCACAGTATTAATGTGAACTCTTACGAAGAAATAGCAACCAAAAGATTGAATTTAAACGACATTGCTTATTGTAAAATTGCATTAAATAAAATGCATAGTATTACTTCATACAAAAACAATCACCAATTAGGCAGTTTTGTAATTATTGACCCATACAATAATAAGACAATTGGCGCAGGCATGATTGATCATGCTCTACGTCGTTCTTCTAATATTTCTTGGCATGAAATGAGTATTAATAAAGAAACTCGCTCAAAACAAAATGCTCAACAACCATGTGTTATATGGTTTACAGGGTTGTCAGGATCGGGTAAGTCAACAATTGCCAATATTCTTGAGCAAAAACTTTATACTATCAACAAACGAACTTATTTATTAGATGGTGATAATGTTCGTCATGGATTGAATAAAGATTTGGGTTTTACTGATACGGATCGAGTAGAAAATATTCGACGTGTTGCTGAGGTTTCAAAGCTAATGGCTGATGCTGGCTTAATTACTCTAGTTTCTTTTATTTCTCCTTTCCGCTCAGAGAGGCAAATGGCAAAAGAGTTGTTTCAGTTAGGAGAATTTTTTGAAGTATTTGTTAGTACATCATTAGAAGAATGTGAAAAGAGAGATCCAAAGGGATTATATAAAAAAGCAAGAGCAGGAGAATTAAAAAATTTTACAGGGATTGATTCCACATATGAGAGCCCAGAAAATCCTGATCTAACTCTTGATACAAAAAAAAGTAGTGCAGAGCAACTTGCAGATCAAATTATTAATTTTTTAAAAGATAAGAAAATTGTTTAATTTATAATTGCTCTATCAACCTGAATTGGTTTTTCAGTTCCTTTTTTCTTAAAGGCCTCACGGTATGTAATGTATACTACTGAAATAAATATAACTATTCCACCAAGCCATGTCCATATGTCTGGTTTTTCTGAAAAAATGAATAAACCTATTAGTGAAGCCCAAATCAGTTTAGTAAATTGTAAAGGCATAACAAAAGTTGTGTCTGAAAATTTAAATGCTTGTGCTAGGCACCAGTGTGATAATAATCCTGAAGCTCCCATAAAAACAAAAACTATTAATTGATTTAGGCTAATATTTTCCCAATAAAACAAAGCCAAGATGAAAAAAACAGGTGTCATATATAAGAGATGATAAAAAATTATAGTTAGACTAGAATCAGTAGCAGATAATTTTTTTACAAAAATAAGTACAAAAGAAAAACTAAAAGAGGCAATTAACATTAAAATGACTCCTAACTCAAAAGGCATATACCCTGGTCTTATGATGATCAGAATACCTATAAAGCCAAGTATAAGAGCAGCTGTTCGATGAAAACGAATTACTTCTCCAAGAACAATTACGGCAAGAAGAGTTGTAAAAAGAGGAGTAGTAAATCCAAGTGCAGTTGCTTTTTCAAAGTGCATCATACCTATAGCACTGAACCAGCAGATCATTGAGAGAATGTTAATTGATGCTCTAATAATTTGTAAGCGCATATTTTTAGTCTCAAGAGCTTTGAAATTATTTCTTACAACAAAAGGAGTAATTAATATCAGTCCTATTAAACATCTCCAAAAACAAATAATTATTGGATGAAGATCATCTGAGAGGAATTTAACACCTGTACCCATTAATGAGCCAAATAAAGTTGCGCCAATTGCTAAAAATGCAACACTTATCAATTTATTATTTTTCACTATTGAGTTGCTATTACTGCAGCAGCTATGGAAGCTATTCGTGAAGCGGAGTTATCTGCTCTACTAGTCACAACAACAGGAACTTTGCCACCAACAATAAATCCTGCAGCGCAAGCACCCATAAAATAAACCATTATTTTTGATAAAGAATTTCCAGTTTCTAAATTTGGGACTAAAAGGATGTCTGCTTTTCCTGCAACCTCATTAGAAATTTTTTTTATTTTGGCTGCATCAGGTGAAATAGCATTATCAAATGCAAGAGGACCATGAACATAAGCATTAATGTTTTCATTTATTGCACGTTCCATTAATTCTTTTGCTTCCATAGAACTAGGCATACTTTCTATAGGATCTTCAGTTCCCGATAAAATAGCTACTCTTGGTTTAGAAATTTGTATTTGATTTGCAAATTTAATTACATTTTTTAGGATATGCATTTTTACATCAAGGCGAGGCGCAACATTTAATGCACCATCTGTTATAAAAAGTGGTTTATCATCTCGAGAAATGGTCATATGCCAAATATGACTTAATCTTTTTCCTTCAATTAGACCATACTCTTTTTTTAAGTATGTTTTCATTAATACATCTGTATGAAGATTACCTTTTATGATTACTTTGATTTTATTGTCTCTAGCAAGTTCAGCCCCAAGCATAGCTGCCTCAACATCTTTTGATGAATCAATTATTTCATAAGAATTTATTTCCCATTTGATTTTTTTTGCCTTTTCAATGATTTTTTTTTTATTTCCAATAAAAATTGGTTTTATTAAACTCAATTCTACCGACTTTTTAGCTGACTCTATAGTAGAGTCATGATCGGCACATATAATTCCTGCTGATAGATCAGGTGTTTTTTTTGCCAATGATATTAAATTATTGGGTATGTAGGCTTCTTTTTTTGTTAGCATAAATGATTTTTTTTCTTCTATACTAGGGCGTCAATTTTTCCTATGAAATTAAGAAAAACAGCAAGAATTGTTCTTGGATAAGCTATTTGTATGATGTAAGGCTAGATAAATTTTGCATATTTGGGGATATTTATGGATTTAGAAAATAGAAACGAATTACCTAATTCACTTGAAGAACATTGGATGCCATTTACATCTAATCACGATTTTAAAGACAATCCTAGGCTAATGGTAAAAGCTGAAGGAATGTATTACACTGATCATCATGGTAATCAATTAATTGATGCAAGCTCTGGATTGTTTTGCAGTCCTGCAGGTCATGGTCGACAAGAAATTAGAGAAGCTGTTTATAAACAACTTGAACAACTAGATTATGTTCAACCTTTTCAACAAGGTTTTAATGGCTCTTTTGAATTAGCAAGAAAAATTTCTAAACATACCCCAGAAGATTTAAATCGAATATTTTTTACTATGTGTGGTTCATCTGCAGTAGATACAGCAATAAAAACTGCTATAGCTTACTTTAAAGCTAAAGGTGAGGGACATCGTCATCATATCGTTGGTCGTGAAAGAGGATACCACGGAATGAATATTGGAGGAATTTCTGTTGGTGGAATGGTTGCAAATAGAAAAACTTTTTCAAGTATCTTAATGCCAAATACTCATCACTTACGTCATACACACTTACCAGAAAATAAATTTGTTTGTGGGGAGCCTGAAAAAGGTGATTACCTTGCAGAAGATTTAGAGAGAATTGCAGGACATATAGGTGGAGAGAATATTGCAGCATGTATTGTCGAACCAGTAGCAGGATCTACAGGAACTTTGGTACCACCAAAAGGATATTTAAAAAAACTTAGACAGATTTGTGATAAACATGGTATTCTTCTTATCTTTGATGAAGTTATAACAGGTTGGGGAAGAATGGGGGAACCTTTTGGCTCTCAAGCATTTGAAGTTACTCCTGATATTATAACAATGGCAAAAGCAATCACAAATGGTGTTGTTCCTCTTGGAGCGGTGGCATCTAGAGAGCATATTTATGACTCAATGGTTGATGCGGCACCAAAAGGAGCTATCGAATTTTTTCATGGTTATACTTACTCCGCAATACCTTGTTCAGTTGCAGCTGGATTAGCAATGCAAGATATTTTTGATAAAGAAGATTTATTTAATCGGGCTAAAGAAATGTCTCCATATTTCTTAGATGGCTTATTTAGTTTGAAAGATATTGAAGGTATCACTGATATTAGAGGATATGGAATGATGGGAGGTATTGACTTAAGAATGGATGAGCGTCTTGGAAAAGCTGGATATGCTTGTTTTAAACATTTATTTGCTTCTGGTTTAAGCTTAAAAGCTACAGGAGATTGTTTAATCGTTGCACCACCATTTATATCTGAAAAAAAACATATTGATGAAATGATTGAGAAACTAAGAACTGGTATTACTAATTATTTTAAGGAACAATAATGAAAGTTGGCATTCCTAGTGAGATCAAGGCTCAAGAGTCTAGAGTTGGTCTTACTCCTACAAGCGTACAGGAACTAACAAATCATGGACATAATGTTTTAGTTGAGAGTAATGCTGGTTTTGGTGCTGGTTTTGAAAATGTAGATTATGAAAAAGCTGGAGCGAAAATTGTGCCAACAGCTGGCGATGTATTTAATGATTCAGATATGATAGTAAAAGTCAAAGAACCGCAATCTGAAGAAGTAAATATGTTAAGAGAAAATCAAGTCTTATTTACCTATTTACATTTGTCAGCAGCTCCAGATTTAACTAAGGGATTAGTAGACTCAAAATCAATTTGTATTGCATATGAGACTGTAACTGATGAAAATAATAGATTGCCATTGTTAGCTCCAATGAGTGCTGTTGCTGGAAGAATGTCAATACAAGCTGGAGCACACTGCTTAGAAAAACCCCAAGGTGGAAGAGGTTTACTGATTGGCGGGGCTCCTGGAGTTAATCCCGGGAATGTTCTTATTTTGGGTGGTGGAGTTGTAGGTGAAAATGCAGCAACCATTGCAACGGGAATGGAAGCAAAAGTTCATGTTGTTGATAAATCGGAAGATCGTCTCAAAGAACTTCAAGCAAAATTTGGTGATCGGATTATCCCACTTGTCTCAGATGATATAAATTTAGAAGATTATGTTGCTGAAACTGATTTATTAATTGGTGGAGTTTTAATTCCAGGTGCTAATGCTCCTAAATTAATTACAAAAGATATGCTTAAAGTGATGAAAAGAGGTTCTGTAATTGTTGATGTTGCTATCGATCAAGGTGGATGTGTAGAAACAAGCAAACCAACAACTCATGCTAACCCAACTTATGTTATTGATGATGTTGTGCATTACTGTGTTGCTAATATGCCAGGAGGTGTACCAAGAACTTCTACTTTTGCTCTAAATGCAGCAACAATACCTTTTGTATTGCACTTAGCGCAAAGTGGCTATCGAGATGCTTTAAATAGTGATGCAAATTTTCTTGCAGGTTTAAATGTTTGCCAAGGAAATGTTACTTACAAAGCAGTAGCAGAAGATTTGGGTTATAATTTTGTTGATCCAAGCACTGCAATAAATTAATCTAATAAAATGACTAACTCAAATGATGAGTTGATGATGGAGACCATGTATTGGTGGGGAATACCAACATTGTTTCGCTGTGAACATCATAAAGATTTATCAAAATGTGATATTGCTCTTGTTGGTGTACCTCATAGTACTGGTAATGGAACAACAGAAAGAGATCAACATTTAGGTCCAAGAGCTGTTAGACATGTATCTGCTGGATTAAGAAGAGTACATTTAGATTTCAATATTAATCCATGGAAACAAAAAAAAATATTCGACTTAGGCGATGTTGCTCTTCCACATGCAAATAATAATGAAAGATGCATTGAAGATATTACTAATTTTTATGAGAGAATTGCAAAAGAAAAAAAACCAGTTGTATCTATTGGTGGAGATCATTCTATTACTGGTGGCATTCTTCAAGGTTTAGGAAGTAATAATCTAGAATTAACAAATGGAAAAAAAATATCATTTCTTCATATCGATGCTCACACTGACACCTTTAGTCAATTAGATCATTTTATGGGTGCTAAAAAAAGTGCTGCTCATTGGGGTGCTTACTTAGTTGAGCAAGGAATTATAGATCCAAAAACTAGTATGCAAATCGGTATGCGTGGCAATCCTAGAACTTTAGATTGGTTGCAACCAAGTTATGACCTTGGTTACAATGTAGTAACAATGGATGAATTTAAAAAAAGAGGCATTGATGATGTCATCAGAGAAACTTTAGATAAAATTGGTGATAATCCTGTTTATATTACGTTTGATTTAGACTCACTTGATTCCACTGTTGCTCCTGCAGTATCAAATATAGAACCTAGTTTTACTGGCTTTACTATTGATGAGGCAAAAGCACTTATTCAATCTGTTAAAAGCAAAAATGTTATTGGCGGTGATGTTGTATGCTTAATGCCTAGCAAAGATCAAAAGAATAATATTACTTCAATGGTAGCTGCATCTATTATGTTTGAGATTATTAGTGTAATTGCATATAAATAAATGTTTTCTTATGAAATGAATTAAGTATGAAAAAATATTCCCAACATCAAAAACCTGTAGATGGGGAAAATCGAAAATTAAATTCTCCTGTTATTTGTTATCCAAATGATACATTAAAAATTCCTTATTGGGAAAATTATCAACAAGCTAGAGAACAGCTGGAAAAAATAGATGAAGTTATAATTCCCCCAAGAGATGCAAAATGTTTTGACGTAAAAGCAGGATATTTTTTTAGAATAGAAAGTATTGAAGGCCCTCAAGTTGGGGATCTAAATTTGCTCAATGCAAATAATTATAAAGAAAAGTTTTATTCAGGCAAAACTCGCGCTTTACACGGAACACATCTCTCACTGAAAGATCGAATGTGGAGTACATTTCCTCATATAAGACCACTTGCTACTATCACATATGACACTCTAGATTGGTATGGATTTGATAGAGATGGTGGTTCAGTACACGATGTTATTGGGACAAGGTGTGATCCCTATACAAATCATTTAATTACAAATAATCAATATCATTATTGTTGTCACTCCAATCTAACAAGAGCTTTAGTTAAAGAAAAAAATTTATTAAAAGAGGAAGCTGAAAATTTAGTTCATGATGTTCTTAATGTTTTTATGTGCACAGGCTTTACTCTTGATACACATCAATATTTTATGAAGGCAAGCCCAGTGAGACCGGGAGATTTTTTGGAATTTTTTGCTGAAATAGATCTACTTGGAGTATTATCTGCTTGTCCTGGAGGGGATTGTAGTTCTGAACATTCATCAGACACAGCTCAGTGCTATCCTTTAAAAGTATCAGTTTTCAAAACAACATCTAAAGTTCTAAATGATTGGACATCTCCAGTTGTATCAGGCTATAATCAATTGCATGGTTTATAAAAATTAAATATAAACGCGTTTAACTCTTTTAGTAATAGATGTTAGAATTTCGTGAGGAATCGTGATGCATTGGTGTGCCAAGCTATCAATTCCAAAGGTATGATTTAATATTTCTACGTATTTACCTACTTTTAAATGACGACTGTTTTTAGTGATATCAATAGTAATAGTGTCCATAGAAACACGTCCTAAAATTTTATAACTATTATCTTTATAAAAAACTTTACCTTTATTACTTAATAATCTTGAAAGTCCGTCTCCATATCCAATACCAATCACTGCTATTTTTAATTTTTTTGTTGTTTTGTAAGTTTGATTGTATCCGATGTATTCATTTTTACCAATTTCTTTAATCTGCAGTATTTTTGCTTTTAATGTAACAACAGGTTTAATTACTTTTTTCATTTTTGTATTTTGGTGACCTCCATATAAAGAAATACCGGGTCTAACTAAATCATAGTGGTAATTTTTTCCTAAGATTAATGCAAATGAATTTGAGAGACTTTTAATTGCTGTAGTAAATTGTTGATCAATTGCTTTTCTAAACTTTGTATTTTGAATAGAATTATAATAGTTATTTGATTCATCTGAACTTGCTAAGTGACTTATCAAAATATGAATATTATTTTTAAATTTTAATTCAAAAAATTCTTTGAAGTTGATACCAAGTCTATTTATCCCAGTATCGACATGTAACCCAAATTTTAACTTTTTATATTTTTTTATATTTTTAGTTACGAAACAATATTCATCTATATCATTTAAAATAGGAATAATTTTATTCTTACTAAAAACAGAAATGTTGTTATTTTCTAAACCATTCAATACATAAATATTACTAGTTGATCTTTTTTTTCTTATTTCTAGTGCCTCTTGAGTTGTTGCAACAAAAAAATTTCTACAATTGACTTTGTAAAGGGCATCAAAAACTTTTAAAACACCAGTGCCATATGCATCCGATTTAATAATTGCAGCACAAATTGATTTTCTTGCTAACCCAGATAGCTTTTTATAATTATATTGAAGATTTCTTAAATTTACTTCTAAAATAGAATTATGAATAGTCATTAGTTGATATTATCATATAATAAAAGATAAGAATATCTATTACAAAGGAATCACAAATCTTGTTCTATTCTATTTAACTAAATTTTCTTGCAACTGATGACATTTTCTTTAGTTTTTGAATAGCGAGCTCTCTAGATAAATGTCCTAGCCCACAATCTGGTGCTAAAATTAGTTGCTCTTTTGAAATATAATTAAGTGCCTCCTTAATTCTATTTTCAATTTCCTCCTCAGTTTCAATTGAAGAACTAGCAATTTTGATCACACCAAAAATTACTTTTGTCCTCTGATAATCTGATAGCAAGCTCAAATCAATGTAACGGTGAGCATCTTCAATCGAGATACTATCAATGATTGAGTTATCCAGTGCCTTTGTAATTTTCTTATAAGAGTCTAATGGAGCTTTTGGATAATCAATAGCATCAATTTTGTCAGGATATCCACAACAAATATGTGTGATTTTTTCAATACTACTATCATTAATATTTTCAAAACATTTTTCAAGATTACTAATTCCAAAGTTAAGAGCGTTTTCAGGTTTGCGTGCAAAAAGAGGTTCATCTACCTGTATATATTTACAGCCAGCCTCAACTAATCTTTTAATTTCTATATTGATAGCTATTGCTAAATCATATCCCATTTCATCATCTGATTTGTAATAGGAATTTGCTATTGTGTCGGCAATAGTCATTGGTCCAGGAATTGTAATTTTTATTGGTTTATCTGTTAGAGTCTGATTACTTTTCCATTCATCTACTAAGAAAGGATCTGCTGCTGATATTTTGTTTGTTATTGTTGGCAGCCAACATTTATAATTCCCTGTTCTTGCAACTTTTTCGGTAAGATGATTAAAATCTATACCTTCTAAATGTCTACAGTGATAATGAATATAATTTTCTCTACGAACTTCACCATCTGTAATTATATCAATCCCACACTCTTCTTGATCATGAATTATTTCTTTAGTAGCACGAATAAATAATTTTTCAGCTTCATTACCCATTTGTTTAATTTCATTATTATAAAACTTTGTAGGAAATTGAGTGTCTGTCCCTCCTGATGCATTAAACCAATCAGTAATTTTTAAATAATTTGGTTTAGGATAAGCCCCAATAACTGTTGTTAACATGAATGAAATTATATAGATTTTATTTTGATTAAAAATAAATAAATTTAGTCTAATAATATTTATGGATTTATTGCCATCAAAAAATAAACATAAGTACTTTAAAGGTAATTTGCATGGACATTCCAATCATTCAGATGGAGCTTTAAATCCACAAGAAGTTGTTAATAAGTATAAGGAAATAGGTTATGATTTTACATGCCTTTCAGATCATTTATGGAAAGATACAAAATTTGCAGCTGAAACAGTATTACAAACAAAACATCTTAATCAAAAAGACTTTATAACTATTCCATCAGCAGAACTTCATTGTCTAGGTAAAAAATATGTTAAAGATGAACTTTGGCATATTGTTGCAAATGGTTTACCATTAGATTTTAAATGTGCTGATGAAAAAGAAACAGCACCTCGTTTAGTTCAAAGAGCAATTCAAGCAGGTGCGTTTGTTACAATCGCTCATCCAGAATGGTATTCTCTAACATTTGATGAATGTCTTTCTTTAAGTCATGCACATGGCATTGAAATTTATAATCATTCATGTCACATAGAAGCTCAACGTGGTTTTGGTACTGCAGCAGCAGATTATTTATTGCAAGAAAATAATAGAATATTTTTAACTGCTACAGATGACTCTCATTTTAAGATGCAAGATTCTGGAGGTGGATGGGTGATGGTTGCTGCGGATAAATTATCAGAAAGATCAATTTTAAATGCTTTAAAAAATGGACAATATTATTCTTCTACAGGAGTTGAAATTTTTGATTTTAAAATTGATAACTATAAAGTAAATATTCAGTGTTCCCCTTCAAATCAAGTTTGTATTGTTGGTCAAGGAGCTAAATCCATGAGTCAGAACGGAAAAAATATTACACAGGCTGAATTTGACCTAAAAAAGTATCCATCAGATTGGTTTAGGGTCAGTATTGCTAATGATTTTGGCGATTTTGCCTGGACAAACCCGGTTTGGCTTTAATTGCCAATTCAAATTTTTACAAAATAAATGTAATAAAACTGTCAAATTTTTTTTGTATTTTTAGCTTATATATGTAATGACTTCATCATTACTTTAAATTTAAAGAGGAGAAATAATATGTTTAAAAAATTAATTTTAGCTGTTGTATTTTCTTTAGCTTCAATATCATGGAGTAGTTATTCTTTTGCTGGTGCTTGCGCTGGTAATGGTTCAACTCAAAGTAATCCAAATGGTGTTGATGCTGGACAATATACTCAACAGTACGAATTAGATGAGTTTGAACAATTAGCAGGTTGCGAAATGCAATTTAAGGAAAACCCAAATATTGCAAGTATTAATGCAAGTATTCAGGGTAATAAAGCTTTACCTCCAGTTGGAGATAGACTTCCAGATGAGCCGCTAGTTGTTAGACCTTATGATTCAATTGGTAAGTACGGTGGTACGATTAACTTCTTATCAAATGCTACTGAAGCTGGTACTTCAGATATGTTATCGACTCGTCACGTAAACTTATTGAGATTTGCTGATGATTTAACAACTATTGTTCCAAATGTAGCTAAAAGTTTTGAGTGGAATGATGATTTTACAACCTTAACTTTTACATTAAGAAAAGGACATAAGTGGTCAAACGGAGAACCATTTACAGCAAGAGATATTGAATTTTGGTATGAAGATCTAATGATGAATCCAAAAATTAGAGAAAAACCATATCCATACCTTCTTGTTGGTGGTGAACCAATGACGGTTGATGTTATCGATGATGTAACTGCTAGATTTAACTTACCATCACCTTTTCCTGGTTTAACAGCAACTATTGCATGGACATACAATCAATTTTTTATGCCTGCACATTTCTTAGAACAATTTCATCCTGAAATAGACTCTAATGCTGATGCTAATGCACAAGCTTTAGGTTTTGTAGATGGTTGGGATGCTCTCGCTGCTTATTATGGTAACTCAGGCTGGACAGATACTCCAACTCCTTTATTGAGAAACCCTGATCTTGTGAGTGGTTTAGAATACGCTGCTTATCCTTCATTAGAAGCATATATGACTATTGAAGATACTACTGAGGGAAGAGTTTACGCTGCTAATCCTTATTTTCACCAAGTTGATACTGCTGGAAATCAATTACCATACATTGATTATCAAAATGAAAGATATATCAATGAAAATGAGATTAGATTGTTAAAACTTGTTAATGGTGAAGTTGATTATAAATCTCAATCTGTTCAACTTGAATCTGCTCCTCAGTTATTAGATGGTGCTGATTCTGGAGCATATAATCTTCAAATTAACCCAGGTTGTGGTGCTGCATTATTTAGCTTTAATGTAACTCATCCAGATATGGAAAAACGTAAAGTTTATGGAGATATTCGTTTCCGTCAAGCAATGTCAATTGCACTTGATAGAAATGAGATTAACGATGTAGCTTATTATGGTATGGGTGTTGTAGAGCAGTTTGTTGGTATTTCACCTGCACCTGATTTTGTTTCAGATGAAATCAAAATGCATATGACTCAGTATGATCCAGATGGTGCTAATGCACTTCTAGATGAAGTTGGATTAAAAGATGTAGATGGAGATGGTTTTAGAGAACTTCCAAACGGATCTCCTTTTGCAGTGAATATTGACTACGCTACTCAAGGTATTGGTGGTGTTGAAGTTGAACTAGTTGCACGTATGTGGAATGATGTTGGTGTTAAAACAACTTTTAAAGAAGTTACACCTGATGAATATCGTGGTTCACAATCTTCAAATGCTTTAGATGTTCACGCTTGGGATAAAGGTCAACCATTGGCTATTATCGCAGGTAACCCTGAAACATTTAAAGCTCCATTTGGTAACTACTTCAACCATACTCAAGGTATGTTATGGGCTGCTTATATAGATAGTAATGGCTCAGACGGTGTAGAACCTCCTCAGTGGGTTTATGACTTAAGTGATGGGATTGATAAATTTCAATCATATGCTTTAGGCACAGCTGAATCTAACGAGTGGGGTGAAAAAATCACTACCATGTTAACAGAACAAACTTTGTTAATTGGTACTGTAAAAGCACCATTCCCAACATATCATAGAAATGCTTTGAAAAACTTTACTCAATTCAAAACAACTTCTTATGAGTATTATAGAACTTATCCATATCTAGCTACTCAGTGGTGGTTAGACGAATAAGATAAGTAAATAAATATCTTTAAAAGCGGCAATTTTATATTGCCGCTTTTCTTTTTTTAATTATTCTTAATGGTTAATTAACTAAAATCAAAATATGATTAATTTTATCCAATTCACATTAACAAGAGCTTTTTTAGCAATTGTAACATTACTCATAGTTTGTTTTATAGTCTTTTCATTAATGGAATTAGTTCCTGGCACATGTGCAGAAAGATATTTAGCTTTTAAAAATACACAAGGTTCTCAAATAACATTTGAAGATATTGAAGCTGAAAAAATTCGCTTAGGTTTAGATAAACCATTTTTTTATAGATACGGAAAATGGGTTTCGGATATTGTGGTAAATCAAGATTTTGGAGATAGCTGTATTCTTCGAATGAATATCAATGATCTTCTTAGTGGGAGGTTTGTGCTCTCACTTACCATATGTTTAGTAGCGTTAATCTTTTCTTATTTAATAGCGATACCAGTCGGTATTATTTCCGCCACGACAAAATATGTCTCTTTAGATCAGTCTCTTAAATTTGTTAGTTATCTAGGAATAGCACTACCGAATTTTTTAGTAGCACTTTGTATTATGCTTTTTATGACAGTTTATTATGGAGATACTATGACAGGTTTATTCTCTCAGGAATATGAAAATGCGCCTTGGTCTGCTGATAAGTTAAAAGATTTTCTTGCTAGGGCATGGCTGCCTATTTTTGTTCTTGGGTGGAATGCTACTGCTTTTGCGCTCCAAACTGTTAGAGCATTAATGTTAGATGAAAATGATAAACTTTATGTTATGGCTGCAAGAGCTAGAGGAATATCAGGTATGAGTTTATTATGGCGTTATCCCGCAAAGCACTCGCTTGGACCTGTAATAAATTCGATTGGTTTTGATTTAAATAGAATATTTAGTGCTCTACCAGTAGTTGCTTTAATTTTAATTTTGACTGAAGCTGGCGCATTGTTGATTGAGGCTTTAGCTAGATCTAATGATCAACAATTAGCAGGTGCTATTATATTCTTATTAACAGCTACAATAGTTTTTGTAAATTTTGTTACTGATATACTATTAGCAATCATGGATCCAAGAATTAGAAAAGGAGTTATGGGTGGAGGTTAGTACTAGAAAGAAAGAAGCATATTATACTGCTACTCAAATGCAGTTAGTTAGAACTCGTTTCTTTGGAAATCGTTCTGCAATGATCGCAGGATCTATTTTATTGTTTATGATAGTGTGCAGTCTTTTTTCTGGCTTCCTTTCGCCATATGATCCTACAATTGCTGGGCGTGATAAAGATTATGAAAATGGAGCTCCACAAATACCAATGTTTTGGGATGAAAATGGTTTTTCTCCAAGACCTTTTTTGCACACATTAACTAAGTATAGAGGAGCTGATACAAATTTTAGATGGGTTTATAAAACAGATACTGAAAAAAGACGCTATGTTTATTTTTTTGTGAAAGGATGGGAATATAAATATTTTAATTATAGTATTAATCTTCCAGGTAAGGCATTAGACTTTACAATTCCAGGCATAACTTTTGATACACATTTATTTGGTGTTGAAGAGGGTGGAATTCATTTATTTGGTACTGATAAAGCAGGAAAAGATTTATTTAGTAGAACTTTAAGTGCAATATATATTTCACTTGCAGTTGGAACATTGGGAGTATTTATCTCTTTTGTTTTATCCTTAATTATTGGAGGTATTTCAGGATATTATGGTGGTTGGATCGATAGTTTGTTGCAAATGTTTACTGATGCCATTCGAACTGTGCCCCCCATACCTCTCTTTATGTGTCTAGCAGCTTTTGCTCCCCTTGAATGGAGTTCCGAACTTAGATTTTTCTTTATATCCTGTTTGTTAGGTTTGATATCTTGGCCAACTTTGGCAAGACGTGTTCGAACTCATTTACTAAGTGAAAGAAGTCAAGAATATATTCTTGCAGCTAAAATGTGTGGAGCTTCATCAACGCATATAATTATCAGACATCTTTTACCAAGTTTTACAAGCTACATAATTGTTGATCTGGTTATCAGCTTTCCTTACATGTTGTTATCTGAAACTGCTCTAAGTTTCATAGGCTTAGGTTTAAGAGAACCTGTAAATTCATTGGGTGTACTTTTACAAAATGCAACAAAGGCAGATGTTTTACTAAACTATCAATGGTATTTTATACCTGTCTTTTTCTTAGTTGTTTTAATTTTAACATTTGTGTATGTCGGAGATGGTCTTCGAGATGCTGCAGATCCACACAAAACAAAAAATTAATATTCTATGACTCATCTTTTAGAAATAAATAATCTTGATGTAAAGTTTGATACTGATGAAGGTCGTATAACAGCAATTGATAATGTATCTTTAACATTGGATCAAGGAAAGGTTTTGGGGATTGTTGGAGAGTCAGGATCTGGTAAATCTGTCACAGCAAAATCAATAATGCAACTTAATCCAGGTAATACTATTTATAATGATAATGCTGAAATAATAATTGATGATGAAGATGTTCTTAAGTTTACTTCTAAAAATGATTTGAAAAAAATTCGAGGTGGAAAAGTTTCAATGATTTTTCAAGAACCTATGGCTAGTTTTGCGCCAGCAATTAAAATAGGCAGTCAAATGGTTGAACAACTTATGATTCATAAACCAATGGATAAAAAGGAAGCAAAAAATATATCAATAGATATGTTAAATAGGGTAGGAATTGCAGATGCTGAAAAACGATTTAATCAATATGCTTTTGAACTATCAGGAGGGATGAGGCAGCGGGCAATGATTGCTATGGCTTTATCCACAATGCCTAAACTATTATTAGCCGATGAGCCTACAACAGCGTTAGATGTAACTATTCAAGCACAGGTAATAAATTTAATGAAAGATATTATTAAAGAATACAATATGGGTGTAATATTTATCACTCATGATCTTGGTGTTATTGCTCAAGTAGCAGATGATGTTGCGGTAATGTATCTTGGTAGTGTTGTCGAGCAAGGACCGGTAAATGAAATTTTAAAAAATCCAATGCATCCCTATACAAAAGGTTTAATTAATGCGCTTCCAGATATTAATAATCTTGATGCACCGCTTACACCTATACCAGGAAATATTCCCAGTCCTCTAGATAGACCTAGTGGATGTGTTTTTAGAACAAGATGCCCCCATGCATCAAAAGAAGGTAAGGAAGAAAATATTGAGATGGGTTTAGTAGAGGTTAAACCAGGCCATTGGTTAGATAAATGTGGTGTTGATTGTGGAAAAATATGAGTGAAAATATCGTATCAGTAAATAATCTTTCAGTATCTTTTGACTATCAAGAAAATTTTCTTTCAAAAAAACAAAAAATAAAAGCGGTTAACAATATTAATATTAAGATTAAAAAAGGCTCTTTCTTTGGTTTAGTTGGAGAGTCTGGATCTGGAAAAACTACACTTGGAAGAGCAATATTAGGTGCAAATAAAATAAGCACTGGAAATGTGATCTTTCATGATGATGAAAGAGATTTTGACTTAACAACCATTAATTCAAAGGAAATGAAAGAATACAGAAAAAAAGCACAGCTAATCTTTCAAGACCCTTACGCTGCACTTAGTCCTCGAATGACAGTTAGAGATATAATTGCAGAACCACTAGAAGTTATGAAGATAACAAATTCTAGAGAAGAGACTGATGCGAGAGTTCGAGATATTGCAGCTAAATGTAGATTAAATCTTGAACACTTAAGAAGATTTCCACATGCTTTTTCTGGGGGTCAGCGACAACGCATTTCAATTGCAAGGGCATTAGTAAGTAATCCAAAGTTTATTGTAGCTGATGAAAGTGTAGCTGCATTAGATGTATCAATTCAAGCTGATATATTAAATCTTTTAAAACAACTTCAACATGAATTAAATTTAACATATTTATTTATAAGTCATGATTTAAGTGTTGTGGCTCATGTATGTGATATTGTGGCGGTAATGTATCTTGGCCACATTGTTGAGATGGCTCCTTCAAGAGAGCTATTTAGTAATCCGAAACATCCTTATACAAAAGCATTATTATCTTCTATTCCATCTATTGATCCTGAAAATAAATCAAAAGCTATTGAACTTGAAGGAGAGATACCTAGTGCAATGAACCCTCCTTCTGGATGTGTTTTTAGAACAAGATGCCCTCATGCTTCACCAGACGGTAAGGAAGGAAATATTGAAATGAGATTAGAAGAAGTTGAACCAGATCACTGGGTAGATCGATGTGGCGTTAGTTGTGGGTGAAAAGTAATTTATTTATAGCGGTTGCACTTTCCTTATCCGGATTATTTTTATTAGATTGTATGGGTATTGCGATAAAATACCTCAGAGATTATTATCCAGCTGCACAATTATCAGTATTTAGAAATCTGTTTGGAATTATACCTTGTTTTATTGCCTTATATTTTTCACAAGACTGGCATGCGAGTGGAAAAAAATTAGTAATTAAAAGATGGCGTTTTGGCTTAGCAAGGGGACTTATTATGTCTTTTGCCCAAATATGTTTATATACCTCGTATCTTTATTTACCTTATGCATTAGTCGCAACAATGGAGTACACAGGACCAATGATGGTTACATTGTTAGCTATACCACTACTTGGGGAAAAATTTGGATGGTATAAAACTTTAGCCGTATTAACAGGTTTTGTAGGTATAATTCTTATTATGCAGCCTTGGTCTGAAAGCTTTAATTTTTATATGTTACTTCCTGTAATGGCTGCTTTTGGTTATTCTCTTGCAAGAATAACAGCTTTAAATTTTTCAAATGATACCCCTGTGCCATTAATAAATCTTTACGCAAATATCGGTACTTTAATCTGTGCAATACTTTTGGTTATTATATTCAATATGTGGGAAAATTTCAGAAGTTTATATGATTTGTTTATATTGTTTTTAATGGGCTTTACGGGTGGGACAGGTGTTTTATTATTAATTTATGGTTCTAGAAAAGCAGAACTTAGTAAAATTATGCCCTTTGATTATATTGAAATATTTTTTGCCTTAATCTTGGGTTGGATTTTCTTTAAAGAGTGGCCAGTAGATCAATTATTTCCAGGTGCTTTATTTATAGTGGCTGGAGGAATTATTATATATTTACGTCAAAAGAATTTATCAGAAACAAGAGATAGAAAGGTATAATGAAAGTTAAAGTAGAAAAAATAGATAACCCATCTGAACTAAATATAGAGTCAGTAGAAGTTCATAATGACAATAATTTTAGCTTTAAATTTTATACCTATGGTGGGTACATTCATGAATTAAATATTCCTTACTTACACCAAGAAAATAAGACAGAGGATGTTTTATTGGGTTATGGAAATGTTGATGGTATTTTAGAGTCCAATGGGTATTTTAATTCAATAATAGGTAGGGTTGCAAATAGAATAGGAAATGCAAAATTTTCAATAGACAATCACAATTATCAATTATATCAAAATGCCCCTCCAAATCATCTCCACGGAGGTAAAGTTGGTTTCAATAAAAAAATATGGGAAATAGATAATATTAAAGAAGAAGACAGTTCAATCAAGTGTACATTAAGTTATTTATCAGCTCATATGGAAGAGGGCTATCCAGGCAATCTTAATTGTAGTGTTATTTATGAGTTAAATAATAACAATGAACTTTTGATTGCTTTTCAAGCAAGTACAGATCAAGATACAATAGTTAATTTAACAAACCATAACTATTGGAATTTTCATGGACATGGTGATCAGTATGATAACAATGAAGATCACATTATTAATATAAATTCTTTATCAATTTGCGAAACAGATGCGCAATCCATTCCTACTGGCAAAATTTTAGAAGTTAAAGGTACAAAATTTGATTTAAATAAAGAATTTTTAATAAATAGTAATTTTCTTAATTCAGGCGGTATTGATCATAATTATGTTTTGGATGATCAATCTATGACTCAACCAGTGGCTAAAATTTACAGTAAAAAAACCAGAATGGGAGTTGAATATTTTACAAATCAGGAGGGCATTCAAGTCTATACAGGAAATATGATGTTAAATAAGTATATTGGCAAGTATAATAAATCCTATGGTATTCAATATGGAATCTGTTTAGAGCCTCAAAATTATCCAGACTCAATGAATCACTTAAATTTTCCCTCTCCAATTTTACGAAAAAATCAAAATTATTTATCTAAAATAAAAATTAAATTACGTAACAATTTTTAAAAAAATAAACTCTTGTATTATTTTCATTAGACTATTAATTATTATGAATGAAAATTAGCAAAAAAATTATAACAAATTTAAAATCAGGTGGAGTGGATTTTTTTCTAAGTGTACCATGTAAATTATTGGCTAATATGATAACAATTTTAGAGAATGATAAAGATATTTATTATTCTACAATTCCTAGAGAAGAAGAGGGTATGGGCATCTGTGCTGGGGCTTATCTTGGAAATAAACTTCCTTGTATTATGATGCAAAATACTGGTATTGGGAATTCAGTAAATTCAATAGTTTCTTTACTCCAATTATATCAAATGCCAGTTGTTTTCCTCATAAGTTATCGCGGAACTCCAGGAGAGCCTGTAGGTGCGCAAGGAGGCATGGCTAGTGTGACTGAAGATATTCTTAAAACTTTACGAATACCTATGCTTAATTGTAATAATGAAGAAGATTTAGATAAAATATCTACTTTTACTAATCATGCCAAAGTCATTGAAAGCCCTGTTGCTGTTATGCTTAATTTTAATCTAATGAATAACGACTAATTATGAATAGATTTGAATTATTAAATCTTTTGCAAGAAACAATTCAACAAGAATTTGTTGTTTGTAATATTGGCCTTCCTTCCCAAGAATTATATAAAATTAATGATCGTTCAAACTATTTTTACATGTTAGGTAGTATGGGATTAGCCTCATCAATTGGTTTAGGTTTATCTTTAACTATTAATAAAAATGTAATTAGTATTGATGGAGATGGATCAGTATTAATGAATATGAATACATTTGCAACTATTGGCAATAGAGCTCCTGCAAATTATACTCTTTTAATCATTGATAATGGATCATATGGATCCACAGGTGATCAGAAAACTTTTACAAACGAAAGGACATCTTTAAAAGATATAGCGGCTGGTTCTGGTTGTGAAAATGTAATAGAATGCTCTGGTGAAGAAACAAATATAAATTTAAAAAAAGCTTTAGCTGATAAAGATAATTCATATGTAATCATATCTAAAATAAATTCAGGAAATGTGCCAATTAAACCAATACCTCTTAATGCAGTTACAATTAGAGATCGCTTTAGAAAAAAAATTGGTTTAGTTTCTTACTTATAATTTTTACTAAATAAATTTTTCTAATAATGCAAAAAAGAAAATAAGGTGCGCTCTTCCAAATTAATATTACACGATTAATTTGTTTTAGTCATAGTACACAATATTTCAAATGCTATTGTTGCACCAACTAATGAAGTCATATTATTTAGATCAAATGGAGGAGATACTTCAACAACATCCGCTCCTATAAAATGTAAATCTCTTAATTCTCTTATGACTAATTGAGCTTCTCTAACATTAATTCCACCAACCTCTGGGGTTCCTGTTCCAGGAGCATATGTTGGATCAATACCATCTATATCAAATGTTAAGTAAGTTGGTGTCTCTTCCAGCACATCTTTTATTATTTTAATTGATTCTTTTAATCCAATTTCATAAAATTTATCTGTAGATATAATTGTTATCCCTTGATCAATTGCCCATTTTAAATCGTCTGGATCATAAAGTCCTCCTCGCAACCCCAGTATGACATATTTTTTTGGATCAATAAGCTCTTCTTCAATAGCTCTTCTAAATGGTGTTCCATGGGTATACTTAAAACCTCCAAAATAGGTATCCCAAGTATCCGAATGTGAATCAAATTGAAACATTCCCACTGGTTTATTTTTTGCTAATGCTCTCAAAATAGGAAGAGAAATTAAATGATCACCACCAATAGACAATGGAATGGTTTTTGACTCAGAAATTGAATTATAGAAATTTGTAACCTTATTTAATGAGTCTTGAAGATCAGCAGGATTCACTGGACAATCACCAATATCTGCAATTTGAAAATTATCGTAAGGGCTTTTTAATGATGATGGATGATATGTTCTAATTAGTGAAGATGCATTTCTTATTTCTCTTGGACCATGCCTAGCACCTGGTCTATTTGTTGTACCTCCATCCCAAGGAATTCCGCAAATACAATAATCTAATTTACTTAAATCTTTGATTATGGGTAAACGAAAAAAAGTTGCTATATCTGCAAAGCGAGGAGTAGTTTGTCCTTGAGTTGGTTTTATTTGAGTCATAATTTATTAGTTATGATATAAAGAGTTGTTTTTTACAATACAATAATGAGTTCTGATCAAAAAATTCTAATCCCAGAAGATGATGGCACGATAAATCATTTAAAAAATTCAAATATTCCAAGCATTTCATTACTTAACCAAGAGGGTAATTATTTACGTCTTGATCGTACAGATACGTTTAGAGTGATATTATATTTTTTTCCTATGACGGGGAGACCAGATATGCCACTTCCTAAAGATTGGAACAAAATATCTGGAGCCAGAGGTTGTACATTACAAACTTGTAAATTTAGAGACAATTATGATAATTTAATAGGTTTAAATTCTGTTCCTATAGGTATTACTACTCAAAATGTTGAATACAATAAGGAAATGACAAATCGTCTTTCAGTTCAATATGATGTGCTAAGTGATGAAAATTTAGAATTAAAAAATGCTTTAAATCTTCCAACATTTTCAGTTGAAAACAAAATATATCTAAAACGATTAACTATAATTGTTGAAAAAAAAATTGTTAAAAAAGTTTTTTATCCTATATATTCAATAGATAAACATATAAATGATGTTTTAGAATGGTTAAGAAAAAATTAAAAACATTTATTATTGGAATTACTTTTTTATTATTTAATTCAATATCAAATGCTAATCCTAATTTAGATCAATGGAGAGAATCAGATAAAACCTATAAAGATTTAATCAATGAAGGTTTTGATGTCAAAAGTTATGCCATAAATAACATAGAGACTGCTAATGGGTTATATATTCTTTTATTTGTAACTGTTTTACAAAAAGATAATGAAATATATGAATGTCAAGAATATCAAACAATTGACAAGATGATTGAAACTTTTGATATGCAACTAATTTGTAAAGAACTGGTTCAACCTTATGAGAGAGGTCTAGGTACCTAATTTTTATAATACTCTAAGAAGAACCATTGAAGTGCTATAAGTGAAACGCCGTTCTTAATTTCTCTCTCTTCTAGCATTTTTCTGACTTTTTCAACTTTATAAGATTTTACTAATATATTTTCATTTTCATTTTCAAGTCCCATTATTCTCTCACCTTCAAAAGAATTAATTTCACCTAAAAACAAATGATAATAAGACTCTGATGATCCGGGAGCTGGAAAATAACCTTGAACTGATTTAATCTTATTAACCCTACAACCAGTTTCCTCAAAACATTCTCTTTCTGCCGTTTCTTTTGGTGACTCATCTTTATCAATTATTCCAGCTACAATTTCATAAAGATAATCATCATCATACCTTGATATTACGCCAGCTCTAAATTGTTTAATTAAAACAATTTCATTCCTCACAGGGTCATATGGTAACAAAGTTGATACATGTGCTCCACTAAAAATTTCTCGATCTACTTGATCAGTCCAACTTCCATCATGTTTTTGGTGAATAAACTCATATTTTTTTAATTTAAAAAAACCTGAATATAGATCCTTTTTATTAATTATTTTATATTTTAATTTCATAAATTTGATTAAATTTATTTAGTGTATATATTTATTCTATGATTCAAAAAGCTTTATTTGGTGCGGGATGTTTTTGGGGTGTAGAAGAACATTTCAGAAAAATTAATGGTATTATTAAAACTGAAGTGGGGTATTCAGGAGGTAAAACTAAAAACCCAACATATGAAAGTGTTTGTTATGAAAATACTGATCATGCTGAAGTATTATTAGTTGATTTTGATGAAGATATAATTTCATATGAAAATATAGTTCATGAATTTTGGAAATGTCATGATCCAACCACTCTTGATAGGCAAGGCCCAGATATTGGTAGGCAATATAGATCAGTTATTTATTACTTTAATGAATTTCAAAAAGAAATTGCTAAGCACTCAAAGGAAAAGTATCAATCGTATTTTAAAAATATGATAGTTACAGAAATTACCAAAGCGGATACTTTTTATAAAGCTGAGGACTATCATCAAAAATATATTCAAAAAAAGAGTTATCTCTAAATTAAACAAATGCATTATGATTTTTATGTTGCTTTTGTCTTAGGTTGGGCGATTCTATTATTGTTTTGGTCTATAACAATCTTATTTGTTTATTTAAGGAAACCTCCAAATTCTAGACTAAGTAGGAAAATTATAATTAATTCTTACGGAGCTTTTCTAATCTTTTTTGTTTTGATTTGGCTTGTTAGAAATGTCGATTCGTTTTTCTAATCTCTAAATATTTTTTTAATATCTATATGTAGTAGTTCTCATTAATTGTAATACTTACATATTGGGATATATGCATTTTTTTATAATTGTACTTGAATACTAGATTTTTCAAACATATAACCTACCTCGTTATTATTACTTCAATTTTTTTGGGTTAAAAGGAACTAAATAATGTCTATTATTAAAAATTATTTTAAGCAAAATAGAGTCACACATACATTTTCAAGTTGTCAGTGGCCAATTGGCGATCCTCAAGAAAAAGATTTTCATTTTTGTGAGGCAAATACGTTAAGTGGCAAACCTTACTGCAAAGAGCATTGTGATATTGCTTATATTGACGAAAGAGAGCTAAAAAAAGAAAAAGAAGCTCAAAAAAACCGTCGCATTGCTGCTTAGATTTTTCTTCTTTAAATGCCTGTGTTCTTAACGCAGGCATTTTCATTTTATTGACATTAATAAATCATTTTCTTAAAGTATGTAGCTTAAAAAATTATGCTGTATTCTGTACTTAAAAAAGTTAACTTTAAAGGAAAAATTACAATTATTGATAGTAGTAATAAAATCCGAAACTTTGGAAGTGGACCTAAAAATTTAAAAGTTAGATTAAAATCTAAATCAATAGAAAAAAAATTATTCAGAAATCCTGGCCTTCATTTTGGAGAAGGTTATATGAATCAAGAAATTTTAATAGAAGAAGGTACAATAGAAGAATTAATTGATCTTATTACATCATGTTACGATGATTTTCTTAGAAATAATTTTATTTATAGAATTTATGAAAATTTCTCTGGATATTTTAAAATTTTTCAACAACTTAATGAGGCTGTTAAATCAAAACAAAATGTTGCACACCATTATGATTTAAAGGAAGATTTATACAAACTTTTTTTAGATAAAGATATGCAATATTCTTGCGCATATTTTCACAATGAAAATATTAGCTTAAACCAAGCTCAAATTGATAAAAAAAAACATATAATCAATAAACTTCAAATTAAAGAGAATATGAACGTATTAGATATAGGTTGTGGATGGGGAGGCATGGCTATAGAAATTGCTAAACAAACTGGAGCCAATGTTAAAGGAATTACCCTTTCTGAAAATCAATTTGCCACTGCTTCAAAAAGAGCTCAAGCAGAGGGTTTATCTGAAAAAGTTTCTTTTGCGATACAAGATTATAGAAATGAAGTGCAAACATATGATCGAATTGTATCTGTTGGAATGTTTGAGCATGTTGGTATTAAATACTTTAGAACTTACTTAGAAAAAACATACGCATTACTAAAGGATAATGGAATATTTTTACTTCATACTATTGGCCAGAGAGGCATACCAACTGCTACAAGCCCGTGGATAAGAAAATATATTTTTCCTGGAGGTTATATTCCTTCATTGTCTGATATTATAAACGAAACTCAAAAACTAAATATTAATATAACTGATATTGAAATTCTTAGACTACATTATGCCCATACGCTTACCCATTGGTATAGAAATTGTAAAAAAAACAAGGATCAGATTATTAAAATGTTTGATGAACGCTTTTATCGAATGTGGGAGTTTTACTTACTTGCAAGCAAATATTCATTTGTTAATATGGGAAATGTTGTGTTTCAAATCCAGATTGCGAAGAATATTACTAATTTACCCTTAACAAGAAATTATATGTATAATTGACATAATTTAGATGTATAAAATACTTATTAAAAACATATACTAATATAAATTATTTTATGTCACAAAGCTTAAGCCAATATTTATTAAGAGTGGGTATTTTCTTAGCTCTTGTATTTATAATTGTTGTACTTCTTTATCCAGTTCTTCAAGAAGCTTTTTTATCAAATATTTTTATAAATTTAATTATATTAGCAGCATTAGCTATTGGTATTTTGTTTAACCTAATTAAACTTGTTGGTCTTAACAAAGATTTTGGAGCTTTAGTAAATTTTGATATTAATAAATCCTCTCAGTCATTTTTAAATAATACAGGATATTTAAAAAATATAACAAAAGAATTAAAACAGATTGAAGGAAGATTTGTTTTTAAAAGCTCATCTATCACTAGATTGATTGAAAATACTGATATGTCTTTATCGAGTGTTAGAGAGACTTCTAGATACTTAGTAGGTTTGTTGGTTTTTCTTGGTTTATTGGGCACATTTTGGGGCTTGCTTAAAACTATTGGTTCCGTTGGAAATGTTATTAGCGGACTTGGCATAGATGATACAAATGTCGCTGGTTTTTTTAATTCATTAAAAGATGGATTAAACGCTCCACTTCAAGGAATGAGTATAGCATTTAGCAGCTCACTTCTTGGTTTAGCAGGATCTCTTATCTTGGGTTTTATGGATATTAATCTTGGACAGGCACAAAATAAATTTAGCTTATTTTTTGAGAAAGTTTTAAATAGCAATTCTGTACCTGATTTAATCAATCATTCGGGTTCTGATGATGTAGATAGAGAAGCTCTTCAAAAAATATATGACAATCTTGATAGTGTTGTTTATTCTCTTAAAAAAACAACTGAAAATCAAAATCAAATTAATGATCATTTATCTCAACTAAGTCAGCAGATAAAAAATATAAATAATCAATCTAAAAATTTAGATGAAAAATTATCAAATTTTTTATCAACTCAATTAAATACTCAATCAAGTATTTTACAGCTTATTAATAAAATAAATGATGAAGGTATCATAGATGCTTCTACAAGAAAGATATTCACAGATTTGAATAAAAGTATTCAAGAATTAAATTCTAAAAGAAAAAAATAAAAATGGCATCAAGGTCTTTAAGAAACAGACTTGGTGAATCTACAAATATTTGGCCAGGTTTTGTAGACGTATTAGCAACATTATTAATTGTAATAATTTTTGTTCTTATGGTTTTTACTGTTTCTCAAATATATTTGAGTGATGCTATTTCAGGTAGAGATAAAGCGTTACAAGAATTAAGATTACAAATAAGTGAGTTGTCTAAAATATTACAGGTTGAGATTAGTGAAAAAGAAGAAGCTTTAAATAATCTTTCAGAAACAGAGTCTGCTTTAAGTGGTGTAAAACAAGATTTGCAGAAACAAGAATTTATTTCTAAAGGACTGCAAACAGATTTAGCAAAAAAAAGTACTGAAATATTTGTACAAGAACAAAATATAATTGCTCTATCTGGGCAAATTACTGACCTTTTAAATGAATTAAGAATTGTTGCAAAAGCACTAGAGGTTTACGAAGGTCTTGATAGCACTATTTTGAGTACTGAGGGATTAGGTGAGAGAATCAATAAAGCTCTTGCTGCTAGAATAGATCAACTTAAAACTTTAAATAATAAACTAGATGAATCAAATAAAAAACTTAATATTAGTGAAGCTAATTTAAATGAAAATATTAGTGAATTAAATTTAGTAAATAAAAAATTAGCTTCTAATGAGAAAATACTCCAAACTAAAATTGAAGAACTTAAAATCAAAAATGATAATCTACTTGCAATAAATGAAAGTTTAGGAATTGAAGATGGTGGAATTATTGAACAACTAGATGCTATTAAAGCAAAAAATCAACAACTTGAAGAGTTAAATCAAGATTTAATTTATTCTCAAGAAGAAACACAAAACACCCTTACTCTTTTAGAGCAAGCAAATTTAGAATTAAAGCAAACAAATGTAGAATTAGCTTTAAGAGATGAAGAGTTGCAAAACCAAATAACTCAATATCAAGACCTAACGAATGACTTGCTAGAAATAAATGATAGCCTTGGTTTAAAAGATGCAACACTTCAAGAACAACTTGAAGCAATTAGATCCAAGAATCAAGAATTAGCAAAATTAAATAAAAATCTTATAAATAAAGATAAAACTATTTTTGATCTAAGAGGTAAAATTATAGAATTAAATAATGTTTTATCAATCTCAGATGCAAAAAGTATGGAGCAAGAATTAGAGATTGCAACACTTAAAAAAACTATTGAAAAAGTTGAAAGTCAAAGGATTGCTGAAAATGAGATTTCAAGTAATCAGATTAAGGAAATGGAAATTGAGTCATCAGAAACTTTACAACAAATATCAATTCTTTCGAATGAAATTGAAAATCTAAAAATTGAGATATTGACGCTTAATAAAGCCCTTGAAGCAAGTGAGATAGAGACTGCCTCTAAAAATCTAGAGATTGAAATACTTGGAGAGAGATTAAACAAAGCATTAACATCAAAAATTTTTGAGCTACAAAAATATCGTTCAGAATTTTTTGGAAAATTAAAATCTCTTTTAGGTGAGAGAGATGACATTAAAATAGTTGGAGATAGATTTATATTTGAATCAGAGTTACTTTTTGACTCTGCATCAGCAAATTTACAAGAAGATGGAAAACAAAAATTAAAACAAATTGGGATTAAATTAATGGAGACCACAAATGAAATCCCAAAAGATATTGATTGGATAATTCAAGTTGAAGGGCATACTGATAAAAGACCAATAAAAACTTCAAAATTTCCTTCTAACTGGGAATTATCTTCTGCAAGAGCTAATTCAGTTTTGAAATTACTACTTGAAATTGGTTTTCCTCCAGAAAGACTTTCTGCTGCTGGATATGCAGAATTTTATCCCATAAGTAATGGAGATACTAAAGAAGATTACCAGCAAAATAGAAGAATTGAATTGAAACTTACTTCACGGTAACTGCCTTAAATTAAACATAAAGTTTACTTATTTATAATTAATGAGATTTGTAGTTTTCTTTATATTATTATTTTCATCAAATTTTGTATACGCTGGATGTGAGGATCAACCTGCAAATGAAGTTGATTGGACAAATTGCAATTTTGTTGAAAACCTTGATTTAATTGGGGTTGGAATGGCAGATGCTAAAATGTCAGGAGTTAATTTGTCTTTAGCAAATTTAGAGAAATCACAATTAAATAATTCTGATCTATCTGTAGGCAATTTTATTTTTGCTAATTTTAGTAACTCAAATTTATATGCTTCTAACTTACAAGGGGCTAATTGTAATAATGCAAATTTTGAAAATGCAAATCTTGCTAAAGTTAATTTTGAAGGAGCGAATCTTTTTACCTCTTCATTTAAAGGGGCTAATTTATATGAAGCTAATTTGTTAGGAGCTAATATTTCAGGAGCAATTTTTGATGAAGCAAATTTATCTAGTGCTACATGGGTGGATGGAAAAAAATGTGCTCTTGGCTCTATTGGCGTATGCAATTAAAATAAAATTATATTAAAATTTTTTTATAATTTACTTTTTGTATAAATTAATACACAGTTAACTTATTAATGTATTCAAATACTTATTTTAACTCATTTATTGTAGTTTTTTTAGCGGGATTAATATGGAGTTTTGGTGCAGTGACTGTAAGATACATGGATGATGCGCATTCATATGTTTTTCAATATTTATTTTACAGAGGAATAGCAATTGCAATAATTTTGGTAATTTATTTATTTTTAAAAGAAGGACTTAGTTTTTATAAAAGTTTTTTTAGTATAGGAATTTCATCAATTCTTGGGGGAATATTTTTAGCTACTGCATTCACTGGATTTATTTTTTCAATTACTATGACTGCAGCTGCAGTAACTTTGTTTATGTTAGCTGCTATGCCATTTATTGCTGCAATTGTGGGTTATTTTGTTCTAGGTGAAACTCTAAGTAAGTCTACTTTAATTGCAATGACAATAGCTTTTTTTGGAGTATGTATAATGATATACAATGATAGTATTTCTGGAAGTGCAGTTGGAGCTATAATAGGTTTTATTTCAGCAACAGGATTTGCTTTATACTCTGTGACTATAAGATGGAAACCTGAAACACCAAAATTTACAACAGTTTTTTTAGCAGGTCTATTCTGTGCTTTTTTCTCATTTTGTATTTTAGGTTTTTCATTTCAACCTTTTACTGATATGCCAGTAATAAACAGTCAACTTAGTTTGCTCCACGGTTTGATTGTTGCATCAGGTTTAATTTTATACACTTTAGGTGCAAAATATTTACCATCAGCAGAATTGACATTTTTATCTTTAATGGAATGTGTTGGCGGTGTTTTTTGGGTATGGATACCAATTTTTGGAATAAATGAAGTTCCAAGCTTCACTGTAGTTCTTGGAGGTGGAACAATAATTCTGGCAGTAATCTATTATGCCTATTGCATTAAAAGTAAAAAGGAAACACTTTTATCCTAAATATTAACTTTGAGCTTCGACGAGTTTTTTCTTGGTAAACTTAAGTCAGACCATACTTTATCAAGGCATTTAACCATATTTTCGATGTGTTCTTTTCGATGTCTAGGAGTTACAGTAATTCTAAGTCTTTCAAGGCCTTTTGGAACTGTAGGATAGAAAATAGGTTGTGCGTATATTCCATGATCATCAATTAGTTTTTCTGATACTTTTTTACAGAGAAAAGGATCATTTATCATAACAGAAATAATATGACTATTTGTATCAATATATGGAATGGCTATTGAGTCTAATAATTGTCTTATTGAAGATGCATTTTCATGAATTTTGACTCTTAATTGATCTGCTAAAGATACAATATCAATTGCTTTGCTTGATCCTGCAGCAATTGATGGGCATATTGAGGTAGTAAAGATAAAACCAGGAGCAAAGCTACGAATATAATCAATTATTTCTTTATTTGCTGCTATGTATCCTCCCATCTGCCCGTAAGCTTTTGCAAGTGTACCATTAACAATATCAATTTCTTGATCAACTTTCATTTCTACAGCTATACCTTTGCCTTTTTCACCATATAAGCCTACAGAGTGAACTTCATCTAGATATGTCATTGCATTAAATTTTTTTGCGAGCTCAACTATTTTTATTATAGGAGATCTAATACCTTCCATTGAATATAAACTTTCAAATACAATTAATTTAGGATTTTTTTTATCAACTGATTTTAAAAGAAATTCAAGATGATCAACATTATTGTGTTTAAAAATATGACATGAAGCACCACTATTTTTTATACCTTGAATTAAAGAAGCATGATTAAGTTCATCAGAGAATATTTCTAAGTTTTTTATTTTTTTTCCTAAAGTCCACAATGTTGATTGATTAGCCGTGTAAGCAGAGGCAAAAAGAAGAGCATTGTCCTTATTATGGACTTTTGCCAACCTTTCTTCTAATGCTGTATGATAAGAGCTTGTTCCTGAAATATTTCTTGTTCCACCAGATCCTGAACCTATTTCTAAAAGTGTTTTTACTGTCTCATTTACTACTTCTGGATGTTGACTCATATTAAGATAGTCATTTGAACACCATACTTCTACGTTTCTTTCTTCATCACCTTGTATTTCATCTGCTTTAGGGAATTTCTTTATTGGTCTGTCAATTTCTCTGAAATTTCGATAAAGACCTTCTGTCTTGAGTTTCTCTAATTCTGAAGTAAAAAATTTTGAATAATTCATCTATAATTTAAGTAAACGTTTATAAATAAAAACCAAGAAACTTATTTGCACAATTGTCACACCTTCTTATTTTTTGAACACCATTCTACCCCATACACCATATTTATCTCTAATTATTAATTTGTGATAAAGTGCTGCTAAAATATGTAATGTAAATAATGAGGTTAAAATTATTGCGCTATAGTAGTGAATTTTAAGATGTTTTTGATATAAAAAAAAGTCCATTTCAACCAGTGAAGGAATTTCAATTAATCCAAACATACTAACTTCAGAACCTCCCAGCCAAGTCATGTATGTGCCCTGAATTGGAATGGAGATTATTAAAAAATATAAAAAAAAGTGCACTAAATTTGAAGTTAATTTATGCTTTTTAGGTAATGATTTAGAGTTTGGATGGGTATTAAAAAATCTCCACAGAAGTCTAATTACTATTAGTGTAAATATGATAGTTCCAAAAATTTTATGTAAACCAATAAAACCGATTTTCAGAGGTGAAAATTCCATATTGTGTAAGCTTATGCCAGTTGCAACTTGCCAAAATAACAAAAGGGCTATTAACCAATGAAAAATTTTAGCAACAACACCCCATGAATTATCAGTTCCTTTATAATAAACCATATTTCTTTAAAGCTTCATCAATGATAATTTTATTTATTTATTATATAGTGTTATGTGAGAAAATATAATCCATGAAAATACGAATTTTATCAAGAAAAAGTGATTTAGCTGTTATTCAAGCATATCAATTTGGAGAATATTTAAAGTCTAAATTTCCAAAAACTAAACTAGAATATTTAACAAGAAGCACATCTGGTGATAAAGATTTAGTTACACCTCTTTCTGAAATGCCTCTAGAAGGAGTTTTTACAAATGATTTAAGAGATGAATTAATCCAAAATAAATGTGATTTGATTGTTCATTCCTGGAAAGATTTACCAATAGAAGTTGGAAATAAAACTAAAATATCAGCAACAATAGAAAGAGCTGACAAAAGAGATATATTATTTCTAAAAAAAAATAAAAAAGAAAATAATAAAAAACTTACTATTCTTTGTTCCTCACCTAGAAGAAAGTATAATTTAATGAATTTTGTCAAAAATTATCTTCCTCAAAATTATGATGAAGTAATTTTTAAAAATATAAGAGGAAATATACCTACTAGATTTAAAAAGTTTTTAGAAGATCCTGCAAGTGATGCTTTTATTGTAGCAAAAGCAGCAATAGATAGGTTGCTTTTAAATAATTATTCTGAGTTTAATCAATTAAAAAAAACTATACAAAAATATATTGATGAATGTATTTGGACAATATTACCTTTATCTGTCAATCCTTGTTCACCAGGTCAGGGCGCACTGGCTATTGAGACTAGATGCAAAGATAATAAATTAAATGATTTATTAAAACATATTAATTTTTCTCAAGAATTTTCAAATGTTGATCAAGAAAGAAATATTTTAAAAAAATATGGCGGTGGATGTCACCAAAAAATTGGTGTATCTTATATTTCTCACAAACTAGGTACAATTGTTTCAAAAAGAGGGGAAGTTGAAAATGGTAAGCATTTTGAAAGCTGGGAAATCATAAGTAAACATAAATTAAATTATTCTTGTGGGGATATAAAAGAAATATATCCAGAAAATTTAAAATCCTACAAAATATTTAATCGAAAACAATTAGATAAAACTATTTTTGAAGTAAATAATATAGAAAATAAATGTATTTATATTTCTCGCATTAGTGCTCTTCAAGATAAAGCTAAAATTAAAACAAACAATATTGTTTGGGCAAGTGGTTTAAAAACTTGGAAAGAATTAATTGCTAAGGGAATTTGGGTAAATGGCAGCTCTGATGGACTTGGTGAAAATTTTGAAAATAATATCAATTCACTTACAAATTTTTCATGGGTCAAGTTAACACATAGTGGATCACCTGAAAGCCATATAAAAAATAAAATTAATACATATCAATTAGAAAGTATTGATTTTGAAATAAATACAAAGATGAAAAAATATTTCTATTGGATGAGCGGCTCAGCTTTCAAGTCAACTTTAGCTAAATATCCAGAAATTATAGATAAATATCACTCCTGTGGACCAGGAAATACTTACAATGAGATTAGTAAAGTATTGGGTGATAATAAAAATCTTTTTGTTGAGCTTTCATATGATATTTGGAAGAGAAAATTATTGAATTCTTAAAATGTCTAATATTTTATTTCAGAATGCTCTTAAAAGAAAAAATCAGAAAACACCTCCGATTTGGTTTATGAGACAAGCAGGGAGATATCATTCTCATTATCAAAAATTAAAAGAGAAATATTCTTTTGAACAACTTTGCAAAACTCCAGATTTATCTGCAGAGGTTGCTTACGGTCCTGTAAAAGAATTTGATTATGATGTTGCAATTTTATTTAGTGATATTTTATTTATTTTAGAAGGACTTGGCTTAAAATTAGAGTTTAATCCGGGGCCTAAATTTGATTTTTATATAAATGCAGATAATTTTGAGAAATTTAAAGATACTGATAGAGCAATTGAACATATGCAGTTTCAATCTGAAGCTATTAAAATAACCAGAGAAAAATTATCAAATAATAAAAGCTTAATTGGATTTGTCGGTGGTCCATGGACTTTATCTAAATACGCTTTTGGAAATAACAATTCGATAACAATTGATACAAAAATTAATTTAGGATTTATAACTGAAACACTTTTACCTCTTCTTAAAGCAAACATCAAATTACAATTAAATGCAGGTGTTGAAGTGGTAATGATTTTTGATAGTTCTTTATATGATTTAGATAAAAGTAGTTTCAAAAATATTTACACAAAAATCCTTCAAGATATTGCAATTACTTTTCCAAAAAAAGTAGGTTATTATTCAAGGGGGAAAAGTGAAGAGGATTTGAAATATATAACGAACCTACCCTTTGCTGGTTTTGGTTACGATCATTCAGTACAGCTATCTTCCATATTTAATTTTCAAAATTCTGGTTTTATACAAGGAAATTTTAATGAAGAATCAATTTTAAAAGAAACTGACATATTTCTTAAGGATTTAAAAGATTATATTGAAAAAATGAAATTAATTAAAAATCTAAATGGTTGGGTTTGTGGTCTTGGGCATGGAATTAATAAAAATACTCCAGAAAAAAATGTTCACTTATTTATAGAAAATATCAGAAAAGAATTTAGCTAATAGATATGGTAAAATATATTGGTGAAAAAGATTATGAGCATGGTAGCAAAGAGAAAATAGGAGTTTTAATTACAAACCTAGGAACTCCAGATGCTCCAGAAAAAAGAGAATTAAAAGTTTATCTCAATCAATTTTTGTCTGACCCAAGGGTAATTGAACTGCCGAGAATATTATGGCAAATATTATTAAAACTTGTAATATTACAAATTAGACCATCACGTTCAGCAGTAGCTTACAAGAAAGTTTGGACTAAAAAAGGTTCTCCCCTTTTAGTTATAGCAAATAATCAATTAAATAAAATTAAATCATCGTTTTTAGATTCAAATGAAAATATAGTTTTTGAAATTGGTATGCGTTATGGTAATCCATCAATAAAAGAAGCATTATTAAAATTACAAAAGCAACAAGTAAGAAGATTATTAGTTTTACCAATGTATCCTCAATATTGTGCTGCAACAACAGGTAGTACTTTTGATGAAGTAACAAATGTTTTGCAGAAATGGCGTTGGATTCCTGAATTACGTTTTATCAATCAATATTTTGAAGAAAAAAATTACATTGAAGCTCTATCAAATTCTATAAAAAAATTTTGGAAAAAAAATCAAAAACCACAAAAAATTATTTTCAGTTATCACGGTATACCGAAAAGGTATTTGACTAATGGAGACCCCTATCATTGCTTTTGTCTCAAAACGACAAGACTTGTTAAAGAGTATATGGAACTATCTGATGGTGAGATAATGACAACTTTTCAAAGTAGGTTTGGGCGTGAAGAATGGTTAAAGCCATATACAAGTGAAACATTAAAAGAATTACCAAAACAAGGAATAAAAAACATACACATAATTTCTCCTGGTTTTAGTAGCGATTGTCTTGAAACTCTAGAGGAGCTTGAAGAGGAAAATAAAGAATATTTTTTGGAATCAGGTGGTGAAAATTACAATTACATACCATGTTTAAATGATAGTGAGGATCACATAGATATGTTTGTAAATCTTATAAAAAAACATACTCAAGGTTGGCCATTATGATTGATGATCCAAAATTTAATTCTGCAAAAGATTGGTTTGAAAAATTAAGAGCTAATCTTATTGATACTATTCAAAAAATAGATGGCAATAAATTTGAAATTATTTCTTGGGATCATAAAAGTGACGGTGGTGGTGTGATGAGTAAAATTAAAGGTAATATAATAGAAAAGGGTGGAGTAAATGTATCAACTGTAGGTGGTGTTTTTAATGAAAAAATGAGAGATAAAATTCCAGGAACAAAAGAAAATCCTTATTATAACGCAACAGGAATAAGTGTAGTTTTACATCCTATGTCTCCTAAAATTCCATCAATGCATTTTAATACTAGATTTATAAAAACTAGTCAGGAGTGGTTTGGGGGAGGTATGGATATAACACCTTGTTTAGTTTTTAGCTCTGAAGAAAATTATCATAGAGGTTTAGAGGTCTTATGTAATAAATATGATAAATCATATTATACAAAATTTAAAAAATGGTGTGATGATTATTTTTTTCTTAAACATAGAAATGAACCAAGAGGAGTAGGGGGTATTTTTTTTGACTATCTTCATACAGATGATTGGGTTAAGGATTTTGAATTTGTTCAAGAAACAGGTACTTATTTTCATCAGTTTATAAAAAATACTCTAATTTCTCTTAAAGATCAGGAATGGAATGAAGATGAAAAAAAGAAGCAATTAGTTAAGCGTAGTCGTTATGCTGAATTTAATCTATTGTATGATAGAGGCACGAAATTTGGTTTAGAAACTGGTGGTAATATTGATGCAATATTAATGTCAATGCCACCACACGCAATGTGGGAATAAAAAATGTTATTTAACACTCTGAAAGTAATTCATATTTTTAGCATTATAGCCTGGATGGCCAGTCTATTATATCTTCCACGTTTGTTTGTAAATCATGCTAATCCTCAAATTACAAGAGAAACATCAGAAACTTTTAAATTGATGGAAAGAAAATTATACAAAATTATAATGTTCCCATCTTTCATAGTTACTTGGATATCCGGCTTCTCAATGACACATTATGTAGGAATTGATACTTGGTTACTTTTAAAAATTTTTTTTGTTATTTTACTCTCTTTATACCATTTTTTTTGTTTAAAATGTCTTAACGATTTTAAAAATGATAAAAATAAATTTTCCACTAAATTTTTTAGAATTACAAATGAAGTTCCAGCAGTAATACTTATTTTTATTCTTATACTCGTAGTATTTCAGCCTTTTTAAATTATTTTTTTGTTTTAATCGGTTTCCCCCTTTTTGGATTACAGGCTTTACATATTTCACATTCTAATCCAAAACAATTTCTGGCCTGACAGTGTTGTCTTCCATAAAATATTATTTGAAGATGAAGTTTATTCCAAGATTTCTCTGGAAATAAATTTTTTAAATCTTTTTCTGTTTGAACAACATTTTTACCATTCGTTAGGCCCCAACGTTGAGCAAGTCTATGAATATGAGTATCTACTGGAAATGCTGGGTGACCAAATCCTTGAGACATAACTACACTTGCAGTTTTGTGACCGACACCTGGTAATTTTTCTAACTCTTCAAAACTTTCGGGAACTTTACCTTTAAATTTTTTTACAAGTATTCTTGATAACTCATAAATAGCTTTTGATTTCTGTGGAGCTAATCCACACGGACGGATGATTTTGTAAATAGTATTTCTTGGAATTTTTATCATTTTTTTAGCTGTATTTGCTTTTTTGAATAGTATGGGAGTTACTTGATTGACTCTTTCATCTGTACACTGAGCACTTAATAATACTGCAACAACTAATTCAAATTTATTTCTATGTATTAGAGGTATTGGAACTTTTTTATAAATTCTATTTAAAATTTTGTAAGCTATGTTTGCTTTTTCTGATCTTTTCATTGTTCTTAAAAAACCTTCAATATTGATCTAAATCTTTATCATTACTTTAGATTATCACAAAATATACCTTTAATTTGGACTAATAATATTGAATAATTTTAGTGAAGTAGTATGGGTTCATTATCAAATTTCTATGGAGGAAATAAAAATGAAAAAATTAATTAATATTCTTTTGGTATTGGTTATGTCAGGTTTTGTTTCAACTTCATTTGCCGCTTCATTAAAGTGGTCAATGCCAGGTGATTCATTAACCTTAGATCCACATGCACAAAATGAAGGACCAACCCATATGGTTTCTAGACAAGTTTATGAAGGACTAGTTACCCCAGGTATTAACATGGAAATACTTCCGCAACTTGCAGAGTCATGGGATGCTACAAGCGCAGATACTTGGGTATTTAATATTCGTAAAGGTGTGAAGTTTCATGATGGTTCATCTTTAACAGCAAGTGATATTGCATTCAGTATAAACAGAGCAAAGACTGCTCCTTCTGATATGGTTGATTTAATTAAAAGTATTAAATCAGCTACAGCTACTGGGGATCATACACTTGAAATAGTAACTGAAGGGCCAAACCCAATTCTTTTAAACCAATTAACTCAGATATTTGTTATGTCTGAAACTTGGGCAAAAGCAAATGGTTGTGAAGTATCATATAATTGGGATGCAGGAGAGACTTCTTACTGTGCATCTAATGCAAATGGTACTGGGCCTTTTAAAATTACTTTTAGAGAACAGGATGTAAGAACTATTTTCGAAAGAAATACTGATTGGTGGGGAGATGACAGTACACACAACATTGATCAGATTGAATTACTTCCAATTAAAAATGATGCGACAAGAGTTGCAGCACTTCTTTCTGGAGAAATAGATTATACTAACGTTGTGCCAGTTCAAGATATTCAAAGAATCGAATCTTCATCTGGACATATTGTAAAAATGACTCCACAAAACAGAACTATATTCTTCGGTATGGATCAAGGCTCAGCTG
>CACGUF010000001.1 GCA_902576125.1 uncultured Alphaproteobacteria bacterium | reverse complement strand
ATGCAAATCTTCTTTTAACACCTTTAATAGATGATGCTACAGAAGAAATATTTACAATGGAGCCTTTTTTTCTTTTTAAAAATTTTTTCATAAAATATTGAGTTACTAAAAATACAGATGTTAAATTAGTATCGATTGTTTCTTTCCATTTTTCATATGAGCAATTCATTAAATCACCTTGTGGTACTATCCCTGCACAATTTACCAAACCATCTATATATTCTATATCATCTAAATTTTTTTGAATTTGTTTTATATCAGTACAATTTATATTTTTTAAAATGCATTTACTACTTAGTTTTAGTTTTAGTTTATTTAGGGATTTATTATCTTTATCAATTGCAATTATTTGTGCACCTTCACTTTCTAAAAGGATAGATGCGGCTCTTCCAATTCCATTAGCAGCTCCTGTTATAGCAATTATTTTTTGATTAAAAGAGTATTTCATGCAGATTTACATGAGTTAAGCTAACGAGTAGACTGTAAATAGTATGAGTACAAATGACCCGAGCCTATTGCTATTAAAGCTACTATAATTAATATTATAAATATAATTAGAGCAATTTTTATCAATTGAGAACTTTTCACTCCCTCAACACATAATGGCACTAAATTAAAAGCCAATCCTCCAATTACTACTGCAACACATCCTATACTGTATAATGTCATAGAAAATGGTTGAAATAAAAAAACTAATGAAAGAATACTAAAGCCAACTATAATTCTTTCAACTATTTTGGCTTGTTTTTTTGAAAGACCTTCATGTGTTTTATTCATTTCTAATCACCTTTCCATCACTATTAAATAGATGTACTTGACCTTGTTTTGGTTTTAAATTGATAGTATCCCCAATATTTAGTTTGTAGGATCTACTTTGAACAGATCTAAAAGTAAATTCATTAATTTTAATATGTACTAAAATTTCAGACCCCATATTTTCTATTAGATCAATTTTACCAGAAAAATTATCTGGAGCAGTATTTTCGACAAGATCAAAACTTCTAGGTCTAATACCAATAAAATAATTATCATTTTTATTTACACTTAAAGGATTTTTAAAATCAATTTCTACTTCTTGGTTTAGAACATTTAATTTAATTATTGATGAATTAATTTCATTAATATTACAGTCTAATATATTCATTTGAGGAGTGCCAATAAAGCCAGCAACAAATGTGTTATTTGGTTTTGCAAAAATATCATGTGGAGATGAGACCTGTTCAATTAAACCATCTCTCATGACTGCAATTTTTGTTGCCATTGTAAGAGCTTCTAATTGATCATGTGTTACAATAACTGTAGCTTTTTTTAAATCTGATAAAACTTCTTTTATTTGACCTCTCATTTGTTCACGGAGTTGCACATCTAGTCTGCTTAAAGGCTCATCAAATAGAAAACACTCAGGATCTCTAATGATAGCACGTCCAACTGCAACTCTTTGTTTTTCTCCTTCTGCCAGTTGATGAGGTTTTCTATTTACAATGTCTCTTAATTGAAGAATATCTGCAACTTCAAAAATTTTTCTTTTTACTTCATCATCTGATAAATTTTCTGCATGAAGAGGATTAGCTAAATTTTCTGCAACGGTTAAACTAGGATAAAGTGCATAAAATTGAAATGCCATTGCTAAATTTCTATCACGTGTGTCTAGATTATTAACATTTTTATTAGCAATAAAAATATCACCTGACGTTGCTACTTCAAGCCCAGCAACCATTCTTAAAGTAGTAGTTTTTCCACAACCAGATGGACCTAATAAACAAAGCACTTCATTTTCATGAACTTTAAGTGAGACATTGTTTACTGCAATTAAATCACCAAATGCTTTAGTAAGATTTTGTAATTCAATAGTAGACATTATTTTTTAATTGTTCCAAAGGTAACACCTCTTAAAAGTTGGTTTTGAAGAAGATATGTAATTAGGAAAATTGGAATTATAAATAAACATATCATAGCAGCAAGTAGACCATAATCTACATTAATTTCCCCTCCTATTGTTCTAGCCATTGCTGGTGGCATTGTTCTAGTTAATTTATTTGTAAGTAAAAGTGAGAATAAAAATTCATTCCAAGTTAATATTAATGCAAAAACTGATGTAGCTGCTAATCCTGCTTTTACCTGAGGAATACATACCCCAAAGAATACTGACCTTTCTGAAGCGCCATCCATTCTTGAGGCATCTTCAATTTCTGTATTCAATTCGTCAAAGAAACTTTTCATCATCCAAATAGAAAATGGTAAATTGAAGGCAGTATACATAAGAATTATTCCTGTATATGTGCCAGCTAAACCTGTGATTCTAAATATTAAAAAAATAGGTACTATAACTATTATTGGTGGTAACATTCTTGTAGTTAAAATAATAAACAAATAAGTATCATTACCTCTAAGTGGATGACGAGAAAATCCGTAAGCAGCTAAAGTACCAATCAGCAATGCGAGAAGAACACTCATTCCAGAAATATATATACTATTAAAAAAATAAACGTGAAATCCAGTTGCTACATACTCTGTACTGTTTGCCATACTTCGAAAAAATATGTGATAAAAATTTTCAAAAGTTGGTGAAAATATCCACTTTGGAGGTGTAGCTAAAGTATCGCTTCTTGATCTAAATGCTGTTAAAATTATGAAAAGGACTGGAAAAAAATATATGAAAGCAACAACACTTGCTAATGCTGTCCAAAGCCAACCAGATTGACCTATTGCTTTTTTCTTCATATTTCTTCACTTTCTCTTTGCTTAATTACATATAAATATAAGCTTGTTAATACGATAACTGCAAACAATAAAATATAACCCATAGCAGCTGAATTGCTTGTTCTAAAAAACTGAAAAGCTGTTCGATAAACTAAAACACCAATTGTTTCAGTAGCTGTTCCCGGACCACCATTTGTTAAAATAAATACTAAATCAAAAATCTTAACTGTTTCAATTGTTCTAAATAAAACTGCTAGTAACAATAAGCTTCTAACATATGGAAATGTAATAGTAGTAAATTTTCTCCACCAACTCATTCTATCTATTTCAGCAGCTTCGTATAAATGTTTTGGTACACTTACCAAGCCAGCTAAAACAAGTAACATAACAAATGGAGTCCATTGCCAAGCATCTGCAAAAATAACACCTATAAGTGCTCCTGCAGGTGTCGATAATAAAACATACATCTCACCAGTGATAAATGATTGTACAAATTGACTTAAAAGGCCAAATTCAGGCTCATAAAATAATTTAAAATAAATTGCCACAGCAACATTACTTAGCATCATAGGAGCTAATACAAACATTAGAAGAATTTTTCTTAAAGGAAATTGTGATGCGAATAAAAGAGCTAATAGAAACCCTAAAATCATTTGCATACCAACACTACCAGCTACTATGATAGCGGTAGTTTGAAGAGACTCCCAAATATTATCTTTTGTTAAAACTTTTTCATAACTATAGAACCAACTAAAATTTGGAAGTTTTAATGTATTTGCTCTGTATTTAAAAAAGCTTAATCCAAAAGACCACATTAATGGAATAATGTTTACAAGTAATAATACAATTATAGCTGGAGCAATAAGCATCGGTCCTCTTCTCTTAGGATCCATAAACCAAGCAAGAAATCCGCTACTTCTTTTCATAATCTTTAATCTTTATAGGATAATTTAAACAAAAAGCCCAATAAGATTATTGGGCTTTTTAAAATTAAATTTATTGAATTCTATCAACTTCTTCCAACAATTCTTGTTGGAATTCAGCAATATTATCCAATGTTGTTTTTGCATCTTGTTGACCAGTGATTGCTTTGTCAAACTCTTCTTGTTGTTGAGTTAATAATTCAAAGAATTCTGGAATATGCCATACATCTTTTTGCCAGTCCATACTTGCAACATAAGCTGCATTCCATGGTGCTAGTGCATTGTATCCATCAGAATAAATAATACTCTTCATACAACTTTGTCCACCAGCTTTAACTGCTTCAATTTGTACATCATATGACAGCCACCATTTAATAATTTTAAATGAAGCATCAATCTCTTCTTGAGTCATCCAAGTAGTCAAAACAAATGGTTGTCCACCTAAATTTGCCCAACGAGATATCGTACCATCATCCTGCATTGTACCTGGTTGACGAGCATATCCAGTTATATCATTAACTTTTGATAAATTTGGATCAACTACTGGAGCACCCAAACCAACCCAGTTAATCATAGAAGCAATTTTACCTTCTAAATACAAAGCTTGCATTTCAAAAATACCCATACCTCCTGTCTTATGTGAAGGATGCATAGTTGCAAGTAAATCAAGATATTTAGTTAATGCTGCAACATTAATATCTGAATTAACAACTCCTATAGCTTGAGCATCAGGTTGTTGATCTTCTCTCCAAATGTCTCCACCGTATTGCCAGAAGAAACCATTTATTTGCATTGAAGAGAAATCATAAGCTTTACCAGCTTGATATGTTACACCAAACATGTCATCTTCAAGTGGTTTACCAGCCATCATCTCACCTTTTTTACGAGTTAAGAATTCATTTATATCAAAAATATCATCCCAAACTACTATCTCCCAGTCAGCATAAGTACATGGAAGTTTTTTTCCATACTTAGCTCTAAAAGCAGCATTTTCTTCAGGGTTACAGAAAATATCAGTTCTATAGAAGTTTACATAGTTATCAGGAAATTGAGGGAAACCATAATAGTTTTCACTCTTATAAGGATAAGTAGTATAACCTTCTTTATACCCTTGATGCATATCATCAAAAATTGCCTGAAGTTCAGGATCTGCATCTATGTATTTATTTAATTTTTGAAAGTAACCACCTTCAATAAATGCACCAAGCCATTGACTATCAGATACAATCATTGAATATTTCTGCTCACCTGATGTGAGAGATGCAGCTACGTTTGTGTAGAAGTTATCCCAAGGGATAAAATCAAGAGTTAACTTTATCTCAGTATCACCCTCCTGAGGAAAGCTTGAATTAAAATACTCTTGCATAAAACGTGTTGGAGGCCAATCTGGCGCAGCCATTATAATTTCTACTGTTTTAGAATTAACAGTTTTTGAAACACCTAAAGAAAAAACAATAGATGCCAAAAATGCAAGTAGGATTTTTTTGGTTAAATTTAACATTTTACCTCCCGTAATTATATTCTTGAATATATTAAATCAGAAATTTTAATGATAAATATAAAGAATCTTTATATATATATGAAAAAAAATACTCTTATTTTTTAATAGTTTTATAATATTATATACACTTAGAAAGATTGTTATAAATAAAAAATTTTAAATGCTAGAAAACACAATAAAAAAATATTTAAAAAGAAAAATTAGACATTTTGATGACTCTCAAGATGAAAAAAATGATACTATCAATTATTTTCGAAGATCAAGAATTCATTGGCTATTTATGCTTAATATTCTTAATGCCTATTATGAAAAAGAAATTATAACAAAAAGTGACCTTATACATAAAATACAAGTTTCACATATAACCATACTGAAATATATAAAAGAGTCTATAAATCGTAAAATAATATTAGAACAAAGATCAATTCGAGATAAAAGAAAAGTAGGATTAGTTCCTTCTAATGATTTAATTAAATCTTTTGAAAATTTTTTTTATGATGAAACAAGATCACTTAAAGATCTATTTGATGAAAGAATGGAAGACTAATTTAAAGCACTAACGCCTGTATCATTAGCAAATAAATAAGAATTATTAATGTTGAAACTAACTTTAATGTTTTGACCAGTTTCATAATTTATAGCTTCTTCTTCAGGTAAAATCATTTTCATTTTAATTTCTTTAATAGTTAAATCTAATATAGTGACATCTCCAAGTGGTTCTTTCAAAAATATTTTAGCCTCATAGTTTTCACCACCATTAGAAATGCTAATATCATTTGGTCGAATCCCAAAAATTAGATCAGTCGAAATAAAATCAGAATTAATTTTTTTATTTTTATTAGTTGATACATTTCCAAAAGGTAATTGAATCTGATTATTCACAATTTTGGCATTAATTAAATTCATTTCAGGTGATCCAATCATTTTACCTACATAAAGATTTTTTGGATTTTCATATAACTGGTCTGGTGTACCCTTTTGAATAAATTTACCTTCTTTAATTATAGTAATGTTATCACCCATTGTTAGAGCTTCTAATTGATCTGGTGTTGCATAAACCATAGTCATATTTAAGTCTCTTTGTAATCTTTTAAGTTCTGCACGTGTATCATGTCTCAATTTTGCATCAAGATTAGCCAATGGTTCATCTAAAAGTAATAATTTCGGTTGCTGAATTAGAGCTCTACCAATTGCTAATCTTTGTTGCTCACCTCCAGAAAGAGTATCAGGTTTTCTTTTAAGAGCATGAGTAATTCTTAACATTTCTGAAGTTTCAGATATTCTTTTTGATATTTCAGATTTATCAAGTTTTTTCTTTATAAGTGGGTATGCAAGATTATCTTCAGTCGTTAGATGAGGGTAAAGAGCAAATGTTTGGAATACCATTGCCATTTCTCTTCCTTGAATTGGAGAATCAGTAAAGTTATTATTATTAAACCATACTTCACCATTTTGTGTTTTTTCTAAACCAGCTATGCAACGTAAGGTGGTCGTTTTTCCAGCAGCAGAAGAACCGAACAAAACAGCAAATTCATTTTTTTCAACAGAAAAATTTAATTGATCTACTGCAACTAAATCATCATATTTTTTGGTAATATTTTTTAATTCTAGATAAGCCATAATTTAATTTTAATATGTTGCCCTTCCACCACTTATATCAAACACTCCACCAGTAGTAAAAGAATTTTCTTCAGAAACCATCCATGACACCATTGATGCTAATTCATCGACTTTCAAAAATCTATTTCTAGGTATTTTTGATAACATGTAATTTATGTGCTCTTCACTAATCTGATCAAATATCTTAGTCTTTGCTGCAGCTGGTGTAACACAATTTACCGCTATATTATAATCAGCTAATTCCTTACCAAGAGATTTTGTAAGTGCAATAACTGCAGCTTTTGCAGCACTATATGCGGATGCATTAGGATTTCCATCTTTACCTGCTATACTTGCAATATTAACAATGCGTCCATAGTTATTTTTTATCATATATGGAGTTACAACTTTACAACAATTAAATGTTCCATTAAGGTCTATATCTATTACTTTATTCCAATCATCTGAGGGATATTCCCATGTTTTAAAAGAAGGACCTGCTATACCAGCATTATTAACCAAAATATCAATGTTATTATACTTATCAATTATTGTCTTGAATGTTTCCTCAACTATTTCAAAATTTGTAATGTCAATTTCAAAAGTATCAGCGTAAGTAAATTCACCTTTACTTTTAGCTTCAGCAGTTGCTTCAGGATCTTTATCAATATTAATTACTTTAGCGCCAGATTCAGTAAATCTTTTTGCTATTGCATAACCAAAACCTTGTGAAGCACCTGTAACAACTGCTATTTTATTATTTAAATCTATATTGTTCATTTTTTAAAATAGATTAACCGTATTTAGATACAAGACCATCAAGAGCTGTTTTGCATTTCTCAGTAGCATCCCATGCTTCAGGCCAAAAACAAAGATCAACAGTCCACCAATCATGACCAACATTTTCTTTAGCAAGTACGGGAACGATTTGATCAAAATCTAAAATACCATCACCAAATGGAGGATGTGCACTAGTTTCATCATTACCTTCAGCATCTTTGTGACATGTATTATCTGAGTCAATGAGATGGATGTGATTTATTCTTCCACTAAATTTTCTAATTAACTCAAGTTGATCTTTTACAATTTCTTTTTCACCTTGCTGACGTGCACCAATAACACCTAACATTTGTCCATGACATGTATCATACATAAGTCCAAAATTTTCATGTTGCAATTTATCTAAAACTTTAAGTACGTACGAAGGTTTATTAAAAGCAAAACCAGGTTCAAACTCCCATGTTACGTATATACCTTTATCAGCAGCGTAGTTGATACATGTATCCCAAGTATTAGTTAACCTAGAAAATAGAGTATCATCATCCACTTCATTATGAATCGTTGGAGGTTGCACACAATCTACTCTCACACCTTTGATGCCTAAGTCTACAGCAAAATCTACATTAGCTTTAAATTCTGAAATATATTTTGATTGATCATCGGTGTTTAACAGTTCTTCACTCCATAAATCTTGAGCAAAACCTGAGAAAGAAAGTCCCCAATTATTCATTTTTTCTTTAAGTGCATCACGTTGTTCTTTTTCAGGATGATTATGTGGATTAGGATAACCATTAAATCCACCTAATTCCATTCCTTGAAAATTCAATTTTGCTAAAGTTGATCCTACTGTATCAAAAGGTATTGGGTTTTCTCCATATGGACCAACATTGTAAGCCCATGTCCCTATAGATGTTTTTTTCATTTAACCTCCTATTCTATTCCAAGAATTTTTTTATTTGCTTCTTTATTATCTCCACTTTTATCAATAAAATCATCAAAAGCACCCTGTGAAGCAGTAATAATATGATTTTGAATAAATGGAGCTCCTTCACGTGCGCCCTGAACTGAGTCTTTAATTGCACATTCCCATTCAAGTACTGCCCAACCTGTGAAACCATGGTATGTTAGCTTAGTAAATATACTTGAAAAATCTACTTGACCATCTCCAAGCGAGCGAAAACGTCCTGCCCTATCTCTCCAATCAAGATAACCTCCATATACTCCGTTTCTACCTGATGAGTTAAACTCTGCATCCTTAACATGAAACATTTTAATACGATCATGATACAGATCAATGTAATGAAGATAATCTAATTGCTGAAGCACAAAATGACTAGGATCATAAAGTAGATTACATCTTGGATGTTCTTTAACGGCACTTAAAAACATTTCCCAAGAAGCACCGTCGTGTATATCTTCACTTGCATGAGCTTCGTAACATAAATCTACTCCATTATCTTCATACACATCTAAAATTGGAGTCCATCTTTTTGATAACTCTTTAAAACCATCTTCTACAAGTCCAGGTAATCGTGGAGGCCAACTATAAATGTAAGGCCATAATAAAGCTCCTGGAAAACTAACAGAAACATCAATACCTAAATTTCTAGATGCTTTGGCTGCCATTTTAACTTGATCGACTGCCCAAGCTTGTCTTTTTTTTGGGTCATTATGAACTTCACTAGGAGCAAATTGATCAAATCCAATGTCATATGCGGGATGAACAGCAACTAATTGACCTTGTAAATGAGTTGAAAGTTCACTGATCTCAATCTTATTATTTTTACATATACCTTTTATTTCATCACAATAATCTTTACTCTCAGATGCTTTTTTAAGATCTATCATTCTTGCATCCCATGTTGGAATTTGAACACCTCTATAACCTAAATCTGCAGCCCACTTAGTTATATTTTCAAGAGTATTAAAGGGTTCTTTATCCCCTGCAAATTGAGCTAAAAAAATAGCTGGACCTTTGATTGTCATTTATTCCTCCGTATAATTATTATAAGAAACATACTGATGTAAATTATAAAAGAAAGCAATTATATAAATAATGTTTATTTATTTTAATTAGACATATAATAAATTTATTTTATGCAATTAAACAGAGAAGAATTATTAAAAGCCTACCAGGGTATGTGTATGATTAGGGAGTTTGATGATGCAGTTCATTATGAATTTGCAGCTGATGCAATGCCTGGTTTTGTTCATTTGTACGTTGGGGAAGAAGCATCCGCAATGGGTATTTGTATGAATTTAAATCAAAAAGATACAATAGCAAGTACTCATAGAGGTCATGGTCACTGTATTGCTAAAGGATGTGATGTTACAGATATGATGAAAGAATTATATGGAAAAAAAGATGGGATATGTGGAGGTAAAGGTGGCTCAATGCATATTGCAGATCTTTCAAAAGGTATGTTAGGAGCAAATGGAATAGTTGGAGGTGGTCCACCTATTGTTCTTGGTGCAGCACTTACTTATAAAACAAAAAAAACAAATAACGTTTCAGTTGGTTTTTTTGGTGATGGTGCATCAAATCAAGGTTCAATATCTGAGTCAATGAACATGGCTAGTGTACTTAAACTTCCAGCAATATTTGTGTGTGAAGATAATGGATATGCGGAATCTACAGCTAGAGAATATGCTGTTGGTGGTAAAATTCTTGATAGAGGAAAAGCGTTTGGCTTAGACTCTCATGAAGTAGATGGAGATAATTTTTTTGAAGTTTATGAAACTGCTAAACATGTAATTGAAAATGCTAGAAATGGTAAGGGCCCAGCATTGCTGCATATCAAAACAAGTAAAGTTTATGGGCATTTTGAAGGTGATGCTATTTCGTATAGAACTAAAGAAGAAAATGAAAGAATAAAAAATGATGAAGATCCGCTTAAGATTTTTAAAATGAAGGTTACTGAAGCTGGATTATTAGAATTGGATCAGTTAGAAAAAATTGAAAATGAAGCAAAAGCAAAAATAAAAAATGCGATTGATGAATCTAAGAAAGCCGAATTTCCAACATCAAAAGATTTATTAACCGATGTTTACATTAAATATTAATAGTTAGGAAAAATTATGTCCTTAAAAACTTACAGAGAAGCAATTAACGAAGCTCTGCTTCAAGAAATGCAAAAAGACAAAAATGTTGTTGTAATTGGTGAAGATGTGGCTGGAGGTGCAGGTACTAATGGAGAGCAAGATGCTTGGGGTGGAGTTTTAGGTGTTACTAAAGGTTTACTTAAACATTTTGGAAGAGAAAGAATTATTGATACACCTATAACAGAAACTGCAATTATGGGTATGGCCTCAGGTGCAGCTTTAACAGGACTACGTCCAGTTGCAGAATTAATGTTTGTTGATTTTATGGGTGTTTGTTTTGATCAAATATTAAATCAAACTGCTAAGTTTAGATATATGTTTGGAGGGAAAGCAGTCACACCACTTACTATAAGAACAATGTATGGGGGAGGATTAAGAGCTGCAAGTCAACATAGTCAATGCTTGTATCCTATGTTTACACATGTTCCAGGAATTAAAGTTGTTCTTCCATCAAATCCTTATGATGCTAAAGGTTTGTTAATTCAATCAATAAGAGATAATGATCCAGTAATTTTTATGGAACACAAAAACCTTTATGACACATCAGGTGATGTTCCTGATGAATCTTACACAATCCCTTTTGGTGAAGCTAATTTTACTAGAGAAGGAAAAGATATAACATTTATTGCCATGGGGCAAACAGTTGAAATATGTAATAAAGTTGCCGATACTTTAAAAAAAGAAGGTAAAACATCTACAGTTTTAGATCTCAGAACTTTATCACCACTTGATGAGGACTCTATATTAGAAGCAGCTGAAGAAACGGGAAAGGTGGTTATTGTTGATGAGTCTTATCCAAGATGTAATATTGCAACTGATATATCTGCATTGATTTGTCAGAACTCATTTGACTCTCTCAAAGCTGGTATCAAGATGGTAACGCCACCTCATACTCCTGTACCTTTTTCGCCACCATTAGAAGATTTATATCTTCCTAGTGAAGAGAAAGTAATAAATACAGCAAGAGAAATTCTTTAAAAAAAATATTGTGAATACTGATTTAAAAGCCATTACAATGCCTAAGTGGGGACTTTCAATGAAAGAAGGGTCAATCTTGAAATGGATTAAATCAAATGGTGAAAATATATCTAAAGGTGAAATGATTTTAGAAATAGAAACTGAAAAAGTTGTAAATGAAATGGAATCACCTGAGGATGGTAAAATTTTAAAAATTTGTGCTAATGAAGGAGATACAGTTCCTGTAGGATCCTTGATTGCAGTTTGTGGTAAAGAAGATACTGATGATAAAATAATTAATGAATTTATTAATGAATTTAATTCAAATTTTACGCCAGATGTGAGTTCTGATGAAAATGAAGAAGATAATAATGAAAAAATAAAAGTATCAAATTTAGAAATTAATTTTATTAAAACTGTTAACTCCAAAGAGCAAAATATTTTATTCATTCATGGTTTTGGTGGAGACTTAAATAATTGGATGTTTAACCAAAGTGAGCTTTCAGATAAGTTTAATACCTATGCGATTGATTTACCTGGTCATGGAATGTCAGAGAAAAATATTCATAATTCAACTTTGGATGAACTAGCTACTTTAACTGCATCATTTTGCAAAGAAAATGATATTAATTCTATTAATTTAGTTGGTCATTCTTTTGGTGCAGGTGTTTCAATAAAAACTGCTTCTCTATTTCCCGATCTAATCAATTCATTAACATTAATAAGTCCTATTGGCTTAGGAAAAGAAATTGATTCAACTTATTTAAATAATTTTATAAATGCAGAAAATAGAAGAGATTTAAAAAAAGAAATTGAAAAACTATATTTCAACTCTGAAATTATAACACGTGAAATGTTAAATGAGGTTTTAAAATTTTTAAGAATTGATAATGTTCAAACAACACTCACAAAAATACAAAATGAAATTATTATTAATGGTGAACAAAAAAATAACTTAATTGAAGAAATTAATTCAATTAAAATTCCTGTATGTGTAGTTTGGGGCAAAGAAGATCAAATTATTCCATCTAGTCATCATCAAGTATTAAATGATGAAATAAATATAATTATAGAAAAAGATTGTGGACACATGGCTCACATCGAAAAACCATCATTAGTCAATGATGCTATAAGCTCTACAATTACAAGCTAATTTTTTCTTATTGAAATTAAATTTTATTAATTACTTATTTATTTATATAAATATTCTTTATAGATTTATTCTCATAGTATTTTATATTTATAAATTATGAAAATCGGTTTTAACATGTTGTTATGGACAACAAATCTTGTTGAGGATGAATTTGATTTATTAGAAAAAATTAAGAACGTTGGTTATGACGGTGTTGAAATACCAATATTTGGTGGAGAAGAAAAAGTTTCTCATTTTGCAAATATTGGCAAAGTCCTTAAAGACAATGGACTAGACTGCACAAGTGTAACCGTTATTCCTGATGAAGATAGAAGTCCAATAAGTGATAATGAAAATTCACGTTCAAATGCTCTAGAATATATGAAATGGGCAATAGATTGCAGCGCTGCACTAGGAAGTGAAATATTAGCAGGGCCCTATCATCAGCCTCTGGGTGTTTTTTCAGGTGAACCACCTACACAAAAAGAAAAAGAATATGCTGCAAAAGTTCATCAAGATGCTGCAGACTATGCCAAGCAAGTATCTCTTAAGTTATCAATTGAACCACTCAACAGATTCGAATGTTATTTTTTAAATATTGGACAAGATGCTTCAGATTATGTTGATTTAGTTAATCGAGATAATTTTGGTTACTTATACGATACTTTTCATGCAAATATTGAAGAAAAAGATCCTGTAGGTGTTATATCTAAAACAATTAAAAATATAAACCACATTCATATCTCTGAAAATGATCGGGGGACCCCAGGTAAGGGAAACGTCCCCTGGGTGGAAACATTTAAAGCTATAAAAGATACAGGTTATGATGGTTGGCTAACTATAGAGGCTTTTGGTAGAGCGTTACCAGATTTAGCTGCTGCAACTAGAGTTTGGAGAGATTTTTTTCCATCAAAAGAGGAAGTTTACCAAGAAGGTTATAAATTTATCAAAACTAACCTTAACTAGTCTTTGTCTGATTTTTAATTATAAATACTCCTGAGGAAGCAATAACTATAGCACCAAAAATTGTTGGTAAGTCTGGTATATCATTATAAAATATATATCCGAAAATAATAGCCCAAAAAATTAAAGTAAAATGGAATGGCTGTATTTTACTTGCAGGAGACCTTGCTAAAGCAATTATTAAAGAATAATGAGCAAGGGTCATCATAATACCAATCAGTGGTAAAATAAAAAAAGAAAAATAAGTTAATGGATGCCAAAAATACAAAGCTAAAACTGTAATAATAATTAAACCAAATATAGAAGTAAAAAAAAGAGATGTTTCATCTGGGTCATACTCAGAAGCTTTCTTTGTAATTACTTGATACAAAGCAAAGAAGAAGCCTGCACCTAATGGTAATAGTGATTTAATATCAAAAATATCAAAACCTGGCCTTAATATAATTATAACTCCTATAAAACCAAAAAAAATAACAAACCATAGAGCTTTTTCAATTTTTTCTCTTAAAATTAACATAGATAAAATAACTACAAATACTGGAGCCAAAGAAGCAACACTATGAGCTGTAGCTAAAGATAGATATTTAAATGAAGAAACAAAAAAAACAGTTTCAATTACAGAAATAACTGATCTACTTAATTGAATTCTAATATTTTTAGTTTTATAAAAAAATTTATTTTTTTTTCTTTTTGATTCTATAAATGAAACTATAAGTAGAAAAAGGTATCTAAAAAAAATTATTTGAAAAATCGTATGATGAATTGTTGCATATTTTTGTATGACATCTGATGAAGCAAAAATAAAAAAAGCAAAAGCTCCAAAAAAAATTCCAATATTTTCTCTTGATTTAATCAACAGATTTAAAGATTTTGAGTCGTTTCATAAAATGTTCTAAAAATTAAAGCACTAGAAGCTGCACCGGGATCTATATGCCCCTTACTTCTCTCACCAAGTTTACTTGATCTACCTTTTTTTGATAACATTTCTTTAGTTGAAAGCATTGACTCATTTGCCTTAAAAGACCCTTTTTCTAAAATTTCAATAATATCATCTGTATTTGTTGATATGTCTTTAATTTTTTTTGCAGTTGGCAACCAAACATCAAGCATAGTTTTATCACCAAGATTTGCTTTACCTCTTTCCTGAATGCCATTTGCTGCTGCCTCAAAAAAATCAGCAATATGGGAACTATTAATAACAGACAAATCTTTTAATTTTGCCCCTCCTCTCATTAGTGCTGTAGCATATAGAGGGCCTGCAGAAGCTCCAACTGCACTTAAAAAACTTGAAGCGATTTGCATACAAATTTTATCAAATGTTAAATTATCATCAAGGGTTGTTATTTTTTCTTTTACTGCACTCCAACCAATACTCATAGTAACTCCGTGATCCCCATCTCCTGTAGCTCTATCTAACTCTGATAAATAATCTTTTTCTTTTTCAACATTTTCACATATTGATAAAATAATTTTGATAAATTCATTTGTATTTAATTCTTTTTTCATTTTTAAGCTAACTTACATATATTTATAAAATTATTAGCATTAATTGCAGATCTTCCAATAAATATTCCATCAAGTTCATTAATTTTTAATAATTTTTTTGCATTAATTTTGTTTACACTACCTCCATAAATAATAATTATCTGATTCTGAGAAAAATTTAATTTTTTTATAAAATATTCGCGAATTATTTTTACAGTTTCTGAAACATATATAGGACTTGCTGCTCTGTTTTTACCAATAGCCCATACAGGTTCATATGCTAAAATTATTTTTTTATTTTTTTTTAAATTCACATTTTTAAACATTATATTAATTTTTTTTATTAATTCTTTCTTCCTTAATAAAAAATTTGAAATTTTTTTTTCTTCACCAAAGCATACTAATGGAATTAAATTATTTTTAATAGCTTGAATAATTTTTTTATTTACTAAGATGTCAGTCTCATTAAAATATTTGTATCTTTCGGCATGACCAATTTCTACTATTTTACAACCACAAGACTTAATCATAGATGCCGAGACTTCGCCTGTAAATGGACCATAATCTTCATGATGAATATTTTGAGCTCCAAGTATAATAGGTATTTCTCTTAAATATTTTTGAAATGAAGTTAAAGAAGTGTAAGGAGGAATTATAAAAAATTTAAAATTTTTTTTTTAAGATATCTTTTATTTTTTACTAATGTGTTAATATAATTTTGGGTTTGCCGAATATCATTGTTCATTTTCCAACTAGTACCAATCCACTTCATAAATTTTACTAGACTCTAAACATAGAGCATAAAGTCTCACGCTCTAATAATGGTTGTAGTTCTTCATCTAATTTCATCAAGGTAATAGATGCACCGTTCATTTCTAAAGAAGTTACGTATTCACCAACAAAAGAAGAGTGAATTTCAATTTGATTTTTATTTAATATTTCAAAAGTTTTTCGATACATAATATAAAGTTCCATAAGAGGTGTTGAGCCTAAACCATTAATCAAAACACTTACTTTTTTTGACCCATCCATTTCATTAAGTATTTTATCCATTAATTCAGTAGTGATTTCATCAGCTGACTGGAGTGGACCCTTTCTAACACCTGCTTCACCATGAATTCCAAGGCCTATTTCCATTTCATTATCTTCTAATATAAAACTAGGCTCTAATGTATGTGGGAGAGAGCAAGGACCTAATGCAACTCCCATAGAGATAGTCATATCATTTGCTTTTTCAGATAGACGACAAACATCTTCTAATTCCATTCCCATATCAGCTGCAGCACCAGCAATTTTAAATACATAAAAATCTCCGGCAACACCTCTTCTTTCAGATTTATTTTCAAGGGGTGCTGAAGCTATATCATCGGTAACTAAAACAGTCTTAACAGGTATGTCTTCCATCTGGCACATTTCTGCAGCCATATCAAAATTCATTATATCACCTGCGTAATTACCATACATATACACAACACCTTTTCCTCCATTTATCGCTTTTGTTGCATCAACAATAGGGTCTGGTGAGGGTGATGCAAAAACATTTCCAATTGCAGCTCCATCCGCTAAACCTTTTCCAACATATCCTAAAAATGCAGGTTCATGACCAGAACCTCCTCCAATCAATACACCAACTTTATCTTTTATGGGTGCATCTTTTCTAACAACTGCTCTTTTATTATTATTTGCAAATTTTAACAAATCACTGTGAGCAAGAACTATACCCTCAACCATCTCATCAATAACTTGATAGGGGTCATTAATAATTTTTTTAAAAGCCATATGGCCATTAAACATTTTTTTATTCAAAATATCAATAATAATGTATAATAAATTTGAATGAAAAAAATAAAAGTAATTTTAGGAGCAGATCACTTAGGTCTACCATTGAAAAATTCTATCAAAGAGCATTTGATGAATAATAATTTCGATGTCGAAGATATTGGAGTTAATGAAAATAACCCTATAGATTATCCTGATATAGGAGAAAAATTAGCAAAAGAGATCGCTAGTTCAAAATATCAAAGAGGAATTTTATTTTGTGGAACTGGTGCAGGAATGGCTATAGTAGCTAATAAAGTTAAAGGAGTAAGAGCAGTTTGTATTAATGATCCTTATACAGCTGAGAGAGCAATTGCCTCTAATAATGCTCAAGTAGTGACAATGGGGACGCTCATAACTGGTCCAGAAGTTGCTAAAAAACTAGTTGATATTTGGCTTTCAAATGAATTTCAAGGTGGCGGATCAACTAAAAAAGTTGAAAAGATAAATAATCTTGATCAATTATAAATTTCCCAAAAAAAATATATAAAAAAACTTTATTGGTTTTTATTTTCTATGAAATAATTCTATACTTCAAGTTAATTTAAACTTGGAGGAAACTTGAGTAAATTAAAATTAGGTATGGTAGGTGGTGGGCAAGGTGCTTTCATTGGCTCTGTTCACCGAATAGCATCAAGAATTGATGATCACTATGAGTTAGTTGCCGGATCTTTAGCTAGCAATCCTGAAGTTGCTCATGCATCTGCTAAAGAATTGGGAATTGTAGAAGATAGATCTTATTCGACATATTTAGAAATGGCTGAAAAAGAATCAAATTTAGAAAATGGAATAGATGTTGTTGCTATTGTTACACCTAATCATCTTCATTACCCAATTGCTGAAGCTTTTATAAAGAAAGGTATACATGTTATTTGTGATAAACCACTTACACATAATTTAGAAGATGCTGAAAAATTTTTTGAATGTGTAAAAAATTCAAAAGCTTTATTCGCATTAACACACAATTACACAGGCTATCCAATGGTAAGGCAAGCAAGAGAAATGTGTCGCAATGGATCAATTGGAAAATTAAGAGTGATACAAGTTGAATATGCTCAAGATTGGCTGACATTACCAATTGAAAATGAAGGTCAAAAACAAGCATCATGGAGAACAGACCCAACAAAAGCTGGTATGGGTGGTTCTATAGGAGATATTGGAAGTCATGCATTTAATTTAGCGGACTTTATTACTGGTGCAAAACTTACAGAATTATGTGCAGACATTAGCAGTTTTGTTGAGGGCAGAAAAAATGATGATAATGCTCACGTGCTGTTGAGATATGAAAATGGTGTTAAGGGCATGTTATGGTCATCTCAAGTAGCGCCAGGAAATGAAAATGCCTTAAAGATAAGAATTTATGGAGATAAAGGTGGTTTGGAATGGGAACAAGAAAATCCAAATTATTTAAGAGTTGATATATTTGGCGAAGCAAAAAAAATAATTCGACGAGCAGGTAATGAAACTACAGATGTTGCTGGACGAGTAACAAGAATACCACCAGGGCATCCAGAAGGTTATTTGGAAGGATTTGCAAATATTTATTCAGATTTTGCTAAACAAATACACTCTATCAAAAATAATCAAAAAATAGAAGATGAATTACTTTTAGTTCCATCAATTGAAGATGGGTTAAAGGGTGTAAAGTTTATTTCTTCAGTTGTTGAATCTGGTTTGGGTGGCAGTAAGTGGTTAAAATTTTAATACAGGAGGTTTAAATGAAAAAGAAATTAAGGGTTGGTATGATAGGTTATGGCTTTATGGGAAAAGCTCATACAAATGCTTTTCGTCAAGCTGCAAAATTTTTTCCAGATCTTCCATATGAACCTGAATTAAAAATGTTTTGTGCAAGAAATGAAGAACGTGCAAAAAGCTTTGCTTCTAATTGGGGATATGAAAAAATTGTTACTGATTGGAAAGAAGTCGTAGAGAGTAAAGAAATAGATGTGATAGACATTTGTGCACCTAATAATATGCACCGAGACATTGCTATTGCTGCAGCTGAAAATGGTAAATGGGTATTAACAGAAAAACCTCTTTCACTTAATGTTTCAGAAGGAGAAGAGATGGTTGCAGCTGTTGAAAAAGCAGGTGTTCCTAATATGGTTTGGTACAACTACAGACGAATACCTTCTGTAACTTTAGCAAAAAATATTATTGATAGAGGATCTTTAGGAAGAATATTTCATTATCGAGCTAATTTTCTTCAAGATTGGACAATTTCATCTGATTTACCTCAAGGTGGAGAAGGTTTATGGAGATTAGATGTAGATGTAGCAGGAAGTGGTGTAACTGGAGATTTGTTAGCACATTGTATTGATACTGCTATGTGGCTAAATGGTGCCATTACTGAAGTAAGTGCAATGACTGAAACATTTATAAAAGAGAGAACGCATAGCCTTACCGGAAAAGTTCAAAAGGTCGGTATTGATGACGCATGTGCATTTCTTGCTAAATTTGAAAATGGATCATTAGCAATATTTGAGTCAACACGATATGCTCGTGGTCATAAGGCTTTATATACGTTTGAAATTAATGGAGAAAATTCTTCAATTGCGTGGGACTTGCATGACCTGCATCGTTTAAAATATTTTGATCATAGTGATGAGTCAATTGTAAGAGGTTGGAGAGATATACACGTAACAGATGGCGATCAACCCTATATGGATAAATGGTGGGTGCCTGGACTTAATATAGGATTTGAACATTCTTTTACTCACGGAGTTGCTGATTTCTTAGCTTCTGTAGATAGTAAAAATAAAGCACAACCAGATTTTAGAAATGCATTACAAACACAAAGAGTTTGTGAAGCAGTAATTAACTCTGGAAATACAAAACAATGGCAAAAAACTAATGTTGAACTTTAAGGAGAATAAAAATGTCTTTTAAATATTCTTACAATACAATTGTTTATTCAGGTGAAGATTACCTTACTCAAGTAAAAAGATTGAATAAGTTTGGTTATGACGGCATTGAACTTGTTGGAGAGCCCAGTTGGTATAACTTTAATGAAGTAAATAAATTGAATGAAGAATATAATATTAAAGTAAATTCTATTTGTTCAATATTTACAAGCGAAAGAGATTTAATTAATCCCGAAAAATCAATGCGAATAAAAGCAATAGATTATTGCAAAGAAATTGCAGATATGGGCGCAAAAATTCAATCAACTACAATGATAGTAGCACCCTCACCTGTTGGTAAAATAGAGTCGATAAAATCTGAAGAGGAAGAAATGAAATATGCAATTGATTCAATACAGCAAGTTGGAGAATACGCTCAAAAAGCTGGAATTAATATATCTATAGAACCTTGGAATAGATACGAAACATATTTTATAAATCGATTAGAGCAAGCTGAAAGAATTTTGGATGCATTGGAATTAACCAATGCAGGTATTCATGGTGATACGTTTCATATGTCTATTGAAGAAGATAATATTGCAAACGCTTATAGAAAAATTGGATCTAAATTAAACCATTGTCATATAGCTGACTCTAATCGTGCAGCACCTGGTACTGGTCACACTGATTTCAGACCAATTCTGCAAGCATTAAAAGATATAAATTTTAGTAATTACATAACAATGGAACTTATTCCTCCAGTATCTGATCCTTTTGCTTGTGTTAGAGGTGGTAGAGCCGAGGAGTTCAAAGATAATTATACTGAACAATCAATTAATCATTTAAAAAATATCGAGAAAGATCTAGAATAATTAATATGCAAAAGAAATATGACACAACAGTTCTAGGGTTGGTTGTTTTAGATATATTAGGAAGGCCTGTTTCAAAAATTCCTGATGGAGGTAATCTTGCTTACATTGATGAATTAAGATTAACTGTTGCTGGGACAGCTGGTGGAACTGTAATAGACTGCGCTAAGCTTGGAGTATCAACTTTAGGAGTTAGTGCAGTTGGAGATGATGAAAAAGCAGATTTTGTAATATCAACTCTTGAAAAATTTGGAGTTGATACTATTGGTTTTGAAAGATTAAAAGGTATACCAACATCATCAACAATTTTAAATATAAGACCTAATGGAGAAAGACCAGCTTTACACTTAAGAGGTGCGTGTGATTATTTTCTTCCTCCTAAAAAAGAAAAAGTAGATATATATGATTGTAAAGTTTTTCACCTTGGTGGTACTGGTTTACTTAAAAAACTTGATGGTCCAGTTTCAGTAAATATATTAAAAGAAGCAAAGAGAAGAGGTTGTATTACTACATGGGATTTAATTGGAGCAACTGAGGAAACAGCAAGTATTGTTGACCCTCTTCTCCCCTACATTGATTATTTTATGCCTAGTATTGAAGAGGCAAGTATAATGTGTGGCCTAGAAAAATCTGAGGATATTGCAAAATATTATTTAGATGGAGGGGTTAAAAATTGTGTTCTGACTATGGGTGGCGAAGGTTCTTTATTTATGAATAAGGATAATAAAATAATTACTCCAGCTTTTGATATTAATGTAGTTGATACAACAGGCTGTGGAGATGCATTTGATGCAGGTATGATTGTTGCGTTAATTAAAGAGATGGATATTGAAACTTCTCTTAAATTTGCAACAATTACTTCAGGTCTTGTGGCAACCGGATTAGGTTCTGATGCAGGTATTGAAAATTTTGATGACTGTATGGAGAAGATGAATAGTTTTAAAATTAAAAATTAATTTTTTTAGAAATATTAAAATTATTGATTAGTTTATAATAAAAAATAATATAACTAAAAGATTATGAAAAATAACTGGAATAATAAAGATGCAAATGATTACATCAAAAAATATAAACAACAATATATTTCAAAAGATTTAGCGTTAAGAGTTTACACAACTCAACTACTAGGAAAAAATAATAAATTAGTACTTCATGGTGGTGGGAATACATCCTTAAAAACTACTACAAAAAATATTTTTGGTGAAAAAATTAATGTTATGCATGTCAAAGGAAGTGGTTGGGATATGGGATCAATTGATTATCCTGGTTTGCCGGCAGTAGAGTTAGAACCATTATTAAAAACAAAAAAATTATCTAAATTAAATGATTTTGATATGGTTAATCTTCAAAGAAGATGTTTATTAGACTCTAAATCCCCTAACCCATCAGTTGAAACTTTACTTCATGCCTTTTTGCCTTTTAAATTTATTGATCATACTCATGCTAATGCAATATTAAGTTTAATTGATCAACCTAATGATATTGCAATTTGCAAAAAAATATTTGGTAATAAAATGGGAATAGTACCATATGTTATTCCAGGATTTGATTTGGCAAAACTAGCTTTTAATGTTTTTAAAAAGAATGAAAAAGTTGAAGGTCTGATCTTATTAAATCATGGGATATTTACTTTCGGAAATACAGCTAAAGAAAGTTATGATCGTATGATAAAATATGTAACAATTGCTGAAAAAGAATTAAGTAAATTTAAAAATAATATTTTAAATAAAAAAAATAATATTAAGAAAAATAATAAATTAAACACAAATATAATCTTACCATTAATAAGAAAAAACTTATCAAATAAAAATGAAGATGGAAATTATACAAAATGGATATTTGATATTCGAGTTAATCAAAAAATACTTAATTATTTAGATAATAAAAATTTAAAAAATTTTACTAGCAGAGGCACAGTTACACCAGATCATGTTATTAGAACAAAATCAAAACCTATGATTTTAAATATAAAAAATATAGATGAAAGTAAAATTGATTTGTTAATTAATAAAGAAATAAAAAAATATAAAAATAGTTATAAAAAATATTATCAGAAAAATAAAAATTTTGTAAAAAATACTATTGAGCTTGATGGAAATCCAAGATTAATTTTCATCCCAAAATTTGGAATTGTTTCAATTGGTCGATCAAAAAAAGAAGCTAAGATTGCTGGTGACTTGGCGGAAGCTACAGTAGATATTATTTCCAAAGCAGAGTCTTTAGGGAAATTTACATCCATATCAGAAAAGGAAATTTTTAAAGTTGAGTACTGGCCATTGGAACAGGCAAAATTAAAAACTCTTAAAAGAGCACAATTAACAGGTAATGTAACAGTGATAAGTGGTGGATGTGGCGCCATAGGCTTATCAGTAGCTCGAGAATTTATAAATAATGGATCTGAAGTTGTTCTTTTAGAAAATAATTCTATTAATATTAAAAATACACCTGCAGATATCGCAAATATTGCAACTATTATAAAATGTGATGTCACAAATGATGAAGATGTAAAAAAAGCAATTTCTCAAGTTGTTGATACATATGGAGGTGTTGACATAATGGTTTCAAATGCCGGTGCAGCTTGGCAAGGTGAAATAGGTAAAGTAAATTCAAAAATATTAAAAGAAAGTTTTGCGCTTAATTTTTACGCTCATCAATATCTATCACAAGCTTGTATTGATATAATGTTAAAACAAAACACAGGTGGTGTATTACTATTTAATATAACAAAGCAGGCAATTAATCCGGGTAATAATTTTGGACCATATGGTATTCCAAAAGCTTCAACTTTGTTTTTAATGAGACAATATACTTTAGAATATGGTAAGTTTGGGATAAGATCAAACGGAGTTAACCCTGATAGAATTAGATCAGGTATAGTTAACAACAAATTAATTGCTTCAAGATCTAAAGCAAGAAATGTAACTGAAAAACAATATATGTCAGGTAATTTATTAAATGAAGAAGTTTTAGCTGAGGATGTAGGGAAAGCATTTTTATCTCTTGCTCTTGCAAAGAAAACAACAGGTGATGTAATGACAGTAGATGGAGGTAATATTCAGGCGGTTTTAAGGTAAATTAGTGTATGCCCTTCATAAGAAAATTATACTTCAGTCCAGTTAAATCTTTATCTTTTCAAAATACATCAAAATGTGAAATAATTAAAAAAATTGGCATCAAAAATGATAGAGTTATAGCTTTTTCAAGAAATGCAGACTTTAATTTTGCCAAAAAATTAGAAAAAAATTCTAAAGTAAGAAATCATAAAGATTTTTTATCCTTAAAAAATACCACCTCTCTAAATAAATATTTTTTTCATCTAGAAAAAAACAAATTAGGATTATATTTTAAAGAAAAAAAAATTTTTGATATCAATATAGATAATCAGGATGAACAAGAAATTTTATGCAAAAAATTAGTTGAGATTGAAGAAAAAATCAAAACTCCAATATACTTATTACAGAATAAAGAATATCCTTTTTTTGATACTACACATTCAAAAGAAACACATAATACAATTTCATTAATAAATATTAATAGTATAAATGATTTATCTAATAAATTAAGTAAGGATATTGAATTCCAAAGATTTAGAGGTAATATTTACATAGATGATCTTGAAGCTTGGCAAGAAAGAGAATGGATAGGAAAGACAATAATAATTAATAATATTAAATTTAAAGTAGATTCTCATATACCAAGATGTAGTGCAACAAATTTAAAACCACAAACTGATATTAATACAATTAACCTTCCCCTAGAAATAAAAAAAATTTACAATCATTCAGATATGGGTGTTTATTTAAAACCAAAAGAAAATGGAATAATAAAAGAAAAAGATAAAGTTTATGTTTAATTATAAAGATATTTTTCTAAAATCTTTTTTATTTTTTTGTATAATTTTAATTTTATTTACAAAAAGTACTTATTCAAATGAAATTAAGCCACTAAAAGAAATATTAAATAATAAAAATTCAGAAATTAATTCACTAATTACTATGAAGAGATGTGCGGCAATTTATGGGGCACTTTATTATATTAATCCAACAGATGTAAATAGTAATGAATATGAAAATAGATTTAAAATATTTTTACAATCTGCAGTTCTTGAAGATATTAAATTAAATAATAAAAGTGAAGATGAATCATACAAAAATCAAATTGAAGAGTTCAAAACTTCAATTAAATTTTTCATTCAAATATATCTGCAAAACTTAAAAAAAAATAATTCTTATTTAAAAGGTCATTGGATTGAAGATGATTTCTCTGTCTGTGAAAAATTTTAATAATAGTCAATGAGTAATCTTCTTGAAAAAAAAACAGTCAAAAAAGTAGAGTCATTTCTAAAAAAATTTGATAATAAAATAAAATTAATAGAACTAGATGAAACTGCTAGAACGGCTGATGATGCATCTAAATCACTTAAAACAGAAGTTGGTTCAATAGTAAAAAGTCTTCTTTTTAAAGATGCAGAAAATAATTTTCATTTATGCTTAGTATCGGGTGATAAATTTGTTTCATTAGAAAAAATATCAATAATTTTTAAATTAAATACTATAAAAGCTAATGCAGATGAATGTAAAAATTTTACTGGGTTTAGTATAGGCGGCGTAGCTCCAATTGGTCATGAAAATTCTCCCAAATCTATATTAATAGACAAAAACTTGTCTAGGTACGATACATTATTTGCTGCTGCAGGTCATCCTTATGTTGTTTTTGGAATATCTTTTAAAGATTTGTGTAGTATTACAAAGGGTATTAGTTGTAATATTACTGATTAGTAAATTTGAATAAAAAAGTTTAATAGAAAGTAAAATTAATATAGATAAAATTAAAGCCCCCTATTAATTATATCACTCATTTTACTGCCCTGGCCTACATGAGTTATTTTTCCAATCTTGTATTCTCTATATATAATAAAGAGACCAGATAAAGAAATAATCATTGATCCAATAATTTCATAAATATCAGGTAAGTCTCTAAAAAATAAATAACCAAAAATAAAACCAGCAATTAATTGAAAATATTGAAGAGGAGCAAATACACTAGACTCTAACATCTTTGATGCTGCACTAATACATAATCCTCCTGTGCCAGCGACAATACCACAAAAAATAAATATATATATATCTGTCCCTGTAACGGGAATATAATAATTATAGCAAAATAAACCGCTTAAAACCAAACCAGATAAAAAACCATAGAAAGTAAAGGCAATAGATGATTGATTATTTGCATAAATCCTAATAAGTAAAACATTTACAGCAAGGATTATAGCTCCAATAAATAAAAGAAATAAACTAAAGGTAAAATGAATAGTTCCAGGTCTACTAACAATTAAAACACCTATAAAACCTATTAAGACGGCTGTAATTCTCCTAACTCCAACTTTTTCTTTTAAAACAAAATATGAAAGAATAGTCAAAATTAGTGGAGTGCTAAATAGAATTGGATATATCTCACTAAATGCATGACCCTTAAAGGAGTTGATGATTATTGCAGCACAAATAAGACCTAACACACCTCTAAAAAGTTGTATATGTACCTTATTATTTTTTAAAACATTCCAGCCACTTATAAACTGAAGAGCTAATGAAATAGGAATTAAACTAAATAAACAAATATAAAAATTTATTTCTAAAACTGGATAATCATGAACTAAATATTTTTTAATTATAGAGTCAAGAAAAACAAATATTGTATATCCAGCAAAACCTAAAAAAATTCCTATAAAATTGTTATTCATTAAATAATCATCAAATTATTTTGAACATAAATTAAATAAAACTACTTCATTAATTGTTCCGAGTCGCATTTTAGGTCCCCATGGACCAGAGCCAGAAGAAATATAAAGAAATGACTTTTTGAAATTATGAAGATTATAAATAAATTTAAATTGTATACGAACGAAAAAATTAAATGGGAAGATTTGTCCATTATGAGTATGGCCAGATAGCATTAGATCAACATCGTCACGAATATCAGACCATATAGAAGGTTTATGTATTAATAATAAATTATATTTTTTACTATTTATATTTTTTTTTACGATCTCTATTTGTTTTGGCTTAGAAATATTATCATCAATGCCAATAAAGTTTATATTATCAAAATTAAAAGATTTATTAGAAATATGATTGATATTGAAATCATTTAGATTTGAAATAAATTCTAGTGAATTTTTTATATAATATTCATGATTTCCAGTTACAAAATATATTGGACATTTAAATTGTTTAAAATGACTTAAAGCATTAATTGGAGCTGATGAAGAATCTACTAAATCGCCACCAATTAATATGAAATCAAATTTGTATTTTTTTATTTTTGAAATAATTTTTATTAAATGTTTTTCACTATTTGAACCTAAATGTACATCACTAATAAATATAAATGATTTATTTTTTTTAATTTTACTTGAATAAATATTAATTTCCTTAGAATGAACAATATTACCATAATAAAAAGAAATTAAAGAAATAATAAAAATTAAATTTAAAGATAAAATACCTAAATAAAATGTATAATTAGGAATGAATTTACTAATTAAATATAAAAATGTTACAACCCAAAAACTTATAAAACCAATTCCCATACCTTCATAAATAAATATGCGAAGCGGTTTTAATGAAGCATAAGAGCGAAAATAAAATATAATTAAAATAGATATAATAATTGTATAATAAAAAGATACTCTTCTATTTGTTAACTCATTAAATAATAACTCATTTAAAATTTCAAAAGGATAAATGTATATAAAATAAGTAACACAAAAAATTACAACATAAAAAAGGGTATTTTGAAAAATTTTATTCATAAATTAATATTAAAAAACTATCTTAAATAGATAATAAGCGGTCAAAAGAGTTAATACAATTGCCACCCATATACTTAAATTAGTTAGAAATGTTTTTAAATTTTGATTTGTTTTAATAAAAGCTGGAAGAACTAATAAAAAAACTCCTATCATGTATATTATAGGTATTAATTTACTCATCATTTAGATTAATACTCTTTTTCAATAAGTTCACTTACAAGAAGATCTCCATAACCTTTTGTTTTTGCGGAGTCAAAAAAGTTCATAGCAATTTTAGATAGTTGTTTTGCATTATTTGAATCTTGTAATAAATCATTTATGTAAGTTAAATCTTTTAAAGTGTTGGTAACAGAAAATACATAGCCTTTATAATCTCCTAAAATAGCTTTATCAGCAATCCTATTAAATGCACCTGAATTTCCAGAGCCTAGTTTAGCTACTTCACATAAAAGATTGATGTCAAGATCAAGTTTTTTTGCTGATCTAAAAAATTCAATAACAGTTGTTGTTGTTAGTAGAGATAAAAAATTAGATAATAATTTTGCTTGTGCAGCTTTTTCTACAGAGCCAAAATTATAAACATTTTTGCAAAAAGTATTTAAATATTTTTTTGAGTCTTCAAAAGAATTAATATCTCCTCCCCAAATTCCACCTAGTACCCCTTCTTGACTTTGAACAGGTCCACCCATAACAGGTGATACAGTGTAAATAACATTTTCAGAACTAAGAACAGAATTCATCTCAGAAGTTCCATTTTTATCATGAGTTGTTAAGTCAATTATTAATAATTTCTCTTTAATCATTGGATAGATCTCTTTAGCAATAGTTAATGCAATTGGTGTGTTTGTTACACAAATCATTAGACAATCTAATTTTTTATTTATTAAATCTTTGTAATTATTAACTTCTGTTGCTCCTAATTTTACTAATTTATTAATAGGATCTCTATTTTTATGAGCAATTATATATACTTCATATTTCTTTAGTAGGTTTTTCACCATACCAAAACCCATATAACCTGATCCTATTAATGCAACTTTATTTTTTTTCATTTTTTACATTAGTATTATTTAACATAGAAAATATTAATAGAAAAAAAAGTAAGGGTAAACATATTAAATTAAGAGTCTTCCAGTTAGTTGCAAATAAAAGAATACCTGCAGATAGGGCACCTATAGATTGGGAGGAAAATACAACAAAATCATTAAGTCCTTGTGCTAAAAATTTATCTTCTTTATTGTATGAGATTACTAATAGGCTAGTTCCTGATATAAATAAAAAATTCCAACCTATGCCCAAAAGTATAAGACCAATCATATAGGAATAATAATTTTCAAAATTAAAATGAATAAAAATAGTTAAAAATAATATTACTATCCCAGAATAAATGATTTTTTTATGTCCAAAATTTTTTATTAAATCACCAGTTACAAGAGAAGGAAGAAACATTCCGATAACATGAGCTTGAAGAACTATACCGGTAGCAAAAATTGTAAAACCATGCATATTATGCATAGAAATAGGTGTAGCTGTCATTAAAGTACTCATAGTTGTATACCCTATCCCTGCACTTAATATAGATAATTGAATATTTTTATTTGATAATAATTCTATTATAGATTTCTTTGATTGAGCCTTTTCAAATTTAATATTTTCTTCATTTTTATAAAAAATAAAAAAGAAAAAAGGTATTATTGTTAAAAATGCCATAGCCAAATATGATCCAACATATGTTGTATAAAGATAATCTTTAGTAAGAGAAACTATGTTAGCTCCTAATAAAGAAGCCACTATTCCCAAAAGAAGAATTAATGAAATTGCTTTTGGTATATTAGAAGTTTCAACTGACTCAGTTGCTGCAAATCGATATTGTTGTGCAAAAGAAACAGATAATCCTATTGTTAAATTAGCAAGACAAAATAATGAGAAACTATTTATTAAAATTGCATAAGCACAAACTAGAGAGAAGAAACTGTTAATAATTGCAGCAAGGGAAAAACCAAACCTTCTTCCTTTAATTTGCATTATTTTAGAAGCAATTAAGGAGCCAATGGCTGTCCCAACTATCATTAATGCAGTTGGTAATGTGGCCAAATAATTTATATTTGTCATAGAAGAACCTATAATGCCACTTAATAAGATGCTAACTACTGGGGATGTAAAAGAAAATATTTGTCCAATAGATAAAATAAATAAATTTTTATTTATCATCTGGACTTATTATATTTTATAATCAATTACTCAAATAAATTTATTAAACAAAATTCAGTGGATATTTTGAACTTTTTTTTATTGTTTGTAATGAAATATGTGATGACATATTTGTACATTCAATTTCTTTGATTAATTTTTGTTGAAAATTATCATATTCCTCAATAGATGGAGAAAGTATAGTAATTTGATAATCACTATTATTACCTGTTAAGCGATGAACTTCAATAATTTGATCATATTTATTTACAACTTTTTCAAAATTTTTAAGCCAAACCTCTGTATGATTTTGTATAGAAATTGATAAAAAAACTGTAATTGGTAAATTAATTTTTTTATTATCAATAATAATCGTTTTTGATTTAATTATCTTTTTTTCTTCTAATTTTTTAATTCTATTCCAGCAAGGAGTATTAGAAAGTCCAACTTTTTTAGAAAGTTCAGAAAGTGGCTTTGATGAATTTTTTTGCAACTCTACTAGTATTTTTTTATCAATATCATCCATTCTTAAATATATAATAATTTTAGAAAATATTTCTATATTATTTAGTTATATCAGAAAAATAAAGAAAATCATACTTTTATTATTTAAATATCAAAAATTTATTCTATTATAAAATAACGGTATTTGATTTTCAGATTGTACACCGTTGAACAAATAAAAAGTACTAAAGAGAAAGGACTTTTATGACTACTAAATCATTACATCCTGAGACTATAGCTCTTCATGGTGGATCATATAGGAAAGATAATTCTACCAATTCTGTAGCTGTTCCTATTTATCAAACAACAAGTTATCAATTTAATAATCAGCAACATGCTAGTAATCTTTTTAGTCTTAAAGAATTGGGGAATATTTATACTCGTATAATGAATCCTACAACTGCAGTTCTAGAGGAAAGAATAGCCCAGTTAGAAGGCGGATTAACTGCTTTAGCAGTTTCTTCAGGACAGGCCGCTTCAGCTTTTGCTATTCAAAACTTATGTAAAGCGGGAGATAACATAGTTTCATCTACTGACCTTTATGGAGGTACATGGAATCAATTTGCAAATACTTTTAAACAAATGGGTATAGAAGTTAGATTTGCAGATCCTGAAGAACCAAATTCTTTTATTAAATTATCAGATGAAAAAACTAGAGCGTTTTATGCTGAAACACTCCCTAATCCCAAATTAAATATTTTTCCTATTGAGGAAGTGGCTAATCTCGGAAGAAAAATTGGAATTCCATTAATAGTTGATAATACAGCAGCTCCAATTACTTGCAAACCACTTAAGCATGGTGCTGCAATTGTTATTCATTCATTAACAAAATGGATTGGTGGACACGGAACTTCAATTGGAGGAATTATTGTTGATGGGGGTAATTTTGATTGGACTGAATTTCCTGATCGACAACCATTATTTAATCAACCTGATCCTAGCTATTGGGGATGGATATTAGGTAAAGTAGTTCCAGAGGTACTTGGTGCAAATATTGCTTATGCTGTAAGAGCAAGGTTTGTTATTTTGCGTGATTTGGGTGCTGCACTGTCACCTACTAATGCTTTTAATTTTATTCAAGGATTAGAAACTCTTCCACTCCGTTTTAAAAAACATCAGGATAATGCTGAAATGGTTGCAGATTATTTAAAAAATAAAAAAATTGTTAAAAGAGTAATTCATCCCAAATATCAATCAAATAGTCTTAAGAAAAGAGCTAAGAAATATCTTGAACACGGTTCTGGACCACTGGTTGGTTTTGAACTAGATGGTGGTATTGAGGCAGGAAAAGTATTTATAGATAGTTTGGAACTCATTTATCATGTTGCTAACATCGGTGATGCAAGAACATTGGCTATTCATCCAGCTTCAACAACTCACTCACAATTAAGTGAAGCAGATCAGTTGAGAGCTGGGGTAACACCAGGATATATAAGATTATCTGTAGGAATTGAACATATAAAAGATATTATTGCTGATATAGATCAAGCAATACAAAAAGTTGAAAAAAAAGGTTAAGAACGCTGCATAAACTCCTTGTATTGTAAATGTCGTTCTTGAAATAAAGGGTAGATTTCTGCCCTTTATTTTTTTATAAGTATTTTATGCCATCAAGCCATGATTACATAAGTGATAAAAGAAATAAACATATAAAAATTTTTATTAATAATAAATTTTATTCAAGAGATAATGCTAAAATTTCTGTCTTTGACTCTGGTTTTTTATTAGGTGATGGTGTGTGGTCTGGAATAAGATATCATAATAATAAATTTTTATTTCTTAAAGATCACTTAGATAGACTATTTGATGATGCTAAGAAAATTAGCATAAAAATTCACCTATCAAAAAAACAAATTTCTAAAATATTGCATGAAACAATTAAAATAAATAAAATGAAAACAGATGTTCATTTAAGACTTGTAGTTTCTAGAGGAATAAAAAGTACACCCTATCAAGATCCAGCTTTTACCATATCAAAACCAACAATTGTTGTAATTCCTGAGTATAAACAACCTCAAGAGTCTATATACAAAAAAGGTTTAGTTTTAAAAACTGTAAAAACTATAAGAGGTCCTCATAATGTTCAGGATCCTAGAATTAATTCATTAAGTAAATTAAATTGTATACTCGCATGCATAGAGGCAAAAAATAAAAAGGCAGATGAGGCATTAATGTTTGATATCAATGGAAATATTGCAACTAACAATAGTACTCATTTTTTTTATGTAAAAAATAATAGTGTTTATACTTCAGTGGGAAAATATTGTGTAAGAGGAATTACTAGGCAAAAAGTATTATATATATGCAAAAGAAATAAAATAAAAGTATATGAAAAGAATTTTAAATTAAATGATGTTTTAAAATCGGATGAAGCTTTTGTAACTGGTACATTTGCTAATATTATACCCGTTAAAAAAATTAATAATAAAAAATTTAATATAAAAAATAATATAATAACTGAACGAATTAGAAAACTTTATTTAGAATTAATGGATAAGTAATGATCATTTATATGTGGTCTGGACCAAGAAATCTTAGCACAGCCTTAATGCGTTCTTTTGAAAATAGAGGTGATACACAGATAATAGATGAGCCGTTTTACGCTTATTATTTATATAAGACTAAATTAAATCATCCAATGAAAAAACAGATAATTAATAATTATCCAATATCACAGTCAATAATTATTAAACAATTAATAAAAAAAGCTAAAAATAAAAAAATTTATTATCAAAAGCATATGACTCATCATATTGTAAAAAATACAAGAACAAGTTGGCTAAATAAAGGTCATAATTGTTTTTTAATTAGACATCCGGCAAAAGTTATTAATTCATATATTAAAAAAAATACACTTAATAATATCAACGACATAGGTATAAAAAAACAATTTGAAATATTTAATAAAATTAAAAAAAATAAACAACAGTATATTGTGATTAATGCTGATAGTATTTTAATTAATCCTGAAAAAACTATTAGAAATTTATGCAAATATTTAAATATTGATTTTTCAAAAAAAATGCTCAAATGGAGAAAGGGTAAAAGAAATACTGATGGGATCTGGTCAAAGGTTTGGTATAAAAATGTTGAAAAATCTACTACATTTTCAAAATTCAAAAATGAAAATTTAAGTGTTCCAAAAAAATATCATAAAATTTATATTGAATCACTTAGATATTACAATAAGATGAATCAACACTCAATATGATGAAACACAATTATGCTTTAGAGGCATCTAAGCTTTTATTTGAACAAAGATTAAATAGACTAAGTTTAGATGAGTTACCTAATAATTTAATTCCTTTATCTTATGATGATGCTTATTTAATTCAAAAGGAATTAAAGCTTAATTACCTCTCATTAAAAGATAATATTTCAATTGGAATGAAAGTTGGATGCACAAGTATAGATGGACAAAAACAACTGGATATTCAAGAACCTTTTTATGGAAATTTATTTTCTAGATTTTCAATTGTTAAACCTAGTGAAATTTCATCAAAAAAATTTAATAAACCATTTATAGAACCTGAAATAGCTTTACGTATAAGAAATGATATTGATCTATCGCAAGCTCCCTACTCAATTGATGATTCAAAATTTTTGTTTGATGGTTTTGTGTGCGCATTAGAAATAGTTGATTTTAGATTTAATAAAACACTAAAAGAAATTGGTGTATTAAATCTAATAGCAACTAATGGGGCCTCAGAATTTTGGATAAGAGATGCTAATATTTATGATTTGGAAAAAATTAATTTTGAAGATCATAAAATTAGTATTTCATTTAATGATGAAATTGTAGGAAATGGAAATACTAATTCTGTTATGGGAAATCCACTTAATTCAGCTTTGTGGTTAATAAATAAATTAGCAGAAAGTGGAGAAATACTTTTAAAAGGTCATTTTATTTCAACTGGAACATGCACTAAAGCACATGAACTAAAATCTAATACTAAAATTTCAGCTGATTTTGGTGTATTTGGAAAAATTGAATTTAATTATAAATAAACTATATTAACTTTATGGAAATTAAAGGTTATTTCAATAATTCCTGCAAAATCTGTAGAGCAGAAATTAATCATTATAAGAAAATTAACAAAACTATTTGTTGGGCAGATGTGATTACTGATAGAAATGTTTTTCATGAAACTAAAAAGTCAAAAAAAGAATTAATTAGAAGATTACATATTAAGAGAGATAATAAAATTTTAAGTGGTTTAGATGCGTTTTTGATAGTGTGGAGAGAAATTCCAAGATATAGAATTTTAGCCAAATTTGTTGCAATACCTGTAATTTATCATCTAGGTTGGTTGATTTATGAATTTCTTGCAATAATTTTATTTTATAAAAATAAATATTTATTAAAAAATGAGCAATAACTTTGAAATATTAGAAAAATTTGTACTTTCTATTCTATTGATATGTACATTGATAGCTATCGCGCAAGAGATATTTATTGTCATTCAAAATCAAAAAGTAACATTAGCTGATATTTTACTTCTATTTATCTACATTGAGGTGCTTGGCATGATTAAAGAATATTGGTTAGCAAAAGTAATTAGAATGAGCTATCCTTTATTTATTGCAATGACTGCTTTAGCTAGATTAATTATTATGTCGGCAAAAGATACTGAACCAATAGCCCTGATTTATGAGTCTTTATCAATCTTAATTATTGCAATTTCAATAGTTGTTTTAAGAGTAAGACATCTGGATTTTTTTAATAGAAATAAAAAAATATAATATAATAACAGTTGCTATACCTCATGTAACAAAGCGAAATTGGAGGAAAATATATAGGAAATTAATTTCAGACAATACTTCAATTAATTTTATATATTTGAATACAAACTATGATAAAGAGGCATGGCAATTCTCAAAAAAAGGTTTTTTTAATTTTAAAAAACACATACCTGAATTGATAATAAAATTGTAAAATGAGAGAAATATTAAAAATCAATAACTTAACTAAAATATATAAAAATAAATTAAAAGCTCTAGATCATCTAACATTAAATATTTTAGAAGGAGAAATTTTTGCTTTATTAGGTCCAAATGGAGCTGGAAAATCTACTTTAATTAATACTATTTGCGGTATTTTAAATTTTGATCAGGGCAATATAACTGTAAACAAATTTGATATTATGAAAAATTATAGACAAGCAAGATCTATAATTGGAATTGTGCCTCAAGAATTAAACTTAGAAGCTTTTGAAACAATTTGGGACAATGTGAATTACTCTCGAGGTCTATATGGTAAATCGCCAAATTATGAATACATAGAAAAATTATTAAAAGACCTGTCTTTATGGGAAAAAAAAGATAATAAATTAAGAGAACTATCTGGTGGAATGAAGAGAAGAGTATTAATCGCAAAAGCTCTGTCCCACGAGCCAAAAATTCTTTTTTTAGATGAGCCTACTGCCTCAGTAGATGTAGAGTTAAGAAAAGATATGTGGGAAGTAATAAAAAGATTAAAAAATAAAGGTGTAACAATTATTTTAACAACACACTATATTGATGAAGCAGAAGAAATAGCAGATCGTGTGGGTATTATAAACAATGGTAAAATTATTTTAGTTGATGAAAAAGAAAGCTTAATTAAGAAATTAGGGCAAAAAATTTTAAAAATTGAATTAGCAAAACCTATTAAAGAAATACCAAAAAAATTAACAAGTTTTAATTTAAAAATAAATACTGAAAAAGATACGCTAACATATATTTATGATACAAAAGGAAGAAATACTGGTATTACCTCGTTATTATCAGAAATAAAAAGTGAAGGTTTGCAATTAAAAGATTTAAGCACTGAACAAAGCTCTTTGGAGTCAATATTTTTAAATTTAGTAAAGGAATCAGAAAATGAATTGGTACGGTCTTAGAGCGATATATCTTCACGAAATGGATAGGATGAGAAGAACCTTATTTCAAAGTTTAATCTCACCATTTATATCTACATCATTGTATTTTGTGGTTTTTGGATCAGCTATAGGATCAAGAATAACTGAAATTGAGGGTATAAGTTATGGATCTTTTATTGTTCCCGGTATGATTATGCTAACAATTTTAACTCAATCAATTTCAAATGCTTCTTTTGGAATTTTTTTTCCAAAATTTACAAACACAGTATACGAAATACTTGCAGCACCACTTTCAAGCTTTGAGATTATTTTAGGCTTTGTAGGAGCTGCAGCTACAAAATCTTTAATTATTGGTATTGTAATAATTTGTACAGCTGGGTTTTTTGTAGATCTTCATATCGAACATCCATTTGTTATGATATTTTTTTTAATTCTAACATGTGTTACATTTGCTTTATTTGGTTTTATAATTGGAATGTGGGCAGATAATTTTGAAAAGCTGCAATTAATACCTATACTAATAATCACTCCTCTTGTTTTCCTTGGTGGAAGTTTTTACAGTATAAATATGCTCCCAGAATTTTGGCAAAAAATTTCTCTTTTAAATCCAGTTCTTTATTTAGTTAGTGGTTTTAGATGGAGTTTTTATGAAATAGCTGATGTAAGTATTTTTACTAGCTTATTTACAATATTATTTTTTTTATTATCTTGTGTTATAATAATAAGTTACACATTTGCTAAAGGTTATAAAATAAAAAATTAATATCTGAAAGTGATTACAAATTCTAAAATTAAAGAGTTTAATGATAATGGTGCCGTTGTATTAAGAAACATTATTAGTAAAAAATGGATAAAAATACTTAAAATAGGTTTAAAAAAAAATTTTGATAAGCCTAGTAAATATAAATGTGTTTATGAAAAAAATAATAAAAAAGAACTCTTTTACGATGATTATTGCAATTGGAAGAGAATTTTAGAATATAAAAATTTTATTTTTAATTCAAATATTTCTCTTATTGCAAAAAAACTATTAAAATCAAAAAAAATTAACTTATTTCATGAACACGTTCTAGTTAAAGAAATAGGGTCAAAAAAAAGAACACCTTGGCATCAAGACCAATCATACTATTGTGTTAATGGAAAAGATAATTGTAGTTTTTGGATACCATTAGATGAAGTAAGTAAATCATCTTCACCTGAATTTATTTTAGGGTCAAACAAATGGAATCAGCAATTTTTACCAACTAAATTCTTTGGTCATAATTATAAACATAAAGACAGTGAATTTAAAAATATACCAAATATAGAAAAAAACAGAAATAACTATAAAATCAAAAATTGGAAACTTAGCCCTGGTGATGTAGTAGTTTTTAGTTTTTCAACAGTGCATGGGGCACCAGAAAACAAATCAAAAAATAGGCGACGTGCTTTTTCAGTTAGATTTACTGGTGATGATGCAACTTATATAAAAAGAAAAGGTGAAATGTCACCACCTTTCCCAAGATTAAAATTAAAAAATGGAGATCCTTTAGACTCTAGTACTTTTCCAGTATTAATCTCTTCTTAAATAATAAATGTAAGGAAGTGAAGTAGCATACATAATTAAACTGTAAGTTGCCGCAGGTATTAAATATGCGCCACCATCAAAAAAAACATTGGCCACTACAATTGCTAAAGTTCCATTTTGAAGACCGCACTCTAAAGTGATAGCTCTTTGTTGAGATATATTTTCGATTAGAGTTTTACTAATATAATAAGCAATGAACATCATTACAATATTCAATACAAGTGTAACTAGCCCAGCTTGAGCAAAATAAATGAGTACATTTTCTCTTTCAGCCAACACTGCACCTAATAAAACTAAAAAAAATAAAACTGTTGAGATTTTTTTGGAAATGCTTTCAAATGAAGAAAGTACATTGCTTAAGAGCATACCAATCAAGACAGGCACTGTCACTATTAAGAACATTTTAAGAGCAATATCGATTAGAGAGATCCCTTGACCAGCTAAATTAGTTCCTAGAACAGATAAAGATAATCCTAATATTAACGGTATTGTTATTACGCTAAGTATACTTATTATTGCTGTCAGAGAAATTGATAGTGCTACATCGCCTTTTGCAAATGAGGTTAAAATATTAGAAGTTGCTCCTCCTGGAGCAGCAGCAATTATCATTACACCTATTGCGATCTCAGGTGATAAAGGCCAAATTAAAACAAGTATTAATGCTACTATAGGTAATATGATTAATTGAGATGCAAAACCTATTAGGAATTCTTTTGGTTTTGTAAAAATTCTACTAAAATCAGAAATTGATAAACCAAGACCTAAAGAAAACATTATAAATGCTAATGCGATAGGTAAAATTACATCTGTTACAATATTCATAATTTAAAATATCATTTGATTCTTCAAATAAATATAAAATTATAAAACATTTTTTGAATAAAATGTTATAAATTTTCAATGTTTCTTAATTTAGACAAAGTAAACAAAAATAAAATTGCAGCCTGGGCCGTACATGGGTTTACTGGTTCTGGAGCAGTTTTAGGCTTTTTAGCTATAATAGCTATTCTAAATAGTGATGCTGTTGGTGCATTTCTTTGGTTAGGGTTGGCTCTATTAATTGATGGTCTGGATGGAACGCTGGCAAGGAAAGTTAAAGTTAGCGAACAAACTCCAAATATTGATGGAACAATACTTGACAGTGTTATTGATTATTTAAATTATGTAATAATACCAAGTTTGATGATTTACTGGTTTGATATGGTTCCTGGAATCATGCAAATAATTCTACCTGCTTCAATTTTTTTAGTTTCTCTTTTTACTTTTGCTAATCTTCAAATGAAAACTGAAGATTATTATTTTAGAGGATTTCCAGCAGTATGGAACATTGTAGTATTATATTTTTTTATATTGGGAACGCATGGATATATTAATGTGATTGTTATTATTATTTGTTTAATTTTGACTTTTGTTCCTATTAAATTTGTTCACCCCTTAAGAGTTAAAGAGCTAAGAAATTTAACTATTTTTTTTACAATAATATGGTCTGCTACAACTTTAAAATTGGTCACAACTCCCTCCTCTAAAATTTTTATGATTGATAGCACTATTATATTTATATTATGGATTTTAACTTCTATATATTTTGCTATAATATGTTGGGGGCGCTCAATAAAAAATTTTGAAAATTAATTTAAATTTTTTAAATATAAAAATATTTCTTCAGGCAGTTTAGATATTTTTCCTAAATTATTAACAGGAATAATCAGCACTTCTGCTTCAAGTAAAATATCTTTTTTTTTTAAAATTTTTTGAAAAAAAATAATTTTAACTCTACTTATTTCTTTTACCGAAGTTAAAACTTCTATTGTATCCTCAAAAAAAGCTGGCTTAATAAAATTGATAGAGCAGCTTTTTACAACAAAAATAATATTAAATTTATTTAACAATATTTTATGAGTATATTTTGATTTATAAATTATATTAGTTCTACCTCTCTCTAAAAACCTTAAATAATTAGCATGATAAACACGACCTGAAGCATCTGTATCTTCATAATAAACTTTAAATTTATTCATAATATTTTAATCTTTATATTGTAAAAACCTTATATTTAAGTCTATCAAAGCATACTAATTGAAAAATCATAAATAATCATTACTTAGCATTAATAAATATGAATAATTATTTAGACTCTATAATTAAAAGAGATCCAGCTGCACGAGATAAATTAAGTATTATTCTTACATATCCAGGTGTAAAAGCAGTCTTTTTTCATCATTTAGCTCACAAAATTTGGAACTACAAATTTTATTTAATTGCAAGGATGATATCTCAGTTTAGTCGTTTTTTAACTGGTATAGAAATTCATCCTGGTGCAAAAATTGGTAAAAACCTATTTATTGATCATGGAATGGGTGTTGTAATTGGCGAAAGCTCAAAAATAGGTAATGATGTAACTCTCTACCATGGCGTTACTTTAGGAGGAATATCACCATCTGTCAATTCTGACCAACAAAGAAATATTAAAAGACATCCAACATTGCAAGATAATGTTATTGTTGGCTCAAGTGCACAGATAATAGGTCCAATTACTGTTGGTGAATGTGCTAGAATTGGAGCTAATACTGTTGTGTTAAAGAATGTGCCAGCAAATGCTACTATGGTTGGTAATCCAGCAAAAAATATAAGTACAAATACAGATACAAGCTTTAAACCTTATGGTGTAAGAGATATTGATGATAACGAATAATATTGTTAATCTAATAGGCAATACACCACTTATCAAACTTAAATATCCATCAGAAATTACAGGATGTAACATTTATGGAAAAGCTGAATTTCTTAATCCTGGAGGTTCTATTAAAGACAGAACAGCACTTGGAATAATTTTAGATGCAGAGAAAAATAATTTCATTGAACCAAATGGTATTTGTGTAGAAGGTACATTTGGAAATACAGGTATTGGCTTAACACTAGTTAACAATTCCAGGGGTTACAAAACTATTATAGTTATGCCAAATATAACAGCTAAGCCCAAAAGAGATATTTTAATAAATATGGGAGCAGAACTTCATTTAGTTGATCCTAAACCTTTTTCAGATCCTGGAAATTATCAAAAAATATCTGAGAAATTAGCTAAACAAATTGAAAAAGATAAAGGTGTAAAAACATTTTGGGCAGGACAATTTGAAAATACAGCAAACTATAAATTTCATGAAATAACTACCGCACAAGAAATATATAATCAAACTGATGGTAAAATAGATGGATTTACTTGTTCTATTGGGACAGGTGGGACTCTAACAGGTGTAAGTTTAGGTTTAAAATCAAAAAATAATAATATTAAAATTGCCTGTACTGACTCTCAAGGCTCATCTATGTATAATTATTTTACTACTGGTAAACTAGAAAAAAAAGGTGAACCTTCTTTTACTGAAGGGATAGGTCAAGCAAGAGTTACAAAAAATTTAGAAAATTGCTCTGTAGATATGTCATATTTTGTTAATGATACAGAATGCTTACAAATACTCTATAAACTTATAAAAAGTGATGGTTTGTTTCTTGGAACAAGCTCAGGTGTTAATGTGATGGGAGCAATTAAAATGGCGAAAGAACTGGGCCCTGGTAATAATATAGTAACCATTCTCTGTGATGATGCAAATAAATATTATGATAAAATGTTTAATAAAAAGTTTTTAAATGATAATGACTTGCCTTTGCCAGATTGGTTATAATTATGACAGATAAAAAGAAATTATTTAATACAAAAGTTATTCACGGTGGACATAAAGAAGATAAAGAGACTGGAGCAGTTATGCCCCCCATTCATCTTTCATCAACGTTTAAACAAAATAGTCCTGGTGATTTCAATTATGAATATGCAAGAACTAATAATCCAACTAGGGAAATATTAGAAAAATTATTAGCAGAAATTGAAGAAGGCAAAAAAGCTTTTGCTTTTTCATCAGGAATGGCAGCTATTAATTGCTTGTCAGATGCCATAGGAAGAGATTATCATATAATTTGTTCCGATGATGTTTATGGTGGCACAAGAAGAATTTTTGATAAAGTAAAAAATGTAAATCAAAATATAGAGATTAGTTATATAGATTTTAACAAAGAGGATAATTGGCCGGGACATATAAAAAATAACACTAAAATGATTTGGGTTGAAACACCATCAAACCCACTTTTAAAAATTTCTAATATACAAAAAATTAAAAAAGAAACATCAAATGATAATATAATAATTGTGTGTGATAATACATTTGCTTCACCATATAACCAACAACCATTAAAACTGGGGGCAGATGTTGTATTACATTCTTCAACTAAATATCTAGGAGGTCATTCAGACTTAATAGGAGGCGCTATAATTATTAAAGAAAATAATGAACTATCAAATAAAATAAAATACTTACAAAATGCGGTAGGTTCTGTTCCTTCACCTTTTGATTGTTATTTACTAATTCGAAGTATAAAAACTTTAGCAGTGAGAATGGAGCGTCATAATTCAAACGCTATGATAATAAGCAATTTTTTACAAAACCATCCAAAAGTAAAAAATGTTAGATACCCTGGACTTGATTCCGATATCAACCACAAGATAGCGCAATCTCAAATGAAAGGTTTTGGTGGAATAATATCTTTAGAATTAGACACAAACCTTGAAGGTACACTTAAATTTTTAGAAAATATTCAAATTTTTACTTTAGCTGAAAGTTTAGGAGGAGTTGAAAGCTTAATTGAACATCCAGCAATAATGACACATGCGTCTATAGATAAAAAAATAAGAAATGAACTAGGAATTAGCGACTCTTTGGTTAGATTGTCGATTGGAATAGAAGATCCTGAAGATTTACAAATTGCTCTAGAGAATGCTCTAGATTTAATCTAATCCCAAAATTTTTTTCAGATTTGGTGCAAAATAATTAGGGCCTTTCATTACCTTTCCATCATCATTATAAATAGGTTGTCCATCATCATCTAATTTACTCATATTTGACTGTTGAACCTCATCAAAACAACTATCTAAATCAACTCCAAATGAATGCCCGGCTCCATATGTAACATAAAGTATATCAGTTAAAGCATCAGCTACTTCAATAATATCTTTATTATTAATAGCTTCTTTTAATTCATTTAATTCTTCCTCAATTAAATCTATTCTTAGTTGAACAATTTTAGAGTCAGGAAATTCGGGGGTATTTTTTACTTCCTGACCGTAGGTATTCATAAAAGTTTTTACTTTATTAAAATTTGACATAACACTCATTTCATTAAAAATTATTTATAAAAAATATCGTTAAATGTAACAAAAATAAATAAAAAAGATATAATTGTTAATCCAGTTGTAATATAAATTCTTGTTACTAGTTCAGGAAGGGAATTTGCAAAAATTTTACTTATTATAAAGTAAACAATGTGCCCTCCATCAAGAAGTGGAATAGGCAAAAGATTAAAAACACCTACAAATAAAGAAATTACAATAAATAAAAAAATTACACCTCTTAGTTTATCTAACATCATTTGATCAGCCATTTTTACAATTCCTACTGGTCCAGCTAATTGTTCTTTTAGAGTATTGTCTTGATAAGATTGGGTTAAAAAATTTATAGAAGCAAAATAGTAGGTTGGAATGAAAAATAAAGATTGTTGGATTGATTTATTTAAATTAAATTTATCAATAACTGGCTCACTATTAGTTGTGATACCTATTACAAATTTATTTATTTCTTCATTAAAATTCAATTCAAAATTCTTTTCTATAAGATCATTGTTTCTTTGAATTAATATTGAGATATATTTACTATTACCTAAAGCTTTAGGAATATCACTAAACTCATATATTTGACTATCATTAACAGAAATAATAACATCATTAACTCGTAAATCATTTTTTTCAGCAGAAGAATTTTCTAAGACCTTACCTATTATAGGGGCAAATGAAGCAATTCCGAAAAAAAAGAATATACTAAACAAAGCTATCCATGCAGAGAATATATTAAAAAAACTACCAGCAAAAAGAATTAAGATTTTTTGATATAGTTTGAGTGATTGAAAAGAGCCAGGTTCTTGATTTTGTTTTTTTTGAAAAACTGTATCAAGGCCTTTTATTTTTACATATCCACCCAGAGGTATAGGTGCTATTTTCCAAACAGTATTATTTTTATCCGTGAATTTCAATAATGGTTTTCCAAAGCCAATAGAAAAATCTGTAACTTCAGCTTTAAATATTCTTGCAAAGAGATAATGACCAAATTCATGAATAAATACAATACATATAAAAACTAAAAGTAAATTTAAATAAATCATTTAGTTATGCATTGGATACATCTTCATAATCCTCAATAGGTGGGCATACACAAAAAAGATTTCTATCACCATATACATTATCTATTCTTGCAACAGGTGGCCAATACTTATTATTGTATAAGTAAGAATGAGGATAAACTGCTTCCGCTCTTGTATATTTATGGGTCCATTCATCTGCAGAAACTTCCTCTATTGTATGTGGTGAGTTTTTAATTGGATTATCTTCAGTATCATAAGTGCCATCTCGTATTTTTTGAATTTCATTATGTATAGAAATCATAGCTGTACAAAACCTATCAATTTCTTCTTTTGATTCACTTTCAGTGGGTTCGATCATTAAAGTTCCTGGAACAGGAAAGGACATAGTTGGGGCATGGAAACCGTAATCAATAAGTCTTTTTGCAATATCTTCTTCAGAAATATTTAATTCATCTTTAATTGGGCGAATATCAATTATGCACTCATGAGCAACCATTCCGTTTTTACCAGAATATAAAAGAGGAAAAAAATCACTTAATTTTTCTTTTATATAATTGGCATTTAAAATTGCTATTTGTGTAGCTAACTTTAATCCTTCATCTCCCATCATTGAAATATATGAGTAGGAAATAGGTAAAATTGAAGGGCTCCCCCATGGTGCCGCAGAAACCGCATCAAGTTTTGTTAAACCAAGCTCATTTTTCACAATTGGATGTCCTGGTAAAAAATTTTCTAGATGTGATTTAACTCCAATAGGGCCCATTCCTGGACCACCTCCTCCATGTGGAATACAAAAAGTTTTATGAAGATTCATATGAGATACATCAGGGCCAAATTTTCCAGGTTTTGCAATTCCTACCATTGCATTTAAATTAGCACCATCCATATATACTTGACCACCAGCATTATGAATTAATTCACAAATTTTAGATATTGATTCTTCAAATACGCCATGTGTAGATGGATAAGTAATCATCAAAGCTGCTAATTTATTTCCAGCTTCTTTAATTTTAATATCCAAATGATTTAAATCTACGTTTCCTAAAATATCACATTTCACAATTGATACTTCCATACCACACATCTGCGCACTTGCTGGATTAGTTCCATGAGCACTATTAGGTATTAAACAAACATTTCTATCATAATCATTATTAGACTCATGAAATTTTTTAATTGCAAGTAAGCCTGCAAATTCACCTTGAGCTCCTGCATTTGGTTGTAATGATATTGCATCAAATCCTGTTATATCTTTAAGCATAGATATTAACTCTCTCATCATTTGATTATAGCCCTCTCTTTGTTTTTTTTCTAAAAAAGGATGGGCGTTTGCAAATCCTGGTAGTGTTATTGGTAACATTTCTGAGGCTGCATTTAATTTCATAGTACATGAACCAAGTGGAATCATTGATCTATTGAGTGCAATATCTTTATTTTCTAATTTTTTTAGATATCGCATCATTTCTGTCTCAGAATGATAAATATTAAATATTGGATGTGATAATATTTTATCTTTTCTAAGAATATTTTCATCATTAAAAATAGGTTCAAGATTCTTTTCAATTTCATTGGCATCTATTTTTTTATTGGTTGTATTAAAAAAAGCAATTAGATTATCGATGTCTTCTAAAGTTGTAGTTTCATCGATAGTTATTGAAAATGTTGTGTTATTAATAAGTCTAAAATTAATTCCCTCATCCACTGATTTATTAAACCACTCTTTAGCTTTGGTATCCTCAATGACTATTGTATCAAAATATTTATTAGATTTAATTTTATAATTTAATTTTTCTAATGATGTTTTAAGATATCTAGTATTGTAATTTATATTTGAAGCAATATTTTTTAACCTTTCAGGCCCATGATAAATAGCATAAGCTGCTGCAATTATTGCTAATAAAGCTTGAGCAGTACATATATTGCTGGTTGCTTTTTCTCTTCTTATGTGTTGTTCACGAGTTTGAAGAGCCATTCTGTAGGATCTTTTATTATTTCTATCTACTGATACACCTATTAACCTACCTGGCATTAATCTTTTGAACTCATCTTTAGTTGCAAAAAATGCAGCATGAGGCCCTCCTAATCCCATTGGAACTCCAAAACGTTGAGAATTACCTATAACAATATCAGCATCATAGGAGCCTGGAGAATTCATAATAACCATACTCATAATATCTGCGGCAACAATTGATACAATTTGCTTAGATTTATTACTTTTAATAAGTGTTTCTAAATCTTCAATTTCTCCATAGGTATCAGGATTTTGTATTAAGCAACCAAAAGTATCTTCGTTTGGTTTACCTTCAATAATTTTTATTCCAAGAGGATTAGCTCTTGTTCTTAAAACTGATAAAGTTTGAGGATGACAAGTATTTTGAATACAAAAGGTTTGCTGTTTATTTTTTTTAATCTTATATGCCATCATCATTGCTTCTGCAGCAGCGGTACTCTCATCTAATAAAGATGCGTTAGCAATATCTAATCCGGTAAGATCAATTATCATTTGTTGAAAGTTCATTAGCATTTCTAAACGACCTTGAGAGACTTCAGGCTGATATGGTGTATAAGCAGTATACCAACCAGGATTTTCAAGAATATTTCTCAAAATAACACTTGGTGTCACAGTATTATGATAACCGAGGCCAATATATGTTTTTTTGAATTTATTTTTTAAAGATAAAAGCTGCATATTAACTTTATTAAATTCTTCTGACATACCTGGTTTTAATTTTAATTTATCTTTAAATAAAATATGATCAGGGACAGTTTTTTGTATTAGTTCATCAAGATTTTTACATTTTATGAATTTTAACATAGAATCTATATCATCATTTCTTGGTCCAATGTGTCTACTTGCAAAAGAATTTATATCAATCATTTATTTATCCAAAAATTTTAAATACTGATCTAAAGACATTAAAGTATTATATTGTTCTGGGTTAGATACTTTTATTTTGAATATCCACCCTTCATTTTCAGCATCTTGATTAACTATAGATGCATCGTTTGACAAATTATCATTTATTTCTGTAACTTCACCATCTAAAGGTGAGTAAATATCTGAAGCAGCTTTCACAGACTCAATAACACATAATTCTTCTTTTGCTTTAACCTCTTTACCTATATTTGGTAAATCAACAAAAACGATATCACCTAAACTTTCCTGAGCATGATTTGTAATGCCTACAGTTGCAATTTCGCCACTAAGCTGAACCCATTCATGCTCTTCAGTATATTTTTTTTCACCCATATTTATCTCCTTTTTTATATTTTTTTTTCACAAATGGAATTTTCTCAAGTTTAATTTCTTCATATTTATCACGAACATTAACGTAATTTTTTTCAGAAATATTTGTAATTTTATTTATGTATCCAATTCCAATTGATTTTTTTAAAATTGGCGAGTAACAGCCACTAGTAATAAATCCTATTTCTTCTTTATTATTATTATGAATAGTCATCTTATTCCTTAACATGATTTTGTTTATTGGACTTAATCCAATTTTTTTTAGTGATGGAATAGAGCTTAATGCCTGTGATAAAATTTTAGAACCATTTAAATTATTATCTTGCAATCTATTTTTATCTAAAGCCCATGATAAACCTGCTTGTACAGGATTTATATTTTCATTTATTTCATTTCCATATAAACTTAGACCAGCTTCTAATCTTAATGAATCACGACAACCTAAGCCACACAATATTGCATTATTATTATTGATAATATCACTAATTAATTTTTCTGCTTTATTATTTAATATTGATATCTCGAAACCATCTTCACCAGTATAGCCAGATCTAGAAATAAAAAGATCACTATCTTCATATTGAAGAACTTGAATATTTAAAAAATTCATAGATGCAGGTAAATTTAATATCGAACTAATAGAAGTAAAAGATTCAGGCCCTTGTATTGCTATCAAACATCGATCTTCAAAAATTTTAAAATTTGAAATAGTTGCATTAAAAATTTTATTAAGTATTTTTTTTCTTGATGAATTATAAACTATATATACAAATTCTCTATTATCAAATTTAATTTTTGAAATCATAACATCATCAACAATTCCACCATTAGAATTTAAAATAAATGAATAGTGACATTTGTTAGATATAATGTGTTTTATATTCAAAGGTATGTAAGACTCTAAAGCTGAAATATTTTTTTCACTAAAAGGAATAAGAATCTGACCCATATGAGAAACATCAAAGACGCCAGTATGATTTCTTACATGTAGGTGCTCGTTTATAATGCCTTGCTTGTAATTAATTGGCATATCATAACCAGCGAATGCTATAAATTTAGCATCATTTTTTTTATGAAAATCTTTTAAATAAATATTTTTTAGAGCTTCTTCAGTCAAAATGACTCCTATTAAGCCCTCTCTGTATATTTACCTGAGAGTTTTTACTCCTTCGGTAGAGACAAATCTCTTTTCCAGATTTTTTTTTCTAACGGTCCTTTATGCCTGAGAGTTTCCGGGTCGTTGCTCCTTCGGCTCTGTATAGTTTACAGTATCTCCCGTTAAAGATTATTTATACCTATTATTGAATATTTTCAATTATTTTAGAGGAATATGGTTTGAAATTTTAGATGATTGATAATTTTTTGATATCTCTTCAAAAATTTTATAAATTTCTTTAATTTTTGCTAATAATTTAGCGTTTTCTGAATTTTGTAGTTCTTTAATTTCCTCTATAATTGAGTAACTTTGCCAGAAATTGTTATTTTTTGAATATTCACCTTTGTCAATTTTAAAGACTTCTTTTAAAATTTTAAGATCATGAGGAATATTAAAAGTAGACTCAGTTTCTTTATAATGGAATAAATAATAAAAATTATCAAAACCACTCCAAGTAATTGCTGACAAACATAAAGAACAAGGCTCATGAGAGGAAATAAATAAATAATCTTTTGGGTTTAAATTTCTTAATTTAAAAAAATTTATAATAGTAGAAATTTCTCCATGAAAAATTGGATTTTCCATTTCGTTATTTGTACCTGTAACAATTAAACTGAAATCAGTTTTTTTTATTACAAAAGCCCCAAATATTTTATTTCCTTTAGAAACGGAAATTTTAATTTCTGGTATAAGATTATTTAAAAAAATATCTAAAATGTTATCATATTTTTTAAAAGACATAGATTGACTCTTATTATAATTAATAAGTTTATGGAAAAAAAAAAGACCCAGCAAGCTAGGTCTTTTTTATGTATCGTGCATTTCCTCCCGATACAAACTAAATAGAGTTTCCCCTATTTAATTTGCTTACTACCTTTGCGTGTAATAAGTAATTATAATCTAGCTTTAGAAATAATAATTTTCAAATAAAAAAGATAAAAAAAAAAATTTAATGTGCATATGTTTGTTGATAAGCTGTTTAAAATCATCTTATTGGTTTATCTGTGTTAATTTTAATACTTAAATAATATTCTCTATATAAAGTAAAAAAACTGGCAATTAATATTAATAAAAGTCCAGTCATACCTTTTAATGTTAGATAATCATTCCAAATAAAATAACCAAATAATAATGACCAAATTATCAAACTATATTCATAAGGAGCAATGGTTGATGGTGATCCTATTATATAGGCTCCAAAAATAGAAAAAAATCCAATTACTGCAGTGAAACCAATAATTATTAGTAATATAAAATAATTTAAACTAGGAATATTCCAGCTCATAAGTACAAATTTGTATTCTAACAATTGATACGGAGTAAATGTTAAATTATTTACAAAAAAGAAAATTATAACTGAGAAAACAATAGCTGATAAATAAGTATGCATTATTTGAGTAAATATAGAGTCTTTATCAGATGTTTTTTTCTGAATTACTACTGTTAGTGCGTAGAAAAAAGCACAAAAGATTGGGAATAGACTATAAATATTAAAATCATTAAAATTTGGATCTAGAACTAAGTAAACTCCAGTAAAACCAATTAAAATTGCACTCCATCTATATATGCCAATATTTTCACCAATAATAAATTTTGAACTTATAGTTACAAAAAAAGGACTTATAAAAAATAAAGTCACTGCTTCAGGTAAAGAAATCTTTGATAAAGAAAAATAATATAAACTAAAACCAAAAAAAAATATGAATACCCTAAAAATAGTTATTAAAGGATAATAAGTTTTGAAAATTATTTTAATTTTATAAATCCAGCAGTAAGTAGAAATAACTAAAACTCCAACTATAGATCTAATTATATAAATTGTGTAAATATTTATTGAATCAGACATCAGTTTAATCAATGTATCTTGAATAGCAAAAACAAACATGCCTAATATAATCAAAAAAATAGCTTTAATATTATTATCTAGTGACATCATAAATTTATGAATGTTATAGAGATTTGTTAATGAAAAAAAAGAACATATTTAATATCATCGGCATAATGACAGGAACATCTATGGATGGAATTGATATTTCTTATATTTCAACAGATGGAGTTAATAAGATTAAAATAATCAAAGAAAAAAGTTATCAATATTTACTTAATGAGCAAATTAAAATTAAAAAAATAAATATACAACAAATTAATAAAAAAAAATTAATACATGCTCAGGATATTAAAATATCAAATTTGGTAATAAAATATTTGAAAAAATTTTTTAAGGAATTTAGGATCGCAAAAAAATATGTTGACTATATAAGTTTAAGTGGCCAAACCATATTACATATTCCAAATAAAAATATTTCAATACAACTAGGTAATCCAGAATTAATATCAAATTTTTTTAAAATACAAGTGATCAGTAACTTTAGAATTAATGATATAAAAAATGGAGGTCAGGGTGCACCAATTGGTGCATTTTACCATAAACATCTAATTGAAAAAATTAATAAAAATGCTGCAATAATAAATTTAGGTGGAGTAGCAAATTTTGCATTAATACATAAAAAAATTTTTATATCTTCTGATATCGGTCCAGCTAATGCAATATCAGATGACTTAATGATGTATTATTTTAAAAAAAAATACGACAAAGATGGTAAATTAGCTTCAAAAGGTAATATAAATATTAAAATTTTTGATTTATTTAAAAAAGATAGATTTTTTAAAAAAAAATACCCAAAATCTTTAGATAGAAATAACTTTCATTATTTAATGAAAGAATTAAAAAAAATGCAAGTTCATAACGCACTGAGAACAGCTATAAATTTCACAATTTTCTCTATAGTGAAATTATTAGATAATAAAATTTGCTCTGAAGTGGATGAAATAATATTTACGGGTGGTGGAAGAAAAAATAAATATTTAATAGCACAAATAAAGAAATTAGATTATCAATTAAAAATTTCTTTAATTGATGATTATGGATTAAATGGGGATTTAATTGAATCACAAATGTTTGGATATATTGGCATTAGATCTATTAAAAAGTTAATTTTAAGTACACCAAATACTACAGGTGTTAAAAAAAATATTACAGGTGGGATTTTATATAATTAGTTTTTAACTAATGTATTCCAAGATGCATAATCAATATTAGAACCACATAATATAATTAAGGTATTTTGACCTTTAAATTTTGAAGAATTTAATTTTTTTAAAGCAGCAAAACCAGCTACGCAAGCAGGCTCTAATAATAATTTTAGATTTTTAAACGTATACAACATATAATTTATCATTTCTTGATCAGAGACATTAACCATTTGATCAATTAAATTTTTAGCAACATTAAATGAATAAGGCATATGAAGAGGTGCACATAAGCTATCCGCTATACTATTTATTTGCACCTTGCTTAATGGAGCATCTATTTTTAAACTTTCTGTCATTCCTTTTGCGTTATCAGGTTCAACACCAATTATTTTAATTTCAGGAAAAAATTGTTTGAGGGCAGAGCCTACACCGCTAATCAAACCACCACCACCAACTGATATTAAGACATTATCTAGCTTTGTATTAATATTATTCATTTGATTTATAATTTCTAAACCAAGTGTAGCTGATCCCTGTAAGGTGTTTATTCCATCAAATGGGTGCACAAATTTATAACCTTCCTTTTCTGCACTTTTAACTTCCTCAAATGCTTTATTTTTATTTGTAAATAAAATATTTGCATTATAATTTTTACACTGCATTACTCTGTAAGGATTTGCTGATTCATAAAGAAATATTTTATTTTTAAGATTAAAAATATTTGCAGCATAAGATGCAGCAATTGCATGATTACCAGCACTAACAGCCGTAATTCCATTTTCAAGATCTTTTTTATCAGTGGAAAGAATATTATTAATTGCACCTCTAGCTTTAAATGATCCACTTTTTTGAAAGCATTCAAATTTTAAATAAAGATTTGTATTTAAATCTTCATCAATAAATTGATTAGCTTTTATAAGAGGAGTAACATTAATAAAGTTTTGAATTTCTTTATATACTTTTTCAATTACTTGTATTGATAACTCTTCTGGTATCAAGATTTTGCTCTAATTTCTTTGATTTTGTCATATGCAAGGTTAATTGCGGCAAGTTCTTTGTTTGATTGTTCGATGAATTCTTTTGGCATGCCTTTAGCAATTAAATTATCAGGATGGTGTGCTTTATTTAATTCTATCCATTTTTTTCTAATTTCCTGATCAGAATCATCTCTGCTAACAGTCAATATTTTGTAAGGATCTGAAGTATTATCTTTTAAATTAAGCTGAAATATTCTTTGGAATATTTTTTCATCGAAGGAAAATGATTGAGAGATTGATCTTAATAAATCAATCTCATTCACAGATATTTGACCATCAGATGCTGCAATAAAAAATAAATTATTAAGCATTTCTTCAAGTAATATTTTATTATCCGAAAAGACTATACCAACCTGATCTGCAATTTGCTTATATCCATATACATCTTTTTTTGCTTCATTAAAAATTTTTCCTACTTTGCTTAATTCAGATTTTGGAACATTAAATTTTTCCTTAAAAGCTTGAATTTCATCATCAGTTACTTGACCATCACTTTTAGCAAGTTTTGCAGCTAATATAATAAAACTAATTGTAAATATTTGTTGTTTTTGCTCTTGAGAGATTCGAGAATAATTAAAATGATTTTGTTTTTTTCTATCAAAGGCACTACCAGCCATTACACCTAATATTGCTCCAATTGGACCGCCTAATGCAAAACCTGCAGCACCTCCAAGCAACTTTCCCCAAATACTCATTTTAAAATTTCAATTATTTTTTTTAACTCCTCTAATTCTGAAAGAGAAATTAATTTATCATTATTAATATCAATTAATTGAAAAATAATACCTGTTGATTGAGTAATTTCTTCAATTGAAACAAAACCATCATTGTTTAAATCAATAATTTTAAAATAATTTATTTCTTCATTTGTCAAATCTAAGGATTTAACTGGAAAGGTATATATAATAAAAATTACAATTAATTTTATCCAAACCATCTATACATTCCTATAATTCCAGCACTTGCATAGAAAACTTGTAATAATAAAATGCCTTTATAATTTAATTTATAAGCCCAAATACCAATTAAAAGAGCTGAAATTAATAATAAGCTAAAGCCTAGAAATTCTAAACCTATGTTTAGCGCAACAAATAAAGAGTACAAAATGGCTGTTATTACACCAGCCCATTCTAAAAACTTAATCAAATATTATGATACTTTTTTTACGTTAATAGCGTTTTCTTTACCTCTGTTTTCACCTATTTCAAATGAAACAGCTTCACCTTCTTGTAACTGGTCAATACCAGCTTCTTCTAGAGCAGAAATGTGCAAAAACACATCCTTTCCACCTGCATCGTTTTCAATAAATCCGTAACCTTTGGTTGGATTAAACCATTTAATTTTACCTGTAGCCATGTAGTCTCCTTTTGTTAAAATGTATGGGGTTTTTAAGATTTGTATTTTAAAAAATAAATATAACTATAAATCTCGTCGGTAATTAATTAATGATGTAAGTAACAATAATTCTAGTAATTGCAAGTAATATTATAAAAGATAAAAAGAATGTTAAGCTATAAACATGGATTTCATGCAGGAAATGAAGCAGATGTATTGAAACATATTTGCCTTATACAAGCATATAAAAGTCTAAAAAAACATCATAATTCAATTACTTACATCGATACTCACTCAGGTAGCGGATTATATAATTTTAATAGTGAATACATGTCTAAAAATAGGGAATATAAGCAAGGTATTTCTAAATTAGAAAATAATAAATTTGAGAGTCATTCTATAAATTTTTATATAAAAGTTTTAAAAAATATAAATAATTCAAAAAAATTAATATTTTATCCCGGATCTCCATTAATTATGTGTAATTTAACTGACAAATTAGATAAATTATCATTTTATGAACTACACAATAATGAATTTAAATTATTAAGAAAAAATTTATCAAAACACATTAACTCAAAATTACACAACCAAGATGGATTTGAATTTCTAAACAATAAAATTAATAAAAAAAATAAAACTCTTGTATTAATTGATCCTTCTTATGAGATTAAAGAGGATTTTAATAAAGTTATAAATACAATAAAAATATTGGATGAAAGATTTAATAATTTAACAGCAATTATTTGGTATCCTGTTTTGAATGTTGAAAAAAATGATCTATTTATAGAAAGTATAAGAAAGTTAGGATCAAATAGAATTACTAGAATTGAATTACCATTAAAAAAATATAACGATGAAATTGGTATGAAGGGATCTGGTATTTTACTTTTTGATGGATCTGATTTTCTAATTCAAAACATGAAAAATTGCGTTAAAGAATTATATTACACATTAAAAGATGATGATTGTATAATTAAGCCAAAAATTCAGAGAGTATAAATGCCCAGTCAACCTATTAATTTAAAGGACGACAGTATTTACTCATTATTTGTTAAAATAGCTATACCCTCTTCTATTGGAACAATATTTCAAAATTTATACTCAGTTGTTGATTCAATTTTTGCTGGAAATTTTATTTCAGATGAAGCATTAGCCGCAATTGGTCAGATATTTCCAATTTATTTTATAATTATAGCTTTAGGCGTTGGATTAAGTATTGGCACTACTTCCTTAATTGCAAATAGTATTGGTGAAAATAATTTAGAAATTTCTGGCAAAATTTTTACACAATCCTTTATTTTATCAATATTAGTAGCAATAATAATCACTATTTTAGGAATTAATTTTAGCTCATCGTTAATCAAGTTTATAAATAATGATTTAGTAACACTCCAATTATCATTAAAATATATAAATATAATTTTCTTTGGTTCAGTTTTTATTTTCATTCTGATGTCAATAAATTCATCTTTAAGTGCTCAAGGAGATACTAAGAGCTACAGAAATGTCTTAATTTTTAGTTTTTTTTTAAACATAGTTTTAAACCCAATACTAATTTCAGGTAAGTTTTTTAATTTTCAATTATTTTCTCCTTTAGGTATTGAAGGTATAGCATATGCAACTATTATCTCTCAATTTGTAGGTATATTTTATCTTTTTATAAAATTAACAAAAACTCAAGTATATAAGTATGTAAAATTTTCAATTATTCCAAATTTTCTTATTATAAAAAATATTTTATCTCAGGGTATACCTGCTTCTATTGGTATGATGATGATTGCCATCGGTTCGTATATATTGATTTATTTTGTAGGTATTTTCGGAGTTGAGGCGATTGCAGGTTATACTTCTGCAGGAAGATATGAGCAATTATTTTTTCTTCCATTGCTAGGATTAAGTACAGCAACCGTATCTATAGTTGGTCAGAATTTTGGAGCTAAACAATTTTCAAGGGTTTTTGAAACATACAAAAAAGGATTATTTATAGGGGTAATAATGTTAAGTATTTTAGGGATAATTATTTTTGTTACATCAGAAATAGCTATGAATTTATTTACTGATAATGAATTCGTTATAAAATTTGGTTCTGACTACCTGAAAATTTCAGCTCTAATGTTTCCAGCATTCCCATTTTTTTTTATTGGTAATGCTACTTTTCAAGGTTTAAAAAGAGCAATAATCGTAATGTATATGGCAATAATGAGATTTGTCATAATGCCTTTTATAATTATATCTCTAATCTTCTATCAATTTGGAGAAAATTACAATTTATTATTTTATTCAATGGTAGCTATGCATTGGACAATCGGTTTATCATATTATTATTTTTGTAATAAAAAATTTAAAAGTATAATAAAATTATAATTTATTCTGTGCCTGATAAATTTGGAACAAAAAGAACATCGTCATAAATTTCAGATTTTAAAACATTATTTGTTTTTTTGTATTTCACAATAACTTGTTTATTTTTTTTAATCATTGGAGAAACAATAATACCGCCCTCATGAATCTGTGACTCTATTTCTTTCGATAAAAATGGTGTAGCAGCAGTAATAATTATTCTATCAAATGGTATTTGCTCTTTCCAACCAAGATTACCGTCTGCATGTTTAGGTACAATATTTGAAATTTTAAGTTCTTTAAAAACGTTTTCAGCTTTGATTAATAAACTTTTTATTCTCTCTATAGTATAAACTCTTCTTACTAATTTTGAAAGAACAGCACTTTGATAACCACTTCCTGTTCCTATCTCTAATATCTTATGCTTTGAGTTTACTTCCAATAATTGAGTCATTTTTGCTACCACAAATGGCTGACTAATTGTTTGATTATCACCAATTGGAAGAGCTATATTATCATAAGCTTGATTTCTAAAATTCTCTGGAATAAATTTTTCTCGAGGTATTTTTTCTAAAGCCGATAAAATATTAGAATCAGCAATCCCTGACTCTCTTAATTCTAAAATCAATCTTATTTTCTTAACATCTAGCACTAAAATAAAGTATTTTGATTATCAAAATATTTTTTAAGAACTTCTGGAATTTCAACATTACCATCTAAAGTTTGGTAATTTTCTAATATTGCTATTAATGTTCTTCCAACTGCCAAACCTGAGCCATTTAAGGTGTGAACATGAATGTTTTTGTCGTTGCTTTTGTATCTAGTATTCATCCTTCTAGCTTGAAAATCACCACAATTAGAACAACTTGATATTTCTCTATACTTGCCTTCACCAGGTAGCCAAACTTCAATATCATATGTTTTTTTTGCACCAAAACCCATATCTCCAGTACATAAAGTCATGACACGGTAATGAAGATTTAAATCTTTCAGAATACCTTCAGCGCAATTAAGCATTCTCTCTAATTCATTATTTGATTGTTCAGGCTCAACTAAAGAGACTAATTCAACTTTAGTAAATTGATGCTGTCTCAACATTCCTCTAGTATCTTTTCCAGCAGCTCCTGCCTCAGATCTGAAACATGGCGTATAAGATGTTACTCTTATCGGAAGTTGATTTATATTTAAGATTTGATTACTACATAAAGAAGTAAGGGGAACTTCAGCAGTAGGTATTAACCAATGATCATCTCCTGCAGTAAATAAATCCTCACCAAATTTTGGCAATTGCCCTGTTCCATATAAAGTTTCTGCTTTGACGAGATAAGGTACATGCATTTCTACATAACCGTTAGAAGAAGTATGTTTATCTAACATAAAATTTGCAATAGCTCTTTCTAGTTTAGATAATTGACCTTTTAATACAACAAACCTTGGGCCAGATAATTTTGTGGCAGTTTCAAAATTCATTAAATTAGAATTTTCTCCAATTTCAAAATGAAATTTAGGATCAAAGTTAAAGGATGGTTTAGAACCCCAATCTCTATAAAATACATTCTCTTCTTCGTTTGAACCTATGGGGGTTGTAGAGTCTGGAATATTGGGTAATCTGCTTAATATTGCTTTTAATTCGTCATCTTTTAATGTTTCTAATTCTTTAAGAGTATTTAACTTATTTTTTAAATCATCTACTTTTGCCATTTCCTTTGTAGCATCTTTTTTTTCACTCTTTAATATTCCAATAGTTTTAGATATTTGATTTCTTTCTGCTAATAAGTTTTGTAAAACTGTCTGAGTTTCTCTTTTTTCTTTATCAATTTCAATAATTTTTTGGGCTATAGGTCTCTCACCACGAGTTTTCATAAAATTATCAAATTCAACAGGATTTGATCTAATATAATTAATATTATGCATTATTAATCTTTTTTGTTTTTCTGTATAATTTTAGCAATATAAATAGAAATTTCATAGAGTAATATTATTGGTAAAGCTAAACTAATTTGACTGAAAGGATCTGGTGGTGTGAGAAACGCAGCTGATAAAAAAGCAATTACAATAGCATATTTTCTGAATTTTTTTAATGAAGTGTAATTTACAATCCCTACTTTTGCCATTAATCCCAAAACAACAGGTAGTTGAAATGCTAAACCAAAAGCAAAAATAAATCTCATCATTAAAGCGAGATACTCGCCCATTTTTGCTTCTAATCTTATAGGAACACCTGAGCTACTCATATTTTGATAAGAAAGAAAGAAATTCCAAGCTAGAGGAGCTATTAAATAATATACCATCGCCCCACCAGCAAAGAATAATATAGGAGTTGCAATTAAAAAGGGCAAAAAAGCATTTTTTTCATGTCTATAAAGTCCAGGAGCAATAAATTTCCAAATTTGAATAGCTATTAATGGAAAGGCAAAAAATAAAGCAAAAAAGAAAGCAATTTTTAATTCTGTGAAAAATGCTTCTTGTAAGGCAGTATAAATAAATCCTTGTCCTTTATCCACTTGTAATAAGTTTACTAGAGGTTTGGCTAAAAAATAAAATAAATCACTTGCAAAATAAAAACAAATTATAAAAATAATAATTATATAAATAAAACTCCATAACAGTCTTTTTCGTAATTCTGTAAGATGATCAATTAATGACATTTCTTTAAATTCTTCTTTACTCATAATTTTTACTAAATTAAATCAGCCTCATCTTGAGTCTTATTTTTATTTTTATCACGAACATCTTTTTCAACTAAAGTAGATTTTTCCTTTGTTGAATTAACTTCATTTTCTAAATTTTTTAGATCATTAACTTCTTTTTCAATTATATTAGTCGTTTCTTTTATTGATTTAATTTCAGATTTAAATTTACCTTTTAAATCTAAATCATCTTTTATTTTGTTTACTTCATTTAGAGATGACTTAACATCTTTAAAATCTTCATGATCAGCAATTTCATTTAAAGAAGATTTAAATTCTCTAGATAATTTTTTAATTGATTTAGTAAATGAAGATAATTGTTTAATAAGTTTAGGTAAATCTTTTGGTCCCACAACTATAATAACAATAACCAAAACCAAAAGAATTTCACCCCAGCCAAAAGTAAGCATAGTTACTTTTCGTTATCTGGATTATTCTCTATATTTTTATCTTCTTTTTTATCTTCATCGCTCATGCCTTTTTTAAACGATTTAATTCCTTTTGCCATATCGCCCATAAGCTGAGGTATTTTACCTCTTCCAAATAATAATAACACAATAACTAAAACTATTAATAATTGCCAAATGCTCGGTGTCATAAATTATCTCCCTTTTTTTAGTCGCTATTAACCTATAACAGAATAAAAATAAATGAGATAAAAAATTTAAATTTATGAAAATTTTATGTTTTTTTAAGAGTTTTCATTGGATATAAAATCATCTAACGTTTCTTCTTCTTCAATATCTTGTAATTCAACTAACTCGTTTTTACCAGCAACATCAGTAATTGTAGCAATAGCTGATCTTTTCTCAAGAAAACCGCTTGCTTTTAGTTCATCCTTATTTGGCAAATCTGACATATTTTCAATACCAAAATGTTCCATAAAAAGATCTGTAGTTATCCATAGAACGGGTTTACCAGGTATATTTTTTCTCCCTGAAGGTTTAATCCAGCCAATTTCCATAAGATGATCAATTGACCCTCTGCCCATTTGAACTCCTCTAATATTTTCAATTTCAGATCTAGTAATAGGTTGTTGATAGGCAATGATTGATAGTGTTTCTATTGCAGCTCTAGATAACTTTCTTTTTTGAGTTTTAAAAATTGTAAGATCATCTTTAATAGACTCAGATGTTTGAAAAGACCATTTATTACCAGTTTTAATTAGATTAATGCCTCTATTTTGATAGAATTCTCTAAGACCTTCAATTTCTCTCTTAAATTCTTTTTTATTTATCATTTTTTCTTTTAAATCTTCTTCTAAAATAGGTGATCCTGAAGCAAATAACATTGCCTCAAGTATCTTTGTATCTCTATTATTACTCATGATTGTTTTAATTTAACAAATATATTACCAAATAATTCATTTTGTTTTACTTCAATAAAGCCATTTTTAGCCAATTCTAAAGATGCTACAAAATTAGATGATAAAATAGATTTATTTACAATTTTATTCTTATTTAATTTTGGAATTAAATTTATTAAATTTGTCCACTCATTTAATTCACCAAAGATATTTTTTAATCTTTTTATTGCATCATCCACAGAATGTAATTCAGAATATTCAATTGTTAAATGACTTATAATTTCACCCTTTTTTATAATAACAGAATAGGCGCGTAGTAGATCAAAAAAAGTTGATGAATATGAAATATTGTATTTTACTTTAACACCTTCTGATGAACCTCCATAAAAAACATCTCTTCCGATAAGAGGTCTTGAATATAATTTTTTTGAAACTGACTGAAATGCTTCTAATCTTTGAAGCTGGTATTTAAGTGCCTCTTCTAATTCTTCAGGGGTATGATCTTCTATTTTTTCATCTTTTGGTAATAAAAGTCGTGACTTTAAATAAGTTAACCAAGCAGCCATTACCAGATAATCTGCCGCGATTTCTAAGTGTAAATCTTGATATTTATTAATAAAACTAATGTATTGCTCAGCTAATTCTAAGATTGAAATTTCTGACAAGTCTACCTTTTGTTTTCTAGCTAAATCCAGTAAAAGATCAATTGGTCCCTCATAAGAATTAATTGATATATTAAATTGTTTAGAGGAATTTAAATCATCCAATTCACTATTAAAATTAAGCATAATTTACTATAGTTATTTAATATGATTCTGGCTAATTTAAAATTTAGTAGTATCGACAATTAAACAATTATCTATTTTTGTTAGAAAATTTGAACAATAATCTTGTGCATCTTTTCTACTTTCAAAATTTTTATATATTAAGAAATACTCAATACCAATTGTTGTACTTAATGCTAAAATATAGAAGTCATTTATTTGATATATATTTTCATTATTGTTAGTGATGCTAATCAAATAATTATTGACGTTTTCATATTCACTATCAGTAAAAAATTGTATGCCATACAATGAATTGTTAGGTTTATTAATTTGATCATGAATTATTTCAGATTTTGAATTTAAACTCTTTTTATCAAGGTTTTGAACTTTCTCACCTCCTCTATCTTTAGGAATAATATAAAAAACATCTTTATTTTCAGGAATAATAATGAATTCATTATTTTTATTTAAGTTAAAAAAAAAATAAAACATTAATAAAAATAATAACATTAACGACAAAATTATAATTTTTCTTTTTAATCTACTTTTAAAAAATATTTTTCTAGTAGTCATTACATAGTTTCATGAAAGTCAATTCCTATTATTTTAAAAACATTTTCAAAAACTGTTCTCATTGAATGTAACCAAATTAATTTTGATTGAGTTTTAAGTTTATCTGTCTCATCAATAAATCGAAGGGATTCATTTTCTTTGCCTTTATTCCAAAAAGAATGAAACAATGTAGAAATATCTTCTAAATAATTAGTCAATCTATGAGGCTCTCTTAGATTTGAAGATTGTTTTAAAATATACGGATATGAAAGTAGTTTAAGTATTATTTCAATTTCATCTTTTGTTAAAAATTTATTAATTTTATTATATTGTTTAAATGAATTGATATTAATACCTAAATTATTTGCTTTATTGATAACTGATGAAGCTCTTGCATATGCATATTGGCAGTAAAATACTGGATTATCTTTATTTTTTTCTATTACTTTATTTAGATTAAAATCCATTGATGTTTCACTTTTAGTTGACACCATAAAATATCTTAAAGGATCTTTGCCGACTTGATCATATACTTCTTGCAATGTAATAAAATTGCCTTCTCTCTTAGACATTTTTAAAAGCTGATTATCTTTGATTAATCTTACAATTTGACAAGTAACTACTTCGAGATAATCATCTGAATTTGAAATAGTTTTTAATATTGATTTCATTCTTGGAATATAGCCAATATGGTCCGCTCCCCAAATATTAATTAATTTATCAAAATTTCTTTTAAATTTATCTAAATGATAAGCTGCATCGTTTGCAAAATAAGTCCATTCACCATTTGATTTTTGAAGAGCTCTGTCCTGAGAGTCAAATATTTCAGATGATTTAAATAATAATTGTTCTCTTGGTTCCCATTCATCAGCATCATCTCCTTTAGGTTTTTCTAGAGTTCCTTTATAAAGAAGGTGCTTATTGTTTAGAATTTTAAATAACTCATTAATTATATTATTCTTTTCTATATCGGTTTCAAAAGTAAATTTATCAAAATTAATATTCAAAAGTTCAAGATCTTTCTTAATAAATTTTATCAAATAATTTACAGCGAAACTCTTAAAATATTTTTCCCTTTCATTTGTATTAAAATTTTTCCATTTTTCACCATCATTATTTTTTATTATCTTTGCAATTTCAATTAAATATTCACCAGGATATTCATCTTTATTAAGATCTATTTTTTCACCATACAATTCTAAATATCTTTTATATAAAGAACTACCAAGAATATTAATTTGTGATCCAGCATTATTTACATAATATTCTCTAGTAACTTCAAACCCAGACTCAGTAAGTAAAGAGGATATGACATCACCCAATACAGCTCCTCTCATATGGGCGACGGTAATTGGTCCTGTAGGATTAGCTGATACAAATTCTACATTAATTTTTTTTCCCTTACCTACATTTGATTTTCCGTAATTATTTTTTTTATCAAGTAAAAATTTAACCTGTTCTAAAAGAAATTTTTTTTCAATATTTATATTTATAAAACCATGTTTTGAAATTTCACAATTTTCTACAAAGTCTAATTTATTAATTTCACTAATTAACTTCTCTTTTAAATTAAAATTTTTGTTAATAATTTTTTTAATTGCAATTAGATAAAAGTTAGATGAAACGTCACCTTGACGAGACTTTGATGAAAAATCTATACTTATAGAATTGCTATCAAAATTACTAAAAATATTATGTTTTATACCATCCAGTGCGTATTGATTAAAAAAATCATTAAGTAAATCTAAGTGATTATTCATATATACCTCTGAATAATCTTGATGCGTACCTATCTGTCATACCTGATATATAATCACAAATTATCCTCTCTATTGGCTCATCAATATTTCTCCAATCGAGAGGCAGTTTATCAGGAGTTTGGTAAAAATATTTAAATAATTTTGAGATGATTTTTTCAACATTCTGTCTTTTTTTTATTAAGTTTTTGTGATTATATACATTATCAAACAAAAAAGATTTAATACTTTTAGACTCTAATTCCATAGATGGAGAAAATGAAACTACAAAATTTTCATTATTTTGAATATCTTCTATTGTTGAAATTGCTGATTTTTTAATGTTTAAATTTGTTTGTTGATAAATATCATCAATCATTAAGGACATACTATTTCTTAAGACCTGAAACATAAGTAATTTATCATCTATACCTTTATAATTTTTTTTTAATTGAAAAATAATATTTCTAAAAAAATCATTTTCTTCAAGTTGACTTATTGAGAGTAGTCCAGCTCTAATAGCATCTTCTACATCATGATTATTATAAGCAACATCATCAGATATAGCTGCTATCTGAGATTCTAATGAAGGCTGCTTATCTAGTTTTAAATTGTGTGTTTTATTATAAAGCCCAGTGTGAAAAGGAATTTTATTTATAATAATGCCATTGTGTTTGACTATACCTTCCAAGCTTTCCCAAGTAAGATTTAATCCATCAAAATAAGGGTGTCTTTTTTCAATATGTGTTATAACACGAAGAGTTTGATCATTATGATTAAATCCTCCATGATCATTCATAGCAATATTAAGAGCTTTTTCTCCATTGTGACCAAATGGTGGGTGACCTAAATCATGCGCTAAAGCTACAGTCTCACCTAAATCTTCATTTAATTTTAATAATCTACAAATAGAGCGAGAAATTTGCGAAACTTCTAAAGAATGAGTTAATCTTGTTCTAAAATAGTCACTTTCACTTTCTATAAAGACTTGTGTTTTATGTTTAAGTTTGCGAAAAGAGCTAGAATGAATTACTCTAGATCTATCTCTTTCATAAGGGCTACGATTATCATCAGGGTCAATTTCCTTGTATAATCTTCCTTGAGTAGAGAAAGATGAGGTTGCTAAATGTTCAAACATTGCAAATTTTGCTATAAAGTCTAAAAATAAATAAGTATATACGTTTTATTATGAATAGAATAGAAATTACTAACAATGCACAAGATCACATAGCAACAATTTTAAAAAAAGACTCAGCTAAATATTTTAGAATTACTGTTTTAGGTGGTGGATGTGCAGGTTTTCAATATAAATTTGATTTTGAAAATGCAAAAAATGATGATGATATTCTAATTCATACTCCAAAGATTAATGTAATTATAGATGAAGCCTCACTAGAATTAATTCAAAACTCAAAAATTGATTATGTGAATGAATTAATTGGTTCATCCTTTAAAATTATTAATCCACAAGCTACTTCATCTTGTGGATGTGGCACTTCTTTTTCTATTTAATGAAAATATCAAGCTGGAATGTTAATTCTGTAAATGCCAGAATAGATCATTTAATTAAATTTATAGTAAAGGATCAATCAGATATTTATCTTTTGCAAGAGTTAAAATCACTTGAAGATGGCTTTCCAAAAGAAACTATTAAAGATTCAGGTTATTATTCTTATGTTAATGGTCAAAAGGCATGGAATGGAGTTGCTATTTTAAGTAAAAAAAAATTAGATATTACAAATACTTCAATACCAAATTATAAAGATCAAAATTCACGAATTATTGAAACTGAAATTAAATTAAAAAAAATTAAAAAAAATATTAAGCTAATCAATATTTATTTACCTAATGGTAATCCTATTGATACAGAAAAATTTGATTACAAAATTGAATGGATGAAAAAATTTAATGAATACATTAAAAAACTAAAAACAGATAATATCCCTTTAATAATTGCAGGCGATTTTAATGTTATTCCAACAGATGATGATGTTTATTCTCCAGAAAATTATAAAAATGACGCTTGTGCACACCCTTTAACAAGAGAGCAATATAGAATTTTAATTAATATGGGTTTTACTGATTTGGTTAAATATTTTATTGAAGGTAAGACAAACTGGACTTTTTGGGGATACAGAGGTGGAGGTTGGCAAAAAGGAAACGGATTGAGAATTGATCATTTTTTAACCTCTTCAGATGTTACAGATTTAATAAAAAAAGTTGAAGTAAATAGAGAGCCCAGAGGTTGGGAAAAAGCCTCTGATCACACACCCGTAACAATTACCTTAGAAAACTAAATATCTGCGTAAGTATGTGTTTCTTTTTTTGCACCAGGTTGCGTTACTGCTCCTGCAAAAGCGGGGCCAACAGTTTGTGCATATTTCCAAATTGATCCAGAGTTATGATTAGTAGGCCTAGGTTTCCATTCATTTTTTCTTTTTGTAATTTCATCATCAGTTAAAATAACATTTATTTCTCCTTTAATTGCATCAATTACTATTTCATCTCCATCCTTCAGAAGACCAATCATCCCTCCTACAGCAGCTTCTGGACCTACATGGCCAATACAAAAGCCTCTTGTTCCTCCAGAAAAACGCCCGTCTGTGATCAGTGCAACTGTCTCACCTAATCCTTGCCCATAAATTGCTCCTGTAGTAGATAACATTTCTCTCATTCCAGGACCGCCCTTAGGACCTTCATAACGAATAATTACTGCATCACCTGCTACAATTTCATTTTTTAATACTGCAGTTAATGCATCCTCTTCACAATCAAAACATTTTGCTTTGCCCTTAAAAGTTAGATTTGTTAGACCAGCAATTTTGGATATTGAACCTTCTTCGGCTAAATTACCCCACAAACCTACCACAGAGCTATGTTCACTTATAGGATTATCACAACTATAAACAACATCTTGATCTTTTGGAAAGATAACTTCTTTATGATTTTCTGCAATTGTTTTTCCAGTTACAGTCATACAATCCCCATTTATATAGCCACCATCTAAAAGTGATTTAATTACAACTGGAACTCCCCCAACTTCATATAAATCTTTTGCCACATACTTTCCTCCGGGTGACATATCACCAATGTAGGGAGTGGATTGATAAATGTCGACTACATCTTTTAAAGTGAATTTTATACCTGCTTCATTAGCAATCGCAGGTAAATGAAGGGCTGCATTAGTAGATCCACCAGTTGCAGCAACAACAACAGCAGCATTTTTTAGTGACTCAATTGTTACTATATCTCTTGGTCTAATATTTTTTTCTATTAAATTCATGACAGCTTTTCCACTTTCAAAACCATAATTATCTCTTTCTTCATATGTTGCGGGTGTCATAGTAGAATTTGTTAGAGCTAAACCAAGAGCTTCAGAAATACATGCCATAGTATTAGCTGTAAATTGACCGCCACATGAGCCAGCAGTTGGACAAGCAACTTTTTCTATATTTTTTAACTCTTTTTCATCAATTTCACCTGAAGCGTGTTTTCCTACTGCCTCAAATACATCAATTATGGTTAGATCTTTTCCTTTATAATGACCAGGAAGTATTGATCCGCCATAGATAAAAACTGAGGGAATATTAAGTCTAACCATAGACATCATCAATCCTGGAAGTGACTTGTCACAACCTGCAAGACCAACAATACCATCATAACAATGTCCTCTTACGGATAACTCAACTGAGTCAGCTATTACTTCTCTACTTACAAGTGAAGCTTTCATAGCCTCGTGCCCCATAGCAATTCCATCTGTTACAGTAATTGTTGTAAACTCTCTAGGAGTACCGTTTAGTTCTTTAACACCTTTTTTTACTGACTGCGCTTGTCTACCTAAAGTAATATTACATGGAGCAGATTCATTCCAAGTTGTTGCAACACCGATAAAAGGTTGGTAAATTTGCTCTTCAGTCATTCCCATAGCATAATACATAGATCTATGTGGTGCACTTTTGGGACCAACACTAACATGTCTGCTAGGTAATCTTGATTTAATATTTGATCCTTTTTCCGTCATTTATTTAATAGTATTCATTATTTCATTAATTTTTTCAATAGAAGAATTAATTTCTTTCTCTTGAAGTTTATAATTATCTATTACATTATCTGGTGCTTTATCAATAAAAGCTTTATTATTTAGTCTATCCAAAACTTGTTTTAACTTTTCTTCATGAGTATACTTTTTATCCTGTAATTTTAATATTTCTTTTTCTGTATCAACTATTCCTTCAAGAGGTACTAAAATAGTAATATCATTTAAAACAATAAAAGCTGATTTTTTTTGTGATTTAATTTTTTCAAATTTAATTGATTTAATTTTTATCAGTTTTTGTAATTTTTTTTGAAAATTAATACAAAAATTTTTTAAATTATTATTATTTGTGTCCAATTGTACATTTATTTCATTTTTGTATGAAATATTTAAATTTGCCCTTAAATTTCTTAATGATGTCATTACTTCAATAATTTTTAGAATATACTTTCTACTTTCATTAAAGGTTGTGTTATATTGAATTGTTGTAAAGTTTTGATTCATTAAAAATTTTTCTTTATTTACAAGAGATACCCACAATTTTTCAGTAATAAAAGGCATTATGGGATGAAGCAGTTTTAAAATTTGAATAAAGACCCACCCTGCAACTCTTTTAGTTTCTTCAGAATTATGCTCATCATCAAAATCAATCTTTATAAACTCAATATACCAATCACAATATGTATGCCATGTGAAATGATAAATTAAACTTGCAATTTCATGAAATTGATATTTTTCTATATTTTCAAAATATTTTTTTTGAACTTCTTCAAATTCTTTACATATCCATTTGCTTGTATCTAATTTTATAATTTGATTATCTAAATTATCTACAAAAATAACATTTTTTAAATTTAAAAAATTTGCAGCATTCCATATTTTATTTGTAAATGACTTATATCCTTTAATACGATCTTCAGCTAGTTTCACATCTCTGCCAGGATTTAATAATGCAGTTAAAGTAAAACGAAGTGTATCAGCACCATATTTATCAAGTAAATCTAATGGATCAATAATATTTCCTTTTGATTTGGACATTTTTTGACCCTTATCATCTCTAATTAATGGATGAATATAAACATCTTTAAATGGAGTTTCTTTCATAAAGTATGAGCCCATCATCATCATTCTGGCGACCCAGAAAAATATTATATCAAATCCAGTTACCAATACATTTCCGGGATAAAAACGTTCCAATTCATAAGTTTTTTTAGGCCAATCTAGTGTAGAAAATGTCCAAAGAGCAGAAGAAAACCAGGTATCTAAAACATCTTCATCTTGAATTAATTCAACTTCTTTACCATAATGATCTTTAGCCATTGATTTAGCTTCATCTTGTGAAAGTGCAACAAAACTTTTTTTATCTGGACCGTACCAAGCTGGAATCTGATGACCCCACCATAATTGTCTTGAAATGCACCAGGGTTGAATGTTATCCATCCAGTTATAGAAAGTATTTTTCCAATTTTTTGGTACAAATTTTGTATGAGATTTTTTAACTGAATTAATAGGATCAATAGATAATTTTTTGGCATTGCAAAACCATTGATCTGTTAACCAAGGCTCAATTACAACTCCTGATCTATCTCCATATGGAACTACCATGTCTTGTTTTTCTTGTTTAATAAGAAGTCCTAATTTCGTAAGTTCTTCTAATATTAATTTTCTTGCCTCAAATCTGTCTAAATTTTGAAATTTTAAAGGAGCGTTCTTATTAATTTTTGCATGCTGATCAAATATATTTATAAATTCTAACTGATGTCTTTTACCTACCTCAAAATCATTAAAATCATGGGCTGGTGTAATTTTAACAGCACCTGATCCTTTATCAGGATCTGCATACTCATCAGCAATAATTGGTATTTCTTTGTCAACTATAGGCAAAGTACAACTTTTGCCAATCAAATGCTTGTGTTTTAAATCTTCGGGATGTACGGCAACTGCTGAGTCTCCTAACATTGTTTCTGGTCTAGTTGTAGCAACTACAATAAAGTTCTCGGAGTCTATAGGGTATTTAACATGCCAAAGACTGCCCTCTTGTTCTCTTTGTTCAACTTCTAAGTCTGAAATTGCAGTTAGTAATTTTGGATCCCAATTAACTAATCTTTTATCTCTATAAATTATACCTTCCTGATATAAATCAACAAATACTTTTCTAACAGCATCAGAAAGATTTTTATCCATTGTAAATCTCTCTCGAGACCAATCAGCAGATGCGCCCAGTCTTCTTAATTGGGTATTAATAGCACCTCCTGACTCTTTCTTCCAATCCCAAACTTTTTCAATAAATTTTTGCCTTCCCAAAACTCTTCTGTCTAGACCTTCTTTAGCTAATTTTCTCTCAACAACCATTTGAGTTGCAATTCCTGCGTGATCCGTTCCTGCCTGCCATAATACTTCTTTTCCTTTCATTCTGTGATAGCGTATTAAGATATCCTGAATAGTAAAAGTGAGGGCATGTCCCATATGAAGACTTCCTGTTACATTTGGTGGAGGCATCATTATAGAGTATGATTCTTTGCTCTTCTTAGATTTAAAACTATTGGAGCGTTCCCAATCATCGTAAATTACTTTTTCATCTTCTAAAAAATTAAAAAATTTTGGAAGCTGCATACTATTTTTTATTTTTGAAATAATTGTCAAGTATGATTGGTAGTTCTTTTTCTAAAATTTTATTCATTTTTTTTTCTAATAAATCAGTAAGTTTTTCATCTATAACTCTATGAATTTCATTTAAATCATCTGATTTATTTAACAGTTTAACAGTTCCATCATTATTAATTTTTTTGTTAAGAATTAAGATGTTGTTATTTTTTTGAGTAAAATCATTTTCATCCTCTAATGCTCTTCTAATTACATCGAGTGTATCTTTTATAGAGTCATTATTGGTCATAAAATCACTTATAGATTAAGAATAACAAATACTAAAGATTAATTGTAATTTGGCAAATATTTTTCAAAAGATGAAATTAGAGAACCTTCAAGAGCTATAATATTGAAATAGTTTAAGATCATATCTTTTTTTGAACTAAATAAATTTACATTAACACTAAGAAGCTCACTTTCAGCATCTATTAAGTCAGTTATTGTTTTAGTGCCAATATTATACTCTTCTTTTATACTATCTAGAGATGTTTGAATTGACTGTAATTGTTTATTATTTGAATCAATATTTGACTTACTAATTAAAAAATTTTTGTATAAATTTGTAGCCTGTATTCTTAAATCTTGTTGTGAATCCTCTAAAGATAGTTCAGCCTGTAAAAGTTGAGATTGATATTTTCTAATATCAGACTTATCATTATTTTGCTGAAATATCGGGATAGATAAAGTCAATCCAATGGTACCATTAGTTTTTTCAGTACCAGAGTCAATTCTTCCTGAATCAGAATATTCTATAGATGTACTTAGATCTAATGAAGGTTTATTGTTTAGTTTTTCTTTAGATAGAAGAATGGTCGTATTTAAAATTTCATTTTTAAGAAGAGCTAAAGAAAAATTATTTTGCTCAACATTTTTAATAAATGTTTTTAAATCAATTTTTTGGTTCAAATCAATTACATCCTTTAAATTAGTTGCCTCTAAACCAACAATTCTATTGAATGTAATTTTACTAACTTGATAGTTTTGCTCTGCTATAAATAAATTAGTCTCAGCTATTGCATAAGCTGACTCTGCATTTTGCAAGTCATAAAGAGTAGCCGAGCCTAAATTAAATTTTGTTTTTGTTTCATCTAAAAAACGTGACACTGAGTCAAAGTTTTTATTACTTGCCTCAAGAGATTTTTCATAATTGATTACTGTAAAATATCCTTCAATTGCACTTAAGATAAGGTTTTGTATGGTTACTTTAAAATTTATTACTTCTTTTTCATACAATAATTTTGATCTTTCTATTTCTAAATTTTTTTCTCCTGCATCATACAAATTTTGACTAAGAGATAATTTATATTTGTCAGTAAAAGTTTCAGGAGTAGTGGTTGCTGTAGAAGTTGTTGAATCAGATGTTGAGTATGTTCCTGATATTGTACTTGTTATAGTAGGTAGTTTTTGATTATTAGCATTTACAACTAATTCTCTAGACTCTGTTAATTTTTCAAATGCAATTTTAACTTTTGGATTATTTTCGATTGTGCTTTTTATTGTTTCATCAATATCAATTGAAAAAGCAGATTTATAAAAAAAAAGAAGAAAAATAAAAAATACTTTTAACATTAGAAATTGAAACTTTCTGTTTTTTTAGTAAGATAAAAATTAGAAAAAACGTCAAATAAGAAATCTTTAGAATAATTATTTTTATACTTAGTCACTCTATAAGCTTTAGATAGTTCATCATTTAATTTTTCAATATATAATATTCTACCTTCCACATTTATTTGATTTAGTAAATCAAGATTAATATTATATTGTGGACAGTCAATTATTATTAAATCAAATGGCGCTTTATTTGATAAGCCCTCAGAAAAATTTTTTTTAAAAACATAACCATTGGTAACTTTATTTTCAAAAAAATTACTGTTTATTTTTTCCAAGCATTCATCATCTTCATCTGTAACGTATAATTCTTTACATAATTTTGATATTAAAACTGAAAGATATCCTGTTAGTCCACCAATGTGCAATACTTTTTCATGGTTTTGTATTTCAGCAAAATGTAAAATTTGAGCTAAATGAAGATTTTTAAGATATCCTCTAGAGTCCTTTACTGATATATCTTGATCAGAATAACAAATGTTTAATTTATCTTCTGATATGAATTTTTCTTTAAAAACTGAATTAAAAATTTCCAAAATTGTAATATTTGTTATTTTATTTGGTCTAAGCTGATTTTCTATCATCACCTCTCGATTTTTGACTAAATTCATGTTCATTAAAGGATATTTTTAAGACTTTCATATACATAATTAGGTTAAAAATTGATATGTTTTTATTTTTTTCATTAACAAATTTTGATTAATTGACTTGAAGTTAATAACAGATTAATTATCCAAAAAATTGGCTCGGTGGCAGAGTGGTGATGTAGGGGCCTGCAAAGCCTTGCACAGCGGTTCGATTCCGCTCCGAGCCTCCAAATTTTACTTGTTTTTTTTTCTTTTTTTTATTAACAGCTAAATTGTGTTCCTCGGTAGCTCAGTGGTAGAGCAATCGGCTGTTAACCGATCGGTCGCTGGTTCGAGCCCGGCCCGGGGAGCCATTATATTTTTTCTCCAATATTGTTATTAATTTTTATTATTTTTTTATATTTTTAAGACTTTAGAAGATTATCATGTATTTATTTATAAAATTTATTACTATTTTTTTGTCAGTTTTTATTTTTTCAAAATCAACCTTATCTAAAGAATATCTTCAAAATACCTCTGATATAGATAGATTAAAATTATGGGAAGAGCTGAGAGATTCTATTTTGCCTAGTGCTCCTATTGAACAAGCATTTGATTATGCCTGCTTATATCTCTCTATAAATCCAGAAAATCTAGATGTTTATAAGGGTGGTTTTGTTCGTTATGGTAAAGTTAATAAAAAAAAGATTTTGGGATACATTGAACTTATTGAATCTCAGTCAATGGATCTAACTGATTGTGATTTAAACAAAGACTAAATTTTTACCTCAACTAAGTCATCAAAATTCGTTGTATAACATGGAGATACACTCTCGCGCCTCATTCTCCATGATTTTTCAATACCTTCAGATGCTAGTCTAATCGTAGAACTACCATAACGTTCATTAATTCTATCCATTGTATTCATAATCATGTCTGAGCTTTCTCTATCGTAATCCAAAAGACCTTTTACATGATTTGATTTACTTAAACCGTATAAAATTACTCCTGCTTTTTTATAGCGATATCCTTCACGATATATTTTTCTTATTCCTTGTAATGCGCGTTTCACAATCTTAATACTGTTGTTAGTTGGAAAAGGTAGCTGCAATTTAATTGAGTTTGAATACTGTTTCTCTTTCCTGTTAAAATAATTTGTAAGAACAAAAACGCCCATTGACTCTGCTACCAAACCTTCTTCCCTTATCTTTTCCGAAACTCTTGTTCCATAAGCTGAAACAGATTCCTCTAAGTCATAAATTGTTTCTATTGGTTTACTAAACGAACGCGAAACACAGCAGCTTTTTTTATCTGATGGAATTAAATCTAATTCAATACAGGATACTCCACAAAGTTCTAAAAATGTTTTTTCCCCTACTACCCCCATATTTTTTCTTACCCATCCTTTATCAAGTTGAATAAAATCATATGCAGTTTTGATATTATATTTTTGTAAAAAAATAGACAGACGCCTTCCAATTCCCCAGACGTCTTCTATAGGAGTTAATTTTAAGACCTCATTTATTTCAAACCAAGTTTTTAATATGCACACACCATCATACTCTTTATTTTTTTTTGCTAAATTATTTGCAATTTTTGAAAGTGTTTTTGTTGAGCTTATACCTATACTGACCGGAATACCTACCCATTGTTTTATAGTGCGACGTATGTAACTGCAGTAGGTATTTAATTCATAGTTCTTAAAACCATTTAATCCCAAAAAAGCTTCATCTATTGAATAAATTTCTATATCTGGAGCAAATCTTGCTAAGATTTCCATGACTCGTTGAGAAATATCTCCATATAAGGAATAATTAGAAGAAAAAACCTTTACGTTATTTTTATCAATAATTCTCTTTGCCTTAAAGTATGGTTCACCCATTTTAATCCCTAACTTTTTAGCCTCTGCTGATCTTGTAATTATGCACCCATCATTATTTGATAGGACAACAATAGGTTTTCTTATTAATTTTGGATTAAATATTCTCTCACAAGATGCATAAAAATTATTACAATCTATCAAAGCGATAGAATTATCCAAAGAAGAGTGATTATCTTGTAATTGCTTTGTGTATGACATAAGTTACAACCCCCCATATAAAACACTCCATCTCTTCTTTTACCTCAATACTAGGATATTCATTATTAGCTGAAACTAAAAATAACACAGACCCTTTCTTACGTAGCTTTTTTACTGTTAGATCGCCAAGCACAGAAGCTATAACAATATTATCATTTTTTGGCGTAATACTTCTATCAACAATCAGTAAATCTCCTGATAAAATTCCAGCTTCTATCATTGAAGGTCCGCTTGCTTTTACAATAAAAGTAGCTGCAGGGTGCTTTACAAGATACTCATTTAAATCAAGTTTATTTTCCAAATAATCAGTTGCTGGAGAAGGAAAACCTGCTGATACAGAGTCTAAAAATAAAGGTGTAGTAACATTTTTACTATTTCTTATATTGATAATGGATAATATATTTTTCTCATTCATATTTTTAAAAAATCTATTTAAGTAATTGATAAACAATAATTATATTTAATATAAATATAATACTGTTCTTGTTTTGTTCTAATTTATTTAGATTGATAAAAAAGTCAACATAATAATGTGAAAATCTGTTAAAAAAAATTATGGCAAAAATATTTGAAGAAGATGCATATACAAAAGAAATAGAGACAAAAATAAAAGAAATAAATAAAGAAAATAATTCGATAGAATTAAAAGATACCATATTTTATGGGAAAAGCGGTGGTCAACCGGGAGATTTAGGGGAAATAATAGCTGATGGCAAAAGAATAGATGTAAGGGAGACAATAAAAGTAGATGATTCAATAAAAAATATATTAGAAAATATTGATGGTTTAAGCATAAATCAAAAAATAACAGCAAGAATAAATTGGGACAAAAGATACAAATATATGCGGATGCATAGTGCATTACATTTAATGTGTGCATCAATACCTCTTGGAGTTACTGGGGGTCAAATTGGCTATGAGAAAAGTAGATTAGATTTTAATGATCCAGAAAAAGAAATAAATAAAGAAGAACTTCAGAAAAAAATTAATGAATTAATGAAGCAAGATCATGAAATCATTTACGAGTACATAGATAGTAAAATATTGGAGAATAAACCAGAACTTGTTAGAACGATGTCTGTTAAACCTCCAAAAATTGATGGAAAATTAAGATTTGTTAAAATTGGGAATATAGATTTTCAGCCATGTGGTGGAACGCATGTTAAATCAACAATAGAAATTGGTAAAATTAAAATAGGCAAAATAGAAAATAAAGGGAAGATGAACCGAAGAGTAAATATTTTACTTAATGATTAAGAATTTGACTTAAGAAAAGTTTTGTACGATCACTTTCTGGATTATTAAAGAATTTATCAGGCACAGCTTCTTCAACAATTCTGCCTTCGTCCATAAAAACCATCCTATCTGCAACAGTTTTTGCAAAACCCATCTCATGAGTCACAACTATCATAGTCATACCACCTTCTGCCAAATCAATCATGACATCTAATACTTCTTTAATCATTTCGGGATCTAATGCAGAAGTAGGTTCATCAAAAAGCATGATGTTAGGTTTCATAGCAAGTGATCTAGCTATTGCAACTCTTTGTTGTTGACCTCCAGAAAGTTGTCCTGGGTATTTATCAGCCTGTTCAGGTATTTTAACAATTTCAAGTTGTTGCATTGCTAATTCTTCTGCTTCAGCTTTAGGCATTTTTTTTACCCATATCGGAGCTAGAGTAATATTTTCTTTTACAGACAAGTGAGGAAAAAGATTAAATTGTTGAAAAACCATTCCAACTTCTTTTCTTACGCTATCAATATTTTTTAAATTGCCTGTAAGTTCAATGCCATCAACAATAATAGTGCCCTCTTGATGTTCTTCCAATCTATTTATACATCTGATCATTGTTGATTTTCCTGATCCTGATGGACCACAAACAACAATTCTTTCTTTCTTTTTAACTTCAAGATCCACATCTTTAAGAACATGGAATTCACCAAACCATTTGTTTACATTTTGTAATGAAATTATTGAATCTTCTGACATATTAATCTGCTCCCATGTTAATACCTGTTTTAAGCTTTTTTTCCAAATATAAACTGTATCTTGACATTGCAAAAGTGAAAATAAAGAACACTAAAGATACAAAAAAGTAAACTTCATAGGCTAAACCTAACCAGGTTGTATCAGCTAAAGCCCCTCTTCCTATTCCAAGTAAATCTAATAAACCAACAATTATTACTAATGTGGTATCTTTAAACAAACCTATTGAAGTATTAACAATTGATGGAATAGAAATTCTAATCGCTTGAGGTAGGACAACTTTCAAGTTCATTTGCCAATAAGACAAACCTATAGATCTTGCAGCTTCATATTGACCCTGAGGTATTGCCTGTAAACCACCTCTTATGACTTCTGCCATATAAGCTGATTGGAATAAAGTAACGGCCACTAATACACGTGCTAATCCATCCATATCAATACCTTCAGGCAAAAATAATGGTAACATCACCATTCCGAAGAATAAAAGAGTAATGAGAGGTACTCCTCTTATAAATTCAATAAATAAAGTACACATCATACTTATTACTGGAAGGTTAGATCTCCTGCCTAAGGCTAAAATTATACCTAGAGGAAAAGCTAGTGCAATACCTGTGCAACCTAGAACTAAAGTAACAAGTAAACCTCCCCATTTGTTTGTTGAAACTGATTCAAGACCAAGACCTCCATTTAAAAGAAAAAATGCAATAACAGGGAATACATAAGTAAATTTTAAAAAATGTTTTCTGAATGGAAAATTATCAAATAATAAAGGAACAACAGCAACTGCCAACATTATGTAACTAAGATTTACTCTCCAAACTTCTTCCCTTGGATAAAAACCATACATAAACTGATAAAACCTTACATAAATTATTGCCCAGCAAGCTCCTCCATTTTCAGGATCAAGAACTCGTGAACACATCTCTCTATTGATAATTTCTTCACCATTAAAATTATATTTGAAATCAGCAGCAAATATTGTCCAGTTCAATATCCAAGGAACAAATTGAAACAAAATGTATAGAACAAATATAGAAATTAATGAATTTACCCAGTTTGAAAAAAGATTCATTCTCAACCAACCTAAAATACCAGTTGTGGCTACAGGGGGTTTTCTTGTTTCAGTTATATCATTCATATTATTTCTCTTTAAATTGTATACTTCTGTTATAAATATTCATAAATACTGATATTGTTAAGCTAATTGTTAAATACGTTGCCATTACTATAACCATACATTCAATTGCTTGACCAGTTTGGTTTAAGCTAATTCCACCAAAACCGTGAACAAGGTCAGCATAACCTACAGCAATACCCAATGAAGAATTTTTTGTTAAATTTAAATACTGACTTGTTAAAGGAGGTACTATAACCCTTAACGCTTGTGGTATTATTATAAGTCTCATAATCCAGCTTTTTTTCAAACCTAAAGAAGCGGAAGCTTCTCTTTGACCCTTAGTTACTGATAAAATGCCTGACCTTACAGTTTCTGAAATAAATGCTGCTGTATAAATAGTAAGAGCTAAAAACATTGCTATGAATTCAGGTCTAATTACCATCCCTCCTTTAAAATTAAATCCTTTTAAGGCAGGATAGTCAAATGACATAGGTGACCCTATTATAAAAAATAATAAAAGAGGTAAGATTATGATTAAGCCAAATGCAGATGATAAAACAGGGAATTGTTTGCCAGTTTTATCTTGTCTTTTTTTAGCCCAACTTCTTATTACAAAACTAGAAATAAAAGCTAAAATAATAGCTATAAACACATATGAAAATCCTGTTTCAAATACAGGTCTTGGAGAATAAATCCCCCTATTTGAAATAAAAAATACATCTAAAAATTCTAAAGATTGTTTTACTCGCGGTAATTGAATTAAGATACTGTACCAAAGAATAATTTGTAACAGTAATGGGACGTTTCGTGTAAATTCAACATAAATATAAGCTACTCTTACCAGTAGCCAGTTTGATGAAAGTCTAATAATACCAACTAGAAAACCAAGAATTGTTGCAGCTATACAGCCACAGAATGAAACTAATAATGTGTTTAATACACCTACAAAATATACATCTAAGTGTGTGTCAGTTGATTTAAAATTAATAAATGGTGAGAAACTAATATCAAATCCTGCAGGATCTGAAAGAAATCTCCAACCTGTTGCAATATTTCTTTTTTCTAAATTATAGGCAGTAGTTTGAACAATAAAAAATATACCAAGTGCAAAGAGACCTATAACTAAGGTTTGAAAAAAAATGGATCTAAATTTTTCATCTGAAAAAAAATTAAAATTAGATCTCATTAGACTCCTATAAAAAAAATTAGGGGGTTTTAAAACCCCCTAATTATAAAAAATTAACGATTTATCTAAACGGAGGTGCGTATAAAATACCACCTTGAGTCCAAAGAGCGTTAAGTCCTCTTGCAATTTCAAGAGGAGTGTCTGGACCTACGTTAGCTTCGTATGACTCTGAATAGTTACCAATTTGTTTAATAATTTGATAAGCCCAATCAGGAGCTAATTCAAGCATTTCACCGTATGAACCTTCTACACCTAGAAGTCTAAGTACTTCAGGAACGTTTGAGCTTTTTTGAGCGTCAACATTTTCAGAAGTAACACCTAGTTCTTCAGCAATTATCATTGCATTTAGAGACCAACGAACTACATCACCCCATTGGTGATCACCGTGTCTTACTAGTGGACCTAAAGGTTCTTTAGAAATGATTTCAGGTAGAACTAACCATTTACCAGGATCTGCTGCTGCAGCTCTAGTTGAAGAAAGTCCAGATGCGTCAGTAGTATATACGTCACATCTACCTGCGAATAAGTTTTCTTTACCTTCATCATTAGTTTCAATTGGAAGAGCTTCATAGCTAATTCCATTTAATCTAAAGAAGTCAGCAAGGTTTAACTCAGTAGTAGTACCAGTTTGAATACAAACAGTAGCACCATCTAACTCAGTTGCACTTGATACACCTAGTGAAGAAGGGATCATAAATCCTTGTCCATCATAGAAGTTAACACCTACGAACTCAAAACCAAGATTAACATCACGGCTAATTGTCCAAGTAGTATTTCTCGCTAACATATCAACTTCACCTGAAGCTAATGTAGGGAAACGAGATTTACCAGTTGTAGTGATAAATTCTACTTTTGAACGGTCTCCAAAAACTGCTACAGCAACTGCACGACACATATCTGCATCAAGACCAGCCCACTCTCCACTATCGTCAGGAGCAGCAAAACCAGCTAAACCAGTTGTTACACCACATTTAAGAAAACCTCTATTTTTAACATCATCAAGAGTTCCAGCATTTGCTGCAAAAGCAAAAACAGAAACTGCAAAGATTGATAATAGTTTTTTCATATTATTTCCTTTGTTTTAAATAATTATTTAAATATCTTTTTACAAAGATTACCCCCCAATAACAAAATAAATTGATCTAAGAAACAGCTAATTTTAAGAGAATGATATGAACATAAATTGTATCTTAATTGCAAAATATATACTACATATAGTGTTTTATGAAAATAGATACTAAACTAACAAAAGTTTCAAGAAATGTAAAAAAACAAAAAGGTTTTATTAATCCAGGAATCTACAAAGGCTCTACAATGATCTTCAATAGTTTTGAAGATTACATTAATGATATTAATAACGATGATGACCGAAGTACTCTTTATGGGATTAATAAAAATCCCTCTGTCGATCAACTAGAAAAAGCAATTACTAATTTATATAATTGTAATGATACTATAGTAGCTCCATCTGGTCTAGCTGCTCTTATAATTCCTTTTTTTGCTTTTTTAAAAAAAGATGATGAAGTTTTAATCAATGATACTGTTTACAGTCCAACACGAACTTTTTGTGAAAAACTTTTGAAAAATTATGGTGTAAAAGTAAATTATTTTCACCCATTTAAAAATATCAATAGATTTGAAAAGTTAATTACACAAAAAACAAAATTAATTTATTTAGAGTCACCCGGAACGGCAACTTTTGAAATACTTGATATTCCAAAAATAACAGAAATTGCAAAAAGAAAAAAAATTCCAACTGTTATGGATAATACATGGGCATCTCCTCTTTTTTGTGACCCTATTAAACTTGGAATTAACGTAATTATTGATGCTGGCACAAAATATATAAATGGACACTCAGATATTCTTATTGGTTTTGTTAGCTCAGATAAAAAACACTCAAAACCTATTAGAGTAGCTACAAAAACTCTAGGAATATGTCCCGGCTCAGAAGAAGTATACTTAGCATTAAGAGGTTTGCCGACATTAAACTTGAGAATGAAAAAAATAGAATCAAATGCTTTAAATATGGCAATTGAATTGAATAATCACCCTTTAGTTGATAAAGTTTATCATCCTGCTTTAAAAACATCAACTAATCATAATATTTGGAAAAGAGATTTTTCAGGTAGCTCCGGTCTATTTGCATTTTCTTTAAAAAATTTACATTCTCAATATAAAATTAAAAAAATGTTCTCTAAGCTTAAAATATTTAAATTAGGATATAGTTGGGGCGGGTATGATAGTTTAATTACATTCCCCCCACTATCAAAAAGAAAATTTAAAAGTCAGTTTAAAGGAAATTTAATTAGACTTTATTGCGGTTTAGAGGACTCTGAAGATCAAATCAAAGATATATTTACAAGTTTAAAAGCTCTAAAGTAATGGATCCTGTATTTTTGGCTTTTGCATCGTTTGGAGTTTTTGTTTTTGGTCTTGCAAAGGGTGGAGTTCCAGGTCCAATTTCTATGTTAGCTGTTCCAGTCATGTCTTTTGTAATGAGCCCTCTTCAAGCTGCTGGAATAATGTTACCACTTTTGATCATAATGGATTTTTCAGCAATTTATTTATATTGGATGAAATGGATAAATAAAATTTTAAAAATTATTATTCCAGCATCAATAGTTGGGATTTTATTTGGAACCTTCACTTTCAAATATACAAATGAAGATCAGATAAGAATAATGGTAGGAATTATTTCAATTATTTTTGTTTTAGTATCTTTCATTCAAAAAAGTAATATTTTGCTTAAGCCGTCAAAATTAAAAGGATATTTTTGGTCTTCTATTGCGGGTTATACGAGTTTCTTAATTCATGCAGGTAATCCACCAATGAATTTTTATACTCTCCCTTTAAAATTGGACAAATTATCTTTTATAGGAACAATGACAATGGCATTTTTAGTTATAAATGTTGTAAAACTAATACCCTATTACTATGTAGGATTATTAGCACCTTCTAACTTAATTGTTTCGCTTATATTATTGCCTCTGGCTTTTGTAAGTGTTTTAATTGGATATTTTATTCAAAAAAAAATTCCTGAAAAAATTTTTTTTAATGTTATTTATATTTTACTTTTTTTAAGTGGTTTAAAATTAATTTACGATGGAATATTCTAATCGACAGCTTCAGATATATTCAAAAAACGATCTGCTACCTCTGAATTAATATATTTAAGACCTTTTCTGTATTCATCAGATTGATAAAAAGACTCAGCTCGCTCCATTGATTGAAATTCAATAACAACAATTCTATTCATTTCCGTACCCTCTAAATTTTTTATCTTCCCTCCTCTGCTTAATATCTTTGCTCCAGCAGCAATTAAGGCAGGACCCGCTATATCTGCATATTTTTTATATTCATCTTGATTTTTAACATTAACAATTCCAACCCAATATGCCTTTTTCATATTCTTTATCTCCTTTTTTACTTTTTATTAAAATGAGTTTTATAATCTGCTCTTTTAGTTTTTCTAGTACCAAAAGGTCCAGGTATAAATAATGTCATTGTGTCTGTGTTTGATTTTAAATCAACTCGGTGTAGATGATCTGCTGATCGAAACCCTATGTATCCAGGTGGTCTCCAAAATTTACCCTTAGATGTTGTCTCCCAATAACCACCTTTCAGTATAATTGTAATGTATGGGCACATATGATTATGAACGCCTTCCCCATGGTCATCATCTAACATTCTATGGATTAAAATGTTAAAAGGAAACCATTTTGGTCTTTTTCTAAATAATAAATAATATCTCTCTAGCCATGGTTTCGCTTTATCAAATTCAGGATGAGATGGACCTCTATCCAACACAACTTTTTTTCGTCCTAATTTATCCAAAATTTTTAGAAACATTTTACTTCAAATTGCTAATCGATTGATAATTTGCGTCAACAATTCCCTTTTCAGTAATTAATTTTGTAATATATTTAGCAGGAGTAACATCAAATGCAAAGTTAGTGCAAGAAGAACCATCGGGTACTATTTTAATCTTTTTTAATTTATTATTTTGATCTAAGCCAGTAATATGAGAGACTTCTTCACTATCTCTTTCTTCTATAGGTATATCTCTAACACCATTTTTAATATTAAAGTCTATGCTAGAAATAGGTGCAGAAACATAAAATGGAATATTATTATCGTATGCAGCAAGAGCTTTAAGATAAGTACCTATTTTATTACAAACATCTCCATTAGAAGCTGTTCTATCGGTTCCAGTTATACAAACATCTATTTTATTGTGCTGCATTAAATGACCACCAACATTATCTACTATTAAAGAATTAGGAATATTTTCATTAATAAGTTCCCAAGCAGTAAGGCTAAATCCTTGATTTCTTGGTCGTGTTTCATCAACCCAAACATGAACTGGTATATTTTTTTTGTGAGCAACAAAAACTGGTGCTAGAGCAGTACCCCAGTCAACAGTTGCCAGCCAACCTGCATTACAATGAGTTAAAATATTAACAGGTTTATTTTTAAGTGCATAAATTTTTTTAATTAATTCACATCCATATTCACCAATTGTTTTACAATTATCAATGTCATCCTGTCTTATTTGATTTGCTATCTCCAGAATCTTTGCAGAAGTTTGATCTTCTCTTAGGTCAGAAATTTTAGTCATTACTTCGCTAAGAGCCCAAGATAAATTGACCGCTGTAGGTCTTGTTGCATTAATTCTTTTTGATGCTTCCTGCAAATAATCTAAGTTAGTATTTTCTTTGGAAGCTATATACATACCATATGCAGCAGTTACACCTATCAACGGTGCTCCCCTCACCTGCATTTCTTTTATTGCAAAACAAACTTCATCAAGAGTATTCAATTCTATAATTTTTAACTCAAATGGAATTAAACGTTGATCTATAATCTTAACTTTATCAGTTTTCTTTTCGTACCAAATCGTTGTTAAGTGTTTATCATTTACTAACATTATTTTCTTTTATAAATCTTTTTAAAATATTGGATAATTTTTTAGTAGTATTCTTATCCCAATTATTTGGTTGTGTCACAATTGATGTATCTAGTATTGTAGATGTATTATCTAGCTTAAAATCTACATTAGCAAAATATTTAGTGGAAAAATTCTCAATAAATTTTTTAGATTTTTCAACATTTTTATGCATCGTATCTAAAAGCATTTGTAGATCAACATCATCATGCTCAGAACTCCATGAATCATAATCAGTTACCATTGAAATTGAAGCATATCTAATTTCAGCCTCCCTTGCTAATTTTGCTTCTGGCATATTTGTCATGCCAATTACATCACAATCCCAACTTCTATACAATATAGACTCTGCTTTACTTGAAAACTGCGGCCCTTCCATCGCAAGATATGTTCCACCATATGCATATTTAATTTTTAAATCTTCTAATATTTTTTTTGAAAGATCCATTAAAACTTTAGATGTTGGCTGAGCCATTGGCACATGAGCAACAATACCATTTTCAAAGAAAGTTTTCTTTCTGTTAATTGTTCTATCTATAAACTGATCTACAATAACAAAAGTTTCTGGATCAAGTTCATTCCTCAATGAACCAACAGCAGATAAGGAAATAATGTCAGTTACTCCAAGTTGCTTAAAACAATCTATATTTGCTCTATAATTAATTTCAGATGGAGAAAGACGATGTCCTAAACCATGCCTCGATAGAAAGTATATTAAATTTTCATTAATTTTTCCCTCAATAATTTTACTTGAAGGGTTCCCAAAAGCAGATTTTAGATCATGCTCTTTTATATCCGTGAGTATATCTAAATTATATATCCCACTTCCACCAATAAAAGCTAATTTATTTTTTGACAATTTGAGGACCTATATTTTTTATCACACTAATAGTAGCTTTTTTTAATTCTTTAATTGATGGTTTTATAATACTTATTTTATCGTAATTTTTAATATTTTTATTATAGCTTTCTCTTAGCGTTTTGCATCCAATCATTCTTAATTCAGTTCCTATGTTAAATTTAGCAACATTTGTTTTAGTGGCTATTTTTTTTCTCATAATATTTGATATTCCACTACTTCCATGAAGGACTAAAGGTAATTTAGTTATTTTTTGGATATCTAAAATTTTGTTATAGTCAATTTTAGCTACTTTAGATGTTTGTAAGTGTGTATTACCAACCGAGATAGCCATTGCGTCAACTTTACTTTTAGAAGCATAAGTTTTTGCTTCAGTTAGGTCCGTTCCTATAGAATTTTTTCCCTTAAAATATCCAACCTCTCCAATTTCACCTTCTACAGAAATATTATATTTGTGCGCAATATGAGAAATTTTAGAGCTAATATTTATGTTTTTCTTCAAAGGCATTTTAGAGCCGTCAAACATAACAGATGTAAAACCACTATCGATTCCTTCCTTACATTCTCTATAAGAAAAACCATGATCAAGATGACAACATATGGGAGTTTTAGTTTGAGCAGCAAGGTACCTAAACATTTTACCTAATATTGATATAGGTGTGAATGCTCTACATGATGGTCCTGCTTGAAGAATAATTGGAATACCTGTTTCATCTGCTGCCTCAGTATATGCTAAGGCATCTTCCCAAGTAATTACAACTAATCCAGCTATAGCATAGTTATATTTATTTGCTTTCTTGAGTAACGTTTTTAAATTAACTGCTGTCATTACTTATATTTTGCAATCATATCTTTTATTCCTGGTATAGTCTCTACTTGATAAGCATACTCAGGTTGAAAATATTGCACAAGAGATCTCTGCGATAGTCCTCCTAAAATAGTAAAATAATACATTTCATAACCTGGGGCAACAACACAAGGGTGATAGCCTGTTCTAATTGCAATTGTTGATCCATCAATTATGTGCTCTGCCTTTCCAACCTTGTCGTCAACTTGTTGAAATAATTGAAAACCAAATCCATTATTAGGACGAAATCGATAATTATATGTTTCATCGTGGCGCGTTTCGTCTGGAAGTCTGTCAGTATCATGTTTGTGAGGAGGAAAACCTGACCAACCTCCCTGTCCTACTGTATACAATTCATTACAAAGAAGCCTTCCTACTTTATCGTGATGTTTGGCACCAAGAATATGTTTAATTTTTCTGTGAGTTTTTGTATCATCTGATCCATATTGAACCATATCAATTTCATCAACTCTGACGGCAAATGGTTCAAGAGTTTTATCAAACTTTGCCCCTGCTATAAATATTTCAGAATCTTTGAGAGCAAAAAAAGAAGCTTTTGTTCCAGATGGTACATATATGCCCTCTGGTTCACCATCCCATACGTCAACTGTTCTTGTACCTAAATTTTTAACTTCATAGCCTTCGACATTAACATTTATTGTTCCTGTTGCAGGAACGATACATGTTTCATAACCAGGGGTTACATATTCAAAACTTTGATCTTTGTTTAATTTAACAATATTAAAATAATTTAGCGGAACATGTTTATTATCCATATCTACAATGGGATTATTTTGATTATCAAATGGTGGTATATGCATTATGTATCTCCTTTTTTAATGTTATTACTTTTCATAAAATCTAAAACTTCATTCAAATCAGGCATAGCCGGAGCACATCCAACTTTAGTTACAACTATTGCAGCGGCAGCAGAACCAATTTCTAACGCTTTTTGTAGATCGTAATTTTTTAATAGAGCTCCAATTAATGAACCCATAAAAGCATCACCTGCACCAGTAGGTTTTAGCGGCTTGACTGGGAAAATTCCTTTTTTTATTTCTTCATTATTTGCAAATGTTATTGAGCCTTTTTCACCCATTTTATAAATTACCAAATCACAATTACTTGATTTTTTTTTGGCATAATTAAAACCTTCTTTATAACTGCCTGAAAGGACAGCAAATTCATCATCATTGCCAATGATTCCAGAACAATAATCGCTAGCAATATTGTATATTTGTTTTGCTTTATCTGCTGACTCCCATGTGTAGGGTCTATAGTCTATATCCATAATTACAGGTATATTTTTTTCTTTAGCTATTTCCAAAGCATATAATACAGCACTTCGAGATGGTTCAGCTGCAAGAGAAGTACCTGTAATCAAAATGCATTGATAGTTTTGAATATTAGAGTTTTCAATATCATTTTTATTTAAAAATAAATCAGCAGCTTTATGTCTATAGATTATTGATTGATGATTTTCTACAGTTGACTCAACAATAGCAAATGAGATTCTAGATTCTTTATCTTCTAATTTAATTAAATTTCTCTTCACTCCATAATGATCTAATTGGTTTAAAGCAAACTTACCTAATGCATCATTAGATATTCTTGTCAGCAAAGAACATGATCCACCATATCTAGTTAATTGAACACCCATATTTGCTGATGAACCGCCAAGATGGGTCACGTAATTAATTGCATTTTCAGTTTTAGTTCCAGGTGGATCAGGGTAAATATCAACACCCGCCCTACCTATTAGTAAAAAATTATTTTTTTGAATTTTTGAAATTAAAAATTCCAAGGACATAAATTATTTACTTTTCATATCAATAAATTCAGCTTCATAATCAAAAGGATTAATAGCATCAATACATCCAATATTTATTGCGGCACCATTTGGATCACTTCTTCTATTGTGATGGGTATATATTCCGCAAGTTTTACAAAAAAAATGTTCTGCAATTTTAGTATTAAATTTATAGGAACTTAGATTTTCCTTACCTTTAATTATCTGGACTGAGTCTTTAGAAACCATGCACATTTTAGCATTTTTTCTTATACAAATTGAGCAATTGCATTGTTTAATAGTTTTAAGATCAGTTTCAACTTCTAGCTCTACCGCTCCACAATGACATTTTAAATTGTATAACATATTTAGTTCTCCAAATTTAATTGGCGCGCCCGAAATGATTCGAACATTTGACCTACCGCTTAGAAGGCGGTTGCTCTATCCACTGAGCTACGGGCGCTTAATTGCCCTTTATCATACTATAAATAAATTCAAAAGATTAATGTGTCCAAGGCTCTTTTCTATTCATATCAAAATTTGATGCATAGTTTTTAGGCTTTATTTTTCTCTCTTTTGGTTCAATAACTATAAACTGTTGATTATTTTTTTTAGACCATTCAATAGCTTGTTCTTTTGTATCAAAAAACATTTTTATTTGCTCTTTAGTATCTAAAGAACTATTCCAACCCATAAGAGTATCTTTAATTTTATCTTTTTCTGAAATGTATTCAGCAAGCCATTGCTTTGTTTTTCCTAAACCAGATTGCATGGAAGATTTTGAAGGTTTGTAAATTTTAATAGTCATCTTTATATGCCACTTTCAAAATATTTATCTTCAAACTTATTATACAAGTTCCCTGAAGAATAAATATTATTTTTATATTTTTTAGTCTCAAAAATAAGTTTTGTCAGATAGAAATCACCTAATTGAATTTTAGAAAGGTAAAAATCATCTTTGTTTTTTTTAATTTTATTAAATGATACACTAATGAACTCTAACCAAGTAAAACCTACAGCAACAAGTCCAAAAATATTTAATAAATCTACAGCATGAGAATTAATTTCTTTTGAGTTTGATTGATCAATTTCTTTTATAAAGTTTATACAATCTTTTAAATCTTTATAGGATGGTTCAAATAATTTAATAAATTTCTTCATATCTGAGTTTTCTTTATTATTATTCAAAAACTCATTAATACTTTCCAAATATTGATTAATAATTAATCCTTCATGAATATTAAATTTTCTACCAATTAAATCTAAAGCTTGAATACCGTTTGTTCCTTCATAAATTGGAGTAATTCTTGCATCACGAACTAATTGCTCCATTCCGTGATCAGTAATATATCCGTGACCACCGTATATTTGTAAAGCTTGATTAGTTATTTCCATAGACTTGTCAGTTGCAAAAGATTTTAAAATAGGAGTTAATAATGCTATCAAATTTTCAGAAGACTGACTTAATTCTTTGCTTTGGTCTGAGTCTATTAAATCAAAAGCATGACCGGCTTTAAGCATTAATCCTCTTATTCCATCATTTATGGATTTCATAAACATTAAGTTTTTTCTTATTTCAGGATGAACTATAATTGGGTCGGCAATATTTTCACTTTCAGGTAACTTGCCTTGAACACGTTCTTTCGAGTAATGTAAAGCTGATTGAAATGCTGTCTCAGATAGTCCAATACCTTGAATACCAACAAACAGTCTGGCGCCATTCATCATGATGAACATTGCCTTCATACCTTTGTTTAAATCACCAACAATCCAGCCTTGAGCTTCTTCATAATGCATTACACAAGTTGGACTAGCCTTAATACCCATTTTCTTTTCAATTGATCCGCACTTTACATTATTTTTTTTATCAAGAGTTCCATCTTTATTTGGAAGTATTTTTGGAACCAGAAAAAGACTTATACCTTTAATTCCTTCTGGAGCATTTGGAGTTCTAGCTAAAACTAAATGCACTATGTTCTCACTTAAATCATGCTCGCCACAAGTAATAAATATTTTTGTTCCTGTAATATTATAAGATCCATCATCATTAGGTGTTGCCATAGTTTTGCTCAGACCAAGATCTGTTCCGCATTGCGGTTCTGTCAAATTCATAGTACCTGTCCATTTGCCAGAAGTTAAATATGGGAGATATAGGTTCTTTAATTCATCAGTTGCACTTTTTTCAATGGCATCAATTGCATTAGCTGTTAATCCTGGATAGAGGCCAAAAGACATGTTTGTAGAACTCACCATTTCATCCAAAAACATGTTCATAATATATGGAAGTTCTTGACCACCATATTTCTCTTTAACTTTTATTCCTTGCCAACCATTTTCAGAAAAAACTTTATAAGCCTCTTTAAACCCCTTTGGAGCTATAACTTTACAATCTTGAAAAACACATCCTTCATTATCACCTATAGCGTTTAGTGGTAATAAAGTTTCTTCACACATTTTAGATGCCTCTTCGATTATCATTAGAAGATCATCAATTTCTAAATTTCTATTAGTAAGAACTTTGTTACTTTTTAACTCTAAAAAGTCTTCTAGTAGAAATCTATATTCTCTAATAGGGGTTTTATAAACTTGCATACTTATTCAACTTTTTCCAACACTGTAGCGATACCTTGGCCAAGACCTATACATTGGGTGGCTAAAGCATATTTTTTATTTTGTTTATACATTAGATAGGCTGCTTTAGCAGTTATTCTAGCTCCAGTTGCACCTAGTGGATGTCCAATTGCGATTGCACCTCCCTCAATATTAACTTTATCAGGATTTATTTTGAGCTCCTTTATACATGCAATTGATTGTGACGCAAAAGCTTCATTTAATTCTATTATATCAATGTCATTAATATCAAGTTCTGCTCTTTTTAGAGCTTTTAAAGATGCTCCAATTGGACCCAACCCCATTAATTCAGGAGGGCATCCATTAATTGCTGATGATTTTATTCTTGCTAAAATAGGTAGATTATTTGAAATTGCATAGTTCTCTTCACATACCAAAGTTGCTGATGCTCCATCTGTTAAAGGTGAAGCAGTACCGGCAGTAACTGTTCCATTCTGGTCAAAAACTAATTTAAGTCCATCTAAGATTTCTTGATTAGTGTTTGGTCTGATTGCACCATCAGCAACAACTTCAGTTTCATGATTTTTAATAACAGTAATCTCTTTATCAAATGCATTAGATGATTGAGCTTTAAATGCCTTAGAGTGACTTTGGATTGCAAATTCTTGTTGTTCTTTTCTGGATATATTAAATTTATTGGCAACATTTTCTGCTGTAAGCCCCATTGACAAATAAACATTTGGTTGATCTATTATAAGCTCTGGATGAGGAGAATAATTTAATCCATTGATTGGCACGGATGTCATTGACTCAATGCCACAACAAATAAAAACTTTTCCTGCATTCATTGAAATAGCACCCGCTGCAATATGAATTGATTGCATAGATGATCCACACCAACGATTAATTGTCATGCCACCAACATGTTCCGGCATGCCAGTCATAAAGGAAACTATTTTCGCAATATTATAACCTTGAGCTCCTTCAGGATAAGCACAGCCTGCAACAATATCCTCTATATCTTCTTTATTAATTTTCGTTGTCTTGATTAAATCATTAATTACTTGAGATAAAATATCTTCAGGTCTTACACCTGCTAACAAACCTTTATTTGCTATTGTGAAAGGAGATCTTTTAAAACCGACTAAAACTGCATTCTTCATTAGAATTCCATCAATGAGTTTATTTTAACTCCTCTTTCTTGAAGTTTTTTTTCACCCTTTAATTCTGGCAGATTAATAATAAAACCTGCTCCAATAATATTTTTATTATCAAACATATTAATTAAATCTATTGCTGCAAGTGCTGTACCCCCTGTTGCAAGCAAATCATCTATAATTAATAAATTTTTATGATTGTCGAGTGCATCCTTATGAATGTGCATATCAGTTGATCCGTATTCTAATGTATAAGAAACTTTGAAGGTTTCTCCTGGGAGTTTATCAGGCTTTCTTAGAGGTATAAAAGCAGCACCGATATTATATGCTATTGCTCCTGCCATTATAAAACCACGAGACTCAATACTTAAAACAGCATCTATGTCTAAATTTTTCCATGGGTTTGTCATTTCATCAATTACTTGTCTAAAATGTCCTGCATCTTGTAATAATGTTGTAATATCTCTGAATTGAATACCTTTAACAGGATAATCTAAAATTGTTCTAACGTACTCTTTCATTCAATTCTCTCTTTCATTTAAAATTTATCATTTCTTCATAATTAAATAATGTAATTGGAGCAAAATTTGAAGAGCAATCATATGTTTGAGTATATGGGTATTTTTCAAAAGACTTTGCAATTTGCCCTTCAGTATTTAATTTTTCCTCAAATAGTTTTATTAATAACTTATTAGGATTTGCATGAGGAGCAATAGAGCGAATATATTTTATATTATTATCTATATCTTGAATATTTTTTTTACACATTAAGTAGGTGGCTGTTGCCATCGATCTAGAAACACCGCACCAACAATGAATAACAATATCTTCACATACATCCCAGCTATCTGTAAATTCTTCTATAGAATCAATATGAGAATTATTAGGAGGTAATTGAGGAATTTCTTCCTTATTAAGTCTAAATATTTGATTATTTGGACTTATTTTAATTATGTCATCAAACCCTAACTTAAGATGTTTTGTTACATTTTTTGGAGTTTCGGGCTCATATCCAGGGTCAATAACTGAGATTAAATATTTAGGTTTAACGCTCTCACATACATCAACTAAATCACTTAATGAACAAACTATAATCATAATAAAAAAGGGTGGTTATAAACCACCCTATTAACATTAAAAGAGATAATTAATTCTCTATAGCATCAGCTAAAATTGAATTAGCCTCATCATTTAAATCATTTAAGGTAGACATTATATCATCACCGTTAATGATTGCGGCATAAGCTTTTTCAATTTCACCTCTTACAGAATAATAAGCGGGAACAGAGGGCTCGCCTTTACCATACTTGATTAAACCAAGAGATCTATCATACTGAGGAAGATCATTTCTTTTTGCAACAATTAATGGATGATCTGCAGATGAAGTTCTGACAAAGCCATATCCACTTTCAGTCGACCAAACAGCTGAATTTTCAGTGTTCGTAATATATTTCATCCATTGATATGCAGCTACCATTTTATCTACATTACCAGTATTACCCATAATAAGGCCACCGCCATACAAATTCATTACTGGTTCTGCAGTTGTATGAGGTACTGCAGAAATTTCCCAATTTCCATTATAACCATCTTCAATTGCACTTTGAAAATAAGTAATTCCAGAAGTTGAGGATAAAGCAAATAAATTCGAGCCTAAGCCTAGGTATTGTTGATCTGCATATTTATCTCTTGTTACTTGAGCACAACCCTTGTTTGCCATGCCTTGAATAAATTCCATTGCAGCAACTGCAGCAGGTCCATTTAAGATGTATTGACCTGCGTCATAATCAAAAACATCTCCACCATGCGCAAAAACCCATGCAGCAAAATTACTCGCATCCGTGTCTATTTCATATCCAAGACTAGGAGTATCACCTACTTTACCACTAAAAGTACTATTTGTTGCAGCACAAGCTGCTTCAGCAAATTCAGCTGGAGTTTTAGGCTCTGATAAACCTAGCTCATTTAGCCAATCTTTGTTGTAATAAACAACCTCTATAGATTTACCTACTTCATGAAGCAACTTAGGATTACCATCAAAATAACCTGAAAATCCTACTGTCCAGTTTGCTCCCCAATCATCTATATCTTGTTGAGTCACACCCCATTTTTTACTGTTTGCTAAAATACTTTGATCCATAGCTGCACCAATTTGATACATATCAGCAGCTGCATTTCCGTAACCTCTCGCAACATCAGCTTGATCTGGAGTTCCGGCAGAAGTCATCATGGCAGACTGAACTTTTCCATAATGGCCCTTATATGTAATGTTAACTTTAATACCAGTTTCTGCTTCAAATCTTTCAGCTCTTGCTTTCATAGCATCAAGACGTTCATCCGAATATTGGACCCAAAATTCTACAGTTTGACCTTCTGGATTTGCATTCTCAATATCTGCAGAAGTTACAGCAAATATTTGAGCAGAAAATAAAAATGTTGCTATTGCAACAACCTTAATCAATAATTTATAAATCATAATCACACCCCTAAAATAAGAATAACTTATTAATAATAAAATACTACGATTCTATTGCTGTTTCATTACAGAAAATTGTTAACAATTATTGTTTTAATCCAAAATTTGATATGCTCTCTAAAAATAATCTTTGAGTAAAGAAATATAGGATTAACACTGGAAAAATGGAAATTAAAGACGCTGCCATTAACAAATTATACTGTGTTCCAGCTTCTCTAATAAAGCTATATATAGATACAGTAACAGGGAACCAGTCTTCTTTCGTTAAAATCAATAAAGGCCAAGCAAATGAGTTCCAGGCTAGTATGAATGCAAATAAAGATACGGTTACAATTATCGGCATGCTCATTGGTATTACTACTTTACGCAAAAAATAAAAATGTGAGGCTCCATCCATTCTAGCAGCATCCCATAACTCGTTTGGAATTTTTTTTATATATTGCCTTAAAAGGAATATAATAAAAACATTACCAAAAAATGGTACTGTTAACCCCTGTAATGAATTCATCCACGATGGACCAAAAGGTAATGGAAAAATATTTCCTCTGATAATTAAAAGATGTGGCAAAAGAGCGATAATTTCAGGTATCATTAAGGAAAGTAGCAATGAGTAAAAAATTATATCTCTGAAAGGAAACTGAATTTTTGCAAACGCATATGCTGCTGGAATACTAGTACTCAGCACACCGATAACAATTAATGCGCTAATTATTATACTATTTAGTGTATATTGCTGAAAATTGTTTGAAGTCCAAACCTCAATATAATTTTCAAATCTTGGCACCTTAGGTAAAAGATATTGGTTTGAAGCCTCACCTGCAGTCATTAATGATACACTTATCATGTACAATAATGGATATACTGACAGAAACATTACAATAAAAAGAATTATATAAGGAAAAATTAATTCTTTTTTTTGAAAGCTAATCATAGTTTAACCTTTTTCTAAAAATTACATATTGAGAAACTGCTAAAACATTTAAAATTATAAATAACACTACGCCTTCTGCAGCTGCATATCCAAACTTTACTCTATCCCAGAAATGATCAAATATTTCTATTGTTACAACATCCATAGTCTCACCAGCAGATGAAGTTTTCATAACCATAATATGATTAAATGCTTGAAATGAATTAATAAAACCTGTTAACAATAAAAAAAATATTATTGGCATTAAAAGAGGGATAGTAATTTTAATAAACGTTTGCCACCTAGACGCACCCTCTGCTTTTGCAGCTTCATATAAATCTGAAGGGATGATAGAAAGTCCAGCTAGTAAAATTATTGCATAATAGCCAGTGTAAGACCACACTCCATACAAAATAGAAGTCAATAACGCTAAACTTGGTCCAGCAAAAAAACCTTCTATTTTTATACCGAATAATATTTCTGTAATTTTTCTTTTGTCAAATAACCACAATTGTGGGTCATATCCAAATAATCCAATGAACTCGTTAAGTATTGAATTTTCAGCTTTTCCAAAAATAATAAAAAAAACTGCACCACCCATTACTGCTGGAGTTATATAAGGAAATAAAAGTATCATTTGAAAAAACTGCTTTCCTTTTAAGTTTTGATATAATGCAAAAGCTATCAAAAGACCTAAACCAACTTCAGTAGTAATCGCAAAAAAAGAATAATAAAATATATAGATCAGAGAGTTAAGAAAATCTTCATCACCATTTTCCATCATATTAGACCAACCTGTGTTGATTAAATAAAGACTAATTAAAAGTATGAAGAATGAAATCGCAAAACAATAAAATCTATTTTTCATTTTATCTTTATATTCAGACCAGACCCAATATGAAGCTATCATAATAAGTAATCCAAGAATAAATATCCAAAATGAACTGATATCACCCAGTATTTTTTGATAATTTTCAAAACCAAGAAATCGTCCTTTGAAAACTTTCCATTTATGTAAGCTCATGTACATTCCAAAAAAAACAGGAAATATTCCAAATAAACTAATAATTAAAAAAGCAGGAAGGATAAAAAGATACCCGTTTATTTGTTCTGTATATTTACTGAAAATTTTTCTCATAATAATTAATCCATCAACAGATATTTATAGATTATTTTACTATTTTTGAGCAAGTAAATAGTTATCTAAAAAAGAGTCTAACCACATTGAAACTGATTTATTATGCTTAAATCTTAAATAAAGTTGATAAAATAAATTCTGAGATCCTTTAAGAAATAACACTTTTGGTTTTTTTATTGACACTAAAAAAAGCCATCTCAAATGTACAAAGAAATTTACCTCTGGATGAAACTGTAACGCATAACAATTTTGATATTTAAATGCTTGGTTTTTAAAAATTTCACCTCGAGCTAAAAGCTCACAATTTTTTGGAATTTCAAAACCTTCTGTATGAAATTGATAGAACATATTTTGATTTTTAAAAATATTGTTTCCTTCACCAACTGGTTCAATTTCATAGAACCCTATTTCTGCTAGATTATTTTTATTTTTTACAACATCACATCCTAAGTATTTAGCAAGTATTTGAGCTCCAAGACAGATCCCCAAAAAAGGTTTTTTTGAATCAATAACTTTTTTCATCCATCTTATTTCATCTTTAATAAATTGATCATCATCATTAACACTCATAGGTCCACCAAAAATTACAATAGCAGAATAATTTGTTAAATCTTCAGGTAATATTTCACCTAGTGGAGGGCAAATAATTTCTTCTGAAAAACCTCGTTCTTTAAACTTATTTCCTACATCGCCCGCAACAGAAGTTTTTTGATGAAATACGTAGAGGACTTTTTTCATAATTATTTTTTAGAACAAATCAAAAATATTACAAATATATTTTTTATGGAATAGTTATTAAATACTGATAGTAATTTATTCAAATAAAGGCTCTAAATTCATTGAGTTAACATCAACAAGACCTTTATTTGTTATTCGAAAATTAGGTATAACTGATAAAGGTAATAAGTTGAAACCCATATATGGCAAAGTACAACCTGCATCTAACCATGCTTTTTTAAATTCTATATTTTCTATTGCAACTTCTGAAGCTTTTTTATCAGATAATAAACCTGCAATAGGTAATCTAACTTCAGCAATTAAGCTTTTGTTTTTGACAATAACTATTCCACCTTGAGTTTCATTAATTCTATCTAATGCAAATTTCATATCTTCTAAATCAATTCCAGCAACAATAATATTATGAGCATCATGACCTACACTACTTGCAATTGCACCATGTTTAAGATTAAAATCTTTTAAAAAACCATGAGCATAATCACCAGATTTATTATGCCTTTCAATAACACACAAATGACATAGATTATGCTTTTTCAAAATTGTTGACCAACCAGTAATTAATTCATCAATGATAATTTGTTCCTTAAATGTAACAATACCTGGTAATTGGGTTTTAATTACATTAATTCTAAAATCTTTTTCTTTTGGTATATCAGGTATCATTTTAATATTTTTTGGAAGATGAACAGTATTATATGCTTTAGTTGGATACTTATATCTTTTGTTAGTTAGCTGATTATCTAATTCAGCTGTAATTTTTTTATTTTCAACTACTAAATTACCTCCCAGCCATGTGTTGTGAATTTCTAGATCATCATCAATCATTATAATATCAGCTCTTCTACTATGTCCAAGAGCTCCATAGTCTCTATCCATATTGTATCTAGTTGCAGGATGTAATGAGCCCATTGACCAAGCAGTTGTTTTATTAATTCCTAATGCATTAGCCTGACGAACAACCCAATCTAAACCAAAATTAAATAAATCATCAGCATCTCTATCATCAGTACAAACACATATTCTTTTTGTACTAGCTTTAAATTCAGTAATTACTTTTATTGCTTCTTTTATACTGTTCCAAGGTGTTTTAGGATTACCGCCTCTTAAAAAAATCCATAAACCTGCATCCAGAAGATCGTTAGTAAATAATTTTTCTTCGGCTTCGTGTGTATCAGTAATACCACTTGCTGCATATGCAGCTACAAACTCTCTTCCAAAAACATGGCCACTTACAGGTAAATTTCTTTTAAGTGTCTCAGATATAATTGAATGAGGTAAGTCATCTGCATTACAAACAGAAACAAAATCCATTTTTTCACCTAGGCCAATTATCTCAGGCCATTTATCATATAATTTAGAAGCTTTAATTGCATTAAGACTTCCTCCTGCTGTCTCTAATTTATCATTAGTTGCAGGAATTGTGCTTGGTAAGGTTAGAAATATAGACAAAGGTGCTTGTCTACAATCCTCAAGCATCCATTCTATACCTTCTACATCACTTACATTACCAATTTCATGAGAGTCACAAAATATTGTTGTAGTTCCATTCAAAAGGGCAGCTTCAGCATAAGCACAACCTGTCATCATGCTACTTTCTATATGCATATGAGGATCAATTAGACCTGGTGCTAAAATATTTTTTTGTACGTCATAGATATGTAAATCTGATTTATTAAATTTTTTTAGGCTATCATTATTATCTCTAACGCAAGCAACTCTTCCATTAGAAATCCATATTTCTTTATCCTCTAATATTCTATCAGTATAAGTAGATAATATACGTGCATTTGATAGAATTAAATTAGGAACAATTTTTCCTGATGCAACTTTTGCTAATTCTTTTGTACAATCTGACAATTGTGGAACAGAAAATCTATTAATCACAATTAAATCTTATCATAAACTTTATTACATTAAAATATTTACAATATTTTATTAGAATTTATAAACAGTCTATGGAAATTACAGTTTATTTATCAGGAGAGATTCATACAGATTGGAGAAATGAAATTATTAACAAATGTAAAGAATTGAGTTTACCTATTGAATTTTTATCTCCTACAACTGATCATGATCTCTCTGATGATATAGGTATTAAAATATTAGGTAATGAAGATAAAAAATTCTGGCATGATCATAAAGCAGCAAAGATAAACTCCATAAGGACTAAAAATGCAATTGATCGTTCTGATATAGTAATAGTAAGATTTGGTGAAAAATATAAACAATGGAATGCTGCATTTGATGCTGGTTATGCATCAGCTATGTCAAAAAGCCTAATAATTATTCATAGTGATGAAAATCAACATGCATTAAAAGAAATAGACTCAGTAGCACAAGCAGTAGTTAAGAATGTTGACGAAGTTATTAAAATATTAAACTACACTTGTTCTTCAAAAATTTAAAATAAACTTTATTATAATTTATTTTTTATGATGCAAAATTCTTCCAATGGTGTTCATTAATAACTGTGCAGCTAAAGTTGAAGTAGAATTAGTTAAATCATAGTCAGGAGCAACTTCAACTAAATCAAGTCCGACTACAGAACCTTGTTTGATAATTCCATCAATTAATTCAAGTACTTCATAATAATAAAAACCTCCATGACTTGGTGTCCCTGTTCCAGATGCAATTGAGGGATCAAAAGCATCTATATCAATAGTAAGATAATATCTTTTATTCTTAGGTATTTCATTTAAAATTTTATTAATTCCCATTTGACGCAAATGACGAACAGAAAAAATTTTTGAACCTTTTTCTATTGCATCTATGTATCCATCCTTTGCTGTTGAAGAAACATTCCTAATTCCAATTTGTGTTAATCCTGAAACATATTTTTTTTCTGAAGCTCTTCTCATAGGATTTCCATGCCCATACCTAACGCCATGTCTTTCATCGACAAAATCTAAATGTGCATCTATTTGTATAACGTGAATAGGATCTTCATTTTCGAATGCATCAATACAAGGGATATTAATTGAGTGATCTCCACCCATTACTACTGGAATAGCTTTAGCGGATAAGATTTTCTGAACTCCAAATTTTATATTGGCATGACTTTTAATAGTATCAGTATGAATTATATCTGCATCACCTATGTCGACTATTTTTGTAGAATCTGATGGAAGATAAGTAATATCATCTTCAAAATCATATGCTCCTGCATGACCAAATGAAAATAGAGTTGATGCCTCCCTTATGCCTCTTGGGCCCATTCTTGATCCAGTGCGAAACTGACTACCAAAGTCAAAAGGTGCTCCCATTACTGCTACATCAGCATTAATTGAGTCCCAATCACTTATATAGGGGTATTTTCCAAATGTACATATCCCAACAAAGGGTAAATTTAATCTACCTTGATCATAATTATTTTTCATACTTAAGAATTTATAGCATTAATTATTAAAAAAAATAAATAACTATTAAATTTAATGGATGAATTAGTGGTCGGGGAGAAAGGATTCGAACCTTCGACCCCCTGGTCCCAAACCAGGTGCGCTACCAGGCTGCGCTACTCCCCGAGAAATCTCGTTATATTCATAAAATCTTGAAAAACAATTAATTAGTTTGAATTTTTATATGATTATACATATAATATTTTTAGGGGTGCTTAAATGCTGAGATTTATACCCTTTTAACCTGATCTGGATAATGCCAGCGGAGGAAAAATGAATTACTTAATTATTATATTCTCAATTTTATTTCTTAGTTATTCTGTCAAAGCAGAAAAACTAACAGTATATACTTATGACTCATTTGTTTCTGAGTGGGGTCCTGGACCATTAATTGAAAAAGCTTTTGAAGAAAAATACAGTGTTGATTTAGAATTGATTGCAGTTGATAGCGCTGCAACACTTTTAAATAAAGTAATATTAGAGGGTTCAAATACAAAAGCTGATATTATTTTAGGTTTAGATATGAATTTATTTAATTCAGCTGAAAATTCTGAACTTTTTACAGCTCATAATATGAAGAATATTAATGAAAAGTTAAATTTACCAATAGAATGGAATAGTGAAATATTTGTTCCCTATAATTATGGTTATTTCGCTTTTGTTTATAATAACAAAAAGTTAAAAAATCCTCCTAAGTCCATGTATGAGCTTTTAAATATTACTGATGCAAGAATAGTAATTCAGGATCCAAGAACTTCTACACCTGGTTTAGGCCTTTTAACGTGGATGAAAATTCTTTATGGAGAAAATGCTCAAGAGAATTGGTCAAAATTGAATAAAAAAATTATATCAGTTACTAAAGGCTGGACAGATGCATATTACAATTTTTTTATGGCGGGAGAAGCAGATATTGTTTTAAGTTATTCAACTTCACCTGCTGCTCATGTAATGTTTGAAGAAAATTATGATATATCAGCATCTATATTTAAAGAAGGAAATTATCTTTCTGTTGAATTTGCAGGCATATTAAAATCGTCAAAAAATAAAAAAGTAGCTAATATTTTTTTAGATTTTATGCTTTCTGATGAATTTCAAAAAGTAATACCATCTACAAATATTATGTATCCTGTAACAAATATAAAACTTCCTGATGCATTTAATGAATTAGAAATACCAAAAGCATTGCAATTAAATCCAAAAGAAATAAATGATTATAAAGATGAGTGGATAAATGAGTGGCTTAATGCTTCTTAACAAAATTGTATAGAACATATAATTATATTGTATTAAGTTTTTTTTTCTTAATATTGTTATTTCCTTTCTTAGGTATTTTTTCTAAAATTAGTTATGATTTTGTTGAGATAAATAATTTTTTAAGAAACAACTATACAAAAAGAATTATTTTCTTTTCATTATATCAAGCTTTTTTATCTGCTTTAATAAGTTGCGCATTAGCAATTCCTTTTGCTCTATCTTTAAATCGTCATAAAAATTTAAAATTTATTAGAATTATTGTTTCATTATGTGGTTTTTCATTTGTAATTCCATCAATTTTAATTGTCTATTCAGTTATAAAAATTTTTGGATACAATGGATTTTTAAACACGTATTTTAATTTTTATAATTTTATATCCATAGATAGCATTTACGGATTAAGAGGTATTCTAATTGCTCATGCTCTTCTAAATACACCATTTGCAACAAGATTATTTTTTCAAAATTTAAATAATATTCCAAACAAATATTATGAGATTTCTAGCTCATTAAATATTAATACTATTGGAAATATTCTGAAATTAGAAATGCCTATTATAAAACAAAATTTATTTGCAGTTTTTTCGATAATCTTCTCGCTTTGTTTTTTGAGTTTTGCAATTGTAATGGCACTTGGCGGCGGTCCTAGAAGCTCAACATTGGAAGTTGCTATTTATCAATATGCTTTGTTTGATCTTAATTTTAACAAAGCAATTATTTTGAGTTTTATACAAATTATAATTTGTATCTTTTTTATTTCAATTGGTTTTTATAAATTTAGAGGTTCAAGTTTTTTTGAAATAGGAGATTTAACAAATAAACATCCTCATAAAGATAAAACTTTTCTTACATTAATAGACTTTAGTTTAATTTTTTTATTTGTAATTTTTTTATTTTCTCCAATATTTTTTATTTTTTTAGAAACTCTAAAAAGCAATTTTTCAAATATTATTTTAGACCATAATTTTATTGAAGCCTTTAAAAACTCAATAATAATTTCTTTTACTACTGGAATATTAGTTAGTTTTATAGGATTTATAATTTCTGGTATTTTAGTTGTGAATCATAATAATACATTAGTTCAGCAAACATTATTTTTACTTAGTTCAATAATTATCATAATTTCCCCAATTATTTTCAGCCTTGGATACTTTATTTATTTTCAACCTATTATTCATATAGAATTTGTTAAATTTATTATTGTAATTTTAATAAATGCTATTTTTTTATTACCATTTGCAATTTTAATTTTTTTTAATAACTTAAAGAATATCTTTTTAACATTTCAAGATTATAAAAAAACTTATCGAATAAATTTAATTAATTATTTTATGATAATTTTTCCCTTATTTAAAAAAAATTACCTTTATGTGTTTTCATTTTCTACCGTTATAACTTTTGGAGATTTTACTATAATATCTTTTTTTAGAAGTGATAGTTTCGATACTTTGCCTTCATACTTATATAGACTAATATCATCATATAAATTTAACGAAGCTTCATTTGTTTCGGGGGTGATTTTGTTAATAAGTATGATTATTTATTTTATAATTGATAATTTAAATCACCAAGGCAAGCCAGACATTAAAACATGAATGTAAATACTAGCGATATACCCTAGGAATATAACAGGAGTCCATTTTAAATGGCCAAAGAAAGTATAATAACCTCTGGCTTGACCCATTAACGCTACTCCAGCTGCTGAGCCAATTGATAATAAACTCCCACCCACTCCTGTAGTAAGTGTAACTAATAACCACTGATCAATTGACATTTCAGGTCTCATGGTGATGACTGCAAACATTACAGGGATATTATCTACAATTGCAGACAAAACCCCTACAATCGAGTTAGCTATAGTTGGTCCTAATCCATCATATAATATTTCTGAGACTAACGATAGATATCCGATAAAACCTAAACCACCAACACTCAGAATAACACCAAAGAAAAAAAGTAATGTATCCCATTCAGCTCTGGAAATTTTTTTGAAGAAATCAAATTTATTATCTTCTGTTTCTGGATTGTAAGTTATTTTTAAATAATAAGAATACAAACCAAGAAGGCCTAGGCCGAACATCATACCAAGCATTGGTGGCAAATGTAATATGTTATGAAAATTTACTGCGCTAAATATTGTAAAAAGACCAAGGAAAATAATCATTCGCCCTCCTCTTTTCATAAAAACTTTATCAGAACTTACTTGAGGACTGTCTTTAGGAATAAAGAAATACATAATTGATGCAGGAATTATATAATTAATTACTGAAGGAATAAAAATATTAAAAAAGGTAAAAAATTCAACTATGCCAGCTTGCCAAACCATTAAGGTGGTTATATCTCCAAAAGGACTGTAAGCACCTCCTGCATTAGCAGAGACTACAATATTGATACAGCCTAATGAAATAAATTTAGTGTTACCTTTGCCACAAGCCATTAAAACAGAGCACATAACTAGAGCTGTGGTTAAATTATCTGCAATAGGGGATAAAAAAAATGTTATTATACCAGTAAATATAAATAACTGCCTGAAACTAAAACCACGAGATGTTAATTGGTATCTAACTACATCGAAAACTTTTCTTTCTTCCAATGCGTTAATATAAGTCATAGCTACTAGTAGAAATAAAAATAACTCTGCAAATTCAAGAATATTATGCTCTAGAGCATACTCAATCTCTTTTCCATACGACTTATCGCCAGAAAAATAGAAAGCGATAATACCCCATATTATAGCAGCAGATAGAATAACTGGTTTAGATTTTCTTAAATGACTGAATTCTTCTGCCATAACAACAGCATAAGCAATAAAAAAAACTGCTAAGCTTAAAAAGCCCACATAAAAAGTTGTTAAATTAATTTCCATATTTTTAAACTAAAGTTAATAATGGTTTTTTCAATCCTGAAGTCATATAAATTATTGTGCATTGCTTCGTCAATAAAAAGTGATTTTTTTGGATTATTTGCTTTATTAAATAATAATTTACTATGGAAATGGGGAACAACTTCATCTTTTGTACCACTAATTATTAATAAAGGAGATTTGATTTTATCTATTTTACTGAGATTATCAAATTTATCTTTAACAAGTAATTTAGTTGGATAAATTTTATATCTTTTTTTAGCTATATCAGAAATTGATGTAAAAGGCGCCTCAAGAACAGTGCAAAGAAAATTGTACTTTAAATTTAGATCAACCGCTACACCTGAGCCAAGTGACTCTCCATAATTTATTATATCTTCAGTATTAAATTTAGTGTTTTTTAAAATCCACTCAATTGTAGCTCTACCGTCTAAATATAAATTTTTTTCAGTGGGAATCCCTTGATTTCCACTATAACCCCTCCAACCTACGATAAGGGTAGAGAAGCCTGCGTCGTTATATCTTTTTATACGATAGGCTCTTTCTCCAATATCAAATGAGTTTCCGTGAAAATACACCAAGATTGGTTTATCTAACTGACCTTTGAAAAACCAAGCTAAAAGGCTAATATTGTCTTCTGTTTCTATTTTTACCTCCCTAATATTTTTTAAACCATAGTTTTCGGGAGGTTGAGGCTTATTACATTTATTAAAAATGATTCTTCTCTGAAAGAGATAAAGGAGAAAACCAAAAAAAATATATAGAAAAATCACAAAAAATATGTAAGTCATAAAACGTAAATATACATATAATATGCCTGCATCAATAGAAGTATACAATCCTATGAGTGCCTATAATGGCGCTATTAAAAAATTAGAAAATAGTGGCATTCGTGCAACAAAACAAAGAAGAGTTTTAGCTAAATTAATTTTTGAAAAAGGAAAAAGGCACATATCTGCAGAAAATTTATTCGATGAAGTAAAAAAAGAAGAAAGAAAGATATCAATGGCAACAGTTTATAATACACTTAAGCAATTCACAAGTTTAGGTCTAATAAGAGAAATTGTTGTTGATCAAAATAAATCACTTTACTGCAACAACAACAAAAGTCATTATCATTTATATATTGAAGATGAGGGAAAAGTGATCGATATTCCAACAAAAAATATTGACTTAGACATTCCTTCAATTCCAGCATGTCTGCAGCTTCATGATATTGATGTTATTGTAAGAATAAGAACGCTAAAAGATAAAAAAAGTTAGTTAAAATGTCTGATAAAAAGTTGTGGTCTCCTTCCACAACAGGAAATAATATCAATCAATTTACAAACTATATAAAAAAAGAAGTAAATATAAATTCATATGAAGATTTACATAGATGGAGCATTGAAAAAAAAGAAGTATTCTGGGAAAAAATTTGGGAATTTACAAATATTATAGGTGAAAAAAAAAATATAATTTTCAGAGACTCAAAAAACTTTATTGAAACTAAATTTTTTGAGAGTTCTTATTTAAATTATGCTGAAAATTGCCTTCAAAATGATAATGATGATGATGCTATAATATTTTATAATGAACAAAATATTTCAAAACGGTTAAGCTGGAAAGAATTAAGATCAAATGTGTTTAAAATATCACATTATTTTAAAAGTATAAATATAAAGCAACGAGATAGGATAGCAGCTGTCCTTCCAAATATACCTGAAACAGTTCAAGCTTTTTTAGCTTGTGCTCAAATAGGTTCTATTTGGTCATCTTGCTCATCTGATTTTGGACCAAGAGCAATCATAGATAGATTTAAACAAATTGAACCAAAAGTTTTAATAATTACGGATCATTATTTTTACAATAATAAGAAAATTGATACTTTAAAATATATCAAATCTATTATTAATGAAATACCCTCTATTGAAAATATAATTATTATTCCATACGGGGAAGGTAAAATTTTAATTGAAGATTTTAAATACAAAAATTGGAATGAAATTTTAAAAAGCAAAAATAAATATGAAATATATGAAAAATATAATTTCAACCATCCTCTTTATATTTTATATTCAAGTGGTACTACAGGTATTCCTAAATGCATTGTTCATGGAGCAGGAGGTTCATTAATACAGCATAAAAAAGAACATCAATTACATTTAGATATTAAAGAAAATGATAAAGTTTTTTATTTTACTACTTGTGGCTGGATGATGTGGAATTGGCTCGTATCTAGTTTAGCTTCTAAATCTGCAATTGTTTTGTATGATGGTTCTCCATTTTTTCCAAATAATGAATATCTATTTGATATTGTAGAAAAAGAAAAAATTACTTTTTTTGGTACAGGTGCAAAATATATTGATTATTTAAAACAAAATAAAATTATAATTAAAGATAAATATAATTTATCAAAACTTAAAACTATAGCTTCAACAGGCTCTCCTCTTGTTCAAGAATCTTTTGAATATATTTATACCAATGTAAAAAATGATTTGCATTTAGCGTCTATCAGTGGTGGGACTGATATTGTTTCTTGTTTTGTTATTGGTAACCCAAATATGGATGTATATTCAGGAGAAATTCAGTGCGCTGGTTTAGGAATGGATGTAGATATTTTTAATGAAGAAGGTAATTCAATTAAAGAGAAAAAAGGGGAGTTAGTTTGTAAATCCCCATTTCCTTCTAAGCCAATTTATTTTTGGAATGATAAAGACAATAAAAAATATTTAGATGCATATTTTAAGAGATACAAAAATGTTTGGCATCATGGAGATTTTTGTAAAAAAACAAAAAATAATGGATTTATAATTTATGGAAGATCAGATGCGACATTAAATGCTGGCGGGGTAAGATTTGGAACAGCAGAATTATATAGAGTTGTGGAAAATATTGATAATATTATTGAATCTGTAGCAGTTGAACATAGCTTGCACAATGATACAGAAGTTATTTTATTTATTAAGATGAAATCTAAATTTAATTTAAATGAGGATTTAATCAAATTGATTAAGTTTGAAATTAAATCCAACCTATCACCCAAGCATGTCCCAAGAAAAATTTTTCAAGTTAAAGATATTCCTAAAACAAAAAGTGGCAAGATTGTTGAACTAACAATTAAAAAGATTATAAATGGACAAGATGTTAAAAGTAAAAATACACTAGCAAATCCTGATTGCCTAAAAGAGTATGAAAATATATATAAAGAAATAAAAATAAGTTAATTTATGCCAAAACAAATAGTAATTTCGAAATTAGGTGGTCCAGAAGTTTTAAATTATCAAGAATATAGTTTGCCAAAAATTATTAAAGATAATGAAGTAAGAATTAGACATACAGCTATTGGTCTTAACTATATAGATACTTATCATAGATCTGGTATCTACCCGCTTCCATCTGAATTACCTGTATGCCTTGGTATGGAAGCAACAGGTGAGATTATTGAAATTGGAAATAAAGTTAAAAACTTTAAAATTGGTGACAGAGTAGCGTATGCAACGCCTCCAATAGGGGCATATTGTGAAATAAGAGATTTTCCTGAAGAGAAACTAATAGCTATTCCTGATTTTTTAAAAGATGATGAAGTGGCTTCAATTCTTTTACAAGGTATGACAGTTGAATATCTATTTGAAAGATTATACAAAATTAAAAATAAAGAATTTATTCTATTTCATGCAGCAGCTGGCGGCGTAGGTCTGATAGCATGTCAATGGGCTAGATCAATCGGTTGTAAAATGATTGGCACTGTAAGTACAAAAGAAAAGGCCGCATTAGCAAAAAAGAATGGTTGTGAATATACTATAAATTATAAAGAAGAAAATGTTTCAGACAAAATAATGGAAATTACAAATAATAAAGGCGTTCCAGTTGTTTATGACGGAGTTGGAAAAGATACATTTGATGAGTCAATTAAATCTCTCTCTACTAGAGGCTTAATGGTTTCATTTGGTCAATCATCTGGAATGGTAGAGATGTTAGATATGCACAAAACTTTTAATCCAAAAAGCTTATTTTATACGAGACCAAGTCTAATGGGGTATACACTTAATCGTGAGGAACTATTAAATTGCTCTAATAAACTTTTTGAGAAAATAAATAGTGGAGATATTAAACCAAATATCTACAAAAAATTTAAACTTAATGAGGCAGCTAAAGCCCATAAATTGCTTCAATCGAGGGAGAGCTCCGGGTCAATAATATTAGAGCCGTAAGTGGCGACCCCTAGGAGAATCGAACTCCTCTTTTCAGGATGAAAACCTGATGTCCTAACCGATAGACGAAGGGGTCTTCTGAAATGTTATATACATATTAAACTTAATTTTTCAAATTATTTAATCAATTTTCATGACATCTTTGATTATTAATTGAATTACAGTATCTCTAGAAAATTTATCTGGGGTAACTATACATCCAAAATAAAAGTTATACTTTTTAAAATTCTCTAAATAATCACCTAAGATAGTTTCTTTTGAATTAAAACAAATTCCTTTTAATTTATGACCTAAATCATTTTCAAAGAATATTAAAATATGTTTATTTTTAATAATTTTTATTGATTCAATTTTTAAATCACAAATAATAAAATATGGCTCAGGGTTGCCTTTACCAAAAGGTTGCAGTTTTTCTATAGACTCAAGTAAATTATTATTTAGATCGTTTACAGATATTGCTAAGTCAAAATTAATAACTTTTTCAAAAATAAAATTTTCATATTGTTCAAAACTTTCATCAAGAAAATTTTTGAAGTTATCTAAATTATCATAATTTAATTTTAATCCAGCAGCCATAGAATGCCCTCCACCTGTTAAAATAATTCCTTTATTTTTTGCATTTAGAATTATATTTCCTAAATCAACACCACTTATTGACCGAGCTGAACCTACACCGAAAGAATTCATGAAAGATAAAACAATAACAGGTTTATTGAATTGATCCAATAATTTACTAGCAACTATTCCTAAAACGCCTTGGTGCCAATTTTCACCATAAACTAAAATATATTTTGAATTCATTTGCTTCTCTGCTTGTTTATTTGCTTCATCTAAAATTTGACTTTCAATTAATTTTCTTTTTTCATTTAATAAAAATAATTTTCTGCTTATTGTTTCAATTTGTTCAGCATCATTAGTAATTAAAAGCTTGGAGGCTAATGATGCGTCATCAATTCTACTTGCGGCATTAATTTGAGGGCCCACAATATACCCAAGATCTTGTGAAGTTGGGGATGAATTAAGTTTAGAATTATCAATTAATTTAGAAATACCCTTATGATATCTTTTATGAATTAATTCCAAACCCTTAATTACAAATAATCGGTTATATTTTTTCAACTCAACAACATCACATACTGTACCCAAAGCCACTAAATCTAAATAGGATAAAAGATTTGGTTCTTTTGTTTGAATAAGCTCTTTATGATTTCTTAATTCTTTTCTCAATGACATCAAAAATAAAAAGGTAACGCCAACTGCAGCCAATTGATTATAATCACTATCATCATCAAATCTATTTGGGTTAATTATTGAATGGACATTTGGTAATTCTAATTCACTTAAATGATGATCAATAACTATAACATCAATTTTTTTAAATTCTTCAGAGTCAATAATATTATTTGCTGTTGTCCCACAATCAAGAGTAAATAATAAATCAATATTTTTTGATTCCAATTCTCGCATTATTTTAAGATTTGGACCATAACCATCTAATAATCTATTGGGAATTTTTAAAGTTACAGAAGTATTATAATTTTTTAGAAATTTATATAAAATTGATGCTGAAGTTGATCCATCAACATCATAGTCAGCTATTATTCCAATTTTTTGTTTCTTTTTTATAGCCTCCACAACTCTTTTTGTAGCGATAGCCATATCTTTAATTTTATTTGGATTGGGAATATGGTGATTGAAATTTGGGTAAAGATAAAAATCTATATCTTCGTTATTGATATTTCTAATCGATAAAAGTTTCGAAATAATTGATGGTAACTTAAACTTTTGAGATAAATACATCGCATTTCTCTCATCATAATTAATTAACTTCCATTTTTTGTTTAATAAAGAGCTTAAATGCTCAATTTTCAAATTGTCACTATTCAATTGAAATTATTGAAATATTTTCATCAACAAACTCAAGATCAGCGATTTTTTTTACTGAATTAATTAGTTCAGATGTTTTGATTATATGGGTAGTAATTAAAATAGGTATATTTTTTAGTTTTTTATCTGGTTTTTGAAGAATTTTTTCTACAGATATATTAAACTCGTTTAAGTAACTTGTTATTTTTGATAAAACTCCAGGTTGATCTTTGACACTTATTCTTAAATAAAATTTAGACTTCAAATTTGACGAGTTAAACTTTTTATATTTTTTTAATTTATTAATATCATAACCTATTGATTTTATATTAGTATTATTAGCTATTTCAAATATATCTGACAAAATAGAACTGGCTGTAGGTATTCCACCTGCACCTTCTCCCTCAAAATATAAGTTTGTTAATTGATCTGTCTCAACATTAATTGCATTTAATGCATTGTTTGCATTCGATAAAGGTTTATCAGTTGGTATTAGTTTTGGTTTAGTGGAGCTATATAAGCTATCATCAATTAAATAACTTTCTGATATAAGTTTAATTTTATAGCCTAATTCTTTGACAGCATTAATATCTTCAATTGTTATATTTTCAATCCCTTCTACTTCATTTAGACTAAAATCAATATCTACACCAAAAGCAATAGTATTTAACAAAGTTAGTTTGTGAGCCGCATCATATCCTCCAATATCTAATTTAGACTCATGATCAGAAGTAAAACCCTTTGCCTTAGCGTCATTCAAAACATCCTCAAATGATTTATTTTGAGTTTCCATAGTAGTAAGAATATAATTAGTTGTGCCATTAAGAATGCCTGAGATTTTTTTAATTCTATTTAAAAAAATATTATTTTTAACAGCTTTGATTATTGGTATTCCTCCAGCAACTGCTGCTTCAAAAAGTAAACATACTTTATTTTTTTCCGCAAGCTCAAAAAGTTCTTGACCATAAATAGCTAACAGGGCTTTGTTACCAGTAACAACATGAATTTTTTGGCTTAATGCAGATTTAACTAACTCATAACTTATATCTTTTTCATGGCCCATTAATTCAACTAAAATATCTGGCTTAACATCATTTATATTAATTAAATTCATTGGATCATCTATCCATTGATAATTTTTAATATCAAAATCTCTTTCTTTGTTTTTATTTTTAGCAGATATACCTAATATATTGATAGTTAAATTTGATTTATTTTTTATGAAGTTAGAATTATTTTCAATATAATTAATAACAGAAGACCCTACATTTCCTAATCCAGCAATAGATATATTTATTTTTTTCATTATTTATTCATTCTATTTTCGATACAAGTATCAACTTCATTTTTATCATTTGAAGATAATTGACACAAATCATATATTTCTTCTTTTGATAATTTTAAATCTTTAAAATTTGGAACAGACTCTATATCTGGATAACTGCAGGATAATAAAGTTACAAAAATTAAAATAATTAGTAATTTCATTTTGTTAAAGCTAATGACTCCTCAAATCCTTTGCTTAGATTAAAACATTGTACTGCCTGACCAGCAGCACCTTTAATCAGATTATCAATCAAACTAACAATTATTAACTTAGAAGAGTCATAATGATCAAAAATTTTTAATATGCAGTTATTTGTATTTTGAATTGCAAAAAAATCTGCTCTCTTATTATCTTTTACAAATCTAACAAAATGATTTTCATTTGCTAAATCATCAAAACATTTAATCACATCATTTTTAGTTATGCCTTCTGATAAATCACAATAAATTGTTGACATCATGCCTCTAAAATTTGGTAAGATATGAGGATTAAATGAGAATAAAACTTCATTAGACTTTGTGTTTTTTTTTAATTCTTGACTTATTTCACAAATGTGTCGGTGACTATTTGTGTTATAATTATAAAAATTAAAATCTTGTAAATTCTTGATATTTTTTAAATCAAATTTTTTCCCTGCTCCACTATAACCCGATTTAGAGTCAATAATTATATTTTTGGAACTAATTATATTATTTTGCAATAGAGAAAATAGAGGTATCAAAACAGAAGTTGGATAACATCCAGGAATAGAAATATTATTATTATTATTTAAATCATTTTTATTAATCTCTGGTAATCCATAAACAAATTCTTTTAATAAGTTTGGTGCTGAATGCTTTTCATTATAATTTTTTTCATAAGTTCCAATATCATCTAATCTAAAATCTGCCGACAAATCTATTATTTGAAGTTTATTATAAAATGATCTTACATATTTATGAGAAATACCATGAGGAAGAGCTAAAAAAACTGTATTTGCTAATGAATAATTAAAACTTTCATTTAACTTAGTTGATGGGTTATTTGGCAGTTTTAACTCTGGATCTATATCATTAATTAAAGTATCTGGATTATTTTCTGTTCCAAAAAAGACTATATTAACTTTTGGGTGTCTAGCTAAAATTTTTACTAATTCTAAGCCAACTAAACCAGTTGCACCCAGTATGGCTACTGATACTTTGTTTGACATAATAAAAATTATCTTTTAGAAAATTGGTAACTTCTTCTTGCTTTAGCTAAACCAGATTTTTTTCTTTCAACAACTCTTGGATCCCTTGTAATAAAGCCAACTTTTTTAAGAGCAGGTCTTAGTGATGGGTCATAAATACTTAAAGCTTTGCTGATACCATGTCTTATTGCTCCAGCCTGGCCAGATAGACCTCCACCTTTAACTGTTGCCATAATTTCGTATCCACCTTCTCCATCAACAACATTTAATGGTTGATTAACTATCATTTGTAAAACTGGTCTTGCAAAATATTTATCTAAAATTTTTCCATTTACTGATATTTTACCATCACCGCGCTTTAACCATACCCTAGCAATAGAATTTTTTCTTTTACCGGTTGCATAAGCTCTATCTTTATTATCTAGTTTTACTTGAGCGATATTTTCAGAGTTGTTTTCTAAATTTTCCATAATTATCTTTTAAAATTCTTTTCGTTTAATTTGATAAAATCAATTTTTTTTGGTTGCTGTGCTTCGTGTGAATGCGTTTCTCCCGAATAAATTTTACAATTAGATAACTGCTTTTTTCCAAGCGGTCCTGAAGGTATCATTCGCTTAATAGCTAATTTAATGATTTCATTAGATTTTTCTTTTGATTTCATTTTTTCAGGATTTGTTTCTTTTATGCCGCCTGGATATCCTGTGTGACGATAATAAATTTTATCTTTTCCTTTTTTTCCAGTCAAATGAACATGGTTTGCATTAATTATAATTAAATTATCTCCACAATCCTGGTTGGGAGTATAATTTGGTTTATTTTTGCCTCTTAAAACATTAGCAGAAAAAGCTGCCAGTCTTCCTAAAACAGCATCTTTAGCATCAATTAAAAGCCATTCTTTTTTAATTTCTTCTTTTTTTAAACTAAAAGTTTTCATTCGCAGCACCACTTATATTTTAGTCAAATTTAAGTCAATATAATAATAAAAAAACCCCCCAAAAAAGGGGGGTTTTTAATAAAAAATTAAAATAATGATTATGCAGTATCTTTTATAGCTGCATTCCAAATAATTAAACCGAATAAAATTTTATTAACAAAATCTGCTAAATTGTATACCCAGTTTAAAGTATTTGCATCGACTGATCCCATCATTAATCCAAAAACATATCCTAATGGATATATAGCCCATCCAACAAGAACGATTAATCTCATTGCATTGAACGCTGAGGAAACAGATTCGTTTGAAGATGCAGCTTGACTTGCTTCTCCTCTGAAAATTTCCCAAATAATTACAGCCCAACCGATCATTCCAATAATAAATCCTAGTAAAACAGATATCATTCCTGCTTCTCCTAGATAACCACCTATAACCATAACTAACGTACCAACTAGAAGTCTCCAAAAAGAACCTCCAGATACAGCAGCGCCAGCTGCAATTAAAATTAGATAAAACTCAACCATTTGCAAAGGAACAGTTAAAACCCAGTCAATATAACGGTATACTACTGGAGACTCTCCCATTTCTACCCAAAATTCTCTCATGTACATATAGTGAACTGCAGCGATGAAGGTAATCAAGCCAGCAACCACCATTGACGTTCTCCATTTTGCAGAAACCCTCATTCCTTCATAAAAGAAGAAAATTGTTGAAGCCCACATTGCGATCGAAACGATCCAAAACGTTATTCCTACAAAATCAGAACCACTTAAAAAACTATGATCCATAAAAAAATACTCCTTGTTTTTTATGATTGCTTTTATAAGCAAAAAAAAACATTTTTAAATAGTAAAAATTAAGAATAATAATGAAAAATCTATTGAATTAGATATCTTAAATACTTGAAATATATGGATAATTTAATCAGAAAGTAATCTTTGCAGTTTGTTTACAACTTTTTTTAATTTTTGCTGATTATTGTAATTTAAGTCAATTTTTTTAATTTGATTTGCATAATTATTATCAGTACTAATTTTTTTTTCTAGTGTCTTTGAAGAAATAATCTTCTTAACTAAATCAAGTGAATAATTATGCTTTCCCTCTTCAAATAAAATATTTTTAATGTTTAATAATTTTTTTATATGATTTTGATTAAAATATCTTGTCCCTCCTTTTGTTCTAATTGATAAACCGTCTATTCTTAATTTATTTGTCTTAGGATCAACAGAATCCCAGTGTCTAATAACATGCTCCTTGAGATTTAGGATTTTAGATACTTCTTTAATATTATAATATTGTTTATTCTTTTGCATTAATCGAGTTTAGATATCTTAGAACATTTTTGCTTGGCTTAAAAGATATAACTTTTCTCTCACCAATCACAAACTCTTCTTTTGTTTTTGGGTTTCTTCCAATTCTACTTTTTTTATTTTTAATAATAAATGTTCCAAAATTATGTATTTTAACTTTGCCAGAATTTTGCAATCCTTCAACTATAATATCAATAATATCACTAACAAGCTCAATACAGTCTTTTTTTGGTAGACCAAACTCATTATGAATCGAATCTGCAATATGAAATCTAGTTATATTGTTTAAATTGGTCATAAATCTTTAAAATTATGAATTATTTTTTGATTTAAATTATTATCAATAAAATTAAAACATTTTTTAATAGCACAACTAAAAGCATAAGGGGAAGCACTTCCATGACTTTTTACAGAAATACCATTTAATCCTATTAAAGTAGCACCATTGTATTTTTCAGGATTTATTTTATCCTTAAAAATTTTTAAATCATTTTCTAATAATTTAAATGCGATTTTATTTTTAAAAGATTTTTTAAATATATCTCTTAAATTAGATGTAATAAATTCAGATAAACCTTCAGCAGTTTTTAATATAATATTACCAGTATAGCCATCAGATAGTATTATATCACATTCTCCAGATGTTATATTATTTGGCTCTACAAAACCTATAAAATTTTTTTTTAAAAAACTATTAGATATTAAATCATGAGCTTCTTGTAAAAATTCTAATCCTTTATTATTTTCTGTTCCAATATTAATTATACCAATTTTAGGAATTCTTTTTGGATCAATAATTGAAAAATATGCAACGCCCATAAGCGCAAACTGGAATAAATTTGAGGAGTCAACTAAAACATTCGCTCCCAAATCTAACATTAATGAAAATGATTTTTTATTTGGTATATCAGAACAAATAGCTGGTCTATCTATTCCTGGTATCATACCTAAAATTAGTCTGGATAAAATCATTAAAGCTGCTGTATTACCCGCAGAAACAAAACCAGAGTTTTGATTATCCTTAACAAATTTTAATCCCTTATAAATACTGCTATCTTTTCTGGATCTAAGAATTGTATTTGGTTTATCTTCATCTGAAACATTATCACAACAATCTATAATATCATAATTGGTTATATTAAGCTTGTTTGCTTCTATTACTTCAATAATCTTTTCTTTAACGCCAAAAAATATTAATTTTGTATTTTTGTGTTTTAATGAATAAATCTCAGATCCTTTGAGTGTCTTAAAAGGTGAATTTTCACCACCCATTGCATCTATTGCAATAGTCAGTTGTCTATTGGACATTAAATTTAGGCTTTAGATTTTGTTTTTTGTTTTAAAATTTGACGACCATTATACATGCCAGTAGATTTATCTATTATATGAGATAGTCTAGGTTCGCCTGAATCCTTATCTTCAACTATGTTGAGCATAACTAATGAGTCATGTGACCTTCTCATATTTCTTTTTGAGGGTGAAGTTTTTCTTTTTGGTACTGCCATTTAAATAGATCAATTAGACTTATTTAGACATATTGCAAGAAAAATAACAATTTTTCAGCCAATTTATAACTATTTATCAATAAGTATTTCATTATATAAATAATTAAGCTCCTTACTTAATTTATTATTATCTCCTAAATTTATAATTCCAAACTTAACTAAATAATCATTAAATTTAGTATCTTTGTTTTCTTTTAAAACTTTGTCCAAAATCTTTAATCTATAATAGAATTTTTTTACATGCTTTTTAACATATTTTCCAATTGACATATCACCTATACCTTGTTCTCTAAAATGTTGATCTAAGTCATTAACAAAGCTATCAATAATTATTTGACTTATTTCTCTACTTTCTTGAGTATTTTTGTCTTTTAGTTTTTTTAAATAAAAAATAATTACGATAGAAAATATCTCAAAAATTTCATTAAAGTTATAATGTCTGTCATTTAAGCTATTTTTAATAAAATGATTTGAGTGATTAACTATTTCTTGATAAATAGATAATGTTTGATTTTTGTTATTATTTTTTTTTATATTAAAATACTTTAAAAACATATGAAAAGACTATTCAAATTATTTTTATTACTTAATTTAATCTTTGCAATAACAAGTTGCTCAGAACCTAAAATTATTTATTCTGGTAAAATAATTAATCAAGAAAATATAGAAAATTTAAACATTTCCAATAAAATTAATCTAATAGAAACTTTCGGCCAACCCAGCTTTATTGATCCTATTGAAAATAAATTTTTTTATTATTCTGAAAAAATTAAAGAGAATAACTTTTTTTCCAAAAAAAATGAATATAGTTATTTATTTGTATTTGGATTTGATCAAAATAACAATGTAATAGAAAAAAAAGTTTTAAATTTAAATGAAGTTCAAAAAAGTAAAATAAATAAAATGAAAACAGAGAATAATATTATTAAAAGAGGATTAATTGAGAAAATATTTGGAGGTGTAGGGACTCAAAAAGTCCCTAACACAAATTAATAATTTAAATTGCTATTGAAGCTAATAATAATAAAGCAACAATATTTGTAATTTTAATCATTGGATTTACTGCTGGTCCAGCTGTATCTTTATATGGATCACCTACAGTATCTCCAGTAACTGCAGCTTTGTGAGCTTCACTGCCTTTACCTCCATGATTTCCATCTTCAATGTATTTTTTTGCATTATCCCAAGCACCACCACCTGCAGTCATGCTGATTGCAACAAAAAGTCCAGTTATAATTACACCTAATAGCAATGCTCCCAAGCAAGAAAGAGCTGCAGATTGACCAGCAATTAATAGTATAACAAAATAAACAATTATAGGTGATAATACAGGTAACATAGAAGGAATGATCATTTCTCTAATTGCAGATTTTGTTAAAATATCTACACATTTACCATACTCAGGTTTACCTGTTCCTTCCATTATTCCTGGAATATCTTTGAACTGTCTTCTAACTTCTACAACAACTGATCCAGCAGCACGTCCAACTGCGGTCATACTCATTGCTCCAAAAAGAAAAGGTAGCAAACCACCGATTAGTAATCCCACAACTACATAAGGGTTTGATAAATCAAATGATACATCTATACCATAAAGTGCACTGTTAGGATCTTTGGCAAAATGCTCTAAATCTTCTGTGTAAGCAGCAAATAAAACTAATGCTCCTAAACCTGCAGATCCAATTGCATAACCCTTAGTAACGGCTTTTGTTGTGTTACCAACAGAATCAAGTGCGTCTGTAGTTTTTCTAACATTTTCATCTAATTCAGACATTTCTGCAATTCCACCAGCATTATCTGTAACCGGACCATAAGCATCAAGTGCTACAACCATACCCGCTAAAGCTAACATAGTTGTAACAGCTATCGCTATCCCAAATAATCCAGCTATTGAATGAGTAATTATTATACCTGCAACAATTATTATTGCAGGAAGTGCAGTTGCTTCTAAACTAATTGCGAGACCTTGAATAACGTTTGTTCCGTGCCCAGTAGTCGATGCTTGAGCAATACTTTGCACAGGTCTATAATTTGTACCTGTATAATATTCGGTGACCCAAATAATTAATCCAGTAATTATTAATCCCAATAAACCACAATAAAATAGGGACATTCCAGAAAAAGTTTTGTCATCAACAGAAAATATAGAACTTAAGCCAATAACATGATCAGTAATAAAGTATAAAAGTATTGCTGATAAAACTGCAGAGACAGCAAATCCTTTGTATAAAGCTGCCATAATATTTTGACTTTTACCTAACTTTACAAAATAAGTGCCCACAATACTTGCAAGAGTGCAAACGCCAGCAATAGCTAGAGGATACATCATCATAGAAGAAAGATCTGAAAAAAATATAGAAGATAGCACCATTGTTGCAACTACTGTAACTACATAGGTTTCAAACAAATCTGCAGCCATACCTGCGCAATCACCAACATTATCACCAACATTATCAGCTATAACTGCTGGATTTCTTGGATCATCTTCTGGAATACCTGCTTCTACCTTTCCAACCAGATCAGCTCCAACATCTGCACCTTTAGTAAATATACCACCCCCTAATCTAGCAAAAATTGAGATTAGTGAAGCTCCAAAACCTAATGAAACTAATGGAGCTACTATTTCTCTACCAGGGAATAAGCCAGAATTATCAAGGACAAAATAATACAGCGCTATTGATAATAAAGCAAAACCAGCAACTAACATACCAGTTACAGCACCAGCTTTAAATGACACAGATAAGCCTTCCGCTAAACTTGAACTTGCAGCTTGTGTTGTTCTTACATTTGATCTAACAGAAATATTCATTCCCACATATCCTGCAGCACCTGAAAAAATTGCACCAATTAGGAAGCCCACACCTGAAGCGAGACCAAACACAAACCAAATTAGAACAAAAATAACAATACCAACTATTCCAATAGTCATATATTGTCTGTTTAAATAAGCTCTTGCGCCTTCTTGAATTGCACCGGCGATAGTAGTCATTTTTTCATTTCCAGTGCTTAGTGATAAAATTTGTCTTGATGTAATCAAGCCGTATAAAACAGCGGCTAAACCACATAATAGTATAAAGATTTGCATTGTTGTCATTGTGGGTTATCTCCTTGATTTTTTTTGGTCATATGTCAGAAAGTCTAGGAAAAATCAAGATTTTAGAAAAAATGATCAAAACTACTTATATTTTTAATACGCTTCATAGAATCATTAAAAATACCAGGTTTCTTCAAAATAAATCCAACTAGTGATATCTTGAATTTATGTTTTTTTGAAAAGTTTATTAATTTTTTTCTATTTTTTTTAAATGCAGTAAATATTAGCTCATAATCATCTCCCCAGCTTAAAATATCATTTAATTTAATTATTGAAGAATTTTCATCCAAAATTTTTTTTACCTCAGATCTTAGAGGTAATAATTTTGTATCTATGCTTGCACCAAATTTTCCATTAAGAATTTTAGATAAATCTCCATAAAAGCCATCGGAAATATCTATAGCTGAATTAATATATCTATAAGCCTTAGAACCAAACATACAAGGCTCAGGGAATAAATATTTATTTTTAAAACTCTTTATATACTTTTTTTCAATATTAATTTTAGTATTTTTAAAAGCTAGGTATCCCAAGTATGAGTTACCTAAATTACCTGTTACCCAAACATCATCTCCTAGATAACAATTTTTTTGAGAAATAATATTCTTTAATTTGGCTTCCCCAAAGCAAGTCATAGTTAAGCTAATTTCTTTAGAATAAGAAATATCTCCTCCAAGAAGATAAATATTATATTTTTTTTGTAGTTTGCTTAATCTATCAGTAAATTTTTTTAACCAAACATCATTAATTTTCGAATTAATAGATAAATTCAAAGTATAAGCTTTTGGTACAGCACCCATTGCAGATATATCTGAAAGATTTACACATATAATTTTTTGTGCGATTGATTCAGGTGGGTCTTTTGGAAAAAAATCAATATTTTCAATAATTGTATCTGTTGTAACAACAATTTTGTTATTTTTTGAAATATTCAAATATGCAGCATCATTTTCAAAATTAAATGTTCCAGTTTTTTTAAAATTAAGTTTTTTTAAAAAATTATTTATAATTTTTTTTTCAGATAATTTATAATTATAAAATTTTTCTATCACTTAAATATTTATCTGTTATTGCATTAATCATACTAAGATCTTTTTTGGGCACAAACATTTTTGAAATATTTATATAATCATTCAATAAAGTTTTAACCTTTTCTTTTTTTGTAATTTCCAGTTCAGATAAAATAGATAATATTATTGATTTATTAATATGATCCCAATTTTCATAATTTCTTTCAAATTTTATAATAGAATTAATTATTGCTTCAATATTATTATTTTTAACAAATTCATCATAGTTTTTTGTTAGTTTTTTAAAATAATTCTTATTAAAATTTATTGGAGTTTCTTTTTTTTGTTCTATTGATGAGACTGATAACTTATAAAAATAGTTTTCAAAATCAGAAGTAGTTTCTTCAACAGAAGAGTTGGTAAATAAAGAGGAAAATATAAACTGTATAAATGCAAGCCTAGTTTGAGTCTTAATTTGGTTTTGCATTTTTTTTATAGAAGCTTAATACATGCATTTGCCGCTTCTTTTCCTTTATTTTTTTTTGTAATATCACTTCTTTCTATTGCTTGGTTTATATTTTCACAAGTTAAAACTCCAAAACCTATAGGCTTCAATGAGTTATTAGAAATGTCAATAATTTTTCTTGCACATTCATTAGCAATTAAATTAAAATGATAAGTCTCACCTCTGATAACACATCCCAATGCAATGAAACCCATATATTCATTAATATTTTTCGATATTAAATAAGGTATTTCAAAACATCCAGGTGCGGTTAATACATCATATTGAAAATTATTTTTTTTTAATTCTTCTGAAGCTCCTTGTAATAAATTTTCACTTATATTTTTGTAATAGTTAGAGTTTACAATTAAAACTTTATTTTTCATATTTTTTGCTGTTTAATAATTTCAATGTCAAAACCATCTAAAGCTATAATTTTTTTATTTGAATTTGAAAGTAATATTATTTTTTTAATTCCTATATCATTAAGAATTTGAGCTCCAACTCCATATTCTCGAAGTTCTAATTTATTATTTTGTTTTTTTCTTTGGTCAAAAGCTTTTAGAATATTAGGTGCTATGTCACTATTTATTAAAACTATTGCCCCAGAACCATTCTTTTCAATTATTTCAAATGAATGATTAATTTCATCACCAAAAATGTTTTTTTCTGCAAAGATATCTTTCTCAATATTAAGTTTATGCATTCTTACTGGATATAAATTATCTACTTCAGTTATATTCTTAACTAGCGCATAGTGTCTTTCATTAGAAAGCGTATTTTCAAATATCTTTAATATAAACTCCGTACCCATTTGACTTTCAAAAGGACGTTCAGAAAGTTGCTTAATTATTTTATTATATTTTAATCTATATTTTATTAAATCAGATACTGTTCCCACTTTTAAATTATGAAATTTTGCAAATTCCAGTATTTCAGGCATTCTTGCCATGTCACCATTATCACTCATTATCTCACAAATTACTCCTGATGGGTTTAAACCTGCTAACTTTGAAATGTCTACTGCAGCTTCAGTATGACCTGCTCTAACTAAAACTCCACCGTCCCAAGCCATTAATGGAAAAACGTGACCTGGATAAACTAAGTCTTCTTTATTTTTATTATGATTAATTGCTACTGTTATTGTATGAGAGCGATCAGCAGCGGATATTCCAGTTGTAACACCTTCTTTAGCTTCAATTGAAACTGTAAAAGCTGTTAAATCATTTTTTTGGTTATTTGGATTCATTAGAGGTAGCTCCAATTCTTCAATTCTTTGTTTAGTCATTGAAAGACATATAAGACCTCTGCCATACTTTGCCATAAAATTTATTGCATCTGGAGTAGCCATTTGTGCTGGAATTATAAGATCACCCTCATTTTCTCTATTTGGATCATCTACAAGAATATACATTCTTCCATTTCTTGCTTCATCAATAATTTCTTCAATTGGAGAAATATTGATTTTGTTGTTAATATTATTCATTATTTTTTATCTCTATCTATAAATCTTGCTAAATAGTCAAATTCAATATTCACCATATCATTTTCTTTTATAAATTTTAAATTAGTATTTTCATAAGTATGGGGAATGACTGAGATACAAAAAAATTCATTCGATGACTTAGCTATAGTTAATGAAATACCGTTTATTGCTATTGAAGCTTTATCAGCTATATACTTTTTACCTTCATCCAAAAAATTTTCAAAAACAAACTCCCAACTATTTTTCAGCTTATTTATTTTCATTAATTGAGTTGTTCTGTCAATATGGCCGTAGACAAAATGTCCTGAAATTTCATCTCCTACTTTAAGAGATTTTTCTAAATTTAGGGGTATGGATTTATTAATCAAATTTTTATCAAATGTTGTTCTTAGTTGAGTTTCTTCACCAACGTTAACTTTAAAATGGTACTCATTTCCATTTGAAGCTATGTTTGTAGCAGTTAAGCAAACTCCATTACAGCAAATAGAGGAACCTACATTACAATCACTTAGATTAAGAGGGGTTGAAATTTCTAATTCACTATTAGAAAAATTAATTACTTTGCCTAAATTTTGAATTATTCCAGTAAACATTTATTTTATTTCATATTTAAAATATAAATTATCATCGAATTTAATTTTTTCTAATAATTTCTTCTTAACATTTTTTAAATGACCGCCATTAATTAGAGATATTCCTTTATCTCCAATTAATATTGGAGCTTTAAATAGATGAATTTCATCAACTAATTTGTTTTTTAGCAAATCTTCAAATAAGATTCCACCAGCTTCAACAATTAAATCAGAAATTTTTAACTTGTATAAATAATTAAATATTTTTTTTAAATTAAATTTATTATTTTCTTTTTTCATTTCAATTATTTCACATCCAAGTTGTAATAATTTTTGAGATTTAGAATTATTTTTAGATGTAAAAATTATTATTCTCTTTTCATGTAGATTATTTAATATTCTACAATTAATTGGAATATTTAAATTTTTATCAATAATAATTACATTAAGACTCTTAAGAATTTTATTATTATTTCTAACTGTGAATCTTGGATTGTCTTTAATTATTGTTTTAGAAGTAGTCAACACTGCTTGACTTTTAGATCTTAAAATATGAACATATTTTCTACTTCTAGAATTCGAAATCCATTTACTTTTGTAATTTCCCCAAGCAATTTTTTCATCATTTGAGATTGCCATTTTTACTTTAGTATAAGGTTTTCTTTTAATTAAACTTTTAAAAAAAAATTTATTTGTACTTAATGTTTTATTTTTTTCTAAACCTGTAATTACTTTAATTTTATTTCTTTTAAGCTTTTTTATACTTTTATTTTTTGTTCTAGGATCTTGATCAATACAAGATATAAAAATTTTTTTTATACCTGATCGCAAAATTTGATCTGTACAAGAGCCATTTTGTGAACTGTGAAAACACGGTTCTAATGTTACGTACATTGTTGCTCCTTTTGCTTTTTTACCAGCTTTTTTTAGAGCTATTTCTTCAGCATGAGGTCTTCCTGTACTACTTGTGACTCCCTTTGATATTATTTTATTGTTTTTCGCAATAACACATCCAACTGTGGGGTTTGGAAATGTTTTTCCCAAATTTTTTGATGCCAAATGATGTGCTTGATTAATAAACTTTGTATGACTAAGCATTAAAAAATTTACTTATCTTCAAGATTTCCTAAAAAATCCTCAAAATCTTTTACTTCTCTGAAGTTTTTATATACTGAAGCAAACCTTACATAAGCTACTTGATCAAGATGTGACAAGGCTTCCATAATATATTGCCCAATTATGGCAGTATTAATTTCACCTTCTCCAGTGTTTTCTAATTTTCTAACAATTGCATTAACTATTTTTTCTATTTTTTCAGAATCAATGTTTCTTTTTCTTAACGCTAAAGATAAAGATCGAAACATCTTATCTCGATCAAAAGACTCTTTTTTACCATTTGATTTTGAAACTATTAAATCTCTTAATTGAATTCTCTCAAAAGTAGTGAATCTTGAACCACACTGTTCACAAATACGTCTTCGCCTTATTGCAGTATTATCTTCTGTTGGTCTGGAGTCTTTTACTTGAGAGTCCTCATTACTACAAAATGGACATCTCATTAATATGCCTCATTATAAATTGGATATTTTTTGCACATACTAATAACTTTATTTTTTATTGAAGAAATAAATTCACTATGTTTACCCTCATCTGCATTAACATTATCAAGCACATCAGAGATTATATCACCAATTTGTTTAAAGTCATTCTCATTAAATCCTCTAGAAGTGGCTGCAGCTGTACCAAATCTTAATCCACTCGTTATTTTTGGAGGATTTGGATCATAAGGAATAGCATTTTTATTACAGGCAATTCCAACATCTTCAAGTATTTTTTCAGCCTTATCACCTGTTACATTCTTTGGGGTTAAATCTAACCAAACTATATGAGAATCAGTTCCACCAGTTACTATTTTAAAACCATTGTTTACCAAAGAAGAAGCTAAAACTTTTGCATTTACAATAACTTTTTTTATGTATTCCTCAAATTCTGGTTGAAGAGCCTCACCAAAGGCAACGGCTTTACCAGCCATAACGTGCATAAGTGGGCCACCTTGAAGTCCAGGAAAAACAGCACTATTAATTTTTTTAATTAAAGTTTCATCGTTAGTTAATATCATTGCACTTCTAGCACCTCTTAATGTTTTATGAGTAGTTGATGTAACAACATGTGCATGATCTATTGGATTAGGATATTGTTTACCAGCTATTAAACCTGAGTAATGAGCCATATCAACTAAAAAAAATGCTCCAACTTTATCGGCAATTTCTCTAAATTTTTTCCAATCTATAATTCTAGGATATGCCGAAGCACCAGCTATAATTAATTTTGGTTTATGCTGTATTGCAAGTGCTTCTACCTCATCATAATCAATTAAGTCTTTGTCGTTACCATCTTTTTTTACTCCATACTGAATTGGATTAAACCATTTTCCAGACAAATTTGGCTTAGCGCCATGTGTTAAGTGTCCACCAGAGGCTAAAGACATTCCAAGTATCGTGTCATGAGGTTGAAGAAGAGCAAGAAAAACTGCCTGATTAGCTTGTGCGCCACTATGAGGTTGAAGATTTGCGTATTTGCAATTGTATAATTTTTTTACTCTTTCTAAGGCAATATTTTCTGCTTCATCAACAAATTCACATCCACCATAATAACGATTACCAGGATAACCTTCAGCATATTTATTTGTCATAACTGAACCTTGGGCATTTAAAACAGCTTTTGAAGCAATATTTTCGGAAGCAATTAATTCAATTTGATTCTGTTGCCTTTCAAGTTCTTTTTTTAAAGTTAAATACACTTCTGGATCTGTATTTTTTATTTCGTCATTAAAAAAATTTAAATTCATAACTTATCTACCCTATGTTTGTGTCTACCATTTTCAAATTCAGTTTCTAAAAATATCTGAATACATTTTTTGGCTTCTTCATCTTTCATAAATCTTCCTGGTAAAACCAATACATTAGCGTCATTATGCTGTCTAATTAATCTTGCTATTTCAGCACTATTCGCTAAGCCAGCTCTAATTCCTTTTTCTCTATTTGCAGCTATACTCATCCCTACTCCAGTACCACAAATCAAGATGCCAAAACTACCATTATTTTGTAAAACTTCACTTGTTAATTTGTATGCAAAATCTGGATAGTCAACTCTTTCATTTGAATTTGTTCCTAAATCAATGAGTGTTTGAAAATAATCGCACAATTTTGACTTCATTTCATAACCAGCATGATCAGAAGCTATATATATTTTCTTTTCCATATTTATTAATTACTATTCCCTTATAACAAAATAATGATATTGCATACCATTCTATGAAACAAAATAGCTGGTTTGATCCTTTTTTTGTATTTGAAAGTTTATCTGAAGAAGACAAGCTTATTCAAAAAAATGTAAAAAATTTTTCTGAAGATGTCTTAAAACCGAATGTTGTAGAGTATAACAAAAATCATCATTTTGACTTAGAATTATACAAAGAATTTGGTAAGCTTGGGTTACTCGGTTCAACTTTAAAAACTCATGGTGGGTCCGGTGCTTCTTACACAGCTTATGGTTTGATAGCCTATGAAATAGAAAAGATTGATAGCAGTTATAGATCTTCAATATCAGTTCAATCATCTTTAGTCATCAATCCAATAAATTCATTTGGGAGTAAAGAGCAAAAAGATAAATATCTCCCTGACTTAATATCTGGAAATAAAATTGGATGTTTTGGCTTAACAGAAACTGAAGCTGGTTCAGATCCATCTTCAATGAAAACAACTTATAAAAAATATCAAGATGGTTATATTTTAAATGGAAGTAAGCATTGGATTACCAATTCTCCTATAGCTGACATATTTATAGTATGGGCTCTTAATGAAAATTGTGAAACAAACTCAATAAAAGGTTTTATACTTGAAAAGGGGGTCAAAGGTTTGTCAACAAAAGTTATAGAAAATAAAACTAGTTTAAAAATTAGCCCTACAGGACAAATTTTAATTGAAAATGTTTTTGTTCATGATTCAGATTGCCTAGAAACAAGTGGATGGAGCTCTGTATTTAGCTGTTTGAATAAAGCTCGCTTTGGAATTAGTTGGGGCGTTTTAGGTTCTGCAACTGAATGTTGGTTGATTGCTAAAGAATATGTGGAAAATAGAATTATGTTCAAAAAACCTTTAGCATCAAATCAATTAATTCAAAAAAAACTTGCTGACATACAAACTGAGATAAATCTTGGATTGGCTTCATGTATATTAACTTCAAAAGCAATGGATCAAGATAGAGATACAATCAACGCTATATCTGTTTTAAAAAGAAATAATTGTAAAAAATCATTAGACATAGTTAGAAACTGCCGAGATATGCTAGGCGCAAACGGTTTAGTTGAAGAATATCATATCATGCGTCACCTTGTTAATTTAGAAACTGTAAAAACATATGAAGGAGCTGAGGATATTCACGCCCTAATTTTAGGTAAAAATCAAACCAATATTTCGAGTTTTTAAATAAATTCTAATATTTTCATTTAATTTTTTGATTTTTACAGATAATCTATTTTATAATTTTTTTTTGAGAGGATAATTATGAAAAAAAATGTAAAACGTCGTGATTTTATTAAAAAAGCTGGTTTAGCAGGAGCTGCAGCAACTGCTCTATCAACATTTCCATCTCCAGCTATCGCTTCAGGTCATCAAGAATGGATAATTTGTAGTGCTTTTGGTAAAGCAGGTCTTCTAGGTCAAGCAATTCAAGCTTTTGCTGATAATGTAAGTAGCTATTCTGATAAATTAAATATGAAAGTTTATCATGCTGGCGAATTAGTTCCAGGTCTTGAGTCTTTAGATGCAGTAAGATCAGGGGCAGCTCAAGCTTCATATGGCGCTCCATACTACTGGACGAATTTATCTGATGCTATTGAGTTTGTTGCCACATGTCCTTTTGGTATGAATGCAATGGAACAAAATGCTTGGTGTTACTACGGTGGTGGAATTGAAGAAGCTGATAAAATATATAATGCTTTAGGTTTAAAATTTTTACCAATGGGTAATACAGGCAACCAAATGGGTGGATGGTTTAATAAAGAAATTAATACACCTGCAGATTATAAAGGTTTAAAAATGAGAATGCCTGGACTTGGTGGAAGAACTATTGAAAAGCTTGGCGCTACACCAGTGCTTCTAGCAGGACCTGATGTATTACCTTCTTTAGCATCTGGAGCTGTTGATGCAGCAGAATGGATTTGTCCAGCTGCTGATTTAGGAGCTGGTCTTTATCAAGCTGCTAAATTTTATTACGGACCTGGTTGGCATGAACCTTCAACGTTATTAGATCTTTCTATTGATCTAAATGCTTGGGAGTCTCTAGATAGTGCTACGCAAGGATTAGTGACTAATATGACTCAATCATTTAATATGACTGTTTTTAGCAGATTCCAAGCCATTAATGGTCCTGCTTTACAAAAACTAGTAGGAGAGCATGGAGTTACAATAAAAACTTTCCCTGATGAAGTTTTAATTGCACTTGGTAATGCTGCTGGAGAAGTTGTTTCTGAAAGAGGTTCAATTAATTCTGAAACAAAAGCTATTGCTAATCACCTTTTATCTTTTAGAAAAGTTATAAAAGAATGGTTTACTAGGGGTGAGCAAGATTTCTCTAGAATTAGAGATTTACCATTTAAATACCCTGACTCTGTTTAATCAATTTATTTTATAAAGAGGTCTTTTGAAAGACCTCTTTATTTTAATTTATCAATCTTGGAAGCCAAGTTGCAATTGCTGGAAAAATAAATACTAAAAAAATTGCAATTACTTGAATAAATATAAAAGGAATTACTCCTTTATAGATATTAGCAGTTCTAACTTCTTTTGGAGCAACTCCTCTTAAAAAAAATAACGAAAATCCAAAAGGTGGAGTTAAAAAACTTGTTTGTAAATTTAAAGAAATTAATATTCCTAGCCAAAGTGGATCAGCTCCATTTGCAATTAAACCAGGACCAACTAAAGGGATAATAACAAATATAATCTCAATATAATCTAAAAAAAATCCTAGTAAAAAAATTGTAATCATTACTACTAATAATGCACCATATTCACCACCGGGTAGATTTGTAAGAAAATTGCTAATCATATCATCCCCTTCAAATCCACGAAAAACCAAAGAAAACATTGATGCTCCAATTAAAATTATAAAAACAAAAGAGCTCATTTTAACTGTTGTAATTGCTGCTGCTGAGATATTTTTATAATTTAATTCCTTCCTAAATAAAGCTAGTAAAGCTGCTCCAGCTGCTCCAACAGATGCGGATTCTGTAGGTGTTGCAATACCCATAAAAATTGAACCTAAAACAGATAAAATTAAAAATATGGGAGGTATCACTTCAAAAATAGCAGTTCTAATTTTTTCAGATTTAGTTTTTGTAGATTTTAATATTGGTAAATCAGAAGGTTTTAATTTTGCTACAATTAAAATATATATAACAAACATGCCTACTAAAATTAAACCAGGTATTAACGCTCCAGCAAATAAATCTATTGCTGTAACTGGTAAAGGAGCAAGATCTCCTGTCATAAGACCAGCTTCTTCGTTAGCTCCTTGAAGCATTTCAGCAAGTAATATCAAAACTATTGAAGGTGGAATAATTTGTCCTAGAGTCCCTGCGGCACATATTGTTCCTGTTGCTATTTTCTCATCATAACCAGCCTTTAACATTGAAGGTAATGCCAACATACCCATTGTTACTACTGTTGCACCAACTATGCCTGTAGAGGCTGCAAGTAACATACCTACTAAAACAACTCCTATTCCCAATCCGCCTCTTATTGATCCAAATAAATCACCAATTGACTCTAATAGTTTGGATGCAATCTTTGTTTTTTCAAGCATTACACCCATAAAAATAAATAAAGGTACTGCAACCAAAGCTTCATTAATCATAATCCCATAAATTCTCTGTGGGAAAAAAAACAACATTCTAAAATTAAAAATATCTAAGAAATCTCCTATGAAAGCAAAAATTAATGCAGAACCTGCTAATGTAAATGCAACAGGAAAGCCAAACAGCAATAAAGCTAAGGTGGTGACAAACATTATTATTGCTAAAATTTCTGGAGTCATTTTTGAATAATATTAATAAAATTATTAATAATTTTTGCAATTGCTTGAATTGAAAGTAGGACAACAAATAAAAGTATAGCTAATTTTAATAAATACAACATACTTAAACCTCCAGCTTCTCTCGAGATTTCATTCATTTGCCAAGACTTATAGACAAAAGGATAACTATAATTCCAAATTATATATAAAAAAGGGAATAATAAAAAAATAATACCAATTGAGTCTACTAGCGCTTTATAAAATTTAGAAGAACTTCTATAAATTATATCAATCCTAACATGATCATCATTTAAATAAGTATACCCAGCACCTAACATGAAAATATAAGCATGCATCCAAACATATGTTTCTTGCATCCATATAAAGCTTATTCCAAATAAATATCTTAAGACAACGACTAAAAAGACATTTAAAGACATTAAAACTACAATTATTGCACAAATAAAACCTGCTATTTTATTTATGTAACTAATTGTAGAAGATAGATTTTTAAGTATATTTATAAACATTATATATAATCTGAACTCTATATATATGAACAATTAAATCAATATAACGATTTATTATTATAATAAACGCCCATATATTTAATTTAAAATTTCAAATTTTTATTAAAACCTTTTGGAATTTTTTTTCCCACTTGAGCTCTTTTACCAACCCAAAAATCAACATCTTTCAAATTTTTAGTTTTTGAAGCTTTTCTCCAGAATAAACCTTCTCTTATATCAATTAATGCACTATCAATAATAAAGTCTTTATCTTTAATTTTCATTAACTGTACCCCTGAGCCTTTGTTTAAAGTTGGAAGAGCTGATGTTTCAAAAATAAGTAATTTTTCATTTTTGGACACTAAAGCTAAGTGATTATTTTCTAAATAATGGACATTAATTAGTTGGTCATTATTCTTTAAATTAATTATATTTTTACCTTTTCTTTGATTGGTAATCATTTTTTCAGTAATTGAAATAAAACCTTTTCCAAATTTAGAGACTAGAAGTAATTTTTTTTGTGTATTGGCATTAAACACAGCAATTAGTTTTTCATCAACACCTACATTTATCAGTTCTATGTAGGATTTCGGTAAAGCTTTACCACCTGGTAGTAAATTTGGATCTAAAGTGAAAGCTTTGCCAGAGGATAAAAAAATTAAAAGTTTTTGATTAGATGTAATAGGTATAGAAATTTTAATGTTATTATCTTTTTCTTTATTATCTTCAGAATAATCTTTTACTTTTTTAAGAAGATTATCTTTGGTAACTAAAACATTAAATTTTTCAATTTCTGCAAATTCATCAATTTCAATATCTAATTGGTAGTCATCTGCCGTATTAACTTTACTTTTTCGTGTTTTGATTTTTTCATTTAATGTGTGATTAATTTCACTTATTTCTTTTATTAAAAAATTGCTCAAATAATCATCATTATTTATAAGTTTTTTAAGATCAGTAATAATTGCTTTTAATTTCTTTATTTCTTTATTGATATTTAATTCATCTAATTTTTTTAATGAACCGAGACGCATATTTAAAATTGCTTCAGCCTGTACTTCAGATAATTTAAAGGCTTTAATTATTTCTTTTTTTGGATCGTCTTTAGTTCTAATAATTTTTATTATTTTATCTAAATTTGCAAATACAATTAAATAACCTTTTAGTATTTCTAATCTTTGGTTATTTTTATTTATATTAAATTTAGATTTACGTTTTACAGTAATTTTTCTAAAATCAATAAATTGAGAAAGTATTGATTTTAAACCTAGTTGTTTTGGAATACGGCCTTTTTCTAAAACATTAAAGTTACATGAATATTTAATAGATAAATCAGTTAACTTAAAACATAAATCTACTAATTTTTTTTTATCTATATTTCTGTTTTTAGGTTTAAGAATAATTCTAATCTTTTCATCTGATTCATCTCTAACGTCGTCTAATGGTATTTTTTTTTGATTAATCAAATTGGCAAGCTGTTCAATAATTTTAACTTTATTAACTTGAAATGGGATTTCAGTGATAACTATCTCATACAAACCATTTTTTATTTTCTCATCATGCCACTTTGAATTAATAAGAAAAGAGCCAAAACCTTTCTTATAAATATTTTTCTTTTCACTAGAACTTAATATAATTTCTCCTCCTGTTGGCAAATCAGGTCCTTTAATTATTTTAAGAAGTTCAGATTCAGAAGAGTTTGGCTTCTTTATTAATTTAGTTAAGCAGTCATTTATTTCTATTATATTGTGGGGTGGAATATTAGTTGCCATTCCAACTGCAATACCTGTGGAACCATTTAACAAAATATTAGGTAACTTTGATGGTAAAACATCTGGCTCAAGGTTTTGTCCATCATAATTATCACTAAAAGTAGTAGAGTCTTCCTCTATTCCATCAAAAAATAATTCAGTTATTTCTTCTAATCTGGCCTCAGTGTATCTCATTGCTGCAGCATTATCTCCATCAATATTTCCAAAGTTACCTTGCCCTTCAATTAATGTTAATCTCGAAGAGAAATCTTGAGCCATTCTTACCAAACTTTGATATATAGCTTGATCTCCATGAGGATGAAATTTTCCCATAACATCACCTACTATTCTTGCTGATTTTTTAAATGGTGAATTGTTAAATAATTTTAATAAATACATAGAATAAATTATTCTTCTATGAACTGGCTTTAGCCCATCTCTTAAATCAGGAAGAGATCTTGATATGATTGTTGATACTGCATAGGATAAATAACGACTTTTTAAAATTTGATTGATATCGTCTTTTATTATATTTTTCATTTTTTTGACAAAAATTCCAAGACTAGTTTTTTAAACTTGAGATAACTACTAGGTATATTAAGATTCATATTATTTAAATGATGATTTTGCAAAATAATCTCAAATATTTTAAAAAAAGAATTAACACTTTCAAAATTTATTTTTATTGATTTGTTTAGTAAATTATGTGGAAAAACAATTGATTTAATTGAATTTTTTTGATCAAATTGCAACGTATCTAAATTCAAGTAATTTAATGATTTTTTATTAGAAAAATCAATTTCATATCCAATCAATTTTAATAAATTCAAAAGATATAAAAAATAATCAACTAACCAATTTTCTTGATCTGAGATTATATTTATAATCTTCTCAGTACTATCAAAAATACCTGTAATTTTTTGACCTTCAACAATTGATAAGTTTAATAAAGAAATTATTGATAATAAAGAATGTAATTTATATTTATCAATAAATATATTGTAATAGAATGGTTTAGATAATTCTCCTGATATATTTTTTGGAAAGCTTGAATTCTTAAATTTAATGTTTAGGTTTAGAAAATATCCTACTTGGTAAATATTTTTTTTCTTTTTTGTTGAACCTCCAAAACTTATACCTGTTAAGATTTCATCATTTTCTGTTAAAAATTTAAGGAATAAATTATTTTCTGAAGAGAGTTTTGTAAATAATAAAATTCCCCTAGTTTTGCTATCTATCATTTGATAACTAGTTCTAAATATAAATGTATTCTTTTTTTAAATATATTTTTTATTTTTTTTTGAGAATCCTCCCTTATTTTTTTTATCATATTACCATTTTTACCTAAAATAATTTTTTTATATCTTTTTTCATTAATATAAATTTTTTGTTTAATTTTAATATCTGAGTTTCTTAATGTTTTATAAGTTGATGTAATTATTTTAATATTATAAGGTATTTCTTTATGAAGATATTTTAAAATTGTCTCCCTTAATAATTCACTTAAAATAAATTTATCATCTTTGTTTGTTATTTCTTCATCAGTATATATCCAATTAGAAAAATAAGAGAATTTAACTAATTTTCTCAAAAGTTCATCAATACCTATATTTTTTTTTGCTGATATTGTGAAGAAAGATTCTATTTTATGATCCTCATCTATTTTAGAAATAATTGGTAAAAGTTTTTTATTTTCAATCAAATCAGTTTTATTGAAACAAATTATTATATTTTTTTTAGTCTCTTTTATTTTATATAATTGATCGTAGAGAAATTTCATATTAATTAAAGATGAGTCAACTAAATATAAAATTAAGTCTGATTCATCAATTCCATTCCATAAGTTTTTTTTTAATTTTTTTGATTGGTTATTTATATTTTTTAGAAAATTAGAACCAGGAGTATCATAAAAAAGAATTTGAGTATTTTTTATATTTTTTACTCCAATTATTAATTCTTGAGTTGTATTTATTTTTTTGTTTTGAATTGATATTTTTTCACCGACTATTTGATTAATTAAAGTTGATTTTCCAGCATTAGTTTTTCCTACAATACTGATTTTAAGAATCTTATATTTCATTAATTAATTTTAATGCAATAGATGCCGCATTTTTTTCAGCTTCTCTAATTGTTGAACCACTACTAATTATTTTTTTTAAATTTAGAACTTTTAAAGAAATAGTAAAAGTTGGAGAATGAGAAGGTCCTTCTTTTTTAATTAAATTATAATCTGGAAGTTTTTTTAATTTTTGTTGTGAAAGTTCCTGTAATTTTGTTTTTGAATCTTGCATATTTTTATCTTCAATATTGAAATAGGGTCCCCAGGTAGACTCAATAAATTTTTTTGCATTTTTAAAACCACCATCTAAATATAATGCCCCTATAAGAGATTCTATTGAGTCAGCTAAAATTGAAATATTCATTTTTTCATTTTTTTTAGATGAAAATTTTAGAAATCTATCCATTTTAAGATTAATTGAAATTTTATGTAGAAAATTTTTTTGAACTAAATAAGATAATTTTTTGGATAAATCGCCCTCATTATTATGATTAAATTTTTTATAAATTATTGAGGATATGGCTAGTCCTAATACTCTATCGCCTAAAAATTCTAATCTTTCAAAATCATTAATTTCTTTAATTATTTTTTTTTTATTTTCAGCGGTATAGCTAGGATGAATTAATGCACTAATTAGAAGTTGTTTATTTTTAAAATTATAAGATATAATTTTTTCAAATTGATCAATTTTTTTTTTACTTATCATTTAATTGACTTAAATATTCTCTCTAATCTTATTGAAGTTGGCCATTTCCATAATTGCAAGAAACGAGAATTTTCTAACGAAAAAAAAACAAAACGAGCTTTACCAACTAAATTTTCAAAAGGGACATAACCTACTACATTTTCAAATCTACTATCTTGAGAATTATCTCTGTTATCACCCATTACGAAAAAATGACCACTTGGAACTTCAAATAATTTTGTATTATCTACGATTCCATTATCCATCAAATCTAATACTTCAATTTGAAAAGAATCAAAATACTCAATATATTTCCTATTTCGTTTTAAAGAAACATTATTGTCATTATCAATAAAATCATCTACTCTTTTTCTATCTATCACTTGATTGTTAATAATTATTTCTCCATTTAAAATTCTCACTTTATCTCCAGGAAGACCAATAACTCTTTTAATATAATCAGTACGATTATCTTCTGGAGTTTTAAAAACAACGACATCACCCCTTTCAGGTAATTTTGAAAAGATTTTTTTATCAGACCAACCCAAAGAAAAAGGTAGGGAATGTCTTGAATAGCCGTATGACCATTTTGAAACAAAAATAAAATCTCCAACAAGTAAATTAGGTTTCATTGAACCTGATGGGATATTAAATGGCTCTGCGATGAATGATCTAATCAATAATGCAATAAATACTGCTATCAAAACAGATTTTACATTACTAAAAAAACTATTTTGTTTTTTTGTTTTCATAAATTATTACATTTGCAATTGCATAATTAGCTTCATCAGTTAATGAAACCTCAATTGTAAAATTTGTCTTTTGTTTAATTTTTTTTAAAAACTTAAGTGCATTATTATGTAATTTTATTTTTGGTTTACCATATTTATTATTATATATTTCAATGTCTTTCCAAAAAACACCCCTTGCAAGCCCTGTCCCTAATGCTTTAGAGCAAGCTTCTTTTGCCGCATATCTTTTAGCATAAGACGCAATTGATTTTGTTTTCATTTCAGATCTCAAAATTTCATCATAAGAAAAACATCTTTTTTTAAATTTATCACCAAATCTATCTATGGTTTTTTTTATTCTTCTTATATCTACTATATCTATACCGTTAGAAATTATCACTGCTTTATCCTTTTATTCTCTCAAGAGAAGAAACTTCAGAAACCAGTCTCAAAGCTGCTAAAATATTCTTGAGATGATTAGTATCTCTCACCTCAATATCTATTATTATTTCATAGAAATCAACTTTTCTAATTGAGAAGTTTATATTTGAAATATTGCCATTATTTTTGGCAATAATTGTTGTTACTTTCCCAAGACTACCTGGTTGATTTTTTAGAACCACATTTAACCTAGCATTTGATAAAGTATTTTTGCTTTCTGTATTTTCCCATGAGATATTAAGCCATCTCTCCGGATTATCATTATATGAAGCTAAGGTTTCACAATCAACAGTATGAACAGCTACACCTATTCCTGCAGTAACTATTCCTACAATAGTATCTCCCTTAATTGGTGAACAACATCCAGACAAATGATATGACATACCTGCTGTAAGACCTTTTAATTTAATTGATTTTTCTGATTGATTGTTAAATTTATTAGGGGGATTATAATTAAATTCAGGATAAATTTTTTTTAAAACGGAGACAGCTGTCATATTTCCAGAACCAACTAACTCATATAATTCAGCAATATCTGAAAACTTGAAATCTTTTTTTATTTTGTTAATTGTTGATTGATTTAGTTCATAATTTTCTTTTTCAAAAAAAGTATCTAATATTTGTTTTCCAAAATTAATATACTCATCTCTTTTTTTGGTCCTAAAAAATCGTCTTACTTGAGATTTAACTTTTGAAGTTACAGCAAATCTTTGCCATAAAGGTGAAGGCTGAGACTCTTCAGAAGTAATAATTTCAATTTGATCACCATTTTTTAAAATAGTTTTTAAGGGCTGAAGCTTACCATTTACTTTAGCTCCAACACATTTATCTCCAACTTGTGAATGTATTAAATAAGCAAAGTCAACTGGCGTTGCATTTTTTGGCAGCTCTATAACATCGCCCTTTGGAGTAAAAACATAAATATCATTTTGAAAAACATTAATTTTAGAATTTTCAATTAATTCATCTTGGTTAATTGACGAATTCATTAAATCAACAAGCTCATGCATCCATTTATATTCTTTTGTATCATTATCCTTAATTTTTTTTGGATCTTTATATTTCCAATGAGCAGCCACTCCAAAATCTGCAATTTGATTCATAACATTAGATCTAAATTGTATTTCAATCTTTTTATTTTTGGGCCCCATAACTGATGTATGAATTGCTCTATATCCATTTGATTTAGGTGCTGAAATAAAGTCTTTAAATCTTCCCTGAATATATGAAAATTTTCTATGAATTACGCCTAAGCATTTATAACATTCTCTAGTTGAGTTTGTAATAACTCTAAATGCCATGATATCTGATAGTTGTTCAAAGGAGATATTCTTCTTTTTTATTTTATTCCAAATTGAATAAGGTGATTTTATTCTTCCATCAATCTTACAATTTATGCCTTCTGTTAAAAAAATATTAGTTAATTCATATCTAATTTCATCAATAATATTTTCATCTTTTGATTTTAAATAATTTAATCGATCTATTATTGAATTTCTAGCATCAGGATTAATAGATTTGAAAGCTAAATCTTCTAACTCATCCTGCCATTCTTTCATTCCTAGCCTTTGTGCCAATGGAGAAAATACTTCTAATGTTTCCATTGATGTAATTATTCTTTTATTTTCATCTTTTATAAATTGTATAGTTCTCATATTATGTAGTCTATCAGCTAATTTAACTAGTATGACTCTTAAATCCTCAGTTGCGGCTAAAAGTAACTTTCTATAATTTTCACCTAACTTTAATTTATTTGCTTTTAAGGAAAATTTATTAATTTTAGTAAGTCCCTGAACTAGTTGTGAAATTTGATCACCAAAAACATTTTTTATAGACTCATTGGTAATTTCAGTATCCTCAACAGTATCATGCAAAAGACCTGCTGCAATAGAAGATGCATCAAGTTTGATTGAAGTTAAAATTTTTGCAACTTCAATTGGATGAGTTACAAAAGGATCACCTGACTGTCTAATTTGATTTTCATGGGCTTTGTTACTAAAGTTTATTGCATCAGATACTATCAATTTTTCTGAGTCATTCAAATATGTGATTCTTCCTTGAAGCTCTTTAATCTTTTCAAGTATCATTTTTGATAGTTAAACAAATTGAAAAAGTATAGTAGTGTCTAATATTAGCTTGATTGATCTGTTTGAGTCTCACTGATGCTATTAGATGTTTCATCATCATTGTTTGTAATTGTTTCTGTGACTTCAATTTCTTCTACTTCTTGATTTTTTGAAGTAACATTTAATTCATCATCCTTTTTTATTAATTCTTCATCATTATCTTCATTAAATGCAAGGGCAAGCTCCTCTTCATCAATAGGAGAAACTGATTGATATTCCTCAACTAAACTTTGTTTAAATTCATCAGCTGAGATAGTTTCATCGGCTATTTCTCTTAAAGCGATAACAGTATTTTTATCATTATCTTTTTCAACAGTTGGATTTTCACCAGAATGAAGCTTTCTAGCCCTATTTGAGGCAACTAAAACAAGTTCAAATCTACTATCGAACTTATCAATACAATCTTCTACAGTAATTCTAGCCATTTCTAGGGCTTATAGATATCAAATTCTTAAAAAGCAAATAAAATTAATTATTTTTAAGTAATCTTTGTTTATTCTTGTTCCAATCCTTTAATTTTTGGCTCTCTCTTTTATCATATTTTTTCTTTCCTCTCCCCAAACCAATATTTAGTTTTACAAGACCTTTATCATTAAAAAACATACTAATTGGAACTATTGTAAAACCATCTTTTTTTAAAGGTCCAATTAACTTATTAAACTCTTTTTGTGAAATAAGTAATTTTCTTCGTCTAGTTGGATTATTTTCTTTATCACTAGATGAGTGATATTTTTTTATATGGCAATTGCAAAGCCACAACTCACCATTTCGTTCTTCTACATATGCTTCTTTAATTGAAGACGAATTATTTCTTAGAGATTTAACTTCAGAGCCAGTCAAAACTAATCCGGAATTTATCTTTATTGAAATATTGAAGTCATATAATGCCCGTTTGTTGTTGGCGATTATTTTCATTTAAATCAAAGATAAGCTCTTTAGGGAATCAGAAACATTTTTTTTTGTATTTTCACTTATTTCAACTAGTGGTAATCTTGTCTCGCTTGTACACAATCCTAATAATGAGGCCGCATACTTAACAGGCCCAGGGCTAGACTCTAAAAAAAGTGAGTTATGAAGTTTTGCTAAACGCAAATTTAATTCTTGTGCCTTCTGAATATCTTTTTGCCTCCATGCTAATTGCATTTCTGAACATAACTTAGGAGCAACATTTGCAGTTACTGATATACAACCATGTCCACCTTGAGCAAGAAAGGCTAGAGCAGTTCCATCTTCTCCAGATAAATAGCAAAAATCATTCTTCATATATGAAGCTGTTAGTAAAGGTCTAAACAAATCATTTGTTGCATCCTTGACACCGATAATATTTTCAATTTTAGATAGCTCTATCATTGTATCAATTGACATATCTACTACGGATCTTCCTGGAATATTATAAATGATAATTGGTAATTTTACTGAGTTTGCAATAGATTTAAAATGTGAAAACAATCCTTTTTGAGTTGGTTTATTATAATATGGAGTTACTATTAAGGCAGCATTTGCACCAACACTTTCTGCGTGCTTAGTGTAATCAATTGCTTCATCTGTGTTGTTAGATCCTGTACCAGCTATTATAGGAACTCTGTCATCATTAATTTTTATAGTTTCTTCAATTATTTTTTTATGTTCTTCATGAGATAAGGTGGGAGACTCACCCGTTGTTCCACATGGAACTAACCCATTTGATCCATTTTCAATTAAATAATTAACTATTTTTTCAAACGAGCTATAATCAACACGTTTGTCTATAAAAGGCGTAATAACTGCAGGTAAACTTCCAAAAAACATATTAAAAAATGGCGGAGAGAGAGGGATTCGAACCCTCGGAAGGGGTTACCCCCTTCGCAGGTTTAGCAAACCTGTGGTTTAAGCCACTCACCCATCTCTCCTCTTTGTGTTTAGTCATTCGATCATCGAGTTCCTTACATTAATTAAGAAGTTAAACTAATAGAAATCACAGCTCAACTTAACAAATTAATAATGTTTAATAACATGAGATTAAGTAGGATAATAGTATAAAGTTATCCTTTGAAACATAACAATTTTTCTCTATTAAACTTATTTCATAGTATTGAAGTTGATGTTAAAGATTTTAAAAATTATATGAATATTTTTATTACTGGTATAGCTGGTTTTCTTGGTTCACATCTTGCAGAAGAATGTATTAAAAATGGTCATAAAGTTTTTGGAAATGACAATTTGATAGGAGGTTATGAAGATAATATTCCTAAGGATGTTTTTTATTCAAACACTGATTGCAATAATTATGAGAAATTAAACGAAATTTTCAAATTAAAAAAAATTGACATTTTGTATCATTGTGCAGCAACAGCATATGAAGGTTTTTCAGTTTTTTCTCCAAATTTCGTAACAAAAAATATTTTTCAATCCAGTGTGAGTGTATTTTCAGCTGCTATCAATAATAATATAAAAAGAATTATCTTTTGCTCTTCTATGGCAAGATATGGAAAAATTAACCCACCTTTTACTGAAGACTCAAAACCTGATCCTGTAGATCCATATGGGATTGCTAAACTAGCCGCTGAAAAAGTATTAATAAATCTTTGTGAGTTAAATAACATTGAATGGGCTGTAGCAGTACCACACAACATTGTTGGTCCTAGGCAAAAATATGATGATCCTTACAGAAATGTAATGTCAATTATTATTCATAAAATGCTTAAAAATGAAAGTCCAGTAATATACGGTGATGGTGAACAAAAAAGATGTTTTTCCTTTATCGATGATTGCATAAATCCTCTTTATAAAATGATGGTATCGAAAAAAGCAAATAAACAAATTATTAATATTGGTCCTGATGAAGGAACAATTACAATTAATGAACTTGTTAATTTATGCGCTAATCATATTGGGTACAATGGTAAACCAAAGTATTTTAAAGACAGGCCTTTAGAAGTAAAAAATGCATTTTGTTCATCTGACAAAGCAAGAAAATTACTAAATTATAAAACAAGTTCATCAATTCAGAAAGCTATATCAGAAACTACTAAATATATAAAATCTAAAGGTATAAAAAATTTTGAATATAATTTTGATATTGAAATAAATAATAATCTTACACCAAAAACTTGGAAGGATAAAATTATTTAAGATAATTATTGATTTTAACTACTTAAAACAATTTTTCCAATAATTAGTAATTAATTTCTTATCAAAATCTATATTTATTTTATTTTGAGCAATTCTAACTAACTCATGCCAATCTTCAGGAGATCTAAACATATTTGTTATATTTGGTTCTGAAAAATCAGTATAAAAATTATAATATTCTTCGTAGGAGTTTATAGTTTCAGCTATTATAGGAAGGCCTAAACGAAAGCTTGAAATCATTCTATTAGCACTAGCCCAAATTTTATCAATTGGCAAAATAGCGAAGTCACATTTTGCAGAAACATTTTTTAATGTTTCAATACTCCAAGGATATAATAATGGATTGCATTTTGGAATTTGATTAAATTTTGCATTTTTTATAATTTCAAAAGTAGCAGGATTACTAACAATATGTAAATTAAAATTATAATTAACTAACTCTTTGCTTAATACTCTTATTAAAGAATTAGCATTAGAACTATGTCCGTGCCAAAGCACATTTCTTTTTTCATTATTTTTTGAAAAAGGTAAAATGTTCTGAATATCATCAATTCCATCTGGAATTACTAAAACATTTTTTCCAAGTTTTTTTAATTTTTTACCTAAACCTTCAACTGGAACTATTGCAGTTGAATCTAATAAAAATAGATTTTCGTAAATTAATTTGTTAGGACCCTCATTAGAATGCAACCAATCGTCAGTATAATCAATATAAATTTTTGCATTAGTATTTTTAAGATCATTAGTAATTTTTTTTATTATTTTTTTATCTATTGTTTTATCAAGTTTACCCACATAGAAAATATCAGTTTCTTTAGGGACACTAAGATCACCTGAAATTTTAAAATCAAGTTCTTTAGCTGCATTAAATACATAACTTAGCCTTAATCTATATGAAGGTATACGAGAATTAAAAAAATCCCTTGGGTTAAGAACTGAAATGAAGTGAAAGTTCATAGAAAATAAAATTAAATTATAAATTTTTCTGTGTTCATTCTATTTTTTCTTAGTATATTATGATAATTTATAGGCAACAATAAAAAATTATTTTTTCAAAAATTCAATGATAGAAAAACTACCTTATTTAAAATTAAGCAATGGAGAATTACTAAAAACAGGGGAAGTGAAAAATACTATAATGGGAGAGTTAACCATTCAAAAATTTAATCACGGGTATGATTTAGCCTCAAGGACATCATTAATTAACCATCTAATTTCTAAATACAACTTTAAAAATTACTTAGAAATTGGTGTTAGAGATGGGAGAAATTTTGAGAAAATTTTAATAAAAAACAAAGTTGGTGTTGATCCAAATCCAACTAAAGATATTATAAACTTACAAAAAATAAGTTCTGATGATTTTTTTAAAATTAATAAAGATTTTTTTGATATAATTTTTATAGATGGATTGCATCTTGAGAGTCAAGTAGATAGAGATATTGAAGGATCACTAAAATTTTTATCTGATAAAGGTTTTATAATTATGCATGATTGCAATCCTCCAACTGAATTTCATCAGAGAGATAATTATGAAGTTAATGGTAAATTTCCCACATGGAATGGCACTGTATGGAAATCATTTGCTAAATTAAGAATGGCAGAATTAAACTTGGAAATTTCTTGTGTAAATTGTGATTGGGGAGTTGGAATAATAAAACATGGTAAATCAAAACCATTCAAATCAACTCAATCTTTAGATTTTAAATTTTTGGATAACAATCGTGTTGAGCTTTTAAATCTTATTTCAGTTGAGAATTTCATTAAAAAATATTAATTTAAAAAAAGGTAAAATGGAAAATTTAATAAATAGATTTTGGAAAGGTGAAATTACATTATGGAGATCTTATTGGTTAATAGGAGAGTTGTTAAATGCATTGTTTATCTTACTAATTTTTAATCTTGAAATATATTTTTTTCAAAACAATAAATTCTCTAGCTCTTTACCATTTTTAGACTTTAGTAATTTCAATTTTTTTTCTAAAATATTAATATTTTTTTGGACTGTTTTTATAACAGTAGGAATTTGGAGATCGGCTGAAAATTATAAAGGTAATATCATTTGGATTTTGGCTACTTTTATTTTTTTATCTTATAGAATTTTTACTCTGAGATTAATTTTTATTTGATAATTTAGACTTTAAAATTTCATTTAAAATTTTAGGATTTGCTTTACCCTTACTTTTTTTCATAGATTGTCCAACAAAAAAACCTAGAAGCTTATCTTTTCCAGATAAATACTGTTCAACCATTTTTTTATTTTCCTTAAGCACTTCATCAACAATATTTTCAATTTCACTTGTATCGGTTACTTGTTTTAAACCTTTATTTTTAATTATAATTTCAGGATCTTGTTTTGAATTGAACATTTCAATTAATACATCTTTAGCAATCTTGCCTGAAATGATATTTTCTTTTATTAATTTAACAAGTTTACCAAGATATTTTGGATTTATAGGTGAATTATCAATATCAATATTGTTTTCTTTTAAAAGAGAAAATAATTCTGAAGTAATCCAATTTACAACTATTTTTGCAGAGTTTTTTAATGATTGATCTGATTTAATTACTGAGTCAAAATAATCAGACACAGATTTGTCTGCGGTTAAAACTGAAGCATCATAATTAGATAAATTATATACTACTACATATTTTCTTTTTCTTTCATCTGGTAATTCAGGAATAGAATTAACCATTTTATCAATATCTTTTTGATTAATTTCGAGAGGTAATAAATCTGGATCAGGAAAATAACGATAATCATGTGCCTCTTCTTTACTTCGCATAGGTTTTGTTTTACCAGTACTCGTGTTAAAAAGAAGTGTATTTTGTTCAATAACACCTCCCGTCTCTAGAATTTCTATTTGCCTTCTTACTTCATAATTTATCGCTTGTTTGATAAATTTAATTGAATTTAAATTTTTTATTTCACATCTAATTCCATAATCATCCCCTGGTTTTCTTACTGAAATATTGACATCAGCACGAAGTGAACCTTCTTGCATATTACCATCACAAGTATCTAGATACATTAATATGGATCTGATTTTGGAAATATATAAACCAGCTTCATCTGCACTTCTTATATCCGGCTCACTAACAATTTCCATTAATGCAACGCCAGATCTATTTAAATCAACATAAGTTTTTGTTGGATTTTGATCATGAAGACTTTTGCCTGCATCTTGCTCCAAATGAAGTCTTACAATTCTTATATCTTTTGAAGAACCATCTTTAAAATCAATACTAACTTTACCCTCACCCACTATAGGATATTTATATTGGCTAATTTGATAACCTTGAGGCAAATCTGCATAAAAATAGTTTTTTCTATCAAATATGGAATAGTTATTAATTTTAGCATTAAGACCAATACCTGTTTTGACAGCTTGCTCTATACAATATTTGTTAATGACAGGAAGCATTCCAGGCATAGCTGCATCAACAAGAGATACCTGACTGTTTGGTCTAGAGCCAAATGCTGTTGATGAATTACTAAATAATTTTGAGTTTGATTTGACTTGAGCATGAATTTCAAGACCAATTACTGTCTCCCACTCATGTTTATTACCTTTAATAAGATTACTCATAATCCTTTTCTAATGCAAACGCAGCATTAATTATTTCTTGCTCATTGAAATGTTTTCCTAATAGTTGAATTCCCAATGGTAAACCATTTTTATCTTTACCATATGGGATTGAAATACCTGGAATGCCAGCTAATGAAGCAGGTACAGTAAAAACATCATTAAGATACATTTTAATAGGATCGTCTTGTTTCTCATTTAAAGGAAATGCTGCACTTGGAGCAGTAGGAGTTAAAATAAAATCACATTCTTTAAAAGTTTCTATAAAATCATTAGCAATAAGTTTTCTAACTTTTTGTGCTTTAAGATAATACGCATCATAGTATCCTGCAGATAAAACATATGTACCTATCAATATTCGTCTCTTTACTTCCTTTCCAAAACCTTCACTTCTTGTTAGCTCATACATTTCATCTAGACTATTCACATCTTTCGATCTGAAACCATATTTAACCCCATCATATCTAGCTAAATTAGACGATGCTTCTGCAGGAGCTATAATGTAATATGTAGGTAAAGCGTATTTAGTGTGTGCTAAAGAAATATTTTTAATTTTAGCTCCTTTTTTTTCAAGAGAATTTATAGCATTTTCCCAAACCATATTAATTTCATCCGATATTCCATCAAGTGTATATTCCTTAGGAATACCAATAATTTTTCCATTTAAATCTGGATTAAGGTTTTGCGAATAGTTTGGTATTTCAACTTTAGAGCTTGTACTATCTCTCTCATCATGTCCTGCAATTGCTTCAAGCAATATCGAGGCATCTTTAACATTTTTTGAAAAAACACCAGCTTGATCAAGACTTGATGCAAACGCAGCTATTCCCCATCTAGAACATAATCCATAAGTTGGTTTAATACCTACTACTCCACAAAAACTTGCAGGTTGTCTAATTGAACCACCTGTATCAGTTCCAGTTGATCCCAAACATAAATCTGCAGCTACAGCTGCAGCGGAACCTCCTGATGAACCTCCTGGTGCTAGAGGAACTCCTTTTTTAGATAATGGATTGATGGTGTTTCCAAAATAACTGGTATTAGTAGCAGATCCCATTGCAAACTCATCTAAATTTGTTTTGCCCACAAACATTGATCCCTCATTAATTAATTTTTGAGTAACAAAAGACTCATATGTTGGATGAAAATTTTCTAGAATTTTTGATCCTGCAGTAGTTGGCATTTTTTTAGTACAAAAAAGATCTTTTACTGCAATTGGAATACCTTTTAATTTTTTATTATTAGGTAATTTTTCTATTTCTTTTACTTGTTCATTAATTTTATCTTCATCAAAATATATAAAAATATTTAAATCTTTTTTTTCATTGATTTTTCTAATGTATGTTTCGGCAATTTCTTTAACAGAAATTTTATTTTCTTCTAATAATGATTTAAGTTGATTAATTGATTTAAATTCCATTATTCTACAACCTTGGGAACTACAAAATAATCCTCAAGTTTATCAGGACTATTTTTTAAAATTTCATCTGAAGAATTTATATCTTTAGCTTCATCTTTTCTTTGTGGCAGAGTTGATGAAGAAATATTTGCTAAAGGTTCAACAGAATCAGTGTTGACTTCATTTAATTGCTCTACCCAATCTAGAATTGAGTTCATATCCTTAAGCAAATCTTTGGCTTCATCCTCAGAAAGCCTTATTCTTGCAAGTTTGGCTATTTTATTTATTGTATTTGTATCTAACTTCAATTTATATGTCTCCAGTGATTGAAAAAACTAATAATTTAATTGACCGACTTCATACATCACAAATTCTAATAGGTCTAGATGTAGGTTTTAAAACAATAGGAATAGCAGTATCTGATAGCACTTATACAATTGCCACACCCATAAATACTGTCTTAAGAAGAGGTACAATCAAAGATTTATTAAAGCTAAAAGAATATTTAATAGATTATGAAATTGGTGGATTTATTATCGGATTACCTCTCAGTTTAAATGGATCTGAAAATGAGCAAACAAAAAAAATACGTAATTTTAGTAATGAATTAAAATCATATTTTTCACTTCCTATTGAATTCTGGGATGAAAGATACTCATCTGATGTTATATTTAAAGAAATGAGAAAATCCGATTTTAGTACCAATAAAATTAAAAAGAAACTTGATCAACAATCAGCAGCTTATATTTTACAAGGATTTTTAGATAAATATAGAAAAAATGTTTAATATCGTTTACACATATTAGCACATTATTAACACATATGAATTATAAAATTTTAAAGTCAGGACACATAAAATTATATAAAAGAGAAAATTCAAAATATTGGCAAATGAAAATTAAAATGCCAAAGAAAATAGCTATAAGATATTCAACAGGTACAAAAATACTTAAAGAAGCAGAAAAAATAGCCCTTAAGAATTATTCTTCATTAAATAAAAACAGTAAATTTGAAATTAAAAAGAGATCAAATAATATATATAAAAAAATTCATTTAGTTGAAACTGCTGATTTAAATAAAAAAGAGATTGAATTCATATTAAATGAAGCTCAAAAATTTATAACTTTCAATAAAAATAAAATTAAAAAACATAATTTACTTGAAGGTCGTACAATATTTAATTTATTTTTTGAAGACTCAACTAGAACTAGAACAAGTTTTGAGGTAGCTGCTAAAAGATTAGGAGCTGATCTTATAAATGTAGCCGTTAAAGATAGCTCAATTAACAAAGGTGAAACATTATTAGATACAATGACTACTATAAATTCGATGAGCCCAGATGTTTTGGTTTTAAGGCATCCTGATGAAGGTATTAGTAAAAAAATTTCAATGAGTGTTGACGCTTGTGTAATTAATGCAGGTGATGGAAGTCATGAACACCCAACTCAGGCTTTGTTAGACGCTTTAACAATAAAAAATAGATTCAAAAACTTTTCAAAATTACAAATAGCCATATGTGGAGATATACTCCATAGTCGTGTTGCAAGATCAAATATAATTATCTTATCAAAACTTGGCGCTAGAATTAATGTTATAGGTCCTAAAGAATGGTTGCCAAAAAATATTAAAAAACTTCCAGTTACGATCTTTACTGATATGAAGAAAGGTCTGAAAAACTGTGATATTGTTATGATGCTTAGAATTCAAAAAGAGAGGATTGTCGGAAAAATTATGCCAAATCAAAAGTCTTATTTCAATAAGTATGGATTAGACTACAATAAACTCAAATATGCCAAAAGAAATGCTTTTGTAATGCATCCGGGTCCTATGAATAGAGGTTTTGAAATAGACTCAGCACTTGCTGATGATGTAACTAGGAGTTTAATTCAAGAGCAAGTTGCAATGGGTGTGGCAATTAGAATGGCATGTTTAGATATTTTAATTAAAAACAGAGATTATGCCCTTAATTCTTGATATTTTTTTTGTAATTCTTTTTTATTTGTTGGGATCTATTCCTTTTGCCTTATTGATACCAAAATTATTTGGGCATGGTGATATAAGAAATATTGGATCTGGTAATATTGGAGCGACAAACGTACTACGTACTGGAAATAAGTATCTAGCATTTTTTGTATTATGTTTAGATATTTTAAAAGGGTTTTTACCATTTATAATATTAAGTTTTTTTTTTAATGATATTGAAACTTTAAAAATTATATTTCTATGTCATTTTTCTATTCTTGGTCACATATTTCCTATTTGGTTAAAGTTTAAAGGAGGTAAAGGTGTAGCCACATATATTGGTTTTTTATTTGGAATAAATCCAATGTTAGGATTGTTTTTTATTGTTTTTTGGTTAGCTATAGCTTTGATATCTAAATATTCTTCTTTAAGTTCAATAGCAGCATGTTTAATCCCCCCTATTTATTTTTTTATTAATTCTAGTCATTATTTAGGTATTTTATTATTTTATTTACTCTTAATAATTATGATTAAACACCAAGAAAACATAAAAAGATTGTTAAATAGAACTGAAAATAAAATAAAATTATCTAAGTAGAATTCTACTTTTTTTAAAAAATTCTTGACGAAGTAAGTTTAAACTGAAATTTGGACTAAAATTTTTATGAATGTATTAATTGTTGAGTCACCATCAAAAGCAAAATCTATTAATAAATATTTAGGTTCTGACTTTAAAGTTTTGGCCAGTGTTGGTCATGTACGAGATTTATCTGCTAAAAATGATGCAATAGACACTGAAAACGACTTCAAAATGAAGTGGGAAACTAGTGATAGAGGAAAAAAAGTTATAAAAGAAATAACTGATGCAGCAAAAAAGTCTGAAAATCTGTATTTAGCTACTGATCCTGATCGTGAAGGAGAGGCCATTGCTTGGCATGTTGAAAAACTATTGAAAGACAATGCCTCACTATCTAAACTAAACATTCACCGTGTTACTTTTAATGAAATTACAAAAAATGCTGTCCTAGATAGTTTAAAGACACCTCGAGAAATTGATAAAAATTTAGTGAATGCCTATTTAGCTAGAAGAGCTCTAGATTTTTTAGTAGGATTTACACTATCGCCTGTACTCTGGAGAAAACTACCTGGTTCAAAATCAGCAGGCAGGGTGCAATCTGTTGCTCTTAGAATTATTAGTGAAAGAGAGTTAGAAATAGAAAAATTTAATCCTGAGGAATATTGGTCAATTCAAGCTAATTTTTTAAATAGTGAAGATAAACTTATTAACTCACGCCTTACTAAATTTGATGCAAATAAAGTAGATAAATTAGAAATTAAAAATGAAAAACAGGCTTCAGAAATTTATGAAAAAATTAAAAACTCAACATTTAAAGTTGGTAATATTATCAAAAAAGAAGCAAAAAGAAATCCCTACCCAGCTTTTACAACTTCCACAATGCAAATTGAGTCAAGTCGTAAATTAGGTTTAAGTGCCAGTCAAACTATGCGAACTGCTCAAAAACTTTATGAAGGAACTGAAATTAATGGTGAGACTACAGGTTTGATAACTTACATGAGAACAGATAGTGTTGTTATGTCTAATGAGGCTGTTAATCAAGTGCGTAACTTTGTAAATGAAAATTATGGCTCTGAATATCTTCCAGATAGTCCTAGAGTGTACAAATCTAAAGCAAAAAACGCTCAAGAAGCTCATGAATGTATTAGACCTACTAATATTTACTTTACTCCAAAAGATATCAAGCAATATATTACTGGTGAAGAATTCAAATTGTATGAAATTATTTGGCAAAGAGCTGTATCTTCTCAAATGGCTAGTGCTATTCTTGACCAAGTTGCAGTTGATATAGTAAGTTCTGATGAAAAAATAAGTCTTAGAGCAAATGGCTCTACAATAAAATTTCCTGGAATGTACAAAGTTTATCAAGAAGCAAAAGATGATGATAAGGATGAGGAAAAAGAAACAATACTACCTAAAATTATTGAAGGAGAAGAACTAGATCTAAAAAATGTAGTAAAAAATCAACATTTCACTATGCCCCCTCCTCGATATACAGAGGCAAGCTTGGTTAAGAAATTAGAGGAACTAGGAATTGGGAGACCTTCAACATATGCTTCTATTATTAAAGTGTTGCAAGATAGAGATTATGTTATTTTGGATAAGAAACGTTTCAATCCTCATGATAGAGGACGTATAGTATCTATATTTCTAGAAAAATATTTCAACCAATATGTTGAGTATGACTTTACTGCTGATTTAGAAAATCAATTAGATGACATTTCTGATGGTAAACTAGACTGGAAAGAAGTTTTAAGAAAATTCTGGGAGACTTTTAAACAATTATGTGATGATACTGTTGGAAAATCAAATAGAGAAGTTATTGATGTGCTTGATGATGCATTAGGTGCGCATTTTTTTCCACCAGAGGGAAAAGATGAAAGTAGAAAATGTCCAACCTGTGATAATGGAAGACTTGGAATCAAAGTAGGAAAGTTTGGAGGTTTTATAGGATGTTCAAATTATCCTGATTGTAAATACACAGTTCAATTTAATCAATTAAATGACAAAGATGGAACTGCTTTAGCTGGTCCAAAAGAAATTGGTATTTATCCTGAAACAAATGAAATTATTACTTTAAGAAAAGGTCCGTATGGTTTTTATATGCAAGTTGGTGAAGGAACTCCAGAAAAGAAACCTAAAAGAGTTTCCATACCAAAAAATTTTGAACCCAATGAAATTGGTCTGAATACAGCAATACAGTTATTAGGATTACCAAGAAAGTTAGGATTTCATCCTGAAACTAATAAAACAGTTAGTGCTGGAATTGGTATGTACGGACCATATATTCTGCATGATAAAAAATATAAAGCCCTAGAAAAAACAGATAATATTCTTGATATTGAACTAGATAGAGCAATTGAGTTAATTGCAAAACCAACACAAAGAGGTAATGCAACACTTAAAACTTTTGGTGAACATCCTAGTGAAAAAAAGAATATTACAGCACATGACGGTAAATTTGGACCATATGTAAAATGTGGAAAAATTAATGCATCACTTCTAGGTGACCAAACAATTGATAGTTTGAATCTTGAGGATGCAATAAAACTAATTGATGATAGAAAGCAAAAAATAGGTTTAAAGAAAAAGAAAAAATAAAATAGATTTGATTTAAACTGAAATAGCCTTAAATATAATATATGCCTAAAAATATATCTCTAAAGGACGTCAAAAAATATAGGAATAAGTTTATAAAAAATAATAAAAATATCGCATCAAGGAATGCATTAATCAAAAACGATTTAAACACAGTTGCGCTTAATTGGGAAAATTTTAGTAAAATTAATCATCATTTTTCTCATTTAATTGAAAAAGAACTACCCGCTACAAATCAAATGGCCTCAGGAAGATGCTGGGGATTTGCAGGGCTAAATTTAATGAGATTAGAAGTTGTAAATAAACTTAATCTAAATAACTTCGAGTTCTCTCAAAACTATTTTATGTTTTGGGATAAATTAGAAAAGGCAAATTATTTTTTAGAAAATATAATTAAAACAAGAGATCACAAATATGACAGTAGATTAATTATGCATCTTGTTAAAGCTCCAGTTCAAGATGGTGGTCAATGGGATATGTTTGTAAATCTTATTGAAAAATACGGAGCAGTGCCAAAAGATGTAATGCCAGAAACCAATCATAGTAGTAAATCTATGGCAATGAATTACATCTTAACACACAAACTAAGGGAATTTGCTTCTGTCTTAAGAAAAAAATCTGCTAAACAATCAACGTCCTTGAAGAAAGATATGATGGAGACCATTTATAACTTATTGGCGATGTTTCTTGGTCAACCACCAGAGGTTGTGAACTGGTCTACAAGAGATAAAGATAACAATTATATTTCAATTACAGATACATCACCTAAGGCATTTGTAAAAAAATATGCTGATATAAACATTAAAGATAAAGTTTGTTTGATACATGCTCCAATGAGTAATAAAAATTTTAACACAATATATACCGTTGAATATTTGGGTAATGTTATTGAAGGACAAGAAATAAAATATCTCAACGTGGATATATCTGAGCTAAAAAAATCTGCTATGCAATCAATTAAAGATAATGAAGCAGTTTGGTTTGGATGTGATGTTGGTAAGAGATTTAGCAGAGATATGGGTGTACTTGATATGGGTATTTTTGACTATGAGAATGTTTTTCAAACATCATTTAAAATAAATAAACAAACTCGACTAGAATACGGTGATAGTGAGATGACCCATGCTATGTTACTAACTGGTGTCGATGTAAAAAGCAGAAAATCAACTAAATGGAAAATTGAAAATAGCTGGGGCACAAAGAGTGGTAATAAAGGTTATATGATGATGACTGATGAATGGTTTGATGAATATACCTACGAAGTTGTTGTTGATAAAAAATATCTCAGTAAAAAATTATTAAAATATCTTGATATAGAGCCAGTATCTTTGGAACCATGGGACCCTATGGGAGCTTTAGCTAAGTAACTTTGAATAAAGAAAATGCAAGTAAACTATGGAAGTTGATACAAGTAACTGGAGATGAGTTGTTAGGTAAACTACCTAATCATCCAAATCATCCTAAAGGGCGCAATCCCTATGCTCACGTAGCTTTAGAGGTAAAGACTCATTTTAAAATGACTTACAAAGATATACCAGATGAAAAATTTGACAAAGTGGTGCAATATTTAGAATTTTTAAAACAAAATCCTAATTAAAATTAATCAAATTCTTTATATTGAATGGATAGTGAATTAACGCAATACCTTAGCCCTGTTGGTTCTGGCCCATCTTCAAATACATGTCCTAAATGAGCATCACAAGTGGCACACATTATTTCGGTTCTAATCATTCCGTGAGAAGTATCTTGTTCTGTTTTAATTGCATCATTTGATATGCCCTTAAAAAAACTAGGCCAACCACATCCTGATTCATATTTTGATGTTCTTTCAAATAATTCTGCTCCACAACACCTGCATTTAAATACTCCATCTTTTGTAATATCAAATGCTTTGCCAGAGAATGCCGGCTCAGTCCCTTTTTGTCTGGTGATGTAGTATTCTTCTTCTGAAAGAATTTTCTTCCACTCTTGATCAGATTTCACTAGTTTATTCATAATTTTTGTTTCTTAATATTAGATAGCACTATTCCAAAAATAATAAAGATAGTTCCTATTAAATGAAAAAAAGAAAATTTTTCTCCAAGAAACATAATTGCCCACATTGAACTAAAAACAGGAATAAGGTGTAAAAAAAGGCTGGCTTTATTTGCACCCAAAATTGAGACTCCTTTGTTCCATGCAAAAAACGAAGTGATACTTGCAAATATCGCAACGTAGCTAATCATCAAAATTTCAGTTGAGTCTTTAGGTAAATAAGAGTTATTTTGAGCTTCCAAAAGATAAAACGGAAAAATAAATATTAAGCCAATAAAAATCATCACCTCTAAAGTGGCAAGTTGTGAGAGAGTACGATCAATTTTTTTTAATAAAACAGAATATAAGCCCCATGCAAAAACTGCACCTAACATCCATAAATCTCCTCTAGTAAAATTTAAACTCAAGAGATTATTAATATTAGCTTTTGAAATAATGAGCAGCACTCCGATGATTGACAATATTATACCAAAAAATTGCATGAAATAAGTTGGGGTTTTATATAATACCCATGAAAAAAAAATAATTAATAAAGGTGTTATTGATGCCATTATCGATGAATTAATCACCATTGATGTTTCTAAAGATAAATAGGTAAAAGAATTGAATATAGTAACACCGAGTATCGATGTAATTATTAAAAAAATCAAATTTTTTTTATATTTATCAAAATCTTCAATAATTTTACGATAAGTAAAAGGTAATAATAAAAGAAAAGCAAGAGACCATCTCAAAAAACTCAATTTAAAAGGTGTTAAATTATATAGAGAGGCTACTTTTCCAGTAAAAAAATTACCTGACCAAAAGAGTGAAGAGGCAACTAATAATATAAAAGCAAAATAAATACTTTTTGAATTAATCATCAACTAATGTCATTAATGATGACGTATCGTATCTAGATCCACCATTCTCTTGAACTTCCTCATAGTATTTATCAACAATTTTAGTTACAGGAAGGGAGGCACCATTTTTTTTAGCTTCATTAAAACAAATTGATAAATCTTTTCTCATCCAATCAACTGCAAAGCCAAATTCATATTCTCCATTAAGCATAGTTTTATATCTATTCTCCATTTGCCAAGATTGTGCTGCGCCTTTAGAAATTACTTGCAATACTTTTTCCATATTTAAATTTGCTTTTTTTCCAAATGCCATTGCCTCTGATAAACCCTGAACCAAGCCTGCAATACAAATTTGGTTAATCATTTTAGCTAATTGACCTGAACCAGTTGAACCTATTAATTCTATAGTTTTACCATATGAACTCATCACAGGTTTTGCTATTTGAAAATGCTCTTCATCCCCACCAACCATTATTGACAAAATGCCATTCTCTGCTCCTGCTTGACCGCCAGAAACAGGCGCATCAAGAAAGTAAAAATTATTATCTTTTGCTTTTTTATAATATTTTTTGGCAATATCTGCTGAAGCAGTTGTATGGTCTACTATTATAGTGTTTTCTTTAATATTATTTATTATTCCATCATTGCCTTCCATTACAGATACTAAATCTTCATCTCTTCCTACACATATAAAAACTATTTGAGCATCAGATGATGCTTCACCTGGAGTTAATTTTGCTAATCCTGAAAATTCATTAACCCATTTATCTGCAACTGAATTAGTTCTATTATAAACAGTTGTGTTGTAGTTATTTTTTTTTAGATGACCTGCCATGTTATAACCCATAACGCCAAGACCAATAAAAGTAACATTTTTTATTTCCATATAATTATTCTCCAATTAGGTTTAATATTTGATAATTTAAATTTTTTGAACTGCTCACAACTAAATTTTTTGAATTTTCATAAAATTTATATTCTAATTTATCAAAATGACAATCATGACCTCCTGCTTGTCTTACAATAAATACACCTGGTATATGATCCCAAGGGTACAATCGTGATAATAAAGCAAAATCCCTTATTCCAAGCACAATATCAAAGTATTCGCAACCAATTGATCCATAAGAATTAATATTTTTAAATTTATCTTTTATTGCAATTAACTTTTCTTTTTTATTTCCATCCCAATACTTTGTACTTATAGAACCATTTGAATTTTCAATTGTTGTATTTACACTTAATTTGATTTTTTTATTATTAAAAAAAGTTCCTGTTTTATCAGCAAACATAAATTCTTCACTAATAGGTTTATAAATAAATGATTGAATTATTTGCTTATGCTTAGTCAATGATACCATTACTGCAAATCTTTCTTTTGATTTTGCAAAATTACTAGTTCCATCTATAGGATCAACAGTCCAGCAATAATTATCTGATATATAGTAATTTAAAATAGAGGGATCTCTAGAATAAGTTTCTTCTCCAATAAACTTAGAATCTTTAATCATTTTTGATAAGTTAGAATAAAGCTCTTGTTCGACCTTAATATCAATTTCTGTTACTATATCTTTTTCATTTTTATATGAAATTTGATTATTGGATAAATTCCCAAAACTTGGTAATATAATTTCATTACTAATATTATATAAAATTTCTCTTATATCATCTATGTTAACCACTGAATTTAAATAATAGCTTTGTATAAATTTAAAGCAAGAGACTTTGTTATTGCTCCAATTTTACCATTATTTATTTTAATTTTATCTACCTGAATTATAGGTGTCACTAAACTACCTGAGCTCGTAATGAAAACTTCTTCAGATTTAAAAAGTTCTTTTATAGAAAATTCTTTTTCAATTAATTGTAATTTTAATGACTTTATGACGTTTTTTAAAACTGTTCTTGTAACACCTTTTAAAATTTCGTTGTTTGCTGGATGTGTAATAATTTTTTTACCTCTTACAATCCAAACATTTGAATGAGCAGCTTCAGTAATTTTATTGCCCTTAACTAAAATTGATTCGTAAGATTCTTTTTTACTAGCTTCAGTAGCAGCCAAAATATTTGCTAATAATGAAGTAGTTTTTATATCTGGCCTACCCCATCTAATATCTGGGTATGTAATTGCCTTATATCCTCTATAATTTTTATCAGGTAAATTAAATTTTTTCTTAGTTGTATATGCAATTATATTTGGTTTTAGACCTTTTTTATAAGCATGCTCTCTAGGCTGCACACCTCTAGTAATTTGCAAATAAATTATTCCATTTTTTAATTTATTCTTGTTAACCAAATTAACAAAAATTTTTGTTAAAGAAGTATGATTAACTTTATAATTAAAATTAAGCTCTTTAGTTGAATATTTTAATCTACTAATATGAAAATCTAAATCTAAAAGTTTGCTATTTAAAACTTTTATAACCTCATAAACACTATCAGAAAATTGAAAACCTCTGTCTTCTATGTGAATTTTTGCATCTTTAAAGTTTACATATTTATTATTAAGATAAGCATATTTTGACATAAATTAGTATGCAGAGAGTAATTTTTCTAATTTATTAATGTACTGTGTCTCTGAAAAGAATACTACATCATCGTTTTCCTTAAAATTTGTGTTACTATTAGGAATAATAATTTTTCCATCCCTTAATATAGAGCCTATTCTAACACTTTTAGGTAAATTCAATTCTTTTAAATTTTTGTTACAAAGTGGGGATTGTTTTTTGATCATTGCTTCAATTACCTCTCCAAAACCATCACCTAATGAATAATCATTCATAATACTACCACCTCGAACCTTTTCTAATATTTTTGAAATAGTAATAAGTTTTGGATCAATTGTTATGTCTATACCTATATTTGATAATAATGATGTATAAGAACTGTTATTTATAAGGGCCATACATTGCTTAGTGCCTGCTCTTTTTGCAAGTAATGAAGCTAAGACATTAACTTCATCATCTTCTGTAACTGCAAGACAATATCCAGCTTCAGCAATATTAACCTCATCTAATATTTGATTATCTAGACCATCCCCATTAGTAATTGTTACTGCATTTAGTTGTGATGCAAGAAATTGAGCACGCTCTTTATCTAATTCAATTAATTCAGTGGAAATACCACTATCATCTTTTTCTATTAACTCTGCTAAAGAAAAGCCTATGTTACCTCCTCCAATAATAACAATTTTTTGCGCTTGTAATTCTTTGTGTCCAAATTCTTTCAAAACATCTTTTAAATTCTGTTTTTCAACAACCATATAAATAAGATCATTATTTTCTATCTTAGTAGAGGAATTAACGATAAATTTTTTATCTCCTCTAAAAATAAATAAAATATTAGCTAAATAATCAGGAAATTTTGCAGATAATTCTCTGACTGTTAACCCTATGTGACTACAATTTTTGTCACACTTAAAACCAATTAATTTTAATTGCTTATCTGATAACTCAACCATGTCAATTGTTCCAGGTGATATTATTCTTCTATGAAAAGCACTTGCTACTTCTTGCTCAGGGGAAATTATAGCATCAATAGGTAAATCATTTTTAGTATACAAATTTTGCCACTCACCTTTTAAATAATCTTGCTGTCTAATTCTTGCAATTTTTTTTGGTATTTTAAATAATGAATGCCCTATTTGGCATGCAATCATGTTTGTTTCATCACTTTTTGTTACTGCAATTAATATTTCACAATCTTTTGCCCCTGCATTCATTAGTGTAGTTGGCAAACTTGGAATACCTGCTAATACTTTTACATCTAAATTTTCAGATATTTTGTTAAGTTTATTAGAAGGTTCATCAACAACAGTAACTTCAAAATTTTCTTTAGATAACTTATCAGCAATACTATAACCTACATCACCAGAACCACAAATTATTGTCTTCATTTTATTTATTTAACTGAAATATTTAATGATTTAAGTTTTCTATAGAGAGCTGTTCTTTCCATACCAGTAAATTCTGATACTTTAGATATATTACCACTAAAACGTTTAATTTGCGATACTAAATATTCTTTTTCAAACTCCATTCTAGCTTCCTTTAATGATAAATCATAATTATTTAAGGAGAATTGCTCCTTACTATAATCTCCCATTTCAAGTGCTAAATTATCTACGTCAAGAACTAGATCATCATTTGCTGTCTGGTTAAGTATAACAGTTTTTTCTACATAGTTTACTAATTGAGCTACATTTCCAGGCCAATCAAAAGTTTCTAATTTTGAAATGGCTGATTTAGAGAATGTTAGATCAATATTTCTCGCATTAAATTTTGAAATATAATAATTTAAAATTGGTAAAATATCAGGAACTCTTTGTGATAAGCTAAGACATTTCAAATGATCTACTTTTAAACGTTCGTATAATCTAGATAAAAAATTACCATTGTTAATTTCTTCTTCTAAATTTTTTTCTGAAATTGTAATTATTTTATGATCTAATATTATATTTGATGCTTTAAAAAATTCAGAATTTTCAATAAAAAAAAGAAATTGCTTTTGAAACTTAAGGGGTATCTGATCAATATTTGATAAAATCAATGTATTCATATTTGATCTAACGAAAAGATTGCCATTTAAATTTTTAATATCTTCAGAAAATAAAACCTCAAGATTACTTTCATTCAAAGTTGCAAAATCAATATTTATTGGAATTTTATCTTTATATTTGGAATTTTTATGAATTTGATTAGCTATTAATTTTTTTCCAACTCCAAATGGGCCTTCAATTAAAAGACGAGAGTTTGATTTTGAAAAATTAACAATATTTTTTTTAGTTTGAATAATAAAATTTGAATTACCTACTAAATTGATATCTGGAGATACTAATTCTTTTAAGTTTTTATTTTCATCTAATAATCTAGAGCTTTCAATCGCTCTTTTTGCTAAAATTACTAACTTATCACTATTGAATGGTTTTTCTAAAAAATCATAAGCTCCATTCTTTATTGAACTTACAGCTAGATCTACAGTACCATGTCCACTAATAATAATTACAGGAACATTAATATTAATTTTTTTAAATTCTTTTAAAATTTCTATACCATCTAATTTGCTATTAGAAAGCCAGACATCAAGAATTACTAAATCAGGATTATATTTATTGAAGTATGAAATAGCCTCACTAGAATTAATAGCTGAATATGTAAGGTATTTTTCATCTTTCAAAATTTCAGATATTAAAAAACAAATATCCTTTTCATCATCAATAATTAAAACTTTAAGCATTTAGATTTTCAAATATAATTGAGCTTGTTGTGCCTGCCATTTGCTTATTTTTTTCTATTTTAATTTTTCCGTTATGGTCTTCAATAATTTTTTTTACTATTGAAAGCCCTAACCCAGTACCTTTACTTTTTGTAGTAAAATATGGCTCAAATATTTTATTTACCATTTGTTGAGATATTCCTATACCATTGTCTGCAATTTCAATGAAAATTTTATTGCTGTCAGATGTAAAATTTATAGAAATTGAAGGATTTGGTATTTTTTCTACTGCCTCAACAGCATTTTTAATAAGATTATTAAAACATTGAGACATTTGAAACTTGTCAAACTGGTAAAAAATATCTTGATCATTTTTATTTATTTTAAATTTAATATTTTTATGAGAATTAGAAAATAATAAGAAAGATTCATTCAAACATTTAGATAAATTATCAAGTTTAATTTCTGGCTCAGGCATTCTTGCAAATGAAGAAAATTCATCAATTAGTTTTCCAATATCATCAACTTGTCTTGAAATAGTATTTGTAAGAGTCATAATTTCATCTTTTTCAAATTCTTTATTAATATATTTCTTTTCAATTCTTTCAGCGGATAATTTTATAGGTGTTAATGGATTTTTAACTTCATGAGCAATCTTCCTAGCAATATCCGACCAGGCAGCATGTTTTTCTGCTAGAATAAATGAAGTAGTATCATCTATAGCAATTATATAACCATTAATTATATGATCTTTAAATTCCTTAATAATTCTAATATTAAAGCTTCTTAAATCATCTTTGATTAATATTTCTGTTTGAAAGTTTTCGAGAATTTTTTTTGATTTTTTAAAATTGTCAAAAATAATTTTCCAGTCTGGAAAGGTTAATAAAAAATTTTTATTATTTTCAAGTTTTTTTGTACCTTTAAAAAGATTATTCGTTGTTTGATTAAAAAATATAATATTAAAATCTTTGTCTAATGAAACTACTCCTATAGTAAGCAAACTTAAAATAGCCTCAATAAATAACCTTTTTTCTTCATCTTCATTACTCTTTGAAATAAGTTGGTTTTGCTTATTTTCAATTTCACCTATCATTTTATTATAAGAAGAAATTAAAACTTTAATTTCATCAAATTGATCAATTTCAGAAACTTTTGCATCAAAATTACCTTTTGAAATTTCATTTGCTGATTCTATAAGATTAGATATAGGTTTAGAAAGTCTTCTTGCTAGGTTAAAACCAATCAAAACAGCAATTAAAATAAATCCGATAGAAAATAACACAAATATCATTGAGTAAGTTATTTGTATACCGGCACTTTCATTTTCTTTAGTAGTGTAAATTTTATATGCATCTTTGGTTGCTGATATATGATCCCAAATGTTAGTATTAAGCTGTCTATTAACTTGCATAAATACATCACCTAAGAAATTAATTTTTTTATAAGCAGAGATAGAATTTTTATTTAATTGAAAAATATAAACTCTGTTTTGATCTAATATTTGAAAAATATCATCTGAAGGTAACAAAAAATTTTGATTTTCTTGATCTTTAAAATTTAAATATATTTCTCCTTTTTTATTAAATAAATAAATATTTGAGATTGTTCTTAGATTTATGAATTCACTTAATCCTTGATTTATAGAATTTATATTAACTTCATTATTTCTTGAAACTTTTACTATTTCTCTCATAATCAATTGAGTATCTGAGATAATTTCAGCTTGTATTTCATTTTCATAATCTCTAGCAACTATATTTGAATTAACCACTGCTTCTCTAACAGCTCCACCATACCAAGTTCTAAACTCTAAATTGAAAAAAAGGGAAGTTATTACAACTAAACCAATGGCAGGCCCGACAGCCATAGCAGTAAATAAATTTACAAATTTTATATATAATTTTGATTCATCTTTTTGATTTCTCTTATAAATTATTATTAATATAAGCTGTCTTATTATTAGAGCTAAAAGCAAAATTACAAAAAAAACATCAGCCAATAAAAAATACTGTAATTGTAGAGGGTTTTTAACCAGATTATTATTTGGCAACATTAAATAAAAGGTGATTGAAAAGCTAATTAAAATTAGGCATAACAATAAATAAAATGAAAATTTTGTTAGATACAATCTATTTAATATTTTGGTTAAGCTAAACATTACGGTAGGTTTTATTTATATTTTTAATTCTATAATAAACTAATATATGATTATCCTATAAATGAAAAAAACTAAAAATGCACTCGTTATCCTTGCAGGAGGTACTGGCAAAAGGTTTAATAAAAAACTACCTAAGCAATTTAATGAAATTAATGGTATAAATCTTATAGATTTTTTTTTAAATCGCTTAGACACTAATAATTTTGATATAATATTAATTGTAATTAAAAAATCATATCATAGATTTTTTGAAAAGATAAAAAGAAGTTTTCCTAATAAACAACTAATTTATGTAGAAGCTGGAAAAAATCGACAAGTATCATCATTTAATGCTTTGAAAAAATTAAAACAATATAATCCAAATAAAGTTTTAATACATGATGCAGCAAGACCCTTTTGCTCTAATAAATTAACAGCAAAAATCTTAAAACATCTTGACAAAAATATTTCAGCTATACCTTATATAGTAAGCCCAGATAGAAAAGTAATTTCAAAACAAGATTTTAACAAAAACTTGAAATTAATACAAACCCCTCAAGGCTTTGATTTTAAAACAATTTTTAAATCACATTTTAAAACAAAAATGCTAAATGCAAAAGATGACTCAGTATTAATATCTAAAAAAGAATTAAGCTTTATTAAAGGAGAAAAATTAAATGTCAAAATTACATATCCTGAAGACCTAAATTATTTTAAACTTTTTTTAAAACCTATTTATAAATCTGGTATTGGTTACGATATTCATCGTATTGATACAAATACAAAAAAAGGATTGAAATTATGTGGTGTAAAAATTAATTTTAATAAATTAATTGGACATTCAGATGCTGATGTAGGTATTCATGCAATCTGTGATAGCATTTTTGGAGCCTTATCAATGAAAGACATAGGTTACTATTTTTCTAATAAGGACACAAAATGGAAAAATAAAAATTCTGAATACTTTTTAAAATTTGCAAGGAATAAACTAAAAGAGAAAAATTTTTTTATAGTTAATTTAGATATTAATTTTATATGTGAAAAACCTAATATAAATAAATATAGAAAACAAATGATATCAAAAATATCTTCATTACTAAAAATCTCTGAAAAAATCATTTCAATTAAGGCTACAACAAATGAAAAAATTGGATTTATTGGCGATGGATTAGGAATTGCTGCAGAGTCAATAGTACAAATTACAAATGAAAAAATTTAGCACACTATTTATTTCAATTTTTTTTGTTGGATATATTAAATATGCACCAGGTACCTGGGGAAGCTTAGTATCCTTATTAATAATGTTTATTTTGTGTGATATTTTATCACTACCATTAATAATCCTTGCATTAATATTTATTTTTTTATTTTTTATTTCAAACTATTTAATTAATTATTATTCGTTTATAACCAACTCATATGACTCAAAATATATTGTTATAGATGAGTTACTTGGTATTTTTATAATATTTCTTTTTTATGATTTAATTTTTATTAATAATGACATTACAACATATACACTAATATTTATTTTATTTAGATTTTTCGATATTATTAAAATTTTTCCAGCTAATTATTTTGATAAACACTATAAAAATGGCTATGGTGTAATTCTTGATGATATGATTGCTGGGTTATATACAGTATTAACTTTAATAATTTTAAATGAATTTATATAAGAAAATAATAAATAAATTAATCAAAAAAGAAATTACAATTTCAACTGCAGAGTCATGTACTGGTGGTCTATTGGCATCTGTTATTACTAAAAATAAAGACTGTTCAAAAATATATCAAGGGGGATACATCCCCTATTCTAACCATTTAAAAGTTAAAGATCTAAATGTTAAAAAAACAACTTTAAATAAATATGGTGCAGTAAGTAAAGAAACAGCTAAAGAAATGGTAAGGGGATTGTTTATAAAAACTAAAACTAATATTTGCATATCTACTACTGGTATTGCCGGACCTGGAGGTGGAAGCAAAAGCAAGCCCTTAGGTTTGATATATATTGGTATAAGAGTAAATGGAAAAATAGAAATTTTAGAAAAAAATTTTAAAGGAACTAGAATAGAAATACAAAAAAAATGTGTGAATTCAATTTTTAAGTATTTGTCAAAGTTAATCTAGAGTCTCATCTGCCCTTTTTTTAAAAGAATTTATCATTTTATTTTCAATCAAAGGATAAAAGGTTTCTGCAACTTTTTGATGAATATTATTTTTAAATTTAAAATTAACATCAAAAAATATTTTAGAATTTTTTTTATCTATTTCCTCAAATTTCCATTTGGTAGTTAAATCTGTTAAGGGTCCTTCAATATAACTAGTCTCTATAGTCAAATTATTTTTATCAAATTTTACATGAGATCCAAATTTTTGAGATAAAATAAATTTATATTTGACATACATATCTGCAAAAATTTCATTTTTATTTCTTTGATTAATTATCATCTTAGTGCACCAAGGAATATATTCAGGGTATTTTTCGATATCGATAACAATATTAAAAAGTTTTGTTGCTGAATGAGAAATTACTTCCTCTCTTTTTGAATTTTTCATTAAAGATTTTTGTAAGCTCTATTTTTTTGCATAATTTTAAAATCTTCAGAAGCGTGATAGCTTGATCTTGTTAAAGGTGATGATGCAACCATTAAAAAACCTTTTGCTGTGGCCATTTTTTTATATTCATCAAATTCTCTAGGAGTAATAAACTTTTCTAGTTTTGCATGTTTCGAACTTGGAGGTAAATATTGACCAATTGTAATAAAATCAACATCTGCTGCTCGTAAATCATCCATTACTTGATAAATTTCATCTTTAGTTTCACCTAAACCAACCATTAATCCTGATTTTGTAAATACGTTAGGATTAAGCTTTTTAATATCTGCTAAAAGTTTTAGACTTACAAAATATCTAGATCCAGGTCTAATACTTAAATATAGCCTAGGTACAGTTTCTAGATTATGATTAAATACATCTGGTAATTCATTAGATAGAATATCTAGTGCTTTAGGTTTTTTATGAAAATCTGGAGTTAAAATTTCTACTGTACAACTTGGATTTAATTTTCTAATTGAGGAAATAACTGTTGTAAAATGTTCTGCACCACCATCTTCCAAATCATCTCTATCAACACTTGTAACAACAACATGCTCTAAACCTAATTCAGATACTGCTTCTGCTATTTTATTTGGCTCATCTCTATCAACAAAACCAGGCTTCCCAGTCTTAATATTGCAAAATGCACATGCTCTAGTGCAAATATCTCCTAATATCATAAATGTTGCATGCTTTTTTTGCCAACATTCCGAAATATTTGGACATGCTGCTTCTTCACACACAGTAACTATTTTTTTATTTTTTAAAATTTTATCTGTTGATTTAAAAAATTTTGATGTGGGAGCTTTGACCCTTATCCAGGAAGGTTTTTTAGGAATAGGGTTTGAAGTACGATAAATTTTCTCTGGATGTCTTACTTCAGTCATTTTAAATTACTTCCATGTCATTACTATTCATCCAAATTTCAAATGGATTTTCAATAATATCATTAAAATCTTTTAACAATTTACCGGCAACTGCACCATCTAAAACTCTATGATCAGCAGATAAGGTAGATTTTAGTGTATGCCCTACCATTACAGAGTCATTTAAAATAATAGGTTTTTTAATAATTTTGCCTACAGCTAAAATTGATGCTTGAGGAGGACTAATTATAGCGGCAAATTCACTTATTCCAAACATACCAAGGTTAGACAACGTTATAGATCCTCCAGTATATTGATTTGGAGTTAAAGAATTTGTTTTAGCTAACTTTGCTAATTCTCTTATCTCAACAGATACTTCATTAAGGCCTTTAGAATTTACTTTTTTAATAACAGGAGTAATAAGGCCTTCATCAATTGCAACAGCGACAGATACATCAATATCTTTCAACTTATAAATTTTATTTTCTTGCCAGTAAACATTAGTATCAGGATTTTTTTTCATTGCCATACCTAAGGCTTTAACAATAAGGTCATTATATGAAATCCTGAAAGAATTATTTTCATTAATCTTTTTTCTTAGATCAATTAATTTATCTACATTTGACTCTATAGTTAAATAAAAATGAGGTATTTGTTGTTTTGCTTCCAATGTACGTTTAGCTATTACTTTACGCATCATACTAGGAACAATAAAATCTTGATTAATTTTTTGCTCTGAAGAGACTAAAGAAACTTCATTTAAATTAATATCTCTTTTTATAATTCGGCCATCTGGACCTGATCCATTAATTTTTGTTAGATCAATATTTTTATCTGTGGCAATTTTTTTTACAAGAGGAGATGCTTTAAATTTATTATTTACAACATTTTTTTTAATCTCATTTTTTTCATTTAATTTAGAAGATTCTTTATTTATCGTTTCTTTTTCATCCTTATCAATCTCTTTTGTAACTGGATTATCTTCAAGTGAGTCATTCTTTTTTCCATCAATAATGGCAATAACTCTATTTACTGCTACTTGATTATTTGGATCTTCTTTAAGGAGGTGAGTTATTTTACCTTCATCAACTGCCTCAACTTCCATAGTTGCTTTATCAGTTTCTATTTCAGCAATAATATCTCCAGCTTTTACATTATCTCCAATTTTTACTAACCATTTGTTGATTGTGCCTTCGGTCATAGTAGGTGACAAAGCTGGCATTAAAATTTTTGAAGACATAATTTATATATAATTAACTTCTTTAACAGCTTTTACAATATCATCTATTTGTGGAAGATATAACTTTTCTAATTCACTTGAATAAGGCATCGGAACATCTGCACTATTTACCTTAATTATAGGTGCATCTAAATAATCAAAAGCATTTTTTTGTACCAAATTCACTATCTCAGATCCTACACTTGCAAATGGCCATGACTCTTCAACTGTAATAATTCTATTAGTTTTCATTACAGAATTTATTATGGTTTCTGAGTCTATTGGTCTTAAACTTTGTAGATCAATTACTTCGATATCTAAATTATATTTATCTTGTAAAATTTTCGCAGCTTCCAATGATTTATGAAGCATTATTGAATAAGTTACTAAAGTTGTATCTTTTCCTTCTTTCGCAATATTTGCTCTACCAAATGGTATTGTAAAATTTTCATCTGATGCTACTTCACCCTTTAATCCATATAAAATTTCATTTTCAAGAAATATTACAGGATTAGGATCTCTGATTGCTTCACGAAGAAGACCTTTTGCGTTTAAAGGCGTTGATGGAGCAACTACTTTCAAACCAGGAACGTGAGCATACCAAGAAGAAAAATCTTGACTATGTTGAGCTGCAACTTGAGCGGCAGCACCATTTGGTCCACGAAAAACTATTGGACAATTAATTTGCCCTCCAGACATATATAATGTCTTTGCAGCTGAATTAATAATTTGATCTATAGCTTGCATAGAAAAATTAAAAGTCATAAATTCAACAATTGGTATCAAACCTTTGAAAGCTGCTCCAACTGCTAAACCAGTAAAGCCATGTTCTGAAATAGGTGTATCTATAACTCTCTTTTTACCAAACTCATCTAAAAGACCTTGAGTAACTTTATAGGCACCTTGGTACTCTGCCACTTCTTCACCAAGTATAAAAACTTTTTTATCTTTTCTCATTTCTTCAGCAATTGTATCTCTAATTGCCTGTCTCATAGTAATTTGATCTTTACTAATATGCATACTTACTTCATTAGAAATTGGATTACTTTCCTCTTTTTCATTCAAATCTTGTTTTGCATTTTTTAAAGTGGTTTCAATTTTTTTATTTATACTTTTAGCTTTGGAATTTTTTTCTGCCGAAATCAAAGCGATAGGTTTGTTAACTGGAATGTTTTGATCACCTTCTTTGTAAAGTAATTTTTCAATAAAACCCTCATCAACAGCCTCTACCTCCATTGTGGCTTTATCAGTTTCTATTTCTGCTATTACATCTCCAGCTTTTATCTCTTGACCCTCATTTACTAACCATTTAGTTAAATTTCCTTCAGTCATAGTGGGTGATAAAGCCGGCATTAGTATTTCTGTACTCATTTAAATATAAACATCCGTATATAATTCTTCTTTAGAAGGGAATTTACTATTAAGTGCAAACTCAGCAGCCAATTTAATCTCTTCAATTATTTCTTTATTTATTTTATCCATTTCATTTTTTGTTGCGATTTTCTTTTTTAGAATTTCATCTCTAACAATCTCTATAGGGTCTGAATTTTTATATTCTTCTAATTCATCTTTTGTTCTATATTTAGCTGGATCAGACATTGAATGGCCTCTGTAACGATATGTTTGAACTTCTAAAATATAGGGACCTTTACCAGCTCTTACATAATCTCCGGCTTTTTCTGCAGCTTTAATAACAGAATAAACATTCATGCCATCTACTATCTCACCATTAATTCCAAAAGCTTCTCCTCTTTTATATAAATGAGAGCCTGCAGCAGCTCTATCAACTGAAGTACCCATACCATATTTATTATTTTCAATTATGTATAAAACAGGAAGATTCCATAATGCAGCTAAATTAAATGCTTCAAAAACTTGGCCATTATTCATAGCACCATCTCCAATGTAAGTTCGACAAATATTTTTATCTCCATTATATTTATGAGTAAATGCAATGCCAGTTCCAATAGGTACTTGAGCCCCTACTATGCCATGTCCTCCATAAAAATTATTTTCTTTAGAAAACATATGCATCGAGCCACCTTTACCGGATGAATATCCATCAGCTCTTCCTGTAAGTTCAGCCATTATTTTTTTGGGCTTTAAACCTCTGGCGAGCATATGGCCATGATCTCTATAAGTTGTAACAACTGAGTCATTTTTTTTAATTGTCATCAACACACCAACAACAACAGCCTCTTGCCCGATGTATAAATGACAAAAACCACCTATATGTCCCATTCCATAAAGTTGAGCAGATCTCTCCTCAAATCTTCTGATTTTCAGCATGTATGAGTATATCTTTAGGTGATCAGATTTAGATAATTTTTTCATTTGTAAATTTTTGTAAATTTTTTAATATTTAATTGTAAATTTTTGTCAATTATTTATTTATCTAAAATAATAACAATTTCATTTTTGTCAATTAAACCAAGCTTTTTTCTTACTTGCTCATCTAAATAATCCAAGTCAACTGTGTTAGGTTGCAACCTTTTTGTGAGATCAATATAATAGTCATTCTCGTTTTTAAGTTTAGCAAGTGTATCATTATACTCTTCTGCTTGTTTGGTAAGATAAAAAAATTTCAACAATCCTCTTTGACCATTGATCAAAAAATAAATAAGATAAATGAAAATAAAAAAAGTTATCAAAAAAGATAAATATAAAATTATTTTATTCTTTAAGATTACTGATTTATTCATACTAAATTCAATTAATCAGATTAACCGCGTTTATGTCAATATTTTAGAATTGATTTTCCTGCGTATTTAGCACTCGAGCCAAGCATTTCTTCTATTCTTAATAATTGATTATATTTTGCAGTCCTATCAGTTCTTGAAAGTGATCCAGTTTTAATTTGCCCAGCTGAAACAGCTACAGATAAATCAGAAATTGTTGTATCTTCGGTTTCACCAGATCTATGAGAAATAATTGATGAAAAATTATTTTTTTTACCTAGTTTGATAGCATCAATAGTTTCTGATAAAGTTCCTATTTGATTTAACTTGACTAATATAGCATTACCGGCATTTTTTTCTATTCCAGTTTTTAGTCTTTTGATATTTGTAACAAAAAGATCATCTCCAACTAACTGTACTTTATTGCCAATTCTTTTAGTTAATTCTATCCAACCATCCCAATCATCTTCTGACATTCCATCCTCAATTGAATAAATTGGAAAGTTATTTGTTAAATTTTCAATGTAGTTTACCATTTCATCTGAAGTTAGATTTTTTCCCTCACCTTTAAGATCGTATTTATTATTTTTATAAAATTCTGTAGAAGCTACATCAAGTGATAAAAGAACGTCGTCATTTATTTTTAATCCAGTTTTTTCTATAGCAATTAAAATAATTTCTATTACCTCAGAGGAACTATTTAAATTAGGAGCAAATCCTCCTTCATCGCCAACATTAGTATTTAAGTTTTTAGATTTTAAAATTGATTTTAATGAATGAAATATTTCACACCCATACCTTAATGACTCAGAAAATGAAGTTGCACCAACTGGAGCAATCATAAATTCTTGAATATCAACATTATTATCTGCATGAGATCCTCCATTGATAATATTCATCATTGGCACGGGTAATAAAAAATCTTCATTTTCAGATATATGTTGATAAAAAGTAGTCGAAGTATGATCTGCTAAACTTTTAGCAAAAGCTAAACTGACTGCAAGGGTTGCATTTGCGCCAAAATTTGACTTATTTTCTGTTCCATCTAATTTCAAAACAATCTTGTCAAAAACTTTATAATGATCAAAATTCTTCCCAACAACTTCTTTTTTAATATATTTATTAATATTCTGAACAGCTTTTTTTACACCTTTTCCTAGATATCTATTTTTATCTCCATCACGTAATTCTAAAGCTTCGTGAATTCCTGTTGAAGCTCCACTAGGTACAGAAGCTCTACCAAATGATCCGTCTTCTAATTCAACATCACATTCAACTGTGGGATTGCCTCTACTATCTAATATTTCTCTTGCGTGTATATTTTTAATTTTTTCCATCCTTACCTTTCTATACTAAAAATTAAAATAAAAATTATTTTTTTGAAACAGTATCTAACTCTATCAATTTTGAAATTAAATTTTCTAGGTTTTCAATTTGCAACATATTTGGACCATCACTTGGAGCATTATCTGGATCATTATGTGTTTCAATAAAAATACCAGCAACACCAACTGCCACAGCCGCTTTTGATAAAGTTGAAACAAATTCTCTTTTGCCCCCACTCTTTTCTCCCAAACCGCCTGGTTCCTGCACAGAATGAGTTGCATCAAAAATGACTGGGTAAAGATAGTTTTTCATAATATCAATAGATTTAAAATCGTTAATTAAATTATTGTAACCAAATGATGTTCCTCTTTCTGTTATCATAATTTTATAATTGCCTGTACTTTCAATTTTTTTAAAAATATTAGGAACTTCATAGGGTGATAAAAACTGACCTTTTTTAATATTTATAATTTTATTAGTTTTTGCTGCTGAAATTAATAAGTCAGTTTGTCGACACAAAAATGCTGGTATTTGCAGAATATCAACACTTTCTGATTTTGAAAAAAATTCACACTGACTTTCGTTATGAACATCAGTTAAAATAGGGCAATTAAAAGTAGATTTAATTTTATTAAAAATTTTTTCAGCTTGTTTTATTTCTATACCTCTATTACTATTAATGCTTGATCTGTTAGCCTTATCAAAACTTGATTTATAAACTAAATTAATTTTTAATTTTTGACAAATTGTAGCAATTTTTTCAGCCATCATCAAAGAATGATTTTCACTCTCAATAACACATGGGCCAGCTATTAAAAAAAAATTTTTTTTATTTGAAATTTCAAAATCTGCTAATTTAATAGTTTTCATTTCAAGCAATGTTTTATAAAGGATGAAAATAAAGGATGTGGAGCTAAAGGTCTAGATTTTAATTCAGGATGAAATTGCACACCTATAAACCATTTATGGTTAGTGCTTTCTAAGACTTCAGGAAGGACATTATCAGGCGACATACCTGAAAAAACGAAACCTTTTTCAACAAAATTTTTTGTGTATGATAAATCAACCTCATATCTGTGTCTATGTCTCTCAGATATTTCATTTGTATTATAAATTTCTCTAACTTTAGAACCTTTTTTTAATTGAGCCTTATAAGCTCCTAGTCTCATCGTACCTCCTTTATCACTATCATCATCTCTTTTTTCGATTATATTTTTATTATTCCATTCTGTCATTAAACTTACTACTGGGTTTTTTGTAGATTGAAATTCAGTTGAATTAGAGTCTGCAACATCAAAAACATTTCTTGCTATTTCAATTACACTTAATTGCATTCCCAGACAAATACCAAAAAAAGGAATATTATTTTCTCTTGCATATTTGATAGCTAAAATTTTACCCTCAACACCTCGATAGCCAAACCCACCAGGTATTAAAATACCGTCAACACTTTTAAGCTCTGCAACTAAATCAGTTGTTTTAATTTTTTCAGCATTTATCCAATTGATTTTTACCAATGTGTTGTTTTCAATACCCCCATGAGTAAGAGCCTCTATAAGCGATTTATAACTGTCTTTTAAATTTGTATATTTTCCAACAACTCCTATAGTTACCTCTTTTTTCAATTTATTAATTTTATTTGTTAAATTCTCCCAAGCTTTTAAATTAAGGGGGTGTTTAGAGGAATCATATCCCAAATGCTCAAGTAAAACGTTATCAAGACCTGCTTTTGAGTAAATGGATGGAACTTCATAAATTGATTTAGCATTTAAAGCTGGAATTACAGAGTCTTTTTTTACATTACAAAATTGAGAAATTTTCTCGAGAGACTCAAGGTTGATTTCTTTTTCACATCTGCACATTATAATATCAGGCTGAATACCTGAGTTTAGTAATTCCTTTACAGAGTGTTGAGTTGGTTTTGTTTTTAATTCACCAGCTGAACTCAAATAAGGAACATAAGTCATATGAATAAGAGCTGATTTTATATTTTTGTCATTTCTAATTTGTCTTATAGCTTCTAAAAAAGGAAGAGACTCTATATCACCAACAGTACCCCCTATTTCATAGATTATAATATCCTCATCTTCAAAATTAGAATTAATAAAAAGTTTTATTTCATCAGTTACATGAGGAATTACTTGTATAGTTGCTCCAAGATAATCACCTTTACGTTCTTTCTTTAAAACATTTGAATAAATTTTTCCTGATGATGTGCTATCTGTTTTTTTAGCTGATCTATTTGTAAATCTCTCGTAATGACCTAAATCTAGATCAGTCTCAGCACCATCATCTGTCACAAAAACTTCACCGTGCTGATATGGGCTCATGGTGCCCGGATCTACATTTAGATATGGGTCAAGTTTCCTTATTCTGACTTTAAAGTTTCTGTGTTGAAGTAAAGAAGCAACTGCTGCGGATGCAATACCTTTTCCAAGAGATGAGGCAACTCCGCCCGTAATAAATACATATTGCATTACGGATAACCCTGATACAGAAATGCATAATCTATATCAAGATAATTATATTAATTGTTTTCCGGAATTACTGGCTCTTGGGGAATTTCTTCTTCAGAATTGATAGAAGGCAGAGATTCTAAGACATTTTTTTCAGATCCTACAGAGGCAAAAATTGTCAAAACTACGCTCATTACCATAAATAAGGTTGCGGTTAATGCAGTTAAGCGTGATAGCAAGTTTGCAGAGCCTCTTGGAGACATCATTCCACCTATGCCGCCGCCACCTCCAAGACCTAAACCTTCATTATCACTTCCTTGAAGTAATACGAATATAACTAAAAGAATTGCTAAAATTAGCTGAATAATAATTAAAGTTAACATCCGGCACTTATATTTATATAGTCATATAAATCAAGAATTAATCCTCAATTATCTTTGTAAATTCATCTGAATTCAATGAAGCTCCACCAATTAGGGCGCCATCAACATTTGATAAAGATATAATATCTTTTACGTTATTACTTTTTACAGAACCGCCATATAAAATTTTATAATTATTAAATTTAGGATTATGATTCTTTAAAAAATGATGAGTATTGTTTATCTCTTCTATTGTTGGAGTTAAGCCTGTACCTATTGCCCAAACTGGCTCATATGCAATTATAGTATTGCCAAAATTGGAAGAATTTGGAATACTTGCCTTTAACTGCTTTGCAAGAACTTGATTGGTTATTCCTTTTTCTTTTTGCTCTAAAGTTTCGCCGACACAAACTATAGGTATCAATTTATTTGCAATTAAATTTGCAGATTTGAGATTGATATCTTCATCTTTTTCATAAAAAATTTGTCTTCTCTCAGAATGACCAACAATGCAAAAACTTACATTCAAGTCAGAAAGTGACTCAGCTGAAATTTCACCAGTGAAAGCACCTTCTTTATGCTGAGAAACATTTTGAGAACCTACATAAAAACCTATTTTATGTTTAGATATATAATCCAAATGAATTGATGAGGGACAAATAACTACACATTTTGATCTATCTTTAGGCAAAGATAATTTACTAATAAATTGATCTATAAACTGAAAATTTCCATTTAACTTCCAGTTTGCTACAAAAAAAGAAGAAAAATCATCCAATTTTATCATAATTATTTTCCCTTATAGAAACTATTATTATAGAAGCAACATTAATTATGTTTAGAACTTTAGGAAAGTCAAAAATAGCATTTGTTCTGGCCATCCTTTTTGGCATTAGTATATTTTTTTTTAGAGGACAATCAAGATACTCAAATTTTTTTAACTCAGATAATGTAGTTGCGGCTGTATCTGGAACTCAAATTTCAACAACTAAATTTCTACGTGTATTAGATATGAATATTAATCAGTACAGTCAGATGTTTGGTCGACAAATGACATCTGAAGAAATTGAAGCCTTTCAAATCCACTCTATGGCACTTGGCAGCTTAATTAATAATGCTGTATTTGAAAATGAATTTGACTCTCAAAATTTTATTATAGATGAGACAATAGTAGCTTCTGAGACAAAAAAAAGATTTCCTACTTTATATAATAATAACAAGCTTAAAGAAGAAGAATTAAATTCATTCCTTAAACAACAAAGATTAAAAATTGAAGATTTAGTAAAAATTATCGACTATGAAACACGATCAAATGAATTTGATTCGCTTTTTTTAAATGTTAGTTATCCAAATAAATTTCAAAAAATTATCAATAAACATGATAATCACTCACGAAATATAGATTTTATTAAATTAGATATTGATAAATATGAGTTAAGCAATTTTGAAAGTCTAGATATTTCTGTTAACAATCAAAAAATCATTGATTATTTTAATAAAAACATTGATTCATATATGGATCCAGAAAAAAGAGATCTTTCTTATATTTTAATTGATAAAAATGATTACGTTGAACAATTAATGCCTGCAAATGATCAAATTGCAAGTTATTACAATAGTAATAAGAGTCTTTTTTTAGAACCTGAGAAAAGAGATTTTATTCAATTTAATTTTAAAAGCTTAGATGAAGCAAACAAATTTAAAAATAGCACAATAACATTTAACTCTGATGAGATTATTCATTTTGCAAAAGAAAATAATATTACTTTTAATAATTTTAAAAGCTTATCTAAAGATGAGGTATTAGATGAATTATCTGATGTTATTTTTAATCTTCAACCAAATACTGTTTCATCAATTGTGCAAACCACTTTGGCAAAACACCTAATTATAGTCAGTAAAATTTATCCAGAATTTCAAAATAGTATGGAAGAGTCAAAAGAAAAAATTATTGAAACATTGCTAGAAGTAGAATTGAATAGTTTTATTTCAGATTTAAAAAATAATATAAGCCAACAAATATTAGATGGTCTCTCATTAAAAGAAATATCTAATACTAATGAATTGAAAATAAAAAATATATACAATGCTGAAAGAGCTTTTGATACTATTGAAGGTGATTTAATTAAAAATGAAGTTATAGCAAAAGCATTTTCTTCAAATAAAGATTTTGTAAGTGATCTTGAAGAAATAAATGAAAACCAATCCGTAGTACTCAACGTTGATAATATTATTTATGAAAAACCATATGAGTTAAATCAAGTATTTGAGCAAGTTACAGAGGATTGGACAAATACATTAAAAATTGAAGAAATCGATAGCTATATTAACAAATCAATCTCTAATTCTAATACACTAAATGATTTATCTTTATTTTTTAATGAAGAAATTTCTAATACTAATTTAAAATTAATGAGTGATGATTTTCCATCTGCATTTAAAAATAAAATTTTTAAAAGCTCAATTGATAAAATATATTTTAGTGTTGCAAATAAAAATATATATATTGCAAAAACTAATGAAGTTATCTTTCCTTCTGATGAAAATCTCGATAATCAAGATTTAAATTTAGGCTCTGAATTAAGAGGTATATTTGGAGCAGAAATTGTGAAAAATAAAAGTATCTCAACAAATGATAATTTAATACAGGCTCTTATAAGCCAATATTAATGAATGAATCTAAAAAAAATTTTATAGAGGGTCTTAAAAATAATAAACCTCAACTTTTAAGTAAAAATTTAATTGCTGATATTGAAACACCTGTATCCTGCCTTCTTAAAATTAAAAAAAATCAAAAATATTCTTTTTTATTAGAGTCAGTTGAGGGTGGAAGTCTTAGAGGTAGGTATTCTCTTTTAGGATGTGACCCTGATTTAATTTGGAGAGTAAATGATAATGTAGCTACAATTGAATATAATCATGAAAAGTATAACTATAAAATCTCTAACCAACCAATTGAGTCTTTAAAAGATATAATCAAATTTTCAAAATTTGATAAAGGCAAAATCGATGCTCCATATCCAATTCTTGTTGGATATTTAGGGTACCCTATGATTCAATATATGGAAAATATATCACTAAATAATAATGATAATATAAATATACCAGACTCTATTTTAATTAGACCAAAAATTGTTGCAGTTTTTGATAATATAAAAGACAAAATAACAGTTATGACAGTAGTCTATCCAAGTGAAAAAAAAGATTATGATTACGCATATAATGAAGCTGAAGCATTATTAGAATTAAAAGTAAATCAGCTTAAAGAAAATCTGGTTCAAATGCCAGTTAGTGAAATTAAATCAAATTTAAAATTTGTTTCAAATTATTCTAAAGATGAATATTTTTCAATTATTTCAAAAGCAAAAGAGTACATTAAAAATGGGGATATTTTTCAAGTAGTGACTTCACAAAGATTTGAAACCAAATATGATCTAGAAGCAGTAAGTCTCTATAGATCATTAAGAAGATTAAATCCCTCACCATATTTAGTAAACTTAAATTTTAATCAAATAGGACTTGTAGCTTCTAGTCCTGAATTGCTTGTGCAATTAAGAAATAAAAAAATAACTATAAGACCAATAGCGGGTACAAGAAAAAGAGGTAAAAATGCTAATGAAGATCTTAAACTATCAAAGGATTTGCTTACAGATAAAAAAGAATTAGCAGAACATTTAATGCTATTAGATTTAGGAAGAAACGATGTTGGAAGAGTTGCAAAAAATCAATCTGTAAAAGTTACAGAAAAAATGATTATTGAATACTATTCTCATGTTATGCATATTGTCTCAAATGTTGAGGGATTAATAGAAGATAATTATGATGCAGTAGATGCCCTTAAAGCTGGTTTTCCAGCTGGCACAGTATCCGGAGCACCAAAAATTCGTGCAATGGAAATAATTGAAGAGCTAGAAAATCTTAATCGAAGTTTTTATGCTGGTTGTATGGGTTATTTTGAGTCGAATGGGGATATGGACACATGTATAAGTTTAAGAAGTGGATTAGTAAAAGATGGAAAATTGCATATACAGGCTGGAGGTGGTGTTGTTTTTGATTCTAATCCTGAAGATGAGTATCAGGAAACAATTAATAAAGCTGGGGCTTTAATGGCTGCTGCAGAAGATTCTTATAAGTACAATTAATGATACTGCTAATAGATAATTACGATAGTTTTACTTATAATGTTAAACACTATTTAAGTGAAATAGGAGCTAAAGTTAAAACTTTCAGAAATGATAAAATATCAATAGAAGAAATTAATCTACTAAAACCAAAAGCAATAGTTATTTCTCCAGGACCATGTACACCAAATGAAGCAGGTATTTGCCTGAAAATTATAGATGAATTAAAAAATAAACTTCCTATTTTAGGAATATGCTTAGGTCATCAATGTATAGGACAAGCTTTTGGAGCTAAAATTATTAAATGTGAAGAAATAATGCATGGTAAGATAGATAGAATGATACATAATAACCACAAAATTTTTAATAATATTGAAAATAATTTTTTAGCAACAAGATATCACTCTTTAGTCATAGATAGGAATAGTTTATCATCTGAATTTATAATTACTGCAGAAACTGAAAAAAAAATAATAATGGGAATTGCTCATTCTTCGTTACCTATTTATGGATTTCAATTTCATCCAGAAAGTATAGGCACTGAAGTTGGAAAAAATTTACTTAACAACTTTTTAAAATTAATTAATTATGAAAATTAGTATTATAAAAAATAAATTATTTTCTCAAAAAAATTTAACATCAGAAGAGTCATTGTATCTTTTTGAAATGATAATGAGTGGTGAATTAAGTGAAATTGATATTTCAGCTATATTAATTTCTCTTAAGATTAAAGGTGAAACTCAAGAGGAGATACTAGGTGCAGCAAAAATAATGAGAGCAAAATCTATGAAAATTTCCTCTTCAAATAATACAGTCGATACATGTGGAACTGGAGGAGATATGTCAAATACTCTAAATATTTCAACAGCTGCATCCTTAGTTGCGGCAAGTTGTGGTGTTAAAATTGCTAAACATGGAAATAAATCAGTAAGTTCAAAATCTGGATCTGCGGATATGCTTGAAAATATTGGTTATAAATTATCAGATGATCCAAAAACTTTAGAAAATCAATTAGAAAAAAATAATTTTTGTTTCATGTTTGCGCAATATCATCATTCAGCTATGAAACATGTTATAAATGTTAGAAAAAAATTGGAAACAAGAACAATATTTAATCTTTTAGGACCGCTAACAAATCCGGCAAATGCAAAAAATCAACTTTTGGGAGTTTATGATAAAAGATGGGTTACTACTCATTGTGAAGTTCTTAAAGAATTAGGTTCAAATAATGTCATGGTCGTACATGGTGAAGATGGATTAGATGAAATTACATTAAGTAAAAACACGCATATTTGTGAATTAAAAAATAAAAGAATACAAAATTATATATTTGACCCTCGTGAAATTGGTTATGATTATATTTCCTTAGAAGAAATAAAAGGTGGAGATTCAAAATTTAATGCAGAATGTTTTCTTAAAATGATTGATGGTAATTATCCTCAATTTCAAAATATTGTAGAGATAAATACTGGTGCAGCAATATATCTTTCGGGTAAATGCGCTAATATCAAAGAGGGTGCTATAATTGCTCATAAAGCAATCACTAATGGGATAACTTCAAAATTTATAACAAAAATTACTAATGAATAATATTTTAAAAAAAATATGTGAAGATAAAAATAAAGAATTGGAAATATTAAAAAGTAAATGTTCATTAAAAACATTAAAAAAATTAATTTCGGGAAATATTGAAAAAAGAAATTTTAAAAATCAAGCCATTGACTCTGTAAAAAATAAAAAAAATTTTATTATTGGTGAAATTAAGAAATCAAGTCCAAGTGCTGGCCAAATAATTAAAAAATACAATCCTACAGAAATAGCAAAGACATATGAAAATGCTGGAATTGGAGCTATCTCAATTTTAACTGAAAGCAGTTACTTTAGTGGTGAAATAGATCATTTATCGATCATAAAACAAAATACAAAAATACCAATTTTACGAAAGGACTTTATAATTGATGAATATCAAATATATGAGAGTAAAGTATATCAAGCTGATATTATACTTTTAATTGTATCTGTGTTGAGTGATGAACAATTGAAGAATTTCTTGGATATTTCTAAAGAGTTAAATTTAGACGTTATTATTGAAACCCATGATAAGAGTGAAGTTGAAAGAGCTATGAAATTAAACTACCCAATCATAGGTATTAATAATAGAAATTTAAAAAATCTTAATACTGATGTTAATAATTCATTAAATCTCTTTACAAGTATTTCTAAAGATTTTACTGTTATTGCAGAAAGTGGTATCAAATCTTCATCTGATATTGAGATGTATAATGAATTAGGGATCTTTAATTTTCTTATCGGTGAATCAATTTTAAGATCAAAAGATTATACATCTTTTATAAAAAAATTATTAAATTATGATTAGTCATTTAGATAAAAAAAATAATCCAATTATGGTTGATGTTGGCGCAAAAGATATAACACTCAGAATTGCTGAGGCTGAAGGAGAAGTAGTTTTTGACAAAATCTCATTCAATAAAATTAAAAATTTAAAATCAAAAAAAGGAAGCATAAAAAATACTGCAATTATAGCTGGTATTATGGGGGCCAAAGAAACATCTAGGCTTATACCTCTATGTCATAATATTCCAATTGATTCTATTAATGTTCAAATTACAAAAAATGTAAAAAAGAATTCTTTAAACGTCAAAGCTATAGTTAAAACTAGTTCAAAAACTGGTGTTGAAATGGAAGCGTTAACAGCAGTAACTGTCAGCTGTTTGACAATTTATGATATGTGCAAATATTTAAATAAAGCTATAAAAATTAAAAATATCAAATTAATTTCAAAAAAAGGCGGAAAATCAGGATTTTTTAAAATTTAATCCAGAAAAAAAAGCTTGTTTTTATATAAAAGAGAACATATATAGAACATATATGCTTACAAAAAAACAAAAAGAGTTATTTGTTTATTTAAATAACTATATTTCTTCAAATGATATTTCGCCATCTTTTGAGGAAATGAAGGATGCTGTTAACTTAAAATCAAAATCTGGAATTCATAGATTAATCACTAGCTTAGAGCAAAGAGGATATATTAAGCGACTCAAACATAAAGCTAGAGCAATGGAAATTACAAAAAATCTTCCTAATAAAAATATAAATACTATTAATTCAAGTAATGAAGAGAATTTTCTAAATATCCCACTTATCGGTTCAATAGCTGCAGGTGAAGCAATAGAGGCAATAAATTCTTCAGACTCAATGATTTCTATCCCTAGATCTCTTGTAAGCAAAAATTCTACGTATTTTGGATTAAAAGTTAAAGGTCTATCCATGATAGATGAAGGTATTTTTGATGGAGATATAGCAATTATTAAAAAAACAAATTCAGCAGAAAATGGTAAAATAGCTGCTGTTCTAACATTAGATAACGAAATTACCCTAAAAACTATCAAAATGACTAATCAAAAAATTTACCTGATACCTGCTAATAAAGCTTATGGAATTAAGGAACATGATCTTGGAGATGTGCAAATACAGGGTACTTTATCTGGCATTATAAGAAAATATAATTAATAGTCATTTTAGAAATGACTGGATATATTACTAGGTTTGCTCCTTCACCTACAGGAAATCTTCACATTGGAAGTGCTAGAACGGCTCTTATAAATTATATTTTTAAATCACAGCAACCAAACTCCAAATTATACTTACGAATTGAGGATACAGATAAAAAAAGATCAACTGAAGAATTCAAAAATAGTATTTTAAATGGTCTTAAATGGTTAGGAGTTAATTGGGATAATTCACCTCAAATACAATCAAATAATATTAATCGCCATCTTCAAATAGCTAATAATTTACTAATAAATAATAATGCTTATAAATGTATTTGTGCCGAAAGCGAACTAGCAGACAGGCGAAAAAAAATAAATTCAGGAGAAATTAGTTCAAAAAAAATATGCATTTCTTGTGAAAAAAATGATGAAGTTCAGTCTCTAAAAACGGGTTATGTAATTAGAATTAAAATTCCAACTGAAGGAAATGAAATTTTAGAGGATGTAATACAAGGTAAGGTTGAGGTTAAAAATAATGAAATAGATGATTTTGTTTTAGTGCGTAAAGATAACACACCAACTTATATGTTATCTGTTGTAGTTGATGATCATGATTTAGGTGTTAATTTTATTATAAGAGGAGATGATCATTTAAATAATTATTTTCGTCAAAAATTTATTTATAAACATATGAATTGGAAAATTCCTCAATATGCGCATATCCCCCTAATACATGGAGAAGATGGAACTAAATTATCAAAAAGACATGGTGCTGTTAATTTAATAGATTTAAAAAATGAAGGTTATTTGTCAGAAGCAATAATAAATAATTTAATTTTACTTGGATGGTCACCCAAAAATCAAGATGATGAAATTATTCAACTTAAAAATATTATTTCCACATTTGAAATGCATAGTTTGTCAAAATCCGCGAGTATATTTAGTTATAAAAAACTTGATTACTTTAATAATTATTATTTAAGACTTGAGTCAAATATCTATTTATTTGAAGAATTTTGTAAATCAAATTCTATACTAAGCAAATATTTAGATTTAGATAAAGAAAAATTATTAAGAGTATTTAATGTTTATAAAAAAGATATTGCAAAATATAATCAAATAATAAGTATTGCTGAAATATATTTTTCAAAAAATTTTTCAAATAATGTTAAAGAGAATTTTGATGATGATTTTAATAAATATTTTAATGAATTTTTAGAACTTATTTATAGTATTAATAATTGGGAATATAATAATATTAATTCTACTATTAAAGAGTTTATAAAAAAAAATAATATTAAATTCCCTGTTTTAGGTAAACCGGTTAGATATTTACTTACCAATAATTACAATGGGCCTTCTATTACCGATATATTCATGATATTAGGTAAAAATCAATCTTTAGAGAGACTTAAAAAGTACAAAATTTAAAATGGCAGATTACGAAGACAATAAACAAAATACTTCCTTTACATTATTTAATAATGAAACTGGTAAATCTTATGAGCTCCCAGTTATAAAAGGTAAAGATGGACCGAATGTTTTAGATATCAGAAAATTATATCAAGAGACTGGTATGTTTACCTATGATCCTGGATTTACATCCACTGCATCTTGTGACTCTTCAATAACTTTTATTGATGGCAATAAAGGCATTCTAAGACATCGAGGATACGATATTCATGAATTGGCTAGCCATAGTGAGTTTTTAGAAGTTTGCTATTTGTTATTACACGGTGATTTACCATCTCCTGAAGATAAGCAAAAATTTAAAGATGTAATTAGAAATCATACTATGTTGCATGAACAATTAGTACATTTATATAGAGGTTTTAGAAGAGATGCACATCCAATGGCAATTATGGTCGGTGTTGTTGGTGCCTTATCAGCATTTTATCATGATAGTACTGACTTTTCTGATATTAATCAGAGAATGATAGCATGCCATAGGCTAATAGCCAAAATTCCAACTATAGGGGCTATGGCATACAAATATTCGATTGGACAACCCTTTGTTTATCCAAGAAACGATTTATCTTATGCAGAAAATTTTCTTTATATGACTTTTTCAGTACCTACAGAAGAATTTAAAATTAGTAAAAAAATTGTACAAGCAATGGATAGATTCTTTGTTTTACACGCTGATCATGAACAAAATGCTTCTACTTCAACTGTAAGATTAGCAGGTTCTTCAGGTGCAAATCCATTTGCATGTATTGCTGCTGGAATAGCATCTTTATGGGGACCAGCGCATGGCGGTGCTAATGAAGCTGTAATAAAAATGCTTGAGGAAATAGGAGACGTAAAAAATATTCCTGAATTCATCAATAAAGCAAAAGATAAAAATGATCCTTTTAGGTTAATGGGTTTTGGACATAGAGTTTATAAAAACTATGACCCAAGAGCAAGCGTTATGAAAGAGAGTGCGCATGAAGTTTTAGAGGAATTAAATAAACTTGATGATCCGTTATTAAAAATTGCTATTGAGTTAGAAAAAATAGCACTAAAGGACGAATATTTTATTGAAAAAAAATTATTTCCAAATGTTGATTTCTATTCCGGCATTATTCTCAAAGCATTAGGTTTTCCAACAAGCATGTTTACTGTTTTATTTGCTATCGGAAGAACTGTTGGTTGGATTTCACAATGGAAAGAAATGATTGAAGACCCTATAAATAAAATTGGGAGACCAAGACAATTATATTTAGGCAAAACATCTAGAGAATTTCAAAAAGAGTCAACTAGAGAGAAAAAATCAATATTTAAATGGCTTTGGAAATAAGCTCTCTAATTCTTTCCTCACATATATCATAAGGATTAGAAAAACTCTCAATTTCAGGTATACTTTTTTTAACTTGTTGAATTTGATTTTCTCTAAAAGATTTATCAGTAATCAATTTATTAAAAGCGAATATTAAATTTTTTTTGTTTAATTTATTATTTACTACTTCAGTAATAATCATTTTTTTATTTAAAATATTCAAAATATTAGCAAATCTAATTCTTATTAAAAATGAAAAAAGGAAAAAAGTAATAAAGTTTAACTTATAGATAACTATTTGTGGAATCATTCTTTTTGATATTTCTAAAGTGGCTGTTCCAGAACATGTAACACTAACAAAGACTTTTTTATAAAAATTTTCATTTTCTTTTAAATCATCAGAAATAATTATTTTAAGCTTCCAATCTTTAGTTAATTTTACAATTTTATTTTTTAAATGTGGAAGTGTAGGAATAAATAATTCATATTGATTAAGATTATTATAAATTAAGTAGTCATGAATAATTTTAAAATAAGGATAGAGTTTTGATATTTCATTATCTCTACTACCAAATAAAAAAGCAATTAATTTTTTTTCATTATTTATTTCTATTGTATTTGACTCCATAAGAGAAATAGGATGACCAATAAAAGTTGTTTTTAAACCATATTTTTCAAAATATTTTTTTTCAAATTTAAATAAAGTAAGTATTTCATCATAAACAAGCGCAAATTTTTTTGCTCTTCCCTCTCGCCAAGCCCATACAGTAGGAGCAACTATTTGTATAACTTTATTTTTAAAATTATTTTTTTTTAATTTTTTTGCTAATTGATAATTAAAATCAGGTGAATCAATTAAAATAACTAAATCATATTGATTCTCTAGTATTTTAAGAAATAAAAAATTAATTATTTTTATAAATTTAGGTATTGATAACAATATTTCTATTAATCCTAATGATTTAAAAATGCTAATGTCAAAATATTTTATTGAAAAAAACTCTTCCGATAATTTGCCTCCAACACCATCAATAGTAAATTCATGCTTTTGGAGTCTTTTGCAAATATTATATGCGATATTTTCACCTGATTGCTCAGTACAACAAATAAATATTTTTTTATTTTTTTTCAATTTTTCTCAAATGTAGAAATAAATAGTTTATTCGAGTTTGCTAAATTTATTGTTTCATTTTTATCAATTATAATACATTTATTTTTTTCAATAAATACACCCTCATAATCATACTTAATTAACAAACTAAGAGTTTCAGAGCCAATTGTAGGAATATCTAAAATATTACTTTGATTGTATTTTGAGGCTTTAATTAATACACCATTATCTCCATTTTTTTTTAAATCTTTGCATCTAATTATCAAATTATCAGTGCCTTCGGCTGCCTCAAGACCTAGCACAATTTCATTTTGGACGATTAAGCTTTGCCCAATATCTAATTTTCCATAATCTTTAAAAACTTTCAAAGCTTTTTCTAAATTTAAATTTGCTTCTTTTGAAGGCTGCATATTTGTCAAATTATTTTCATTTGAAAAAAGATCTTCACAATATTCTTTCCAGTCTAAATATTCAAATCCTTGTTCTTTAAATAGTTTTTTGATTGAAATTAATAAGTCATTATCACCTTTTTTACTTAGCATTAGTTTTTTTGCAAAATTTATTGTTTCAAAATCAAAATTAATATCTTTTAAACTAGGTCTTGTAATATTGCCTGCTAAAATAATCTTTTTAATATTTTGTTCATTTAAGGTTTTAAATATTTTTTTTATACTATTTAATTTTATTAAAATTATTTTATGATTTGAATAAATTTCTCTATCAAATGTATCTTCAATAACAAAAAACATTACTTCATAATTCTTTTTGTTTAAATTTTTGCCAATCAAAACAGGCAATCTTCCACCACCAGATATTATTCCAATTTTTGACATTTTTATAGAGTTACTAAACCTCTTTTATTAGACATTTCAATAAATTTAATAATTTCTTTAATCTCCTGGATAGATTGAATTTTACTATCAACTTTATTTAAATTATTTTCAATAGAATCATTTTTATTAAATATATTTTCAATAAAATTATTTATTATTTTAATTTTATTGTTATCTAAACCTTTTCTTTTTAAACCAATTAAGTTTAAACCTTTCATATTAGATCTTATCCCAATATATAGTCCGTAAGGTATAAGATTTTTTTCTAATCCACTCATACCACCGATCATGGCATTTTTTCCAATTTTAACAAATTGATGAATTGCAGAATTTCCACCTATAATTGAATTATCATCTATCTCAACATGTCCTGCAAGTGTAGCATTATTAGCTAAAATTACATTTGAACCAATTATACAGTCATGAGCTATATGTGAACCAACCATAAATAAGCAATTATCTTTTATTTTAGTGTTTAATCCTCCACCTTCAGTTCCAGGATTAACTGTTACATTTTCTCTAAAAGTATTATTACTACCTATAATTAAAAAACTTTTCTCCCCATTATATTTTAAATCTTGTGGTGAACTACCTATTGAAGAGAAAGGATAAAAAATATTATTTTTTCCAATTTTAGTATAACCAGATATTGAAACATGCGATTTAAGTATACATCCTTCATCTATTTCTACATTAGGTCCAATAATACAAAATGGTCCAATTTTAGCAGACGAATGAATCTTTGCTTTATCTGCAATATAACTATAATCCATTAGGAGTTTTTATAAAATATTCAAAAATTTAGTATATTTTTTTTATTTCAAACTATTTCTTTCCAATAGTAATCATAGCAGTAAACTCTGTTTCTGCAACTCTTGTATTTTCAAAAAAAGCATTACCTTCAAATTTATATACATCCTTAACATTATTTAAATAACTTACTTCAAAACGAATATTTTGATTAGGTAATATTGGTTTTCTAAACCTAGCTTTATTCACACTCATAAATAAGACAGATTTATCTTTTTCATTTTTAAATTGATGAGAAACAACAATTCCTGCTGTTTGAGCTAATGCCTCAACTATTATTACCCCTGGAACAATTGGATTGTCTGGAAAATGACCTACAAAGAAATATTCTTTTTCAGAAAAATATCTTTCCGATATACCTTTTTTACCTGGTTCTATAATTGTACATTTATCAACAAATAAAAAAGGGTCTCTATGTGGAATTAGATTTTTTATTTCTTCAATATTAATTATCATTAGATTTATTTAATTTAATAATATTTTTTTTCCATTTTTTTATATCTATTGCAGGAAAACCAGCAACAACTTGATTGTTTTGTATATTTTTAGTTACACCACTTTTGGCAGCGATTGTAACATTATTTCCAATTGATAAATGACCCGAGATTCCTGCCTGACCACCAATTTTAACATTATCACCTATTTCTGTACTTCCAGCAATACCGACCTGTGCAGCTATAACAGCATATTTACCAATTTTAACATTATGAGCAATTTGTATAAGATTATCTAAATTACTATTATCTGAAATTATAGTTGAATTTAAAACAGCTCTATCTATAGTTGTGTTAGCTCCAATGTAACAGTTTTTACCAATTACAACATTACCTAAATGCTTAATTCTTATTTTAGTATTTATTTCAAAACCAAAACCTTCACTTCCTATAACAACTCCAGATTTTATTATTGTATTTTTTCCTATTATACAATTTGCTAATGATGAGTTTGCTGATATTAAAACATCATCTGATATTAAAACATTAGGACCAATTGAGCAATTTGATTCAATTATTACATTATTACCAATAATTGAATTTTTATAAATATTAGTAAAATCATCAATTTGAACATTTTTATTAATTTGAGCATCTTCATATAAATTTACATTTTTAGCAATTATACCATTAGAGCATCTTTTTTTATAAAAAAGATTACTTAAATAGGCAAAAACTAAATAAGGGTCTTCAACTGTAATATATTTTATATTTTTTGGTAAAAAATTAAGATGTTCTTTTTTTAAAACGCAACACTTTGCTTTAGTTTGAAGTATTAAGCTTAGATACTTTTCATTAAATAAAAAAATTAATGAATGAAGATTAGCATCTGAAATTGAGCTAATAGAATCCATTACATCATCATCTTTGAGATTTGAGGAATATAATATTTTATTTTTTAAAAATAATTCCTTAATAGTTTTAAATTTAATTTTCATACTTCTTAAATTTGAGTTCAATTTTTGATTCATTAAGTCTTGTAAATATTATTTCACTGATATTTATTTTTTCAGCAGCAATTAAATATTGGTTTTTCTCAAGAATAAGATCAATTTGATTTGAAGAAGCATACTCTTGAATTAAATCTGATATTTTTGAAAATATAATATTTTTAATATTTATAATTTCATTTTCATAATGATTATTAAAATTTGATACATCTTTTTCAAATTTTTCTACTTTTTTATAATATTCATTTTTCTTCAAATTAAACTCATCCTCACTTAAAATCAATTTTAAGTCTTCTAATTCTTCTTTTAGTTTAAAAAGATCATCTTCTTTTTTATTAAATTGTTCTTTGAGTTTTATTTGAGATGTATTAATTTTTTTAGAAACTTCAATAAAATGATTTGAATTATTTATTATATAATTAATATCAATCACAGCAACATCAGTTGAATAACTCTTTGTAGCAATCATAAAAGAGAAGATTAAAAATATATAAAATTTTATCAATTGATATTTCCTACAGAGAAAGTAAACATTCTTTTTATATCGTAACTTTCGTCTTGGATAGGAAAACCCCAACTAAAACCTATAGGGCCTACAATTGAATAAAATTTAAAGCCAAAGCCAGCTGAAGATCTAATACTTTCATCTTCATAAGTTGGTGATGTTTTATTGTCCCATACAATTCCTATATCATTAAAAATATTGAAATATATTGGATTATCATCATTTTTTAATAAAAGTTTTGAGTAGTCAATTTTAGTCGCCAAAATATTATTTCCACCAATATAAGAAGTTCTAGAATCTCTTGGTCCTGCACCATAGCTATCAAATCCCCTAAGCCATCTTCCTCCGAGAGAAAATTTGTCACTCGGTAAAATATCTGAATTGTTTAAAGAATAAATATTTCCTATAGTTGCTTGTAATGAAGCAATATCCTTATTAAGCTCTATATATTTTTTAAAGGTAAGGATATTTTTAATATAACCATTTTTTGAACTTGTAGGTGTTTCAATCACATTTGAAAATTTTAAATGATTACCATTTCTTGGAAAGATTATAGAATTTAAGGAGGAATAAGTTATACCATTTGTTAAAACAAATTTCACACTACCTCCTTGTGCATCTAAAATAGTATTAGAAGCAGTATTTGAATCTGTTACAAATATATCATCAAGTTCATAACTTAAATTAATTGAATGGAATAAATTATCCTGAATTTTGTATGATAATCCAGTAGAAATTTGATATTTATCTAATTCGTATGAACTTGATTTTGAATAATCACTTTCTTGAAAACTCAAACCAAAACTCAAATCCATATCTTTATTAAGAAAAAACCTATCCTTAGTATTAAATTTATATTCACTATTACTTTCAGAATTATTGATCATAAATTCAATAGCTCTACCAGTACCACCAATATTAGATTCATTTAAACCAGTTACAAGAGTTATACCATCTAAAGTCCCAAAGGATGCTCCTGCTGTAAACGTTCCTGTTTGATTTTCTTTTAAACCAATTTCAATATCTACAAGATTATCATTAACTGATTTATGCTTTACTTCAACTTCTTCAAAAAAACCTAATGATTGAATTTTTTTTCTTATATTATTAATTTCATTGAATGAAAATGCGTCTCCTTCATTAATCTCCAATTCTCTTCTGATTACATAATCCAAAGTCCTTGTGTTTCCATTAATATTTATATTATTTATATATATAGGTTTTGACTCTTTGATTTCAAAAAGTAAATTTGCTTTACTGTCTTTTAAATTAACCAGTTTATTAATTTCAAAAAATTTAATACCTGAACTTTTTATTAAATTAGATATTTTATTTTCAATACTTTCTGCAATAGATGCATTATATATTTGATTTTCGTATATATAATTATTAAAATATTCTTTTAATAATTTATCAATACTCTCATTTTTAATATTATTTGAAAAACTGATATTATTTAAATTGTAAATATTCCCTTCATTTATATTAAAATATATTATTACAGAATTGTTATCAAAATATTCTACATCATAATTGATTTTAATATCAGCATAACCGTTCTTTTTATAAAAACGAATTAATCTTTGTCTATCAGTATCAACCTGTATTGGTTTAAAATTGTTGTTTGCAAAAAGATTTGTAAGTTTTTTAACTTTAGATTTAATCTCTTCACTTAAATCAGAATTTGATATGTCATTATTACCTCTAAATTTTATAGACTTAATTTTAGTAATTTTATTTTCAGTTATATCAATATAAACAGTAGCTAAATTTTGATCATTAATATCTTTAGTTAAATTAATTTTTACATCGTTATAACCAAAAGAAGAATATAAATTTTTTAATTCATTAGTAAAAGTTTTAATACTAAGATCGTTATAAATATCAAAATCTAATTCAATAACTATTTGATCTAAGTCTTCATCTTTAAATCTTTCATTTCCTTCAAAATAAATTTTTTGAATAACTGGATATTCAATTACATCTATAAAATACTTATTATTTTCAATTCTTATTTTGATATCTTTAAATAATCCTGATTCATTCAATTCATTTATTAAATAATTGGAATATTCATCACTAAGATTTTCTGGAATTTTATCTATAATACTGAGTATTACCTCTTGATCAGTATTTTGATTTCCATTAATTTCAAATTGATAAGTTTCATTAGCAAAAGAATATTTATAAGAAAAAAATAGAAAGATTGAGATTAAAAAAATAATTTTATATATAGTTCGACTTAATATATTGATTAAGGTTTTCATGATATTGAATAATTTTATCAATATTATTTACATCTGAATCTAAATTTATTGAAGTTATTTCTTTAATTAATTGAAATATTTCAATATATTTAATTTTTTTTTGCTTAAATAAATCCACAGCATATTCATTTCCAACATTTAATTTAATTAAATTGCATGGATTAGTTTTATCTATAGATTTAAAATAATCATATATTGGGTAGTTCTCTTTGTGAACTTTAGAAAAATTTAGTTTAAATTCATTAATAAAGTTGAATTCTTTAATAATTGGGAGTGGTTTAAAATTATTTTGCAAAAAATTAATTATAGGTATTCTCATATCATTATGAAAATATATCATTTTTGAAATATAGTCATTTCCTTCTATTATCGAATGAACGAGTGACTCTGGATGAATTAATATGTCTAGTTTTTTTAAAGGTATATTAAAAAGATAATGTGCTTCAATTAATTCAAGGCATTTATTAACCAATGTTGCAGAGTCTATACTATTTTTATAACCCATTTTCCATTTAGGATGATTTGCTGCTTCTTTAAATGATACATTTTTTAATGAATTAAATTTTCTATTTATGAAAGGGCCACCTGAGGCGGTTAAATAGATTTTTTTAAAATTTTTATTTTTTAAGTTAATTGAATTAAAGTTCTGATAAATAGAAAAATGTTCAGAGTCTAGAGGAAATATTTTAGTTTTATGTTTTTTTGAAATTTTATTCAATATATGTCCTGCAGAAACAATAGCCTCTTTACTTACAATACCAATATTATTTGAATTAATTAATATTAATTCTAAATATTTTAAAGATTGATAACCAGAAACAGACAAAATAGATAAGTCAGTTCTACTATTATTTAAATATTCTTTTAAATCTGTTTTTTTTAAAATTTTTACATCTTTAGATAATAAAGATTTAAGTTGTTTGTATTTTTTTTCATTATCTAAGTATACATATTTTACATTAAATTCATTACTTTGCTTAGCCAGTAATTTGAAATTATTTTTTGCACACAAAAGATTAATTTTATATTTTGGGAATTGATTTTTAATAATTGATAAAGTTGTTTTACCAATTATACCTGTACTGCCATAAATATTTAATTTCATTTAAAATAAAAAGCTAATTATTGAAAATGGTATTATTACTAATAAAAAACTATCAAATCTATCAAAAAACCCACCGTGACCAGGAATAAAATTACTTGAGTCTTTCAAATCATTCATACGTTTAAAATATGACTGAATTAAATCTCCAAAAAAAGAAAAAAATATTACAATGTTATTTAAAATTATTAAATTAAGATTAAAAATAACTTTAGAGTAATCAAATAATAAATATGATATTATAACAAGAAAATTTGATATTAAAATTCCACCCAAAAGACCTTCGTATGTTTTGTTTGGGCTAATAAGAAATATTTTATTTTTTCCAAATTTTTTTCCTACTAAATAGCAAAAAGAGTCAAAACAAGTAATGCACAAAATCAATGCTGTAAATTCAAAAAGGTTAAAATTATAATTAAAATAAATAATAACAAAAAAATATGAAAATAAGAGATAAATAATTAATATATTTTTAAATTTTTTAAAATATAATAAAATTTCTATTAATATTATTAAATATACTAGACTAACCAATATAATAATTTTATCTGAATAATAAAAAAAAAGGATTAAATAAATAACTAGAAATAAAGTTGAAAATAAAATTCTTATAGCAAAATTTTTATAATCCATAGTTTCTTTTAATTTTTTTGAATTCATTTAATATATTTTCAAGTTCATTTCTGCTAAAATCAGGCCATAAAGTATTAGTAAAAAATAACTCTGTGTAGGAAAGATTAAACATTAAATAATTACTTAACCTTTTAAAACCTCCAGTTCTTATTAGAATATCAGGATCTGGAGTATCTTGAAGATAAAATAAATTATTAAAATTTAATTTTTCGATAATTAGCTCATTATTGTTTTTAATTTCTTCATATCCTTTTTTAAATGCAGAAATTAACTCACTTTTAAATCCATAGTTAAATGCCAAAAATAAAGTAAGTTTTTTATTTTTTAATGTTTTAATTTCAGCTTCATTAATTAAACTCTTTAATTTTTCAGGTAAATTATCTCTTTCACCTATTACTTTAATTTTAATTGATTTTTCTTTTATTATTTTTTTTAAAAACTCAGAAAAATTATCAAAAATTGAATTGAAAATAATATTAACTGATTTTCGTTTCAAATTTTCTGTAGATAATGTAAAAACTGAAAGATATTTAATATTTTTTTGTATTAATATTTCAGAAATTTTTAATACATTGTTAATGCCTTCACTATATGCATCTTTGATTTGTAAATTTTTATTTTTTGCCCATCTCTTATTCCCATCTAATATTATCGATAGATGTCTTATAGAGTTGATATTATTCAAAATTACACTTTCAGTATATCTTCTTTTTTAATCTTTAACAATTCGTCAATTTTTTCAATACTATTATCAGTTAATTTTTGAACTTCATTTAATATTTTTTTTAGATCATCTTCAGATAATTCGCTGTTTTTTTTTAAATCTTTTTGTGAGTCTATAAAATCTCTTCTAAGATTTCTTATAACGACTTTTGAATTCTCTGAATATTTAGCAGCTAATTTTGTTAATTCCTCTCTTCTTTCTTCGCTTAATTTCGGAATAGGAAGTCTGACCAATTGCCCATCAATTTGAGGATTAATTCCAAGACCTGAGTCAAGAATTGCATTTTCAATATTTTTAATTACTGAAGTATCCCATACCTGAATTGTAATTGAACTTGGATCTGGGACAGAGATATTGCCTAATTGAGTTAATGGAGTTTTATTTCCATAAGCATCTGCTAATATATTATCTAGCATTGCTGGATTAGCTCTTGATGTTCTAATTGTATTGAACTCTTTATCAAGATGTTTAACTGCGTTACTCATTTTTTCTTTTAATTGATCAATCATTTCAACTTATTTTACTATATTTTCCCTTTTGATTCAAAGCTGTTATTAGTGAATTTTTTTTAAAGATATTAGTAACTAGAATTGGAATATTTGACTCTTTTGCTAGACTTATTGCTGTTAAGTCCATTACTCGTAAATTACTATTAATTACTTCATTGTAAGTAATTTTTTTTATCAGCTTAGCATTTTTAAACTTAACTGGGTCTTTATTATAAATACCATCAACTTTTGTTGCCTTTAAAATTATGGAGCAATTCATTTCTGACGCTCTTAAAGCTGCCGCCGTGTCAGTAGAAAAAAAAGGATTTCCTGTACCTGCAGCAAAAATCACCACACGTTTTTTTTCAAGATGTCTTACAGCTTTTCTCTTAATATATGGCTCAGCTATCTGAGACATAGTTATTGCACTTTGAACTCTTGTTGGTATATTTATTTTTTCTAAACAGCTCTGAAATGAAAGGGCATTCATTACTGTCGCCAACATTCCCATGTAATCAGATGTTGATCTATCAATTCCTTCAGATGCGCCTTTGATACCTCTAAAGATATTACCACCACCAATTATAATACATAACTGATATCCTAATATATGAACTTTCTTAACTTCTTTTGCAATATCACTTATTGTTGATACATCAATGCCATAAGGAGAGTCCCCCATTAAAGCTTCTCCTGACAACTTCAAAAGAATTCTTTTTTTCATTTATGATAAAGTTAAAAAATTAAACATCTTTATTTTGAAATTATTATTTTTATGATCAGAGTTTATAATATCCTGAACAGTTTTATCAGGGTCTAAAACAAAATTCTGATTTAACAATGTTACCTCTGAATAAAATTTTTTCATTTTTCCATCTAATATTTTTTCAATAACATTTTCAGGTTTACCAGAACTGGCAATTAATTCTTTATGTATATTTAATTCTTTATTGATTATTTCTTTATCTAAATTATTTTCATCAATTGCTTCTGGTTTAAGAGCTGCAATATGCATACATAAATTTTTTGCAAAATTTTGTGTATTATTATCATTTCTATTTGCTGTATATTCAATTATTGAAATAATCTTTCCAATATTTTTTCTATAAGAATTATGAACATAAAAAGATATATTACTTTTATTTATATCAAAAATCCTTAATTCAGAAATAACTATATTCTCTCCAATTTTAGCAATCATTTCATCAACGATTTCTTTAATTGTTTTTGAATTTATCTGTGTATTTAAAAATGTATCTAGATCTAGATCTGATTTATCTAAATCAATTAGGATTTTTCCTAAATAATCAATAAAGTCTAAAAATGTATCTCCTTTAGCTGCAAAGTCTGTTTCAGAATTTACCTTTATGATAGCGCATTTGTTAGAATTTTGAAAAAAACCAACCGCACCCTCATTTGCTTCTCTGGTAGATTTTTTAGAAGCTTTAGCTAATCCTTTTTTTCTAAGATAATCAATAGCATTATCAATATTACCATCGTTATTATTTAGAGCTTCCTTACAATCTAAAAAACCTGCACCAGTTTTATCTCTTAACTCTTTTACTAATTTCAAATCATCAGCCATTCACAGCTCTCCATCATTATTTTCTTTGTCATTAATTTCTTCTTTTTGAATTATTTTTTTTTCATGCTTTTCTTCAAATGAGGTAGCATCTTCTATTGTTTGTTGAAAATAATTTTTATAAATATTTATAGATCTTATAGCATCATCATTACCTGGAATAATATAATCAATATCTTCAGGATCGGCATTTGTATCTACAATACCAATAATTGGAATATTAAGTTTTTTTGCCTCCAAAACAGCTAACTTATCTTTCAAAACATCAAAAATTACAATAAGATCTGGTTTACCATTAAGGTCTTTAATTCCACCTAAGTTTAAATGAAGTTTTTCTTTTTCTCTAGTTAATTGAAGAAGTTCTTTTTTTGAAACACTATTAGTAAAAGCTGGATCATTTAAATTAGAATCCAATGTATTTAACCTATCTATTGAATTAGATATAGTTTTCCAATTAGTTAATGTCCCTCCTAACCATCTTTTATTAACAAAAAAATTATTGTTTATAGAAGCTAAATCTTTTACTGTTTCTGAACACTGTTTTTTTGTGCCAACATAAAGTATCTTCCCAGACTTACTTATAGTTTCATGCAGTTTTACTAAAGCATTATTGAGTGCATCTGCCGTTATTCTTAAATCAAAAATATGTATATTATTTCTAACTCCAAAAATATACTCTTCCATTTTTGGATTCCATCTTCTTACATTGTGTCCAAAATGGACGCCAGCTTCAAGAAGATCTTCAATTTTAATTTCAGGTAAATTCATTATTGTCTCCGGTTAAACCTCCACAGAAACAAAAACACCGGTTTTTTCTGTGTGCTAGTTTTTTTGAGGCTTTTAATCAAAAACTTAAAATTTTCAAGCAATATCTATGTTGTAATCTAATTTTTTTGAATTTTTTAACATATCTAACTGCTTATATGATTTAAGTGTATAGTTATTATTCGAATTAAAATTTATCAATTTATTATCGATATTCATAAAAATTGAGATTTTATTTTTAGACGAGTTTTTTTGGGTAAATAATATATCTTTATATTCAATTAATTGATTTGGCCCTATAAATATATCAATTTTTTTTTCTAATTTATTAAATTCACTATCTAATTTTTGTATTGTTCTGATAACAAATCTTGGATCATTATTGTTAATAATTATATCAATATCAAATATTAATAAATTCCCTTCCTGCAAAAGAGATCTATATTTACTTAAATTTTCACTAAATATAGATAGTTCATATTGTGCATTAATTTCTGACACTGTAACAAATGCATATTTTCTTCCATCTTTATTTGATCTCTCTTTAATATCTAAAACTGATCCACATAGTTTAATTTTTTTATTATTTTCATTAACATTAATGTCATTAAATAAGGTAATATTTTGTATTTCAAAAAACTTTTGTGGATAGTGTTTAAGTGGATGATCACTAAAATAAAAACCAACAACCTCAAGTTCATTCTTTAAAGTTTCACTTGAATTCCATTCTGGAATTGTTTGATTAAAAAGATTTTTATCTTCAAATGAAATTTCCTCTTCCTCAAATAGTAAATTCTGATTAAGCTTATGATTACTAGATCCAAATAAATTTACAAATTGAGGAACGTTAAAAAAAAGCTTGGATCTATTGCTATCAATAGAATCAAAAGACCCTGACTGAATTAATTTTTCTAATTGACGTTTATTTATAACTTCTCCCTCAACCTTTTTTAAAAATTCGATAATAGATTTAAATTTACTACCCTTTTCTCTTATTGAAACAACTGATTTGATTGATTTTGCACCAACTCCTTTTATAGCACTTAAACCAAATCTTATAGATTTATCTGATTTATTTTTTTCAATTGTAAATTTTTCTTTTGAAAAATTTATATCAGGTTTTAGAAATGGTATCTCAAGTTTTTCTAACTCTTGTTTTAATGAAATTATTTTATCAGTTCTATCAATAGAAAAATTTAGTGTTGCAGTCATAAATTCATGAGGGAAATTTGCCTTTAAATATGCTGTTTGATAAGAGATTAAAGCATATCCTGCGGCATGACTTTTATTAAAGCCATATCCTGCAAATTTATCAACAAGATCAAATATTTTAGAGGCCTCTTTTTCACTAATGTTATTTTTCAGGGCCCCTTCAATGAATCTGTTTTTTTGATCATCCATTTCTTTTTGTATTTTTTTTCCCATAGCTCTTCTTAACAAATCAGCTTCACCAAGTGAGTAATTTGAAAGCATTTGTGCTATTTCCATTACCTGTTCTTGATAAACTATAATACCATAGGTTTCCTTTAGAACATCTTTAAGCATTGGGTGAATGTAATTAATTTCTTCTCTTCCATGTTTACGATTACAAAATGAAGGAATATTATCCATAGGACCAGGACGAAATAGTGCAACTACTGCAATTATTTCTTCAAATTTATCAGGCTGCAATTGTTTTAAAACACTACTCATTCCATTGCTTTCTAATTGAAAAACTCCTACAGCGTTTCCTCTACTTAGCTGTTGAAATGTTTTGGGGTCATCTAAAGGGATATTTTTTAGAGAAAAGTTATGAATTTCATTTTTAATTAAATTAACACATTCATTTATAATAGATAGAGTGGTTAATCCTAAAAAATCAAATTTTACCAAGCCAGCTTTTTCAACATACTTCATAGAAAATTGAGTTGCGTTGGTCTCAGTATTTGGATCTTTATATAAAGGAACAACATTACTTAAATTTGTATCCCCAATCACCACTCCTGCTGCATGTGTGGAAGCATGTCTATGCACACCCTCTAACTTTAGGCTTATGTCAACAACGTTTGATAATGTTTCATCTGTGTTAATTATATCTCTTAATGATTTTTCTGACTTTATTGACTCTGCTAATGTTAAGGGATTAGAAGGATTGAAAGGTATTAGTTTTGCAAAAGTATCTACCTCCCCATATGGAACCTCTAAAACTCGTCCTATATCCCTTACCGCAGCTCTTGATGCAAGTGTTCCAAAAGTAATTATATGTGCTACAGATTCACTACCATATTTTTTATTTACATATTCAATTACTTCATCTCTTCTAATTTGGCAGAAATCAATATCAAAATCTGGCATAGAAACACGCTCTGGATTTAAAAACCTCTCAAATAATAAGCTATACTTTATGGGATCTAAATCTGTAATACCTAGAGACCATGCGGCAACACTTCCTGCTCCTGACCCTCTTCCTGGTCCAACAGGTATAGCGTTTGCTTTTGCCCAATTTACAAAGTCAGATACTATTAAAAAATAGCCAGCAAATCCCATTTTATTTATAATTTCAATTTCGTAATTTAATCTGTCCAAATAATTTTGTTTCTCTAGAATTTTGTTTTCTTTAATTTTTTTATCTAATCCATTTGTAGCTATTTTAACTAATAAATCATTTTCTGATAAATTAAGATTATTTTTAAACTTAGGTAATTTTGGCAAAACTTCTCTTGGATAGTAACTACAAGATCTTGCAACATTTAAATTATTATCAATTATTTCTGGAATATCAGAAAATATTTCTAACATCTGCTCATGATTCTTAAATGCAATTTGATTATTTGAAGTTTTTCTATTTCCACTATTTATAGTTGTTTTTTGTGCAACACATAACAATGCATCATGCGCTGGAAAATCATCTTCTTCTCCAAACTTAATATTGTTTGTTCCAATTAATGGAATATTATATTTATTTGATACTTTGATAAACTCATCTTCATAAGAATCTATTTCCACATCATTTATTCTCTGCAATTCAAATAATAAATTTTTTGAAAATAATTTTTTTAAATTTTCAATAAAATCTTCAGTTTGTTTATTTTGATTATGCAATATTAATAATGGATTAAATTCTCCACCTATAAAACAAAATAATCCCTCTGTATGTCCTTCAAGATCAGAAACATTAATACCTACAGCATTATTCTTACCTAAATAAGATAATGAGCTTAAATAAATTAAATTTTTATATCCTATCTCATTTTTACACAAAAAAGATAATTGAGAAATTTTGTTTTTATTTTGTACATCTAGCAAATTAATTGATGTTCCAATAATTGGTTGAATAGCATTATTTATGCATTCTTGGGCGAATTCAAACACTCCAAACATATTGTTGTTATCTGTTATAGCTAAGGCGGGCATATTATTTTTTTTAGCTAAATTTACTAATTTTTTTATTTTAAGAGTGCTTTCAGATAAAGAATATGATGACAAGCATCGTAAGTGAATAAAAGGTTTATTCATTTTGAAACTAAATTTTTCTTTTTTAACTCATATCTAAATTTTGCCATATCTGCATATTTTTGATTATGAGTAACATATATTAGAGTTATATTATTGCTCTCAACAAATTTTAAAAAAAAATTAATTATCTCATCAGATGTTTTTTCATCTAGATTACCAGTCATTTCATCAGCTAATATCAAATTTGGCTTATTTATAAGTGATCTCGCAATAGCTACACGCTGTTGTTCACCACCGGATAATTTATTAGGTTTCATATTTTTTTTATTAGTTATTTCAAATACATCTAGTAATTTATAAGCATCTTTATTAGCATTTGAAACTTTATTATTTTGGAGTAAAGCAGGCAATATTATATTTTCTATAACACTTAATTCAGGTATCAAATGAAAAAATTGATGAACAAAGCCAATTTTTTTATTTCTAATATTGCTCAAGCTATTACCACTCATTTCATTTATAGACTTACCTTCAAAAAAATATTTACCATTAAAATTTGAGTCTAAAAGACCTAAAATATTAAGCAATGTTGACTTGCCACATCCAGAGGGCCCAATTATGGAAGTAATAGTATTTTGATAAATATTTAAATTCAAATTTTCTAATAATAACAATTCATCTTTATTTGATAGTTTAAAAGTTTTTTTTAAATTATTTAATTTTATTAAATTATTCATTTTTTAAAGTATTAATTGGATCAACATTCGAAGCTCTTATTGCTGGAAATATAGTCGATAATATAGTTATTATTATAGAAATAAAAAATACAAATAATACTTCTTGATATTTTATATCTGAAGGAAGTGTTGATAAAAAATAAATCTCTTCAGCAAAAAGTTCAGTATCTAGTAAACTTTCCAAAATAATTTGAATTAAATTGAGGTTTTCTGTGATTATTATACCCATTAAAGTACCTGAAATCGTTCCCACCAAACCGATTGTAAGACCAATGAAAAAGAATATTTTTAATATACCCAAATTAGTAAACCCTAAAGTTTTCAAAATAGCGATATCTTTATTTTTTTCTTTAACAAAAATAATCAAACCCGAAATTATATTCATAGAAGCTACAACAATAATTAGAGTTAAAATTAAAAACATAACATTTTTTTCAACTTTTAAAGCATTCATTAATGATGAGTTTCGATCCATCCAAGACAAAGAATAAAAATTTAAATTATTTTGTTTAATATTTATTTCAATAATTTCATTAAATTTATTAACTTCTAAAGGATCATTTAAGTAGAATTCAATTCTATTAAATATATCATCATTAATTAAAAGTAATTTTCTAGAGAGTTCCAAAGAGATAAAAACGAGATTAGAGTCATATTCATACATACCAAAATCAAATATTCCATCTATTTTCAAGGTTTTAAATCTTGGAATATTACCCAATAATGAAGTATCAGTTTTGGGTACAGCAATTTTTATTTGATCTCCTAATTTTAAATTTAATTCTTGCGCTAAAGCGTCACCAATTATAATTCTATCAAAATCAATTAAAGATATTTTGTTAGTAATTAATTTCTCATATAAATAATGTTCAGGGCTAATATCCTTATAAGCTCTCATTATTACTCCTTTAGAAATATTATTACTAATAACCAATCCTTGAGTTTCAATTGAAGAAAATATGTTTTTATAACTTTTTGGATCTAGTTTTTGTTTAATAGTTTCGATTTGATCATGCTTAATTTTCTCATTAAACGAGTAGAGATTAAGATGTGAATTAACACCAATCAATCTTTCTGTTAAATTAGAGCGAAACCCATTCATAACTGACATCACTATAATTACTGCAGAAACTCCTAGTGTTATTCCAATAATTGAAAACCAAGAAAAAATTGAGACATAACCCTCAGTTTTTTTTGAGAATAAAAAACGTTTTGTTATTAAAAACTCAGATTTAGATAACATCAAGAGTTAAGTTTTTGTAAAACAAATTTCTCAACGTCATCAATTTTTATTTTTTGACTTAAATCTAATTGTCTATCTCTGATTTCAATAATACCTGCAGATAAATCACGTTTTCCAATTATAATTTGTATTGGTGTGCCTATTAGATCATTATCTTTTAATTTCTTACCGACACTACAATCTCTATCGTCATACAATGTATCAATTTTTTGATTCATAAAATTAGAGTAATAGTCTAATGCTTTTGTGGTACAATTTTGATCATCTGGCATTAAATTGACTATACTTAATTTGAATGGAGCCACAGATCTTGGCCATTTTATGCCTTTTTCATCATGATTAGCTTCAATTAATGCTCCCGCTAACCTTGAAACCCCTATTCCATATGAGCCCATATGCACAGCTATTTTTTTTCCATTTTGATCTTGTACATAAGCATTTAATTTCTCAGAATATTTAGTTCCAAAATAAAATATATGACCAACCTCAATACCTCTTGATATTTTTAAATCTTCTTTTTTTATTGGACATTTATTTTCATCATGTTGATCATCAACAGCCGCATAATACGACTGTAGTTTATCAGGGTCTAGGCTCTCAGGATCTAAACTTTCTAATTCCTTGTCATAATATAATTTGCTTTCACCAGTATTAGCTAATATTTGAAATTCATGACTAAGATTTCCACCAATGGGACCAGTTTCTGCCCTAAGAGATATTGGTGTTAACCCCATTCTTAAAAATGTTTTAATATATGCCTTAAACATATTATTATATGAAATCTTTGCTTTTTCTTCATTAAGATCAAAAGAATAATTATCTTTCATTAAAAATTCTCTTCCTCGCATAACGCCAAACCTTGGCCTTACTTCGTCTCTAAATTTCCATTGAATATGATATAAATTTTTGGGAAGCTCTTTATAAGATGTTATATATGTTTGAAATATATCAGTTATTAATTCTTCATTGGTTGGGCCATACAGCATTTCTCTTCCACTTCTATCAGTTATTCTTAGCATCTCTTTTCCATAATCATCATATCTGCCAGATTTAATCCATAAATCTGCTGATTGAATTGTAGGCATTAACATTTCATTCGCACCTACATTATCTTGCTCTTCTCTTACTATTTGTTCAATATTTTTTAGAACTTTCAATCCAAGTGGTAGCCAAGAATAAATACCAGCACTTGATTGTTTAATCATCCCAGCTTTAATCATTAATTTATGAGAAATGATCTCAGCATCACTTGGTACGTCCTTTACAGTTGGTATAAAAAATTCTGAATATTTCATTATTTAAATATAAATGCTAAATCTAAACCAAAGTATATTAAAGTAATCAAAATAATAAAAGATAAAACTGAAGTAATTATTACTTTTATTAAAAGATAGCTTTTTATCGGGGCGCTATTTGCATTACCAACCTGCCATTCTTTAGGAGTTTCATTTTTAAATGGAAGAAAAATAAAAAATAAAACCCACCAAATAACTACAAAAAATAAAAAGTAAGAAAATATTTGCATTATTTTCTAATTAAATGAATTTTTATTTCAGGTTTTTTTTGCAATATATTTTTAACGACAAATTTTAAATTTTTTTGTATTAAATCTATTACATTTTGATCAGAAGATTTTTGCTCTTGGTTTAATTTTAGATAGTTTTCTATAAATTCATTTTTAAAGTCATCTTTTACTAAGTCCAATTCCGAATAAGGCAATCCAATTAAACTCAATTGAATATTTTTGTCAATTGTAAGGTCATCGTTAATTGCTATAGATACCATAGCTATTCCTTCATAAGAATATTTTCTTCTATCTTTAATAAAGTTAGATTCTGAATCATAAAGGTATTTACCTTCAACAATTAATTTACCTGTATCTATGTTATCAACAATAGAGCAATCACCAGGTGCTAATTTTAAACATTTACCATTTTGAAGAATTTTAGTTATTGGTACCTGTGAAGCTTCAGATATTTTTTTATGTGAATCTAAGTGCATAGGCTCTCCATGCACTGGAATAGAGATCAAAGGCTTAGTCCAATTATACATTTGCTTAATTTCTTCTGCATAACCATGTCCAGATACATGTACCAAATCATCATCCGCAGTAATTATTTCAACTTTTTGCCTAATTAATAAATTTTTAAGCGCATTTATTGATTTTTCATTACCAGGGATATCTCTAGAACTAAAAATAACCACATCATCTTTTTCAAGATGTATATTGCGATGTGAATTGTAAGCTATTCTATATAATGCTGATCTTTTTTCACCCTGACTTCCAGTGCAGATAATAACAAGATTTTCTTTTGGAATTAATCCCGCTTCTTCTTCTGAAATAAAAATATCAGAATCAGTAATTAAATTTGATTTAACTGCTGCTTCTATATTTTTTTTCATACTTCTTCCAATCAAAGCAATTTTTCTATGATTTTTCTTTGCCGCTTCAACGATGTTAATAATTCTAGCAATATTAGATGAAAAGCATGTAACAACAATTCTATTTATATATCTTGAAAAAACTTGTTTTAATTCATCTTTTACATCTTCCTCAGAAGAAGAAAAGCCAGGAACATCTGCATTGGTTGAGTCACCGATTAGAGCTAATACTCCATCATTACCCAATTCAATAAAACTTTTTTTATTAAAACCTTTTCCTAATGTTGGTTGATTATCTATTTTCCAATCAGCAGTATGTAATAAGTTACCATATTTTGTTTCAATAACTATTGCTTGAGTTTGAGGTATAGAATGTGTTGTATCAATAAATTTTAAACTAAAATTCTCTAACTGTAGATTTTTAGTTGGATCTAATTCTAGTAAGTTAACAGAGTTAAGTTTTCCAAATTCTTTTAATCTATTTTCAATTAAAAGTTTTGGGAAGCTAGAAGCGTATACAGGACATTCAATCATATCCGATAAATATGCAACCGCTCCGGCATGATCTTCATGTCCATGACTAATAATGATAGCTTCTAGGCTATCTTTTATTTCTTCCATAAAATCAATTTTTGGAACTAAAAGATCTACACCTGGAAATTGCTCATCAGCAAATGATAAACCTAAATCAATCATTATCCATTTACTATCACAGCAATATAAATAACAATTAGCTCCTATTTCCCCAATCCCACCTAAGGGCAAAAAATAAAGACCTTTTTGGTAAATTTTTAAATTATTACTTTTTATTAGCATAATAAACTGACCCAATAATTCTTAGACCTTCTAAAGTTAAATTTGGCTTTATAATAGGTTTGGGCTTAATATCATTTTTAAATATATTTGCCAGCCCCCCAGTAAGTATGATTTTTGGTTTAAATTTATTTTCTTCAGAAATTTTTTTAATTAATCCATTTATTGCCATTAAATAACCCCAATAAAAACCAGATTGAATCGATCTCTTAGTATTTTTGGCAACAACTTTATTGGTTTTGGTAATTTCAGTATTTTTCAATAAAGATGTTTTTTTTATAAGAGTGTTTTTTGACAAATTAATACCAGGAAATATGATGCCTCCTAAAAAAATTTTACTTTTTATCACTTCAAAAGTTGTAGCAGTTCCAAAATCGACAACAATACTATTTGAAATGTTATTGTTGATAATAGCTATTGAATTCGCAAGTCTATCAGCACCAACTTCCTCTAAATTATAATTAATTTTTAAAAATTGATTAATATTTTTAGACCTCACAATAAAGGTATTAATTGAATTTTTTTTTAATATATTTGTTAATACAAGATTTAAACTTGGCACAACAGAAGAGATAATTGCAATTTTTTTATTATCTAGTTTTGATATAGTTGAATATTCATTAATAATTGCATTGATTGAATTTTCTAATTTTTTTTTATTTTGATTTGTGCATATCCTTTTAATTTTTTTAATTAAATTATTTATGCTTACAGCAAATACTATATTTGTATTTCCTACATCAATTAATATCATTAAGTATCCTTGCTGAATAAATATTTTCTACGTTATTATCTCTTTCTATTAAAAGCGATCCATCAAAATTTAAATTTTTTAAAATTACATTCTGTTTTTCGCCACTAGGAAGTTGAATATTTATAATTTCTCCAATATTTTCCATTTTATTTTTAAATTTTTCTATGATTTTGTTATATTTTTTTTTAAAAATAAGATCATATTCAGAAAAAAAAGTTTCTAATACACTTAAAAGAATATCATCAGTTTTTTTCTTTGCATTAAAATCATTTAAACAACATGTTTGATAATTATTAATTTTTGGTGGATTTGAAATATTTATTCCAACACCTATAATTATATATTTCTTATTATTTTGATCAATAAGGTCAGTCATAATTCCTGCAATTTTACTGCCATTGATTGTAATATCATTTGGCCATTTTATATTTATATTTTCATTAATGTAATAATCTAAGCATCTAATAATTGAATTAGCAGTAATAGCAGTAAACAAAAAATGTTCTGAGGGTGATAAATTGTAATTCAATAGAAAAGACAAATAAATATTTCCTTTTGGACTTAACCATTTACTTCCCCTCCTACCAATACCTTGGGTTTGTTCATCAGCAATCATGCATATATTTTTTTTACCAATATATTTTCTGATTTCTTTCATAGTAGAACCAACACTTTCAGAATGAATCAAAGTGATTTCTTGAGTTTTTAAAAATTTTTTTATTTTAATAGTTAATGACACTAATTTTAATTAAAGATAGATATTTGCTACAATATCAGTGAGTAATGATGGGTAAAGTATAAAAAATGAAATTACTATCATTAATATTACTAATATTACCTTAGATTGTGTGCTTATTGAAAACTCAAAAGATGAACTATCAATTAAATCATCAAAATACATACCTTTGATTATTCTTAAATAATAGAAAGCTGAAATTACACTAGCTAAAACTCCTAATACAGCTAAAGAATATAGCTGACTTTCAATGGCTGCTATAAATACATAAAACTTTCCAAAAAAACCTATAAAAGGTGGGATGCCAGCCATTGATAACATTATTATCGCTAGAGAAGCACTTATAACAGGATTTGATTTACTTAACCCACTTAACGAGCTTATCGTTTCTACGTAAGAGTCTGATTTTTTTAATGATAAAAGAATAGAAAATACAGCAATATTCATAATAAGATAAATAAACATATAAATTGATGCACTTTTTAAACCTTGTTCACTTGATGCTACCAAAGCAATTAGAACATATCCAACATGGCCTATAGAGCTATATGCAAGTAGTCTTTTAAGATTTTTTTGAGCTATTGCAGCAATAGCTCCTAAAAACATAGATGCAACAGATAAAAAGAATATAACTTGCGTCCATTCAAAATAAAAATTATTAAAAGGCTCCAGACAAAATCTAAATATTAGTGCAATCGCGGCAAGTTTTGGGACAATTGCAAAAAAAGCTGTAATTGATGTTGGGGCTCCTTCATAAACATCTGGTGTCCACATGTGAAATGGTACAGCTGATACTTTAAATGCAAGACCAACTAACACAAAAACTAATCCAAAAATTAATCCTATAGGCAGACTATCTATTTGACTTAAAGACTGAGCAATGCCATCAAAAGATGTATGCCCAGTAAATCCATAAATTAAAGAAAATCCATAAAGTAAAATTCCAGAAGACAATGCTCCTAAAATAAAATATTTAACACCAGACTCTGCAGATTCAATTGAATTTCTTTTAATTGAGGCAACAACATAAAGAGATAGGCTTTGAAGCTCTATTGCTAAATACATAATCATTAAGTTTTTTGAACTAATCATTATCATCATACCTAAGGTTGAAAACAAAAGAAGAGTTGGTATTTCAAATCTATTTATCTTTGTATCAATAAAATAGTTTTTGGAAATAATAAGTGATGAAGCAGCACCTAAAGTAGTTAAAATTTTAAAAAATTTAGTAAAGGGGGTGTTTGAAAAAAAATTATCAAAAAAAGCAAAATTAGTTGAAAAGTCAAAAAAAACTAAAACAGTAATAATCAACAAACTAAAAGTTGCAAAATTAATAGATTTATTAAAAGCATTAGTTTTGGTAAATAATCCATACATCAAACAAGTAACTGATAGAATAGAAAGCGCAATTTCGGGAACAAACAACATATGCACTAAATTATTTTGCATTTGCATACTCATAGTTAGTTATAATTGAGTCTAATGGTAATCTCATTGGTTCAATAAAAATATTTGGGAAAATACCAATAAATATAACAGCTATTGCCAGAGGGATTAAAATAATTTTTTCTCTATTATTCAAGTCTAATATTTCACTCAATTTGTCGTTAGTAATCATACCAAAAATAATCCTTTTGTATAAATACAGCATGTAAACTGCTGATAGTACAATACCAGTTGCAGCACCTATAACGACAATACTCGAATATTTAAAAGCGCCTACTATAACCAAAAATTCACCGATAAAGCCACTCGTACCTGGTAGTCCTACTGAGCCTAACATAAATATCATAAAAACCGTTGCATAAATAGGCATCCTGTTAACTAAGCCTCCATAAAAATTTATATCTCTTGTATGCATTCGATCATATATGACTCCTACACATAAAAAGAGAGCTCCTGAGACAACTCCATGACTTATCATTTGAATCATTGCGCCTTCTAATCCTTGTGAATTAACTACAAATATTCCAATAGTAACTAAACCCATGTGAGCTACTGATGAGTAAGCGATTAATTTTTTGATGTCAGTTTGAGCTAAGGCAACAAGAGAAGTGTATACAACTGCAACTATACTAAGGGTCATTATCAAAGGTGAAAAATAAGCCGAAGCCTCAGGCAGCATTCCTAGAGAAAATCTAATAAATCCATATCCTCCCATTTTTAAAAGTACTCCTGCTAATATAACTGAACCAGCTGTTGGAGCCTCAACATGAGCATCAGGCAACCATGTATGAAAAGGCCACATTGGAATTTTAACAGCAAATGAAGCAAAAAAAGCTAGCCAAAGGTAAATCTGAGTATTTTTAGAAAAATAATTTCCCTGCAAACCTTCAATACTCATTGAGTCAGTTAATCTATAAATTACAACTATGGCTATTAGCATTAAAACTGATCCTAGAAGTGTGTATAAAAAAAATTTAAAAGATGCATAAATTCTTCTCTCTCCACCCCAGATACCAATTATTAAATACATAGGAATTAAAACTGCTTCAAAGAAAATATAAAAAAGCAAAATATCAACAGATGCAAACATACCAATCATTACTGTCTCAAGAAATAAAAAAGCAATCATGTATTCTTTAACTCTTATTTTAATACTTTCCCAGCTTGCTAAGATACATAAGGGTGTTAAAAAAGTGCTTAAGATAACCATAAAGAGAGATATTCCATCAATACCAATATGATAGTAAAAATTGAAATCATTAAACCATCTGAATTTTTCTTGAAACTGATAGTTAGCATTACTATTATCAAACTGCAGCCATATTAATAAGCTTAAAAGAAAAACACCTACCGATGTCCATAAAGCAACTTTTTTTATATTATTTACAGAGTTTTCATCTTCTTTAATTAGAAGAATAACTAAAGCGCCTAACAAAGGTAAAAAAATTGTTAAGGATAATAATGGGATATCTGTCATTTAATAATATATGAACCATGTTAGAATAATTACTAAGCCACCCAGCATAGCAAAAGCGTAATGGTATAAATATCCTGACTGAAAACGACTTAAATAACCTGAGGATATAGATACTATTTTTGAAATTCCATTAGGTCCATATTCATCGATAATTTTTTCATCACCTTTTTTCCAAAATAAATTAGCAAGATAGAAATAAGGTCTAATAAAAATTGAATGATAAAGTTCATCAACATACCATTTGTTATATGAAATAGAATAAAGAGGATCTAAATTATGTGCTAAATTTTTAGATAAATGATTTTTGTAGAAATAAATTAATGCAGCTAACATAACACCAATTGCCACTGAACTTTTAACAATTAAAGTTTGAATAAAAGGCAAATAATGATGTTTCCCATCATGAAGAACTATTGATTCTCCCCAAAATATATATTGTAAATTTCCAATATAGTAATCTGCAAATAATATTCCTGCAAAAATTGATCCAAAAGCCAGCAATAATAAAGGAACGGTCATAACAAATGGTGATTCATGAGCGTGATCATAAGTTTTTAAATCAGATCTTGTGTCACCATGAAAAGTCAAAAATAATAATCTCCATGAATAAAAAGCTGTCAGAAGAGCAGTTAATATTCCTACAATATATGCAAAAGTTGCCATTGATGAACTTGAATAATAAGCATTTTCTAAAATACTTTCCTTTGAATAGTAACCTGAGAAATATGGAAAGCCTATAATAGCAAGTGATCCAATCCACATCATTGAGCCAGTAAAAGGAATTTTTTTAAACAACCCACCCATTTTACGCATATCTTGTTCATGATGCATTGCATGAATAACTGATCCGGCAGATAAAAATAGTAGTGCCTTAAAAAATCCGTGAGTCATTAAATGGAAAATAGAAGCATTGTAAGCTCCTAAGCCTGCTGCAAAAAACATATATCCTAATTGGCTACAAGTTGAGTAAGCGATAACTCTTTTGATATCATTTTGCGTAAGTGCAATACTTGCAGCAAAAATCGCAGTTGAGGCACCGATAAAAATAATAAATAAATTTGTAACTAAAGCAAATTCAAATAGTGGGCTCATTCTAGCTACTAAAAATACACCTGCTGTTACCATGGTAGCGGCATGAATTAGTGCTGAAACAGGTGTAGGCCCCTCCATTGCATCAGGCAACCAAGTATGCAAACCAAGTTGCGCAGATTTACCCATTGCTCCAATAAATAAAAGGAAGCATAGCAAATCAATTGTACTAAAACTTAAACCTATAAACTGAATAGTGTGATCTTTGAAATTTTCTGCATTATCAAAGATAACATTAAACTCAATAGAGCCAAAAATATAAAAAACACCAGCTATACCTAAAGCATATCCAAAATCACCAACCCTATTAACAAGGAAAGCCTTTATTGCAGCGTTGTTTGCAGAAGGTTTATGATACCAAAAACCAATTAGCAAATATGAAGCTAGGCCTACCCCCTCCCAACCAAAAAACATTTGTAATAAATTGTTACTAGAGACTAACATCAACATAAAGAAAGTGAAAAGACTTAGGTATCCCATAAATCTCTCCTTCGATTGGTCATCACTCATATATCCAATTGAGTAAAGATGGACACATGCTGAAACACTACACACAACGATAAACATTGTAGTTGTTAATGAGTCCAAACGAATTGACCAATCAACAACAAAATTTCCTGAAGTAAACCAATTAAAAATAGTGATTACCTCAGTTTCTTTTTCACCTAAATATGAAAAGAATAATAACCAAGATAAAATAGCGGATATAAAAAGTAGTGATGTTGTTATAATTTGAGATACTTTAAAACTATAAATTTTTCCAAAGAAAAAACAAAATAAAAAACCTATCAAAGGAAGAAAAACAATCAACTGTGCCATAATTAAAATTTATCCTTTTAATTTATTTATTTTATTAACTTCAATTGAGCCTAGGTTTCGGTAAAATACAACAAGAATTGCTAATCCAATTGCGGCTTCAGCAGCGGCAACTGTTAAGGTTAACATTGCAAAAATTTGACCAGAAATATCATTCAAGAAAACAGAGAAAGATATTAAGTTGATATTTACAGATAACAAAATTAATTCAATAGACATTAAAATAATAATGACATTTTTTTTATTTAAAAAAATTCCAAGAACACCGATTGTAAAAATAACTGCTGCAAGAAACAAATAATGTTCTAAGTAGATCATTAAATTCCCTCACCTAATTTTACTTTTTTCTTTTCAATAGCATTGTTAGCATCAATGAAATTTTGGGAAGAAATATTTTGTCTTTTTACATTCCCTCTATCTCTTAATGTCAGGGTTATTGATCCAACCATAGCTACTAAAAGAATTAAACCACTAATTTGAAATAAATAAAAATAATCAGTGTATAAAACTTTGCCAATTAATTTTGTATTTTCTACGTCATTTATCTGAGGGAGTTGAACAAAATTTGTAAGTGAATTTTCTGAAAAAGATTTTGTAAGAAACAATATACCCAACTCAATAATTAGTACAATCCCCAACAATGCACCAAAAGGCAAATATTGCAAAAAACCCTCTCTTAATTTTACAAAATTTATATCAAGCATCATTACAACGAATAAAAAAAGTACAGCAACTGCGCCGACATATACTACTACTAAAATCATTGCTAAAAATTCTGCACCTAATAAAATAAATAAACCAGATGCGTTAACAAAACTTAAGATTAGAAATAAAACTGAGTGAACTGGATTTTTTGCACTTATCACCATTAAAGCTGATAAAACAGCTACAAGAGAAAAAATATAAAATGTAAATGAGTATAAATACATTAACGATATTTCCTATCTAAATAGATGTTTTGAGCAATCTCTTGCTCCCAACGATCTCCATTTTCTAAAAGTTTTTCTTTTGTGTACATTAGCTCTTCTCTTGTTTCTGTTGCAAATTCAAAATTTGGACCTTCTACAATAGCATCAACTGGACATGACTCTTGACAAAGTCCACAATAAATACATTTGCTCATATCAATATCGTATCTTGTAGTTCTTCTACTGCCATCTTCTCTTGGCTCTGCTTCTATTGTAATAGCTTGTGCTGGGCATACTGCTTCACATAATTTACATGCTATGCATCTTTCTTCACCACTCGGATACCTCCTGAGGGCATGTTCACCTCTAAATCTTGGACTTAAAGGACCTTTTTCATGGGGGTAATTTATTGTTACTTTAGCTTTAAACATATATTTAAAAGTTAAAAACATCCCTTGCAAAAGTTCAAAAAGTGTAAATGATTTTATATATTTAATCATAGAGAATTTGGCACCATATCAAATGTAATTAAAAAACCTGCCGTTAAAACTACCCATAAAAGAGATAAAGGTAAAAAAATCTTCCAACCAAGTCTCATTAATTGATCATATCTATATCTAGGAAATGTGCCTCGCACCCATATAAATAAAAACAAAATAAATATAATTTTTATAACAAACCAAATCACTCCAGGGATTGCATTTAATGGAAATATATCAAAAGGAGGTAACCAACCTCCCATAAATAATATAACTGTCATGGCACTCATTAAGATCATACTTGCATACTCACCAAGAAAAAATAGGACAAATGAAGCCGAAGAGTATTCAGTAAAAAAACCAGCAACAAGAGTTGATTCGTCTTCAGGCAAATCAAATGGTAATCTATTTGTTTCAGCAAGTGCAGAAATAAAAAAAACTATAAACATTGGTAATAACGGAATTGCAAACCATACTGTTTCTTGTGCTTCAACTATCTTTGATAAGTTAAGTGAACCAACGCAAAGTAGTACAGTTATTATAACAAAACCAATTGATACTTCATATGATACCATTTGAGCTGCTGATCTTAAAGCTCCGAGAAAAGGATATTGCGAATTACTCGCCCATCCAGCCATAATTATTCCATAAACACCAAGAGAAGATACAGCAAAAAGATACATTATACCCACATTTATATCTGCAATTACCCAATTTGGTGCAAATGGTATTACTGCCCAACCTGCTAAACTAAGAACCATAGTAATAATCGGTGCTAATAAAAAAACGATTTTATTAGAATTAGCAGGAACTATATTTTCTTTGGTTAATAATTTAAGAGCATCAGCAAAACTTTGAAGAATACCGAAAGGACCAACAACGTTCGGACCTCTTCGTAATTGAATAAGTGCAAGCACTTTTCTTTCTGCATAAACTAAAAAAGCTACTGAAATTAAAACCGGCATTAGCACAGCCAATATTTGGGCGATAATAATCCCACCTGGAATAAATAAATCGTTTAAATATGAAAAACTATTCATGAAGCTTGAGCTTTATTTAGTATTTCATTTGTGCATTTAGCCATAGTTTCTGAAGAACGAGAAATAGAGTCATTCATATAAAAATTGGAAATGTTGTATGCAATATTATGATCATTTATGACCTCTGCTGATGCAAAAGATAAATTTGCTGAGTTATTACATTCCATAATTTCAAGAAAATTTTTGTTAATTTCAATAAGTTGCTTTCTTACATCATTAAGATTATTAAACTTTATACTACAATTAAGAAGGTTACTTAGAGCCCTAAATATTTTCCATTCTTCTTTGGCTTCACCAAAAGGATTATGGCATCTTGATGTTTGTATTACTCTACCCTCAATATTCATGAACGTTGAAGTTTTTTCTGTATAAGCAGGAGTGGGTAAAACAATATCTGCATGATGAGCATTTAAATCACCATGGTGTCCAAGATAAACAATAAATGCTCCTTCAAAAGTTTTTGGGTCAATCTCATCTAAGCCTAATAGAAAAATAACTGGTTTATTTATTTTGATATTTTCTCTTAAATTATAAATAAAATTTTCATCAAAATATTTGTTTACAAAACCTAACTCTAGTGCACCTACTCTAGATATATCCTGATTTAGTACATTTAGAGGGTTTAGGGCATTTGAATAATTAGGTAATTTTTTTGCAATATCAGCACATAATTTTAAAACTGCTGCACCTTGACTATTATTGATTGCTGATGTTCCAATAATAATTAATGGATTCTTTGAGTTATAAAAATTTTTAGAAAATTCCGATTTTTTTTGTTTTATGTCATCTAAACCACTTAAAGAATTAGAAATTTTGGTGTAAGCATAATTTAGATCTATATCTGGCCCAATTAATCCAATCTTACAGTTATTATTTATATATGCTTTTCTAATTCTTGCATTAAGAACACTTGCCTCCCATCTAGGATTTGAACCAACTAAAAGAATTGAATCAGCATTCTCAATTTCTTGAATAGAAGAATTAAATTTATAACTTTCACTTTCTCCATGAATAATTTGAGCATTATCAAATCTACAATCATACAAACTTGAGCCTAAGCCTTCAGAAAAAAGTTTTGCTGCAATAATCGTCTCAGTGTCAGTAAATTTTCCTGATAGAGTAATAGTTTTTTCTTTTCCTCTTATATCCAATTCATCTTTTATTTTTTTTAATGCTGTATTCCAGTCAGTAACCATTAATTTATTTTCATTCTTTATATAAACTTTATCTAATCTCTGTTTGGATAAACCATCAATTGCAAATCTTGTTTTATCATTAATCCATTCTTCATTTGTATCTTCATTAATACGAGGCAAGACTCTAAGTACTTGCTTACCTCGAGTATCTACCCTTATACTTGAGCCCACCCCATCTAAAACATCATGTGTTTCAGTTTTGTGCAACTCCCATGGTCTTGATTTAAAAGCATAAGGTTTATTCGTTAATGCTCCAACTGGGCATAAATCTATAACATTTCCTGAAAGTTCAGAGTCTATAGTTTTTTCTAAATAAGTTGTAATCTCAGCATTTTCCCCTCGACCAAGAAGTCCTAAATCATCAACACCCGCTACTTCAGTAGAAAATCTTACACACCTAGTACAGTGAATACATCTGGTCATTATAGTACTAACTAATGGACCCATATGTTTGTTTTTTACAGCACGTTTATTTTCTTCATACCTTGATTTATCAAAGCCATAATGCAAAGCCTGATCTTGCAAGTCACACTCTCCGCCTTGATCACAAATTGGACAATCCAAGGGATGGTTTATTAAAAGAAATTCCATCACTCCTTTTCTAGCTTTTTGAACTGTTTCAGTATTTGTTTTAATAACCATTCCATCACCAGCTGGCATTGCACAAGATGCTATTGGTTTTGGGGCTTTTTCCATTTCAACAAGACACATTCTGCAATTTCCTGCGATTGAAAGTTTTTCATGATAACAAAATCTAGGGATCTCAGCTCCTGCAAGTTCACAAGCTTGCATAACCGTCATTCCATCTTCAAATTCAACTTTTTTATTATCAATTGTAATAGTTGGCATTATGCAACCTCACTTATTCTATTTTCTTTAATTCTTCTCTCAACTTCTGATCTAAAATGTCTCATTAAACCCTGAATAGGCCAAGCAGCAGCATCTCCTAATGCGCATATTGTATGACCTTCTATTTGTTTAGTAACGTCTAGAAGTTTATCAATATCATTTACTTCAGCATTACCTTTAACCATTTTCTCCATCATTCTAAACATCCATCCCGTGCCCTCTCTGCAAGGAGTACATTGACCACAACTTTCATGCTTATAAAAATGAGAGAGTCTACAAATGGCATCAACTATATCTGTAGATTTATTCATTACTATTACTGCTGCAGTGCCTAAACCACTTTGAACTTCTTTCAAACTATCAAAATCCATTTTTACACTATCACAAATTGATTTTGGAATTAGTGGTACGCTAGCTCCACCAGGAATTACAGCTAATAAATTATCCCATCCTCCTATTACTCCTCCAGCATGAGTTTCAATTAACTCTTTTAATCCAATACCCATTTCTTCTTCAACATTACAAGGGTTGTTTACGTGACCCGAAATACTAAAAATTTTTGTACCTGTGTTATTTTCTCTTCCTAGAGAATTAAACCAAGAAGCGCCTCTTCTAATTATAGTCGGAGCAACTGCAATTGTTTCTACGTTAGTAACTGTAGTTGGACATCCATAGAGTCCAGCACCTGCAGGAAAAGGGGGCTTTAATCTTGGTTGACCTTTTTTACCTTCTAAGCTCTCCAGAAGCGCAGTCTCTTCTCCACAAATATATGCTCCTGCTCCTCTATGTAAATAAATATCGTAATCCCAATTAGTGCCACAAGCATTTTTCCCAATTAGATTGTTAGCATAAGCCTCATCAATTGCCTTTTGTAAATTAGAAGCTTCACTGTAATATTCTCCTCTTATGTAAATGTAGCAAGCATTAGCATGCATAGCAAAACCCGCAACCAAACATCCCTCTAATAATAAGTGAGGATCATTTCTCATGATTTCTCTATCTTTACAAGTCCCTGGTTCAGACTCATCTGCGTTTACTACTAAGTAATGAGGTTTGCCTGAGTCTTTAGGCATAAAAGACCATTTCAATCCTGCAGGAAAGCCTGCACCTCCTCTTCCACGTAATTGACTACTTTTAATTTCTTCAACAATAAAATCAGATCCTTTTTCAATAATTTCTTTTGTATTTGACCATACCTCTCTTTGTTTAGCTCCTTTTAAAGACCAATCATCAAAACCATATAAGTTTTTAAAAATTTTATCTTCTTCTCTAAGCATCATCACCTCTTTTTGGATGAGATGTTTGTCTTCCAATTTGCGAACCTTTTTTAATTGATTTATTATTTTTTAAATCAATTAATATTTTTCTAAAATTATCTTCATCAAGGTCTTCATAATAATCATCATTGATTTGAACCATTGGTGCGTTACAACATGCACCTAGGCATTCGACTTCTACTATTGTGAATTTTTTGTCATTAGAAGTTTCACCTAATTTTGAATTTGAAACATCTTGTGCAATTTTTACAAGTTTATCACTTCCTCTTAACCAACATGGAGTAGTTCTGCAAATTTGAACAAAATTTTCGCCAACTGGTTCAAGATTGAACATAGAATAAAAAGTCGCAACTTCTAAAACTCGAATGTAGGACATACTTAAGGTTTCTGCAACTTTTTCTATTGCAGTTTTACTTAACCAGCCTGAGTTTTGTCTTTGAGCCAAATCAAGAAGAGGTATTACCGCACTTTGCTGCCTAGAATTTGGGTATTTTTTAATTATCTCAGAGGCCCTTTTAAAATTAACTTCAGACCAATTAAAAACATTATTTGAAATGTTATAAACTTTGTTTGTCATTCCTGGATGTTTCATCTATCAATTTCTCCAAATACGATATCAAGACTTCCAAGAATGGCAGCTATATCAGCCATTAAATGTCCTTTAGATAAAAAATCAAGTGTTTGTAAATGAGCAAAGCCTGGAGCTCTTATCTTGCATCTATAAGGTTTACTTGAGCCATCAGAAACTAAAAAAACTCCAAACTCACCTTTCGGAGCTTCAACAGCATTATAAGTTTGTCCTTCTGGAACTCTATAACCCTCAGTAAACAGTTTAAAATGATGAATTAATGACTCCATTGAGTGTTTCATTTCACTCCGTTTGGGAGGAGTAATTTTATTATCGATTACAGAAATTTCTCCTGGTTTAATTTGATTTAAACATTGTTGTATTATTAAAATACTCTGTCTCATTTCCTCAATGCGAACTAAGTATCTATCAAAACAATCTCCTTTTTTGCCAACTGGAATTTCAAACTCAACCTTATCATATGCATCGTATGGTTGAGAGCGTCTCAAATCCCAAGGTATACCAGCGCTTCTTAAGACTGGCCCAGTACATCCCCATTCTATTGCTTCATTTTTTGAAATGACTCCAATATCAACAGATCTTTGTCTTAAGATTCTATTATTTGTCAAAAGCTCCTCAAGATCATCTATAAATTTTGGTAAAGATTTAAAATGTTTATTTAGTTTTTCTTCCATTCCATTTGGCATATCTTGATGAACTCCTCCAGGTCTAAAATAAGCAGCATGAAATCTAGCTCCAGATACAGCTTCATGAAATTGAAGAAGTTTCTCTCGTTCTTCAAAACACCACAAGAATGGCGTAACAGCACCTATATCTGCAGCATAAGCAGGAATATTTAACAAATGATTTAATAATCTAGTTATTTCAGCAAAAATAACTCGGATATATTGAGCTCTCTCAGGAACTTCAATACCTAGTAAATTTTCTGTCGCAAGTGCAAATGCATGCTCTTGACACATTGGTGAAACATAATCTAATCTATCAAAATAGGGGACAGCTTGGAGATAGGTTTTATATTCAATTAATTTTTCAGTTCCCCTATGAAGTAATCCAATATGTGGTTCTGCCCTTTCTACAACTTCACCGTCAAGTTCAACAACTAATCTTAAAACACCATGTGCAGCTGGGTGCTGAGGTCCAAAATTAATAGTTGTTGTATTTACTTCAATTTCTTTCATATTTATTTATCATCACTATGGTCATCTATCCCCTTAGACATACCTTCCCAAGGAGAAGTATAATCAAAATCTCTATATTCCTGGGTCAATTTTACTGGCTCATAAACAACCTTTTTTTCAACATCGTCATACCTAACTTCTGTGTGACCAGTTAAAGGAAAATCTTTTCTTAATGGAAAACCTTCAAAATTATAATCAGTCATAATTCTTCTTAAATCTGGATGATTATTGAATTTAATACCAAATAAATCATAGCACTCTCTCTCATACCAATCTGATGCTTTAAAAAACTCTGTCAAACTATCAATGTTGTCATTTTCATTAATCAATGTTTTTAAAATAATACGTTTATTTTTTTTCATGCTTAATAATATATAAACTATTTCAAATCTTTTTTTCCTATATGGATAATCAATTGCTGTGATATCAATCAATTGATTAAAACCAAAAATTTCATTATTTTTTAATTCATTAAAAACTTTTATAATTTCATCTTTTGCAAAATTTGCTGAATAAAAAATACTTTTATCTTCAATTGAGGACAGCTCTTTAATTTTTTTTAAATCTTCAAGCATTTGTTATCTTACAAATTTATTTTTTCTTTTAATTTTTTTTTGTAACTGCAAAATACCATAAACTAATGCCTCTGCAGTTGGGGGACATCCTGGCACATAAATATCAACTGGTACAATTCTATCACAACCTCTTACAACAGAATATGAATAATGGTAGTAACCACCACCATTTGCACAAGATCCCATAGATATAACCCATCTCGGCTCTGGCATTTGATCATAAACTTTTCTAAGTGCAGGTGCCATTTTATTAGTCAATGTTCCAGCCACAATCATCACATCAGATTGACGCGGACTTCCTCTAGGAATTACTCCGTATCTATCAAGATCATATCTAGCCATGTATGTGTGTATCATCTCAACTCCACAACAAGCTAATCCAAATGTCATTGGCCACAAGGAACCTGTTCTAGCCCAAGTTAAAAGTTTATCAAAATTTGCGACTAAAAAACCTTTTGAATTCAGTTCCTCTTCAAAATTATCTTCGTTAATTTCTACTCCCATTCTAGAGCTCCTTTTTTCCACTCATAAATAAAACCTATGGTTAGAATTAATAAAAAAATCATCATCGACCAAAATCCAAATATTCCAATACTTCCTAGTGAAACAGCCCAAGGGAATAAAAAAGCTACTTCTAAATCAAATATTATAAATAATATTGCTACTAAATAAAATCTTACATCAAATCTTCCTCTTGCATCATCAAAAGCTTCGAAGCCACATTCATAAGCTGATAGTTTTTCATTATCAGGTTTTCTATCCCCAACGACAAAAGATAAAGTTGTCATTCCTATTGCTAGGGCAAAACCAATAATTATAAAGATTAATATTGGCAGATATTCTGATAAATAATTTTCCACTTTAAGTTGTTTCTACAAAAAAATGTTTAGTACTCTATTTAGTAAAATATTCAAGGATAACAATCCATGATTTCTGCGGCTAATGTACAATATTTTGTGTAGTTTTTTTTATAAGAAATTTTCTTAAAAATTTGAAATTGATCACTAAAATGTGGCGCGAGAGACGGGATTCGAACCCGCGGCCTCTGCCGTGACAGGGCAGCGTTCTAACCAGCTGAACTACTCCCGCGCATGGTGGGTGTTGAGAGACTTGAACTCCCGACCCTCTCGGTGTAAACGAGATGCTCTACCAACTGAGCTAAACACCCTAAACAAAACCGGCTGTTAAATATTTTTAACAGCCGGTGCAACAAAAATTTATTATTTACTAGTTATTTACTGCATCTTTTAGTGCTTTACCCACAGTAAATTTAGGTCTTTTAGATGCAGGAATTTGTATAGACTCACCAGTTCTTGGATTTCTTCCAGTTGTAGCCTTTCTATGACTAACACTAAAATTACCAAAACCGACAATACTGACTTTCTCATCTCTTTTTAGAGAATTAGTTACAGCATCTAAAAGACTTTCTATAGCTCTTGTAGCATCAGATTTAGATAATCCAGCAGATGAAGCAACTGATGCAATTAGGTCATTTTTATTCACGTCAAACTCCTTTTTATTGGTATTAAAATGAGAATATTATTTCAATGTGCTTGAAGTCAACAAATTTTTAGAATTATTCCCAGTTTAGAGGGAATTTTATATAAAAATACATAGAAACAGCCATTAATGTCTTAGGTTTTCTTTTAAATTAGTATCGGAAAATTTGTTTTTTTGAGCTTCTAGGATCTCTGATTCGCTTAAATCAAGAGGTGTTATAGGTTTTGTAAGAGAATGTTCTAAAATAGACTTTGCCTCACTTATTGGAATTATTTTTAGAGTTTTTAAAATTTCTTTATCAAATTCTTCTATTTCATTTTTATTTTCTTCAGGGATTAGGACTTTTTTTATCCCCGCTCTTGAAGCAGCATATATTTTTTCCTTAAGGCCTCCAATAGGAAGAACTCTACCCCTCAATGTTATTTCACCAGTCATAGCAACATCCTTCCTAACTTTATTAGATGTTAAAGAGGATACTAAAGAATTAAAAATAGCTATTCCTGCACTTGGCCCATCTTTTGGAGTAGCTCCTTCTGGAACATGAACATGAATATCAAATTTATCAAAATCAAAAGGATGTATTCCTAAGTTTAAACTATGTGATTTTACATATGATATTGCGGCTTGAACAGACTCTTTCATCACTTCACCCAGTTTTCCAGTAATAGTGACTTTTCCTTTACCAATTGAAAGAATAACTTCAATTGATAAAATTTCTCCACCTACCTCAGTCCAAGCAAGTCCATTTGTTACACCAACTAAATGTTTTTTTTCTATTTCACTTGATCTAAATTTGCTTATTCCCAAAAAGTTTTTTAGTTTTTCATCGTTAAGAGAAACAGATTTCTGATTAGTAGTTTCAAGTAACTTCACAGTTTTTCTGCATACTTTTGAGATCTCTTTTTCTAGATTTCTTACACCGGCCTCTCGAGTATAGTTTCTAATTATTTGATTAACTGTTTTGTTGAGAAATTTCACCTCATTTTTTTTTAAGTAATGGTTCTTTAATTGTTTAGGAATTAAATATTTTTGAGCAATTTTACTCTTTTCTTTTTCTGTATAACCTGGAATTCTAATTATTTCCATTCTATCAAGTAGTGCTGCAGGTATATTAAGGGTATTTGCAGTACATACGAACATTGCATCTGATAAATTATAATCCAATTCCAAATAGTGGTCATTAAATTTATCATTTTGCTCAGGATCTAAAACTTCAAGTAAAGCCGATGATGGATCGCCTCTCCAATCAGAACCTAATTTATCAATTTCATCGAGTAAGATTAAAGGATTGGATGTCTTAGCTTTTTTCATAGATTGAATAAAACGTCCAGGCATAGAACCTATATATGTTTTTCTATGACCTCTAATCTCTGCCTCATCCCTTACGCCTCCTAGGGACATTCTAACAAAACTTCTACCAGTAGCAGTTGCAATAGACTTACCAAGTGATGTTTTACCTACTCCAGGAGGGCCAACTAAACATAAAATTGGACCTTTTAATTTTTCAGTTCTCTTCTGAACTGCTAAATACTCTAAAATTCTTTCTTTTACTTTATCAAGTCCATAATGATCATCTTCTAAAATATTTCTAGCCTTTTTAATATTTTTTGAAATCTCAGATTTGGCATTCCAAGGAATTGAAAGCACCCAGTCTAAATAATTTCTTATGACGGTTGCCTCAGCAGACATAGGACTCATATTTTTTAATTTTTTTAGCTCTGATTTACACTTATCTCTAGCTTCTTTAGAAAGTTTTATTGACTCTATTTTTTTTTCTATTTCAGCAATATCATCTGATTCATCGTTATCACCAAGCTCCTTTTGTATAGCCTTCATTTGTTCATTTAAATAATATTCTTTCTGAGTTTTTTCCATTTGACGTTTAACTCTTCCTTTAATCTTTTTTTCAATTTGAAATGAATCAATTTCAGAGACTAAATATAAATGTATTTTATTTAATCGATCTTCTAAGTCATAAATTTCTAGGAGTTCTTGTTTTTGCTCCATACTAATTGTTAGATTAATTGAAACAATATCTGATATTTTATTAGGATCACTCATTGAATTTAAATTACTAATAACTTCAGATGGTATTTTTTTATTGACCTTTGAATAATCTTGGAATTGCTCAATTACAATTTTAGTTAGTGCCTTTAACTTATTATTGTTTTTATACTTTGTATCTAAAGTTTTAATTTTTGCAGTTAAAAAATCACTAGAAGCATTCAAGCTATTTAGTTTTGCTCTACATATACCTTCAACCAAAACCTTAATAGTACCATCGGGAAGTTTTAAAAGTTGAAGCACTTTAGCAACTGTTCCAAATTCATATAAATCTGACTTGATGGGATTATCAATTTCAGAATTTTTTTGAGCTAATAAAAAAATTTTTTTATCTAAACTCATTGCATGATTTAATGCATTTACCGATTGTTTTCTTCCAACAAAAAGTGGAGCTACCATTCCTGGAAAAACAACTATATCTCTTAAGGGTAAGGCTGGAAGCGATGAAATACTCATATAGAATACTTAAATGATTATTTTTTCAGTAAAATCAAGACTTGTTTACTAATATTTTTTGGTTGGAATTTTTGCTATTATAAATCATCAATGGCTCCGCTGTTTTATTAACCACATCTTTATTTATCAATATTTTTTCCAAATCCTTATGATCAGGAGTTTTGAACATCAAATCAATTAATAAAGTCTCAAGGATAGATCTAAGTCCTCTAGCTCCAGTTTTTTGTTTAATTGCTAATTTAGCAATTTCTTTAAGAGCATCATTTTTAATTTCAAGATTGACACCATCCATTTTAAACAAAGCTGAATATTGTTTAATTAATGCATTTTTTGGCTCTTGCATAATCCTAACAAGCATATCTAAATCAAGTTCTTCTAAAGTAGTCACGACAGGCAATCTTCCAACAAATTCAGGTATCATACCAAATTTTAGAAGATCTTCATTTTGTAAGTCAAGTAATGAGTCACCAACAGATTTTTCATTAAACTCTACTATTGAAGAATTAAAACCAATTGATGATCCTTTTAATCTTTTATTAATTATATTCTCTAATCCTGAAAAAGCTCCTCCACAAATAAATAAAATATTCGAAGTATCAACATGAAGAAATTCTTGTTGTGGATGTTTTCGCCCTCCTTGAGGTGGCACACTTGCTATTGTACCTTCCATAATTTTGAGAAGAGCTTGCTGAACTCCTTCACCTGAAACATCTCTAGTAATAGAGGGGTTATCACTTTTTCTACTTATTTTATCAATTTCATCTATGTAAACAATACCTTTTTGAGCTCTTTCAACATTATAATCTGATGCTTGAAGTAATTTTAAAATAATATTTTCAACATCTTCCCCTACATAACCTGCTTCAGTAAGACTAGTAGCATCTGCAACTGTAAAAGGAACATCTAAAACTTTTGCCAAAGTTTGTGCAAGAAGGGTTTTACCTGTTCCTGTTGGACCTACAAGCAATATATTAGATTTAGAAATTTCTACATCATCATAAACAGCATTTGTTAGTCGTTTGTAATGATTGTAAACAGCTACAGAAAGGTTTTTCTTAGCTTTAGTTTGACCAATTACAAAATCATCTAGAAATTTATTAATCTCAGATGGTTTAGGTGTACTTGTTTTTAATTTTGTTTTATTATTCTTATTATCCTCTTTAATAATATCCATACAAAGCTCAACACACTCATCACAAACAAAAACTGTTGGCCCTGCAATTAATTTTTTAACTTCTTTTTGACTCTTTCCGCAAAAAGAACAAAAAAGTGAATCTTTATCTTCTTTATTAGTCATTAATTTTTTCTACTTTCCACTATCTTATCTATTAAACCAAATTTAATTGCTTCTTCAGGAGAAAAATATTTGTCTCTTTCCATAATTACTTCAATTTCCTTAATTTTCTTTTTTGTATGTTTAGAATAAATTTGATTTAATTTTTCTTTTGTTTTTTTAATTTCATTTGTGTGAATCTCTATATCTGTAACTTGGCCTTGATATCCACCACTTGGCTGATGAACCATAATTCTTGAGTTGGGTAGTGAAAACCTCATACCTTCCGCACCAGCTGTAAGCAATAATGATCCTGCAGAAGCTGCTTGACCTATGCAAATTGTCATAATTTTTGGAGAAATGTATTGCATTGTATCATAAATTGCTAAACCTGACCAAACAATGCCACCTGGAGAATTAATATAAAATGAAATCTCTTTGTTTGGATTTTCTGATTCAAGAAAAAGTAATTGAGCACAAATTAGACTCGCAATATTATCATCTATTGCGCCAGTTAAAAATATAATCCTTTCTTTAAGTAATCTAGAATAAATATCGTAGGCTCTTTCTCCACGAGATGATTGCTCTACAACCATTGGTATTAGGTTATTAGTAATATTTTCAATTTCTTTCATTATTTTTCCTCTTTAACATCAAATGTTATTTTTTCTAAATCCTCATATTCTTCTTTATTTAATTTTTTCTTAATTATTTTTGATGAAGAAATCACAGTATTAATAACTTTTTCTTCTAAAATAGGCCCTCTTATTGTTTCAATAGAGGATGGGTTTTTTTTAAAATATTCAATAATTTGCTTCTCTTGTCCTGGATACTGTGATGCATAAGCCATCATACCATTAGTTAATTCTTTTTCATCAACTGATAATTTGTTTTCCTTAGCAATATACTGCATAAGTATTCCAAGTTTAACTCTTCTTTTAGAAATTTTTTCATATCTTTTCTTTAGCTCACCGTCACTTAATTTTTTATCATCATCATCAAGTGAATTATCTTTTTTTGCATTCTCGATTCTATGCCATATTTCATTAAATTCTTGATCAACTATACCCTCAGGTAAATCAAAATTGTGTTCTGTATCTAAGATATCCATCAATTGTTTTTTTTCAATTTGTTTCAAACCATTTTCATATTGTGACTTTAAATTTTTTTCTAAATTATTCTTTAATTCAGCTTCATTTTTTAAACCACTTTTTTCAAGAAAGTCCTTATCTACAACAAAAGGTTGTGACTCCTCAATTTCAACTATTTCAACATCAAATTCAGCAACTTTTTTATTATCTAATTTTAAAGCTTTAGATACATCAAGTTCAATTTTTATTTTATCACCTTTCTTTAATTTTTTTTTCATTAATTTTAAACCTAGTTCTGGTATTATTTGAAATTCAGAGTCAATAAATACAGGTAAATTTTTTTGAGATTTTAAAAATTTTGGAACAAATTCATTTTCTGAAGATAGATTAACTAAAACTTTATCAGATTTAATTATTTCTCGATTACTTTTAATTGGGGTATGTTTTTTTTGATTATGTAAAAAATCTTTGTAATTTTTTTCAAGTAAATTTTTATCTAGATTAATTTCATAATTAAATACTTCAAAATCTTTAAAATCTTTTAATTTTATTTCTGGTTCCAAATTTATTTTAACTTCAACTTCAATAGGTTCATTTTTTTCATACTTCTTTAAATCTACTCTTGGTTGAATAAATGGTTTTAGATTTTTTTTATCTAGTATATCTTTAGTTTTATCTTGTACTAATTTTTCAATTGCTTCAGATAAAATATTATCCTCATATTTTTTTCTTACTATATTTTTGGGAGCCTTACCTTTTCTAAAGCCTGGCAAAGAAACTGTGGGAAGTATTTCATTGATTTTTGTGTCTATTATAACATTAATTTCCTCGTATGGTATTTCAACTGCATACTCTTTATATAGAGTTCCTGATTTTATTTCCTTAATAGACATAAGTTATCCCCTTTAATGGTAGGCCGGAAAGGACTTGAACCTTCACACCTCGCGGCACTAGAACCTAAATCTAGCGTGTCTACCAATTCCACCACCGGCCCACATTATTTTGCTGCTTTTATGATGATTACAATAAAAAACAATAGAGAATTTGATCTATAAATGGTTTTTTTAATATTTGGGGCGAACGATGGGATTCGAACCCACGACATCGGCCACCACAAGGCCGCGCTCTAACCAACTGAGCTACGTTCGCCATTAAATTAATAAATATAAGTTTTATTAATAAAGTTTATTCGCTATACCAAAAAAATGAAAGTTTCAAAAAAAATTATCAATTTAGAGACAGAATCAGCTTTTGCAGTTCTTGCAAAAGCAAATAAACTAATTTCAGAAGGAAAAGATATTATAAATTTAGGCATTGGACAGCCAGATTTTCCTACACCAATTAACATTCAAGAAGCTGCAATTAAAGCAATTAGAGATGGTCATCATGGCTACACCCCATCAAACGGAATTCCTGAATTAAGAGAAGCAGTTTCAGAATATATATATCTTGAATACAACTTAAATATAAATCCTGATCAAGTTCTAATAACACCTGGGGGTAAACCTACAATATTTTACTCAAGCTTAATTTTAGGAGGAAAGAATAATGAGATTATATACCCTGATCCTGGTTTTCCAATTTATCGTTCAATGATTAATTTTAGTGGTGCAAAAGGCGTACCTCTAAATCTTTTAGAAGAAGATAATTTTGAAATTAATATAGAAAATTTAGAAGAATTAATAACCGAAAATACTAGTTTAATTATAATAAATAATCCAAATAATCCTACAGGATCATTCATGAATAAAAGAAAAATAGAAAAATTAGTTTCAATGTTAGAAAAATACCCTGACGTATTTATTCTGTCTGATGAAATATATAGTAAGATTATTTTTGAGGAAGAAAATATGCCCTCATTATTAAATTATGAGTCTTTAAGAGAAAGGTTAATTGTTCTTGAAGGGTGGAGTAAAACATTTTGTATGACTGGATGGAGACTTGGTTGGAGCATTTGGCCAAAAAAATTATATGAATTTGCTAATAAGCTTTGCGTTAATGATCATTCATGCCCAAATGCAATATCACAGTATGCTGGAATAGAAGCCTTAAAAGGGCCAAAAGAAATAATCAATAATATTAAAACAGAATTTCATAAAAGAAAAATTTTTATTCATTCCAAGTTAAATGAATTAAAAAACATAAGCTGCTTTGAACCAGGAGGTGCCTTTTATGCATTTCCCAATGTTTCTAAGACTGGATTAAATGGACAAAAATTTTCAGATATAGCTCTCCAAAAAAAAGGTGTAGCTTTAGTTCCGGGTACTAGTTTTGGAGATAGCGCCAAAGATTTTGTTAGAATTAGTTATGCGAATTCAATGGAAAATTTAGAAAAAGCACTTTATAGGATTTCCACAATATGAAGAAAGTAGAAGCTATCATTAAACCATTTAAATTATCATTAGTAAAAGAAGCATTACATGAGGTGGGTATTTCTGGAATGACCGTCTCTGATGTTAAAGGATTTGGAAGACAAAGAGGTTCAACTGGTGGGATTGATAGAGTTGATGAGTATGATGATGAATTTCTTGTTAAAATGAAATTAGAAGTAATAGTTGAAGATGAAGACGCTGAAAAAGTAACAGAAGCAATAAAAAAAGCTGCATATTCTGGGAAAATTGGCGATGGTAAGATTTTTATTTACAATATAGATCAAGTTATAAGAATAAGAACTGGTGAAAAAGACAGTGATGCTGTCTAAATTATCTTTACTTTTTTCTCAAAATTAATAAAAAGCATTTAATCGTTCAATCTAAGTATTTCTTAGATCGGAAGTAGGTCTTTGACCGAAGGAACGCATGCAAAAGTTATAAATCGTTCAACCCTTATGGGTCGGAAGTAAGCTTCAGCTGAAGGAACGCGAAAAAGCAGATTTCATAACTAGAGCATGAAAAAGTATTAAGCTAATTTCAATTGTTGAAATTAGTTGTTTTTGACATGAGGTGTATATGAAATATAACTGCAAGACTCCAAAAGAGCTTCTAAAAAAAATAAAAAATGAAAATATTAAAATGGTTGATCTTAGGTTCACTGATTTACCAGGTTCAACACATCATATATCAATACCAGTAAAGTATCTAACTGAAGATTTATTTTCTGACGGTGTTGGATTTGATGGTTCTTCTGTTAGAGGATTTCAATCTATTGAAAACAGTGACATGGCAATGGTGCCAGATGTAACTACTGGATATATTGATCCTTTTTACTCAGAAAAAACAATTGCATTTACCTGTGATGTTGTTGATCCAATTACTTATGAAAGTTATGATAGAGATCCTAGATATATTGCAAAAAAAGCAGAAAAATATTTAAAATCTTCAAAACTAGGTGATACAGCATATTTTGGTCCAGAAGCGGAATTTTTTGTATTTAATGATGTTAAGTATGATTCTGGTTCTAACTTCGCTTTCCATGAAGTTGACTCTATAGAAGGAGCATGGAATAGTGGAAGAGATGAAAATCCTAATTTAGGTCATAAACCAAGACATAAAGGAGGCTATTTCCCATTACCACCATCTGATAGTTTACAAGATGTAAGAACTGAGATGGTTTTAACTATGGAAGAAATTGGAATTGATGTTGAGGCATCTCATCATGAAGTTGCAACTGGAGGCCAATGTGAAATTGACTTACAATTTTCTCCACTTTTATTAATGGCAGATGATCTTTTACGCTATAAATATGTTATAAAAAATGTTGCTAAGCAACATGGTATGACTGCAACATTTATGCCCAAGCCACTTTTTGAAGATAATGGATCAGGTATGCATGTGCATTCAAGTATATGGAAGAATAATAAGACTCTCATGTACAAAAAAGGTAATTATGCAGACTTAAGTGATTTTGCGTTGCATTATATCGGAGGAATTTTAAAACATGCTCCCTCACTCTTAGCATTTTGTGCGCCAACAACCAATTCCTATAAAAGGTTGGTTCCTGGATTTGAAGCACCTGTCAACATAGCCTACTCTCAAGCAAATAGAACTGCCTCTGTAAGAATTCCAAATAACTACACAGCAAGCCCTAAAGCAAAAAGAGTTGAGTTTAGATGTCCGGATCCTTCATCAAATCCTTATTTAGCATTTTCAGCAATATTAATGGCTGGTTTGGATGGAGTGAAAAATAAAATTAATCCCGGTAAGCCTACTGACATAAATATTTACGAAGCTCCTGCAAGTGTTCTTGCAAAAATACCTTCTACACCTGGTTCTCTGGCTGAGTCTTTAAGTGCTCTAGAAAGAGATCATAAATATTTATTAGCTGGTGATGTATTTACTAAGGATAATATAGAAACTTATATTTCTTATAAAAGAGAAAATGAGGTTAGCCCAATGGATATGAGACCACATCCACATGAGTTTAATCTTTATTATGATGTTTAATATTTTTTAAATATTTTATATTTTTACTTATTTATAAAAACCGTCTTTTAAAAAGGCGGTTTTTTTTATGTTATTATTTCGATACTTTTGATAAAAAAAGTAATGGCTAAAAAAAACAATTATTCAGCAAAAAATATAGAAGTTTTGGAAGGTTTAGAGCCAGTTAGAAAACGTCCAGGAATGTATATTGGCAGTACTAATGAGCAAGGATTACATCATCTTGTTAATGAAGTTCTTGATAATAGTATAGATGAAGTAGTTGCAGGTCATGCTACTGAGGTTTCTTTTCATTATAAGAAAGATGGATCTATAAAAATCAAAGATAATGGAAGAGGCATTCCTATAGATTTTCATCCAAAATTTAAAAATAAAAGAGCTTTAGAAATTGTTCTTTCAACACTTCATGCTGGAGGAAAGTTTGATAGCAATTCTTATAAAACTTCAGGAGGTTTGCATGGTGTTGGCATTTCTGTAGTAAATGCGCTTAGCTCGAATTTACAAGTAATTGTTTTTAAAAGTGGTAAAAAATATACCCAAATGTATTCGATGGGAAAAGCAAAAACTAAAATAATAATAGAAAAATGTAAAAAAAACAAAAAAGGCACTGAAATCATTTTTATGCCAGATGAGAGCATTTTTGATACTACTAAGTTTTCTCCTAAAAAATTATATAATTTTATTAAAATGAAAGCTGTTCTGGTATCAGGTACATCTATTGAATTTAAAATTGATAAAGAATTAATCACAGATAACACTCCAGATTATGAAAAATTTCATTTTAAAAATGGCATTGCAGACTTTCTAGATATAAAGAATAAAGGTACTACTAAATTATTTGATAAAACATTTTCAATTATAAAAAAAATAAATGAAGATGAAAAATGTGAAATATTTACTAGCTTTAATCTAAATGAAAATTCATCTTTAATTTCTTTTTGTAATACTATTGAAACCCCTGATGGAGGCTCTCATGAAAATGGTTTTAAAAACGGAATTTTAAAAGCTATTAAATTATATGGTCAAAAAAACCAAATTTCTAAGATATCTAATATAAATATTAATGATTTGTCCGAATACTCAGACATAGTTATCTCTATATTTATAAATGAACCAAGTTTTGAAGGGCAAACAAAAAAAAGAATAATAATGCCAAAACTTCAAAAGCAACTTGAAATGCTTATTCAAAATGAATTTTTATTGTGGCTGAATTCAAATAAAAAAATCGCAAAAACTCTTCTTGAAACTCTAGTAGAAAGATCATTACTTAGAACTGATTTAACAAAAATAAAAGAACTTGAAAGAAAATCAATTAAAGAACGAAATAAACTTCCAGGAAAATTGGTTGACTGTTCTAGTAAGCAAATTGAAGACACAGAATTATTTATAGTCGAAGGTGATAGTGCTGGAGGTTCAGCAAAGCAAGCAAGAGATAGAGAATTACAGGCAATACTTCCATTAAGAGGTAAAATATTAAATGTCTTTAGTGTAAGTTTATCTAAAATTGCAGATAATAATGAAATTCAAAATCTTATTCAATCACTTGGATGTGGTATTGGTAAAAATTTTGATTTAACAAAATTGCGATACGAAAAGGTTATTTTAATGACAGATGCTGATGTTGATGGTTCACACATTGCAACATTACTTATAACATTCATATATAAGTACATGAGGCCAATAATTGAAAATAATAGATTGTTTTTAGCTATGCCCCCTCTCTTCAAGATACAGCATAAAGAAAAAATTTTATATGCATATGATGAAGTTGAAAAAGATAAAATAATTAAAAAAGAATTTACAAAAAATAATCCAACTTTAAGTCGATATAAAGGACTTGGCGAAATGCCAGCTGATCAGTTAAAATCAACTACTATGAATCCAGCTAAAAGAAAATTATTAAATATTAAAATTAATCAAGGCAAAAAAGAATTGAGAGAGACTGAGAATTTATTTGAGTCATTGATGGGTAAAAAAGCTGAACATAGATTTAAGTTTATCCAAGAAAATGCAAATTTTACAAGTCAAATTGATATTTGACTATGCAAAAATATATCCTTTCAATTGATCAAGGTACAACAAGCTCGAGAGTAGTTTTGTATGATGATAAATTTAAAATCAAAAGCATCGAGCAAAGAGAATTCACACAGTTTTTTCCAAAGGATGGGTGGGTGGAACACGATGCTGAAGAAATTTGGAATGATGTTAAAAAATTAATTCAATTAACAATAAAAAAAAATAGGCTTAAGTCGACTCAAATTATCTCTATTGGGATAACTAATCAAAGAGAAACAACTGTACTATGGAATAAAATTACGGGAAAACCTTTATATAAAGCAATTGTATGGCAAGATAGAAGAACAGCTAAATATTGTGAGAGGTTAAAATTAAAAAATAAAGACAAAAAAATTCAAAAAATTACAGGATTATTATTAGATCCATATTTTTCAGCAACAAAAATTAATTGGATATTAAAAAATTTTCCAAACAAAAAGAAAACTGAAAATAAAAATATTTTATTTGGAACTATTGATACCTGGCTACTTTGGAAACTTACTGAAGGTAAATCTCATTTCACTGATATAACAAATGCTTCAAGAACTATGCTGTATGATGCTAAGAAAGAGGAATGGTCAGAAGAACTTTTAAAACTTTTTAATATTAATAAAAATATTTTACCTGAAGTAAAAGAAAATTCGTATAATTTTGGAATAACAAAATTATTTGGAGGGCGAATAGAAATAGGTGGAATGGCGGGGGATCAACAAGCGGCAACTATTGGTCAGGCTTGCTTTAGTGCAGGACAATCAAAAAGTACCTATGGAACAGGATGCTTTTTATTGATGAATATAGGTAGAAAATTTAAACTTTCATCAAATAAACTTTTGACGACAGTTGCCTTTAAAATAAATGGAAAAAAAATGTTCTGTTATGAAGGTAGTATATTTGTTGCTGGATCAGCAATTCAGTGGCTTAGAGACAACATGATGTTTTTCAGCGACTCTAAAGAAACTGATAAATTATATTCTAAAGCAAATAAATATGAAAATGTAATTGTCGTACCTGCACTTACTGGTCTAGGAGCACCGCACTGGCAACCAAATACAAGGGGGGCGATATTTGGTTTAACTAGAAACACTTCTCAGGCAGATATAATAAAAGCAACACTTGATAGCCTTTCATTTCAAACTTTAGATTTAATTGAATCAATGGAAAAAGATGCAAAAATAAAAATTTCTGAAATAAGAGTAGATGGCGGCATGATAAATAATGATAATTTTCTTCAAAGTCTATCTGACGTAACACAAATAAAAATAATTAAGCCTGAGAATATAGAAACAACATCACTAGGTGTTGCCTATCTTGCTGGTCTTAATTCAGGGTTAATAAAGAATACTGATCAAATTAAGAAATTTTGGAAAAAAAATAAAGAAGCAAAACCAAAAATTAGCAAAATAATTATTGGTAAAAAAAATTCTATTTGGAAAAAAACTATAAGAAACTTAATAAAACTTAGTCTTTAAGTTGGTTTATCCAATTTGATAATTCTAAAGTATGACTTTCTATATTAATTAAATCTTTATATATTTCTGTATACTTTTCATTATGTATGTTTTTATAATTTGAAAAATATTCCAATTCTTCATCAAAAAATTTTTTTTCAGTAAAGGCATTTTCTTTTAATAATATATCTTCTCGCTGCTTCATTAAACCTGCAATCCATAATGGATCAAATTCAGGATGATATTGAACTGCCCATACACTGGAGTTATTTACTTTAAAATCAATTGATTGAACTTCACTTATATCGTTTGAAGCTAATATAGAAGCATCACTTGGTAAATTTTCAGTATCATCATAATGCCAACAAAAAGCATCAAAAGCCCTTTTTTTTCCCTTATACATTGCATGATTTTCACCATTTTTATTAATTTTAATTTCTTTTGCAACAACTGCCTCTAAACCCTTAGGATTTTTTCTGATTTTTCCTCCAGCAGCAGTAACTAAAACATGTAACCCCCAACAACTTCCAAATATTTTATTTTTTTTAGTGAATAAAATCTTTGCAAGCTCAATTTGATTTATTATTGATGGTGTCATATCATAAATATTTAACAGACTACCTGTCCATGCTACACCATGAAAATCATCCAAACTAACACCAGTTGGTAAATAGTCATTTGTTACAGAAGGATGAATAACTTTTATATTTAATTGCTTATTTGATAGATCTTCTAAAACTTTTTGATAAACTTCATACTGAGTATCCATACCCATTTTTGTGTATCTTTCAGAAGCCTCTTTCTCGTTACCATCTACAATTAGAATATTCATATTATCTCTTTATTTTTTTATCATATCATGAAATATAAATAAAAATGAAAATAAAATTGGGAATAGCGCCTATTGCTTGGAGCAACGATGATATGCCTGAGCTAGGTGGCGACACACCGATAGAACAATGTTTGGATGAGGCTTCTCAAGCTGGTTTCACCGGGATTGAACTTGGAGGAAAATTTCCACGAAATCCGGGTATAACAAATTTTTTACTCGATAAATATAATCTTAAAATGCCAGGTGGTTGGTATGGATCTCTTTTAAGAACTAGGTCTGCAGAAGAAGAATGGGTTGCTATGCAAGATCATCTTAATCTTCTTAAATTAGTAAATGCTGATGTGTTTGTATTTGCTGATGTATCAGGCTCAATTCAAGGTGATCAAACTAAAAAGCTTTCAACGAGACCATTTATGGAAGATAATGAATTTATTGAATATTGTAAAAAAATTAATGAAATTTCTAACCGTTTAAATGATCATGGTATTCCAATGTCTTATCATGAGCATATGGGTACAGTTATTCAAACAGAAAATGATGTTGATCGTTTTATGAATAATACTAATAAAAATACTTTCTTACTTTATGATACTGGTCATTTGCTTTTTGCTCAAGCAAACTTTGAAAAAGTATTAAAAAACTATGTTCAAAAAATTAACCATGTTCATTGTAAAGATATAAGAAAAAATATTTTAGAAAATTCATTAAAAAATGATTTAAGTTTTAGAGAATCTTTTTTAGATGGTGTTTTTACTGTTCCTGGCGATGGATGTATTGATTATGGGCCATTATTTAAAATTTTATATGAAAATAATTATGAAAAATGGCTAATAATTGAAGCTGAGCAAGACCCAAAAAAAGCTAACCCCCTTGAATATGCAAAAATTGGCTATAACTATCTATCTGAACAATTAAAAAAGATAGATTATGATTTTTAAGATATTATTATTTTCACTGTTTTTTTCATTTTTTGCTCATGCTCATGAGATTAATATGGAAGACAAAAACGTTGAACAAATAGTTAAAAAAAGAATGAGCAATATGAGTAAAATTAAAGCCCATTCAACCAAAATGCATCCATTAACTATGACAGGTGAGTTTGAAGAAATTAAAAATTTAAATGATGAGATGCTTCATGCTGCAAAAGAATTTAAATTATTATTTCCTGAAGGCAGTCAAGGAGGAAAAGCTTCAACTTTAATCTGGGAGGACAGAGAAACATTTGATCTATTTATTGATAACTTTATAAAAGCAATAGAAGATGTTGGTGAAAGTATTGATAACGAGGATAGCATTTCACTTATGGAAAATTTTAAAATTATGGCATCTAATTGTGGAACATGTCATAAAAAATTTAAAAACTAATTTTGCTCAACTCTTAAGTGAGGGTTATATTTCCATTCTAAATACTTGACAAATTGAACCATTAAAAAATTTAAAAATAAATATAATATTCCTGCAGCAACAAAGGCTTCTACTGGAGCAAAAGTTTTAGCCATTATTTTCCTGGCAATGCCTGTCATCTCCATGTAAGTTGTTAAACTAACTAAAGAGGTAGCCTTTACCATTAGTATTAGTTCATTTCCGTATGAAGGCAGAACCTTTCTAAGGGCAATAGGTAAAATTATTTTTCTTAAGAGCATAAATTTATTAAAACCAAGGGATAACCCTGATTCAATTTGACCTTTCGTTACAGATTGAATACCTCCTCTAAAAATCTCACTTCCATAAGCAACTGTATTAATAGTAAGAGCTAACACTCCACACCAGAATGGCTCTTTTAATAAAATCCATAAAAAACTCTCCCTGATAAACTCAATAGAGCCCAAGCCAAAATAAATGAGATATATTTGTACAAGTAAAGGAGTGCCACGAATAACAAATATGTACCCAGCTATAGGTTTTGATAAAATTTTATTTTTAGAAACTCTCCCTAAAGCAAAAACTAAAGATAAAATAAATCCAATTGGCAAAGAAATTATCAAAAGTAGTAACGTATTATCTAAACCCATTAATACTTCAATGAAATTGCGGAACAATAATGATTGACTAAAATAATCTAAAAAATTTTGCATCAATTGTAACCTTTGGAAAAATTTAATTCTAAAACTTTGAAAAATTTCCCAGAAAAAGTTGTCAAAAATAAATATAGTAAAGCTGCTGTTACTAGGAAGGTTAAAGGTGAATGCTCAACATTTGAGGCAATTCTTGTTTGTCGCATAATCTCAACTAAACCTGTAACTGAAATTAAAGATGTATCTTTTAATGTAATTTGCCATACGTTACCAATTCCTGGAAGAGCATGACGCAAAATTTGAGGACCCATAACCTTGAAAAATATTTGAAACTTATTTAATCCAAGTGCTTTGGCAGCCTCTATTTGCCCCTTGTTGATAGCCAAATAGGCAGCTCTTAAGACTTCACTAGAATAAGTCGCTGATATAAATGCAATTGCTATAGTTCCTATAGTAAGTGCATTTAATTCAATATAACCATTATAGCCAAAAAGTTTAGCAATGCTCATAACAACAGTGTTTCCGCCAAAGAAAATCAAATAAATTACTAATAATTCCGGCACACCTCTCACAACTGTAGTGTAAAAATTAGCAACAATTCGAGTTATTTTATTTGTAATTAATTTTGCCCAAACTGTTACTATTGCCAAACATAAACCTAGCCCCATTGAAAGAATGCTAACGGTAATTGTCATTAAAGTTGCAAATAAAAACTCATCACCCCAACCTAGATCACCAAAAACTAGTTTTTCAAATTTAAACATTTATAAATCTATACCTTCAATGGCAGTTTTAACACGCTGAACAGAAATATCTTCAATTTTGTTAGAATTTATTTCAGAAGAAGTGACAGTAATTAAGTTTTTCAACTTTGGAGTAAATTTTCTAGAGTCTTTAGGGCCAAATAACTTAATCAAAGGACAATAGTTTGTTGAAAGCATATGACTAACACCACTATCATTTGATATTGCAAATTTTAAAAATTTTGTTGAAGCCATAATAATTTCAATATTACTATAATTACTTAAAGATTTTTCATTTTCTAAAAAAATTGCATTTTTAAAACTATCCTTTAAAACTTTTTCATATTCTTTTTCTTGAGGCCCTATATAAAATACCAATATGAAACCTTTGAACTCCAAGTATCTACATATTTCAATAAAATTATTAATTGGCCATATTTTATTTTTCTCCCCAGCGCCAGGTGCAATACCAACATAATTAATATTTTCAGAAAAAATTTTTTTTAAACTTATCTCTATATTTTTATTAATAGGAATCTTAAAATTCTTATCAACTTCTTTTTTTAAAATTAAATCAAGTAAATCATATAAGTATTCTAAGTAGTATTTTTTTTCTTTTTTAGGTTTTTTCGGCAGTTTTATATCAGATAATAATCCTGATGCTGATCCAGAAATAAAAGTTTTATGTTTAATTTTTTTAAGAGTTAGTGTTCTAAACACAGATTTTTGGGTATCAAAAATGATATCAAAATATTCTTTCTCTAATTCATATTTATTTGAAATTTTATTTGAAAAAAAATAGTTCAAATTAACTTGTTCATAAAATTTATGTATATAATTAGAGGATATATTTTTTAATATTGATGTATAAACAGTACTACCTTGATCAGTCATCCAAAACAAATTATGATTTGGAAATCTTCTCTTAAATTCATTAAGTAAGGGTAGTTTGATTATTCCGTCACCAATTTTTTCTCCATTAGAAAATACTAAAATTGATTTCATAAAATCTATCTTACACTAATTTGAAAAATATGAAAATTAGATGATGGTATCTGTTTTAAACTTTATATTCTTATTCTAAGTTTTCTAAGAAGTGGTGCCCAGGGGCGGAATCGAACCACCGACACGAGGATTTTCAGTCCTCTGCTCTACCAACTGAGCTACCTGGGCTTTGAAAAATTGTGATAAAGTGTTTTAGTTATTAATTCAATTAAATATTAAAAAAAATTTCTTATTAATTAATATCTATTTGATGCTCATCATTGAACCATTTCATTAAATCTAGTTCAGCACATTTTTTTGAGCAAAAAGGACTAAAAGGCTCTTTAGAAATTTTTTTGCAAGTTGGGCACTTACTTTTTATTTTCTTTAATTTAATTATATTACTTTTTTTTTCTACTTCCATCTAAATGTAATACGACCTTTAGTCAGATCATATGGAGTCATTTCAACAGTAACTTTATCACCAGCTAGTACCCTAATTCTATTTTTTCTCATTTTTCCAGATGAGTGAGCTAAAATTTCGTGATCATTTTCTAACTTAACTTTAAACATTGCATTAGGAAGAAGTTCTAATACTACTCCTTGAAATTCTATCGATCCTTCTTTTGGCATTTATATCTTTCTTTTTTTAGGACTTATAGTTAATTTTGTTTTGTTTGTCTAATCGTAACTGATAATTTATGAGCATCTAAATTTTCAACATCAGATATATTTACAACGTGTTTTGATAAGTTTTCATAACTTAACTGATTAATTTCAACAACAGAATTCTTTTTCATAAAATCTATTACTCCCAAACCTGATGAAAATTTAGCAGCCCCAGAGGTAGGCAAAATATGGTTTGTCCCTGCTACATAATCACCAAATGCTTCAGTTGAATATTCTCCTAAAAATATTCCTCCAGCATTGTTTACATTTTTAAAAATAATTTCTTTTTCTTTTGACTGAAGGTGTAAATGTTCAGGGGCTATTTTATTAATAATTTTATATGATGATTTCAAATCATCCATAATCACTATTAAGCCATTTTTTTTCAAACTAATCTCAACTGTTATTTTTTTACTCAAAGTTTTTTTAAGTTTTTCAATTTGCTCTATGACTTTATTGGCAAAGGTATTGCTATTAGTAATTAAAATTGACTGAGCATTTTCATCATGCTCTGCCTGAGCCATAATATCAGTAGCAACCCATTCTGGATTATTTTCTTCATCAGCTACTACAATAATTTCTGAGGGACCAGCTACTAAATCTATTCCAACTTTTCCAAAAACCTGTTTTTTTGCAGCTGTAACATAAGCATTTCCTGGTCCAAAAATTTTACTGACTGATTTGATAGTTTGAGTGCCATAAGTTAAAGCTGCAATCGCCTGAGCACCTCCAATTTGATAAACTTCATTAACTTTTAACTCATCTAAAAGGAAAGCAATATATGGATTAAAATTATTTGATGGAGGCGTTACACAAACTATTCTTTTTACTCCCGCTATTTGAGCTGGAACTACACTCATAATTAATGATGATGGATAAACTGCGCTCCCTCCTGGCACATATAGACCGACTGAGTCCATTGGCTTCCAAATTGATCGCAATTTGGCATTCATATTTAGAATTTCATAATCACTTGGAAATTGCTTCTCATGAAAATTTCTTATATTTTTTATAGCTAATCTGAAACTTTCAATAGTTTCTTTATTTAATTTATCTAAAGAATAAAGTTTTTTTAAATCTGATAATTTGATTTCATCTTTTTTTAAATTAATTTTATCAAAATCTTTTGCAAATTGTATAACTTTATCATCACCATATTTTTTTATATCTTTAATAATTGATTTTACATCAGCTTCAATTTTAGAACTTGTATCTTCTTCTCTTAAAGAAAGGTGTCCTTCTAATTGATCCCAAAAATTATCTGAATTATATGTGAGTATTTTCATTCTACTAAATTTTTAAATTCTTGAATGATTGATTGTATTTTTTTGTTATCTGTTTTGAATGCAGATCTATTTATAATTAATTTTGATTGAACTTTCATGATTTCTTCAATTTCCTTAAGGCCATTTGCTTTTAATGTAGCTCCCGTAGATACCAAGTCAACTATTCTTCTACACATATTTAATGAAGGAGCTAGCTCCATTGAGCCATTTAATTTTATAGAATCAACTTGTATACCTTTATTTGCAAAGTATTCTTTAGTGATATTAGGATATTTTGTAGCTACTCTTATGTTGCTCCATGTCTTAGGATCCTCTTTTTTTAAAAGTGTTTTAAGTGCAGCAACTGATAAACGACAATGACCAATATTTAACTCTAGAGGTGCGTATACTTCTGAGTAATCAAATTCTTTTATAACATCTTCTCCAGCAATACCTATTTGAGCTGCCCCAAAAGCCACGAATGTACATGCATCAAAAGCTCTGACTTTTATAAAATCAACATCTTTTCTTTTTGATGAAAATGTTAGTTTTCTTGATTTATCATCAAACATTTTTTTTTCTGGAGCAAAACTTGTTTTTGCTAAAATTTTTTTTATCTCGTTAATTATTCTTCCTCTTGGGATTGCTATAATAATTTTTGACATAATTTTTGGCTTTTATATCTAAAATATAAAAAAACTATAAAAACTTAATATTTTTCTCTTTTTATTGATGGGCCTAAAGTGCCAAGGGTATGCTCAATTTTTTCATATCCTCTATCAAGATGATAAACTCGATTAATCACACTTTCTCCTTCTGCACATAAAGCAGCAAGCACCAAACTCACACTAGCTCTTAAATCACTGGCCATAACTTGTGCACCTTTTAAATTTCTATTGCCAGTTATTAAAGCCAAATCTTTTTTCACTCTTATCTTGGCTCCTAACCTATTAAGTTCAGGAACATGCATAAATCTATTTTCAAATATATTTTCTTTAATTTGTGAATTTCCATTTGCCAAACTCATCAAAGCCATAATTTGTGCTTGTAAATCAGTTGGAAAACCTGGATAAGGAGCTGTTTGAACCTTTGTTCCATTTAAATTTTTAGTAGGCATAATTTGAATAGAAGTTTTTTTAATTTTCAATTTAGCCCCCATCTCAACTAATGCAGAAGTTAAAGCTGCCAAATGACTGCTTTCAATATTTTTTACTTCAAATGTTTTATTTAACATCACAGCGGCAATCACAAATGTGCCTGCAACTATTCTGTCACTCATAATTTTATGTGTAGCTTGGGTAAGTGAGTTAACACCATCAATTTTTATAATTCCATTTTTTTTAATATTTATTTTTGCGCCCATTTTATTTAAGTTAAAAGCTAGATCATTTATTTCAGGCTCTCTAGCTGCATTTTCAATTATTGTTTTTCCTTTTGCAATTGATGCAGCCATCAAAATATTTTCAGTTGCTCCAACACTTGGGAAAGGAAGATTAATATGTTTACCAATCAATTGTTTGTCAACTGTGCCTACAACATAACCATTTTCAACTTGAAAACTTGCACCTAATTTTTTAAGTCCCTCTAAGTGAATATCAATTGGTCTTGTGCCAATTGCACAACCTCCTGGGAGTGATATTCTAGCTTGTCCAAATCTAGCAAGTAATGGGCCTAAAATCAAAATTGAGGCCCTCATTTTTCTTACAATATCATAATCAGCATCTCTATTAATTATATTATTACATTTTATTTCTAAATTATCTTTTTTAGATTTAATGGTTGCTCCATAATTTCTAAGTAGCTTTGACATATTATCAATATCATCAAGTTTAGGTAAATTTTTTAATTTCAAAGCACTCTTAGAGAGAAGTGCGCTAACCATAATTGGCAAAGCAGAGTTTTTAGATCCTTTAATTTTAATAGATCCCTGTAAATCAGCCTTACCTTTTATAATTAATCTATCCATGATTTTTTTTTAAAGCTTTTTTTCTTTTTAAAATATTTGACTTTAGTTGATTTTCTAATCTTGTAGTTCTAACTTCTTTTAGTTTTTTTTTATGTTCAGATCTTTTTTTATTGATTTTATCTTGCATTAAAAATTATTTGGTTTTTTTAGCAATAAATTCATTTGCAATATTTAGCAAATAATCTTTTCTATCCTTATTCAATTTTTTGTAAGACATCATAACCATGCCCATTCTTGGATTTTTTGATAGTACTTCTCTATGATTATGAATGAAATTCCAATACAAACCATCAACAATTTCTGACCAATTTCCCTTCTTGTAATTGCTCATTTTAATTATGTAATTTGATCCACAAATATAGGGTTTAGTTGAAAAAATTCCTCCGTCACTAAAAGTTCCCATTCCATATACATTTGGTGACATTACCCAATCTGAAGAGTCCACAAACATTTCCATAAACCATTTATAAATTTCCTTAGGGTGCAATTGAGATAAGTTCATAACATTACTTAAATGCATAAGTCTTATTATATGATGTGTATAGCCATATTTTACAACATCCTTAATGGCATCATCAATAGGATCTATTCCTGTTGTTCCATTGTACCAATCTTGAGTAAGTTTTCTTTTATGATTAAAGTAATTTGTTTTTTCAAGTTGATCAGAAAAATTTTGATAAATTCCTCTCATAAATTCTCTCCATCCAATTACTTGTCTGATAAAGCCTTCTAAACTATTTATAGGAATATTTTTTTTCTTATTTGAAGATAATATTTTAGTTACAACTTCTCTTGTGGTTATTAAACCTAAATTTATATAGGGACTTAATACGCTATGAAAAAGAAATGGAGATTCTTTTTTAACAGCATCCTCATAATGGCCAAAATTTTCAATCTTTTCTTTAATAAAAAAATCAAGAGCTTTTAAGCCCTCATCTCTAGATGTTCCTAACCAAAAATTATTAGTATCTCCAGGATGTTCAGAAAATAATTCATTAACTAATTTCTTTACATTTTTTAAAATAATATCATCTTTAAATTTAAGTTGAGATGGTGTGATTAAATTTGCAGGAATTTTTTTTCTATTTTCTTCGTCAAAACTCCATTTACCACCAATTGGCTTATCGGCGTCAACAAGTATGTTTTTTTCAATTCTTTGCTGCTTATAGAAGGTTGCCATAAAAGGTTTTTTGGACTTTGTTAAATAACTCTTAAAGTCTTCCCTAGAGCTAAGAAACATGGGACTTTTTATAAAATGAATAGTTAATTTATTTTGTTTACCAAAATCAATAATTCTTTTTTCAAAAAATTTATCTTCTATTTCATACATTTTAATTTCTGAAATTTTTTTACTTTTTATAAAATCTTTAATTTTATCTTCATAAGAGAGATTAGAATTTTTTTTATTCAAATCGTAATATTTCAAAGAATATTTTTGTTTTTTTATACTCAAGGCATATTTTCTCATACTAGATAAGAAAAGTATTAATTTATGCTTATGATGCTTTTCATAAGTACACAGATTGTAATCTTCTGCCATAAAAAATTGACAGTCCTTATGTTTTCTCAGTTCATTTAGTGGAAATAACTGATTACCAAGAATTATGAATAATGATTTTGTTTTCACATTAATTAATTATGATAAAAAACTAATAAGTCTATTGCTTTTTTGAGCATTTTTTTGAACAATAAAGAACATTTTCCCAATCTTTATGCCACTTTTTTCTCCAGTAAAAGAGCTTATTACAAGTTTTACAAATTTTAAAAGGTAAGTTTGATTTTTTTTTATTCAAAGAAAATCATATAGGTATAAGCAACAACCAGCGCTGGAAAGGCACTATAAATAGTTGCCATGATTGCCGCTTTAGGTGCAAGTGCAATAGCTGGAAACAATGCATCTCCATCATTAGAAATTGCATTACCTAGCTCAGCGGACAAAGGAATATATCCATTTAAATAAAATGTTGCTACAACAATTTGTGGACCACAACCAGGCAAGAAACCAAATAATATGGCAATTAATGGAACAAAAGGCAGCCACAAATCAAAAAACATTTTAAGATCTAAATTTGTAAAATACATAAAAATCTCGAAAACTAAAAAACCGCTTATTACCCAAGTTGTAACAAAGTTGGTAGTATCAACAACTCTTGATACAAAACCTCTACTTTTATCTGTAGAACATTGAAAATCACTCAATGGATTTAGTGACCACATGAATATTGATAAAATTGCCCCTGCAGATCCTAAAATTAATACAAAACTAATATTTGAGGGTAATGATAAAAGTTTATCAACATCAATTTGAAAGGCTAAAAGCAAACCAACAATAAATCCTGGAACAAATAAGATTATCCAAAAAATATTGAACTTTGAGACAAATGTTTTTTTTAATTTTTCAAATTCAATTTCAATTTTAGAACTTGCCATCATGAAATTAGTGCCGTGTAAAAGATCAACTAAGTAACCTGAGATTGTCCCAACAACTATACCTAAGCAAAAAATTAATAACCCTGTTGATGGTTCCATAGCAAGAATAAGAAAAGCAGCATCTCCCATTGTTGCAGTTAAAACAGCTACTAAAGACCCGAAAGAAATTCTGCCTTGTATGTATTGTGTGACGACAATTATTGCACCACCACATCCTGGTATTGCCCCAAGAAAAGAAGCAATTGGTACGTGTAATTTTTTTGTTTTATCTAAAAAAGAACCAATATCAAAGTTGGTAAGAGAGTCCAAGCCAATGAATACAATAAGTGTAAAACCGACAAAAACTGATACAGCAAGATATGCATTAACCATTGATTCACGGATAACATCTCCAAAATCTCCAGTCTGAAAAGCTAAAACAAGTATCAAAAGACCAAAGAATGATTTTTTTAATAACCTGCCCTCATTTGCAAACATTATTTTTTGCTTATCTTTGAAAGCTGAAATCAATGCATTCATAACGCATCTATAACTAAAAAGTATAGCTATGGCTACATTATAATGCTATAGATATAATATAAATTTAAACTTGTAATATAATGTCATTTGAGAAAGTAAGGGACGCGCATAAAACTGAAAATACAGAGGATTATCTTGAAATTATAGCTGATCTTTTAAACTCAAAAGGTGAGGCAAGAATTGTCGATATTGCAAATAAATTAGGTATAGCTCAGGCAACTGCGAATAAAACAATTCAGAGACTACAAAATCAAGGTTATGTTAAAAAGGAACCGTATAGATCTATATTTCTAACACTAAAGGGGCAGGAGCTTGCAAGTGTATCAAAAAAAAGACACATCATCGTTTTAACTTTCTTAAAAAAACTTGGTATAGATAATAAAACTGCTGAGGCTGATGCAGAAGGAATAGAACATCATGTCAGTCAAAAAACATTAAAAAAAATGGATCTTTTTAATAAAAAGAATTAAATTTTTTTTAAAACAATAATTCTTATTTTAATTTTATTTGAAAAGTCAGCATTTTCTGGCAAATATTTTAAAGGTCTGGAGCGATATCCAATTGTAAAATCTTTTTTGAACTTCTCTAGTAAAGCATCAAAATTTTGCTTTTCCCATAAATCAATTCTATGAGAAAATATAAAAATACCATTTTTTTTTAAATAAGTATTAACTAGTGAAAACAGTTTATTTGGTTTTTGACAATATGTCATTGATCCAATCATACTTATTAGATCATATTTACTTGTAATTTTGATTTTTTTTTCAAAACTTTTTTTGTATAATTTTCTATATAATTTTTTTTGTTTTGCAATTTTAAGACTTTGAGCAGAGATATCACAACCATCAATAATTATTTTTTTATATTTTTTTTTTATTTCTTCTGCAAACATTCCAGTTCCACATGCCAAGTCTAAAATGTTGTTAAATTTTCTTTTGCCTATTCCTAGAATTTTTACAGCTTTTTTGGGTGCTTTATAATTCCATTTTTTAAGTGTTTGATCATAGTTTATAGCCCAATCATCGTAGTATTTTTCGGTTACATTTTCATTACCAATCCCATCTAGTAAAGATTTAGTTTTAGTCATGAAAAATTGATGGAATTTTACTACGAGCTTCGCTTACTTCGTTTAAATTAATTTCTGTATTTAATATTGATGGTTTTGATTTAGCTTTAGTTACTATTTCACCCCAAGGATTTACTAATAATGAATGACCGTAAGTTTTTCTATTTGAATGATGGGTACCACACATATTTGTTGCAATAACAAAAAGACTATTTTCTATTGCTCTTGAACGAACCATAATTTCCCAATGGGCTTTTCCTGAAGGAACAGTAAAAGCTGCTGGAAGAAGAATAATTTCAGATCCTTTTTTTGCAAGTTTTCTAAATAAGTTAGGAAATCTCAAATCATAACAAATAGTAAAACCTATTTTAATATTATTTAAATTGATGCTTACAACACTTTTACCTGGCTGAAAAGTTTTTGACTCCCTATGAGTTTCCTTTTTGCTAATATTTACATCAAACATATGAATCTTGTCATATCTTTTTATAATTCTACCTTTTGAATTTATAAAAATTGATCTGTTAACTAATTTTTTTTTATTTTTTTTCTTTAATAACAAGGATCCAATATTAATATTTAGATTGTTTTCTTTGGCATATAATTTAGCCGTTTTAATTATTGGGCAATTAACTTCATCAGTTGTATTTTGTAAAAGATAACTTTTATCATATGTTATTATATTTGAGCATTCAGGTGTACAAATTAAGTCAGGTTTAAATTTTTTTGTTTTTTCAAAATATTTTTTTAATAGTATGGCATTTTGAACTGGAGTTGCTTTGGCCTCAAACTGAATTTGTGAAATTTTTAATTTTTTCATTAATTTAATATCAATTATTTGATTAATGCTAACTTATTATTTAAAATAACTCAATCAATGAAATTTATTTATTTATTTATAATTTTACTTGTATTATCTAATCAAGCAACGGCACTTAAATTAACAAAGTTTAATCATGGTCTCAGCTATCCATGGGGTATGACTTGGGTTAACTCAGATCAATTATTGATTACTCAAAAAAAATCCTATGAAATTTTGTTAATAGACACATTAAAAAATACTTCCATTAAAATTGATCATGATATTCCTGTTGACGGTAGAGAGCAAGGAGGTTTGCTTGATATTATAAGTGAAGGAAATAATGTGTGGATTACTTGTTCTATTAAAAAAGACTATGGCTACACTACTGGTGTTTTTAGAGCTAAGTTAGAAAATAATAAACTGGTAGATAGTCAATTAATTTTTGAAGCATTACCATATATTACCAACGGAAGACATTTTGGTTCCAGAATGACAATAAAAGATGAATACTTATATGTCAGTATTGGCGAAAGAGGAAAGGGAATGATTGCCCAAGATCCTAGTAATGCAATTGGAAGTATAATTAGGATTAATAAAGATGGAAGCATACCAAAAGACAATCCATACATGCAAAATCCTAAATGGTTACCTTCTGTTTATCAAATAGGGTTGAGAAATCCTCAAGGCATGGATCTTGATCCTTTAACTGATAAAGTTTTTATTTCTAATCATGGTCCAAAAGGAGGTGATTTTATTGGAGAAGTAAAGAAAGGAACTAACTACGGATGGAAAAGAGTTGCATGGGGAGGTAAAAATTATTCTGGCACTAAAATTGGAGAAGGTAAAGCTTGGGAGCCAGGTCTGCTAAGACCTAATCATATTTGGGTTCCTTCTATAGGTGTTGGAGGAATAAAGTTTTATAAAGGTAATTTATTTCCTGAATGGGAAAATTCTTTATTAATTGGATCTCTTAAATTTCAATATTTATCTATACTTGAAAGAGACGGTAATAATTTTAAAGATGAAAAAATTATTTTTAAAAATAAAATTGGCAGAATAAGAGATATAGAAATTAATTCTGCTGGTGAAATATTTTTAATAGCAGATGAACCAAATACACATTTATATAAACTGACCCGCTAAATTTATTAGTTTTTAATTAGGTATTTAATTTTTAATATATTTGCTATAATGGAAACCTTCATGAATAATTTGATCAACATATGGAATAAAAAAAAGCCAGTTGTAAATGCTTGGTTATCAATACCTAATTCTTTTACCACAGAAGCTTTTGGGAAAATGGGTTGGGATGCAATTACAATTGATATGCAGCACGGACAAACAGATTATTCTGCTAGTTTACCTATGTTACAAGCTTTATCATCAAGTAATTCAACTCCCATGGTAAGAGTTCCATGGTCAGAACCTGGAATCATAATGAGAATGTTGGATTTAGGTGTGCTTGGTATTATTGCGCCAATGATTAATAACAAAAAAGATTGTGAAAGATTTGTATCCTATTGTTATTATCCACCTATTGGGCAAAGAAGCTTTGGTCCAATGCGAGCGCAATTAGTTTACGGACCTGATTATTTTGCAAAAGCTAATGAGAATATTTTAAGTTTTGCTATGATAGAAACCCAGGAAGCAGTAGATAATTTAGATGAAATTTTGTCTGTTCCAAGTTTAACTGGTGTTTATATTGGTCCTGCTGATATGAGTGTATCTTACGGAATGAAACCTAAATTTGATGTTAAAGATGACCCCGTATTCTCAAATATCAAATTAATTGCAAAAAAAACAAATGAAAAAGGTAAAATTGCAGGCATACACAATGGTACGACTCAGTATGCTAAAGAAATGATAAATCTAGGGTTTAAATTAGTGACGATTTCATCAGACTTTAGATCAATGTCAGCTCACGCTCAATCAATTATTGATGAGATGAAGGAAAAAACTAAAAACTCTAATCCAACTGAAGCTTATTAATCTTTTTTCTCCTTTCGAAAAAAAGGAATTAAAAAGACCAAACAAGCAATAAGGAAAAACAAACTTCCAAACATGGCCCAAAAACTTCCAAGACTAGAAATAACAAAACCCACTGCTGAAATAATAAACAGTATCCATCCTATTAAGTTAATTGTCCTATTACTCATTTTGTTTATTTATTATTTCTTCCATTTCTAATAACTCTAACCATCTTGTTTCTTTTTTTGCAAAATCATTTTCTAATATACCTAGTTGTGCAGTTATTTCCTCAAATCTCTCAGGATCGTTAATGTAAAGATTATTGTCTTTCAACTCATTTTTAATTTTTTTAATTTCAATTACTAACTCTTCTGTCTCAATTGGCAAATTTTCTAGTTCATATTTAAATTTAAAAGAGAGTTTTTCATTTTTATTTTGTTTTTTTATATCAATTGATTTAATTTTCTTAAATTTAGCTTCTTTCTCATTAGTTTGATTATTTAAAAAATCACTATAGCCCCCAAGAAATAAAGAAGCTTTCCCATTACCTTCAAAATATAAAATTTTATTTACAGTCTGATCTAAAAAATCTCTATCATGAGATACTATTAAAAGTGTCCCCTTGTAATTTGATAGCATCTCAGTAAGTAAATCCATTGTTTCAAGATCAAGATCATTTGTTGGTTCATCTAAAATTAATCCTGTTTTAGGATTAGCTAAAACTTTTGAAAGTAGTAATCTATTTTGCTGTCCTCCTGATAAAGATAAAATTGTATCGTTTGCCCTTTTTGGATCAAATTGAAAATCTTTCAGATAACTGCATACATGTCTTTCTTTTCCTTGAACGTTCAAATAATCTCCACCATTAGGAACTAAAATTTCTTTGAGTGATTTATTTGTATTGAGATCATTTCTAAGTTGATCAAAATAAGAAAATTCAAGATTTTTTTTAAGTTTAATTGTTCCACTAATAGGTTGTAATTCTCCAATCAAAGTTTTTAAAAATGTTGATTTTCCTGTGCCATTTTTTCCAAGTATTCCTATCCTGTCATTTTTTGTAATTTTAATAGATAAATCTTTTATAATTTGATTTGAAGAGTTAGGATATGATACTGATGCCTTAAAAAATTCAGCTATAAAACGAGAATTATCTGAAGAAGGCTTAAATACTATAGGTTTAGCTAACTTGATAGCCATTCTATAAGATGACTCATCTTTTTCTAATTGTACTTTTAGTTGTTTTGCCCTCTCTAACCTTTTTACATTCCTTTTGACTCTAGCTTTAACTCCTCTTTGCGCCCATTCAACTTCCAAATTAACAAACTGCTTTCTATTTTTTAATTCTCTATGCTCTTGATTAAGTAACTCTTCAGACCAAGAATCAAAATTTTTAAATCCTTTAGGACTTATTTTCATTTCGCCTCTATCCAGCCAAAAAACTTTATTTGTAAAATTACTTAGAAAAGTTCTGTCATGACTAACACACAACATAGACTTATTTAATGTTTTGAGATGCATTTCCAACCATTCTATACATTCTAAATCTAAATGATTAGTTGGTTCATCAAGTAATACAATATCAGAGTCTGGGATTAGGCTTTTAGCTAAAGCAATTCTTCTTTTTTGACCTCCTGATAAGTTAGAAATTTTTTCCTTTTTATTAAGATTTAAATTATCACAATAAATATCAATTTTATAATTATCATCTTTATTTAAAATTACTTTGCTTATTTCTTCCTCAACAGAGCAACTAGAATTTATTTCAAAGTTTTGTGAAAAATATGAAATTTTTAAATTTGGAAAACTCCATAGCTCTCCATTATCTAAATCCTGAGTGCCCATAATGATTTTCATTAATGTTGTTTTACCAACGCCATTTTTACCTGCTAATGCTATTAAATCATTGCGATGAATATTAAGATTTAATCCACTAAAGATTTCTTTTTTACCAAAACGTACATCTACATCTCTTAAAGAAAATATCAGATCACTTTGCATTTAATATTACATATAAAATAAAAAAATAAAATCTAAAATTCCCCATAATAAAAAAAGCATAAATATTCTCTTTAAAGACCATTGGCCAGTTGGAAAAAGAAAGTTAAAAATATTTTTCATAAGAGATATATTTACATTATACTATCTTTTAACTCTATTCCTAGAAAGATTTTTATTTAAGTAAAAGAAAATAAACGCTCTTATAAAAAAAGCGTTTATTATTATAAAATTTATTATTAATCTCTACTATAAAAATAAAAACCAATAGCAAACAAAGCTGTTAAAATAATATTTAAGTATGCTGTAGGTCCAGCAACTGCACCTATCATGATATGATATGCAATTATAATAGTAAATAAAAGTCCACCTATTGCAAAAAGCATTCCAATAGATTTGATGGAGTCACTAGCAACATCAGGTAACCTCCATGCCCAAATTGAAAATACTAAAAAAGTCATTCCTGTAAACTGACCAAGAGTAACTAGATCTGGAGTAATTTCCCACCCTGCAGCACCTAAAAAAGCACTTGTCAGAAAAAGACCTCCAATTGCGTTTATAAGCAAAACAATTGCTTGAGCTTTAAATATTGTTCTTAAGTTCATATTAATCTCCTATAAAGAAAAATATTGTTATAATTTTTAATTAGATTCGTAATAAATTTAGTAGCGACAAGTTGTATGAAATTAAAAATTAGTAATATCAATTCTTATTATTCTTACGAAATATATAAGGTTTCAAAAATTCACTTTGCCAAATCCCTAATTTATTTTCACGGGCATATTTTTCTTCTAAAATATAGTCAGTTGAATAGTATCTATAAGCAACAGCCCATCCATTATTAACCATCCATTGATTTAAATTAACTGAATTTACAGAGCAAATAGCAATATATCTTTTATAAATATCGATATCATTTACTAAACATTCAACAATTTGATTATTAATTATTTTTTTCAATTCTTGTGTGGATTGTTTACCACAAAACCATTTTTTAGAATTAATTAAACAAGTTTGATTAGTTTCTGGAGCATCTATTCCATGAAGTCTGATTTTATTATTTTTTATATGTATTGTGTCGCCATCAATAATTTTTGGCTTACCTATTATCGATTCCGCATGGCTTATATTGTTAAAAATAACTATAATAATAAAAAATTTACCAAAAAAGAATTTCATTATTTTTTATTTTGAAATAACTCCTAATGAACCTGATGCTTCCAAGACTACAATAACCACATTATGACTTTGAATATAAGCAATGTCTCTTATTCTATCTCCAATATAAATCTTGTCTTTAATATTAAATTTTTTAGAACTGTCTCCACACATCACATATATATGATTTCCAAAAAATTCACTAGCTCCTGAAAGGGAAGAAATAAAATAGCAATCATTAGCACTATTATAAAATTTAGAAACTTTTGTAATTTCTGATACTGCTGGATTGTTTTCCCAAAAATGAACAGGTTCTTCAAAGCCATTAGCCATATGATTTTTAAAAGTTTTTTGATCTGCCTGTCCATAACTAGCTTTAGGCCAACCATAATTTAGATTTTTTTTTAATATATTTATTTCATCGCCTCCTGCTGGGCCATGCTCTGTTAAAAAGATTAAGTTATTTTTTTTATCGTTAAAAAGTCCTTGAGGGTTGCGGTGTCCTTTAGTGAATACTTTATATTCATAAATTTTATCATTATCTTTGAATAAAACTGTTTTACCAACAGCAAAATTATCAGAATTGACACCATCTAAGTATCCATTATCAGGTATAGCTAATATGAAGGTATCATCACTATAATGTTGTAACTTACCACCTGCGTGAACAATGGACTCTGGATACCTTTCTTTTAATGCAAATATTTTTTTAAAATTTAAATTATTTTTATTTATGCTTGATTTTACTACATTTGTTGTAGTCATATATTCATCTTTTATTTTTATTTTATCAATATAAACTACGTAAATATTATCCTTAAAAATATAAATATCTCTTACAGAATTATTAAAATAGCTATCTTTTTCACTATCAAAAATAAAAAATTTTTTAATATTTGAGTCTTTTATAAAAAATTTTGTTTCATGAAGTTTTTTTTCTTTTTTTCCAAAATATATATTTCCATTTCCATGTACAAAAATTAATTCATTTTTATACTCTTCTACATAACCAAAAGGCCTATCCATTGAATTTTTCTTATTAAAATAAATTTTATTAATTATAAAATTCTCATCTTTTTCAGATCTAATTAATCCTAATTGAAGATTAGTTTTTTTTAATTCGAGTTTGATTTGATCTAATTCAATAGATAATTTGTTTTCTATTTTTGCATCAATTTTATTTACAAGCCAATTTTTACTTTTTTGTGCAGTAAATGCTAAAAATATAAATAAAAGTAGAGCTGCAAAGATACAGGAAAATATAATTAGTTTTTTATTTTTCATTATAATATTATTTTTAAAATATTATTTTATATTAATCCATTTTATGCAATCTTCTAGCCTATCATCACCCCAAAAAACTTCACCTTGATAAATAAAAGTTGGACTACCAAAAACACCAGACTTATAAGCGTTCTCAGTATTTTTTTCATATTGTTTAATAGTCTCTATAGATTTTGCTTTATTTAAATTTTCCTCTTTTTTTAAATTTAACTCTTTAAATATCTCTGTAAGATTTGGTTCAGTTGCAGGTTCTTTGCCTTCCTCAAACCATCTTTTATATGTTGATATTACATATTCTTTTCCCCAGCCTTCATTTATCCCTAAGACAGCTATTTGATTTGCCAGATCAAATTCTTTCAAGGGGTATGGGGCAGGAATCTTTGCTTGGAAGCCATAAAACTTAGCTCTTCTTTCTATATCTCTCCACATATAATCTGACTTTATTTTTTTTGAGGGTGGAGTAAATGGAATGTTATCCATATCCATCATAATTTTTCTTACGCTAAATGGTCTCCAATTAAATTTTATATTTTCCTTTTTTTCAACCTCAGAAATTCTATTTACAGATAAAAAGGTATAAGTACTTCCTATAGAAAACCAAAAATCAATTTCTGTCATAGACAATTTTATATATATTATTAATATTATTTAAAAATGCTAAAATTAAATAATAATGCTGATATAGTATAATGGTTATTACAGGCCGTTGGTAACGGTCAGATCCAAGTTCGATTCTCGGTATCAGCACCATTTTTATGAAATACATAATTATATTACTAATTTCCTTTATAAGCATACAATTAATGGCAAAACAAATATCAGAATTGAGTTGGGAAAAGAGACTTCTAGTTGTTTCTTATAATAAACAAGATGATAAAATATTTATCAAAAGTAAAAAATTTATATCTGACAATAAATGTGAAATTGAGGACAGAAATTTAGAAATAATTTTGTATGAAAAATTTGAAAATAAAGATTATTTAAAACCAGAGTTTATTAATAATAAATATGGTATCTGGTTAATTGGTTATGATGGAAAGGTTAAGGACTTTAGCTCTGATGATAAAATTTTTTTAAGATTGTTTGATTTAATAGACTCAATGCCGATGAGAAAAGATGAGATGATTAACGATAAATGTTAATGATTTAGTAACGGTCAGATCAAAGTTCAACTCTTAGTATCGGCAACATCAATTTAATAGCACTCTTTAAAGAGTGCTAAAATAGAGTTTTACAAAGTAAAGTAACGAATTAAAATCACTACCATTGGTATCAATGGTCTAATAGCATTTTTAATATGGTGATCACTACCATCATAGGTTGGTAAGATTTTCATGACCATTGCCATATTGTAAAGGAAAGCTAAAACAGTAAATACAAAAATTGCTCCAAATATTTCATTTGCTGATGTTACGCCTGCTATTCCAAACAATGCAAAAATAGCCATAACAATACATCCAGTCATCAAAAAGCCTAAAGGTCTGCCCATATAAGCTGCCTGAATATTATCAAATCCAAAACTGTTTTGAGCAAAGTTCTTATTAAATGCAAAATTCAATCCAAAAAACCCACCGAATAAAATAAGAAACACATGGCAAAGAAAAGGTATCATACCTCCAGCCGATTCAATCATATAACCTCCTATATTTTATTTATTAATTATTATAAGCTATGAAATTATGATTCTCTCTAATTTTTAAGGTCGAGTCTGGTATTTGTGCAAAGGTAGAAATCGGAAAAAAATACCAGACTCGTTAAGCCTTTTAGAGAATTTTATTACATAAATAAGTACTTTGCTTTATTGCTTAAAAAATAAAGAAAAAAATTCAATATTAAGATAGAATCGAAAATCAATGATCAAAGTTTATTATAGTCACACCCCTTTTTGGAGAGCTGAAGTGCTCAGAGTATCTTTGTACATAGGTAATATACCTTTTGAAGACGTTAGAATTTCAAGAGATGAATTTATCAACATGATTAAAACTGGTTTTTTACCAAATGGAAAAAGAGTACCTTTCCATCAATTACCTGTCATAGAAGTAGACGGGGAGATAATAGGCCAAACTGGAGCTATTGCCAGATATTGCGGCAAGATTTCTAATCTTTACTCAAATAATAATATTAATGCTGCAAAAATTGATCAAATTATAGATGCAGCTACAGACATAACAAATATAGTAAGCCCAACAATAAGAGAAAAAGATGAGCAAAAAAAAATAGAAGATAGATTGCTATTAAAAAATAAACTTTTACCCAGATGGTTTACGTATCTAGAAAACATTTTATCAGAAAGTAAATCTGATTGGTTTGTCGAAAATAAAATGACTATTGCAGATATTGCTATGTGGAGATTACTGGGATGGCTTACATCAGGAATAATTGATGGCATACCAACTACAATTGTAGACAACTATCCGAAATTAAAAAATATTCATTATACAGTTCATAATCATGCAAAGGTGCAAGAGTGGATGTTAAAAACTTATGGTAAAGAAATATAATATATGACTTTTTTAAGTGTTAACGTAAATAAGTTTGCCTTAATAAGAAATGCAAGAGATGCAGACCTGCCAAACTTATACAACATTAGTAAGAAATGTATTGAATATGGTGCTGATGGTATAACCGTTCACCCTCGACCTGATGAAAGGCATGCAAAATTTTCAGATTTGAAAATATTGAAAAATCTTACAAATGAATATGAAAAAGTTGAATTTAATATTGAAGGATATCCATCCGATGAATTTATTGAAAAAGTTATTGATGTTTCGCCAGATCAAGTAACTTTAGTTCCTGACCCACCAGAAGCACTTACATCTTCATTTGGTTGGGATTGTGAAAAAAATAAAGACTTTCTCATGGAAGTTATTAAGAGACTTAAAGACAATAATATCCGTGTCTCAATTTTCATCAATCCATCAACTAAAACACTATCAAACTTAGAAAATATTAAACCAGATAGAGTAGAATTGTACACTTATGATTACGCAAAAAACTATCAGAATGATAAAATATTAGCAGTTGCACCCTATAATGAAGTGACTAAATATTTAGAAAAAGAATTTCCCAATATAGAACTGAATGCTGGACATGATTTGAATTTAGATAATTTAGATTTTATTCTTAAAAATATTCCTAGAATAAAAGAAGTGTCAATTGGTCATGCTCTAGTTTGTGATGCAATTGATTTTGGACTTAAAGAAACAGTTAATAAATACAAACAAATAACTCAAAGATAATATGAGTAATTGGTTTTGGGTCCAATTTGCAACAATTTGTATCGTTGGAGCTATGTCACCCGGCCCGTCTATGGCCTTAATTATTAGAAATTCTATTAAGTATGGAAGATTGTCAGGAATACTAAGTTCGGTCGGTCATGCTATAGGTATAGGTATTTATGCTGGGATTTCAGTAGCAGGATTACAAATCATTTTAATTAATAATATATTTTTATTTAACACTATTCAATTTTGTGGAAGTGTATTTTTATTAGTGCTTGGCATTCTCTTTTTGCGTGACACTGGACAAAAGTTTTCAATCCAAGATAAGCAAAAAAGTGTTAATTCTTTTATGCAAGGGTTTGCAATTTCTATTTTAAATCCTAAAATCTTAATTTGGTTTGCAGCTATATTTTCACAATTTATCGAAATTTCTTCTACTAATTTTATCAAACTTACAATGGTACTCATTGCTTCATCCATTGATGGTTTATGGTACATCATATTAACAATTATAGTTACAGGATTTGGATTAAAGCAATTTCTAGAAAATAATACAAAGATTATTCAAAATATTTCAGGCACTGTATTAATATTCATATCAATAATTATTTTGTATAATACTCTAAGTCCATACTTCCTCTAGTACTCTTAAAATATTTTTACCCATAATTTTTTCAATGGAGTCTGATGAATAACCTCTTTTATCTAATTCTTCGGCTATTATCATATGGTCCATACAATCATGCCAATGTTGAGGTAGACAATCAAGACCATCATAATCACTACCTATTCCAACATAATCAATACCAATCAACTTAGTAATATATTCAATGTGATCAACAAACACACTTATACTTGGACAAACTTCTGATAATTTTTTTTGAAGAAAGTGTTGTTTTGCAATCCATTTACCTGCAGTAGTTTCTTGTTTATTAGCAATTTCATTTAGCTCTTCTCTATATTGATTTCTTATTTTTTCCTCTCTGACTTTAAAAGTTGGATCAATAAAAAAAGGATATGGATTTAAACCAATTAATCCGTTCACATCTTTGATAGCTTTTATCTGGTCATCTTTTAAATTTCGAAAATGAGGACATAAGTTATGAACGCTTGAATGAGAGGCGATAAATGGTTTTTTTGAATTTTCTTTAATATCCCAAAAACTTTTCTCCCCAATATGAGAAACATCAATTAATACATTGTTTTCTTGGCATGTAAGAATTACCTCGATACCAAATTTGTTTAAACCAATAGTTTTTAAGGAGTTTTTTTTATGTGTTTCACCGTAACCTGAGCTTACCCAATCAAGCGAATGATTCCACGTAGGGCCAAAATAAAAAAGACCTTTATTTATAAAATATTCTAAATTTTCTATTTTATTTTCTAACGCCTCTCCTCCTTCCATGCCAATAGGAAGAGAAAGCTCATTCTTTTCTTTTGCAGAAATAATATCTTTAAGTGTTACTGGAACAGTAACTCCTTCAATATTATTTAATGCTTTAAGCTTGTCATGCATACTTGATGCAAAATCAAAATAACTTGTATTTGCTTCTTTTTCTGAAACCCACACAATCATTACCTCTAAGTCGATAGATGATAATTTTAACCTTTCTATATCCGTATGACCTGAGGATGTATTTTGTGTCACATCCTCTCCTATCATCATTCTTTGCACAAGGTCATTATGCAAATCTGCAACAAACATAATTATTCTGTAATAATTTCCATTTTTATTATTTTGTCAGGATCCTTCGGTGGCTCACCTCTAGTAATATTATCAACTAGTTCCATGCCTTCAGTTACTTGTGCCCAAACAGTATATTGACCGTCTAAAAAACTTGCATCATTAAAGACAATAAAAAACTGACTGTTTGCACTATTAGGGTTTTGAGCTCTTGCCATTGATACAGCACCCCTTCCATGATTTGCATCAGAAAATTCAGCTGGTATATCCGGTAAGTCAGACCCACCTGTTCCAGCTCTAGACATATTAAATTTATCATTTGTAGAATTTCCAAATTCAACATCACCTGTTTGAGCCATAAATCCATCAATTACTCTATGAAAAACTACTCCGTCATATTGTCCCTCACTAATTAGCTGTTTGATTTGTGCAACATGCTTTGGCGCTAAATCAGGTCGTGTTTCCATTTTTACAACACCATCTTTAAGCGTCATGTGTATTATATCTCTTTCTTCTGCCATAACTGATCCTCCATAGATTAAAGTTGAGATTGCCAGGCTTAGAAATAAAGATTTTAGAATTTTAATCATATATGCTCCCTTTACCTTCACTCAAAAAGTTTTATATAGTGTTTAATGCATTTGTTTGAGGAAAATATCAAGAATTTAGGTTTAAATATTCCAGATCTACCCAAAGCTCTGGCAAATTACGCTCCATACAAAATTATTGGCAAAACTATGTATATTTCTGGTCAAGCTCCAGTCCAAAATGGTGAAGTGATTTACCAGGGAAAAGTTGGGTCTGATTTCACAATTGAAGAAGGAGTAGAGGCAGCCAAGCTTTGTTGTACAAATATTATTGCAGCACTCAAAAAAGGTGTGGATGGAGATTGGGATAAATTAGATAGCTTCGTAAAATTGACTGGTTATGTAAATTGTAATGATGACTTCAAAGATCAACCTAAAGTCATCAATGGAGCTTCAGATATGTTGGTTGAAATCTTTGGAGACAAGGGGAGGCACACAAGAGCTGCGGTTGGATCAAATGCCTTACCTTTAGGTATTGCTGTAGAAATAGACGCTATCGTGCAATTAAAATAGATGACTTCACCAAAGAGTGAATTTTTTTTTATAGACAATTTAAAAAAAATTGAAAAAGACGATTGGAATAAATGCATTAACAATGATCATCCTTTTTTGCAATATGAATTCTTACTAGCCTTAGAAGAAAGTAAAAGTGCTTGTACTCAAACAGGATGGAAACCTCATCATTACATTGAATTAAATAACAAAAAAGAAATTATTGCGGCTTGTCCTCTTTACTTAAAAAATCATTCATATGGAGAATATATTTTTGATCATGTTTGGGCAGACGCTTATCATAGAAATGGGTTAAACTATTATCCAAAGCTTCAATCTGCTATTCCTTTTACACCAGTCACTGGAGAGAGAATTATTATTAGTAATAAAATTAAAAATAAAAAAAATAAATTGCAGCAGATCATTGAAAATATCATCAATGAAGCAAAAAAACTTAATGTATCTTCTGCTCATTTTAATTTTATAAAAAATCCAGATGAGTGGCACAATGATGAAATTATGATAAGAGAAGGTATTCAATTCCACTGGGAAAATAAAAATTTTAAAACATTTGAAGAATTTTTATCAACTCTCTCCTCAAGAAAAAGAAAACAAATTAAAAAAGAAAGGCAATGTCTAAAAAAATATAACTTAGATGTAAAACTTTTAAAAGGTGAGAAAATTTTAGACGAACACATTAATTTTTTTTATGAATGTTACTTAGATACAACTGGAAGAAAATGGGGTTCTACATATCTAAAAAAAGAATTTTTTACTAATTTGCTTGAGAATTTTAAAGAAAAAGTACTTCTCATTATAGCTTATCAAGATAATAATAAAGTTGCATCAGCTTTGAATTTCTTAAGCAAAACCCATTTGTATGGGCGTTTATGGGGATCAAAGTTTGAAGTTCCCTATCTGCATTTTGAGCTTTGTTACTACCAAGCAATAAATTATGCAATTGAACATCAAATTAAATATGTAGAGGCTGGAGCCCAAGGTGAACATAAATTAAGCAGAGGTTATCTACCTCAAAAAACATGGAGTGCTCATTGGATAAAAGAAAAGGAATTTTCCAGTGCTATAAGTAAATTTTTAAATGAAGAAACTAGAATGATCAATGTTCATAAAGAAGATTTGGAAGCTCTGGCTCCTTATAAGAGTTAAACTAATTCTTTCTTTTTGTCTTGATTTGAAGAATACTTAAAAGAGATTTCGTCATTATCAAGAGTGATAGCTACATGACCTCCTTTCGTTAAAGCTCCAAAGATCAATTCTTCAGCCATAGGTTTTTTTACTTTTTCTTGAATAACTCTTCCTAACTCTCTTGCCCCAAATACTTCATCATATCCAAGATCAGCTAAATGATCTTTTGCTTCTTTATCAATAGACAACGACACTCCTTTGTCCTCTAATTGAGCCTCAACTTGAATTATAAATTTATCAACAATTGATAAAACTATCTCTCTATTTAAATGATTGAAATGTATAATTGCATCAATTCGATTTCTAAATTCAGGTGAGAATATTTTATTAATTGCCTCATTATTATCATCCTTTGAACGTGCAGAATTAAAACCAATTCTTTTTTTGGACAAATCTATTGCTCCCGCATTTGAAGTCATGATTAATATTACATTCCTAAAATCAACAGACTTACCGTTATGATCTGTTAATTTTCCATAATCCATTACTTGAAGCAGGATGTTAAATAAATCATAGTGAGCTTTTTCAATTTCGTCTAAAAGCAAGACACAATGCGGATTTTGATCAACGCCATCAGTAAGTAAACCGCCCTGATCGAAGCCAACGTATCCTGGAGGTGCTCCAATTAAACGACTAACAGTATGTCTCTCCATATATTCTGACATATCAAATCGCAGAAGTTTTATACCCATTGTTTTACTAAGCTGTCTTGCAACTTCTGTTTTCCCAACTCCAGTTGGTCCTGAGAATAAATAAGAACCTATGGGTTTTCCATCTTCTCTAAGACCTGCTCTAGCAAGTTTTATTGAAGATGATAATTCTTCAATGGATTTATCTTGGCCAAAAACAAAATTCTTAAGATCTCTTTCAAGATTTTTTAAATTTTCTTTATCATTTTTATCAACAGATTTAGGAGGTATCCTTGCCATGATCGCTACTACAGCTTCAATATCTTTTGATGAAATTATTTTTTTTCTTTTAGATTTAGGTAGTAAATACTGTGATGCGCCAGCTTCATCTAAAACATCTATTGCTTTATCAGGAAGTTTTCTATCGCCTATATATTTATTTGATAAATCAACTGCACTAATAATAGCTTCAGAGGAATATTTAATTTTATGATGTTCTTCATAATAATTTTTTAAACCAGTTAAAATCTTAATTGTTTCTTCCTTTGTAGGCTCCTTAATATCAATTTTTTGAAATCTTCTAACTAGTGCTCTATCTTTTTCAAAATAGTTATTGAATTCTTTATAAGTTGTAGATCCTATGCATCTTAATGATCCATTACTTAATGATGGTTTTAAAAGATTACTTGCATCCATAGATCCGCCACTAGTTGCACCTGCGCCAATTACAGTATGTATTTCATCAATAAATAGAATTGATTTTTTTTCTTTTTGTAAATCTTTTAAGACCTCCTTCAATCTTTCTTCAAAATCACCTCTGTATCTAGTACCAGCAAGAAGAGCTCCCATATCTAAAGAGTAAATTACTGCATCAAGAATTACTTCAGGTACATTTTTTTCTACTATACGTTTGGCTAAACCTTCAGCTATAGCAGTTTTACCTACACCAGGATCACCAACAAAAATTGGATTATTTTTTTGTCTTCTACATAATATTTGGATTGTTCTTTCTACTTCAAGTTTCCTTCCTATAAGAGGATCTATTTTGCCTTCAGTAGATTTTTTATTTAGATTTATACAAAATTGATCTAATGCTTTCTTATGGTGTTTTTTTTGTTGGAAACCGTCATTAGTTTCTTCAACTATTTCCTCACCATCTAAATCTTCTTCCACTTTTGATATACCATGTGAAATATATTGCACTGCATCTAATCGAGTCATATTTTGTTGATGTAAAAAATATACTGCATGACTTTCTTTTTCTGAAAATAACGCAACTATCATATTGGCACCAGTTACACTTTCTCTACCACTTGATTGAACATGAATTGCTGCCCTTTGAAGTACTCTTTGAAAACTATTGGAGAGTTTTGGTTCGCCTGAAAAATTATCACTTAAATTTGATAATTCATTTTTTATAAATTCTTCTAATTTATTTTTTAATTCTTCAATTGCTACACCGCAAGCTTTCAAAACACTTAAAGCGTCCTTATCATCAGTTAGAGACTTTAATAAATGTTCTAGAGTGACAAATTCATGCTTTCTGTCTTTAGCAAGCTGATATGCATTCCTGAGAGTTTTTTCTAAATTTGATGAAAGCATTTAGTTTTTTTCCATTGTGCATTGAAGGGGATGTTCATGTTTTTTGGCAAGATCCATTACTGACTTACACTTTGACTCAGCTACCTCATAAGTAAAAGTTCCACATACTCCAATTCCATTCTTGTGAACATGCAGCATAATTTGTGTCGCCTCTTCCTGTTTTTTATTGAAAACGCTCTCAAGTACCAAAACAACAAATTCCATTGGGGTATAATCATCATTAAGCAATAAAACATTATACATAGAAGGTTTCTTTACTTTAGGCTTAGATTCTAAAAGAACACCTTTATCTAAATCGTTATTAAAATTGTTATTATCTTCATTACTTAATTTCATAAATTTATAGATAAGCACTTTTGTAGGAATTTAAAGAGATTTTTTTAGATTGTTAAGATCGAATTCCATATGTTAAGGAGGCTTATTCATGAAATTTCATAGGCATATTTTAATTCCTATTTTTGTATTTTTTATAATATCAAGCTCTGTCACATTCGCAAAAAAAGCAGCAATTGTAATAGATTTTGACACCAAAGAAGTTCTTTTTGAGGTTAATGCAAATACTAAAAATTATCCTGCTTCATTAACAAAAATTATGACTCTTTACATTCTATTTGATCAAATTGAAAAAGGATTACTTTCCAATGAAAGTAAATTAAAAGTGTCAAAAATTGCATCTTCTAGATCTCCTAGTAAATTATATCTTGAAGCTGGTTCCTATATTAAAGTTGAGGATGCAATTATGGCTCTAATAATAAAATCAGCAAATGATGTAGCTACGGTTGTAGCAGAAAATATTTCTGGGACAGAAAAAGAGTTTGCAAAAGTTATGACGAGATATGCAAGAAACTTAGGTATGACTAACACAACATTCAAAAATGCTTCTGGACTTCCAAATAGAGCACAACTTACTTCAGCAAGAGATATCTCTATTTTATCGCATGCACTTATTTCTAATTTTCCAGAAAAATATAAATTATTTAGTAAACAAAGCTTTACCTATAACGGAAAAACATACAAAACACATAATAAGTTAATGCTTAGTTATGAAGGAGCTGACGGCATTAAGACTGGATATATTAAGGCCTCTGGATTTCAATTAGCTTTTTCTGCTGTAAGAAATAATAAAAGATTAGTTGGTGTGATATTCGGTGGTGATACAGGTAAACAACGCGACAGATCTCTAAAAATTATTATGGATAAAGAATATGCTGAGCTAGGGATAAATAAAAAAGAGACAAAAACAATCATTGTAAAAAAAGAAACAAAAAAAGCTGTGGCTAACTCTTATTCAATAGTTGTAGGAACCTTTAAATATCGAAATAGTGCAGAAAAACAGCTAAAGTTAATAAAAAGTAAGTATCCCAAAACAACTAAGGCCAAAAAAGCAAATATTGTTCTTATCAAAGTTAGTGGAAAACAATTATATGAATCAAGATTTGAGCATTTTTCAAGAAAAGAAGCTTATACAGCCTGTAAAAGATTGAAAAAATATAACAGAGATTGCTTTGTTAGATTGTAAATTTATAATTTACTCCACTCAAAGATAATTGATCTTCAATAATCTTTACTAGTGTGTGCAAACCATCCTTAGTTGTTGACTCAGCTCTACAAGTAAGTTGATTTTGAGTATTACTTGCTCTCATTAAAAACCATCCATTTTCATTTTCAACTCTTACACCATCTATATCTATTATTATTTGATCTGTTTTTTTTATTCTATCTTTTACTTCCTCAATGATAGCAAATTTTTTAGTCTCATCAACATCAAATCTAGTTTCAGGCGTTGAGTATGTCATTGGATAAGCACTTATCAATTCACTAATAGGCATATTTTCATTTGATAAAATTCTAAGTAATCTTAAACCAACATACATAGCGTCATCATACCCATAAAAGTCATCCCCATAGCAAACGTGACCACTCATTTCTCCTGATAAAGGTGATTTTAATTCTTTCATTTTTTCTTTAATAGGAGAATGACCTGTTCTAGACATAACTGGCTCACATCCCATTTTTTTTGCCTCATCAAAAAATACTTTGCTACATTTAACGTCCATTATAATTTTAGGATTATCATATAAATTACTAATTTCTTTACATAGTAAAAGCATATATTGATCTGCCCAAACTAGATTGCCTAAATTATCAACAACACCAAGTCTATCACCATCACCATCAAATGCTAAACCAATATCACAATTATTATTAATAACACATTGAATTAACTGTTTCATATTTTTTGGAACTGTTGGATCAGGGTGATGATTAGGAAAGTTTCCATCAACTTCTTCATTAATTATAATGTTTTCAGAATTATTTAATTTTTTAGTAATAGCTTGGATTACCACTCCCATAGCCCCATTTCCAGGATCCCAAGCAATCTTAAGTTTTTTCTTTAAATTAATATTTAAAAGATTTCTGTTAATGTAATCTTGTATAATATCTGTTTTTATGATCTCACCTTGTTTTAGATCAAGAACATCATCTTCTATTAATTTCTGAAGATTTTGAATATCTTCAGAAAAAAAGGAGTGTTTATTAAAAACCATTTTAAACCCATTGTACTCTGATGGATTATGAGAGCCAGTAACCATCACTGCAGCATCAGCTTTTAAAAGATAATGTGCAAAATAAGTCATTGGTGTTGGTCCCATTCCAATATTTATTACTTTGGCACCAGAATCTTTTAAGCCATAACATAAGGCTTTATGTAATAATGGAGACGTTAACCTTCCATCACATCCAGTAACTATTGTATTTGAACTTAGTTTGGATTTTACATTATATCCAAAAGCTCTCCCTATTGTATAAGCAGTATTTTCGTTGATATTTTGACCTACAATACCTCTAATGTCATATTCACGCAGAACTTCTTTGTCAAATTTTTCAATTGAATAATTATTTACCTGTTCCAAAATAATCAAATCCTAATTCTTTTAATTCTTTTGGACTATATATATTTCTTAAATCAAAAATATATAATTTATTTTTTTTCTTATTTATTTTTTTAAAATCAAGAGCTCTAAACTCATTCCATTCTGTTCCAATTATTATAACTTTTGCATTATTACATGCTTCATAAGCATTGCTGCATAAAACTAAAAATGGATTTTCTTCTTTAGCATTTTTCATTGCAACAGGATCATAAGATTGAATTTTTATGTTCATATCATTTAAAGTTTTAGCTATTTTAAGTGAAGTTGAGTCCCTTATATCATCTGTATTTGGTTTAAAACTTAAACCCAATAATGCAATGCTATCTCCTTTTTTTAAATTGGATTTAGAAATAATTTTATTTGTTATTTCAACCACTCTGCCATCATTAAACTTATCTACAGCAGAGAGAATTGATAAATCTATGTCATTTTTATCTGCTGTATTAATGAAAGCCTTTACATCTTTAGGAAAGCAAGAACCACCATATCCTGGGCCTGCATCTAAAAATTTAGCACCAATTCTTTTATCTATACCCATACCTTGAGCAACATCCTGTATATCGGCACCAACTTTTTCACAAAGATTAGCAACCTGATTTATAAAACTAATTTTAGTTGCTAAAAAACTATTTGATGCATATTTAATTATCTCTGATGTCTCAATACTGGTCACAACTATTTGTGTATCTATTAAATTAAGTGGTTTATATAATTCTCTCATTATTTCTTCAGATTTTTTATTCTCACAACCGATAACTACTCTATCTGGTCGTGTAAAATCATTAATTGCCGAGCCTTCTCTTAAAAATTCAGGGTTTGAAACTATATCAAAATTTTCTTCATGAATTTTTTTTGATATTATATTTTGTACTTCTCTGGTTGTTCCAACAGGAACTGTTGATTTAGTAACAATAACACAATATTTATTTATATTTTTACTTATTTCATCAGCTACGTTCCAAACATAAGATAAGTCTGCTTCTCCTTCTATTCTTTTAGATGGAGTGCCAACTGTTATAAAAATTATATCTGCATTAGAAATAGAGTTTGATAAAGAAGATGAAAAACTGAGTAATTTAGTTTTATTTAAATGCTTGTTCAATAAGTCTTCTATACCAGGTTCAAAAAAAGGGCACTTAGAATTATTTAATTCATTTACTCTTTTTTCATCTTTGTCTATGCAAATGGTCTCATATCCAAATTCTGCAAAACAAGCCCCAGTTATTAATCCAACATAACCTGTACCTATAATTGCTAATTTCATATTATATTTCTTGAGTTATCTTTTAATTTACAATTTTTAATATTAAATACTTCTAGTTTATATTCATTATATTTTAAATGAAATATTGATTATTTAATAACTGTTTTGTTATTTTTTAATGTTAATACAGATCCTCTTTCTATTATTTCTGGTTTTGCTAAGAAATAAGATTTACTTTTTGAATTTTTTATTGTTGTTAGAATTTCTATTGCTTTGCTTCCTAGTTTTTTTCTGTCATGAGTAACTGCTGTTAAAGATGGGCTCGAAATAGAATTGACTACAGCTCCATCAAAAGTAATTAATGAAATATCAATTCCAACCTTTTTATTTAATTTATTACAAGCTTTTATTGCTCCGGCTGCTGAATATTCAGTGGAGCATATTATTGCAGTAATTTTTGAATTATTTAAAATTTTCTTTTCAATGACTAATGCTGACTGATCTGGATCTTCATTACTAATCGATATATATAAATTTTTTTTAAAAATTAAATTATTTTTTTTTAAAAATTTTACATAACCTTGTTTTCTTTGATATGCAAAATTGTATTTTTCTTCAACATTTATAAAAGCTATATTTTTATGATTTTTACTATATAAATATTCCATTATCAATTTAACACTTCCTTCATTATCCAAATCAACCCATGGAAAATTAATTTTACCTTGAGTTCTTCCCCAACCTACAAAATTAATTTTATTTTTTTTTAAATAATTAATTCTTGAATCATTTTTTTTTAGATTATGTAAAATAAATTTATCAACTTTGTTAATTTTAATTAATTTTTCGTATGCATTTTTTTCTTCATTAATAGTATTTGCAAATGTCATTATGAATTGAATGTTCTCTGAATTAATCTTATTAGACATCCCTGCTATAAATTCAAAAAAAGAAGCCTGATTTAATCTATTAGAATTAATACCATATAAGGGAATTACAAAACCGAGAGTATTAGTTTTTCGAGAAGCTAAATTACTCGCATTTGGATTAGGCGCATAATTATATTTTTTTGCAAATTTAATAATTTTCTTTCTGGTATTTTCATTTACATCAGAATATCCACCTAAACCTCTTGAAACTGTTGTTATTGAAAGATTTAATTTTTTAGCTAATTTTTTAATATTCATTTAATTTGACTCAGCATATACATTTTTTATTCAAAAAACACATTATTTATAATTGACTCCCAAAACGTTTTGGTATTATATATATCCAAAACGTTTTGGAAAAAACAAATTTTAACAGGGAGATATAAATGAAGAATTATATTAAATATTTTTTTGTATCATTATTCTCTATTGTATTCTTTAACTCATCTGCCTTTGCAGATGGTCATAAATATTCAGGCCCAGATTTAAGTGGACAAAAAGTTGTTATTTCTGGCCCTTGGCTGGCTCCTGAAGATGGATACATGAGAGAAATTGCTTCAATTTTTGAAAAAGCAACTGGTGCAGAAGTAGAATATGGAGGCTCAGATAGTTTCGAGCAACAAATAGTGATTGATATTAAGGCAGGAAGTCCTGCTGATATTGCTATATTTCCTCAGCCAGGACTTGCAGCTAACATGGCAGCAATTGGAGGTTTAACACCTTTAAGTAGCGATGTTAAGCAAGCTGTTCTTGATAATTATGCTGCTGGTCAATCATGGGTTGATCTTGCAACTTACGCTGATGAAAATGGAAATGATCAATTTTACGCGATATTCTATAAAGTTAATGTTAAAAGTTTAGTTTGGTATTCCCCAGATAACTTTGAAGATAATGGTTATTCTGTTCCTGCGACAATGGAAGAGCTTATTGCATTAACTGAACAAATGGCTAATGATGGTAATACTCCATGGTGTATTGGTCTAGGTTCTGGTGATGCTACAGGTTGGCCTGCTACAGACTGGATGGAAGATATAATGCTTAGAACGCATGAACCTTCTGTTTATGATATGTGGGTTTCAAACGAAATGCCTTTTAATGATCCAAGAGTTCTAGAAGCTATGGATTTTTTTGGTTCATTCGCTTTGAATGATAAATATGTAAATGGTGGATCGAAAGCAGTAGCAACTACTGACTTTAGAGATGCTCCAAATGGCTTATTTACATCTCCTGCAGAATGTATGATGCATCGTCAGGCAAGCTTTATTCCTGCTTTCTTTCCAGAAGGAGTTGAAGCTGGTGTAGATTATGATTTTTTCTATTTCCCAGCTTATTCTACAAAGGATTTAGGTAAACCAGTTCTTGGTGGTGGTACATTATTTGCTGCTACAAACGATAATAAAGCAACAATGGAATTTTTGAAATTTTTACTTCATCCTGAACCAAATGAATGGTGGATGGCAAAAGGTGGTTTCTTAACTCCAAATAAAAATGCTGACTTAAGTAAGTATTCAAGTGACACTTTTAGAAAGTTAGGTGAAGTACTTACTAACGCAACAACATTTAGATTTGATGGTTCAGATCTTATGCCTGGCGCAATAGGTGCTGGTAGTTTTTGGACTGGTATGGTTGACTATACCAATGGAAAATCTGCTAAAGATGTTGCTGACGCAATACAAGCAAGCTGGGATGCTATAAAATAATACCTCCAATTTTAGGCGAACATATTTCTTGTTCGCCTAAAATATTTCACATAAAATCACAAAGTGTTAGATATTTATCCATTATTATACGTATGCTTGGGCATATTATTCTTTTTATTTTATTTTCATTTTTCTAATTTTTTTTTAGATAAAATAGATAGCAATAAAGAAAAAATTAAGTTTCAAAATCTTAACTTAAGGGCATTTATTTTTATAGCTCCAGCACTAATAGTATTTCTCATCTTTATATTGTATCCTGTTTTAGAAACTCTTAGGCTCAGTTTCTATGATAAGTATGGAAGAGATTTTGTTGGATTGAATAATTATTTATGGGCTTTTAGAGACCCAGAGTTAAGAAGAGGATTGTTAAATAATCTAGGATGGTTAGTTGTAGTTCCCACTTTAAGCACTGCTTTTGGATTAATAATTGCAAACCTTGCAGATAAAATTTGGTGGGGAACTATTGCAAAATCTATTATTTTTATGCCAATGGCTATTTCATTTGTTGGAGCGGGAGTCATTTGGAAGTTTATCTATGATTACAGAGGTCCAGGTGATGAACAAATTGGCTTGCTTAATGCCATAATAGTTTCATTTGGTTATGAACCTCAAGCATGGATAACTATCCCTATTTGGAATAATCTTTTTTTAATGGCCATCATGATTTGGATACAAACAGGTCTAGCTCTGGTCATTTTTAGTGCTGCGTTAAGAGGAATACCTAAAGAAACTTTAGAAGCAGCAAGAATTGATGGAGCAAGTGAATTAAAAACTTTTACAGCAATTATTATTCCTTATTTAGGTCCAACAATTTTAGTTATTTGGACTATTATTACCATTGTTGTATTAAAAATATTCGACATTGTTCTTGCAATGACTAATGGTCAATGGCAAACAGAAGTTCTTGCTAACTTAATGTTTGACTGGATGTTCAGAGGTGGTGGAGACTCAGGACGAGGAAGTGTTTTAGCGTTATTCATCATGATTGGAGTAATACCAATTATGGCTCTAAATATTTATAAACACAAACAGGAACAGAAAATTTAATGAATAAAATTTCTTTATCTTCTGTATTTTCACAACTATTGCTTTTGTTTTTTGTTATCATATGGCTTACTCCTACATTTGGACTTTTTATAAGCTCTTTAAGGGACAAAGATTTACTTGCTAATAGTGGATGGTGGACCTCCTTAATGACAACCCAAGTTAATGAAATATATAGATCTGAAGGAATTAAAGCACAAATTCCAGAAAATGATCAATTTCTTATTAAAGGAAACATTTTTGAGGATGAATCAAATAAAAAAATTATAAGTTACGGAGTTACATCAAAAAATATTAATGAATTTGATATTCAACAAATTGGAATATTTAAAGATGGAACAAAAATTCAATTATCTGAAGATGGAAGTTATATTCTTACTTCTTCGAATGAATTCAAAAAAAAAGGAAAAAGAATTTTCGTAACTGTTATAAGTCCACCTAAATTTACATTGAATAATTATAAAGAAGTTCTTTTTAATGAAGGCTTGGGTCAAGCTTTCATTAATACGCTCGCTGTTGCAATACCATCTGCAATTATTCCTCTTATAATATGTTCTTTTTTTGCTTACGCATTAACTTGGATGAATTTCTTTGGAAGAGATACATTACTTGCACTCGTTATTGCTTCACTTGTTGTTCCATTACAGATGTCATTGATTCCATTATTAAGCATATACAACGATATAGGTGCAATTATTGGGGTTGGAGCTAAATCATATCCCGGGGTATGGATGGCTCATACAGGTTTTGGTTTAGCTTCAACTACATTTCTTCTAAGAAATTTTCTTAAATCTTTGCCAAAAGAAATGATGGAAGCAGCTAAAGTTGATGGAGCTTCTCATTATGACACATTTTTAAGAATTATTTTACCTTTATCTATTCCTGCTTTTGCATCAATTTTTATTCTTCAATTTTTATGGTGTTGGAACGATCTACTTGTGGGATTAGTTTTTCTTGATCAGGTACCAAGTGAAATAATTTTAAGTGCAAAATTAAGAGAGCTTTTAGGTTCAAGAGGTGAAAACTGGGAAATTTTAACAACTGGAGCTTTTATATCAATGACAATTCCTCTATTAATATTCTTTTCTTTACAAAAGTATTTTATCAGAGGTTTAGTTGCTGGTTCAGTGAAAGGATAATATGAATAAAATTGTGTTGATAGGTGCGGGTAGTACAAATTTTGGATTAGGTACTGTAAGTGATATATTCAAGTCAAAATTGCTAGATGGGACTACAATAGTATTACATGACATAAATCCTAAAACACTTGCTAAAACTTCAGAGATTGCTGAAAGATATAAAAGGAAACTTGATGCTAACTTTAATATAATTACTACTACAGATAGAAAAGAAGCTCTTAAGGATGCAAATTTTTGTATAATTTCAATTGAAATTGGAAAAAGGTTTGAGTTATGGGACCAAGATTGGAAACTTCCACTGCAATATGGAATTAAACAAATCTATGGTGAAAATGGAGGTCCAGGAGGGCTTTTTCACTCTTTAAGAATAGCTCCAGTGATTGTGGAAATTTGTGATGATATTATGAAAATTTGTCCTGAAGCATTCGTATTTAACTATTCGAATCCTATGCAAAGAATTTGTCATGCAGTTACAACAAAACATCCAAATTTAAAATTTACAGGTTTGTGTCATGAAATTGCTTCTATGGAGAGACAACTACCAACTTTAATGGAAACAGAATTTTCAAACATTGCGATAAAGGCTGGAGGTTTAAATCATTTTAGCATTCTTTTAGAAGCAAAATATAAAGATACTGGCAAAGATGGATATCCAATGATTAAAGAAAAATTTTATAATTATTATTCAAAGCTAATTAACAAACATGAAGGTCACCCATCAGAACCTGGGGCAGAAAGAGGGGTGTTTTTTGAATTATACAAACAATATGGATATTTGCCTATCACAACAGACAGTCATCTTGGTGAATATTTGCAATGGGCTTATAGTGTTGCTGATCATGAGGGTATTATGGATTTTTATGACAATTATAAAAAACGTTGTCTGTCATTTTATGATGATGAAACTTCTTATAGTAAATTTTTTGATCCCAAAGAGTCAAAAAATCAAGAACGAATAGTTCCAATTATAGAAGCTATTTTAAATGATGCCAATATTGAAGAGTCTGCTGTTAATATTCCAAACAAAAATTTTATTCCACAAGTGCCAAATGGTATAGTTGTTGAAGTACCAGGAATATTAAATAAAAATGGAGTAACAGGTATTAAGCTTGATAATTATCCATCCTCTTTTGGTACTTTGCTAAATAATCAATCAGGTACAATACAATTAACAACTGATGCCGTTCTGAATAAATCAAAGCATAGTGCTTATTTAGCTATGTTAGCGGATCCAGTTGTAGATAATGCGAGGTCAGCAGAAAAGTTGTTAGATACAATTATTGAATTTCAAAATGAATATCTTGGATATTTAAATTAAAACTTGCAAAAAATATCTTATTACCCTAAAAAATAACTTTAACGCTTGAAAGATCGCTCAAAGGAGGATGAAGTGGCAGATATAAATATTAATACAGTTAATAAGTACTATGGAGATGTTCACGTCATAAAGGACGTATCTCTAGATATAAAAAGTCAATCTTTTACAGTTCTAGTTGGACCATCAGGATGTGGTAAATCAACAATGCTGAGAATGATAGCAGGTTTAGAAGATATAAATTCTGGAACTATTTCAATTGATGGTCAGGTTGTGAACGACCTCCCACCAAAACAAAGAAATATAGCAATGGTTTTCCAATCATACGCTTTATATCCACATATGACAGTTTTTGACAATATGGCATTTGGATTAAAGTTAGAGAAAAGATCTAAAGATGAAATTAATGAAAGAGTTCAAGAGGCAGCAAGAATTCTTCAAATAGAAGACTATCTTCACAGAAAACCAAAACAACTATCTGGGGGTCAAAGACAAAGGGTTGCAATTGGAAGGGCCATTACTCGAAAACCTAAAGTTTTTTTATTTGATGAGCCGTTATCAAACTTAGATGCAGCACTACGTGTTCAGATGCGTGTTGAGTTAGCAAAATTACATGACCAACTAAATGCTACAATGATTTATGTTACACATGATCAAACTGAAGCAATGACCCTGGCAAATGATATTGTTGTATTAGATGAAGGTATAGTATCTCAAAAAGGTTCACCGATGGATCTCTACAACACTCCAAATAACTTGTTTGTAGGTGGTTTTATTGGTTCACCAAAAATGAATTTTATCTCAACTAAAATTTTAAGCAAAAGTGGCGATAAGACTGAGGTCGATATAATGGGATCTTCTAAAATTAGTATTCCAAAAAATTCTGCTTCAGCTTCTGAGGGTGACTCAGTTGAATTAGGCATTAGACCAGAACACTTAACTGTTAACCAAAGTGGCGATGCAAGTTGGGAAAGTAAAGTGTTTGTAGTAGAAAAACTAGGTTCAGGAACTTTCCTATACCTTGAAAAAGAAGGAGAACCATTAGTTGTAGAAACTGAAGGTGACTCAAATATTAAAGTTGGTGACACAGTAAAAGTAGGATTTGACGCTGCACGCTGTCACCTATTTGATAGCTCAAAACAAGCTTTCAAATAACAGAATCGATATTCTTAAATGCCCCATATATAGGGGCATTTCCAAAGCGTTTTGGATATATATAGCCAAGAAATAATACTAATTTATATTAATTTTTGAGCAGAGGGTTTCATATTATTTCCTCCTATAAGAAGTATTCCTCTTGTAAACTTCTCTGCTCTTCAAAATGAGAAGATCGTGCACGAGGAATGCTTTTTATAGTGGTTTAGATCCCGTCCAATTTTTTATTTTTGTATCAGGTAAATAAGGGGATAATTCCTCCATTACATTTTCTGATAGCTTTCTGTAAGTTGTAAGTTTGCCACCATAAATATTTAATAAAGGTAAATTATTATTTTCGCAGTTTAAATCAAATACATAGTCTCTTGTTACTTTAGAAGCTTCTTTAAAATCTTCAATTAAGGGACGTATACCTGAATAAGTCTCAACAATATCCTCTTTAGAAATTTGCCTAATAAAATGTTTATTAATTGTATTAATTAAATAAATTTTCTCTTCATCAGAAATTGATGGATTGTCTGGTGAATTAACATCAACTTCCGTTGTCCCAATGAGAGAGTACTCATCTTTATATGGAATTACAAAAACAATTCTATTATCCTCATTTTGTAAAGTGAACGCAACTTCCTCATCGTATAATTTTTTTGTAATGATGTGACTTCCTCTAACTAACCTAATTGATTTATTTGAATTAACTTTAATAACATTAGTTACTGTTTCATTAATCCATGGTCCTGCTGCATTTATTAAAATTTTTGATTTTATTTTATTTTTATTATTAAGAGTTATTTCCCAATAATTGTCTATTCTATTTGCATTTATTACTTTTGTATCTTCTGCAATAATGGCGCCCATTTTTTTTGCATCATCTATATTCATTTCTACTAATTTCTTGTCATCAACCTGGACATCATAATACTGGAAACCATCTGAAAACTTTGATTGTAATATATTTTGATACTTTTTATTAAAATTAATTTTAGATGATTTAGGTATTTTTGATTTACCACCAAGATTATCATATAAAAATAATCCGAGTCTAATTAAGAATTTTGATCTTAATTTTTTAGTATGTGGAATTACAAATGGAATAGATTTTGTTATGTTAGGTGCAATATTTGTAATAATTTCTCTTTCTTTCAAAGACTCTCTAACTAGTTTAAGTTCATAGTTCTCAAGATATCTTAAACCACCATGTATAAGTTTTGATGACCAGGAGGATGTTGCAGAACCTACCTTTCCTTTTTCTGCCAAGTATACTTTTAAACCTCTGCCACTAGCATCTCTTGCAATTCCTGCTCCATTAATACCCCCGCCTATAATAAAAATATCATACATATCTGTCATTTTAAGAATTGATTAATTTCTATTTCGATATTTTTTGGATCTGTTAAATGAATAGTTTTAAAATCTAATCCTTTAGCTGCCTCAATATTTTCTTGCTTATCATCAATAAAAACAGTCTCTTCCGCATTTAAGTTAAAACGATTTTTTGCTAGTTCGTAAATAGCTGAATCTGGTTTCATTAATTTATCCTCACCAGAAATAAGAAGTCCGTCAAATAATTTTAAAAAAGGATAATCATCAGTCATCCCAGCAAAAGTTTCTGCTGACCAATTAGATAATACGTAGCATTCGTAATTTTTATCTTTAAGTTTTTTTAAGATATCTATTGACTCCTCAAAAACTCCTCTGATCATTTTACGATGATTTTTGTAATACATCTTAATTTCTTTTTCATAATGAGGAAATTTAGGAATAAGCTCTAACTCAGCTTCAGCAATAGATCTTCCTGCATCTTGTTGAACGTTCCAATGATCATTACAAACTTCAGCTAAGAAGAATTCTCTCTCTTCAATATTTTCAAATACATTCTTATAAAAGTGATTAGGATCCCAATCAAAAAATACACCACCTAAATCAAAAAGAAATTTCATAAAATCTATTTTGTTGTATAATTTAATTACTATCAAAATTCATTATATTTATGAAAAAAAATATTGATTTCATTATTCAAAAAGAATTAAATAATTTAACAGGAAAAAAATTTTCTAAAAGTTATATTTGTAAATATATATTACCAATTATTCAGTATATTGATAAAACTAATGATAAGAAATTTATAATTTCTGGCTCCCAAGGTTCTGGTAAATCAACTTTATCAAAGTTAATTAAAATTATTATTGAAAAAACTTCATCAAAAAAAGTAATGCTTCTTAGTATTGATGATTACTACTTATCTAAAATAGATAGATATAATATTTCACAGCAAATCCATCCTCTTCTAATAACTAGAGGTGTTCCAGGTACTCACGATATAAAAAAACTAAAAGAGCATTTAGGACAATTTAAAAAAAAACAGTTTCCAATTATAACTCCAACTTTTAATAAACTTAAAGATGATATTTCAAAAAAAACTAAAGTTTTTAATAAAGCTGATATATTAATTTTAGAAGGCTGGTGCTGTGGGGCAAATCCTATAGAAAATAAATTTCTTTATAAAAATTTAAATAAAGTTGAAAGGCAATTAGACAAAGATTTTAAATGGAGAAACTATTACAATTCAAAATTAAGAAGTGAATATCACAAAATATTTAAAAGTTTTGACAGAATAATTTATCTTCAACCTTCATCATTTCACTTTGTTCTAAATTGGAGGTATGCACAAGAAAAAGATAATGCAAAAAAAACAAAAACTAAAAATTTCATGAATAAAAATACAACAAAAAATTTTATTCTTTACTATGAAAAATTAACAAAATGGATGATTAAAAACATGCCTGACAAAGCAGACATGTTAATTAAAGTCGATAAGGCTCAGAAAATTAAGAAAATTATTTATTATGATTGATAATTTTCAATAGCTTGAAGAAGGTCTTTATACTCCTCAGCATTTTTCCCAACTAGGTTTTCCAATTTACTTAACATTCTCATAGCTTGATTTTTTTGATCTCGCATCAAGTATAGTTCACCTAAATATTCATGAGCACCTGCATGCTCTGAATCTATTTCTAAAGCCATCATGTAGGCAGCAAACGACTTGTCTAGTTCAGGATTATCTAATTTTCTATAACTGAAACCAAGAAGATTATAAATATCTGCTCTCCTTGTGCCTAAGTCCTCTCTTTTTGTAAGTTTTTTAAGTAACTTAAGAGATTTGTCATATTTTTTGTTATTGATGTGTTTTTCAGCTAACTCATATAAACTGTTCACTTGGTCAGGTGTTATCGTCGCGTCACTACTGCTCGACTCTGTACCAGCCCCGCTGACATTAAATGAAATTAGCAAAAGCAATACTAATAGTTTTTTCATTCTGGAGATATATTTCAGTAATTTTAGATTTCAAGAGTCTAAAAAAACATCCATTTTTTTACAGCTGTAAGATACCGATCATATTCATCCCCAAAAGTTTCTATGAGATACTTCTCTTCCTTAGGAATTACGGAACTATTTATCCAGAAAAATAAAGCTAAAGAGCTTACAAAATAAGCCACATTCTCAAATATTAAAAACATACTAAATTGGAAAAGAATAAATGCCATATACATTGGATTTCTGCAGTAAGCAAAAATACCAGTTTTAATTATCCTTTTTGTATGAGTTTGAGGTTTTGGATTTTCTTTGTATGAATTAAATATATTTAATGAAGAAAAAAAAAGTGCTAAACTTAGCACTAAACCAATCACTCCTAATAAATTTAGCAAAGTAAATAAACTATACTTAGGTATCAAAAATTCTCCTACTACATATGAAATTACCAATAAGTAACCGAATATTTCAAGAGGATTTCCTTTGATTGCTGGACCCATTTTAGTAACTTTCAATTATCTCTTTGATTTTTTTATAATTATTTGTAACAGCAATTGCTCCAGCTTCAAGCAGATCTTTTTCATCTCTAGCATCATGCCAATGGCCACCTGCTGTGAGGCCTATAACCTTAACACCAGCGCTAACTCCTGCTTTAACACCCACTATGCTGTCTTCAATAATTATTGTGTGTTTTTTATTTAGATTGTTATCTTTGATGGCTTTCAAATAAACATCGGGGCTAGGTTTTGGCTTTTCTACAAGATCATATGAGTATACTTGCTCAGGTTTAAAATATTTATTTAATTCTACTCTTTGTAAACCATCAATTATTCTATCTTTTACACTATTAGACCCAATATATAAGTTGAGCTTTGTCTTACTTACAAATTCATAAGCACCTTCAACAGTAGTTAATTCATTTTTATAAATATTTAAAGATATATCCTTAATATCAGTAGAAAATTTTTGCTGATCTTTAATTGAATATTTTTGCGATAAAATATCTATGACTTGGACTGTTTTTTTACCTGCAAAATTTGCAAATTCTTTTTCATCTAATTCGATGCCAAAATTTTTCATATACTTAACAAAAGCTTTTGCGACCAAAATTTCACTATCTACAAGGACTCCATCAAAATCAAAAATGATATTTTTAATCATAATTTAATATAGTTTTTATAGGTTTTTTTTAGATTTGGACGTTTTTTATTGAAATTTTATAAATTTATAATACGAATTATATAGCGATACATAACTCGTCGTCATCATACGGAAGTGGGATAGGTCGCCTTCACATTGGGAGGTAAAATGAAAATTGGCTATTTCTGTAATTCAACTAACTGGGGAAATAAAAAAACTTATAATCAAATTCTTAACGAAATAAGGGAGATTGCTACTTATTGTGATCAAAATGATTGGGACTCAATTTGGTTTTCGGAACATCACTTTAGTCATGAAGGTATGGAGATTTGCCCCAATCCTATTCTTTTAAGTTCTGATATAGCAGCTAGAACAAACAAAATTAGAATTGGTCAAGCTGCATCAATAATAACATTTTGGAATCCTATACGTGCTGCTGAAGATATCGCATTATTAGATCAGTTGTCTAATGGAAGAGTTGAAGCTGGTGTGGGCAGAGGTATTTATGGAAGAGAAGCTCTAAACATGAATGCAGATGCTGATATGAAAGATCAAGCAAAAAACTTCAGATTATTTGAGGAAACTCTCACTATCATTAAAAAAGCTTGGACTGAAAAATTTTTTAACCATGAAGGTGAATTTTATACTTATCCAGCTCCTAATTTTGAATGGGAACATGACATGAGTCCACCAAATTCTGAATTCATGAACATGGACAGTAAAATTTTAGAAAAAATAAGTGTTATACCTCAGCCAGTTCAAAAACCACACCCTCCATTATGGCAAGTAGTAGATAGTCCAAGCTCAATAGAATGGGCAGCGAAAAATGACATTAGTATTATTATGTGGATACCTCCTATTCAATCACTAAAAAAGCGTTTTGAAATTTATCAAAAGGCAAAAGCTGAAAAAGATAAACGTCATGTTGAATTAGGTGAAGGTATTAGTGTTGTAAGAGATATGTTTGTTGCTGAAAGTATGGAAGAAGCAAAAGACAAAGCTGGGGAGCAAATGGTTAATTATATGCGATGGGTGTGTCACTGGAGAGGTCTAGGAACTCATATGAATCCAGGAGAGGAACTACCTAAAACAGATCATAAATTAGATTTACTATCATATGAATTTTTGCATGAAAGGAACATGCTTTTTGGTACCGTCGATTACATTATAGCTAAAATAGAGGAAATGCAAAGAGAGCTTAACTTACAAAATTTGAAAGTTTGGTCTAATTTTCCTGAAGTAAAACATGAAGATTGCATGAAAAGTATTAAATTATTTACTGAAAAAATAATTCCACATTTTAAAAGTAAATCAAAAAGAAAAGTTCAAGCTGCTTCATAATGATTAATAAAAAAAACCCACCTATTTCAGGGGGTAAAGCAGTTGTTGAGTGCTTAAAAGCGAATAATGTAAAGTACGTTTTTGGACTAATAGGTTCCGCCACAATGGAACTTTTTGATGCATTATATGATGAACAGAGTATTAAATTTATAGATGTAAGAGATGAGCGCACTGGTGCTCATATGGCTGATGCATATGCAAGAGCTTCAGGCAATCATGGTGTGATTATTGCAGGTCAGAATGGTCCTGGTGCTACAAATTTAGTAACGGGAGTTGCTCAAGCTAAAGCAGCTTTTTCACCTCTTTTATCGATAGCTGGAGCAATAGCAACCGAACATCAGGGAAAGGATGCCTTCCAAGAAGTTGATCAACAAAAACTCTTTGAGCCAATAACAAAAAAAACATTTTCTATAGAAAAAACAAAAAACATAGCAGTTGATTTAAATGAGGCTATGAGATTAGCAAAAAATGGTAAATGGGGACCTGTACATGTAAATATTCCTCGAGATGTCTTGTCAGGAAATGAAAGTTTTAAAAGTTTTGTATTTAAAAATAAAATAGAAGAAAAAAAAATTGACAGAAATGATTTAGAGAAAATTATTGCATTAATCGAAGGAGCTGAAAAGCCAGTAATAATTTGTGGCGCAGGAATTAAAAATTCAAATTCTCAAAAAGAAATAATCTCTCTATCAAAACATTTAAATATACCACTTGTATCATCTGCAGGTCATGGCGATGTTATTCCGTATGAGTACAATCTATACGCAGGTCAAATGGGCCCAAGAGGTAATAAAATTGCTTCACAATTAGTAAATAATGCAGATCTTATTTTAGCCATTGGAACAAGACTTGGCTTTAATTCAACTTTTTATTCTTACGACAATATCTCTAAATCTGCAAAAATAGTACAGGTAGATATTGATCCAATTGCTTTAGGTAGATATTTTCCTATTGAATTAGGGATAAATAATGATGCAAAAAAATTTTTAGAAAATTTACTAACTTTGTTAAGTCAAAAAAAATTAAAGTACAATAATAGCGTTTGGGTAAATAGCTTTATAAATGAAAGAAATAATTATTATAAAAAAAGAAATAGTGAAGCGGATGTAGGATCAGAAACAATTCAACCTTCTGGTCTTTTCAAAGAATTAAGAGATGTTATGCCAAAAAATTCATCAGTCACATTAGATGCAGGTACATTATGCCTACAAGCGACTGATCAATTTAATTTTGCTGAGTCGAAATCATTGTTTACACCTCTAGATTTTGGTTTAGTAGGATTCTCATTTGCTGCAGGACTAGGAGTAAAACTGGCAAAACCTAATTCACCAGTATTTAGTTTGATGGGTGATGGTGGTTTTGGAATGACGGTATCAGAGCTATCAACTGCCGTTCAGCACAACATAAATACCATTACAATCGTTATGAACAATAAATCATGGGGAGCAGAAAAAGCATATCAAAGAGATTATTATAAAAAAAGATATATTGGGGCTGATATTTCTAGCCCACCTTTTCATGAACTTGCCGAATTATACGGTGCAAAAGGGTATCACATAACTCAGCTTAAAGACTTCAAAAATGCTGTTACTGATGCTTTAGTGTGTAACATGCCATCTGTAATTAACGTAGAAGTTGACCCAAAAGCTTTATACAGTTTCAGAAAAGACTCTTTTAGACATAGAGTGAAATGAGTTTACAAGAATTTAAAGACTCCCATGGCACCTATTATCAATTAAATAATATTAAAGATAAACCGATTACTATTTTTATTCACGGAGTTGGTTTGGATAATACAATGTGGTATCCACAAAAAAAATTTTTTACCTCTCAACCAGTTTTGTTCTATGATTTAATCAATCATGGTCAATCTAATGGTGGTTATAAAAAACTAAATTTTGAAATTTTAAGCAACCAATTATTAAATTTAATCAATGAAATAAAAACAGATAAAATTAATATTGTTGGATTTTCAATTGGAGCACTAATTGCACAACATTTTACAGAGAGATTTTATGAGAGAGTAAATAAATTAGTTTTGATTGCAAGCGTATTTAAAAGATCAGAAAAACAAATTAAAATTGTTCAAGATCGTTATAGTGCTGCTAGAAACGGCACTAACATAACTATAGATTCCATTAAAAGATGGTTTTCAGATGATTTTTTAAAAAATAACCCTGAAGTTTATAAATTTTTTTACAGTCTTTTAGAAAAAAAAAATAAAGAAGATTTTTTATCTGCCTACAAAGTTTTTGTTGATTCTGATCAATATAAAATAAACTACTTAAATTTTAAAATGTCTACTTTAATTATGACTGGTGAAAATGAAGTCGGCTCAACACCTTTAATGAGTGAGGGCATTTCAAAAGAAATTAATAATAGTGAATTATATATTATTAAAAACGCAAAGCACGGCGCAACTATTGAGCAAGCCGAGGCAGTTAATCAAAAATTAAATAATTTTTTATTTTAACTTAAAGTAAATAGTTAGCTGATCTCAGAAACTCTGTATTCTGATGTCTCTAGCCAACTTGGATTAATCTCAACTCCCCATCCAGGTTTATCAGTAATATCAACACAGCCATTATTTACTTCAAAAGGATCATCTAAAAATAATTTCTGCTGCCATGGATAGTAATCTTCCCCCTCAATAGATAGTTCTAAATATGGCCCAGCGTTTGGTATAGCTTTGAGTAAATGCATTGTACAAATTGTAACTAGAGATAAATTAGCTGCATGAGGTGTACAAATATATCCTCCATCATCAATTATTTTTGCAACTTGAAGGGTTCTGGTTAAACCTCCTAAATACATCACATCAGGTTGAAAGATATTTACTATTTTTCTATCAACCATATCTTTCCAAATACGCAAATCACAATCTTGTTCACCTCCTGTAACATCAATCGATAAAGCATCAGTAACTATTTTTGTTTGCTCTGGCTCCCAATAGGGACATGGCTCCTCAAAATGAGATACATTATTATCCTCTAAAAGTTTTCCAATTTCAATTGCCTGATCTGATGAATAGCAACTATTTGCATCAACAAGTTTTTTAACTGATTTATCTAATGATTTATTAATTGTCTGAACAATATCTTGTGTTCTGCCTTCCCACTCATCAAGGCCTCTTCCACATTCAGCGCCTATTCTAAATTTAAAAGCATCAATACCTTTTTTTTGATAAAGTTTCTTAAATCTATCTGCTTCATCAATCGCTGAGATATCTCTCTTCATAGATGAACCATAAACTTTCAAGGTTCCAGGCTTTCCTCCTATAAGTGAAGTAACTGGTTGGTTTTGCATTTTGCCTTTTAAATCCCACAAAGATGTATCTAAACCTGCAATCGCTCTTAATAAGTATGATCCTGGAAATTTATGTTCTTTCTCTAATACTAAGTTTTCAATATCATTAAAATCTTCCCAAGATTTGTTCAAAATCCAAGGTGCAACCTGTTTGTGAAATATTTGTACAGTAATATCTGCATGATAAGTTGACATTTGTCCAAAGCCAACTGAGCCATCTTCTAATGTAGTTTTAACAAAACTAACAAATGGCTTGGTAAAGGTTTCTAATTTTTTAATTTTCATTTATTGTATTGTTCTAGTTGTTCTAAAATTAATTTACTAGATAAATATGATAACATCATAACTGGGGCATTGATATTACCTGAAGTTATATTAGGCATAATGGATGCATCAACTATCCATAAATTTTCTAACCCATGAACTTTTAATTTATCAGAAACAACGCCTGAGTTAATGTCTTTACTCATACGGCAAGTACCACATGGATGATAAATAGTAGTTGCCATAGACTTAAAATGATCGAGCAATTCCTTATCACTTGCATTGATTGGGTCTATATTTATGGGTGCTTTAATAATATTTTTAATATGCTTATTAGATGAAAATTTTCGTACAAAATCAAATGCTGAGTATAAATCATGAATATCTCTCTCATCACTCAAATAATTTGGGTTTATACTTGGATAATATTCTTCATTTTCAAGTCTTAGCTTAACTTGTCCTAAACTTTTAGGCCTACAAGAATTAAAGCCTATAATAAAACCACTAAATTTATCAGTCTTAAGTAGTGGTCTTTTATTTTTATAAGATACTGAATATGTCAGTGGATTAAAATATAATTGAATATTTGGAAAAGGATCTAAAGATTTCCAATTAATATATCCGCCTCCTTGATTGAGGCTTAAAGATAAAGGTCCTTTTCTATTATAAAAGTATTTTAAAACTGTTTTAATTCTGCCAGTCCAAGTGCCTAATTCGTCATTTAATGTTGGTATGTGAGTTTTATATAAATAATCTAAACCTAAATGATCCTGAAAGTTTTTACCTACATGAGGGCTGTTTAATTGAACAGGTATATTGTATTGACGTAATTCGTCTGCCTTCCCAATTCCAGATTTAAGTAAGAGATATGGAGTCATTATAGAGCCACTTGATAGTATAGTGCCTATGTTGGGTTTAATTACAATTATTTTATTTTTGTGTTTAATTTTTAAACTTGATATTTTTTTATTTTCAAAATTCAATTTTAAAACTTCAGTATTAGTTAAAATAGTAAGATTTGGATGATATTTAATTGGTTTTAGAAAAATTTTTGCTGAAGAAGCTCTAAAACCATTAATAATGTTAACATTATAATTACCTACTTGATCCTCAATAGAACTATTTAATGGACTATTAAATTGAAAATGAAAATCATTTGCTGCAGTAAAAAAATTTTTTAATATTGAATGATGTTGATTGCTTACATCATTAACAGGTATTTTATTTATAGGAATTTTTTTTGATTTAACTTTAATTGGTACTTCAATTTTTTCATAAGTATCTTTAATATTTTTCCAAGACCAACTTTGATTTAAATTCCAGTTTTCGAAATCAGTTTTTAAACCACGAGCATATATCATTGCATTAATTGATCCAGAACCTCCAACTACTTTGCCTCGGGGATAATATATCTCTCTATTATTTAATTTTTTTTGTTTTTCAGAATAAAAATTCCAATTCATTTTTTTATTAAAAAAAGTCATTCCATAACCAAGGGGAATTTGAATAGCAGGATTATTATCACTTGGTCCTGCCTCTATTAAGAGAACTTTTAAATTAGTATTATTTATTATTTGATTAGTTACAATACATCCAGCTGAACCAGCACCAACTATAACTATGTCAAAATTTTTCAAAATCTTAATAAGTTTGAGTAACTTTTGTTAAATATCTAGGATTGTCAGGATCGAGTCCTTTTAATTGAGCGTATTTTACGATCCAAGGGTAAAACTTTGTCATAATTACAATTGAGTCAAATTCAGATACATCAGAAGATTGATAGAAAAAACTGTTATCAGAGTTATTTTTTGAAGATATTTTGAAAATTAAATTTGTGTAATTTGCTATTTCCTCACTGTCTTTTTCTACAGTTTTGCCACTTTTATCATTCATACTCAATATAAATAATTTAAACGAATCTTGTATAAGGCTTTTAGGACCATGCATTACTTCTGCGCTACTAAAAGGCTCTATCATTTCTTGACATAACTCTTTAAACTTAAGAGAAATTTCATTTGATAATGCAAAGCCAACACCTCTACCAATTATAAAACCTGCATTGACCTGATTGTTAACGATATTTGGATCCCAATGATTGTCAGAGTCTTCAATAAGCATTTGACCTAATTTCTTAATATTATCATTAATATCTTTCTTGCCTTTAATAAAAAAAACAAGTTTGATTAAAATTAATAATGTTTGTACGAATGATTTAGTTGCTGCAACACTTTTTTCTTCACCAGCAAACATATTAAAAAAATAATTTGTTTCATTTACAATCGGGCTTTTTTCATTGTTAGAAATTAAAATAGTTTTTGCTCCCATAGATCTGCATTGTTTTTCACATTCTATTAAATCTTTACTTTTTCCTGACTGAGATATTACTATAACTAAAGCATCAGTAAAATTAAACGTAGAATTTTCAAGAGTAATTATAGAAGGTGGCATACTATAAGATGGCAAACCTAGATACTTAGCAAAAATATATGAACTATATAAAGCAGCACAATCAGAAGTACCTCTAGCAACTGTAACTACATATTTTATTTTTTTTTGATTAATTAAATTAGAAATTTCTGAATAAGGATTATTGTCAATATTAGAAAAATTTTCAATTACTGTTGGTATGCTTAAAGCTTCATTTAATACTTGTGATTTATTCATTAATTTTAATTCCATTTAAATATATTTCTTTTAAATTAAAATTTTTATCAAGAACTAAAATATTTGAAATTTTATTTTTACCCAAATATCCCAAATCTTCTATACCTAAGTATTTTGCTGCATTGAAACTTGTCATTTTAACTATATCATTTAATAAAAAGTTTAATTGTTTTAGATTTAAAAAAGTATCATGCATATTAATTATGCTTCCAGCTAACGAATTTGTTCCTTCTAAAACAGCAATTTTATCTTTTTTTTCAACCTCTGTATTAAAAAAATTGTAAATACCATTTTCTAATCCTGTTGCTCCCATAGAGTCTGTAACTGCATATAAATTTTCAATACATTTTTTTGCAATCTTAATTGACTCTTTGCTAACATGATTAAAATCACATATAATTTCAGCAAATGATCCTAAATCTAATGCTGCAGCAAGAACTCCTGGATTCCTATGATGATTTCCAGACATTGCATTATAAAGATGAGTAAAACCTATTTCATATTTGCTCATAAATTTAGCACAACAATTATAATCAGCAAGAGAATGCCCTATCTGAATTTTAATGCCATGATTATTTATTTCTTCTATAAAATTCTCCATGTTGTCTAACTCTGGTGCAAGAGTAATTACTTTTATCGGTGCTAATTCTTGTAATTTATTTATAAAATCAATAGATGGATTGATAGCTAGTGGTGGTTGAGCCCCAAGTTTATTTGGGTTAATGAATGGACCTTCAAGATGTACCCCTAAAATATTAGAATTAATTTTTTTGTAATTTTCAAATTCTTTAAGTGCCTCAAAAGTATGATCAAAAGTGCTAGTCCAAGTAGTTGGCAATATTGAGGTAGTTCCTTTTTTTAAATGATATTCTGTCATTTTTTTTATCGAGTTCCAACCATCCATTGTGTCAAAACCATTTGCTCCATGACAATGCAAATCAATAAAACCAGGTATAATAAAATCATCTGACTTTTTTTCTACTCTATTAATTTTACTAATTTTTTCATCAAAAATTATTTCACCATAAAACGATTCATCAAAATTAATTATATTGCCTTTTATTGATTTCAATTTGTTACCTTTTTTTAATAAAATTATAAATGTGGATTAATTTTTCTAAATTTATTCTCAAGTTTATTATTATTTTTATTAGCATTTGGCATATTTGAGCTGATATAAAAAGGAAAAACTTTTTCTGTTTTTAACATATTAGCTACCTCTATTAATATTGAATTTAATATGAATGATCCAGTAATAGTGGATGCTGGTCCTACACTAAATTTGTTGATATTTATAATTGAGTCACCAGGTGGAATTTTATTATCAATAAAAACATCAACTATTTCATATAATCTTTTATTTAACTTTGATAGTGGTGCTTTTTTTGAAAATTTGACTGAAGTAACTGCAATAGTTTTAATTTTTTTTTCTTTTGCTATCACTGCTGCTTCTACTGGTGCATGATTCACACCAGAATTAGAAACAATCATCATCACATCTTTATTGGTAATTTTGTATTTGCTTAGAGCTTTCTTTGCAATATTTGGGGTTCTTTCTAAAGAAGTGGCTTTTTTTGCTCCTTTTTTAAAAGTCAAATTGTCGTCTCGTATTGGACAAGCTGCTGCAAAACCCCCTGCTCTATGAAAAGCTTCTTCTCCTAACAGTCGTGAGTGTCCAGTTCCAAAAATATATAACTGTCCACCTTTTTTATATGAATCTCTTATAAGTTTAGCACTAGTTATTATTTTATTTTTATCTTCTTTTAATATTTTATTTAATATTAAGTTAATCTTAGATAAATAATTATTAGTTAATCTACTCATATAAAAAGTTGGAGAGTCTGCTGGGGCTTCTAATGCCCCAGCATTTATATAGTTTATTTATATTCTTCCAATTCTTCAGCTGCTTCAGCAACTAAATCTGCAGGATCACCTTCTTCAAGAATTGCTCCTTGGATCATTGAATTCATAACAGCTTGGAAAGCTTTATAATCTACAAATAGCGGCTCAGGACCACCATCACCAATTGCATCAATAAACATCATCCAATAATCCTCATTGTATGGTGCAACTTTTCCAATTTGTGGATACTGCATGATTGGAGTTAAGCCCCAATCAGTATCTAAGCTGTATTGAGAATCACCTGATGAAATTATACTTGCTAATGCCATTGCATGATCTTCAACGCCAGTATTGTTGAAAACAGCAATACTATCTGTGATTAATAAAGTACCTTGACTACCTTGTGGTCCGGCAGGAATTCTAACTGTACTTACATCTAATCCTTCCTTATGCTGACCTCTTCCCCAAGGGCCATTAATATACATAGCAATTTTTTCATCATTAAATAATTCAGTAAGTTGAGATCTCTCCCAAGCTAATGGACCTTCTTGAGCTACATTTGCAAGTTTTCCATAAAACTCTAGAGCTTCAACTGTGTTAGATGAATCAAGAGTTATCTCATTACTTAAAGGATCAATAACTTGTCCTCCATTACTATAAAGATAGTTTAAGAATTGGTGCATTGTATTATCAAAATCTTTACCTGCTAAACCAATACCAGCAACTCCAGCAACATTATTTGTAACAGCTTCAGCCATTGAATATAATTCATCCCATGTTTGAGGCCCTTCACATGCAACACCTGCTTGCTCTAGTAAACCACAATTCATGAAAAGAGCTTTAGTTGAAAATGCGTGAGGGAAACCCCAAGTTTTGCCCATATGAGTAACTGTATTTAAAATACCTGGTTGATACATTGCTTGTTGAGAGGCAGGGATATTTGTTTCTAAAATATGTCCATTCTCTGCAAGGCCTTTTAAAGTTCTTGAGCCTACATAAGAAAATGCAACTGGATCTCCTGCAATTGCAAGATTTATTACTTTATCCTGACAAGTACCCCAAGGAACAGCCTCTAATGTTACATTAACGCCAGGATTGTTTTTCATATACTCATCAGCTATTTCTACGTAATTAGGTCTAAGATCACTACCACAAAAAACCCCATGCACATCAGCTGCAAAAGATTTAAAACCAGTAAGTGAAAATATTGAAATTATAAGAAATGAAGATAGTTTTTTTAAATTCATATTTCCTCCATTATTTATAAAACACTTAACATTAAGTTGTAATACTGATCAAGGTTGTTTTACTGTTTAAGGCTAGTTTTTTACCGCTCCTGAGGTTAATCCTTCCACAATATATTTTTGAAGAAATAAAAAGACAATTAAAACAGGGGCTATTCCTACAAGTGATGCTGCCATCATTTCATTCCATTTTACCGTAGTATAACCAATAAACTCATATAATCCGGATGGAATAGGCATGTATTCTTTTTTTTGGTTAAAAGTGATAGCAAATAAGAATTGTTGAGCATAAGCACCTATGAATGCATAGATACCAACAACAACTAATCCTGGAGTACTTAAAGGAGCTATAATATGTCTTAAAATTTGAACTCTTGAAGCACCGTCAACAAAAGCTGCTTCTTCAAGATCTACAGGTATTTTTTCAAAATAAGATTTTAATAACCATATTGATGTGGGTATTAAAAAAGCAACTCCAGGAACAATCATCGCTTGATAACTGTTCAAAAGTCCAAATGTTCTAAGTACTTTATATAAAGGAATTAATAAAACAGCTCCAGAGAACATATTAATTGCTAGTAAAATATACAAAGAAGAATTTTTAAAAGGAAAATTAAATCGTGCATATGAATAAGCTGCAGGAATGACAAAAAGTAAAGTTAAAATTGCTACAGATGATGCCAGGAAAAAACTATTGAATATATATCGTCCTAACATAGGTACAGTGTTCCACATTTCTCTGTAAGCCCAGAATGATAAATCATCTGAATAGAATTGATAGGGTGATCTAAATAAATGGTCTAATGGTCGAAGAGATGCATAAAACATCTCCACAAAAGGTAAGAGAATAAAGGTCATAAAAATAAAGATTGCAGAATAAATAAAAAACTTTTCTAAAAATGTATATCTATCCATGTGAAATCTTTTTGTTAATTCTAGCTAGAAGCGCTAGGTAAAAACCTGCAAATAAAGTTAATAAAATCATTACAACAACTGCTCTAGCTGCACCTCTTCCAAACTTATAGTTACCTAACGCCTGCTTATATGTATCGATAATTAAAGTGGTTGTTGCACCTCTTGGCCCTCCTTCAGTCAAAATCCAAATTATTTCAAAAGAATTGAAAGTCCAAATTGCCGATAATATAGACATAGTAATAATAACAGGTGTAATTTGAGGAAGTGTAATTTTAAAAAATCTGTCCCATCTGGAAGCTCCATCGCAATAAGCAGCTTCATATAAATCTCTCGGAACTCCTTGCATTGCTGCTAAGAAAAAAACTGTTACCATAGGAGTCCCAACCCATACGTCAGCTACAATTGTAGAAATAAATGCGCTTTGCTTGTATGCAAGAAAACCAAAGGGGCCATCCAAAATACCTGTATGCATTCCTACACCAGCAATAATGCCAAAATAACCATTATATAGCCAAAGCCATCCAAGCATACCTATAGCAATTGGAACCACCCATGGAGGCATTATTAAAACCCTAAACATAGATCGGCCTCTTAAGTTAGCATTCAATAAAATTGCTCCAATTAAACCGATAATTAACTTCAAACTTACTGAGAAAAACATCCAAACAAAAGTTCTTGTAACAATTTTATTAAACTTTTTACTTGAGAGCATTTTTTCATAATTTTCAAAACCAACATAATCCTCTCCAGCTAAACTAGAGTTTGTAAAAGATAGTCTTATTGTTTCAAGAACTGGCCACGCAACAATTAACAGAATATAAATGGCTGCAGGAGCTATTAGTGCGTAAGCTAAAAATGTAGGAGAATTAAAAGATCTTAGTTTTTTATTCATTATTACTTTTTCATTTCCTTGTCTAACCTATTCCAACTAGTTGTTAAATCAATAATTTTACCTGTCTTTCTTGATTCATCTAACTTCATAGCAACAACACCTGCTTCAATACAATCTTTGACACCTACAGGTAAATTTATTTTATCAGAATTGGTTAAATGTTGGTTAATATCTTTTAACATCAGATTATCTGCACCATAATGACCTTTTACCATTCCAAACGCTGCACCATAATCTTCATCTAAAATAATATTATTTTGTTGATCGTGTGCTTTTAAAAAACCCCTAACAAAATCACCTTCTACCATTCCATTTGTTCCCATGACAGCAAAGCGTCTAAACTCATCGGGCACGCGCATGTTTGTGTGAAAAGCTAAAGTCGCTCCATTTTCATATTCAATTATTGCTACTTGGTGATCAACAATGTCAGCATCACTATCAAATACATTTTCTTTTGTCTCCCATCCAAACAAATTATATTTTGAAAACTCTTCTAAATTTTCTTTTGGTTTATTTTGAGGAATAAATGAACTTCTACCTCCAAAACTTGCAACTCTTTTAACTCTACATCCCGCTATCATGTTATAAAAATCTATATCATGACAACACTTTTCTAACATAAATCCGCCAGAAAATTTTTCTTTTCGACGCCAATTACGCATAAAAAAACCACCGTGCCACGGCATAATATGTTCTGAAGCTTCAATAGAAACAATATTGCCCAAAACATTTTTATTTATTAAATCTCTAACTGATCTAGCATGCTGGGAATATCTCAAAACCAAACCTACCAAGACTTGATCTTGACCAAACTCACCTAGCAACCTTGCTAATTCAAAAGATTGATTTTCATTAACAACAATTGGTTTTTCAGCAAATATTTTAATACCTGAATTGAGTCCAATTTTTATATGCTCTAGATGAAGGTGGTTTGGGGACCCTATCATTAGAAGATCTAGTTTTTCATTAGATAACATTTCGTTTAATGTGGAATATTCTTTTCTTGGAAAAAATTCATTTTTTTCTGCATATTCCCTACCTATCGGTAGAGGGTCAACATACGCAATTAATTCTGCATCTTTATTTATTTGAGATAATTCATGATAAACGTGTGCTATTCTGTTTCCTAGTCCTACTGCTCCGATTTTCATTTTTTCATCCTAAAATAACAATCATAATACTAAAAATTATGAAACTTCCACCCCAATTTTGATAAATATTCTAAATTATTTAATAATGAAGATCTAAACTGATGCCATGATCTTTTTGCTTTTGTGCACCAAGCAATTTCTGCTAGTGCAGCTAGACGAGGATTAATCATTTTATCAAAATAATCTTTATTTGTTATAGTTTCTGACCACAGTTGACCTTGTATACCTAGTACATTTTTTAAATCATCAGTTTCATAATCTTTAAGAGGCTTCCAATCAAAAACTTCTTTTACTTCTATTGTGGAAGCCCAACAAATTCCTCTTTCAAAAGTAGAATTATTGTAAGCCATATCAAAGTATGTTTTGTGACCTGGGCAAAGAACTGTTTGAAAACCTTTTTTTGCTGACATCAATCCGACATCAGGATGCTCCCAGGCAAAGATAATACAATTTTTATCAACTTTTCCTGCGCTACCAGCAGAGCCTATATCATTATGAGGAGGTAGTGCTGCTTCATTCCAAGCCGCAGTTAGCTTATTTGAATTTTTTAAAATACTAATGATATTATTCATATAATCATCTTGCAATTCATCGAACGATTCAATTTTGTTTTTTTTCATATATTCAATTACTTTGGGCGATCCTTCCCATGACTCTTTTGGCCTCTCATCAACTCCAACATGAATTATGTTAAATAAAAAAATTTCACTTAATTCTTCCAAAATATTTTTTAAAAAAATATTTGTCTCTTCTACTGCAGGATTAATTGTATTATCAGTATAATTACCTACATCCTCTGAAATAATATTAGAGCTTGAGTCTCTTAACTCGGGCATAACTTGAAGCAATGTCCAAGAGTGTGCTGGTAAATCAATCTCAGGCATGATTTCAATATTTCTTTGTCTTGCATACTCAATTAGCTCATTGATTTGACTTCGAGAATAATAACCTCCTGTTTTATTATAACCAGTTCCATAGAAAGGTGGAATTGTATGATCATAGCCTCTGAAAGCACCCACTTTAGTTAAATTTGGATAACAATCTAATTCAACTCTCCAAGCTTCATTATCTGTTAAATGCCAATGGAAACGATTTAATTTAAAAAAGCACATATAGTTCATAAGTCTTTTTATTTCATCAATTGTATAAAATTGTCTTGCACAATCTAAATGCATACCTCTCCAATTTAAAGAGGGTCTGTCTTCAATTATACCAAGAGGTAAATTTGAATTATAAAAATTTATAAGCTGTATCAGAGTTATTATTGAATAAAACTTTCCTCCATAATCAGAATACTCAATCAAAATTGAATCTTTCTTAATGTTAATTTTATATTCTTCAGATCTTAAATTTTGTTTTATAAAAAATATAGAATGTCCTGTTGATACATTAAATTTTATATCAGATACTTTTAATAAATTATCAAAATTTTTAAAAAAATCTTTTTCTTCAGGAGATATTTTAAAATCTAAATTTTTAACGTGAATAGTTTCTTTTTCTAATTTTAAAATATTAGGAAGCGGGATTACTGGATCAAATATATTATCATAGTCATCAGAATATGAAATTTGCGGTATAGGATTTTCAAATTCAAGAGAACTAATTTCACACTCAATAATTTGATTATTTTTTCCTATAACAAATAATCCCTCTGGACCACATGAGAGATTATAAGAGCCTATCCTTGGTTCCTGTAGTGTAAAAATTAATTCATCTTTTTCAGAATGAATTTCATAATATCTGCCAACTTTTTTTGAAATTATTCCACCATCAATTTCTTGAATAGAATAAACAAGAGAAAAACAAATTTTAAAATCTCCATGACGATATTGATTATTTAAGATAGAGAATTTTAATTTATTATTTTTTGTAAAAATTAAGTGTATTTCCATTATCAATAATTTATATATTTAGTTTATCATGGGTTTTAAAGATATATTTCATACTGATTTTTCAGTTGTTAACAGCGCACATGCAAGAGTTAATTTAATTGGCGAACATACTGATTATACAGGAGGTTATGTTTTACCATCACTTCTGAATTTCAAAACAACTATTCAAATCTCAAAAAATGAGAATAAAAAATATCAAGTTTATTCTGAGCATTTTAATGAACAAATGAATTTTACTGACTTTATTAAGTCAAAAAATAATGAATGGGCTGACTATGTAAAAGGTTGTTTATTTGTATTTTACGATGAAAATAAACATATACCCAATACTCATTTAAATATTTTTATATCCTCAACTATTCCAATGGGTCGCGGTATTTCATCTTCATCAGCTCTTTGCGTTGCTGTTTTAAAAGCATTAAATAATTTTTTTAAAACTGAATACGCAGAAAAACATATTGCAATCTTAGCGCAAAAAGTTGAACGTGATTATATAGGTGTTTCAGGAGGGATCATGGATCAAATGGTTTCCTCAATTGGCATTCATAGAAAAGCTTTCTTCTTAGATTGTTTAAGTTTGAAATTTGAATTGATAGACCTTCCAGATAATTGGGTTTTTTGCTTAGTTGACTCTGCAGTTCAAAGAAATCTTAGAGATAGCGCATATAATGAAAGATATAGCCAACTTAAGAAAGCTGAAGAATATCTTGGTGCAGAATATCTAGGTTCAATTAAACCAGAGCAATTTGATGAAAATAAAATAAATGATGAATTAATTTTAAAAAGAGCAAGACATGTGATTACTGAAAATGCTAGGGTCCTAGAAGCAAAGAAATATATATTAAATAAAGATATTAAATCATTTGGAAAGTTAATGAATGAAAGCCACCAATCATATGCTAAAGATTTTGAAGCCTCAACTGAAGATGTTGATTTGATTGTTGAAAGATCAAAAATATCTGGAGCAGAGGGAGCAAGATTAACCGGTGGAGGATTTGGAGGATTTACAGTTTCGCTAATACATAAAAACAACTATGATGAATGGCAAAAAAATATGCACAAATATTATGATAATAAAAATATATTTGAGGTTTGATGCAAAAATTTAAAAATTATATAAATGGAGAATTCACAGAATGTAAATCTGGTAAATCTTTAAAGTCTATTGATCCATCAACTGAAAAGGAATTTGCAGAAATTTCCCTCGCAGAAGAGTATGAAGTAAACTTAGCCGTAGAATCAGCTCATAATGCATTTTATGGAGAATGGTCAAAAATTCTTCCTAGTAAAAGAGCACAATATTTAAGAGCGATTGGAGATCAGCTTAAAGAAAAAGCAGAATTACTTGGAACGATTGAGACAAAAGATACTGGGAAATTATTTAAAGAAACAAAATTGCAGGCAAATTATATCGCTGAATATTATTATTACTATGCTGGATTAGTCGACAAAATTGAGGGCTCAACGCTTCCAATAGACAAAGAAGATATGCATGTATTCACCACCAGAGTTCCAGTTGGAGTTGTTGCTGCAATAATACCTTGGAACTCACAAATGTTTCTCACTGCAGTCAAACTTGCTCCAGCTTTAGCAATGGGTAATACTATTATTATTAAGGCATCAGAGATTGCCCCTACTCCATTATTAGAATTTGCTAAAATTATTGATAAAGTTGGAATACCAAAAGGTGTTGTAAATATAATAACTGGTTTTGCAGATACTTGTAGTAAGTTGCTTACTTCCCATCCAAAAATTAATAAAATAGCATTTACAGGAGGTGTCAATACAGCAAAACATATTGTTAGAAACTCTGCAGAAAATTTATCGCAAATATCTCTAGAGCTTGGTGGAAAAAGTCCTGTGGTTGTTTTTAAAGATGCTCGTAAAGATAATGCAATTAATGGAATTATGGCAAGTATATTTGGAGCCAGTGGTCAAAGTTGTATTGCTGGTTCCAGACTTTATTTGCAAGAAGATATTTATAATGAATATTTAGAGGAATTAAAAAGTAGAGTTGAGGGAATTCGAATTGGTGACCCTTTATCAACTACAACTCAACTAGGACCCCTCGCTACTTTAACCCAATTACAAAATATTGAAGAAAAGATTAAACAAACAATAGAACAAGGTGGTAAAATAATTACTGGAGGAAATAAGGTTAGTGAATTTAAACATGGTTATTATTTTGAGCCTACAATAATTGAGTGTGCTAATCATAATTTGCCTGTTGCAGAGAATGAATTATTTGGTCCAGTTTTATCTGTAATGAGATTTAAAGATGAAGCAAATGCAATTCAATTGATGAATGATAATAGTTTTGGGCTTGCTGCAGGAATTTTTACTGAAAATAATGGAATAGCAATGAGAGTCTCAAAAGCTGTTCAAGCAGGAATTGTATTTGTTAATACTTATCGATTAATTTCTCCAGTTGCTCCATTTGGTGGCTTTAAAAATAGCGGGTATGGAAGAGAGTCAGGATTAGAGGTAATGAAAGATTATTCCAATACAAAAACTACATGGATTAGCACTTCAACTGAACCTTTAAGTGATCCATTTAACATTCGATAACCAATGAATACTAAACTCAATAATGAAAGAGGCTTTTCAAATAAAGAATTTGAAAAACGGCTAATTCAAGCTCAAAAAATCATGCATAATTATCAGTTAGATGGTATCTTATTAACTACCCCACAAAATATTAGATACTTTACTGGATATGACTCTCAATTTTGGGAGAGCCCAACACGACCTTGGTTTGTTATTGTTCCTCTATCAGGTAAACCCATAGCAATTGTTCCAGAAATTGGTGAGTCTGAATTTCAAAAAACATGGCTAGATGAAATCAAATCCTGGCCCTCACCTCAACCTGAAGATGAGGGGATTACTTTATTAAAATCAACTTTAGAAAATATTAAAAAAACTTTTGGTAAAATTGGAGCAGAGTTTGGGAAAGAAATGGCTATAAGGATGCCTGTTAGAGATCTTTTTAAATTAAAGGAAATAGTTAATACTAATCTTGTTGATGGCTCTGATGCGATTTGGGATATCCGAATGATTAAAACAGAAGAGGAAATTAAAAGAATTAAATTTATTTGTTCGATTGCAAGTGATGCTTATAATTCTCTGCCCTCAAAACTTTCTATAGGTGATACTGAAAGAGAAGCAGTTAATAAATTAAAAATTGATATGCTTAGTAGAGGAGCTGACAGTGTTCCGTTTATGCCAGGTATATCTGGTGTAGGAGGTGTATCACAAATTGTCTGCGGTCCAACAAATCGCATATTAAAAGATGGCGATATTCTCTTTATAGATACTGGCTCTACATTCGATGGTTATTTTTGTGATTTTGATAGAAATTTTGCATTTGGAAAAGCTAGTAGTGAAGTAGAAAAAGTATATGAAGTTTTATGGAAAGCTACAGAAATAGGCATTAATACTGCAATTCCAGGAGCTACTACTTTTGATGTATTTAACGCAATGAATAAAGTTATTAGTGAAGTGAGTATTGCAGGAAATAATGTAGGTAGATTAGGGCATGGACTTGGCTTACAATTAACTGAACCGCCCTCGCATCGAGGTGAAGATAAAACGGTAATAAAAGAAAATATGGTTTTAACTATTGAGCCTGGATTGGAATATGCCCCTGGTAAAATGATTGTACATGAAGAGAATATTATAATTAACAAAGATGGGGCTGAATTAATTACTAAAAGAGCCCCGAAAGAAATTCCAATAATAAAATAAATTTACAAATTAGACTTTAATCTTCTCAACTTACCCTCTGTTGAGTCGTGATCAATATAACAACCTTGCAGATGTCTGAAACCAGTATTAACATCATATTCAGTTCTTCCATGTAAAACTCGGATGTTATCAAACATCATCAGCATACCACTATCTAAACGAAAGTTTAACTCAAACTCTTCTGATTCATATAAATGAAATAATTTTTTTCGAGCAGAATAAAATTTTTCCAATTGTGATGGTTCTAAATACGGAACATAATCAAGTCTACCACTAAATCTACTTTGTAAATATTTTCCATTATGATCAAGTTCAATCAACTTGCCATAATTCTCAAGAATAATATCCTTATCAACAAATTTAAATAATACATCTGTAGTTGTTAGAATTTCAAACATTTCTGGCTCATTTATCTTTAAATATTCGGCAACTGCATACCCATCAACCAAGGATGAATCTCCACCTTTTGCTTCATTAGATATACAATGTAGTATTTGAATTCCTGGCATAGGTTTTCTATAAGGATTATCTGTGTGAGCCTTAATGCCTAGACTTGTATAAGCTAAATCATTAGCTTCAGGTTTTGAGACCACATCAAAATGCTTACCAAAATTTGTTGTTCTAACAGGACCAAACATTTCAGCAAATTTTATTACTGTCCCCTCTTCTGTTGATGTATTTTTAACTATTACAAAACCTAATTCTTGAAAATCAGAAAGTAAATCTAGAAAAACTTTAGCTTCATTCAAAGAATTAAAATCATAAATCGGTAAATTTTCAAATTCATTTTTCCAAGGTTTTTTATCAGGAATTATATCCTTTTGCTTTAATTCATTTATTAAAACATTTAATAAAAATGATCCTTCAACCTCATCTGAGAACTTTATTTTTAAAATTTCTTTCTCTATAGAAAAATTTTTGATTGTTATATTTTGAGTTATTAAAGATGGTTCATATAACCTTTGATAATTATTACTATCCAAAAACTCAGGGTCAGTTACTCTCTCACGTAGCCATAAAGGGTGTAAATGATAATTGCTAAATTGATCTTCATAAATAACTAAGCAATTATTCTTATCTATTTCAGCTTTAGTCATATATTTTTGTATATTTTAAAATTTATTTTTTATAATTCAAAATGCTTAGAATGGCATTCATTAATATTTGAGCTACATAAGTAGATGTGGAGAAATTGAATATATAGTCAGCAATACATTTAAGTAAATGCACTAATTTTATAGTTTTTTTTTGTTGATAATGATAAGATTTTCAAAATTAATCATAAAAATTTTTAACATTTGAGAATAAATTGAGTACTATTTTTAGAGGACTTCCATCAGAATCTTATACTGACAATAATTTTTGGATAAAAGAAGGCGAAACAGTATTTTCTGATAATTGGATGTTCGTTGGTTTTGCTCATGAACTAAAATCTGTTGGTGATGCTGTAACTCTAACTATTGCCCATAAACCAATTCTAATTTTAAAAAATAATGAAAATGAAATTGTCGCCTTCCACAATGTATGCAGTCATCGATGTTTAAAATTAGTTGATGAAAATAAGAATCTTGGAAAATATATAAGCTGTCCATATCATGCATGGCTATATGACTTAAATGGCAATCTCATTAGAGCACCTCATTTTGGAGGAACAAATAATCATACACCAAAAGGTTTTAAAAATGAAAATAATGGATTAAAATCTATAAGAATTAAAATCTGGAATGATTGGATTTTTATCAATTTAAATAACAATGCATTGCCGTTTGAAAAATATGCTTCACCATTAATTAAGCAACTTAAAGATTTTAATTTAAAAAAAATAAAACAAGTTGCAACATTAGATTTTGGAAAAGTGTATACAAATTGGAAATTTTTAATTGAAAATTTTATAGAGCCTTATCACGTTCAATTTGTGCATAAAACAACTACAAGTCAACCTCTTAAAGATCATTATACTTTAGTTGATGGAAGATGTTATGGAAGTGCTGTTGATTTAAAAAATGAAAATACTTCTGCAGACAGCTTGGCGGTAAGTTCAAAATATTTGTCTTTATTTCCAAATTTTATTATCGGGACATATTATCCTGGACAAATCGGTGTTCATTTAAATCTACCAGTTGAACCTGGCATTACTCATCAAAAAAGAATTATTTATACTACTGAAGGTAATAACCTTACAAAAAATCAAATCAAAAGTGTTAAGGATCTTTGGTGGAAAGTTCATAAAGAAGATCATGAGATATGTGAGAGACTTCAGTTAGGTAGATCGTCCCCCGTCTCTAAAAATGGTGGATTATTATCCCCTCATTGGGAAAATAGTGTTCGCGCATTTCAACAAATTATGATTAAATCTATGGGCAAAACAAAAAAAAATAAAAAAAAGGTTAAAAATGACAGATAATGAAATTTCCTCTGGTTTTAGACTAGCGCATACTATGATGCGTGTTCAAAATCTCGAATTATCATTAAAATTTTATTGTGACATATTAGGCATGAAAGTTTTACGTAAAACTGATTATCCAGACGGAAAATTTACAAATACTTTTATTGGTTATGGTCCAGAAACAGAATACCCAACTCTAGAATTAACTTATAATTGGGATCAAGCAGAACCTTATGAAAAGGGTAATGGTTGGGGGCACATTTGTGTTGAAACACCAGATGTATACAAAGCCTGTGAAAGTTTATCAGCAGCAGGAATAAAAATTACAAGACCGCCAGGACCAATGAAACACGGAACTAGAGTAATAGCATTTTGTGAAGATCCGGATGGTTACAAAGTAGAACTCAATGAAAAAATACAAACATCATAAAGAAAGGTAGATCATGGGTAACAAACCTCAATTATACAAATTTTCAGATATAGAACACCGATTACATACACTTGAGCCGGGTCAAACTTATATTAAGCCCTTTGTAACATCAAAAGTCAGTGACACCATGTGTGGAGGTTTAAATTTTCTAAACAAAATATCAGTACCATGGGATTTAACATGTGATGAAATTATTTATTGTATGAAAGGTTCATTCAGACTTACTTGTGATGGAGAATCATATGTTTGTAATCCAGGAGACGTTTTATATGTACCAAAAGACAATCATATTGCATATGAATGTGATGAAACATGTGTGATTTTCTACGCAGCCTATCCTCATGATTGGAAAAAGAAAGCTGGACTTACACATGTGCCAGGGATTGATCCTGAAGATATGGGTATAGAATAAAAAATTATAGGAAGGATAACTAATGAGCAAAATTTATTATGAAAGCTTAAGCGAGGCTATAGAAAGAAATAAACCTGAAATAGCATCGACCAAAAAAAGACTTGAAGATGCAGGGGTTAAATATGTTTTATCTAGTTGGATTGATATGCACGGGATACCAAAAACTAAACCTGTTCCTATGAGTGATTTTGAAGCTTTATGTATGGGTAAAGGTCCACAATTTGCAGTTCATTCAGTATCTTTTGTTCCTGAATTAACACCAGCTGATCCTGATCAAATAATGCTTCCTGATCTTAATGCTGTATATGTTTGTCCGTGGGATAAAACAACAGCAATAATATTTGCTGATTTGTTTTGGGAAGGCGCTCCCTACAATGTTTGTCCAAGACAAGCTCTTAAAAAAATTATTCAAGAAAAACAAGAACAAGGGTATCAAGGTTTTGCAGGCATAGAGCCTGAGTTCATTGTAATGAAATACAATGAAAAAGGTGAGCCTGTTAAGGCAATAGATAATGATCCTCCTCATGGCATTCAACCAAGAAGACAAGCATTTGGCTATGATGTTGAATATTCTTTAGATTCAATGCATTTTTTAAAAGAAATGATGGATATATTAGGTGAGTTAGGATGGGACTTACACGATGTTGTTGCTGAAGGTGCTTATTCTCAATTTGAATTAGATTTTCATTATACTGATCTTCTACAAATGGCAGATAGATTAGTATTTTTAAAAATACTTTTAAAAGAAGTAGCGAAAAAACATGATATGTTTGTCACCTTCATGCCAAAACCAACTATAGGTGATTGGCGGTCAGGAGGGCATATAAATTTTTCACTTAATGACATAAAGAAAAATACAAATGTTTTTAAAGATGGTGATAAATGGTCACAAGATGCAATGCATGCAGTTGGTGGATTGCTTGAACATTCAGAAGCTATCACTGCAATTACTTGTCCAACAGTAAATTCATATAATGGGTTAGTACCGACTGTAGGTGGTTTTGAGGGTGGAGTTCATACGTGGGCACCAACTAATATTACGTATGGTCATAATAATCGCTCAGCACAATTTCGATTACCACAAAATAGATACTGTATAGAAAACCGTGCGGCTGATTTAACAATGAATGTTTACTTAGCACTTGGTATGACTATATCAGCTGCAATAGATGGTATTCAAAATAAAACTGATCCTGGAAAACCATCTGATTTTGATCTCTACGCTTTAAAACCTGAAGATATGAAAAAGCTTGGCATAAGACGTCTTCCAAGAAATTTACTTCAAGCTACTGAAGCTTTACAAAAAAATAAAATTGCAGAAAAAGTAATGGGTAAAGTGATGTTAAATTCCTATGTTCAATATAAAAATGATGAATGGGAAAGATATCATCAAGCTGTTACAGATTGGGAACTCAAAGAATATCTAAGGTTATATTAAAACATATAAAATAGATTATATTTTATTATAATGAATAATATTGACTATGAAATTTATAACCTTGGCAATGTAGAGCTTTTATCAGGTGAAATTTTACTTTCAGCTAAACTTGCATATAAAACATACGGTTCATTAAATTCAGATAAAAGTAATGTAATTATTTTACCTACTTTTTATACTGGTACTCATAATAGAAACGAAGGTTTCTTTGGAACTAATAGGGCTATAAATCCAGAAAAGCATTTTATTATATCTGTAAACTTATTTGGTAATGGCTTATCTACATCTCCTAGCAATGCAGAAATAGATCAAAAAGGATCCAAATTTCCAACAATATCTTTATTTGATAATATTGCTTGCCAATATAAATTATTAACAGAACATCTTAACATTAGCAAAATTGCTTTAGTTGCTGGATGGTCAATGGCAGGCTGTCAATCCTATCAATGGGCTGCTCAATACCCAGATATGGTGAATGCTATTTTACCTTTTTGTGCTTCAGCTAAAACATCGGAGCATAATTTTGTTTTTTTAGAAGGTGTAAAAGCTGCTCTTTGCGCTGATCCTGCCTGGAATAATGGTGATTATACATCGCCTCCAGTTAGAGGACTAAAAGCCTTTGGAAGAGTCTATGCAGGTTGGGCTTTTTCACAAACATTCTTTAGAGAACAAAAATATAAAAATTTAGGTTATCAAAATGTGGAAGAATTGTTAGTTGATTGGGAAAATGATCACATCAAAAATTGGGATGCAAATAATCTTTTAACAAAACTTTTAACATGGCAAAAAGGAGATATCTCTATTGGAAAACAATATAATGGTAATTTTATAGAGGCTTTAAAAAATATAAAAGCAAAAACTATTATTATACCATGCAGTAATGATTTATATTTTCCACCTGAAGATAATGAATTTGAAGCAAAACATATTAAAAACGCTGAATTGAGAACTTACAACTCGGTCTGGGGGCATTGTGTTGCTAATCCAGGAAACGATAAAGGTTTTGAAACTGCTTTAGATCAGGCAGTTAATGATCTTTTAGAATAATGATTTAAATTCAATTTCGTGTAATATAACTAAATGAATATAAAATTAATTAAAGAAAAGTGGATTAAATTTTATAAAAGAGGTTTTTTTACCGGCTTAATGGTTTTGTGTTTTTTATGCCTTATAGACCAAACTTTACAAACACCATTTTTTTTTAATAAAATAGATAGTGGTAACTTTATGCTTACTCTTTCTTTTATTTTATTTGGATCAGTTTTTTGTGGAATAATAAGTTTTATTTTATTAATATTAATATCTATTGTAACTGTATCTAAACAATAAATAAATTTTAATTATTTTTTCTTTTTAAAAAAATCTTTTAAATAAAATTCATTATCTTTTTTTGCTAACTTTCTAAGTAAGATAAACATTATGACAATCCATAAAATAATTACAATTATTTTATATTCAAAACCTAATTGATAAATATTGCTTAAGAAATTTTCAATAATTTTATAATTCATATTAAGTTACTGATCTTATATTCATAAATAAAAAAAGGGCAGTAAAAAATACTGCCCTTTTAATTTATAAAATAAATTTACTTGTTATTATCAGCTATTTCAGATTCATGTCTTGCCGCTGCAATAATTACACCTAAGCATATAGCTGCTGCAACTAAAGTAAACAGAACAAGCATGCCTGATGAGCCTGCCCATGTAAAATAAGCATCTACACCTTCCCAACTTGCTGATTCTCCAGGAAATGTATTCATAATATGTTCCTTTCTATCTGTTACTGGTTATAAGCTTGTAATCCAAGCTCAGCCTTATCAATACCTGCTTTTTGAATGTGATCTGGTACACGTAACCAGCCAGCCAATTTCATAATATATGAAATAACATAGCCCGGCACAAATCCAGTTAAAGCCATTACAATAGCACCAACAATTTGACCTGTTAGATTTGAAGCTGGAATATCTCCTGCTGCTGGAAATCCAGAAGCAAAAAGTCCTACACACAACATACCTAAGATACCACAAACACCGTGAATTGATACTGCTCCTACACAGTCATCTATTTTAAAAGTGTTATGAAGCCAATTGTTTGCTGGAATAATTACACATCCTGCAACTGTTCCAAGAATAAATGCGAACCCAGGATACCAAATATCAAGACCACCAGCACATATGAATATACCTGCTAGTCCACCTGACATCATCCAGAAAGGATTTCCTTTACTCCACCAGAAAGCACCGATCATGCCTCCAGCTAGACCCATCAAAGTATTGAATGCAAAAGAAGATAATGTAGCTGGTGCACCATAAATATTTATCCAACCTCCAAAATCTGATCCTGCCCAAATTAAACAAGCTCCTAGGAATCCAAAGAAACCTACTATCAAAGTTAATAAGCCAACAAAAGATAGAACTAAGCTATGACCTTCAAGATCATTCATAGAGCCATCATCATTATATTTTCCTACTCTTGGTCCAAGGTTTAAAAGCACCCCAAATGCAAATAATCCTGCAACAGTGTGAACACACCCTGCGGCCGCTACATCATGGAATCCCCATCCAGTTACAAGCCATCCATCTGGATGCCATCCCCAAGAAGCTGCTAAAATCCAAACGACAGATCCTAATACAACTGCTAGGAACACAAATGCACTAATTCTAATTCTTTCAATTACAGCTCCAGAAAAAATTGAAGCAGTAGTACAAGCAAATAGAGTAAATGCAGCCCAGAATACACCAGTAGCCTGGTCACTTAGCATTGGTCCCATAGAAACATTCCAAGGAGCTCCGTATCCTTCTAAATCAATAGGTACAAATCCTCCAGGAAAAGCTAAATAGATCCACCATCCAAATAGCCAAAATGTTGGAATCATAAATGCAAATGCTAATAAATTTTTAACACCTGAAGAAACAGCGTTTTGCATTCTTGTAGCGCCTACTTCATACATTAAGAAACCAACGTGAATAATAATCATAAGTCCAGTACACCACCAATAGTAAGCTTCCATGCCTACGTTTGCTTGTGTGGTGACAAAAACATTTAATTCTTCCAACGTCATTTTGCCTCCTTACGAGTTAAATTCAAAATAACCGTTTAACTCATCAAAAAAAAAGAAGTAAAAAGAAAAATCAAATGAACTGCGTTCCTTCGGATCTTACCTACTTCCGTCTCACTCAATTAATGAGATGAACGATAAATTACGAGTTCTATCTAGACCTTTATTATGAGATTCAACAGTAAATTATTGTTTTTTTAAGTGAATTATGGGTATATTTTTCCTAAATTTTGGCCATTTTTATATATTTTGAGTATTTTTTTTATTTTCTCTAAGCTCAAAAAAAGTATGGGTAAAAATAATTAATATTATGACAATTCCTCCAATTATTGTTTTTGATGAAGGCTGTTCATGAATAACTAGCCATACCCAAATTGGTCCAAGAATAGTCTCTAGAATAAAAAATATTTCAACTTCATATGCTGGAATATATCTTGGGGCAATAGTTATACATGCTAATGGGATAAGTAAAAATAATCCCATTATAATTATAAAGAATAATTGATCTGAACTAACTAAAAGAGATCCAGGAAATGAGTCAATAAATGCAAACGCTATTAAAATAGTAAATAATTTAGCTATTAAAAGTGAAGGAAGAAAATCAAATGACTTACTATAGCGAATAACAACAGCACCACCACCCATAAAAATAGCTGTTAGCAATCCAAAAAAATCTCCAAAAAGACGCCCCCCTTGATAAGACTCATAAAAAATAAATAATATAGTCGCAAAACAAGCGATAATTGTTAACCACATTCTTTTACTCGGATATTCTTTTATAAATATTGAGCTTAGTATGGCGGTTGCAAAAGGAGTTAATGCAATCATGATTAGTGTATTTGCTACATTTGTATTTTGAATGGATAGTACAAATGCAGTGTTACCTAATGCAATTAAGACAGCATATAATAAACCAGGCAGTCCTGTTATTAATAAAGCATGAAAAAAATTTTTTTTATAATAAAGGAATAAGAAAATAAATAAGCAAAAGGAAGGGATTAGTCCTCTATAAAAAAGTAACTCCCAAGACGGAATATTGATTAGACGAATAAATAAAGAATCTGGAGTAATAATTAGCACACCAAATAAAGATAGAAAAATTCCTTTTTGTTTATCTGTTAAATTCATTATTTTATTAATTTAATTTTTTTATTTCTCTTATTGAAATATAAATTCCACTTGATACAATAAAAAATAAACCTAACCATAACCATTTGTTTGGAAAGTCGCCAAAGAAATAATAACCAATTAAAATATTATTAACTATTTCAAAATAAGCCAAAGGTGCAAGCTTAGATGCTTCAGCATAGTTTAATGATAAGATTAAACAAAAATGAGCAAACATTCCAACAGCCGCTAAACCAATCATTAAAAGCCATTGATTAATAGTTGGCGTTGTCCAAAAATATGGAACAATAACACTAATTATAATAGCGCCAACTACACCAGTAAATATTAATGTTAGATAGGGGTTGTCAAAAGATGAAAGTTTTCTAGTTGAAATTACATAAAATGCATAGGATATTCCTGCTCCAAGACTTGCAATTGATGCTAAGTTAATTTTGATAATACCAGGCTGAATAATAATAAGTGCTCCAATAAATCCTACAAATACTGCAGCCCATCGATGAATCCCAACTTTTTCTTTTAATAACAAAGCAGATAAAATTGTAACAAAGATTGGAGCAACAAAAGCTAAGGTAAGGGATTTTGCTAAAGAAATAACAGAAATGGCATAAAAAAAACAAATAGTTGATAAAAATAAAAAAATACTTCTAGACATTTGAAGTAAGAAATTACGTGGCCATGTAAGATATTTTCTAAAAAAGAAAAATGTGATTGGAAGACTCATGGCAACCATAAAAAAATATCTTGCCCATACAACTTCTACAAAATGCATCTCAGTACTTAAATATTTTGCCATACCGTCCATTATGGGTAGTGTGCCCCAAGCTATAAGATTTAATATAATTGCTTTCATTTGGATATTTATAGAAAAAGTATTGTTGATTAGTTATTAAATGTTTTATAAAAAATGTATTTATTAATTATTATTTGAGGGTTAATAATCTGTTATTTAAATATTTAAGGAGATAAAATGGCTATAAATCTGGCGGAGGTCGCAAAAAAGAAAAAAATAAAATACTTTTTAATAAGTTATGTAGATTTTTTTGGAGTACTTAGATCTAAATTAGTCCCTGCTCAATCTATAAAAGAAATGCAAAAAGAAGGTGCAGGATTTGCGGGTTTTTCTACTTACTTAGATATGTCTCCATCTGACCCAGATATGGCAGCAATACCTGATCCGAATAGTTTTATACAACTTCCATGGCAAATGGATGTTGGTTGGTTAGCAGCAGATTTATGGATGGATGGTAAACCAGTAGATGCCTCTCCTCGTGTTATGTTACGTAATCAAATTAATAAATTAGCAAAGAAAAATATGCACTTAAAAAGTGGTGTTGAATGCGAATATTTTTTAATTTCTCCAAGTGGTGATTCTATTGCAGATCAAAAAGATATTGCTGATAAACCTTGTTATGATCAATCTGCATTGATGCGTCAGTATGATTTAATTAGAGGTATATGTGATTCAATGATTATGCTTGGTTGGGGTCCGTACCAAAATGATCATGAAGATGCTAATGGACAATTTGAAATGAATTGGGATTTTTCAGACTGCCTACAAACAGCTGACCGTCATGTTTTTTTTAAATTTATGGTTAGAACTTTAGCAGAAAAAGTAGGTTTAAGAGCTACCTTTATGCCAAAACCCTTTATAGATAAAACTGGAAATGGGTGTCATGCGCACCTATCAATCTGGAATAAAAAAGGTAAGAATTTATTTTTAGATAAAAAAGATCAATTAGGCTTATCAAAAACTGCTTACCATTTTATGGGTGGAATTATGAACTCAGCTGAAGCTTTAACTGCGTGGTTTAATCCAACCATTAATAGTTATAAAAGAATTAATGCTCCTGTTACTGATTCTGGAGCTACTTGGTCTCCTAACACTATTACCTATTCTGGTAATAATAGAACTCATATGATACGTGTTCCCGGATCAGGTAGATTTGAATTAAGGTTAATGGATGGAGCAACTAATCCTTATTTATTACAAGCTGGAATTATTGCAGCAGGATTAGATGGTTTAGATAAAAAAAGAAACCCAGGTAAACCTATTAACGTAAATATGTATGAGGAAGCTCATAAGGTTAAAGGTGCAAAAAAATTACCATTAAGTTTAAATCAGGCATTAAGTAATCTAAATAAAAGCAAAGTTCTTAAGTCTGCTTTTGGTAAAGATGTTATTAATTCCTACATAACGTTAAAAAATAGAGAAATTAAAAAGTATAATTCATCTCAAGAAAAGAGAATTGGCTTCAAAAAATCAAAATCAAATAAATCTAACATAATTACTCAATGGGAAAGAGACAATACTTTAGATTGTTAAATTTATAAATTAAACATGTCAAAGATTGGTTGGAGTAATTTTGTTGTTTGGCAGTGTAGTATTCGACAACGTAATTTCAGGATGTTTAGTGGAAAACCATCTGAAGGAACAGTAGCTAATCTATCAGAAATTAAATCAAACAAAGAGCTTTGTAGTATTAGATCAGTACTGCTTGAAAAAAACTGCAATGATACAGCTAAAATGTTTGAATTTATGATTAAACAAACAAATGAACCTGAAATAAGATTTGATAAAATTGTAAAATTTCTTTCATCAGAATATTATAATACTCCCGCTAACTTTGATGGTTCCTTTACTGCCACTTTTGATGTTAATTCAGAATTATATAAAAAAATAATTAAGAAAAAAAAATTAAATACACAATTTTTTGAAAGAGAGACTGGTTTTTATTTTCCAGTTAATATTAATAAATTAAAAAAAAATGATGCAAAATGGAAATATACTTTTTTTCATAATTTTTTCTTTAATCCTAATTTAAATGAAAACATCGAAATAATTCACTTTAGTCCAATAAAAACTGAATTAAAAAAAATTATTTAGATTTAAGTTATAATAAATTAAAAATTATTTATCAAAACCTGGTATCCAATTCGTGCCTGCTAAAGGAACTCGGGCCATAGCTGCAGATTCAACCGTTAAAGCACACAGATCCTCAGGTTCTAAATTATGCAAATTATTTTTACCACACGCTCGTGCTATTGTTTGTGCTTCTAAAGTCATCACTTTTAAATAATTAGATAATTTTTTACCTGCTTTAATGGGGTCTAATCTTTTCATTAATTTTTTATCTTGCGTAGATATACCTGCTGGGTCATTACCTTCATGCCAATCGTCATATGCTCCGGATACACTTCCAAGTTTTTTATATTCTTTTTCCCATTTAGGATCATTATCTCCAATTGCTATCATCGCTGCTGACCCAATTGATACAGCGTCTGCACCTAAAGCAAGTGCCTTAGAAACATCGGCTCCATTTCGAATGCCTCCGGAAATTATAAGTTGCACTTTTCGATGCATATTTAAATCTTGAAGAGCATCGACTGCGGGACGTATACAAGCTAATGTAGGCTGTCCAACATTTTCAATAAAAACTTCCTGTGTAGCTGCTGTTCCACCCTGCATACCATCAAGCACAACTACATCAGCTCCCGCTTTTATAGCTAAGGCAGTATCGTAGTACGGTCTAGCTCCTGCAATTTTAACAAAGATTGGCACTTTCCATTTTGTTATTTCTCTCAATTCTGTAATTTTTATCGCTAGATCATCAGGGCCTGTCCAATCAGGATGTCGGCATGCTGATCTTTGATCGATCCCTTTAGGCAGATCTCTCATTTCTGCCACACGGTCACTAATTTTTTGACCTAATAACATACCTCCACCACCAGGTTTTGCTCCTTGACCAATAACAACTTCAATAGCATCAGCTTTTCTCAAATCATCAGGATTCATTCCATAACGAGAAGGAAGAAGTTGGTAAACAAGTGTTTTAGATTGACCTCTCTCTTCTTTGGTCATCCCTCCATCTCCAGTTGTAGTTGAGGTTCCAGCTATAGATGCGCCCCTGCCTAAAGCTTCTTTAGCCGGACCAGATAATGCTCCAAAACTCATACCTGCAATTGTTATTGGAATATCAAGTTCTAAAGGCTTTTTTGCATAACGTGATCCTAAAACAACATTCGTTAAACATTTTTCTCTATAACCCTCAAGTGGATACCGAGACATAGAGGCTCCTAAAAAAAGCAGGTCATCAAAATGAGGTAGTTTTCTTTTTGAGCCACCACCACGAATATCATAAATACCTGTTGCAGCTGCTCTTCTTATTTCTGAATTTGTATAATCATCAAAAGTCCATGATTTACGTGGAGTTGTGAATATTTTTTTTTTCTTTTTTGCCATACTAATAATCAGAGATGTTATCTATATTAAAATTATATAGTTTTCTCTGAGATCCAAATTTTTTAAAATCTTTTACTTTAAATTTTTTTATCTTTCCAGTTTCCAATAAATCTTCAATTTTTTTTATATCTTTTTTGTTTATTTTTTTTTCAACACAGTCCACACCTAAACTCTTTGGTTTTCCTGCTAAATAGATAACAGTCTCATAGATACTGTCACCAAGTGCTTCACCAGCATCACCACAAATAAGCAATGTTCCTGATTGAGCCATGAATCCCGACATATGACCTACAGACCCTTTAACAATTATATCAATACCTTTCATTGAAATACCACAGCGAGAGCTAGTGTCACCATCTATAATGATTGTACCACCATGAGCAGTAGCGCCAGCAGACTGCGAAGCATTACCTTTTACATGAATTAAGCCAGACATCATATTTTCACCTAAGCCAGTCCCAGCATTACCGTTAATAGTAATATGTGCTTTTTGATTCATCCCGCCACAATAATATCCTACATGTCCATTTATTTTTACGGATATGTTTTCAGTTAAGCCTGCGCATATAGCATGATGACCACTTGGATTTTTTACAGTAAATTCTCTTTTGTTATTTTTATAACTAATATTTTGAAGATAATTATTTATTTTTCTTAAAGTGTTTTTTTTAAAATCTAAATTTTCTATTTTCCCCATGTATATACAACTCCAGGTTTTGGTTCATAAATATTAGATTTATTGACATAAGGAAGATGAGCCATAGCCTGAAATTCAGAAGCTACAGCAACATAGTCATTGTTTTCTGCTATGACAGCAGGTTTGCAGGCAATTTCATCTCTTAAGACAGCAAATCCTTTATTAGTGCCAGCAATAAAAGTATAAAAACCATCTAAATCTGTAAGAGATTCTGTTAAAGTGTTCTTCATTGATTTATTTTCTGATAATTTTTGACTGATATAACCTGCAGCTACTTCAGTATCATTTAAAGAATCAAATGTTTTACCTTTTTTAATTAATTGTCTTCTTAGATTGTTGTGATTAGATAAAGAGCCATTATGAACTAAGCATTCATCTTCTCCAGTTGAATAAGGATGTGATCCATCAACTGTTATTGCACTTTCAGTTGCCATTCTAGTATGACCGATAGCATGTGAGCCAGAAAAATTTTCTAGCTTAAATTTTTTAACGATTTCTGATGGATTTCCAACTTGTTTAAAAATTTCGATTGATCTTCCATAACCTACTAATGAAATTTGACTAAAATTTCTATGAATATAAGAAATAAATTTTTTAGGCGTAGTTGATGTTTGAACAACTATATGATCTGAAATATTTTTTATTGTTATATCTTTAAATTTTTGTTTAACAACTTGCTCAAATTCACTCAATGAAGTGCTATTTAAACAAAGGGAATATTTATAATATTTTTTTGATACTTTATTATTATATATTGCAAAACCTGCAGAGTCCGGTCCTCTTGATGACATATTATCAAGCATACCACTTAAATAAAACCCAAGTTTATTATGCAATTTTTTCTTTTTTAAATATAAACCTACTATACCGCACATAAAATTATAAATTAAAATAACTCAATACATAAATATATATAATCTTATAAAAGCAAGAGCTAAATATAAAAAATTTTAGTATTAACTTTCAAAAATTTTAATTAAATTTTTTATATGCCTTCTTTAATACCACAAGAGGGTGATTTGAAGACATTTGAAATTTAATTAATAATTCTCTTGCTATCATATCTCGATCTTGTTGATCTTTTGGCAATTTTAATTTTGGCGGAGTTGTAACCCATCCATTTATATTTCTATCAAATACAGCAGGTTTACCATTTTCATAACCCATATGAACATCTTCAAGCCAGTTTAGATCATCCCAACCCATGTGTTCAATATATTTTTTTAAAAAGGGAGTTAATCGATTATAATCAGGTAATAGATTAACATCATAGCGATAGCCAATATGTTGACCTATCATTTTTTCTCTAGCAGTTTTAATACCTTTATCTTTTTGTTTAGAAGATTTTACTTTCTTTTTTATAGTTTTTTTATTTTTTTTCTTAACCATATGTATCTCCTAAATTGAATGGAAGTTGTCAACGCCTACAGTATGATCTGTTCCTGCAAGTGGTACTTTTGCAAGTGCAGATGCTTCCATAGTCAATGCAGCAAGATCTTCTGGTTCTAATGAATGAATGTTAGTTTTACCACATGCTCTTGCTAAAAGTTGAGCCTCTAAGGTCATCGCATGTAAATAGTTATAAACCCTTAGCGCTGCATCATCTGGATTCAATCTTTTTCTTAATTCAGGATCTTGTGTTGCAACACCTACCGGACATCTTCCTGTATGACAATGATAACAGTACCCTGCTTCTACTCCTAATTCTTTTTCAAAATCAGCTTCTGGAATATCTTTATTACAATTAAGTGCAACTAATGCACCTGTACCAACAGAAATACAATCAGCGCCTAGCGCTAAAGCTTTTGCCATATCTGCCCCATCTCTAAGTCCACCTGCAAAAATTAAAGTAACGTCTCCTGATTTTCCTACATCATCTAATGCTCTTCTTGCCTCTCTTACCGCCGCTATACCAGGAATACCTGTATTAGCTGCAGCAATATGAGGGCCTGCACCAGTTGAGCCTTCCATACAATCCAAATAAATTGAGTCTGGATCACATTTAGCTGCCATTCTAACATCATCATAAACTTTAGCTGCACCAAGTTTTAATTGAATCGGTACTTGGTTATCAGTTAATTCTCTAAGTTCCTGAACTTTTAATGCCAGATCATCTGGTCCTAACCAGTCAGGATGTCTAGCTGGCGATCTCTGATCAATACCTGCGGGTAAAGATCTCATTTCAGCAACTTGGTCAGTAACTTTTTGTCCCATTAAGTGTCCACCCATTCCAACTTTCTGACCTTGTCCTATAAATACTTCTATTCCATCCGCTAATTGGGCATGGTGCGGATTAAATCCATATCGAGATTGAATACATTGATAATACCACTTGTGAGAATATCTTCTTTCATCTGGAATCATTCCACCTTCACCTGAACATGTTGCGCTTCCAGCCATTGTTGCTCCTCTTGCAAGTGCAGTTTTTGCTTCATAAGATAAAGCGCCAAAGCTCATTGAAGTTATATAAACTGGAATATCTAACTCTATTGGGTTTTTACATCTCGGACCAATCACAGTCTTTGTTTCACATTTCTCTCTATATCCTTCAATTACAAATCTAGTAAGAGTGCCAGGTAAGAATGTTAAATCATCCCAGTGAGGTATTTTTTTCATAAGAGCCATACCACGCATACGGTATCTGCCTAGCTGCGACTTAATATGAATATCGTTTATAACGTCAGGTGTAAAAATTGAATTACGACCTAATATACTTTTATCTGTATTTTTTTTATTTTTTTTATTTTTTTTAGCCATTATTCAATCCTTTCTAAATTGCACCTTTTCTCTCAGTTGGTTCTAAATTATCGTAATTCCATAATTTTTTTCCTGAAACAATTTTTGTGATTTTTTTATAATCAATTTTTTTATCAATTTCAGAAACTTTTATTTTTCTTTTTAACCAAGCTATATCTAAATCAGTTAGCTCTGCCTCAACGGCATCAGCACCCAATGATTTAATTGAACCTCCAACAAAAATAGTGCCATCATAAAGTGAGTCACCTAAATTAGGACCAACATCACCCAGAATTACTATTCTTCCTCGTTGCATCATAAATCCTGTAAAAGCTCCAGCATCTCCACCAACTATAATAGTCCCACCTTTCATATCAATACCTGATCTAGCGCCGACACTTCCTTTGCAAATTAAATCTCCACCTCTAATCGCTGCTCCAAAACAAGATCCAGCATTTTTTTCTACAACAACTTTACCAGCCATCATATTTTCAGCGCAAGACCAGCCAACTCTTCCAGATATTCTTACAACAGGCCCGTCAACTGAACCTATTCCAAAATATCCAAGACTACCTTCTATGATTAAGTTTAATTTATTTAAAATTCCAACACCTATACTATGTTTTGATCCAGGATTTTTTATGACAATTGTTCCATAACCTTTAGTCATTAGTTCGTTTATTTTTCTATTGATATCAATACATTCTAAATTATTTGCATCAATTTCTGTTCTTTTATTAAAGTCAACTTTGTGGGCGTCATGATAAAAGAAATTTTCGGTCTCTTCTGGATTAAAAAAAACTTGTTGGGTACGGCCTGTTAAAACTTCATCATGCAAACCCATTTCAGTAGATTTATGTTTTTTTATGCTTGCCATACTTTTACCTCTCCTTCATAAGGATCATAAGTGTCTATCTCTTCAGGAAGAACGGTTCTTATCGCAACTTCCTCAGAAGCAAGTGCTACCAAATCATCACTTTCGTACAATACCATTGGTTTAGCAGCCATATGATCTTTGGCCATTCCTAATTTATCTTTCGTTGCGACTAAATATGTAAACACGCCGTCCAAGTCATCTAAGGATCCTCTCATCGCTTCTTCTAAATCTATTCCATTACGTATTTTATCAGCAAGATAAACTGCAATTAGCTCAGAGTCACATGTAGACATAAAACGCATCCCTTTTTTTTCAAGAGCTCTTCGATTATTCCAATAATTTGTTAATTGACCATTATGAACAACGGATACATCGCTAAATGGATACGCCCAATATGGATGAGCAGAACGAATATCCACACCAGATTCAGTTGCCATTCTAGTGTGCCCAATGCCATGAGTACCGGCAAAATCACTGAGCTCATATTGGTTAGCAACAACTGAAGCATCACCGATATCTTTTATTAATTCCAGTGACTTACCTAGAGATAAAATTTCTGTCATTTCAACTGATTCAATTTGTTTTGCTAAATCAAGTAAATCTCCATCATAAGAAATTACATATCTATAAGAATATGGGGTGATCTGCTCTTCTTTATGAAGAGTTGCACCTGAAGTAGATATTTTTGTATTTACCTGTTCTACCCTTTCTTGATAGACACTTTCATCCTCCATTACTGCAGAACTGCCTTCTTTGACATTTTCACCAACCTTAAACCTTAAAATATAATTATTCGACTCACCATTTCCATATAAAGCATAGCCAGTTGAGTCTGGTCCTCGATGTTTTAGAGATTGCAGCATTTTTTGCATTTCTCCACCTACGTTTGTAGATTTACCTTTGTGAATTATTCCAGCAATTCCGCACATACTATTTATCCTTTCTTAGATTATGGCAATACGTCCAAGTAAGTATCAACATCCCATTGCGTAACTGCAGAAAGGAATTTTTCCCACTCATCTTTTTTATAATGCATAAATACTCGAAGCATATCTTCAGGCAATGCGGCTTTAACCACTTTATCACTATCTAATCGATCAATAGCTTCGCCTAAAGTTAAAGGAAGTTTATCAACTGTTTTGCCTTCTTTCATTGCATCATAAATATTTTTTTTCTCAGGTTCTCCTGGATCCATTTTATTATCTAGGCCATCTTCAAAAGCTTTTAAAATTCCAGCTCCCATTAGATATGGGTTATGAGATGAATCTACTGATCTGTATTCTACTCGACCAGGGGCAGAAACACGAACACTACAAGTTCTGTTTTGATATCCCCAATCTGCATATACTGGTGCCCAGAAACCTGTATCCCAAAGTCTTCTATAAGAATTAACTGTTGGTGATCCTAAACAAGTTAAAGCAGGTAAATGTTTTAATAAACCAGCAATACTATTTAATCCAACAGGACCTGGCTTAACTGGATCTATTTTTGGATCAGGCATAAACATATTTTCACCTCCTGAAATGTGGGTAAAAACTTGATCCATACCTGGTAATGGATTGTTGCCAATAGGTGTCGATTTTAATTCCCCACCTTTCCAAAGTGAAACGTTTGTATGACATCCATTAGCAGAAACACCCATAAATGGCTTACTCATAAAGCATGCGATTAAATTAAATTCTCTTGCAACTTGAGCACAAATTTGTCGATAAGTTGTAAGTCTATCAGCATTCCTTAAAACATCATCGTACATGAAATTTAATTCTAATTGACCAGGTGCATCCTCATGATCTCCTTGGATAACATCAAGACCCATAGCACGGCAATATTCAATTACTTTCATATAAACAGGTCTTAGAGATTCAAATTGATCAATGTGATAACAATAAGGTCTTGAAAATCCATCTCCTGTTGGCTCTCCATTATCTTTCTTAGTCAACCACATCATTTCTGGCTCAGTACCAGCACGCATATTCATTCCAAATTTTTCTTGAAATTGATCTTGGAAAATTTTTAAATTACCGCGACAATCAGATGTTAAATGTCCTCCTGGATTTTCTTCTTCTTCTCTGTTTCTAAAACAAGTACACCAAACACGAGCAACTCTTTTATCCCATGGTAATTGCACAAATGTATCAGGTTCTGGAATGCCTACCAGCTCAGATGATTCAGGTCCATATCCAATATATTCACCATGTCTGTCCACAAATAAATTAGCTGTAGCACCGTAAACTAATTGAAATCCTTTTGCTGCTAAAGTTTCCCAATGATCTGCAGGCACACCTTTACCAACAATTCTTCCTGTTACAGAAACAAATTGATAATAGATATAAGTAATCCCTAATTCTTTTATTTTATTTCTTACATCTTTAACTAACTTATCTCTGCCTGGTTGATTTACAAAATTTTCTAAATCACTCATATTATATCCCCCCAATTGAATTATAAAAACTATACAACATCATATTAACTCCAAGGAAAAGGACTATTTGATGTTGGATGTAATTTTCCTTGCTCATATCTTGAGAACCTAAAAGGTTCTAATAATGAGCTTTTTTCACCTAAAACTTCGTCAGCTACTAATTTACCCACACCAATCATTTTATAACCATGATTAGAGTCAGCAATTAAATATACATTTTCTCTGAATTGATCAAAAACAGGAAAGCAATCAGGGGTAAAACAACCTAAGCCTCCCCCATCTTTTTTGAATAGGTGTGATTTTCCTTCAAATCTTTTATGACAAAAAGCCAAAGCTGAACTCCACATATCGGCAAATTCATCAGTGATAACAAAATCTTCTGATTTATTTCCATAAGGATCAACATTAACCCCTTCTCCTCCGGGTTCTCCAACTTTATAAGGAGATGATCCGCCTTGTATGCCACCAAAATGAAAATCTGGCTTATAATATATTCCCCACAACTTATCTGTAATAAGATGTTGCTTATCACTGTCTGAATAAAGAGGTGCATCGGTATCAACATGAATAACTGGAGGCATATTGCCGTCATCAGTTTTTAGAAAATTAGGATCAACTCTTAGAACTCCTTCAGTTAGCATCCAATAATGCCACATTGGATAATCTTTATGAATGATTCCATCTTTACCTTTAATTGAAATTTTGTTTGGCAAATCTAACATATCCCAAAAAGACTTTGCCCATGGCCCTGGTCCGACTATTACTTGATCACACTTTATTAAACCCTTATCAGTTTCAATTCCCGTAACAGCAGATGAATTAGAACCATATTGAAAACCCTTTACTGTTGTACCTGTTAAAATACGAACACCTTCTGCTTCAGCTTTATCTGCTAAACCATAAATAGCTGATGTATTATTTGCGTATCCACCTCTTTTTTCATGCAAAACACTTGTGATTCCTTTTGCTTGCCAATCACCAAACATTTTTTTCATATAGTTTTCTGAGTCTTTTTCACCCTGTATAAAAACTGATTCGTATCCAATATTTTTTTGTTGAGCATAAATTTCAGCAACATCATTTTCCATACACTCAGGACTTATCTGCATATAACCTACATCATGATAATGAAATTTTTTTGCATCACTCTCCCAAACTTCAACACACATTGCCATTAACTCCCTCATAGCAGGTTGATAATAATTATTACGAACCACTCCACAAGCAACACCACTCGCACCTGCAGCAATTGAGTCTTTATCAATTACAACTATTTTAGAGCCATCACCTTTACCTTTAGCTTTTAATTTGGCAGCTAAATGCCAAGCAGTGCTTAGACCATGAATTCCTGCACCTATAATTGCGTAATCTACTTTTTCCGGGAAAGCCATATGTTTATTTTCCTATAATTTTTTAATTTTGAAGGTTTATTTTAAACTCTATATAGCTTAAAGTAATTGTTTCAAGCACTGAAACATCTTAGTTTTCAATCAATTTTTTTGATATCAATTTCGCTGTATCTGTCACCCTGTGCGCCAAATCTTCCACAGTTTTAACATTTATGCTTCCTTTGGTTCCAGAGATTGAAATTCCTGCAATGGCTCTTTTTTGAGAATCCATTATTGGGGCCCCTATGCCATAAACATAATCAAATGTTTCTGCTTCATTTAAACTATAGCCTTTTTTTCTTACTTTTTCTAAATTTAGATAGAGCTTGTCTAAAGAAGTAATGGTGTTTGAAGTATGTTTATGAAGAGTATAACTTTTATAAATTTCCCTTAATTCATCTCTTGATTTATAAGCAAGAATTGCTTTTCCAAGTGCACAACTGTGAGCGTCTAACCTCATTCTAAAAGCTCTTGGAGCATTTTCACCTTGTGGATCAACTTTATCACAATAAACAATATGCGGACCTTCTAAAACTGCAAGATAAGTTATGTGATTAGTTTCATGTGATAAATTTTTAATGTGCTCAAAGCATAAAGTTGTCAATGTTTTAAGAAAATCAGATTTATCACCAAACTCAAAAATTTTATGACCTAAAGAGTATAGATTATTAGAGGTATCTTTAAAAATATAACCTAGGCTGGTTAAATAAGTTAAAATCCTAAATGCAGTTGCTCTATCTAACTTAGTCATTAAGGAAACTTGGCTTGCTTTTAGAGGTTTTGGTGATTTTCCAACACATTCTATTATAGCTAAAGCTTTTTTTATTGAGCCACTTAAATAATTACGAGTCATAATAAATTTATATTCAAAATATATATGATTAATAGTAAATAAATTATTTTAAATGTAATATAAATTATAATTTATGGATAAAAATAGCATTCAATTAATTTCTAATATCAATTTCTGGAAGGGTAAAGTAAATATTTCTTCCATTAAAGGAGGGATTACAAATAAAAACTTTCTTGTTGATGATGGATCTAAAAAATATTTTGTAAGAATAGGTGATGATATACCAGAGCATTTAGTTTTTAGATCAAATGAAGTACAAGCAAGCAAGGCTGCCTCCAAAATTGGTATTTGTCCAAAATTATTATTTAACGAGAAATCAATTCAAGTTTTTAACTATATTGAGGGTAAAACTTTTGACTCTGAAGATATTAAAAAAAATTTAGATAATATAACAAAACTTATAAAGAAAGTTCATACCAAAATCCCTGATCAACTTATAGGTCAATCCGTTATTTTTTGGGTTTTTCATGTAATAAAAAATTATAAAAATTTTTTAGATGAACATAAAAGTTCATACATAAAAATTCTTCCAGATCTTCTAAATAAAGCTCTTAAATTAGAAAATATATCGTCTCCTTTTGAAATAGTGTTTAGCCATAATGATCTGCTTCCAGCAAATTTTATTCAAGATAAAGAAAAAATATGGTTGATTGATTGGGAATATGCAGGATTTAATACACCATTGTTTGACCTTGGTGGACTAGCTTCTAATAATGATTTTAATGAAAATGAAGAAAAATATTTACTTGAAAATTATTTTGAAAAAAAATTATCAACAGAATTACTTATAAAATATAAAGCTATTAAATCTGCTTCCTTGTTGAGAGAAACTATGTGGAGTATGGTTTCTGAGATTACCTCCAATATTGAATTTGATTATAAGAGTTATACTGCGGAAAATTTAACAAAATTTAATGAGTCTTTTGATGAAGAATTCAAAATAAATTGAAGTTTATTTGAGATATATTAAGATAAATTTCACTATTTGAATTAATAAAAAAAGCAAATTAAATTATGAATATTGATATTAACAAATATCCAGTAAGAAGATCAAATCCTATTGTCTTAGATTCTTACGGACTTCCTGAAGATACGGAGAGATATATTATCAAAGGACAAGGTTTAATTGGTATAGACTTAGATAAGGGTGATAATTTATATCTTAAAAATTTAGAAGGTAATCAAATTTGTGAAATAACTATTTTTGATAGTGAAGGAAATAATAATCAAAATATTATTAATAAAAAACCTGAAATAGAAAATTCTTTTTTTAAAGAAATTTTAAATAGCAGTTCTGATAAATTATTTTTGATTCAAAAATTAAAGAATAAAAAAATTAATCTTAATAAATTTAGTTCATCTTTGTATTTTAATGAAAATTCTAAAAGAAATGATAGTGAAAATATCACAATAAATGAAAATTGTTTTATTGTCTTAGCGTGTCCTGGCGAAAATATGATTGTTGGAAATCAAAATCCACCTTCTGATATCGAAGTAATAGTTAAAAGAATAAATCCAAAAAATAATAAATTAGAGAGAATTTTACCTGAACCTCTAGCTTCGCCTAAAGAAGAAATTTTAATAAAAGATAGTTCTGCAAATGCCTATGAAATTAAAAAAGGAGACTATATTCAAATTATTGATTTATTTGGAAGACAGTGCTCAGACTTCATGGCCTTTGATAGTAATGCACTTCAAAGTGGTAATGAACTATCAATTGATACTACAGCAAGTAGAGCTATTTTAGGTGGTTCGTATGCAATGCCTGGTTTACACTCAAAATATTTTGATAAAAATCTAGAACCTCTGGTCGAGGTAGTGCAAGACACTATTGGTAGGCATGACACTTTTGGAACAGCTTGCACAAGAAAATTATATGAAGATCAAGGATATTTTGGTCATATAAATTGCTCAGATAATTTTAATTTCGCACTTGATAAATATGGAGTTGAAAAAAGAAATGGTTGGGCGGCTATTAATTTATTTTTTAATACTGGGATAGATGCGAACAATGTAATTTTTTCTGACATGCCATGGTCACGTCCCGGAGATTACGTGCTTTTTCAAGCACAGAAAGATCTTGTATGTGTGTCATCATCATGCCCTGATGATATTGATACTGCAAATGACTGGAACCCTACAGACATATACGTTAGAGTTTATTCAGAAAAAAATAGATTTGCAAAATCTATTGGTTATAGAAAAAATGCTGGAAGTGATTTTATGCTAACAAAGGAAACAGGTTTTCATCCAAGAACATCTAGACTAACAAATGATATGATGGACTCTTCAGGTTTTTGGATTCCTAATAAATTTAATAATTTTGGAACTATTAGAGAATACACTGAATGTAGAAATAATGTAGTCATGATGGACTTATCATCATTGAGAAAGTTTGAAGTTCTTGGACCTGATGCTGAAGAATTACTTAATGTAGCACTTACAAGAAACATAAAAAAACTAGCAGTTGGTCAAGTAGTATATTCAGCAATGTGTTACGAGAATGGAACTATGATTGATGATGGTACACTCTACAAATTAGGGGATCATAATTTTAGATGGATTTGCGGTAGTGATTATTCAGGAGAATGGCTCACTCAATTAAGTGAAGAATTAAAACTCCATACAAATATTAAGTCCTCAACAGATCACCTACATAATATTTCAGTGCAAGGACCAAACAGTAGAAAAGTGTTATCCAAAATTATATGGACTCCTCCTGCTCACCCAGATGTTAATAATTTAGAATGGTTTCATTTTACTATTAGTAGAATTGGAGATCATAAAGGAATTCCAATTATGTTATCACGAACTGGATACACAGGTGAGCTAGGCTTTGAAATATACTGCCACCCTAATGATGCGCCTAAAGTTTGGGATGCAGTATGGAATGCAGGAAAAGAATTTAATATTTCACCAATGGGATTTGAAGCGCTTGATATACTTAGAATTGAAGCAGGTTTAATTCTAGGAGGCAATGAATTTAGTGATGAAACAGATCCTTTTGAAGCTGGGATAAGCTTTACGGTTCCTCTTAAAACTAAAGAGCAAAATTTTATAGGTAAAGATGCTTTAATTGAGAGAAAAGCACATCCTCATAGAAAATTAGTTGGGTTAGAAATTGAAGGTAATGAAAAAGTTAATCATGGTGATTGTGTGCATAGTGGCAGAGCTCAAGTTGGAATTATAACAAGTGGAACAATTTCTCCAACTTTAAATAAAAATATTGCCTTATGCAGAATTGATGTTCGTTCATCAGAGCTTGATACAAAGCTTGAAATTGGTAAGCTTGATGGTCATCAAAAAAGAATATCAGCTAAAGTTGTGCCTTTTCCTTTTTATGACCCTACAAAAAGTAAAGTTAGAGCTTAACTAGAATTAATTTAAATGAATAATTTGTCAGACTTAAGAAAAGTATTTAATATTCAAAGCTTAAAATGGGAATTGCTTGAAGATGAATCAAAAGATCAGCCAGGTAATATTTATTGGTTTAATTTAAGTTATGATCATACTAAGGGGGAAGGTTCCTACCTCTATAAAATGGAACCAAATACTAAATCAAAAGCTCATGAGCACACAGGTCCAGAAGAATTTTTTATTATAGAAGGTGACTTAACTGACTCCGATGGATATATTTATAAGAAAGGAGATTTTGTTCAACTTTCTTCAGGATCTTCACATTACAGCACAACTAAAAGTGGATGTACTAGCGTTGTAACACATCGAGGAAAATATATTTATTCAGATAACTAAGTTTATTTAGATTTCATAAATGTTTTCATTGAGTCATCCATCGCCTCTGCCCAAGGTGTATGGTGTATTGGAGCCACTGTTCCTGTTACAGCTGAAGAGAATGAATTATTTCTGTAAGTCATAATATCTTCTTCTTTATGATGTTCCCAATCCTTGAAATGCTTTCTAATTAACTCAAAATCAATTTCAGGATAATCAGATGCTAAATGTAAATCTTTAGTGTATTCAGTTTGAAAATCTATCATTTGAATTGGATCTTCTAAAGCCTCTTCTTCTAATACCCATTTATTAATATCTTTTTCAATATCTTGATCACTAGGCATTTTAATTTTACCCATAATTACATCCCTAGCAAACCAAGCCTGGCAATCAAACATATTAAAAGTATGAAATTGATCTTGCATACCTAGATACATCATTTTGTGATTATCTTGCCAAACAACACCTTTGTAAAGTTGAGGTGGGTACAATCTATTGCCTGTTTTAAGTTTTAAAGCATCCTCAAGATAAGGAAAGTGATGGAGGTAACCACTACACAAAATAATTGCATCAGTATTTTGCTCATGCCCATCTTTAAATATTGCCTTTTTACCATCTAATCTATCTAGATAATGAACTTCTTTCATTCCTTTAGGCCACTTAAAACCCATGGGATTATTTCGATAACCAATGGTTACTGACTTCGCGCCATACTTATAACATTGAAGAGCTATATCCTCAGCTGAATAACTACTACCTAATACTACAATATCTTTATCTCTAAACTCTTCAGCATCCCTAAAATCATGTCCGTGTAATATTCTTCCAGGAAAAGAATTCATTCCTTCATAGTATGGTATGTATGGAACTGAAAAATGTCCTGTAGCAACAACCAGATAATCAAAATCTTCTTTTGTAGTTTTATTTTCTTTTTTATTGACTGAAGTAATTTCAAATTTATTTCTCGTAAAAACAGCATTACTTACAACAGTATTAAATTTTATATATTTTTTTACATTAGCTTTTTTTGCACGACCTAAAATATAATCATATAAAACTTCTCGCGGAGGAAAGGATGGTATTGGTTGTTTAAAGTGCTCATCAAATGAATAATCGGCAAATTCTAAACATTCTTTTGGACCATTCGACCAAAGATATCGGTACATACTATTTGGCACTGTATCCCCAAATTCATCAGATCCAGTTCTCCAACTATAGTTCCATAAACCTCCCCAATCTTCTTGTTTTTCAAAACAAACAATCTCTGGAATTTCATTGCCTTTTTCCTCTGCATGCTGAAAAGCTCTTAATATTGATAATCCACATGGTCCTGATCCAATAATTGCTACTTTTGTCATGTATCCTCCAATAAAAATTGATTATCTCTTAAATAATTAAATTTTTAAAGAAAAAAGTTATTTCAAAATATGAAACAAAAGCGTTGCTTTATCTATTAGACCCTTTAGTTGTTAGCTAAATATATATTTAACAAAACCCATATGGAGGAAACATGTTAAAATTTATTATAAAGATCTCTGTTATTGCATCGCTATTCGTTTTTAGTAGTGTTGCTAAAGCAGCTGATCCAATTAGAATACCAGTTTTAAACTGGTCAAGTCAAATAGTTATGGCAAATGTTATGGCTCAAGTATTTGAAGAAATGGGTCATACAGCTGAACTAGTTCCAGCTGAGTCAGCTTCAAGATATGAAGCAGTAAGAATTGGCGATCTACACGTTGCACACGAAACATGGGAGTCAACTATGGCTCTTCCTTTTTATGCTGCAATGGATAAAGGTGGTTTAATTGATGCGGGTAGTCATAACTTAATCACTTTTGAGGAAATGGGTGTACCTAACTGGGTAATTGATGAAGGTCTATGTCCTGGATTACCTAATTGGGAAGCATTAAAGTCACCTGAATGTGCAGCTAATTTTGCTACAGCTGACTCTGATGGAAAAGGTCGTTGGTTAGAAGGACCTTATGAGTGGCATACTGAAGTTATGCCAAACAGACTTAAAGGTCTAGGAATTGATGATTTGTGGACTGTTAAATTTGCTGGTAGTGCGGATGCATTATGGGCAGAATTAAAAGCAGCAAAAGCAGAAGGTCGTGGAACAGTTATATTCAACTGGTCTCCGAACTTTACTGATGCAGCTGGATTTACATTTATTGATTTTCCACCATACTTTGAAGGATGCAGATTGGAAAATGGAGGAACTCTTGAAACTACAGGTTGTGGTTCTCCAAAAGGTTGGCTTAAAAAAGCTGCTCACATCAAATTTCCTATAACACATCCAGATGCATATAAATTTTATACAAAAATGTCATTCACAGCTCCACAAATTGGTCTGATGGCAGATTTAGTTGATAGCCAAGGCATGGATCATGCTGCTGCTGCAACAGAATTTATTGCTCAACATAGAGATCTTATTGATCTTTGGAAAAACTAGAAAATTTTAATTTATAAAAAATCCCCCCCTAATAAAGGGGGGATTTTTTTATTTTATTTAGGTTTAAAATAGAATATTGTTCAAAAATGTCTCAATCATCAGATAACTCTAGTAATACACCGGTAATTAAGTGTGAATCTGTTTATAAAATTTTTGGAAGTAATGCTTTTAAACTTCTTGAAAATTCAAATGGACAAGTTGATGCAAAAACTTTTCAAGAAGCTGGTTGTATAGTAGGCGTAAATAACGCCTCTTTTGGAGTTCAAAAAGGTGAAATGATGGTAGTCATGGGATTATCAGGCTCAGGAAAGTCAACATTACTTCGATGCATATCAAGACTTACAGATGCCACTGCTGGAAAAATATTTATTGATGGTGAAGATTTGTTATCAATGAATAGCAGACAATTAATCGAATTAAGAAGAAATAAAATGGGAATGGTCTTTCAAAGTTTTGCTCTTCTACCTCACAAAACTGTTATTGAAAATATTGCTTTTCCTCTTCAAGTCAAGGGCACCAATACAAGAGAAAGTATGGCAAAAGCTTTAGAGATGGTTGAGTTAGTAGGATTAAAAGGTAGAGAAAATTATTTTCCAAGAGAACTTTCAGGAGGGCAGCAACAAAGAGTAGGAATTGCACGTTCACTAGCAGTAGAACCTGATATTTGGTTTTTAGACGAACCGTTTTCAGCTCTTGATCCCCTCATACGAAAAGAAATGCAGGATGAGTTTTTAAGATTACAAGCAGTTTTAAATAAAACAATTATGTTTGTTACACATGATTTCGATGAAGCTCTTCGCTTAGCAGATCGTATTGCAATTATGAAAGATGGAATAATAGAACAATTAGACACTCCTGATAATATTGTATTGAATCCAGCAACTGAATATGTAAAAAAATTTACTGAAGATGTACCTAGAGAAAAAGTTCTTAAAATTGAATCTATTATGGATGCTTATGATTCAAATAATTCAAGTTCTACTAAAGTATCTAAAGATGCTATTATTGAAACATTAGCTGAGTCAATCCTTAACAGCAAAGAAATATTAACTGTAGTTGATAATAATAATGAAATTGTCGGTTCGTTAAATCCTGCTAAAGTAATAAAAGTGATTTTCGGAAAATAAATATAATATAAAATGTTAACAAATTTTAAAAATTCCAGACCACAACAATTTAGTTTTTTATTTATTGTTTTTTTACTTTTATATTTTCTAGTACCTGAGGATGAAAATAGTTTTTTATGGAGATTGCCACCACTCTTAAAAGATATTCCATTATTAATTAATACTTTACTAGATAATCTAATGTTTAAATGGCTTACTGTTCCAGTTTATGATCCAGATTGGCAAATGTATGAAGACAAACCCGTTTTTAGAATAATAACAAGATCTATTGCAGATTTTCTATTATTTTTAATTATATTTATAAGAGAAATATTTCTAGGTGGACTTCAAACAATAGGATCAATTACTGGTGGTGCTTTCAAAGAATTGAAATGGCTTTATCTTCCTGCTGTTCCATGGACTGCAGTTGTAATAGGATTATTTATTCTTGGCTATAGATTACAAGGATTAGGTTTAGCTTTTATTGCAAGTATAGGTTTTTTTTATGTCTCCATATTTGGGCAATGGGAGCCAACAATGGAAACTTTATCACTAGTTTTAGTTACCGCTCCAATTTGTTTTATATTAGGGTTATCTTTAGGAATATTAGGATATTTGAGTAAAAAAGTTGAAAAAACTCTCCAACCAATCTTAAATATTGCACAAACAATGCCACACTTTTCTTATCTTGTGCCAATTTTGGTATTATTTGGAATTGGTGATCATGCAGGTGCTGTTGCAACAATCATATTTGCCACTCCTCCTATGATTCGCCTAACAATTCTTGGTTTAAAAAAAATATCTCCAGAAGTTGTTGAGTCAGGTTTGATGAGTGGATGTAATAGATTTCAGTTATTATTTAGAGTTTTAATTCCAACAGCAAGAAGAGATATTTTAATTGGAGTAAATCAAGTAATAATGCAATGTCTTGCAATGACAACTATAGCAGCTTTTATTGGTGCAAAAGGTTTAGGATTTAATTTAAAAGTTGCTTTAAATGGTCTTAAAATTGGCAAAGCTGCTGAAATTGGTATTTGCGTAGTTATAATTGCAGTTGTGTTAGATAAATTATCATTGGCTTGGGCAAATAAACAAAAAGATTATTTTGCAAATTTAAATTTTTACAAAAAAAATCTAGCGACAATTTATTTTATTTTACTAACAGCAATTTTAGGAGTTATAGCTTACTTTAGTGCATTTTATTTTGAAAAAGGTTTCAATTATTTATACTTAATACCTTTTGGTGAAGGATTAACAATTGCTCCAATTTTAGATGCAGGAGTTGATTGGATTTGGGAAACATTTTTCTATTACTTAAATATTTTTAATAAATTTTTAATAACTAATGTTCTATTTGTAATGAAAGATGCTTATCTTGGAATGCCTGTAGTATCTACTTTTGTTTTAGTTATGGGTGCAGGATATATTATTGGTGGGTTAAGATCATGTATAATAGTTGGAGCTCTAATATTATTTATAGCATTATCAGAATATTGGAATAGAGCTTTAATTACTGCTTATATGGCCACTTTTGCAGTAGGTGTATCTGCTATACTTGGTATTGTAACTGGCTCACTTTGTGCTCGCAATGAAATTTCAGCTAAATTCATTCTTGGTGTTTGTGATTTTTTTCAGACTTTTCCTTCATTTATTTACTTAATACCTGTTATTCTTCTTTTTGGAATTACAGATACTTCAGTTATGATTGCTGCTATTGCTTATGCATCTGTACCAGCAACAAGATATACAGTGGAAGGACTAAGAAGTGTTCCTTCCTCTTTGCATGATGCTGCATCTATGTCCGGGGTATCTAATTTTCAAAGATGGAAATCTATTGAATTACCATTAGCATTTCCTCATATTATGCTGGGTATAAACCAAACTCTAATTTTTGCATTAATGATGATAGTTTTAGGTGCTTTAATTGGAACAGAAGATTTGGGTCAAATAATTATGGGATGTTTATCAAGACCAAATGGAGCGGGCATTGGCTTAACATTAGGTATATTTGTTTCATTTATCTGCTTAGCTGCTGATAATCTTATTAGAACATGGGCTGATGAAAGAAAAAAGTTACTTGGTATCGAATAATTAAGTTATTCTCCAAGAAGACTATCATCAAGAATATTTGTGTCGTAAGCCGAATAAGAATGCCAACCTACTACAGTTTGATCATAATCAACTAAACTCCCTGTCATTAATCCAGATTCTTCTGCACATAAAAAAGCAAGCATTCGTGCAACATCAATAGGTTTGTTTAATCTTTTAAAAGGTACTTTTTTTTCAGCTTTTTTTAGCCAATCTTTTGTACCTTTATGGTATTTCTTTTGTACATCATGTTCTGCAGGTGTATCTGTCCATCCTAAATTCATTCCATTAACTCTAATTTGATGACCTGAAACGGCATTCGCAACGTTTTTAATCATAATTCCAAGTGCAGCTTTTGAAGGGCTATAAGCAGCTAAAAATGGCATTCCACTATAAGCAGCTACTGAGAGAACATGAGCTATTGTTCCTTTAACTTTATCTCTAATCATAATTTTAATAGCTTCCTGCATTAAAAAAAATGGCGCTCTCGTATTAACATTAAACATTCTTTCAAATTCTTTTGGTGTTGTACTTAAAATAGTACCACGTCCTGTATATGCTGCACAATTAATCAAAGAGTTGATTGTTCCAAATTTTTTATCTGTTTGAGAAATAATTTTTTTACAATCTTTTAAGTTTTCTAAGTCTGCTTTTATAAATATACATTTAGCCCCTAAAGACTCAATTTCTTTTTTAACTTTTTTGCCATTTTTTTCATTTCTACCACAAATTGTAATTCCTTTAGCACCACGTATTGCTAAGAGCTTTGCAGTTTCTGCACCGCTACCTTGAGTACTGCCTGTCACAACAATGATTTTGCCTTTAAATTGAGCATTAAAATTCTCCTTTGTAATCTTTTTTTTAATCATATTTTATTTCTACAGTTTTTTTATTTTCAAATGACTCGTAAGCTGCATTTGCAATAATTAGTGCTTTTCTTCCATCTTCAAATGTAACTTTTGGAGGTTTATTCATTTTAATACATTCAACAAAACTATTAAATTGATCACGATATGCTTGTTGATATCTTTCAATAAAAAAGAAATGTATCAAATCTTTTGAACTAGTTGAAGTGGAAGTGTATCTTTCTAATGAATTTGTAGTTTGATTATTTGAAATAACCATTCCTTCGCTTCCAAAAATCTCAACACGTTGATCATAACCATAAACAGCTCTTCTTGAATTATTTATATGAATTAATACACCAGATTTTGATTTTAAGATAAACATCGCAGTATCAAAATCATTTGCAATCTTGGCATTTTCATCAAATAAGTTTGCACCAAATGCTGAAACTTCTAATATTGGATCATCACCCAAAATAAAACGAGATAAGTCAAAATCATGTATTGTAGTATCTCTAAAAAAACCTCCAGCTGCATTTAAATAATCTAAACCAGGAGCCGCAGGATCTCTGCTGGTAATAACAATCATTTCTAAAATACCAATTTCTTTATTAAGTCTTGCTTGCTGAGCTTTGCTGTGACTAAGATCAAACCTTCTGTTAAATCCAATTTGAATTGGTGATTTAATATCCTTTAATTCTTTTTTGCACTCATTTACTTTGTTAATATCTAAATCAATTGGTTTTTCACAAAAAACTGGTTTTCCAGCACTTGCAGCCATTTTAATAAACTGAATATGTGTTGGTGTTGCTGAAGCAATTAAAACAGCATCTATTTCAGAAGATTTAATGGCATCTTCGGGAGAATGGGCTATTTCAGCATTTGATTTATTTGCTACTTCAATTGCAAACTCTGGGTTTAGATCATATACAAATTTAAGATTAGTATCTGGGTTAGCATTAATAATTTCAGCATGCATTTTACCTATCCGGCCAGCACCTATTAGAGCAAAGTTAAACATATTTAAGTAAAAACAGAATAAAAATAAAAAAGCAATAAATTAATTTTTTTATTTTTAATCATTTTATTTTGTAAATTATATTTAATATAAATTAATTACATAGCTTTTTTGAATATTCTACTATCTTTTCTATAGTGGGAATATAATTCTTTTCAAGGTTAGGTGCTACTGGTACCGGTGTATCCTCAGCAGTATACCTAATAACTGGCTTTTTTAAAATTCTATAACAATTTTCAAAAATAATTGATGTTATTTCACTTGGTACGCTAGAAGTATAATTACTCTCACTTAAAACTAGAGCTCTTTTAGTTTTATTAACAGATTTAATAATTGTTTTTGAGTCGAGAGGATTTAGAGTTCTCAAATCTATAATTTCAGAATTTATATTATTTTGATTTAATATTTCTGCAGCTTTTTCTGCAAAATTAATCATTCTTGAGTATGATATAATGCTTATATCCTCTCCTTCTCTAATTATATTTGCTTTTCCAAAAGAAAAATTAGTATCTAGTTTATCCAAATAACCAGTAGAATTATATAAAAGCTTATGCTCAATAAAAATTGTAGGATTATCTATTCTAAGCGCATGACGAAGTAGATGATATGCATCATTTGGTTTTGAAGGCATGGATAAAAATAAGCCAGGAGTATGCATTATCCAAGACTCAAGGCTTTGAGAATGTTGTGCACCCGCAGATCTTCCAGTTCCACCTTGGGTTCTTAAAACTAATGGTGCACTTATTTGACCTCCAAACATATAGCGAACCTTTGCAAGTTGATTTACAATTTGATCCATAGACATACCAAAAAAATCAACGTACATTAATTCTGCTACAGGTCTTAAACCTGTCATTGCCGCCCCAACCGCAGCTCCTACTATTGCTGGCTCAGAAATTGGCGCATCAATCACTCTCTCTTTTCCAAATATTTTTAATAAATCTTTTGTCGCCCCGTATGCTCCTCCATAGTTTGCCACATCAACACCAATTATAATTATTTTTTTATCTTCAATCATTGCATCATGTATTGCTAAACGAAGAGCATCTCTATAAGTAATTTTTTCAAAAAAATTTTGATTTAAATCAGACATTTTAATTTGATAAAATTTTATTTATTTTTTCATCAATACTTATTGGTAAAGGATCTTTTTCACTATAAACATCTATAAAAATCTCATTTTCATCATTAACTGGTGATTTAATTGCAAATTCCATAGCTTCATCCATTTCATTTAAAATATTTTTATCAATTTCTGAAATTTCTTCTTTATTAAGCATATTGTTTTTGATTAACTCTTTTTTTGCATAATCAATTGGGTCTAATTTTCTCATTTCTGTTTCTTCTAAATCATTTCTATAAGGGCTTTTATCCATTCTAGCATGTCCATAAAATCTGTAACATTCAATCTCAATGAATCCTGGTTGAAATTTTCTAGCATCCTCAATAATTTCTCTTGATTTGTTGTATGCATTTTCAACATCTAAGTCATTTATGTGCAATGTCTTTAATCCAAAAGACTCAGCTCTTTTTGAAAAATCTTTATAGCCAACTGCATTATCAATTTTTGTACCCATACCATACTGATTATTAATGCAGCAAAATACAACTGGTAGTTTCCATAATGAAGCCATATTCATACTTTCATATAAAATACCTTGTTGCATGGCCCCATCTCCAAAAAAAGCAACTGAAACTCGTTCTTCTTTTAAATATTTATAACTAATACCAGCACCTACAACAGTTGGAATGCCACCTCCAACAATAGCATTTGCACCTAAGTGTCCTAATTTCATATCTGCAATATGCATAGATCCGCCCTTACCTTTACAGTAACCATCTTTTTTACCAGCAATTTCAGCTAGCATTTTCTTTGGATCTCCACCTCTAGCAATAAATATACCATGTCCACGATGATGTGTTGTAAAAGTATCTTGTTCTTTCATAGCGGTACCAACACAAGCCGGCCCAATTTCTTCACCTGTAGAAAGATGCAACATAGTTCCTGCAGACTCACCTTTAATAAATAATTCGCCAACTCTCTCCTCAAAAGATCTAATTCTTTTCATTGTAGTATAGAGTTCTGGCAATAAAGTATTAGACATCATTTTTATATATATTAATTAAAAATTATAAGAACAAATAATTCTATTGAAAATAAAAATAAATTAAACTGTTTCAAAAATAGCTATATCTGACCCAACTTCAATTTCTTCACCTTGACTGTAAAGTAATTTTATTAGTTTACCATCCTCTAAAGCTGGTAATTCAACTGTTGTCTTATCACTTTCAATTTCGGCAATTATATCACCTCTTTTAAATTCATCTCCCTCATTTATTAACCATTTAGAAATGGTTCCTATTTCCATTGTTTCTCCGAGTCTTGGTAATATTATTTTTTTTTCCATAATTTTTAATTAATATTTATTAAAAAATAATCAATTAAGCAATTGTTATAAATTTAAATTTAGCTAAATAAAGTCAAATAAAAGCACTATATCCTAATCCATTTTGAATTTTTATTTGAAGACTCTTTAGCTGCGTAAATAAACTTTATGCCTTTTACCCCATCTTCAATATTAGGTAATGAAGTTAGATATTTTTTTGATCTAGTAATTGAATCTGCAAATTCAGTATATATGTTAGCAAAAGCTTCAAAGAATCCCTCTGGATGTCCTGCTGCGACCCTTGATGATTTCATAGATAGATCTGATATAGAGTTGCTAGCTCTTGTAATTATTGAAGTAGGATTATTAAGTCGAGTAAATTTTAAAATATTTGGATCATCCTGTAGCCATTCTACAGCTCCTTTTGTTCCAAAAACTCTTATTTTTAGTCCATTTTCTCCACCAGTTGCAGCTGAAGAAACCCAAATAGATCCTCTGGCTTTATTATTCATTCTAAGAATTATAAAAGCATTGTCATCAACAGAAATTTCATCTGAAAGAGAGCTGACTTCAGCAGATATTTCCTTTACTTCTAGGCCAGTAACATATCGCATTAAATGATAAGCGTGAGTACCAATTTCAGATAATATCATAGAAGGACCACACATTTTTTTATTTAATCTCCATTTTAAAATTTTACTTTCATCTTTTTTCTTTACTGGCACAGTATAACCTTGCGGATATTCAACATTAATTAATTTTACTTTACCTATTTTGTTATTATGAACTAAATTTTTTGCCTCTCTTAACATCGGATAAGCTGAGTAATTATGTGTTAGTGCGAAAAAAATTTTTGTTTTTTTTACTATTTTCTCTAATGCCTCTGCTTCATTCAAATTTGCAGTTAATGGTTTATCACAAATTATGTGGACATTTAGTTCTGCAAATTCTTTTACAATCTTATAATGATCTCCAGAGGGAGTCATAACTCCAACAACTTGAACGCCATCAAGTCTAATAGACTCTTTTTTAGCCATATCACAGTAATCAGTGTAACATCTTTCTTCCTCTATTCCGAGAGACTTACCAAATTGTACTGATTTTTTTTTATCTTTAGAAAAAACACCTGCTACAATTTCATATCTATTATCAAATCTTGCTGCTAATCTATGAGTATAACCAATAAATGAGTTAGGTCCACCTCCAACAAAGCCTATTCTTAGTTTTTTACTATTGTGTAATTGATCATTTTTAAAAAGATTTAATTTACCAAAAGGAGTTTTTGCTTTTTTCATAATTAATGAACTATTCCACCATCAACTACATAATTTTGCGCCGTGCAACCTGAGCTTTGATCAGAAGAAAAAAATAAAACAGTTTTTCCAATATCATTTGGATTAAGCATTCTTTTAATACATTGTCTTTCAAGTTGTTCTTTTTTTATTTTTTTAGTAAGCCATAGTTTTTTTTGGCGCTCAGTAATTATCCAGCCTGGCACTACACAATTTACTCTGATATTGAACTTTCCTAAATCTCTAGCAATTGTTCTAGTCAATCCCATAATAGCTGATTTTGCTGTAGTGTAACCTGGCATGTTGCCTTGGCCCATCATCCACGAAAAACTTCCAATATTCACAATTTTACCATCACCTAATTTTTTCATATCTTTATAAACAGACTGTATGGCAAAAAAATAATGCTTAAGATTTACATTCATTCTATCATCCCAAAACTCTTCAGTAACGCTTTCTAATGTATGTCTTTCATCGTTTGCTGCATTATTAACTAATATTGAAATTAAACCCATTTCTTTTTTAATTTCACCTATAACCTTTTGTAAATTTTTAATATTTGTCAAATCACAATATTTAAAAACAGGCTTATGTTTATATTGACTTAATTTCTTTTCCAGCTTTTTTCCAAGATTTTCTTCTTTATCTAAAAACGCAACTTTAGATCCTTGTTGTAAAAAATTTTCAACTATACAAGCGCCTATTCCAGATGCTCCACCCGTTACAATAACAAGCTTATCATTTAAAGATGGATAATTTGCAATTTCATTCATAATCTAAATTGTTTTTCAATGTACTTTAGTTTACTAATTATCATAATGTTTAATATAATCAAATTAAATGCTAAAGACAATATAGGTGTAGCGCCGATGAATATTCCATCGGGTTCAGAAATTAATTCTAGTTTAAAGGCTCAGACAGATATTCCATTTGGTCATAAAATTAGCCTAGTAGATATTAAAAAAGGTGATTTGATTTATAAGTATGGTCAAATCATTGGAATAGCTTTTGAAGAAATAATGAAAGGATCACATGTTCATTCTCATAACTTAATGTTTCATGAATTTGATCGTAATTATAAATTTATAAAAAAAGATTTAAATCAAAATAACAAAAAAGATAAATTTTTTTATGGCTATAAAAGACACAATGGAACTGTTGGTACTAGAAATTATATTGGCTTAATTAGTACAGTAAATTGTTCAGCAACAGTTGTAAAAAAAATAGCTGATAAAATAAATAAATATTTAAGTGATAAAAATTTTAAAAATATTGATGGTGCAGTTTGTCTAAAGCACTCCTCAGGTTGTGGAATGAATACATCAGGAAAAGGTATGGAGGTTTTTAATAGAACAATTGAGGGATTTAAGTCACATCAAAATTTTGGTAAAGTATTTGTAATTGGTCTTGGATGTGAATGTGCTCAAATTTCATTATATAAAGACAATAATAAAGATAATGTAGAATATCTAAACATACAAGATGAAGGTGGAACTAAACAGATAATAAATAAAGTTTTTAATAGAGTTGCAGAAGAGTTACCTAACATAAATAAATTAGAAAGATCAGAGTCACCCTTATCAAAATTAACATTGGCATTACAATGTGGAGGTTCTGACTCATACTCTGGAATCACTGCGAATCCTGCACTTGGTATAGCTGCAGATTTGTTAGTTCAATACGGAGGAAGTACTATCCTATCAGAAACTCCAGAAATTTATGGAGCAGAGCATCTTTTAATTGAAAGAGCTTATGAAGAGTCACATATTGCAAAACTTAATGATCAAATTAAATGGTGGAAACATTACACAAAAGTTAATGATGGTAGTCTAGATAATAATCCTTCACCAGGAAATAAAAAGGGTGGATTAACAACAATATTAGAAAAATCACTTGGTGCAGTAGCTAAAGGTGGAAATTCTGTAATGGTTGGTGTCCTTGATTACGCAGAAAAATTATCCAAAAGTGGTTTTCATTTCATGGATTCTCCTGGTTATGATCCAGTTTCTGTAACAGGACAAGTTGCAGCTGGATCAAATTTAATTTGCTTTACAACTGGAAGAGGATCTTGCTTTGGTTTTAAACCTGCACCCAGTTTAAAAATTGCGACCAACACCAATATGTATAATAATTTAAAAGAAGATATGGATATTAATGCAGGCACTATTATGGATGGAATTAATTCAATTGAAGAAATAGGAAAACAAATCTTTGATGAATTAATAGAGGTAGCATCAGGTAAAAAAACAAAGAGCGAAATTAATGAGTATGGTGATGACGAATTTAACCCATGGGTTATTGGCGCTACAATGTAAATTATTTTAATTTAGATTTTTTATCAATAAGTTCATTATCATATAAAAATTTCCAAAATTCATCTGATAATTTGTTATTATAGTCAGTTATATTTTCATTAACTTGTTGTGGGTTATTCATTCCAAGCACACAAGATGAAACTATATCGTTAAAATATGGAAATTGGATTGCAGCTTTTTTTAGAGTTGTATTAAAATTATCACATACGGATTTAATTTTATTGGCTTTATTCAACCAATAATCTGCGCTTTCATATAATTTAGGTTTTCGCACTAAACTATCTTCAAGGTTTGTAAACCAATCAGAGTCAAGTTTTGTATAATCAAAATATGACTCTGGTGAAGGATTAATTAAAATACCACTGTTAAAAACACCGCCTAAAATTAATGAAATATTATTCTTTTCGCATATTGGTATTAACTCATCTAAGCTAGTTTGATCAAGTAAAGTATATCTTCCTGCTAATAAGAAACAATCAAAGCAACCCATTTTAGCAAACTCAACCAACATTTCATTTTGATTTAAACCACACCCTAAAGCACTAACAAGCCCCTCTGCCTTAAGCTTTATCATTGCTTTAATTGCACCCTCTTTAGCTTCTTCAAAATGATCGGGATGATTATCAGGATCATGTAAATGAAGAATGTCAACTCTATCTAATTTTAAACGTTCTAAACTATCCTCAAATGATTTCATTACACCATCATAAGAAAAATCAAATTGTGAGTCTTTATTTATAGGTGAGCCAAGAAATTTTTGTGCAGCCTTAGATTCTTCTGTATCTACTATTAATCTTCCTACTTTAGTTGAAACTACGAAGTCATCTCTATTTTTACTTTGTAAATATTTACCAACACGTAGTTCTGCCATCCCCGAACCATAAAGTGGAGCAGTATCAAAATATCTAATGCCTTTGTTCCATGCTGTTTCAAGAGTTTTGAATGCTACTTCTTCATTGACCTCAATAGGCCATCCACCAAGTGGGGCAGTTCCTAGTCCAATTTCAGTTACTTCAAGATCTAATTTACCTATTTTTCTTTTATCAACCATAATGAGGTTTTTTATAATTTGCCGCTAAAAGAGTTTTGATATAGTTTTTCAAAATCTGATACTTCCAATTCTACAGGGTTGCCACCTGTAGATGGATCTTCTTTTGCCATTATGCTCATTTTCTTAAAATTTGAGTCATCATTAATCAGATCTTTTAGGGTATGAGGAATTGATAATTTTTCTCTTAATTCTAAAATCCAACTCATAATACCTTCAAAGGAATGATCTTCTAAATTTAGATATCTAGCTAAAGAAATCATTTTTTCTTCAATAACATTTTTATTTCTTTTCAAAACGTAAGGCATGAAAACTGCATTAGTTAATCCATGATGAGTATTATAAATTGCGCCAACTGGATGACTCAATGAATGAATAGCCCCTAAACCTTTTTGAAAAGCAATTGATCCCATTGAAGATGCTGCTAACATATTTCCTCTTGCCTCTATATCTGTTCCATCTTCATAAGCTCTGATTAAAAAATTTTTTACAATACTCATGCCCTCAAGGGCAATTCCTTGAGACAAAGGATGAAAGAAATTCGAGCTATAAGCTTCAAGACAATGAGCTAATGCATCCATTCCTGTAAAAGCTGTAAGATTTTTAGGCAGGGGTAAAGTTAATTCAGGATCAAGTATAACTAGTGATGGAAGCATTTTAGGATGAAAAATTATTTTTTTTTCCTTGGTTGTTTCATTTGTATAAACTCCAGCTCGTCCTGTCTCAGAACCAGTACCTGCTGTAGTTGGGATGGCTATTATTGGTTTAATTACATCGCTATTTGCTCTCATCCAATAATCACCAATATCTTCAAAATCCCACAATTGTCTAGTTTGTCCAGCCATAAAAGCTATTCCTTTACCAACATCCATACCTGAACCACCACCAACAGCTATTACACCATCATGAGAATTAGCATTAAAATTTAATACGCCCTTTTCAACATTTGTTCCAGTGGGGTTTGATTGAACATCACTAAAAATATTAGCTTTCTTAGCTAGAGAGTCATTTATTTTTTGAATTATATTTGTTTTTAAGATGCCAGGATCTGTTACGATTAATGGATTTTTTATATTTAAGCTATCACAAGCTTTTTGAATTTCTCTTATTCTTTTTTCGCCAAACCAAATACTCGTTGGATAATTCCAATTCATTGACATCATATCTACTATACTTTCCTTAAATGATAACTTTTTGCCCTAGTTAAATGATCAAATCCCAATACTGATAATGTAACACCCATACCAGTATCTTTAACTCCTGTCCAAGCCAGCCCTGGATCTAAGTAATCACATCTGTTCATAAAAAACGTACCTGTTTGAATTTTATTACCAAACTCAGACGCAAAATCTTTATCTGAAGTCCATATACTAGCAGTTAAGCCATAAGGACTATCATTCATTAATTTTTCAGCTTCATCGTCACTTTTAACTTTCATTATACCAACAGTGGGACCAAAAGTTTCTTCCATCATAAATTCCATACTATGATCAACATTTATTAGTGCTGATGGCGATACATAACAATTATCAAAGTCATCAATTTTAAACTTAGTTCCATCAATTATATTTTTAGCACCATTATTAAGAGCTTTTGATACTTGATTACGTATATTATTAGCAGCACTTAATTTGACTACAGGACCAAGGTTAGTATTATTATCTAATGGATTATTTAAGATATATTTCTCAGTTTGTGCTTTAAAAGCATCAACAAAGTTATCAAAAATTTTTTCATCCACATAAATTCTCTCAATGCCACAGCAAGATTGACCAGAATTATAATAGGAGCCATCGACTAAATTTTCAACTGCATTATCAAAATTACAATCAGCCTTAACATACGCAGGATCTTTACCCCCTAATTCTAAACCTGCTCCAATAAATCTTGTTCCAATAGCTTTTTTAACTTCTATACCTCCTGAAACAGAGCCTGTAAATAACACGTGGTCAATACGACTATCAGCAATAACTTTTGAAGTAGAAGAATGATCTAAGTGTAAAATTTGAAAAACATTTTTAGGTAAACCAGCTTTTTCCGATGCCTTTAGTAACTGTTCTGCACAAAGAGGTGTTTGAGAAGAATGTTTTAATATTACACAGTTTCCAGCAAGCAAACTTGGCACTATTGAATTTACAGATGTATTATAAGGATAATTCCAAGGTGCAATTACAAATATTGTTCCTAGAGGGTCTTTTTCAATAAAATTATCAAACTCACTGTCTTTCCTTGAAATAACTTTTTGTAATGCTTTATCTGCATTATCAATCATATATTTTGCTCTTTCTTCAAAACCACGCATTTCACCTGCACATTGTGATAAAGGTCTTCCCATCTGCTTACATAATTCTTCTTCAATTTCTTTATGATTAGATAAAAATTCTTCTACAAATTTAGAAATTAGCTCTTTTCTTTTTTGCAAACTTGTATTTTTCCATTTTAATTTTATTTGCTCTGATAAATGAAGAGTATTCTCAATTTCGCTCGAGGTTGCATATGGTCTTTCTACAAAAACTGAATTGTCTATTGGAGATATTGTTTTAAGCATGTTTACGATTTAGTGATTTTAAGATATTAAATCAATTAATTTTTTATAATTTAAAGCGATGAAACTAAAGTTTAAAGGTAAAGTAGCTGTTGTTACGGGTGGTTCTGGAGGAATTGGTCTAGATCTATCAAAAAAACTTGCAAAATTAAAGATAAAGGTTCTCATACTTGATATTAATAAACCTAAATTTAGTGCAAATAAATTTATATATTTTGAAAAAGTAGATTTAAGCAACAAAAGTGAAATAAACCAAGTGTTAGATAAATTTATAAAAAAACAAAAAAGAATAGATTATTTAATAAATGCTGCGGGAGTCTTGTGGTTTGATAAAGATTTAGGAATTGAAAAAATTCAAACAAGTATCTGGGATAAAGTTTTCGAAATTAATCTCAAATCTATGTTTTTAGTCTTAAAAAAAATACTTCCAGTAATGAAAAAAAATAAATTTGGTTCAATAGTTAATATATCATCCATAGATGCTTTAAGTGGAGATGATAAACCTCAAGAAGCATATGGAACTTCTAAAGCTGCAATGATTAGATTATCAAAATCTATTGCAATTCAGTATGCTAATAAAAATATTCGGTCCAATAGTGTATTACCAGGTCCTATAGACACGCCAATGCAAAAAAGATGGGAGGAAAATCCTATTGCTAAAAAAAATTTAGCTAGAGTAATTCCTCTTCAAAGAGTTGGTAAACCGGAAAACATTTCAAATGTGGTTTTATTTTTATTGAGTGAGCAAAGCTCTTTTATTACAGGTACAGAAATTATTGTCGATGGTGGTTTAAAAGCAAAACCTTAAAGCATCTCGATTAACGAGATGCTTCAATTAAAATTTAAATCAATTATCTATAAGGATATCCAGCTTTATCCATCGTAGCAGCATATAATTTAAATGCTTCAACAACTTTTCCACTTCTTGGACTTTGACTTGCAACTTCATCCCAAAATCCTGAAGCATCCTTAACAACCTGACTCCACTCATTAGAAGGTATGCTTGTGAGTTCCATCTTCTTACCATTAACACGAAGATCTGCCTCTCCACCCCAATACCATACTTGTCTGTAGTAATGTGATTGATCGATTGACATTTTAAATAATTCTTGAAGTTTTGGAGAAAGCTTACTCCAACTTTTTGAATTAGCAAAATATGAACCAAACCAAGCACCTGTAACTGAATTAGTTAGAGCATAGTTGCATATATCAGCCCAGCCAACTTCATATGCCTCTGTGAATCCACACCAACATACTCCATCAAGCTCACCAGTTTGCATTGCTACTTCAACATCATCCCAAGGAACAATAACCGGAATTAAACCATACTTAGCCATGAAACGTCCAGCTGTTGGAACGCCAAAAACTCTAAGACCTTTCATATCTGCGAGAGATCTAACTGGTTTGTTAACTGTAAATAAATGACAAGGATCCCAGGCACTGGTACTAAGCCATGTAACATTATCTACTTCACCATAAGCTTCAGCCCAAATATTATCTAATCCATAATACTTAAACATTGCAGGAACATCTAAACTGTAACGAGTTGCAAATGGAAAGTATCCACCAAATACAGATATATCAACTGGAGATCCCATTGTTGCATCATCACTTTGCACAGCATCAATAGTACCAGCTTGCATCGCTCTGAATAATTCATCAGTTGGAACTAATTGATCAGCATAATAAAGTTCGATTTCCATCTCACCATGAGCTGCTTTGTTAAATGCTTCTATTTGTGGAAGCACAACATGTGCACCTAAAGGAGCGCCTGAATAAGTCTGAAGTCGCCACTTTATAGGATTAGTTGCTGCGTATGCATATGGTGCTGCTAATGTTGAAGCACCTATAGCGCCTGCAGATACTAAACCTGCTTTTTTTAAAAATTCACGTCTTTTAGTGATATTTTTTTATTTTTCATTTAACTACCTCCTAAAGTTTTAAATAATAAATAATTTGAACATCTTGATATGTAAAAAGATATAAATCAAGAAAATAAACTAATTTAAAAAATTATTTTCTTGATACATATTCTGGGAGCCAAGTAGCTATCTCAGGGAAAATCATAACTATCGCTAACCCCAAACACATTACAAGTACAAAAGGAATAATAGATCTATAAATATCCATCAAATTAATTTCTTTTGGAGCCATTGCTCGCATTAAAAATAAATTGTAACCAAATGGAGGAGTCATATATGCAATTTGACATGTGATTGTATATAAGACGCCATACCAAATAGGATCAAAACCTAATGCTATAATCAGTGGAACATATAAAGGTGCTACAATTACAAGCATAGCTGTATCATCTAAAAACATGCCCATTAAAATATATGAAAGTTGCATCATTATTAAAACACCCCAAGGACTCAGATTCCATCTTTCTATAAATAAAGTTTCAATTGCCCTAACGGCACCAATACCATCAAATACAGCTCCAAAACTTAAAGCTGCTAGAATAATCCACATAAACATACATGATACACCTAAAGTTTTTTTCAAAGTGCTTTCAATAACATTCCAAGTAAGTTTTCCTTTTAATACAGCGGCTAATGTTGCACCAAATGCACCTACAGCTGAACATTCAACTAAGCTTGCTATGCCCATTAAAAATAAACCAGTCATAGAAAAGAAAATTGCAAAAGGTATTAATCCTGCTTGCAATAATTTAAATTTTTCAGCTCTTGTAATTTGTCTTTCTTCTTTTGGAAGTGCGGGACCTAATTCAGGTTGAAGTTTGCATCTAATATATATGTATAAGATAAATAATGTTGCCATCATTATTCCAGGAAGAATACCGGCCAACCATAATTTACTTACTGGTTGTCTTGCAATCATGCCATAAAGTACTAGAACAACGCTTGGAGGTACTAAAATTCCAAGAGAACTTCCAGCTTGGACTACGCCTGTGATCATTCTTTTGTCATAACCTAGTTTTAACATTGCTGGGAGAGCAATGGTTGCTCCTATAGCCATGCCTGCAACACTCAACCCATTCATTGCAGAAATTGCAACCATCATTCCCATTGTTCCAATTGCTAAACCACCTTTTATGCCACCAAAATAAACATGGAACATTTTATATAAGTCATCTGCAATACCTGACTCAGATATCATATAACCCATGTAAATAAATAAAGGTAAAGTTAGCATTGGATACCATTTAAATAACTTCCATGAAGCTGTGTATGGCATTTCAACAGCCCCATCACCCCATAATAATAAAGCTGCCATGGCTGCTACAAAACCAATTGCACCAAATACTCTTTGGCCTGTTAAGAGCATTAACAACATTGTTGCAAACATTGTAATTGCAATCATTTCATAACTAACTAAATCTGCTATCATTTAATTTCCAGATTTAAAGTTTTTGCTAAATCTTTAAAAAATATTGAAATAGATTGTAACAACATCAATAATATACCAAATAACATAACTGATTTTATTGGCCATACGTAAGGAGCCCATGCTGTAAAAAGTCTTTGCTTAGTTTGAATAGTATATTCTAAACTTGAGTAAGCTCCAATTAATAAAATAACTAGATAAGTAATTAAAAAAACGCTAGTTAAAGTATCTAGTAAAGCTTTAGTTCTCTCTTTTAATCTACTATAAATTAAATCCATTCTAACATGATCATCTGACAAAAGAGAATAGCCTCCTCCTAAAAGATAATATCCAGTCATTACAAACTGTGCCATTTCAATTATCCATATAAGAGGTATGTTAATAATATTACGCGTTACGAATGATAAAATTAAAATAAACATCATGACAAATACAAGGTACATTGTAGCCCTTCCAGTTTTAAGGCTGATATAATCGATAAATTTTATGTAACTTTTAATTATATTTGGCATGTTTTTTGTGATAAAGAATACAGATTAACAAAACATTTTCAAACAAAGAATTATGAAACTTTATAAAAATTATATTGACGGCAAATGGCTAGAAAGTGAATCCAAAGATATTATTCAAGTTGATGATCCAGCTACAGGTAAAATTATAGGAGAAATTTCATGTGCTAAAAAGAACGAAGTAGACCTTGCGGTATCTGCGGCAAAAAAAGCCTTTAATTCAAGAGTCCTAGTTGACATGCCTTTACTTGAAAGAGCAAAACTAATGCACAGAATTGCAGATGAAACAAGAAAGATAGCTGATGAAGGTGGTAAGATACTTTGCTATGAAAATGGTAAAATGCTTGGTTCAGCCATTAAGGAATTCAATGATGTTGCTGACATGTTTGATTACTATGCCGGCCTTACAGATAAACTAGAGGGAAAAACAATTCCTGTTTCACCAACAGTTTTTGATTATACTGTTTTAGAACCTTTTGGTGTTTCTGCGCATATAGTACCATGGAACTTTCCTATATCAATGGTTGGTAGATCTCTTGCATGTTCTTTCGCAACAGGAAATTCTACAATTGTAAAAACAGCTGAACTAACTCCTCTATCTGCTACTTTTTTTGCTAAAGCTATAGAAAATGCAGGCGTCCCAAATGGTATAGTTAATATAATTTGTGGCTATGGAAATGAAGCAGGTTCTTATTTAGTATCACATCCTGATGTAAATCATGTTGTTTTTACTGGTTCTGTAGCTACAGGAAAAAAAATATTGCATTCTTGTGCTGATAAAGCAATTCCCGCAGTTATTGAACTTGGTGGAAAGTCAGCTGGTATAGTTTATGAAGATGCAGATCTTGATCAAGTTATAGAAAGTGCACGTCATGGTATATTTGGAGTTGCTGGTCAAATTTGTACAGCTATGTCGCGATTAGTTGTTCATAAATCAGTAAAGAATGAATTAATTGATAAGCTTGTAGATTTGAGTAAATCTCTTAAAGTTGGTCCTGGCTATGAAGAAGGAACTGGGTTAACACCAATTATTTCTGAAAAACAACTTGAAAAAGTAGAAGGTTATGCGAGGTCAGGAATTCAACAGGGAGCTGAAGCTGTTCATGGTGGTAAAAGAGCTGACCGTGAAGGCTACTTCATGGAAGCTACTGTTTTAAATAATGCAAAACAAAACATGTCTGTAGCACGAGAAGAAATATTTGGTCCTGTTTTATCTGTTCTTGAATATGAAGATCATGATGAAGCAATTCATATTGCTAATGATACTGATTTTGGATTAGGTGCAGGAGTCTTTACCAAAGATTTGAAAAAAGCATCATGGACTGCAAGTAAATTAGAGTCAGGCCAAGTTTATGTTAATAAATGGTTCGCCGGTAATCATGCAACTCCATTTGGAGGCTACAAACAATCTGGGTACAGCAGGGAAAAAGGAGTAGATGCATTGAAATCTTATCTACAAGTTAAAAACGTAGGAATAAGCTTAGATTAATTAAAGCGACTTGGACTAAAAGGTTTAATATTAATATTTGGTATTCGATCATTGCATATTGAATTAATAACTTTTCCAGTTACTGCACCAAGCGTCCAACCTATATGCTGATGACCAAATCCATAAACTATATTTTTATTTTTTTGCGATTGCCCAATAACTGGTAAAGAGTCTGGCATAGTAGGTCTAAATCCCAACCAAGTACTTTTAACTTCATTAAGTTGAGGTAATAATTTTCTAGCCTGATTTTCTATCATTTTTGTTCTTTTTTTATTTTCTGGTTTTGACAAACCTGCTATTTCTACAGTTCCAGCAGCTCTTAAACCTTCAACCAACTGGACAAGATAAAAACCACTTTGAGACCATCCTAATGGCCTGTTTATCAATTGATAATTATTAAACAAAACATGATAACCTCTTTCAGTATCTAGTGGAAAATCATCTCCAAATTTTCTTGTTAAATTTTTTGACCATGAGCCAGCAGAAATAACAACTTTATCAAAACTAAAATTTTCATTATTATAACTAACATTAACCTTAGATTCATTAGGAATAATATTTTCAACATTATTTTTTACAAATTTACCTCCATTATTTATAAATGACTCAAAAATTTTTTTACTGACTGCTAATGGATCAGTAGTATGTCGTGAACCTATAAAAAGCTGACCATTAAAAAAAACTGGTGCAAGATTAGGTTCAAGTTCTAGTATCTCATTTTTAGAAAGATTTTTTATCTTTACACCATTTCTTTCTCTTATTTTATTTGTTATTGATGCTTTTAAAAATTCATTTTCATTTTCAAACAAATACAAAGCTTCTTCATTTTTAATATATTGAGAAACATCTACGTCTGAAAATATTTCATCATAGCTTGTGCTTGCATTATTAAGCAAATTTCCTAAAGAATTAGATATATATTTAACCTTTTTGTTTGTACAATTTTGTAAAAACTTCATCACCCAACTTAAGTTTCTAATTGTATATAAAAAATCAACCGCTAAAGGGCCATCACTTCTTAATAACATTGAAGGGATATCTCTAAATAAATCTGGTGAGTTAACGGGGATACATGCATAATCAGCAAATGTACAAGCATGGCCGTAGCTTGTCATAGAGCCTGGTTCATTTTTATCAATTAATGTTACTTTAAAACCAGATTTATTTAAAAAATATGCTGAACAAATACCAATTATCCCAGCACCTACCACAGCAATATGCGGTTTAGTCATTTTAATTTACCTTGATTTAATGCCGCGTAATCGCTCTGATCGTCTTCTTAATAATTCGACTGTAGTTAATAAAAAAATAGATAGTGCTACTAAGCAAGTTGCCATACATAAAATTACTGGGCTTATTTCTTGACGAATTCCCGCCCACATTTGTTTTGGAATTGTAAGTTGATCTAAGCTTGCCATAAACATAACTATTACAACTTCATCAAACGAAGTAATAAATGCAAATAAAGCACCTGATATAATGCCAGGTAAAATCAAAGGCATTATTACTTTAAAAAAAGTTCTAACAGGTCTTGCTCCTAAACTTTGTGATGCTTTAACCATATTCATATCAAAACCAACTAAAGTTGCAGTAACAGTAATTACTACAAAAGGAGTGGCTAATGCTACATGAGCAAGGATAACACCAGTAAATGTGTAAACAAGATTTATTCTAGCATAAAAAAAGAACATCCCAGCAGCAGTAATGATCAAAGGAACTATCATTGGAGAAATAAGTATAGCCATTATTAAGCCTTTATATGGCATGTGTGGTCTACTAAGGCCAAGAGCAGCTATCGTACCTAGAGTTGTAGCAATAAATGTTGCTGTTAATCCTATGAAGAAACTATTTACTGTTCCTGTCATCCATTTATGTGAACATGGTACTGTAGAAGAAACTACATCAGCACTACAGTTACCAATCATATTTTGGTACCATCTTAATGACCATGCGTCTGGATCTGGAGGCCATGAAAGCATACCATCAGTAAACACCATAAATGGAGAAACACTGAATGAAATAGGAACAATTGCAATTAAAGGTGCAACTAGAAAAAAGAATACAACACTACAAAAAAATAAATATGCGTAGTAATAAGTTCTTTGTACAGGTGATGCGTAACTTGGTAATGCCATATCTATCCTAGTTTAATATTATCTATGCCAACAATTTTATTGTAAAGCCAATAAAAAACAAGCATTACTCCAAGGAGTATAGCTCCAAGAGCTGCACATAGACCCCAATTCAAAGTTGTTTTAAGATGATAGGCTATCCAACTACCTATCAATTTACCATCTTTTCCACCTACCAATTCAGGTGTTATAAAATATCCAATTGCTAATACAAAAACTAACAATCCGCCAGCACTCATTCCAGGTATAGTTTGTGGCAGATATACTTTCCAAAATGCAGTTGCTGGTTTAGCACCTAAGTTTTGCGCTGCTCTCATATGACTTTTTGGTATTACTCTCATCACGCTATATAAAGGAAGTATCATAAAAGGTAATAATATTTGAGTCATAGCAATGAGCGTTCCAGTTTCATTATATACCATTGAAAGTCTTCCATCATCATTCAGAATACCAAGCCATACTAATATTCCATTAATTACACCTTGTTGTTGAAGCATTACAATCCATGCAGTTGTTCTCACAAGTAGAGATGTCCAAAAAGGAAGTAAGACAAAAATCATTAGGAGATTACTGTAACGAAGAGGTAAATTTGCTAAAAGATGAGCAACGGGGAAACCTAACACTAAACAGAAGAAAGTTACATAAACACTAACCTTTAGTGTTTTAATCCAAGTTTGAACATACACCCTTCTATTTTCCTCTTGCCTAATGACATTTTGATTCTGATCATATGTCATATCGATTGCATTATAGTAATAAATAGGGGTCTGATAGTTTACCATTTGACCCATAGCATACCAAAAAGTTGGGTCTGCCCACTTATCATTAGCACTGATTAAAAAATCTTTGTAAGAATCAGGAAACTCATTTTTTTTTACTGCTTTTTTAATTGCTCTGGATGTATTTTTTATCAAACTTTTCCATCCAGATTTAGAATAATTCATTCTCGTTAGGGCTCTTCCAACTTGAATTTTATCTCCGTATGCTAATTCTTCAAATAAAGCTTTATAGACTTCCTCAGGAGGAAGTTCGTCCTTTTCTTTATCCCATTTTTTGAATTCTGAAAATGTATTAGGAAATACTGTATTAATTTGAGTATCATCAACACTTCTTAATAACATATCACCAATTGGCATTACAAAAGTAACAATAATAAATAGCAATAGAGGAAAAACTAAAAGAAAAGCTCTTATTTTGTTTTTACGCTCTGCTTTCTTAAGACTTTGCTTTAAAGGTACGCCGTCAGTTGTCAATAATTCTGCAGTAGAAATAGGAACCTCCAAAAATAAAAAGGCGAGATAAATCTCGCCTTTAAATTAAATTAATTTAGTTACTTTATCAAGCTTAGTTACCCATCCACGCTGAATAACGCTCATTAATTTCTGCTCCGTTATCAGACCACCATTGTGGATCACTAACGATAGAAACTTTTAAACGCTCAGGCGTGTTAGGCATATGAGGCATAATATCTACACCACCTGGTCCCCAAGGCTCACCCGCTTGGATGATTGGAATACCAGACGCTCTCATAGGTCCATAAGTAATATATTTAGCTTGTTCAGCTTGTGCTTCAGGAGTTGAAGCATGCATCATGAAATCAATAGCTGCGTCTCTATTAGGAGCGCCAGCCACTAAACATAAATATTCTTGGTCTAAAACTTGACCTTCCCAAATATATTCAAAATTTTCACCTTCTGCAAGATTAGCTGCACCTACTCTACCATTATAAGCAATAGACATAACAACCTCTCCACTTTTAACTAATTCAAGTGGTTTAGCTCCTGAAGACCAAAATACAATATGATCTTTAATTGTGTCTAATTTTGCAAATGCTCTATCAAGTGCACCAGTTTGGTCTCTTAAAACCGTTGGAACAGCACTCGGCTTTACACCATCTGCAACCATAGCTTTTTCAACAATACCTGTTGCCCAAGTGTGAATTCCTCTTTTGCCTGGAAATTTTTCTACATCAAAGAAATCAGCCATGCTAGATGGTTTATCACCAGGGAAAGCATCAGGGTCGTAGAATACGACATAAGTCCAGAAAATTTGTGGAACACAACAATCCCAACCAGAGTGGTATTCAAGGCCATTGTTTTCCATATCTTCTAACATTGACTCACCGTCAGGTCCTGGAGTTGATAATTCAGCAATTTCAGTAGTTATGTCTTCAAACAAACCTTCATCACAACCAGTGATTGCATCACCTGGTAGTGCGTCTACTAGGTCCCAAGTAACACTTCCACTTTCAACCTGTGCTCTTACTTCACCAAGACCACCGTTATAGTTCTCAAACTGAATTGAGCTGGGATCTGTATAAGTATCAGCATATGCTTTTTGTTGACTTTCTGTATAAGCACCACCCCATGATGCAACTGTAACTGCTTTTGCAGAAAAAGATGCAACAGCGAAAGACGCTATCAAGAAAACTTTAAGTAATTTTGACATATGTTTCCTCCTGTTTTAAATTAATTAATCTTAAGATTATATGTCGATATATAGGTTTCTATTAACATGAAGAAAAATTAAAAAAAAGGGCAAAAATACCGCAGAAAATGGTAAAATCTTCTAATTTGGTAGATCTAAAGCTCTAATATCATTGGGATTCCAATTTAATTTAATAGAGTCACCCTCATTATAATCGAAAGAACCCTCATTAGGAACCTTAACAATAAATTCATTATTACCACAAACATCAAGTCTAACTCTGATATGATCACCTAAATAAATAAGTTCTTCAACCTTACCAGTGAAAACATTTTCTCCATTTCCCTCAGACCCTAAAGATACCCTTTCTGGTCTTACAGATAGTTGAGTTTTTTCTCCAACTTCGCCTACATTAACTTTTAAAGCTTTTACAGTACCAGCACCATTTTCAAGTTCGACAGAACAATAATTATTTTCCATACTTTTTATTGTTCCAGTCATTCTATTATTCTCACCAATAAACTGTGCAACAAAAGAGTTTTCAGGTTTTTCATATAATATATCTGGTGTAGATAATTGTTGAACTAAGCCATCATTAAAAACAGCAATTCTATTTGACATTGTTAGAGCTTCACTTTGATCATGAGTTACATAAACAACGGTAATACCTATTCTGTCATGAATATGTTTAATTTCATATTGCATTTGTTCTCTAAGATTTTTATCTAATGCACCAAGAGGTTCATCCATTAAGACAAGTCTTGGCTCAAATACTAGTGCTCTTGCAAGTGCAACTCTTTGTTGTTGTCCTCCTGATAGTTGTGCAGGAAAACGCGTTCCAAACTCACCAAGTTCAACCATATCAAGAGCTTTTTGAACTTTTTCTTTTGTTTCTACTTTCGACATTTTTCTAACTTCAAGTGGAAATGCTAAATTTTCTTGAACGGTCATATGAGGAAAGAGAGCATAATTTTGAAAAACCATACCTATCTCTCTTTCATAAGGAGGAATTTTACTAATCGGCATTCCATCAAGATAGATTTCTCCATTTGTAGGGGTTTCAAAACCCGCAAGCATCATAAGTGTCGTCGTCTTACCTGAACCTGAAGGGCCTAGCATTGTTACAAATTCACCTTTGGCAATATCTAAATTCAAGTTTTTAACTACGAGTACTTCACCATCATAACTTTTGTCAATTTTCTCAAATTTTACAAATGTTTTTTCTGTTACTGAGTTCATTTATTTGATTACTTTTTAGTTGTTGTAGAGTGAATACCTGTCATAAGAGCAATAGTCAAAAAAAAATTAATATAATATGAATATTTTAGGAATAATATTTGCTTTAG